>CAVVGR010000012.1:250000-754242 GCA_963747845.1 uncultured delta proteobacterium
CGACATTGTCGTACACGGTGACGTCCGGGAAGGCTGCCCGATCGAACGGCGGCGGAGAGTTGCTCGGGGACGATGACAGACCGTCGCCGAGCAGATTCGGCACGATGACGAAGTAGCGGTCCAGGTCCAGCGCGCGTCCGGCCTGCATCATCGGCTCAGTGTCGGTGTGCTGACCTCCATAGAAGGTCGGCATCACGATGACGTTGTCGCGAGCGGGCGCGAGTTTGCCATAGGTCTTGTAAGCGATCCTGGCCTTACGCAGCGTGATTCCGCACTGGAGAACAACATCTCCTAACTCAAAAATCTCATAGTCAGCCACAGTGCGTCCTCCTAATTTTTTGGCAACCCAGTTGCGCGCTTTTCCTTTTTTCGCGATGCCTCAGGCTCGCCGTGCGATAGTAATGATCTCCGGGCTCGTATCGCTAAGCCTCTGCCGATCCCAATCCCCGTACTGCTCTTCGATCTTCAGGCCCGCCTCGGACAGGAACGCTGATAGCCGAGCCGGCATCAAGGAACCTTAGAGTGCTGCGGCTAATCTGCGGCCGGTCCCACTTGGGACTAGTGAAGGTGTGGCTGAAAGAAACGATGTCGCCTTCCACCGGTCGTCTGAACTTCGCGCACCATCCTCACCACGACGCCGGTGGCGTCGATGACTTCGTGCGCGCGTGCCGGAGTCCAACGCTCCCATTCTCGAACCAGCCGGATTGCGAGTCTCGAACCCGAAGCGACCTTCTTCCTTAAGCGCCGATCGTATCGCAGCGAGCGCCACTCGCAGATCGCATCCTCGACTAACACCTGGAACGCATGCCCTGTCATCACGATGAAGTCGAATTCTCGATCAAACGGAACCGAAGCCAAGTCACCGAGAATCCACTCGATGTCCGAGCGCTTGCGCGCCTGCTCGAGCATCCCGGCCGCAGGATCAAGACCGCACAATCGCCCGCGATGACCGGACTCGCGAGCACGATGCAACAGCGCTCCGGTTCCGCAGCCGACATCCAGCACCGCCCGCGCTGACATCACGAATGGGATGTAGAAGTCAAAGTCGCCTCTTCGATCCGATGGGGAAAACAAGTCGTAGAGCGCGGCAAGGCTGGGCTCGGAGAACAAACGATCAGGCATATCTCAGGGCTACCGGCCGGCCTCGACTCTTTCAAGCGAAGCGCAAGATCCTACTGCACCGTAAGCGTAACCTTGAAGACCTTCGCCGGCGGCTTGTCCTTCTCCCACGGACGCAAATAGCGCATCTCGAGCGTGCCAGTCCCGCTCCCACTTACCCCGAAGTGGAATACCTGATGTCCCGACGCGCCCGGCATCGTGCTATCGCGCTCAAATGCCGGGTCGCCAATCTGCTTGACGAATCCTCCCGCCACCGGCTGAGCCTGCCACGTGTACCCGGTCCCGGAAGTCGCAGGCAGCGAAATCACGAGCGCATCGCCGCGGTCGAGTGTAAATTCGTGGCCGTTGTCGTCCAAAGAAATAAAGATCGCACTAGCATTCGCGCGCGACGCCACAAGCAATGCAACCAGAAGCAGCAGCAAATGTGCGCGGCGTATTCTCATGCTCACCAAATGGTACGCACCGGATACTGTCTGATCCGCTGGTCGGGAGTGAGAATCGCCATACCCTCTGCGATCGCCTGGCAAATCAGCAACCGATCGAAGGGGTCGCGATGGATCGCCGGCAGACGGACCACCTGCAATACCATCTCCTCGCTAAGCGGCAGCGGCTCGATCAACTCCTTTTTTCGAAAATTGGGCACATAGGTATCCGCAGGTTCAGGAAGCGCCATGTTTCCGAGTCCGTTCTTCACTGCAATTTCCCAGGCGGAGACGACGCTCAGGAACGCTTCATTTGCCGGATCACGGAACATTGCGCGCGCGGTCGCCGAAAGGTGCGGATCGTCGGCAACGATCCATAGAAATGTACAAGAATCGAGCAAGAGCTTCACTTCGACGACTCTTTACCCTCAAACGCATCGAGCAGCCAATCTGGAAGTGGGTCGTTGAAGTTTTCAGGAACAACAAGACGACCTTTATCGAGGCCGATCGGCCGAGGCACACGATTTTCCGGCTTGATCGGCCGGATCTCGGCGATCGGTACGTTGCGCTCGCAGAGAATTATCGATTCCCCCTTCTTGACCCGGCGCAGGTGCTTCGAAAGGTGAGTTTTCGCCTCGTGAATATTGAGTCGAATCATGGTCCAATGATAGACTAACTAGTGAACTAACTCCAGTGTCTTGCTCCCTGCTCGATTCTGTCACTCTCGGAGCTTCTCGGCTATGACTTTTCGCGATGGCGAATAAACCCGGCAAAGTGTTGTCGCCCTCGAGCTCGCGACAATCGGTATTCCATTTGACGGCGAGCCCGGGCCGCTCAATGCGATCACCGACGTTGCCGGCGTCGAGGTTGGTCACGCCACAATCATCCGCGGCGACGGCAAGTTGATCGTTGGGCGCGGACCTGTTCGCACCGGCGTCACCGCTATCCTGCCGCGCGGCCAGCGCGACGCACTCCGGTCTTTGCCGGATACTTTTCGCTCAACGGCAACGGCGAGATGACCGGCACGGCCTGGGTCGAGGAGTCGGGCATGCTGACGACGCCTATCATGATCACCAACACGCACAGCGTCGGCGTCGTGCGCGACGCGGTAATCGCGTGGCAGGTGCGCGAGCGCAAGATGACGCAGCCGTGGTCGTTGCCGGTCGTCGCCGAAACCTACGACGGCATTCTCAACGACATCGACGGATTTCATGTCACCGCCAAGCATGCGTGGGCTGCGCTCGACAGCGCGCGCGGCGGACGCGTCGCCGAAGGATGCGTCGGCGGCGGTACCGGGATGATCGGCTACGGCTGGAAGGGCGGGATCGGCACGTCATCGCGCCGTCTCGATCGCAAATCAGGCGGTTACACCGTGGGAGTCCTGGTGCAGCTCAATTGCGGTCGTCCGCGCGAGCTGACAATCGCCGGAGTCCCGGTCGGCCACGAGCTTCGGCCCGGCCACGACCCATTCAGCACGCAGGAGCTCGGCTCGATCATCATCGTCGCGGCGACCGACGCGCCCCTGATGCCGCATCAGCTGAAACGAATCGCGCGCCGCCTCACGATGGGCCTGGCGCGCACGGGCAGCGTCTCGGGCAACGGCTCCGGCGATCTCTTCATCGCATTCTCGACCGCCAACGCTCCGCGCGGGAAACGCTCCGACGTCGAAAGCGTGAAGATGCTCCGCAACTCGCGCATGGATCCGCTGTTCACCGCCGCCGTGCAGGCGACCGAGGAAGCGATCGTCAACGCGTTGGTGGCGGCCACGACGATGGTCGGCATCAACGGCAATCGCGTCGAGGCGATCCCGCACGCGCGCCTGACTGAAATCATGCACAAGTACGGCCGCTGAAGGTTTGCCTCGCCGCCAACCGAAAACTACTGTTCGGGACTATGGCTTTGGCCATTCAAATGAAATTCTTTTCGGATGCCGGCGAGTTCCTTCAACGCGTTCAGCCGTTTCTGCTGACTCGCGAGGCCGAGCACTGCTTGATCCTCGGCCTTCTCGACGGGCTTCGAGCGGGCGCGCAATGGGGCCCGGCGCCGCCGCTGATGGCGGCGGCCGAAGAGGACGGCGAGGTCGCTTGCGTCGTCCTGATGACGCCGCCGCATAACCTGATTCTCTCGTGGACAGCTCGCGACTCCACGATCGATGCGATAGCGCACGAGCTTCACGCAAGCGGCGTCGCGATTCCGGGTGTTAACAGCTCCGCTGAGATTGCGAAAAAGTTCGCTGCGAAATGGTCTGAACTCTCCGGGCGCATCGCGCATCAGCACATGGCGCATCGCATCTACCAGTTGAGCCGAGTCATCAGCGAAGCGAGAGCGGCGGGACGTCTGCGCGAACCGGTTGCGTCCGATGACGCGTTGCTGACGAAATGGCGCGCCGCGTTCTCGATCGAAGCCGAGGGCATCGATCGCGAACAAGCCGAAAAGGACGCGGCACTGCCGATGCCGGCGTCGAGACGCATGCTGCTGTGGGAGGTCGAAGGTTCGACAGTGTCGATGGCGGGATACACGGGACGAACGCCCAACGGCATTCGCGTCGCCTGGGTCTACACGCCGCCGGAACTTCGCGGCAAAGGATACGCCGGCGCATGCGTCGCCGCGCTCAGCCAGAAGCTGCTCGATGAGGGCCGCAAGTTCTGCTTTCTGTACACCGACCTCGCCAATCCGATCTCCAATCACGTCTACCTGAAAATGGGCTACGAACCGGTCGCCGACTCCACCGTCTATTCGTTCTCGTAGGAAGGCATTGAAAAAGCGACGTTGCTTTAAGCCTTTTCGAGAGCGGAGCGAACTCTTAGGCCGCGAGCGCGAGCCGTACTTATCAATCAAGGACTTCGTCTGATGCGACCGCCCTGCTCGTTGCCGGCAAGCGCTTTGGCGCGCTGCTCGAGCGGGATGCGATCGAAACCGGACTCGCTGATGGTTAGCATCGTGCCGCCCGCGGCCGCTTCCAGCTCGAACACCACGACGGTGGTTGGTTCCTTCGAATAGTCGACGCCGGGATCGAGCCCGCCCGGATGCCAGACGGAAGGAGAATTGCCGCATGGGTTCGACGCGGTCGACGGTGCCTCATCGAAAGCGACAACCCCTCGATACGGCTATCTGCATCTTTGCGACTTCCGCGTCGGCGGTCGTCGGAGTGATCTTTCCGGTCACGCCGGCGCGCCGGAGCCACGAAAGGCCCGTCGAGCTTGACGCCGCGAACCAGCTGCCGAACTGCCTGATCGAAACAGCATGATCGCGCGCCGGCACGCGCTCGCGCGGTGCGTTCAACACAACCTTCTTCTCGATGCGATCGCTGCTCGTCGTCATATGCGACCTCTCAGTTGCATTTATCAGCAACTCTGATGAAACGCAACTCGCGGGTTGCATTCGGATTGTCGGTCAATCGCGTGGTTGTTGAACGCGAGAGTCACATGGTACTTCGCTGTGATGCTCTGGACTCGAAACTCTTCGGCGCCGCTTCCGATGGGACCGGGTTTCGTCGCGACGCTCGGTTTCGTTCGCAACCCGTTTCGCTTTCTCGACGAATGCGGCCGCAGGTACGGCGACTGGTTCACCGTTCGCGTTCCCGGAATCTCGCCGTTCGTCTTCACCAGCGACCCCGCCGCTATCCGCGAAATCTTTCAGGGCGACCCCGAGCATCTTCATGCGGGCAAAGCGAATCGTCCCCTCGGCGCTTTCATGGGCGAGCGTTCGGTGCTGTTCCTCGACGGTGAAGCGCACTTGCACGAACGGCGACTCGTTCTGCCGGCTTTTCACGGCGAGAGGATGCGCGCGTACGGGCCGGTGATGCGATCGATCGCGCTCGATGCGATTGCCAAATTGCCGGTGGGCGAGCCTTTTGCCGTTCATCCGTCGATGCGCTCGCTCACGTTCGAGGTAATCATGCGTGCAGTGTTCGGCCTGGACGAATCCGCCGAATCGGTGCGCTTGAAGGATCTTATCGCGCGGCTGTTCGCGCTCTACGCAGGCCGTTTCGGTAGCCTGTTCCAACTCTCGGCATTTCGCATCGATCTCGGCCCGCACAGCCCGTGGGGGCGCGTCGTGCGTCTGAGTCGAGAGATGGACACGGCGCTGTTCGCTGAATTCGCGCGGCGGCGCGCGTCGTCGCACGAGAGCCGCGACGACATCCTCTCGATGCTGCTGGAGGCGCGCGACGAGAACGGAATGCCAATCAGTGACGCCGTTCTGCGCGACGAAATGATGACGCTGCTGCTGGCGGGACATGAGACCACCGCCGCGTCGCTCGCGTGGGCGATGTACGAGCTGGCCCGGCATCCGGAAGTGGTTCGCGCGGCGCGCGCCGAATTGTCAGCGATGCCCGACCATGCCGAGCCCGCGTCCATGCACTACCTCGACGCGGTCGTGAACGAGACGATGCGGCTGTGTCCGGTGGTTCCGAACATCGCGCGCGAGCTGCAGACTCCAATGAAGATAGCGGGGCGCGAATTGCCGCAAGGCGTGCTGGTCGCGCCCTGCATCTATCTCGCTCATCGGCGGCCGGACGCGTGGCCTGAACCGGAAAAATTCGACCCGCGCCGCTTCATCGATTCGCGTCCCGGCCCGTACGCATTCTTTCCGTTCGGCGGCGGCATGCGCAGGTGCCTGGGCGCGGCGTTCGCGACCTATCAGATGAAGATCGTCTTGTCCGAGGTGATCAGGCGTTTCGATCTTGTGCCGGCCAGCGGCTACACGGCGCAGCCAGCGCGCAGCAGTATTGCGATTGCGCCGTCGGAAGGGATGCCGGTCGTACTGAAAGCTCGCGCGGGATGAGCGCAGCAGAATCCTGAATCGCGCGCGAAAAATGCGCGTTGGACAAGGACCCTCACCTTTATCCTCTCCCTTGCAGGAGAGCTTTGCGTAACCTCGGTAGAGCGATCGGAGCAGAGGGGAAGTTTCTGTTCCCATGTCCCCTCCGATCCGGAAAGGGGGAATGCGACCAGCTGTCGAGACGGAACCTCGGCCAAGTTACGCACAGCTCTCCTTGCAGGGAGAGGAGACAGATTAGAACGTTGCGAATTGGGCGTCGCGGTTGACGTTCAGCGTCATTGCGCTGGCGCTCGAGCTGGCGACTCGGCATGCGATCGAGTCGCCGTTTTTGCAGGCGTTGATGGCGAGATCGGTTTGCGTCTTTGGCCATACCGAGAGCGACAGCGTCTCGCAGTCGTTCGCGTTGTCCGCCTTGCACGACGAGTAAAGCCGTGAGTAATCCTGGCCGAGGCGGGAGCACACCGTCTGGTCGCCGTCGTCGCATGCGACCGCATCGAGCGCCTCGCAGGACGCGTCGTCGTTAGCGCGGCATCTTTGCGAGAGTTGCTGGCTGGCCTGCGCCTGGAATTCAGGGACGTAGTCAGTGCAGACGCGCGCGGGCGCATCGCAACTCGACTGCAGCATCGCAACGCACGCGTCGGCCTCGTTCTGCGCGCATCGATCGGCGTCGGTTTGATAGAGCTGGTAAACGACGGTCTCGCCGTACGACATGCATCCGGACAGCGCGCACGCGGCGGCGGCAACGGATGCCAGCAACAATCGATCGCGGCAATTTGAGAGACAACTGCCCATGATCTAGAGACGAAAGAGGCTGCCAGACGTTTCAATCGTGCAAAAAAAAGAGGCAGCCCGAGGGCTGCCTCTACAAATCGTAGCGGAAATTTTTCAGTGCTTGGTCTCGATTCGCCTGCCGTAAGTTACTTCACCCTTGTCCACGCGAAGGCTGAAACCACAATCAGGATTCGTGCATACCCAAGCCTTGAACAACACCGACGCTCCCTCCTGTCCGTAGTCGGACAGGGGAATCAACGCTCCAGCGTTGCACTTTTGGCACTTCGGCCACTCCATCATCCGCGCCTCCTTGCAGCCGACCCGAACCGCATCGTCCGTGCCTGAAATTATCCGACCAACAAATCTAAAGCAACGTGCTGCAAACGCTTTTTAAGAGAACGTAGCGGGCGAACGCGATTTGGCGAGCGGCGTTGGCTACTTGAGGGCGCGGACCGAAAAGCCGCGATCGTTGCTGCAGAGCAGCGAACGCTTGCCGTCGAGCACGGTCTCGAGCACCACTTCGCGGCCCCATAGCCGCTGCAGGTAGTTGAGGCTCTTCTCGGCGTACTCGATATGCAGGTCGCGGCCGTCGTGCTCGTGCTTCACGTAGAGAGTCCGGTTCTGGCCGAAGTCGGCGTCCTCGACTTTCAGCACTGGAATCGAATTGGTGCCGACGTTCTTGATGAGCGTCGCCTTGACTTCCTTCCAACCGTCGTCGTCGGCCACTTTGCTGACGACCAGCTCCTCGCCGCGCGCCTCGTATTCGAAGATGTCCATCTCGCGCATGAGATCTTCGGTCAGGTAGCGGCGCAGGAACGACGCGTCGCGCTCGACCTCGCGCACCTCGAAGATTTTTTCGGTGCCCGACTTCGCCGGCGGGCCGTCGCGCTTGATTTCGTCGGCGGTCGGAGTGGTGTAGCGCCGGTAAATGTCTTCCCAAAGCTTGAGACCGAGGTGATACGGGTTGATCTGGCCGGGAATCGGGCGCACGACCTGGTTGTGATTGACGATGAATTCGAGATGCAGTCCCTGCTCGAGGTCGAGCGACTCGAGAATCTTCTTGTGCCAGTAGCTCGCCCAGCCCTCGTTCATGATCTTCGTCTCCATCATGGAGATGAAGTACTTCGCTTCCTGGTCGACGATGGTGAGCAGATCTTTTTCAAAGTCGGCGAGGAACGGGTTGTGATCGCGGATGAAGAGCAGGATGTCCTCGTCGGGTTCGAGCGGGACCTTGTGGAAATCGGGGACTTCAATCTGCTTGCGCGCGTGGATTTTCTGAAACGGATCGGGCTGTCCCTGCGCGGTATCTTCCGCGCGCGCCATCTGCTCGAGCGGCGACAGCTTCTTGATCGCGAAATTGCGCCGGCATTGCCATGACAGCGCATGCGCCGCGTCGAGAATGCGCTCGACCTTCTCGACTCCGATCGACGGATCCTCGACGTAGCGCCGCACGCGCATCGCGGCCGATTTGAAGACCTCGATCGTCAGTTCGGCGCGCGTCGCCGACTTGAAGGTGAAATTATTCTTGAAGAAGTCGTTGTGCCCGTACACATGCGCGATCGTCAGCACCTGCAGCAGCAGCGAGTTGTCGCGCATCAGGTAGGCGATGGCGGGATTCGAGTTGATGACCATCTCGTACGGCAGGCCGCTGACGCCGTGATCGTAGAGCGTCTTCAGCTTTTCGTACGACTTGCCGTACGACCAATGCGGGTAATGCGACGGCATGCCGGAGTAGGCCATGTAGCCGAGCATCCCGGTGTGATCGCAGAGCTCGAACTCCTGCGGATAGAAGTCGAGCCCGAACTCGGTCGCCTTGTCGCGAATCTTGCGGTCCCATTCGACGAGGTCGTTGAGATTCCACGTCGTGATATTGCGGGCCGCGCCCGCTTGCGGAGACGCGCTCATGCTTCCTTCACCCTGTCCTTGGCGAGGAACGCCTTGAACGACGGCCAGATGTCTTCCTTGCGCTCGATCAGCACGGTGTGAAAGTTCGGCGCCTGGATTCGGCGGAACACGTTGAGCATCGAGGATTCGTAGTAGCGCGAGCCGAGCGGCTTGATTTCGCCGTAGCCGAACAGGTTGCAAATCTCGGCCAGCTCCTCGGCGTCCTTGAGCGCGGCGGGATTGTCGGAATCGAAATTGTCGCCGTCGGAGCAATGGAACGCGTACAGGTTCCACAGCGACGGATGATAGCGCTCGGCGATTATTTCGAGCGCCTTGGCGTAGCCCGACGAGATGAAGGTGCCGCCCGATTCGCCCTTGTGAAAGAACTCTTCCTCGGAGACCTCGCTGGCCTCCGTGTGATGCGCGATGAAAACGATTTCGACGTTGCGGTAGCGGGTCGAGATGAACTGGTAGAGCAGGAAGAAGAAGCTGCGCGCGAGGTACTTCTTCATCGTGTCCATCGAGCCCGACGTATCCATGATGCAGATAACCGCGGCGTTCGACTCTTCCTTGGTGTCCACCTCGACGTGCTTGTAGCGCAGGTCCTTCTGGTGGAACGGGAAGCGGCGATGCACACGCTGAAACGCGGCCGCGCCGGGCGCAAGGTCAAGGGATTGTTCGTCGAGCGCGCCTTCTTCGAGCGCGATTTCGTCGAGCGCGCCCTCGACAGCGTCGGCCTTCGATTCTTGCAACGCGCGCTCCGCGGCGTTGGTGCGCTTGTCGTCGGCGAGCATGCGCATCACGCGCTGCTTGGCGGTGCGCCGCTTGTCGAGCCGGATGCGGATGCCGACCTTGCGGTAGCCTTTGCGGCGCGACGAGTAGTCGGACACGATTTCGCGCAGCGCGCGGCGCTCGAGGTTGGGCAGTTCGAGATCCTCGAACATGATCTCGATCAATTCCTCGAGCGTGACGTCGGTCTCGTAGTAATCGACGCCGGGGCGGTCGCCCGCGTGCTCGTCGCCCTTGCCGGGGCCGTCCTTGCCGGTCTTGCCGACGACCTGGCCGGGGCGCGAGTCGCCGTCGCCCTGCGACGCGCCGGGGGAGTTGTCGCCGAAGACGAAGCGGTATTCCTTGATTCCGCGCAGCGGAACCTTGATGACGCGGTCCTTGTTTTTGCCGATGATCGATTCTTCGGCGATGATGTCCGCGATATTTTCGCGGATCGATTCGCGGACTTTCTGGCGATGGCGCAGACGGTCGCCGGCCGAGCGATCAGATCGCTCGGCGTCGGAGATCCGGTATTCGCGGAAGATAGTGTCGCCGCTCATCGTTGGCAGTCGCGCGCTCAATCCTTCCACAGATTGTTTGCTGCGTACTTCAGGACTACGTCTACGCAGGATTCGCAGTAGCCGTTTTCGAGCAGGTTTTTTACCATCGAGCTGTACTTTTCGCCCTGCTCTTCGTCGCGGGTGCGGGCCTTGGTGATGATGCGTGAGATGTCGCGCACGCTGGTCATCAGCTTTTTCTCGATCGCTTCCTTGAGCGGCTCGTAGCTCTTGTAGCTGATCTTTTCGCCGCGCCGCGAGGTTGCCCACAGGTATGCGATCACTTCCTGGCGGAAGCCGTCGGCGGCCGATCCGATAATCGCTATCTGCTCCTCGATCGACTTCAGGAAGCCCTCGTCGGGCGACAGCTCTTCATTCGTATTGCGATCGCGCACGCGCGTCTTGTTGACGTAGGCCTCGGCGTGATCGAGGTAGTTCTGGAACAGCGACTCGGCCTGCTCCTGGTACGAGTAGACGAACGCGCGCGTGATCTCCTTTTCGAGCAGGTCGAGATATTCCTTGTGCAGCGTGTCCTGCAGGAATTCCAGATACTGCTTGCGCGTGTCGTCGGGCAGGTCGCCCTCCTTGGTCATCGAGATCAGCGCCTCGCGCACGTTGATCGGATTGATGCAGTTGCCGGTCACGTTGTCCGACAGCGCGTTGTCGAGCGCCTTCATGATGAAGCGGGTCGAAATCCCCGACATACCCTCGCGCTTGGTGTCTTCCTTCAGCTCCTGCACGTCGATTTTCTTGGTGCGTCCCTTCTCGACGACTTCCTCGCCGTTGTAGAGCCGCAGCTTGGTCATCAGATCGCACTTCGAGGTCGGCTCGAGGCGCGACAGGATCGCGTACATCGAGGCGAGTTCGAGCGTGTGCGGCGCCACGTGCGCGCGGAAATCCGAGTTCTTGATGATCTTCTGGTAGATCTTAACTTCCTCGGACAGGCGCAGGTTGTACGGCACTTTCACGACCACGATACGATCGAGGATCGCCTCGTTGGTGTGATCGGCCTTGAACTTCTGCCATTCCGCCTCGTTCGAATGCGCGACGATGCAGGTGTCGACGTAGACCATGCCGTGGCGGCCGGGCGCCGGAATGACTTTCTCCTGCGTCGCCGTGATCATCGCGTGCAGGTATTCGGTCTCGTTCTTGAAAACTTCGATGAACTCGACGATGCCGCGGTTGCCGACGTTGAGCGCGCCGTTGAGTTCGAGCACGCGCGGGTCGCCCTCGGAATACTGGTCGAGCTTCGAGATGTCTTCCGAGCCGATGAGCACCGAGGTGTCCTGGTTGTTCGGATCGACCGGCGGCACCACGCCGACGCCGACGCGGTTGCGCTTGGAGAAGTTGCGCGCGGCGACCGGGAATTCCTCGTAGCGGTTGTTGAACTCGGATTTGAGGCGATAGCGGCAGACCGGGCAGAGGTCGCCCTCGATATGCACGCCGAGCATCTTCTCGAATTCGCGCCGCAGATGGCGCGGGACGAGGTGCAGCGGCTCCTCGTTCATCGGGCATCCTTCGATCGCGTAGATGAGTCCGATCTGCTCGAGTCCGCGCTGGATTCTCTCGACCAGCGAACTCTTGCCCGAGCCTACCGGGCCCATCAGGTAGAGGACCTGCCGGCTCTCTTCGCCCTTGAGCGACGCGGAATGGAAATAGCGGACGATCTGCGCGATGGTGCGCTCGATGCCGAAAAATTCCTCCGCGAAGAAATCGAACACCTTCAGCGGCTCATCTTTGTAGAGCCGCTTGGTGCGCGGGTCGTCGGTGTCGTGGAGGGGGTGAAGTCCGGCCGAGATGATCAAGTCGTAGATGCGCGCGTGCGCGAGCTTGGTCATGATCGGGTCGCCTTTCACGACCTCTAGGTAGTCGAGCAAGGTACCGCGCCACGCCTTGGACTCGCGTGCGGCGCGGTCTTCTTTGATCACTCGCTCGAAGTTATTGAGATCCGCCATCGGCTATCTCCTTCGGGTTCGGGTTATAGAATGTTGAGCAGATTTTCTGCCTGGGAGCGCGGGGAACCGGTCGGGCCGTGCTATTTCTGGAGCCCACACTGATATCGAGTATAACGGAGCCGCAGATCTGCAACAAGTAACTTAGATGCAACCAGCACACTCAGGCACACAGGGTATCAACAGACACGCAAAATGTAGATTTGCGCTTTACTGAAAGAGCCGTTCCGAGACGGGAACGGTGTCGCCGAGCACGATTCGCCCGCGATCGTTCCGCACCATCGCCGCGAAAACCGTGTCGTCATGCGCGAACGACAGCCACCATTTGTTCGCAGCCGCGAGTCCGAGATAGTGCGCCTTCTGCTCCATCGTGCGCAGCGCGTCGAGATCGTAGGCCTGGTTCCACGGACCGCGAATATGCGATCGCGTCGGCACGATGTCGGCCAGGTGCATGAAGCATTCGCCGCCGTCGGTGACGAGCGCCGCCTGATGGTCGCGCGTATGGCCGCCGGTGACGACGGCGCGCACGCCCGCGATAACGTCAGTGTCGCCGTCGATCGCTTCGAGCATCGAGCGCACCGGCGCGAGAATCTCCCCGGTGTGGCGATAGGCTGCGTGAAGTCGCTCGTTGCGCGGATTGTCGGCGAGGTCGAGTTCGCCGCGCTGGATGAAGATTCGCGCGCGGGGAAAGGCGGCCTCGAGCGTGCCGGAATCGCGCCGCCGCACGATGCCGCCGCAATGATCGAAATGCAGATGCGAGACGATCAGGTGCGTAACGTCGCCGGGCTCCATCCCGAGCGCGCGCAGATGGTCGAGCAGCCAGCCGTCGCCATGATCGAAGATCTTGCGCTCGACGTCGCTCAGCCGGTTGCCGATTCCCGTATCGACCAGGATTGCGTCGTTGCCCTTGATGATCAGCGGACAGGTGAGGTTGAGGCGGATTCGGTTGCGCTCGTCGGGCGGATGGTTGCCCTTCCATAGTTCGCGCGGCACCACGCCGAACATGCAGCCGCCGTCGTTGCGCCAGAGACCGTCGGCGAGAAACGCGACCTCGAAGGCGCCGATTTTGATCTTCGGTGGTATCTCAGCCATCGTCGCGTACTCAGCTTCCCATCAACCACGTTCCGAGGATAAGCGCGATACCGCCCATCGCGACGATCGCGACGTGCGCGCGCACCATCCGGCTCATCGCGGTCGGCACCGTGTCAGCGCGATCGCGCATGACGACGGATCTGACAACCGCGCCAACTCTCATCGACCAGGTCATGACGACGATCATAACGATAAACAACCCGATCTTGATCGCAAGCACGGTCGTGAAGGCGGTCGAGAAGACGAAGCGGCGCGCAACGCCCGCCGTCATCAGGTTGAAGAATCCGGTGACGAGCAGAATCATCGCCGCAACGAGGCCGAGCAGATCGATTTTAGGCGCGGCATTGGCGGCGAAGTTGCGCTGCTCGACGCTACCGGCCGAGAGCGCAAGACCCGCGATCACGAAGCATGCACATGCACCGACCCAGACAGCGCCAGCGGCAGCATGCGTCCAGAGAATCGCGGATGAGAGCAATGCGGAACCTCGTCGAAGGGGGAATCGCAAAAAGATTAACGATTCTTGAGTGCGATTACATCCGCGTGCACTTGCCTCTCCCTCCTAAGGCTTCAGTCCTAAGTTTCAGTGGCGCGGGCCGCCGTGCCCGCGATTGCCTCGTGAAGATTCCAGATTTGCGGCGCGTCAGACAATCGCGCCGCAAATGGTCCTCCACCCTAACCCTCCTCCCATTTGGGAGGAGGGAATCAGAAAGGGGGGAATCTGAGGAGGGAATCTGATAGGAGGGAATCAGCGAGGGCTGCACATTTCTAGTGCGCGCGTTTGGTGGGCCGCTTTGTTTTGAGCTAACTACCCTCTGCAGGGGGGCGGAGGTGGTCCTTATGCTTGATCCGTACATCGAGGCTTACGAACTGCGCGAGTTGCTGCTCAAAAAAGAAATTCGGCCGCGCGAGGTTGCTGAATTTTTTATCGCGCGCGTCGAGAAGCTTAATCCGAAGCTGGGCGCGTTCATGACTATCACGCCGGAGCGTGCGCTGGCCGACGCCGCGCGAATTGAAAAGATGAGCGAGGCGGAGCAGCGGCGCGCGCCGATGTTCGGCATCCCGTATTCGATCAAGGACCTCAACTGGACCGCTGACATCCCGACCTCGATGGGCTCGAAGAACTACGAAAAGTTCCAGCCGCCGGTCGACGAAGAAATCGTGGTGCGCATGCGCAACGCGGGTGGGATTATGCTCGGCAAAACCGCTACGCCCGAATTCGGCGCGCGACCGACGACGGAGGGCGGCCTGTGTCCTCCCGCTCGCAACCCGTGGAACCTCGAACATACCTCGGGCGGCTCGAGCGGCGGCGCTGGCAGCGCGGTCGGCGCGGGACTCGGCCCGATCGCGCAGGGCAGCGACGGCGGCGGCTCGATCCGAATCCCGTCGGCATGCTGCGGCATCGTCGGGATCAAGCCGTCGCGTGGGCGCGTCTCGATGTCGCCGGTGGCGGGCGAAGCGTGGGCGGGATTCGCGACCTTCGGCCCGATGGCGCGGACGGTGCGCGACGCGGCGGCGATGCTCGACGTGTTGGCCGGGCCGGTCGTCGGCGATCCTTACTGGGCGCCTGAACCGGTCACGTCGTTCAGCGCGGCGGTCGGGATTGCGCCGCGTCATCTGCGCATCGGCATGATCACGAAAACGTCGCTGGCGAGCGTCGATGGCGAGACGCTCGACGCGCTCGAATCGGCGGCGAAGCTGCTCGAGGAGATGGGGCATCGGGTCGAGCCGATAAGCTGCGATCCCGGCGGCCGCATGGTCGACATCGTGATGCCGCTGATATGCGCGGGCGTCGCGTCGGTGCCGGTCAAGGACATCGACCACGTCGATCCGGTGGTGCGCGCGCTGTGGGAGGCGGGCCAGAAGATGTCGGCAGTGGAGTATCTCGGGATTGTCACGCAGATGCACAACATGTCGCGCATGATCGTGCAGGAGCTGGCGCCGTACGATGCGGTCATCTCGCCCGTCACGAGCCGGCCCGCGGTGAAACTCGGCACGCTGCCGTCGCATCCGAGCAAATATCTGAGCGAGCTGCCCGAATGGATTCCGTTCACGTTCGCGTTCAACGCGACCGGTCAGCCGGCTTTCTCGGTGCCGACGGGATTCAGCAAATCGGGCCTGCCGCTCGCGATGCAGATAGTGGGTCGGCAGGCCGACGAGGTCACGATCATCGGTCTCGCCGCGCAATTCGAAAAAGCGCGGCCGTGGAAGGACAAGCATCCGCCGATCGACTGATTTCTCGAGATCGTAAGCGAAAGAGGAACGTTGCATGAACGATGAACTCGCGAAACTCGACGCGACCGCGCAGGCCGAAATGGTGCGGCGCGGCGACGCGCAACCGGTGGAACTCGTGCAGGCCGCGATCGACAGAATCGAGCGCCTGAATCCTCAGCTCAACGCCGTCATCCATAAGCATTACGAACGCGCACTCGGACGAGGCTCGCGGCACGCTGCCCGACGGGCCGTTCCGCGGCGTGCCGTTTCTGCTCAAGGACCTTGGCGCGGGCAATCTCGCCGGCGATCCGATTCATTGGGGCACGCGATTCCTCAAGGAGGCGGGATACCGCGCGAAGACGACCTCTCATCTCGTCAACAAGTTTCGCGCGGCCGGCCTGGTGTTCGCTGGGACGCACCAACGTGCCGGAACTCGGTGCGTGGTCAACCACGGAGCCGGCGGCCTACGGCCCGACGCGCAATCCGTGGAATCCCGCGCACTCTTCCGGAGGATCCAGCGGCGGCGCGGCGGCAGCGACCGCGTCGGGAATCGTGCCGTTCGCGCATGCGAGCGACGGCGGCGGATCGATTCGCAATCCCGCCAGCCAATGCGGCCTCGTCGGACTGAAGCCGAGCCGCGGCCGAATCTCGCTCGGACCCGACACGGGCGAGTACTGGGCCGGGATGGTCTTCGAGTTCGCGGTCGCGCGATCCGTGCGCGACACGGCGACGCTGCTCGACTGCGTCCACGGCGTGATGCCCGGCGATCCCTACACCGCAGCTACGCCCGCGCGGTCGTTTCGCGAGGAAGTCGGGTCGGCGCCGGGAAGATTGCGCATAGGCGTGATGGACACTTTTCCCGACGGCCTCGTTCATGCGGATTGCCGCGAGGCCGCGAGTCTTGCGGGCCGTATCCTCGAGCGGCTCGGCCATGTCGTCGAGGCGTCGTACCCGCGCGCTATCACAGGGCAGATGGAGAACGCGATTAACGTTGTCGCGGCATGGCAGGCGCATGAGGTCGATTCGCTGGGCGAAATGCTCGGCCGTAAAATTCGCGCCGAAGATATGGACTGCGACAATTGGGCCGTCACCGAGATGGGCAAGGCGATCACGGCGCGCGACTACCTGGGCGCGCTCGGGACCTACAACACTTTCAGCCGCTCGATGGCGTCGTGGTGGGCAAGCGGATTCGACATCCTGGTCACGCCGACGATTACGCGGCCGTCGCCGAAGATTGGCGAGCTGGTGCCCGACCCGTCCAAGCCGCTCGACGCGTTCCGCCGCAGTGCCGAGATGCTGACGCTATGCGCGCCGTTCAACATCACGGGGCAGCCGGCGATTTCGCTGCCGCTGCATTGGAACCGCGAGGGGCTGCCGATTGGCGTGCAGTTTGTCGCCGCGATGGGCCGTGAAGATTTGCTGATTCGCCTCGCGTCGCAACTGGAGAACGAGGTCCGCTGGAGCGACCGCCGTCCTCCGATCCACGCGTAACGAGGAAGAGCGCACGCGATGCTCGATCCTTTCCGTTCATCTGTGGGCGCTCTTTTTTTCGTCTGGTCTTTTGTTTTTGTGTCATCCCGAGCGTAGCCGAGGGACCCCGAATTTTTCTCGACGCCGGTGGAAGCACCCTCAATCACGGAGTTCTCTAAGTGCTCGCGAGAGAAGGAACGCGATTTGCGCTCTGCGTACGGATTGCGCCGTTCCATCCTGCATAGAGCGCGAGCGCGGCCGCGGTTGGGGTGCGTTTGCCAGCACCGAGAAAGATCCGGGGTCCCTCGGCTACGCTCGGGATGACACGAAGATCAGACACGATGCGCGAGAGACAAAAATCGGATGGCTCTGTAGAATTTTCGAGGCTGGAGGTGACCGCGATGCTTAATCCGTACATCGAAGCATGGGAACTGCGCGAGTTGGTGCTCAAGAAGGAAGTTCGGCCGCGCGAGGTTGCTGAATTTTTTCTTGCGCGCGTCGAGCAGCTTGAATCCGAAGCTGGGCGCGTTCATCACGGTGACCGCCGACCGCGCGCTGGCCGACGCGGCGCGGCTCGAGAAGATGAGCGCTGCGGAAGGAGTCAAGCTGCCGCTGTTTGGTGTTGCGTATTCGCTCAAGGACCTGCTCTGGACGAAAGATATTCGTACGACCTTCGGCTCGAAGAACTTCGAGAACTGGCACGCGCCGGCGGACGCGGAGCTCGCCGTGCGGCTTGCGAATTCCGGTGGAATTCTGCTCGGTAAAACCTCGACGCCCGAGTTCGGATTGCGGCCGGTTACCGAGGGCGGACTGTGTCCACCCGCGCGAAATCCGTGGAACCTCGAGCATACCGCCGGCGGCTCCAGCGGCGGATCGGCGTCAGCTGTCGCCGCCGGAATGCATCCCGTTGCGCAGGGCAGCGACGGCGGCGGTTCGGTGCGAATCCCGGCCGCATGCTGCGGGCTGGTCGGAATCAAGCCGTCGCGCGGACGAATCACGTCGTCGCCCGCCGCGGGCGAGGGATGGGCGGGGCTTTCGACGAATGGCCCGATTGCGCGCACAGTGCGCGACGCGGCGCTGATGCTCGACGCGATGGCGGGGATGATGCCGGGTGATCCGTACGCGGCGCGGCCGCATACGCGGCCGTTCGTCGAGGAAGTCACTGCGCATCCGAAGAAACTTCGGCTCGCCGTCATCAACCACAGCGCGCTCGGATCGCCGGACGACGAGACGCTCGCTGCGCTCGAGTCCGCATGCGGTGCGTTCCGCGAGATGGGACATAGCATCGAGCCGCTCACGCTCGATCCTGCCGCGATGCTCGGAAAATTCGCGCGCGTTATCGTCGGCTGCGTCAGTCGCGTCGATGAATATTCCCGACCCGGAGCTGCTCGAGCCGGTGGTTCGCGCGAGCTACGAATGGGGCAAGAAAATTTCCGCCGCCGATTACATTCGCGCGGTCACCGGGATGCACAATACGTCGCGCGAAATCATCCACACGCTGATGCCGTTCGACGCGCTGATCGCGCCGACGCTCACGCGGCCCGCCGTGCGCATCGGCAGCCTGGGCTTGAATCCGGCGACCAGCGCCGACGAAGTTTACGCGTGGATCCCGTTTACCTTCCCGTTCAACTCGACCGGCCAGCCCGCCATCTCGATTCCCAACGGCTTCAGCAAGTCGGGTCTGCCGCTCGCATTGCAGATGATCGGCCGTCCCTGGCGACGAGGCCGGCATAATCGCGCTGGCCGCTGAATTCGAGCGCGCGCGTCCGTGGAAGGACAAACATCCGCCAATTTAGCTGCCGGGGTGTGTCATCCGCGGACCGAAGGCGAACCGATCGCGCGCCGTTGCGCGACTCCGGATGAAGGCTATCTGGCCATTTGGATCGGCGAGAACGCGCCGGTAGCATTGCTATCGCTGCTCGACGCGGGTTAATCCGCGAAAAGTCTGCATTAATTAGTCTTCGCCCGTAACACATAGCTGTCTGGTGTAAATCTTGCTGAGTCTGCATGGACTATGGCGGGGTTTCAGCCTCATACGGGGGAAAGAGCATGAGTTATAAGGTGAAAGCGGCGATGTTGGTTGCTGGGATGGTTGCGATGGCTGTTGCATCGACGCCACAGAGGGCCTCCGCCCAACTATTATGTAGTGACGTACCGCCGCCTCAGCAGATGGCGTTGCCGCGTCCGATTCCGCTGGGCATTTCTGGTGGAAATATCCGGTCGGTCATCAAGACCAAGAAGGAAAAAGGTTGCTTCAGCGGGACGCTGGGCTCGATGGTCGAGGATTCGGAGGATAACGAGTACATCCTCAGCAACAATCACGTGCTCGCGGACCAAAATGAGGCTAAGCCGGGGCAGAAAATCGTGCAGCCCGGCCTCGTTGACGTGGACTGTCTGAAGGCGCCCAGCAACACGGTCGCAACTTACAGCAGTACCATCAAAATCAAGTTCGGAGGCGGCAACAATACCGTCGACGCCGCCATCGCGGCCGTCGAGCCTGGAGAGGTGAGCCCTCAAATCCTCTTTATCGGGGACATCGCAGGCACGGTCGGCACGCCGACAATCGGGTTGCCCGTGCAGAAGATGGGCCGGACGACTTGTGTTACGACCGGAGTGATTGCGCAGCTGGACGCCAATGTGACGATCAACTACTCGGACATGCCGAAGAAGCCAAAGCTCGCTAAATTCCTCAACCAGATCGTTGTGACAGGCAGCGTCGCAACCCCTCAATTTGGTTTGGCGGGAGACTCCGGATCGCTGGTGGTAACAATCGACGACTGCCCGCAGGCCGTCGCTTTGCTGTTCGCGGGCTTTTCAACCAGCGGCAACGTGATAGCCAATCCGATTTCGGAAGTGTTGGGCAAGCTGGACGTTTCGATGGTGGGCACGTGCACGGCTGATGCGGTCGAGGCGGTGCCGTCGGATGTTTTGGCGGCGAGCGTCGGTCTGTCGGACGAGGTGGTCACATCGGCAAAGGCGGTTCGCGACAGTCACGAGGACGCGCTCATGAAGATCCCGGGCGCGGTCGGCACGGCAGTCGGCGCGAGCGATCAGCCGGGTGAAGCCGCGATCGTGGTTTACGTCGACAAGCTGACGCCGCAGGCACAGGCGGCCGCGCCGAAAGAGGTCGACGGACTGCCGGTTAGCCTGATCGAAAGCGGCGAGGCCGTCGCGCTCTGAGTTTCGACGAGTTACTCCTTACGGGCGTGCTTCGAGCACGAGGTTGAAGGGGGTCGACGTCGCCAGGCGCACGCGCGAGAATCCTCCTGCGGTGAGGACCTCGCGCAAGCGCGCTTCTCCCGCTTGCGTACCGAGGCCGAGGCCGACTTCCTGCGACAACGAGCCCGGCACGCAGATCATCGTCGAAGCGGCATAGAATAGCCGGCCGATCGGATTGAGGTTGTCCTCAAGGCGATCTTTGCCGAACGGCTCAACCACCATCCAGGTTCCATCAGGGGCGAGTGTGTTCTTGACGTGCGCGGCCGCGCCGACAGGATCGCCCATGTCGTGCAGACAGTCGAAGAACGCGACCAGGTCGTAGGTGCCGGGATAATCCTTGGCTGAGGCGCGCTCGAAGATAGCGCGGTCGGCGACGCCGGCCTCGCGCGCGAGTTCGCGGGCGCGATCGATTGACGGCTGGTGATAGTCGAAGCCGAAGAACCGCGATTTCGGGAACGCCTTCGCCATCAGGATGACCGAAGCGCCGTGGCCGCATCCGACGTCCGCCACGCGCGCGCCGCGATCGAGTTTTTCCTTGACGCCGTCGAGTGCGGGAATCCATTCGGCGACCAGGTGCGTCGCGTAGCCGGGGCGGAAGAAGCGCTCGGTGCCGCGGAACAGGCAGGGGTCGTGCTCATGCCATCCGACGCCGCCGCCGTTGCGAAACGCGTTCGCGATTTTGGGTTCGTCGCGGATGGCAGCGGCTGCTATCTCGTACATCGCGGGGAAGAACGCGGGTCCGCCTTCATCGGCAAGGACGAGCGCATGCTCGGGCGAGATGGAGAAGCGGCCGGAGGCCGCGTCGTAGTCGATATAACCGGCGGCGGCCTGTGCCGAGGCCCATTCGCGCACGTAACGCTCGACGGTGCCGGTCTTTGACGCAAGTTCGGCGGACGTCATCGGTCCTGCGGCGGCTAGCGTCTTGTAGAAACCGAACTTGTCGCCGAGCAGCACGAGCGCCGTGCCCATCGCAGCAGCCGACATCACCGAGCATTTTACCGATCACTTCCTGAAGTTTGTTCGCATCGATAGCCATTTTAATCCTCCAATCCCCGATGGTGTCCTTCTGCTTTAGGGCGGGACGCGCTTGCGTCAACGCGGCTGGAGGTTGAAGGCTTCGGCAAGCAGCTCATGGGAGCGCAGGCGCGCTTGATGATCGTGAACGACGGTCACGAGCATCACTTCGTCGAGGTGCAACACGCTCGCGATGTCGACGAGCGTGTCGCGGACGTGGCCGGGCGTGCCGATGATCGCGCGGGGCCATTCGCCCGTCTCGCGCATCATCACGTCCTCGGGCAAAGGACCGGGTCCCAGCTCTGCGAGCGCTTGTTCGGGCGTGGGGATCGGTCCGCGATGCCGGCGTCGCACGGCGCACGAACAGGCGCACGCTCGATGCCATCCGCTCCGCTTCCTCGTCGGTCGGGGCACATATCGCGCCGATCCCAAGGCGGCGCCCGGCTCGGATAGCTCGTTCGAGGCGATGAAGTGCGTACGGTAGTACTCGATGGCGGCGCGCGTGTGCGAGGGATCGATGAAGTGGGCGAAGGCGTAGGGCAATCCGAGCTGCGCGGCTGCGGCTGCGCTCCACATGCTGGAGCCGAGCAGCCAGACGTCGGGCGCACCGGGCATCGCAGGCGACAGCTCGATGCGGCTGAAAGCATGATCGGGGCGGAAGCCGCCGTGGAGGAACGCGATGAGCTCGAGCAGTTGTTTGGGGAAGTCGTCTTCGAGCGGCTGCGCGCTGCGGTCGCGGCGTAGCGCGAATGTATCGAGCGGGCTGCCGCCAGGCGCGCGGCCGATGCCGAGATCGATGCGGCCGGGATAGAGCGCGTGCAACACGCGGAAGGACTCGGCGACTTTCATCGGGCTGTAATGCGGCAGCATCACGCCACCCGAGCCGACGCGGATGTGCGAAGTCTCGGCGCCGACGCGCGCTAGCAAGATTTCGGGCGCAGGACTGGCGAATGCGCCGGTCGCATGATGCTCGGCGATCCAGTAGCGCTCGTAGCCAAGGCGATCGGCCAGCCGCGCCAGCTCGATAGTGTTGCGAAAAGCGTCGGCAGTAGTGAAGCCGGCAGGAACAGGGCACTGGTCGATGACCGAGAGTTTCATGTTGAGGAATATAAGAACTTAATTGTAGTGAAACCACCGTGGGTTTCACGCTACCTGGTCGCCTCCGAATCTCAGGGACGACGCTTCACGGCGCAGACGCTCGATTACGACACGAGCCGGCGGGCATCTTCTAGGGTAGCGTGAGGATGTGTGGCCGGGCGGCGGACGCCGCCCCACTTAGTTTCCGGCTCTCGGGAAGCCGTCGGGTCAACGTGTCCGTATTGATTCGAGAACAAAAACCCGATCGAACAAATCAATGAAGCTGGAGAGATTCCCGAGCCGCTGCAGAAGAATGATGCAAGATGGCTTTGGTCGGCTATGAGCGCTCTGACCTTATCCATGTTCCAAATATGGTGCTCAAGGGCAAGCCCATCCACGGGTTCCCCAGTTTTGGATCGGCCTGATAGGCGAACTCAGTGTCACCTTGATGGAATGGCAACCGCGCCTGCGCAGTTCGCGGCAGACGACGTCGTGCCGGTGCCAGAAACGCCTTCGATCACATAGTTCTGATGCCGTCCTTCTTCGACGACCTTCACGACATCCTCGATCTCCGAAGTCGCGACCGACGCCGGCCTTCCTCGAGCGGGATCAAAACCGATCCACTGCCGACCCGGCACCCGCCATCCCCAAGGAACGACGCCAAGAGAGCGCTCAGAACGAACTAGCGCTCTAACCATCGTGCTCTGGTAAAACCTTCTCGCATTGGCGAGAATCCGATGCGTGAGTTCCAGCCGATCGTATCGGCGGGACAACACTCTAGATGGAGGACGAATCAAAATGAGTTGGGATTTTGAAACCGAGCCCGAGTTCCAGAAGGAGCTCGACTGGATCGCGAAATTCGTGCGCGAGGAGGTCGAGCCGCTCGAGTTCGTGCTCGACTGCCATCCTTATGACGTGCGCAATCCGAAACGCAACGCGCTGGTGCGGCCGCTGCAGGCCGAGGTGAAGAAGCGCAAGCTGTGGGCCTGTCATCTCGGGCCGGAGCTCGGCGGGCAGGGTTACGGCCAGGTCAAGCTCGGGTTGATGAACGAGATTCTCGGCCGCGCGACCTATGCGCCGATCGTTTTCGGATGCCAGGCGCCGGATTCGGGCAACGCCGAGATACTTGCGCATTACGGGACGCCCGAGCAGAAGAAAAAATATCTGCAGCCGCTGCTCGACAACGAAATCGTGTCGGCGTTCTCGATGACCGAGCCGCAGGGCGGCGCCGATCCGAAAGTCTTCACGACTCATGCGGAGCTGAAGGGCGACAACTGGGTGATCAACGGCGAGAAGTGGTTCTCGTCGAATGCGCATCTCGCGTCGTTCCTGATCGTGATGGTGGTGACGGATCCCGACGCGAAGGAATACAACCGCATGTCGATGTTTATCGTGCCGAAGGAAACTCCGGGCGTGAACATTTTGAAGAACCTCGGCGTCGGCACGCATGAGCGCGGCGGCAGTCATGCGTACATCCGCTACGAAGACGTGCATGTGCCGAAGGACCATATGCTGGGCCCGCGCGGCGGCGCGTTCGTGGTCGCGCAGACGCGGCTTGGCGGCGGCAGAATCCATCATGCGATGCGCACGATTGGCCAGGTGCGCAAGGCGTTCGACATGATGTGCGAGCGCGTGCTCTCGCGCACGACGCAGGGATCGCGGCTGGCGGACAAGCAGATGGTGCAGGAGAAGATCGCGGACTCGTGGATGGAGATCGAGCAGTTCCGCCTGCTGGTGCTGCGCACGGCGTGGAAGATCGATCGCTACAAGGATTATCTCAAAGTGCGCAAGGATATCGCGGCGGTGAAAGCGCTGATGCCCAAGGTGTTCCATGACGTCGCCGCGCGCGCGCTGCATCTGCATGGATCGCTCGGCGCGACCGGCGAGATGCCGTTCGTCGAGCAGGTGATCCAGAGCTTCCACATGGGACTCGCTGACGGGCCGACCGAGGTCCACAAGATCACGCTCGCGCGACAGGTGTTGCGCGACTACAAGGCGACCGACGGCCTGTTCCCGACCCAGCATATCCCGCGGCTGCGCGAGGCGGCGATCAAGAAGTACGCGGACCGAATCGAGCTCGAGGTGGCGAATCAGTGAGCGGACAAATCGAGTTTGATTTCAAGGGCAAGGTGGTCGTCATCACCGGCGGCAGCCGCGGCCTGGGCCATTCGATGGCGCTGGGTTTCGCGCGCGCCGGCGCGAACCTGGCGATCGCGAGCCGCAAGCTCGATTCGTGCGAGGCGACGGTCGCCGAGATCCGCGCGCTCGGCCGCGACGCGTCGGCGCATTCGATACATGTCGGGAAATGGGACGACTGCAACCGGCTGGCCGACGAGGTTTACGCGCGATGGGGCCGCGCCGACGTGCTCATCAACAACGCCGGCCTGTCGCCGCTGGCGCCGTCGTCGCTCGAGACCAACGAGGATTTGTTCGACAAGGTGATCGGCGTGAATCTCAAGGGGCCGTTTCGGCTGTCGGCGCTGTTCGGTTCGCGGATGGCGGCGGGCGACGGCGGCGCGATCATCAACGTGTCGTCGGTCGCTTCGATTCGTCCGACGCCCGATGTTGCGCCGTACGCGGCGGCGAAGGCCGGCCTCAATGCGATCACGATTGCGCATGCGATGGAGTACGGGCCGAAGGTGCGCGTCAATTGCATCATGGCGGGCCCGTTTCACACCGATATCAGCAAGGGTTGGTCGCGCACGACCGAGTTCACGCGGCGCGCGCAGGCGACATTTCCGATGCAGCGCGCGGGCGAGCCGGACGAGGTGGTGGGCGCGGCGCTCTATTTCGCGAGCGCGGCGTCGAGCTTCACCACAGGCACGATGCTGACGATCGACGGCGGCTCGTCGCATCCGCTGACGGTGCGTTCGTAATCAAGTTGTCAGTTCGCGAAACTTCGTGCAGATTGCACGGGTCGGGCCGCCAGTCTCTCGCCGCGGCTTCGCTTATCGTCTTAAAGACGGTACTACCTAATTTCTGTAGCCGCTTCGCGACCAGAAGTTGCGTCACTGCCACGCGCGATAAGATCGTGGTGACTGGAAACGTCAATAAGGTGAACAAAACGACTGGCACGGACGATGCGTCGAGGTCCATGGGCCAGACTGACCAGGGGGGCATGGTCGGCCAAAAAAATTCTAAAAAAGGAGGCACGGGAAAATGGACAAGATCACACGCATGTTCGTGAAGATGCGCGAGTATCCGGCGGGTCAGACGATGGCCGAATACGCGCTCATCCTCGCCGCGGTCGCAGTGATCGTCTTCATCGGCTACCAAACGCTGGGATCGACGATCAGTACGCTGCTCGGCACGGTTGACACCACACTGTAACCGGGAAGACTTGAAATCACGGGGCGGCGGATGAGCCCCATTCGCCGCCCCAAATCAAACGCCCTGTTCGACCTACGCTGCCACCAACTAACCACCATTAACATTTCCGCTGCGTCAGGCGATTCTCAAAAACACTTCGCCGATATAGCGGCGATCGCTCTGCGATGAAAAAAGCAGCGGGCGAATCGCTCACAACATCGCTTTCGAACCCCGCCGAACAGGCAGAAATGTTTTCAGGGTTCACGCCCTCGGGCTCGATCCGATTGGGACGAACGATTGGAAAACGCGAAGGTTTTTGCCGTTCACTTTCCATATCTATGGACGAGAAAAAGCCTTTTTTCCTCAAGAATAAGGGCTTTTTCGCGGTTGGCAGAGCACTGCAGAGGCGGCATGGAAAATGCTGAATCAGTCCTGCAGAGGATGACTGTCATGGCCAAGATGTTTTTTTCCTTGGGATTCTGGATGACAATCGTGCTGTTCATCGGACTCGGTTATGTATTCGGCGCCGATTTACCGGATTTGGTGGACCACGGAAAAGCCGCGCAGGCGGTCGCGAAGTATGGTCGGTTGACCAACAACCGTCCTCGCTGCAGCAGTACCAGGATCAATCCTGGTGCTGCGCGTACCAGCGATTTTCCTCTCCCCGCGGGCTGCAGTCCCGACGCTACGCCGCCGACTGATTCGATGTTCCCGCAGATAGCCAACTGGCAGCGCGGCGGTTCGATGTACGCTCCCGGATTGTCGCTGACGATTACGGATCGACCGCAGGTGAGCCTCTGCCCCGGCCCCGTAGAAATTCCGCAAAACTCAAACAGTCTCTAAATCGAATCGTAAAACTTTGCGGCCGGGCAGGACTCGAACGCTGCTCGGCCGCGTTTTCATTTGCAGGTTCTCTCAGTTGCATAATGAAACCCAACTCGGCTAGAACCTGACTCGTGCGTTGCAATCGAAACATTCGAAGAGAGGAACGATGATGCAGACGATAAAGTTTGACGATATAGCCGCGCTCACGGCGAAAATCTCCAAGGAGTTCGGTCCGTGGAGCGAGCCGATTCATGTGACCCAGGAAAAAATTAATCAGTTCGCCGACGTCACCGGCGACCATCAGTGGATTCATATCGACATCGAGCGCTGCAAGAAGGAAAGCCCGTTCGGCGGACCCGTCGCGCATGGATTCCTGACGCTCAGCCTGCTGCCTGCCTTCAAAACTACCGAGGAATACGCCGTCACCGGCTTCCGCAACGTCGTCAACTACGGCGCCAACAAGCTGCGTTTCGTCGCGCCCGTGCCGGCTGGCGCCAGTGTGCATGCGCGCTCACGGCTGATTGCGGTCGAGCCGCGCCCGATGGGCACGATGGTCACGCGCGAGACGGAAATCCAGGTCGTCGGCCAGCAGAAGCCGGCAGTGGTCTACGAGGGGTTGATGCTGTTCGTGAAGTAAGCGATCGCGCGCGGCGCTGGAGATTAGTCGATGGCGTATGCACAAATAATTTATGAGGTGGCGGACAATATCGCCACCATCACGCTCAATCGGCCGGAGAAGCTCAACGCCTTCACCGGCATCATGATGAACGAGATGCTCGACGCGTTCGACCAGGCCGACGCGGACGACAACGTGCGCGCGGTAATCGTGACCGGCGCGGGGCGCGCGTTCTGCGCGGGCGCGGACTTGTCGGCGGGGCCGCGCACCTTCGACTCGACCCGCGAAGATCGCCCGGACCGGCGCGCGGCGATCCGAGCCGATGGCACCGTCGATTGGTGCAACGAGGCGGTTCGCGACGGCGGCGGGCGACTGACGCTGCGCATCTTCGAATGCAAGAAGCCTGTCATCGCCGCGGTGAACGGCGCGGCGGTCGGGGTCGGCGTGACGATGCAGCTCGCGATGGACGTGCGGCTGGCGTCGGACAACGCGCGTTTCGGATTTGTATTTTCGCGTCGCGGAATCGTGCCCGAAGCGTGCTCGAGCTGGTTCCTGCCGAAAATTGTGGGTATCTCGCAGGCGCTCGAGTGGACCTTCACCGGGCGTGTTTTTCCGGCTGAAGAAGCGCTCGAAGGCGGGCTGGTCAGAAAGATTTACAAACCCGATCAGCTGATTCCCGCGGCGCGTGCGCTCGCGCGCGAGATTGCCGACAACACCTCGGCCGTGTCGGTTGCGCTGATTCGCCAGATGCTGTGGCGGATGGCCGGCGCGGACCATCCGATGGAAGCGCACAAGATCGATAGCCGCGGCATTTTTGCGCGCGGCTCTTCCGCCGATGTGAAAGAAGGCGTCGCGTCATTTTTGGAAAAGCGTCCGGCGAAATTTCCCGACAAGGTTTCCAAAGACATGCCCCCGTACTTTCCGTGGTGGCAGGAGCGCAAGTACAGCTAGGCGCACTCAGCGGGCGGAGGACCCTCCGGAAATTGCGGCACGTCGTCGGTGATCTCGTGCCACGGCGCCTTCGATCCCACGTAGATGTGCGAGCTCGTGCGAATCACCGGATCGGCATCGAGCGTGCCCGCCGGGATCAGCACGATGTCGCGGCTTGCAATCTTGCGCGGCATCGGGCTGCCGCAAGTTTTGCAAAACGAGTTGCCGAATCTCGCCGCGTTCGGCAAGCGAAAAGTGATCACGTGATCTTCGCCGCGCAGCCATCGGAACGATCCCGCCGGCACGAACAGGTTGGCCGCGAACGCCGCGCCGCGCGCCTTGCGGCATCGCGAGCAATGACAGTTGCGCAGGTCGAGTGGATCGCTTGCCTCGAACGCTACGCCGCCGCACAAACAACTTCCCCTGATCATCGCGAACACCTCCCGCTGCCGAAAGGTTGACGCAACCTCGCTTCGCCGGTCAAGCTGCATGCACGCATGGCGCCGAGTTGGCAAGAGAGCGAGATAATTCCGGGCCTGTTCGTCGGCGACCTGCAGGACGCGCAGAAGTTCGACGGCACCATCATCAGCGTGCTCCCCGACGCGCCCGAGGGCGAGCCGCCGCATGCTATACAGATGCCGTTTCTGGCCGAAGGTGTCGTGACGCTCGATCGGACCGCCGCGCTGATTGACGACGAGCTCGCTCGCGGGCATCGCGTGCTCGTGCATTGCGAGGAAGGATGCGAGCGCGCGCCGCTGGTCGTTGCATGGTTCCTGAAAACGAAGCGCGGTCACACGCTCGACCAGGCGTACGCGCTGCTCAAGCGCCGCCGCCCGATCATCGAGGACCGGCGCCGCTGGCTGGGTATCCACAATCGATAGCCGCATCTAGCCTGATCCCGCGAATTGACTATAGGCTGGCGACGGCTCACGCTGGCGGCGTCAGGCGGACTTCTGACTCATGGCCAACTTTCTGAACCGAGTGCTCCTATTCCTGCAGACCGCGCTCGCACGTTTAAGGGCCGCGGTTCATCCGAGCCAGCCGTGGGTCGCGCGCACGCGCGAACTGGGCCGTTCGCGGCGCCTGCGCAAAATCGGCATCATCGTCGTCTCGGTCGTGCTGTTTCTCGGCCTCGCAACTTACATCGCCGTGCCGCCGATTCTGCGCCACGTGCTGACCGGCCCCGTCGCCGCCAGCATCCATCGCGACGTGAGCGTCGGCAAAATTCGCTTCAATCTGTACCGACTTAAGCTCGATCTCGACCAGCTGCACGTCGCCGAGCGCGGCGATCCGCAGAAACCGTTCGTCGATCTCGGGCACCTGGCGGTGAAGGTTTCATGGAGCTCGCTATGGCGACTGGCGCCGGTGGTCGGCGAGGTCGTGGTCGACAAGCCTAACATTCATATCGTTCGGAAGTCACAGCAGGAATTCAATTTTTCCGATTTGCTCGAAAGCACTCCCGCGCCGGCGCAGCCGACCGCCGCCCCGACCGAGCGCGCCGAAGAAATTCGCCGTCTCGAACATCCAGCTCCGCGACGGCGAAATAACCATCGACGACCAACTGTTCGGCAAGCAGCACAAGGTCGAGAACATTCAGATCAACGTGCCGTTCATCGCGAACCTGCCGTCGGACGTGGACGTCTTCGTGCAACCGCTGCTGCAGATGGTGATTGACGGCAGTCCGCTGCGAATCGCCGGCGTCGCCAAGCCCTTCACCGCCACCCGCGACTCGGTGGTTGACCTGAAATTGCACAAGCTCGACCTGCCGCTCTACGTCAGCTACGTGCCGGTGAAACTGCCGGTGCAAATTCCCAGCGGTACCCTGTCGGCGGATATCTATCTTCATTTCGTGCAGGCCGAGGCGCAGCCGCTGATTCGCCTCAACGGCGACCGTGGCGGTCGATCAGCTCGACGTTCGCGACCTCGCCAATTCGCCCGTGGTCGCGCTCAAGCATGCCGAAGTGAAGTTGACGGACGTCGAGCCTCTCAATGCAGTAATCTATCTGAAGTCGATCTGGATCGACGGGCTGCTCGCGAACGTGCGGCTCAATCCCGACGGCACCAACAATCTCTCGGCGCTCGCGAGCAGCGGCGCGCCCGCGCCTGCGAGTCCTCCCGCGCCCAGGAGCAGCGGCGGCGATCGCTCCAACACCAGCGGCCGCGCCAACACCCGCCGGCAACATCGCACAGCCGACGACCACAGTTGCGGGACCATCGACGGCGAAACCGGCGATGGATTTTCAGCTCGAGTCGTTCGTCCTCACCAAAAGCGGCGTGGACCTGCAGGACAACAGCGGTCCGGCTCCCGCGACCGACGCGCTCGAGGCGCTGGAAATCGGGGTGCAGAATCTTCACACGCTCGGCAAGGCGCCGGCGACGTTTTACCTGAACAGCAACCTTCACAGCGGCGGCGCGCTCGCGGTGCTGGGCGCGCTCAATCTCTCGCAGTCGCAGGTCACGTCCAACGTGACGATCGACAAGATCGATCTGCCGGCGCTGCAGCCGTTCGCGCAAAAATTTCTGGCGGCGACCGTCGCCTCGGGCAAGTTCAGCGCCAAGGCCAACGTGCTGACAAGTTTTGCGAGCGACAAGTTCAACGTGCACGCCGAACCGGCCAGCGTCTCGATCGACAATTTCGAAGTGGATGCGCCGAAAGAAAAAGAAAAGCCCGTGCTATGGAAAAATTTCAGTGTCACCGTCGGGCAATTCGATTTGGCCTCCCACACGCGACCGTCACCGAAGTGAAGAGCGACGCGATGCATCTGTTCGTGCGGCGCGAGCGCGACGGCAAAATAAGTCTCCAATCCTGCTGCGCAGCTCGGCGCCGCCACCGCCTCCGCCTCGCAGCGAGCGCATCGCCGCGCGCGAGAGGCGGCGAATACCGCGCGAGACGCGGCGCGAAGAGCGCAGGCACGTGCCGCCCGCCGCGCCGCCGCCGCCTGCCGCGCCTGCCTTTCAATTCGAGGTAGCGTCGGTCGCGCTCGAACAGACCGACGCCACCTTCGTCGATGAAAGCGCGCCGAAACCGGTCACCGTCGCCGTCGCGCCGCTCAATCTGCATCTCAAGGATGTGACCAGCGACTTCGCCAAACCTTTCGGCGTCGATATCGACGGCACGCTCAATAAGAAGGGCACTTTCAAGGTCACCGGCACGGCTGCGATCCCGCCGCTGAAGGCTGCGCTGCACGTAGAGACAAAACGACTCGACCTCGCCTTTGCGAATCCGTACGTGAGCAGCAGCCTCAACGCGACGATCACCAGCGCGAACCTGACGGTAGACGGGGCGCTCGGCCTCGAGCAGGCACAAAAGAATTTTCTCGTCAGCTACAAGGGCGACGCCTCGCTCGGCAGCGTGCGGATGCTCGACAAGGTGACCAACGATCTGTTTTTCCGGATGGCCGCGCTCAACGTCAACCGCATCGACTTCGCGCTCGGCAAGGGTCCGCCGAAAGTACACGTGGGCTTGATCGCGCTGAACGATTTTTATTCGCGGATAATTCTCAACAGCAACGGCAAGCTCAATCTGAAGGACATCACGGCGAGTCCCCAGCAAGCGCCGACCTCGCTGACCCGCGCCGAAGGAACGCCGGGCTCGAAGGGCGCCGTGCCGGTCGCGCCGACCTCGACGCCGACTCCGGCCGCCGCACCGAGCGTGGCAGCCGCGGCCTCTCCCGCCGCCAGTCCTGCAGCGTCGGCGAGTCCGGCGGCGCCCTACCAGGGAAAGCCGATGGACGCCGATATTCTGCTCAGCAAGGTAACCCTCAAGGCCGGCAAGGTCGATTACACCGACAACTTCATCAAGCCCAACTACACGGCGAACCTGACTGACATGGAGGGCAAAATCGGCGCGTTCGGCAGCAAGACGACGACGCCGCGCCCGTTTCACTCGACGGAAAAATAAACGGCAGCTCGCCAATCAACATCGACGGCTCGATCAATCCGCTGGCGCCGACCGCCTACGTCGATATCAAGGCGAAGGCCGACGCGATCGAACTGACCGGGCTCTCGCCCTACACGACCAAATACACCGGCTTCCCGATCGTCAAGGGCACGCTGACCGTGGACGTCCATTACCTGCTCGATCAGGGCAAGCTGACCGCCGACAACCATATTTTTATCGATCAGTTGACCTTCGGCGATCACGTCGACAGCCCGGACGCGACCAATCTGCCGATTCGCCTCGCGGTCTCGCTACTCAAGAACTCCAAGGGACAGATCGACGTGCGCATCCCGATTTCGGGGTCGCTGTCGGATCCGCAATTCAGCATCGGCAGCATCATCCTCGGCGCGTTCATGAATCTGATCGTCAAGGCCGCGACCGCGCCGTTCTCGCTGATAGCGGCGGCGTTCGGCGGCAGCGGCAGCGGCGCGCAGCAGGATCTCGGCTACATCGAGTTCAAGCCGGGCTACTCGACGCTGACGCCGGACAGCCAGCAGAAGCTCGACACGGTCGCGAAGGCGCTGGCGGATCGCACTGCGTTGAAGCTCAAATTTCCGGTCGCGTCGATCCCCAGTTCGACAAGGAAGGCTTCCCCGAAGCGACCCTTGACCACAATATCCAGGTGCTGAGAAACAGGAGCGAAGGCGAAAGCGCAGACGCCAGCGGCAAAGTCCCGCCCTTGTCGCCGGCGGATTACAACAAGTACCTGGCCAAGGTTTATAGCGCCGGCGATTTCAAGAAGCCGCGCGACACAATCGGGATGGCGAAGACGCTGCCGCCCGAAGAGATGAAGAAATTGATCGTCACCAACACGCCCGTGACCGATCAGGACTTGGCGCATCTGGCGGACGCGCGCGCGAATACGGTGCGCGCATATTTGACCACCAAGCAGGTCGATTCGTCGCGGATGTTCATCATCGCGCCGAAGCTCGACGGCAGTGGAATCAAGGACGGGGGCAAAACCACGCGCGTCGATTTGACGCTGGAGTGATATGCGCGAGCGATTCTGCGTGCGGGGAACCTAACCCCTAACCCCTGGTGGAAGAGACCTTTTGCGTAAGCGGGCGAAGCGATCGGAGCAGAGGCAGAATCGTAAATCGCGCGCAATAAAGTGCGTTAGACAAGGAATCGCGGCGCGACAGACAATCGCGCCTCGAGTTGTCCTCCACCCTAACCCTCCTCCCATCTGGGAGGAGGGAATCAGATTTGGTCCCCTCCTCCAACGTGGGAGGAGGGTTAGGGTGGAGGACCATTAGCGGCGCGATTGTCTGACGCGCCGCACCCATCCGTTGGAAGGGGAACCGGATAGGAGAGCTACAGCGAGCCGAGTACCTTATCCGGGACCTTGTCCCAGGCTTGGCGCTCGCCGTCGCGCGGGGCGTCTTCGAGTTCGTGCTTGCGCCGAAGACCATCGTTGCGCGGCTGGCTTCGTCGTACGCCTTCCATTTGCCGGCACTCGCGCTGCTGGGATCGCCTGAGCGCGCGAATGCGAGCCATGCGTCCTGCATCTGCGTTGCGAGCTTTTCCGCCGCCGGACCTGTGCCTGCGAATGCGGCCATCCCGGGAATGTGATTGGTGCCGAAGACGAAGCCGAGCTCGAGCGCGTGGCATGAGCCGAGCGCACCGCGCATCGCGGGCGACGGCCACGTGAAGAGATAGCTGTAAACGCGTGCATCATGGCGGCGCTGGACTTGCGCGAGGCGCACGCCGGGGATGCGGAAGATGCGGTCGGTCTCGATTGCGGAGAACAGTTCGCCCGGGGCGATGGACTCGCCGCGCGCTGCGCGCGCCTTTTCGTAGCTGCCGATCAGCGCGTCGGCTGACGGAGCGTCGAGGCGCCTGCTGATTCGTGCGCCGAGGCCGGCGCGGTCGAGCTTGAGCAGTGAAGGATCCATCAGCGAGAACAATTTCCATTCTTCGAGCGTCGATCCCGCCATCACGGCCACGCCCGCAGCCGAGCCGTCCGCGACCATCTCGATCGCGGTACGCGGCACGTGAGTCCCGTCGATGCATGGCTGATACGCCATTCCGAGCTCGGGGTCCGGCGTCTTGCCGTCGTCGAGCAACGTACCGGTGAGCAATTGCGCGGGAGTCAGCGCGCGGACAGCTGCCGCGTCGCCGGGATTCACGCGGAGCCTCGACAGAATTCGCTCGGCGGTGCGATTCGCGCGTGCGACCGGCGAGCCGGTGTGCGATGCGCCGCTTTGCGGGATCGCTTTGTGGAAGAGGCCGCGCGCCGACGGCATCGCGAGCAGAGTTCCGACGCTCATGCCGCCGGCTGACTCGCCGAAAATTGTCACGTTGCCGGGGTCGCCGCCGAACTCGGCGATATTGTCGCGCACCCATTCGAGCGCCGCGACCTGATCGAGCATCCCCTCGCTGCCGCTGGCCGGAATTTTGCCGTTGGTCACGTCGGCGAGTCGAAGAAATCCCAGCGGACCGAGCCGGTAGTTGACGGTGACGAGGACCACGTCGCCGCGGCGCGCGAGAACCGAACCGTCATAGAGCGCCTGCGAGCCGGCGCCGATCGAGAATGCGCCGCCATGAATCCAGACCATCACGGGACGCCGCTTGCCATCGAACGCGGGCGTCCAGATGTTGAGCGAGAGGCAGTCTTCAGACTGTTCGCCCTCGACCACCATCGCGGCCAGCGCGGAGAGCATCAGCTGGTTCTGAGGAGCGGATGCGCCAAAGCGGCGCGCGTCGCGCACGCCGGTCCACGATGCGGGCTTCTCTGGCGGGAGCCATCGGAGCGCGCCGACGGGAGGCTTCGCAAACGGGATTCCCTTGAAGACGATCAGTCCGCCCTGGTCGTCACCTTCGAGCTTGCCTTGGTGGATGGAGACAGTCGCGCCCATATGGATGAACCTCGATGGAAAAATTGCGCGATTCTCGCAGAAGTCACATGCAAGTCACAAACGCATCTTGTGCGTACGTCCTGACGCCGGCCAACGCTTTGATTATGTCGGCGCATCGGCTAACTGCTTCTCGCAGAGGGAAATAGCTATGGCGCAACAACGGCCTCTTCGATTTGGGATACTAGGTGCGGCGCGGATTGCGCCGGATGCGCTAATCAAGGCGGCGCAGAATGTGCCGGACGCCGACGTGGTCGCGGTTGCGGCGCGCGATCCGAACCGGGCGCGAAAATTCGCCAAGGAGCACGGCATCCCGCGCGTGGTTGCCACTTACGATGACCTGGTAAACGATCCCGGGCTCGACGTGATTTACAATCCTCTTCCCAACTCGCTGCATTGCGAATGGACGATAGCAGCGCTGCGTGCGGGCAAGCACGTGCTGTGCGAAAAGCCGCTGGCCTCCAACGCCGCGGAGGCGGAACGCATGACGAAGGCGGCCGAAGAAAGCGGGAAGATTCTCGGCGAGGCATTCCATTACCGCTATCATCCGCTGGCGGATCGCATTCGCACGCTGATAAGCGACGGGACGTTGGGCCGGCTGGTCCATGTCGAGGGCCAATTCTCGGTGCCGATACCCGAGACGAACATCCGTTTCGATTGGAGTCTCGCGGGCGGCGCCACGATGGATTTGGGATGCTATCCGCTCCACATGATTCGGTATTTTTCCGGGCTGATGCCGCGCGTGATCAGTGCGAAGGCGGAGACCGGACCGAAGAATATCGATATCGCGATGGACGTCGAGCTCGAACTCGCAGGCGGCGCGACGGCCAGGATGAGCTGCGCGATGAAGAAGGATTCCCCGCTGATGGCGTCGTTCTCGGCGCGCGGCGATCGTGGAGAGTTGCGTGTGATAAACCCGATCGCGCCGCAGCGGGGACATCAGCTGACGATCAAGACCGCATCAGGCGAAAAGAACGAGACAGTGCCTGGTGACACGACCTTTACCTATCAGCTGCGCGCGTTCGTAAAGGCCATACGCGGCGAGGCTCAGTTCCCCACCGATGGCGCCCAGGGAACTATCAACATGGGCGTAATCGACGACGTGTACCGGGCGGCGGGCCTTCCTCCACGCGCAACTTGACGCCAATCTGCGCTGAAATCAGTAACGTTTGAGCAAAAAACGCATTATAGAAGCGGTTAACGCTTGCATTAACCAAGCGCAATGATTATCTATTGCTCTCAATTCTTCACGCTATGGTCGGCTAAGAGAGGAAAGTTAGAGATGAAATTGGCAAAAGCGCGCACATTTGCGATCTTTCGCGCGTTCCGCCAGTCGGTCAGTAACAGTCAGAGCTAACAACGGGAACTTCACAGCATAATTTTTGGAGGAGGATTTTGCGATGAAAGGATTTCTAAAATATCTCGCAATGTCGGCGGCGGGGGTCGTCCTGATTGTCGGCTTCACCGCAGGCTCGGCCACATTTGCGCGCGCCGAGGACGCGGCATCTGAGGCAGCGGTAGGGACGGATCCTGCAATGGCCCTTGATTTCGAGGGATGCTGGAGCGGTATCACGGCCTATGGCTATCTGAACGACAAGAACTACGGGACCGGATACGGCTACATCTACCTAACCCAGTCGGGGAAGAAATTCGTGCTCGACGATAGCTACCTTGAGTTCGTTTGGTACGATGGCGGCTACTATCCGTACGCGACCGGATACGTCTCGGGCAAGGCGAGCGGCACGGGATTCAATGCGAAAGTAAAATACAAACACGGGTGCGAACTAAAGGTTAATGGTGGATTTGGCGGCTACGGTATCGAGGGGACGTATAAAGCGAACGGCTGCGGCAAGACTTTTCGTGCGAAGGGAACGTTCGACTTTCCGGACGAGCCGAGCTACTACTGCGACTACTTTACTCCGTAAAGCATCACACAGAGAAACGAATCTTAAAGCGTAAGTGGTGGGCCTGTCGCGCAATGCGCGGCGGGCCCTTCCGTTTTTCCGGGCATTTCGTGATATAGCCGTCGTGTAACCCGCGCATTTCACGGAGGGCATATGGCGAGCGAACAACTGAGCAAGGTAGTCGAGCGAATCAAATCTCAGCCGCAGAATCCTAACGCGTCGTTGGAGAGCCGGCGCGCCGGGATGGAACGTATCAGCGAGCGCGTGCCGGCCGACGTGATTTGCGAGAAGGTCAACGCGGGCGGCGTCGCCGCAGAATGGATCGCGGCGCCCGGCGCGGTGGCGGATCGAGTGATCCTGTATCTGCACGGCGGCGGCTACGTCATCGGCTCGATCAATACGCATCGCGCGATGGTCTCGAGAATCGCGCGGGCGTCCAATGCGCGCGCGCTGTTGATTGACTACCGGCTCGCGCCCGAGCATCCGTTTCCCGCCGCGGTCGAAGATGCGACGGCCGCATACCGATGGCTGCTCGCCGAGGGCTACCAGCCGGGCAAGATTGTTATCGCCGGCGACTCGGCCGGCGGCGGACTCACGATCGCGCTGTTACTTGCGATTCGCGACGCGGACCTGCCGATGCCCGCGGGCGCCGTCCCGATTTCGCCGTGGACTGACCTCGAAGGCACTGGAGAATCGGTGCGTACGCGAGCCGCGCGGGACGTGATGGTCACGCAGGAAGGCCTCGTGTCGATGGCGAAGCAATATTACGGCGCGCACGATCCCAGGCATCCGCTGGTGTCGCCGGTGCATGCGGATTTTCGCGGGTTGCCGCCGATGCTGATCCAGGTGGGCGACGCCGAGGTCCTGCTCGATGACTCGACGCGCGTGGCGAAGAGCGCAAAGGCGGCTGGCGTCGAGGTCGAGCTCGAGGTGTGGGACGAGATGCCCCATGTCTGGCACGTCTTTGCGAAGTTGCTGCCGGAAGGACAGCAGGCAATCGACAAGATCGGAAAATTCGTGATCGCGCGCACGTCGTAGTCGCGGATCAGCGTCAGCTCACAACGCGTAGTGCACGTTGGTGAGCTGCTCGGACACTTCCCAGAGCTTTGCGGCGGCGGCGGTGTCTTTTGCGGCTGCACTGCAAGGGACGCGCTTGGGATGTCCCCAAAACTCGCCGACGCCGTCGGGCCCGATGTACTCGCCGCCGTGAACGTCGGGTGCGACGGCCGCATACTCGGTTGGCAGCGCGCCCATCGCAGCGCTCTGCGCAAAGGCTCGATTGCCGAGGTCCATCAGGTACTCCGCCATCGACGAGCCCATCATCTTCGGTCCCACGGCCTGCAGGTTGGTCGCGGCGTAACCGGGATGGCATGCGACGCTGAGCAGTTTTTTGCCGGCTGCGTCGGCGCGGCGCTGCAGCTCGAAGGTGAACAGCAGGTTGGCGAGCTTGCTCTGCCCGTACGCTCGCCACTTGCGATAATTTTGTTTCCACTGGAGATCGTCGAAATGAATCGAGCCGAAGCGATGCGCGCCGCTGCTGACGTTGACGACGCGTGCGCCCTCGGTGGCGAGCGAGGCGATCGAGCAGCAGGCCGGTCAGCGCGAAATGGCCGAGGTGATTGGTGCCGAACTGCATCTCGAAGCCGTCGGCGGTCTGCCGATACGGGATCGCCATGACGCCGGCGTTGTTGACCAGCACGTGCAGCGCGGGATGCTCGAGATGAAACGCGTCGGAAAACCCGCGCACCGACGCCAGGTTCGCGAGATCAAGCTCCATCACGCTGACCTTGGCGCCCGACGATGACGCGGTGATCTGCGCGGCCGCAGTTCGCGCCTTGCCGAGGTCGCGACACGCCAGGATCACTTCGGCGCGCTTGCGCGCGAACTCGAGCGCGGCTTCGTAGCCGATACCGCTGTTGCCGCCGGTGACGACGATCGTTTTGCCCGACAGATCCGGCATGTCATCGGCGGTCCAGGGTGTTTTGTCGGGCATCGTGAGCGTTCCTCCCGGTCGGTTACGCACAGGCTATCACACGATTGTCGAGTCAGGGTAAATTTGCAGCCAACTCGTAGCGGGAGATTTGCGATGGCTGTGAAGACTCGTTTCGCGAACCGAATCACGAAAATGCTGGGCGTCGAATATCCGATCGTGCAGGCGCCGATGGGATGGATTGCGCGCGCGCAACTCGCTTCGGCAGTGTCGAACGCGGGCGGCATGGGCATCATCGAGACTTCGTCGGGCGAGCTCGACGCGGTGCGCAATGAAATCCGCAAGATGCGCGAGCTCACCGACAAGCCGTTCGGCGTGAACATCGCGCAGGCGTTCGTGCGCGACCCCGACATCGTGAAGTTTGTGATCGATCAGAACGTGCGCTTCGTGACGACCTCGGCCGGCGATCCGGCGAAATATTGCCGCGAGCTCAAGGCCGCGGGCTTGACTGTGTTCCACGTGATTCCGACGCTCAGGGCCGCTCTGAAAGCGGTCGAGGCGGGAGTCGACGGATTGATCGTCGAAGGCGGGGAGGGCGGCGGATTCAAAAATCCGCAGCCGGTTTCCTCGATGGTCCTGCTGCCGCTCGTGCGCGAAAACGTGGATGTGCCGATAATCGCGGCGGGCGGAATCGCCGACGGGCGCACGATGGCAGCGGCGTTCGCGCTCGGCGCGGAAGGCGTCCAGATGGGGACGCGAATGGTGTCGGCGGCGGAGTCGCCGGTTCATGAAAACTGGAAGCGTGCGATCGTCGCAGCCGCGGAGACCGATACGGTTTTTCTCAATCAGTTCTCCAAGCCGGCGTTGCGCGCGCTGCGGACGGGCAAAACCAGCCGGCTCGAGCGCGAGCCCGGGCCCAACATGATGAGCGAGTTCGGGCACGCCAAGGATTTGTATTTCGGCGGCGACATGGAGGCGAGCATCGCGCTGTCCGGGCAAGTCTGCGGGCGGATCGATTCCGTCAAGCCGGTCGCGCAGATCATGCGCGAGACCGTCGATGATTTCTTCGCGACGATGAAGGGACTGTCGGCGGCGTACGCAGCCTGAAGAACGGCGCGAGCGTGACTTTCGCGCGCGCCATTCGGTTATACCGGCAGTCATGACCGAGCCCCATCAACCCGCAACTCCGCGCCGCGCCGCGCTGTCGTTCATCTTCATCACGGTGGTGCTCGACATGCTGGCGCTCGGCATGATCGTGCCGGTGTTGCCGAAGCTGGTCGAGGATTTCGTCGGCGGCAACACCGCGCGCGCGGCCGAGATTTACGGTTTGTTCGGCACGGTGTGGGCGGCGATGCAGTTCGTGTTTTCGCCGGTACTCGGCGGGCTGTCTGATCGCTTCGGCCGCCGCCCGGTGATCCTGCTATCCAACCTGGGATTGGGTCTCGATTACATCGTGATGGCGCTCGCGCCGAGCGTCGGCTGGCTGTTCCTCGGCCGCGTGATTTCGGGCATCACGTCGGCGAGCACTTCGACCGCCTACGCGTACATCGCGGACGTGGCGCCGCCGGAAAAGCGCGCGGCGGGTTTCGGCATGCTGAGCGCGGCGTTCGGTCTCGGCTTCGTCATTGGACCGGCGATTGGCGGCGTGCTCGGCAATATAGATCCGCGCCTGCCGTTCTGGGTCGCCGCGGGCTTCAGCTTTCTCAACTATATGTACGGCCTGCTGGTGCTGCCGGAGTCGCTGCCGCCGGAGCGTCGCGAACGATTCTCGTGGCGGCGCGCGAATCCGATGGGATCGCTGAAGCTGCTGCGCTCGAATCGCGAGCTGTTCGGCTTGGCGATAGTGAACTTCCTCGGCAATACCGCGCACGAAGCTCTGCCGACGACTTTCGTTCTGTACGCGATGTACCGCTACGGATGGAACGAACGCACGATTGGGCTGGCACTCGCGGCGGTGGGCGTATGCTCGGCGGTCGTCGGCGCCGGACTGGTCGAGCCGGTCGTCGCGCGATTCGGTGAGCGGCGCGCGATGTTGGCCGGACTGCTGGCGGGCACGGCGGGATTCACGATTTACGGCGTCGCGTCGACCGGCGCGATTTTCTGGGCGGGGCTGCCGGTGAATGCGTTGTGGGGACTGTCAGCGCCGCCGATGCAGGGCATGATGACCCGGCACGTCAATTCCTCGGAACAGGGACAGCTCCAGGGCGCGCTCAGCAGTCTGCGCGGAATCGCATTCATGATCGGTCCGCTGGTTTTCACGAACGTCTTCGCCAGCTTCATCGGGGCGAATCGCGACTGGCATCTGCCCGGCGCGCCGTATCTGCTGGCGGCGCTGATGATCGCCGGATCGATGCTGATGGCCTGGCAAGTCACGCGCCCGCGCTCCGATCGTGGCGGAGACAACGCTCCCCGCAGCTACAGAAGAGTTCGAGTAGCTCGCAGATAACGACGTTCGAGAGAAACAGCGGTGAGCGCGCTCGAGCGTTCAGCGGATTGATTCATCGGCGAGCAACTTTTACGAGAGCCTTAACACCCAAGATGCGCTAGACTTTTTCGATACAGGTCCAGTCCAACAAGGAGCTAGTACAATGCAGATGGGAATGGTCGGCCTTGGCCGAATGGGTGCGAACATGGTGCGCCGCCTGCTGCGCGGCGGTCACGAATGCGTCGTGTTTGACGTTAGCGCCGACGCGGTAAAGGAATTGGCGAAAGAGGGCGCGATCGGTGCGTCGTCGCTCGACGATTTTGCCGCCAAGCTCAAGCTGCCGCGCGTCGCGTGGATGATGGTGCCGGCGGCTGTCGTCGAGCAGACGGTCGCGGACCTGTCGAGCCGATTCCAGCGCGACGACATCATCGTCGACGGCGGCAACTCGTACTACATCGACGACATCCGGCGCGCCGAAAGCTTGCAGGCGAAGGGGATCCACTACGTTGATTCGGGCACCAGCGGCGGCGTCTGGGGACTCGAGCGCGGCTTTTGCCAGATGATTGGCGGCGAGACGCCAATCGTTAAGCATCTCGATTCGATTTTTGCGACGCTCGCGCCGTCGATGGATTCCGCGCCGCGCACGGCCGGCCGCGAGAAGGTGCAAGGCAGCACCGCCGAGCACGGCTATCTGCATTGCGGACCGAACGGCGCGGGGCATTTCGTGAAAATGGTGCACAACGGAATCGAATACGGGATCATGGCGGCGTATGCGGAAGGGCTGAACATCCTGAAGAACGCCAACGTCGGCAAGCAGACCCATGCGGTCGATGCGGAGACGACGCCGCTGCGCAATCCCAAGCTGTACCAGTACGACTTCAATCTCACCGACGTGACCGAAGTATGGCGGCGCGGCAGCGTGATCGCGTCATGGCTGCTCGACCTGACCGCAGACTCGCTGCTCGGCGATCCGGAGCTGAAGAAATTCAGTGGCCGCGTTTCCGATTCGGGCGAGGGTCGATGGACTATCGATGCCGCGATCGACGAAGGCGTTCCCGCGCACGTGCTGACCGCAGCGCTCTATGAACGCTTTGGATCGCGCGGCGCGGCCGACTTCGCCGACAAGCTGCTGTCCGCGATGCGCTACGAGTTCGGCGGACATCTCGAAAAGAAGGCCTAGCGGTTGCCTGCTATGACGACGACCTCAGTTCCAAAGAACGCATCCGCCCCAACGGTGCACGGAAAGCCCGGGGATCCGTGCGTGTTCGTTATCTTCGGCGCGACCGGAGATTTGACCAAGCGCCTGCTGATGCCGGCGCTGTACAATCTGCTCGCGAACAAACTGCTGCCCGACAAGTTTGCGATCGTCGGCGTCAGCAACGTGCAGATGAGCTCCGAAGATTTCCGCAAGCAGCTCGGCGACGAGATCAAACAATTCGCGACGACCAAGGTCAGCGACGAGCTGTGGAAGTTTTTCGATCAGCGCATCTCGTACATGTCGGGCGATTTCAAGGATCCGGCGACCTACCAGAAACTCAAGTTCGGAGCTCGAGAAGACCGACAAGGCGCACGGCACGCCGGGAAACTATCTTTTCTATACCGCGGTGTCGCCGAGTTTCTTCGGCGAGATCGTGAAACAGCTCGCCGGCGCCGAACTCACGAAAGAAACCGACGGGCACTGGCGCCGAGTGATCATCGAGAAGCCGTTCGGTCACGATTTGGAATCGGCAAACGCGCTCAATCGCGAGCTTGCCGCCTGCATCCACGAAAATCAGACCTTTCGAATCGATCACTACCTGGGCAAAGAGACGGTTCAGAATATCCTGGCGTTTCGCTTCGGCAACGGCTTCTTCGAGCCGCTGTGGAACAACAGTTATATCGACCACGTGCAAATCACGGTGGCGGAGACCGTCGGAGTCGAGGAGCGCGGCGCGTTTTACGAAGCGACCGGAGCGCTGCGCGACATGGTGCCCAATCATATCCTCGCGCTGGTCTCGCTCACCGCGATGGAGCCGCCGAACTCGTTCGACTCCGAGCCGGTGCGCGACGAGAAGACCAAGGTGCTGCGCGCGATTCGCCCGATCAAGCCCGAGGACGTTCCCAACTGGGCGGTGCGCGGCCAGTACGGACCCGGCAATCTCGACGGCAAGCCGATGCCGGGTTATCGCTCGGAGCCGCATGTCGATCCCAAATCGAGCACGGAAACATACGTGGCGCTGAAGCTCGCGATCGACAACTGGCGATGGTCGGGTGTGCCGTTCTATCTGCGCACCGGAAAGCGGATGGCGCAGCGCCTTACCGAAATCGTGATCAAGTTCAAGGCGCCGCCCGCATTGCTGTTTCGGCAGACCGGCGTCAAGCAGCTCGAACAGAACGAACTGATTTTGCATATCCAGCCGAACGAAGGAATTTCGCTCAGCTTCAGCGCCAAGGTGCCCGGACCCGTGGTCAAGCTGGCTGGCGTCGATATGAACTTCAAGTACGCCGACTACTTTGGCTCGGCGCCGAGCACCGGCTACGAGACGCTGTTGCTCGACTGCATGATCGGCGACCCATCGTTGTTTCAGCGCGCCGACACGGTTGACGCCGGATGGCGCGTCGTCGATCCGATCCTGGAAGCGTGGAAGGCGAAGCCGGCGGCAGACTTTCCCAACTACGCCACCGGTTCATGGGGACCCGCGGCCGCCGCCGACCTGCTCAAACACACCGGCCGCAAATGGAAGGAAGGCTGAAGATGACATCGCTGCGTGAAGTATTGAAGCGGGCCGAAGCCGACAAGATCGCCGTCGGCCATTTCAATTTTTCTGACCTGGTGGCATTCAACGCCATCGTGGCCGCCGCGCGCGACCGCAAGTTGCCCGTGATGGTGGGCGTGTCCGAGGGCGAGCGCGAGTTCACCGGCGTGCAGCAGGCCGCCGCGCTGGTGAAGGCGATTCGCGACGAGTACGACTATCCGATTTTTCTCAACGCCGATCACACTCATTCGATCGCGAAGGCCGAGGTGGCGGCGAAAGCGGGGTTCGACGAAATAATCTTCGACGGCTCGGCGCTCCCGTTCGAGGAAAATATCGTGCAGACGAAAAAAGCGATCGAGGCGATCAAATCGATCAACCCGGCGATCCTGGTCGAGGGCGAGATCGGCTGGATCGGCTCATCGTCGGCCGTGATGGACAAGATTCCCAAGGGAGTCGGCATTTTGACGACGCCGGAAGAGGCGAAGCATTTTGTCGATGCCACCAAAGTTGATGTGCTGGCGCCGGCGGTCGGCAACATGCACGGCATGCTCGAGAGCATGGTTCACGGCGACGTCGAGAAGCGGCTGAATATCGAGCGGATCGGCGAGATCAAGGCGGCGGCGAAAATCTTCATGACGCTGCACGGCGGTTCGGGCACCAACGATGACGACTTCAAGCGCGCCATCAAGGCCGGCATGACGATCGTCCACGTCAACACCGAGCTGCGGATCGCGTGGCGTCGCGGTGTCGAGGCCGGGCTGGCGGCGCTGCCGAACGAAGTGGCGCCTTACAAGATCCTGGGGCCCGCGGTCGAGGCGGTGAAAGAGGTGGTCAGCTCGCGGCTCGCGCTGTTCAGCTCGAAGTAGCGGCTTACTTCGCCCAGCCCTTTTCGTACGGCGCCGACATCCTGCCGATCGCGCGCAGATGCGCGAACTTCCACTCGCCGTTGAGCTTGACGTAGTCGTCTTCGTAGCGCGCGCCGAGCCACATCGCGCGATTCCCGCTGCGCATCGTGAACGGCCCGATGAAGTACCAGATGCCGGTGGCGTGGTCGCCGCTGACCTCGATGATCGGATTCATCACGTTGTGCTGCGAGAAGCTGATGCGCTCCTGGAAACCCTGGAACAGTTTGCGAATCGCGTCATGCCCCTGATGGCGGCCGACGCCCGCGCCTTCCCAGATGCCGTCGGGGGCGAACAGCCCCGTGATTTTCGCGGGATTGTGATCGTCGTCGCAGATCGCGCAGTAGCGGGCCTTGAGTTTTTTGATCGCCTCGATGTCTTCGAGAACGGTGATCCGCTTTTCGAGTTCGCCGAGATCCATGGTCACTGTTTGTCGCCGTCGGTAGATTCACGAATACTGCGGCGGTCACGACCGTCGTCCATAGGCCGTCGCGATCGCCGATCGCGGATTGCGTGATGTTGCGCGTCTGCACAATTTTATCCGACATCTTCCACACGTCCTTGCGCTCGTCGTAGCTGACGTTGGGATCGAAGTCGACGCCGAGCGCCGTCGCGAGCATCGTGGCCGCGAGATCCTCGGCGTAGTCGCCCGCCTTCTCGTCGGTCTGCCCGAAACTTTTGTGCTCGGATAGGTAGCCGTACAGACTCTTGTCGGCCGGAATCGCGAGGCCAACCGACGCAGCTATCAGACGATGCGGTTCATCGGTCGAGTTGTCGTACATCACGGTGTACACGATTTGCCCCGGCGTCAGCGTCTTCAATCCGTCCTGGATCGAGACGACTTTGCAGCCGGGCGGGAAGATTGAGCTGACCCGCACGAGATTGAACTCGGCGATCCGCGCGTCGCGCAGCGCCAGCTCGAACGAGGTGAGTTTCTCGCGATGCCGGCCGACGCCCTTGGTCAGAAAAATAGCTTTGCCTGTTGGACCCATCTACTTTGATTCCTCGAAATCGATCTCGTCATTTACATAGGGCAAGCGCAAGAGTTTTGCGAGGTTACGGGTCGGTGAACTTTTTCGTGCTAGGATGACCGCTGAAATCATGTCGCCGAGGTGAATCATGATCGAGACGAGCCCATTCGGAAAAACCGGTCATCAGAGTACGCGCGTTATCTTCGGCGCCGCCGCGCTCGGCGGGATGAAGCAGGACAAGGCCGATGGCGTGCTCGAGGTGCTGCTCGAATACGGCATCAATCATATCGACACCGCGGCGTCGTACGGCGAGTCGGAACTGCGCATCGGTCCGTGGATGCGCGAGCATCGCAAGCGGTTTTTTCTCGCCACCAAAACCGGCGACCGCACTTATCAAGGCGCGCGCGACAGTGTTCATCGCTCACTCGAGCGGCTGCGGGTCGATCAAATTGACCTGATCCAGATGCATAATCTGGTCGCCGAGAACGAGTGGACAACGGCTCTGGGAGCCGGCGGCGCGCTCGAGGCCCTGGTTGAAGCGCGTTCGCAGGGACTGGTGCGGTTTATCGGAGTCACGGGTCACGGCTCGCAAGTCGCCGCGATGCATCGCCGCAGCCTCGAGCGGTTCGCCTTCGACTCGGTGCTGTTTCCGTACAACTTCACGATGCTCGATATCGCGCAGTACGCCGCCGACGTCGAGGCGCTGCTGAAAGTATGCCGCGAGCGCGGAGTCGCGACGCAGACGATCAAGTCGGTGGCGCGCCGGCGATGGCAAAACGGCGACGGCCCGAAGTTCAGTTGGTACGAGCCGCTGCGCGACCGCGAAGCGATCCGCCGCGGCGCGCATTTCGTGCTCAGCCGGCCGGGGCTATTCCTGAACACGTCGAGCGACGCGACGCTCCTGCGCGACATCCTCGATGCGGCAAGCGTCGCGGCGAAGGCGCCGGCGCGCGCGGAGATGGAAGCCGACGTCGCGCGCTACGCGATGGAACCGCTGTTCATCCCGGGCGTGTCGGACACCATTTAGGAATTAAATGTGAAACCGCCGTGGGTTCCACACCTCCTTGCGCAGGGGTGACCCTTGCACCCGGTAAGAGAAAGATGCGGGACTTCGTCCCTGTTAGGAAGTTTTAACGGGAAGGTCTCCGTAATCCGATTACCCTTCCCGTGCAAGGGCTTCTTAAATCTGGTTCCCCTTCCACCAGGGGAAGGGGTTAGGGGTTAGGTCGCCGTCATCGTTCGCGATCCCGGCAAGTCGCGTATCTACACAACTTTGCGGAAGGCCAGCGCTGGTGGGAGTCGAACTGCTTCTACGATTGGGACTACGCCGCTTACGATGCTCACCGCCAATGCGGCTATCAGCGCGTTTAGGGTTTGCGCCGGCGTCACCCATAGCGCGCCGTTGCCGCCGAGCGCGGCGCCTAGCGTGATGCCGCCGGAGAACATCCAGAGCGCGGCGCCGGCGCCGATGATTCCGCCGAGAAATCCGATCGCGCCGCATTCGCCGAACAGCAAAAACGCTACGGCGCCGCGGCTGAAGCCGAGCGCGCGCATCACGGCGACGTCGCTGATCTGTTCGCGCACCATCATGACTGTGGAATTGGCCGCTATCAGCAGACACAGTCAGCAGCACCACCAGGCATAGCGCGAAGACGATCGCGCGGATGTTGCCGATGGCGGAGAGGCCGGACGAGAGCGCGTCGCTCTCGGTCATGGTGCGCGTTTCGGCGTCGGAGTTGGCGAAGTGATCGTCGATCATTTTGGCCAGCGGGCCCATCGCCTCGTTGCTGTTGGCGCGCACTATTATGTTCCACGCGATATCTTCGTCGGGCAGCCCGTGCGCTTTGCGCGCCGCCATCAGGTAGTCGCGCCGCAACAGAAAAGTGTTGGGATATCGCTTGGACACCATCTGGCCCAGTGATGAGGAAGGTCATCTCCATGTGGTCGGAGTCGGTGCCCCGCAGCGTCACCGTGTCGCCAATCTTCCAGCCGTACTTGTGCATCAGGATTTCGCCGACGATGGCGGAGCGCTTATCCTTCAGCGTCGCCGCACGCTGCTCGGCCGTAATCGCGTAGTCGGGAAACACGTCGCCTATCTCGGGGCCCGCGCCGACGCCGAAGACCGGCTCGCTCACGTCGCGCCACGTCGCGAACCATCCGGTGATTGCAACGCACGCGGCGACGCCGGGCATTTTGTCGATATCGTCGCAGTAGCGCGCGGGCAAATCCTCCCACGGCGCGGTCTTGTTGTTGATGATGAGGCGGAGCGTGCCCGACGCGTCCTTGACCACGCGATCCATCGAGGCCGGCACCGACACCAGCACGGTGTAGATGAAGGTGGCGAGCGCGATGGTGAGGATCGTCAGAATCGTGCGGCGCAGATTCCGGCGCATGTTGCGCTCGATCAATTTGATCCAGTTGAACACGATGGCTTCCCGCTCAGACCGAGCGCAGCGACTCGACCAGGCCGATGCGCGAAGCGCGCCACGCGGGCAGCAATCCGCCGAGCGCGCCGATTAAGATTGCGGCGACGAGGCCAGACACGAACGCGCCGACCGTCAGGCGAAACCTGAAGATGAACTCGCCGACGTTCATCAGCTGGCTGCTGAGCCCGGTCGAATACGCAACGATCACGCCGAGCAGCTCGCCCAGGATGCCGCCCGCGAGCGCGAGCACGATGCTCTCGATGACGAAACTCGCGAGCACGTTGAAGCGGCTGAAGCCCAGCACTCGCAGCACGCCGATTTCGCTGGTGCGGCGCGCGACCGCGGAATACATCGTGTTCATCGCGCCGAAAACCGAGCCGACGGCGAGAATCAGCGCGACGATCAGGCCGAGCGCGCGCAACTGATCGACGAACGCGGTCTGCTTCGCGTAGAACTCCTGCTCCGACATCGTATCGACTTTGACGCGCGAATCGGTCGTCAGCGATTTGGCGAAGTCGTCATGCATTCCCGGCTTGAGCACGACGTGCAGCACCTCGAAGCCGTTGGCGGTGTGGATGTCCTGGGTCAGGACGTCGAGATCGGTCAGCATTTCGGATTCGCGCGCGCTGTCCTGATCGGAAAAGACGCCGACGATTTTGTAAGTGCGCCGGCCGAATTTGAAATCGCTGCCGACCGCGAGATTTGGATAACGCGTCGCCAGTTTGCTGCCGACGACCATTTCGGCCGCGCCCTTGTTGGGCCAGCGTCCGCTCTCGAGGCGCATGCCGCTATGGACCTGGTAGCCGATCGGATACACGCCGCGCAGCAGCGTGAACATCACGCCGCTGGTGACGGACGCGGCCGGGTCGGGATTGAAGCCGGTGATCACCTCGGGCGAGACGAGCGCCTGGCCGTCGGCGGTCGCTGCGATTTGCGGACGGCTCTTGATGATCTCGTACTGGTCGCGCGAGATGAAGCTGCTGCCTTCGTCGGTGGTGCCGCGGCTGAGCACGATCCAGTTGTCGGTGAGCGCGTTGGCCATCACGGTCGCGCGCAGGCCGGCAACGAAACCCGACAGGATGAAGAGCAGCATGACGACGAGCGCGACCACCGACGCCGTCATCGCGCTGGTCGCGCGACGAACCATCAGGCTGCGCAAGTTGTAGCGAATCGGGATCAATTTGCCTCCCGGGTGAAATGTGCCGGGTAGATCGGACGTTCGCGTAAGCTGGAAAGGGATGGATTCTAGACGTTCGCCGCCTGCGATCCTAGAGGGTTCGCGGCGCGCTTGGCGGGGGCGTCGTTTCGATACTAAGCTTCGGCTATCGAGTTGGAGGCGACAGCGATGGCTATCGAGAGCAAGTCGGAGGCGCAGCGGATTCGCGCGAGTCTCAAGCATCCGGTGATCGATGCCGATGGGCATTGGCTGGAGTTCGGTCCGATCATTCTCGAGCGGCTCGAAAAATTCGGCGGCAGCCGCGCCGTCGATGGCTTTCGATCGTTCAACGGCCGCATAGCGAAGCGGCTGACGAGCTCCGAGGAAGATCGCAAGAGCAGGCGCCGCGCGCAGGAGGCATTCTGGGCGGTGCCGACGAAGAACACGCGCGATCGCGCGACCGAGATTTTGCCGCGGCTGCTCTACGAACGCCTCGACGAATTCGGCATGGACTTCACCGTGCTGTATCCGACGGCCGGTCTCGGCATTCCGTTTCATCCCGATGACGAAACGCGGCGCGCGACCAGCCGCGCGTTCAACCGGTTCATCGCGGAATTTTTCGGAGAGTTTTCCGATCGCATGACGCCCGCCGCGGTGATCCCGATGCATACGCCGGAGGAGGCGTGCGCCGAACTCGAGTACGTGGTGAAGGAACTCGGGCTGAAGGTCGTGATGATGGCGAGCATGGTGCGCCGCGAGATACCGGCGGTAGCGGCGAAGTCGCCGGACGCCGCGCGCTACGCGACGTGGTACGACATGCTCGGACTCGACAGCGAGTACAACTACGATCCGGTGTGGGCGAAATGCGTCGAGCTGGGAATCTCGCCGACGTTTCATTCAGGCTCGCGCGGAATCGGGCTGCGTAATTCGCCGAGCAACTTCGTTTACAATCACATCGGTCATTTCGCCGCCGCGAGCGAGGCAGTCTGCAAGGCAATTTTTCTCGGCGGCGTCACGCGGCGATTTCCGCAACTCAAGATGGGATTTCTCGAGGGCGGCGTCGGCTGGGCATGCGCGCTTTACTGCGACCTGATCGGTCATTGGAAGAAGCGCAATCGCGAGGCGCTCGAGGAAGTGAATCCGGCGAACCTGAATCGCGAGATGCTCACGCAACTCATCCGCGAGTACGGCGGGAAATGGGTCGAGGGCAAGATCGAGCAGAAAGCGGGCAACCTCGAGGGGATTCTCGAGCGCGACCAAACGGGCGCCACTGGCGGACTTCGCGAGCTGGACGATTACGCGGCGTGCCGCATCAAGCGCGGCGAAGACATCCGCGATTTGTTCGTCGACAATTTTTATTTCGGCTGCGAAGCCGACGATCCGCTCAACGCGTACGCGTTCAACCGCAAAGCGAATCCGTATGGCGCGAAAATGAACGTGCTGTTCGGCTCGGACATCGGACATTTCGACGTGCCGGACATGAAAGACGTCGTGCCCGAGGCGTACGAGATGGTTGAAGACGGGCTGATCACGGACGACGACTTCCGCGATTTCATGTTCGTCAATCCGGTGCGCTTCTGGGGCGAGGCGAACCCGAACTTTTTTAAGGGCACGCGGGTCGAGAAGGAAGCCGCCGCGCTGCTTGCGGGCAAAGCGCGCCTAGGTGCGCGCGGCGCTCGGCGCCAGCGATTCGGCGGGAGCGGTTGGATCGCTGGCGCGGCGAATCAGGTAGACCAGCGGGCCGACGCTGCCGAGCGCGATCGTGAGCACGAGATACGGAATCGCGGAGACGTTGCGGCGGCGGGCGTCGTCGCCGATCCAGGCCAGGATGAGAACCAGCGCGATGATGAGATCGACGAAGGTCGCGACGCCGGCGAAATTCGCCAGGACCGTGCGGAAGAACCCGATAAAGCCGTAGAGGTAAACCGCGTAAGCGTTTGACGCGAGCAGAACGATCAGCGCGGCTGAAAGTGCGAGCTGCTTGCGATTCATCGCATCCTCCGGATTCAGGTTTTCAGATTTTCCGCGAACGCGCGCGTGGCGGCGGCGATGAATGCGCGCACGCGGGCTGGATCTTTTTTTCCGCGATTGCCGGGAACGTCGGTGTGCGTGAACGAATCGACGCCCCACGGCCGCACGGTCGCGATCGCGTCGGCGACGTTGTCGGCGGAAAGTCCGCCGGCCAGGATCACCGGGATACGCGAGCGCTCGACTACCGTGCGGCTGATAGACCAGTCGTGAGTCTCGCCGGTCGCGCCCGCATATGGCGGCCCTTTCGCGCCCGAATCGAGCATCAGGTAATCGAGGCAGTCCTGATGCGCGTCGGCCTCGGTGAGAGTTTCGCCGGCGCGCACCGCGATCGCACGCAGGAGCATGACGGGAGCGATCCGCTTGCGAATCCAGGCGCAGTCTTCGGGCTCGATTTCGCGCGCGACGACGTGCAGGACGTCAGGGCGCACCGCGTCGACCATCGCACAAATCTCGTCGCGGTCGTCGGACAGCGAGAGCGCGACACCACGCGAGCGCGGACGAATCGCGGCCAGAATTTCGCGCGCCACGTCTGGACCGATCGCCTCGGCGACGACTCCCGGCTCCGCGACGACCAAGCCGATCAGATCGGCGCCCGCCGCGGCAGTCGCGACCGCGTCGGGCACCGACGTCATGCTGTAGATTTGTACGGCCACCTGCGCCGTTATCCGCGGCCTCCGCGCAGGAGTTTGCCGGGCGTCGCATCGGTGCATCGCCCGTCGTCCCAGGTCATCTCGCCGTTGACGATGATCGCGCGATAGCCGCGCGCATGCTGCACGCGACGCCATTCGCCGCCGGGGAAGTCATGCGCGATGTCGCCGATCCAATCCGGCTCGACGCCGAGACGCTTGAGATCGTAAACGACGACGTCCGCCGCCATCCCTTCGCGCAGCACGCCGCGGTCGCGGAAGCCGGCCGCATGCGCGGGCAGCGCTGACAGCCGGTAGTGCGCCTCTTCGAGCGTGATGCGCTGTTCGTCGCGCACGAGCCAGCCCAGAAAATCGGTGGTGTACGCGCCGCCGGTGAAGAACTTGGTGTGCGCGCCGCCGTCCGACACGCCAGGAATCGTGTAGGGCGAGTCGTTGATCATCTCGGCGTAGAAATCGGCGTTGAAGCCGCGATTGGGGCCGAGGAATTCGACCTTGAGATCGCCGGCGATCGACAGATCGAGCATCACGTCGATCTCGTGCTTCTTTTCTTCGCTGGCGATTTGGCCGACCGATTTGCCGACGTATTTCTCAAGCTCGGGCCGGTCTCCCGCCCACGAAACGAGCAGGTGACGAATCGGACCGCCGACGCCTTTCTGGATCACCTCGAGTTTCTTGTTCGCCTCGTCGTGCTCGCGCTTGATCGCCTCGCGCAGCGCGGGATCCTTCATCTTCGAAATTTTTTCGTCGTTGGTGCCGGTCGTCACGGTGCGCCATGCGGGGCTCGCGTCGTAGAGGTTCCAATGCTCGAGCGTGAAGGCGAAGCCGGTGCGCAGCGTCGCGGTCTGACCGAAAATCGGCAGACCTTTCTCGCGGCATCGCTTGAGCCACGCGAGGCTGCGCTGATGAACTTTCGGATCGTGACGAGCGGGCGCGATCGCGTTGTGCAGGATGGGGCGATTCGCCTCGGCCGCCAGCCGCTCGAGGAACGCGAGGTCGTCCTTGATATGCCCTGTCGCCTGCGTGATCTGGATGAAGCCCTCGTCGCGCTCGCGCAAGACGCGCGCGAGGTTAAGGATGTCCTCGTCGCACATCGTGTCGGTGACCATCGGCGATCCGTCGAAGTCGGCCTGCGTCGAATCGGGGCCGAGGCGCTGCAGCGAGAAGCCGCCGAGGCCGGCGTCCATTCCTTCGGCGAGCAGCGCGCGCATCTCGGCGCGTTCCTCGTCGGTCGCGGGCCGGGTCTTGGCGGCCTCGAGGCCCATCACGTAGATCAGCAGCGACGAGATCGGCAGGTACTGAATCACGTTGACGCCCTTGGCCGTGCGATCGAGCGAGTCGAGATACTGCGGAATGGTTTCCCAATCCCACTTCATCCCGACTCTCATCGACTCGTAGGGAATCGCCTCGGTGCGCGTCATCGTGAGCATCGAGCGCTCGCGAAATTCCGGCTTGACCGGCATGAAGCCGAAGCCGCAGTTGCCGAGCACGACCGAGGTGACGCCGTGCCATCCCGAGATGGTGCAGTAGGGATCCCAGCGAATCTGCGCGTCGTAATGAGTGTGCAAATCGACGAAGCCGGGAGCGACGACGAGGCCGCCGGCGTCGACGGTCTTCTTCGCGAAGCCGGGCGAGCGGCCGCCGATCTGCGCGATCTTGCCGTCCTTGATCCAGACGTCGGCGCGATATCGCGGCACGCGCGTTCCATCGACCACGGTTCCATCTTTAATGTGAAGATCGAAATCGGCCATCGAAAGATCCCTCCTTCGAAGCTAGGGGTTGGCGAATCAACGCAGCGACTTTTCGATTCTTACAGCATCGCGGATCGATTTGGCAAACGCTATTAAACGGTCGGTATGTAAGAGACCACGCGGCACGACATTTTCTGTTTCCACCGAGTGCGAGAAGACGAGACTCAGAACGTGCGGCGGTAGGTTACGTAGTTCGCGCAGACTTTGGCGCCGAGCTTTTCTGCCGTGCGGCGCGATGGCCAGTTGTCATCGAGCACCAGCGTATAGCTGAGATACTTCGCGCCCTGGCGGATCAGATTCAGGTACGAATGCGAGGCCATCGCGAGGTTCACGCCGCGACCGCGCGCCGCTTCGAGCACGCCGATGCCGAGAAAATTCAGTTTCTCGTGATCTCCCAGCCTGCGGCCGGGTTTGAGAATCGCGCCGTCCGAATTCGGCGGCGTGACCATCAATGCGCCGACGGGTTGTCCGTCGCGATACGCCAGCACCGAGGTCTCCAGCGCTCCCGACATCGCGAAGAACTCGAACAGGAACACCAGCTCGTCGGTGGTGAACGGCGTCGCGCCCCAATGACGCGCGAAGGCGGTGTTCCAGGTGTATTCGAAATCGCGGATGCGCCGCGCGGGCGCCAGATCCTTCAGCGCGATGACTTCGAAACCGGCGCGGCGGCTCGCCTCGAGTGCGCTTTCATAGCGCGCGATCAGCTCCGGCGTCACCTCGATCTTATAATCAACCCATCCGCGCTCGGTCTCGAACCCCGCATCCTTGAGCAGCGAGTGATAGTACGCAGGATTCTGTCGCGCGATATCCGGCGGCAAGGTTTCGTAGTCATCGATCACGAACGGAAATTCGAGCAATCCGTAGCCGGCTCGCGCCGCTGTCGCGCCGTTGGATTTCATCCACTCCGACGCCGCGTCCATCATCGCGACGACGGCATCGCGCGTGCCCGGCATCGCCTCGAACATCACGAGATGCCCGAGTTGCTCGTTCCAGTGATGCTGATAGTGACCGTCGATTATCGCGACGGCGCGCGCAACGATATTGCCGTCGACCCGCGCGGCGAACGGCCGGATTTTGCGTCCCGCGGCGAACGGCCCCTCGCCCATCAAAATCGGCAACTGCACCGCGACCATCGCGGCCCATCGCGCGCTGCGGTATTCGTAGACCCGATGTTGAAAAAGTACGAACTCGGTGAGCGCTTCTTCGCCCGATGGCGACTCGATTTTGACTGACAACTGCCGACTCTCCCGTCGCGCTGACCAATCACGCGCTTCCATTCAGCTTACCGCGCAGCCGTTTCGCGCGACGTGCCTTGTCTCGACTCTCGCCGTGCGCTAACCACTGTGGCAGGGGCGAGCGTAGCGCCGCGCAAGTGGAAGCGTCAAACAATCGCGCGCCAATGCAGTCCCCAGGAGCGGCTGAGCGCAATGGTTGAAAAAACGATCGATCTCACGGGCATTTCGGCCAACTCGGTCGAAGAAGCCGTGCAATTGGCAATCTCGCGCGCCGGCGTGACGATCAAAGGTATCCACACCGCTCACGTGGTCGGCATCGACGCAATGGTCGAGGCGAACAAAGTGGTGCGCTGGAAGGTGAATGTCAAAGTGACCTTCCAGGTCAAGGACGAGTTACACGAGTGAGTAATGGCTCACGTATTCAGATAGCATTTGCACGAGTCGAACGAAGCGGCGGAGCGCAAGGACTTCCCAGTCATGCGAAACCTGCCACTGAGAGTAATCGATGGCGAAAATAGTTGAGGTCCACCCGGGTATCTACGAGATTTTCCTGCCGCTGCCGATGCGGCCGACAATCATCAACGTCTATCTGATCGACTGTCACGGCGCGTGGACGCTGGTCGACACCGGGATGAACTCGCCGGAGAGCATCGCGGCACTCGAGGAGGCCTTCGCCGAACTCGGACTCAAGGTTGAGGATCTCGATGCGCTCGTCGCGACGCATCATCATATCGATCACTTCGGCGCGTCGGGCGAGATTCGCCGCCGCAGTCATGCGATAACGCACATTCATCGCCTCGAAGCGGAGCGCGCCGGCAGGATGATCGAGTTCGGCAGGATGTCTCCGCAGGATCGGCCGGAGTCGCGCGCGTTTTTTAAAAAGCACGGATTTCCGATCGAGCAATTCGAGCCGACCGGAATGCGTCCCGCCTGGATGGGGACGTCGATGTACGGACCGGTCACACAACCCGACAAGTACATCGACGATCACGACGTTATTAAAGTCGGCGACCGCGAGCTCGAAGTTATCTGGACGCCGGGTCATTCGCCGGGTCACAACGTTATCTACCTGCGCAAAGAAAAAGTGATGATCGTCGGCGATCATCTGTTGCCCAAAATTACGCCACACGTCGGAATCTATCCGGACGTGGCGGGGACCAACCCGCTGGGAGATTTCATCGCCTCGCAATTGAAAGTTCAGAAATTCGACGTGGAACTCGTTCTGCCGGCGCACGGCGGCGTGTATCATGACCATCGCCACCGCGCCAATCAGTTGATCGAGCATCATCGATATCGAGAGGCGGAAATGCTCGATTTGACGCGCAAGGCGCCGCAGACGGCGTTCGAGATAGCGCAACAAGTATTTGGCGGCGAGGAACGGCCCATATTCCACGTGATGGCGGCGACCTTCGAAACCCTCGCGCATCTCGAACTTGCCTGTTTTGAAGGCCGTGCCCGGCGGTCCGAGCGCGGTGAACGAACCGTGTTCCAGGCGTTATGAATGAGTTACGGGGGGTTTGCTAATTATTCGGAACGGTGTATTTTGGCCCTGCTTAAACGAACGGCGAATGACCATGTTAGCTCGGGTTATTAGCAGTGGAGGGGTCCCTAGATTGAAGGAGGATGCCATGAAACGGAAGATCGGATTGGCGCTGGCGATGGGGCTGGCATTGTTGATCGCCGGTTGCGCGAGCCAGAGCGGCGGCAGCACAAGCGGCGGCGGCGGAAGTGCGCCACCAGCAGCAGCAGCGTCAACCTCAAGAAATTTCAACCTGGCCGTCAAGTGTCCCGGCGTTCACTGGGAAAAGACACACGGCTGGACCGATCAACAGATTATGGACCAGGAGTCGCTCGACTCGCAGGACATTCCTGCTTGCGAGCAGTGGGTTCAGGCGCAGCCCAAGGGCTACGTGCCTCCTCCGCCCGGAGGACCGATGGCAGCGAAAGCTCCGTCTGGCGCTCCGTCTCCAGCGGCGCAGTAATTACTGCTGAGACGCGCTCGGCGGATCGGTGCAACTCGCGCGGGTCTGATCGCGATCGCGGGGTAAAAATCAGGCGGCGCGGCATCTCTGACAAGATGCCGCGCCGCCTTTCTATTGTGCGGAATTTTATTCCGGCGCGATTTCGCGCCGGGAGTGGATGCTAGCGACCGGTAGCCGCCGTGCGTTTTGCATCACGCCGCGCGGGCGCGCTGATGCGGCCGCTGCGGACCACTGGCGAGCGTCGCGCCAGGCGCCGCGTCGATACGCCCGCAAGCTGCTGACTGCGCCAGTCGCGCAGACCCCTGCGCAGGAATTGCGGCTCGATTCCGAGCGTCTCGCAAACCGTCTCGAACGAGAACGGGCCTTCGCCGCCTTCGCCGATCAGCCACTGCTCGGCCTCGTTGAACAGACGCTTGCGCGGTCCGCCCTTGGCGTCCGCATTATTCTGGAAGCATCGAAGCGCGTCCTCCAGGATAGCCATCATCAGCTTTTTCACCGGCCGGATGGTGCTGTCGTCACGCCGGCTGTCGTAAAACTGCTCAGGCGTCAGAACGTCTGGCACGAAGAGATTTCCTAGAGCGCTGTTTTCCCATTCCATTGGACTTGTCCTCACCCCATCGAGTCTTCCGTCCGACAGGCGTTCATGCAGTCGGTGCCGGAATTCTCGCCGTTTGGTCGTTCGACCTAAGAGGACGCAATGATCATGCCGAATTTGTCGGCAACTGCCCTAATACAATTTAGGCAGCATATTAAGCCCTCATGAACCGGGAAGTGCGCTATCGAAGCGTTGAGAAATTCACCAAATCAGCCATCTTTTCGCAAATCATTCCGCATTATGCGAATTGCTGGCCGCCTAAACGACGGTCTGACTCATCTCCGACAGGCGCTACGATTTGGCCACAACCGTTCGCATTTTGTCGCTCCGGTGCAATAGTCATGTTGCACCGCACGACAGGGAGTTTTCAGGTCACTATTGAACGGAATCGGGGCCGCCGCTCGTTCCAACCGGTCCGTGCTTGCGCTCCTCGAGCTTGAAGGTCAGCACGTCGAGCAGGCAATCGACCCGATCGGACAGCGCTTCGAGCAGCGTCTGCTTTTCGAGCGGCGTCATGTCGAGATGAAAACATAGGAAGTTTATCAGTGCGGCGCCGCGCATCCCGCGCTGCTCGACGATCGTCTGCCACGCTTCGTGCGCGGCCTCGCCGAGGTAGCTGAACAGCATTTCGCGCAACCCGTCCATCGTTTCGGCGTCGCAATCGAGCGCTTCCGGCGGCACCGGACACCAGTTCACCTGCGCCTGCCGATATGAGCGGTCGCGAATTTCGCGCACGATTCTGAATTCAGCCAGCCCTTCGAGCACCAGGTTGTAGCGGCCGTCGGCCAGCTTGACGAGATCGCCGACCTTGCCCGCGCATCCGACCTCGAAGATATCGGGAAAGGCGTGGTAGTCGGTCTGCCAGTCGCCCTTCAGCAGCGCCATCCCGATCAATCCGTGCGCGTCGGCGACATCGGCGATCATCTCGCGATAGCGCGGCTCGAAGATATGCAACGGTACGCCCAGCCCCGGGAACAGCACGAGGTTCGGCAGCGGAAAGATCGGAATGATAGTGGGTAATGCAGCCACGGTTACAGTCGGCGCCCGAGGCTCAGGTTAGGGCCGTTGCGAAGACGCGTCAAGGCAGGGGGGTGCGCGGGGCGCGCCGGAGATACCACCGGCGTGTCGTTTTGCTATGTTTCAGCAGATTAGCAAGACTCCCTCTGACCACGAAAAGCGAAATGGAAACACGATTGTTCATCGCGGGACGCTACGGCAAGGAGGATCACGATGGGTAAGGTCGTTGCGACCGTCTTCACCACTCACGTGCCGCGGCTGATGATCACCGATCCGATCGCGCGCCGCGCCTACATGGGCCGCAACGTGACGACATTCTACGACGCGATGCCCAAGCTCGAGCGCGAGCGCCTGCGGCATCTCGACTTCGACACCTTCTTACTAATCGATACTCACTGGTTCTCTACTTTGGAGTACGTACTCAATGCTCACGAGCGGCTGTCCGGTGTGTATACCTCGGAAGAGCTGCCCGCCATGCTGCATGACCTCGAGTACGATTATCGGGGCGACTCCGAGCTCGCGCGTGCGGTCGAAATGGAGGCGCGGGAGCGGGGGATTCGCGCGATCGCGTCGGCGCATACCAACTTGCCGATTCACTATCCGACGCTGAACGTAATGTACTATTTCAATCACGAAGCGCGCCGTCGCGTGCTCTCGCTGAGCGTCTGTCAAACTGCGTCGGTCAAAAACGATTTGGCCTATGGCGCGGCTATCGGACAGGCTATCTGGAAATCGAATCGCCGCGTCGTGATCGTCGCGTCGGGCGGGATGTCGCACAAGTTCTGGGACTACGATCGAATTCTCGACCGCGCGTCGGCGTCGCCTGAAGATATCGCGTCAACCGCCAATCGCCTGTACGACGAACGCATCATGGAATGGTTCAAGGCCGGGCGGCATGACGCCGTGCTCGCATCCGCCGACGACTACCGCGCGCATTGCTCGCCCGAGGGCCGCTTCTCGCATTACATCACGATGGCCGGCGCGATGGGCGGCGAGTCGTGGACCTGGCGCGGCGAGCAGTTTGGAAAATACGAGGCCGCGATCGGAACCGGCCAGGCGATTTTTCTCTTTCAACCGTCTTTCAGCGGCGCCGAGCGCGAGGCTGCCTAGCGCGACTTGGCCGGAGGTGCGCGTTTGAAACTTGCACACGGAATATTGGCGATGCTGGTGACGCCGTTTCATGACGACTACCGGCTCAATGAAGACGCGCTGCGGCGCGAAGTTCAGTGGGCGATTGCGGCGGGCGCCGACGGCGTCGTCGCCGCGCCGAGTATCGGCGAGTTTCTGCACATGGACGAGGCCGAGCGCACGCGCGTGTTCGAAATCGTGATCGAAGAGACGCGCAAGCGCGCCAATCTGTCCGCGGTCGCGATGACCTCGGGCGCGACCACGCTCGAGACGCTGCGCTACGCGAAAATCGCCGCGCGCCTCGGTTACGACGCGCAGCAGGTGATCCCGCCGTACTACTGGCGATGCGGCGAGGCCGAAGTCGAGCGCCACTACGGGATGATTGCCGAGGCGGGTGACCTGCCGGTCGTCATCTATCACAATCCGGCGCTCAGCAAGTTCAACATCTCGCCCAGGTTCGCGGGCAAGCTCGCGACGATTCCCGGCGTCGTCGCGTTCAAGGAGGTGCTGACTGATTTGCAGCATCTCGAGGCGCTGTACGACGAGGTGGACGGCCGCGCGGACATCTACAATACGTTTCGCGCGCTGCTCGCGGGGCTGATGCTCGGTGCGGCCGGCGGCTTTATCAATATTTTTGCGGTGCCGGCCGCCGTCGCGCTGCTCAAGGCGTACAAGGCGGGCGATCACGCGCGCGCCGAGGAAATTCAGCGCCGGCTTAATCGATGCTTCCCGCGCGGTGGTGAGGAAACGCTCGGCCATCTCGGCACCACCAAGGTCACGGCGTCAGTCGCGACCGGAATCGAGATGGGTCCGGCGCGCCCGCCGTACATGGCGCCGGCCGACGCCGCCGAACGAATCCGCAAGCGGCTGCCTCTGCTCAACGAGGTCATCTGAAGTGGGCGCGCGCTCGGGCAACAATTACCTGTCGTCGCTGAAAAAGCTCGGCGCGGAAATCTGGATCGGCGGCGCGCGTGCCGGCGACGTCACGGCGCATCCGGCGTTTGCCAATTGCGCGCGCTCGGTCGCGTCGCTCTACGACATGCAGATGGAGCATCCCGAGACGATGACCTATCGCACCGACGACGGCGGCCGCGCGGGCATGTCGTTCATCATTCCGAAGACCGCCGACGACCTGCGCAAGCGCACGCGCATGATGAAAACCTGGGCGGACTTCGGTTGCGGGATGCTCGGGCGCACGCCGGATTATCTGAACGTGAGTCTCGCGGCGATGGCGGCCGCGCGCGATTTTTTCGCCGAGAGCGATCCGAAATACGGCGACAACATCTGGAACTACTATATGGAGGCGCGCCATCACGATTGGTGCGCGACGCATACTCTCGTCAACCCGCGCGCGAGCCGCGCCGCCGGATGGGCGGGACAGACCGACGCCGACCTCGCGCTAAAGCTCGTCGACAAGACCGGCGACGGCATCATCGTGAGCGGCTGCCGGATGCTCGCGACGCTGGCGCCGTTGTCGGAGGAGCTGCTGGTTTTTCCTTCGACGGTGCTGAAGGCTGAGCCGGCCGCGGAGCCGTTTGCGATGTCGTTTGCGATCCAGTGCAACGCCAAGGGCCTGAAGTTCATCTGCCGCGACGCGTACGACGTGGGCCGCTCGCGCTTCGACAATCCGCTCGCGTCGCGCTTCGAGGAAATGGACGCGGTGGTCGTGTTCGACAACGTGCTCGTCCCGTGGAATCGCGTATTCCTGTGCGGCGACGTCGCGCGATGCAACGCGCTATATGCGGGCACCGGCGCCGTCGTCCACATGATGCATCAGGTGGCCGTGAAAAATGTCGCGAAGAGCGAATTCGTTCTCGGCCTGGCGGCACGAATCGCAGAGGCCAGCGACGCGATGACGCTGCCGCACGTGCGCGAGCGGCTGGCCGAGATGATCATGACGACAGAGACGATGCGCGCATGCCTGCGGGCGGCCGAAGCTGACGCCGCGCCCGACAAGTGGGGCGTGTTCACGCCGGCGCGCGCGCCGCTCGATACTGCGCGCAATCTTTTTCCGCGGCTGTATCCGCGGATGGTCGAGATTATCCAACTCAACAGTTCGAGCTCGTTGATGGCGACGCCGTCGTCGGCTGATTTTGCGAATCCTGCGGAGCTGCCGGATCTCGAGCGCTACTTCGCCGCCGCGGATGCGCCTGCGAAAGAGCGCGTCGCGCTTTATCGATTGGCGTGGGAGGTCGCATGCAGCGCGTTCGGCGGCCGCCAGGTTTTGTACGAGCGTTTCTTCTTCGGCGATCCGGTCAGGATGGCCAGTGCGCTGGTCGACAACACCGATCTGAAACCGCTGTCCGATCGAGTGCGCGCATTTCTGAAGCGCACGGATTGAGAGGCGCGATCAGATTCCGAGCACGTCGCGCATCGAGTACAGACCCGGCTTGCGGCTTACCAGCCAGGCGGCCGCGCGGAGCGCACCGCGCGCGAGCGAGTCGCGGCTTTGCGCGCGATGGATTAACTCGAGCCGCTCGCCCTGTCCGCCGAAAATCACGGTGTGATCCCCGACCGCGTCGCCCGCGCGCAGCGCGAGCACCGCAATTTTGCCGTCGGGCCTGACGCCCGTGATTCCTTCGCGGCCGAAGACCGCGTTGGGCGCGAAATCCACGCCGCGCGCCGACGCGATCGCCTTGCCGAGCGACAACGCGGTGCCGCTGGGCGCGTCGATTTTGGTGCGATGATGAATCTCGATAACTTCGGCGTCGAAGTCGGGCAGGATCGCGGCAACTTCGGCGACGATCTTCGCCAGCACGTTGACCCCGATGCTCATGTTGGGCGCGATGACGGTGCGCGTCTTTTGCGCGAGTTCGCGCGCGCGCGTTTCCATCTCGGGCGTGAAGCCGGTCGAGCCGATTACGATCGCGGCGCCCGCTTTCGACGCGACCTCGAGATGTTCCATCGAGGCGGTGGCCGTCGTGAAATCCAGCGTGACCGTGTCGGGCTTTGCGATCGACGGATAGTCGTCGGAGATTTTGACGCCGAGCGCGCCCACGCCGGCCAGCTCGCCGGCGTCCGATCCAATCGCGCTGTTGCCGCGCGCTTCGAGCGCGCCGACTATTTTGTGCGCCGGATCGCGCGACGCAAGCGCGATCAGCAGACGGCCCATCCGGCCCGCCGCTCCAGCCACGATTAGGTTAGCCATCGGAAGTCACTTTGCCCGCGTGACGCGGGCGCGATGCAAGCGCTGTCGCGGCCTCAGGCCGCCGGAGCCTCGGCCGGAGCTTCGGCTGCGGGCGCGGCCGCCGCTTCGCCGCCCTTGCCGTGCTTGGCCTGGAAGTGTTCGACGCACAGGCTGCTGGTGCCGTGGCGATGCTTGCGGCATTTCTCGAAGGTGCAGGTTTTGAACCGCGCCTTGGGCATCTCGCCGGCTTTCCAGAGCCGAAAATGCTGGCGGCAGTAGCCTTTGCCGACCGCCTCGCGCGCGCAATCTTTCGCTTTGCAGTTTCCTTTATTCGCCATGAATCCCTTCTTGGAGGCCGCTTTCCCAACGCATACACGGGAAATCGCGGCTGAGCAATTCATCTACAATAGTGTTTGCCGCCGTAGCTTCATAGAGGGCGCCCCTAACCTAAGGTAAGGCGGTAAAGCGGTTCGAGCTCGCGCAACGCGTCGAGTATTTCTGCGCGATCGACTTTCAGTGCCTCGGATACGGGCCAGCCGAAGCCGACGTCGATGCTGCCGGATTTCTTTTCGAGCGCATCGCCGAGCCCTTCGAAGAAATCAGCGCCGGCTGCTCCTGCGCGCGGCAGTCTCGCGGCAGTCCCAATCCTTGTATTGCTGAATCTTCGTTCCGCGAAAAGATTTCTCCAGATCATTCGCCTTCGACTTGATCAGCCGTCCAATCCCGGTGCGATTGTCGGCGTCGGACTTCACGACTGCGCGCGCGTGGATGCCCGCGCGCGAGAAACACAGCGCGAGGTATCCGTAACGCTTGTATCCTGCGCGCGACGGCCCGAACGCGACCCAGGTTTCATCGGGAGGATTGGCAGTGCGCCGCATATGCCTGGCGACGTGCGGGAAAAAATCCAACCGCAGTTTGCGCGACAGCTCGGGCGCCATCTCGTTGCCGAGCCGAACGAGCCGCGGCGTGACGAGCTCGCCGATCTTCGCCATCCGCGCGCTGAAACCGTCGATCGCGAATACCTCGAAGTCGCGGCGCAAAAACCCCAGCGTCGCCATCAATCAGACTCCAGACTCACTTCGCGACTTTTGCGGTCTCGCGCTCCTGGAAGGCCTGCTCCCAATGGCGGCCGTCAAATTGGTCGTGCTCGAGCTTGCTCAGGTTCACCCCTTCGAGGCATCGCACGTTCACGTCGATCCGTTCTGGATCGGAGCGCGGAATATAAAACGACGCGACGCCGCAATTCGGGCAGAACAGATGCTTCGCGACTTTCGTGTTGAAAGTGTACGCCGCGATATTGTCCGACGGCGTCAGCAGGTGGAACGCGCCGCGCTCGACGATCCAATGGACGTAGGCCTTCTTCGTGCAAATCGAGCAGTTGCATTCGGAGACGCGATCGAGCGCGCCCTTCACTTCGAACCGGATGCGCCCGCAATGGCATCCGCCGCGATAGGTTCTTTCCGGTGCTCTTTTCTTTTCGGGCTCTTTTTTCTCGGGCTCTTTTTTCTTCATCACCGCTTTCTTTAACGCAACGCCTGCCGGATGAAAACCGGCAACTATATGATGTGGAGCGGCTAATTGTTACCGGCTGACCCCGGCAAATAGTCCTTGGTATTCAAGGGAAATTGCCGCCGACGGCATAGCGTGCGAATGGCTTCTGCTATGATTACGATAGGCTCTGAAACCAGACACGACACCTGTCGTACTAAAACTTACCAGGCGGAGGCCCATGAAGATGAGACGAGGAATTGCAATTCTGGCAGCTGCGGCCCTCACATTTGCAGCCGTGGGTCCCGTGATGGCGCAGCAACCCACCTACAACGCGGTCGCCGGGTCCGACTACAGTTATTTCGATTCGCATCCGGATGTTGCGCGGAAACTGGCGAAAGATCCTTCGCTGATCGACAATCAACAGTTCGTCGACGCGCATCCAGACCTCCACGAATATCTGCACAACCATCCCAACGTGCGGCACGAGTTCAAATCGCATCCGTACAAGTTCATGCATCGCGAGGACGTGTACGACGCGCATCATAACTAGCAGCCGTTGATTCCCCCCGCAGCGCAGGAGGCCGGCCGTCCGGTCTCCTGCTTTTTTTCGCGTTGCGAAGCGGCTTGATTTGCCGGTGACGATCGCCGATCGCACGTGTTAGAATCGCGCGATGGCCGCGATATCCGAGTCAGTCTCCGGTCCGCATTTCGCGGCGACTCTCGCGCGCCACGGAATTCGCGCGCTCACTCGCAAGTCGCCGGCTACGCTCCAGGTAAATGTCGGCAAGCTGTGCAACCAGGCATGCCATCACTGTCACGTCGACGCGGGTCCCAAGCGCACTGAGCGGATGACGCGCGCGACGGCGGAGCGGGTGCTCGAGGTGCTCGCGGCAAGTCCGCGGGTCGAGACCATGGACATTACCGGCGGCGCGCCCGAGCTGAATCCGAACTTCGCCATGCTGGTGGAGCGCACGCGCGCGCTCGGCCGTAAGGTGATCGTGCGATGCAACCTGACGGTGACGCAGGAGCCCGGCATGGAATGGCTGGTGGATTTCTATCGGCGCTCCAGTGTCGAGCTGGTGTGCTCGCTGCCCTGCTACACGGCGGAGAACACCGATCGTCAGCGCGGCTCGGGCGTGTTCGAGAAGAGCATCGCGGCGTTGCATCAACTGAATGACGCCGGATTCGCGCGCGGCGAGCTGCGGCTCGATCTCGTATACAATCCCGTCGGCGCGTCGCTGCCGCCGCCGCAAGCCGAGCTCGAAGCGCGCTACCATGACGAGCTGGCGCAAAATTTCGGCGTCGTCTTCAATCACTTGCTGACGATTACCAACATGCCGATCGCGCGCTTCGCCAACCAGTTGCGCACGACCGGCAGCGATTCGGCGTACATGAGCCTGCTGGTGAATCACTTCAACCCGGCGACCGTGGACGCGCTGATGTGCCGCGACCTGGTGAGCGTCGGCTGGGACGGGCGGCTCTACGATTGCGATTTCAACCAGATGCTGGAAATCCCGCTCGGCGCCGGCGCGGCGTCGACAATCTGGGACGTTGATGATGTCGGCGATCTCGCCTGCGCGCGCATCGCAACCGGCGCGCATTGCTTCGGATGCACCGCAGGCGCGGGCTCGAGCTGCGGCGGCGCGATCGCATGAGCAGTTAGCCCGCCCGCCTTTGGTCTTGCTTTCATTTTAAGCCTGGGGGAGGCAGATAAGATGACGCAAAACGAATCGCTACGCGAAGAAATGCTGGCGGAAGTAGCCGCCATAGCGCCGATTCTCGAGGAGCATGCGTCCGCATCGGAACAACTGGGGCGCCTCGACGACGCCACCATGGAGGCTGTGCGCAAAACGCGCCTGCTCCGCTATCAATGTCCGCGCGATTTCGGTGGCGATGAGGCCGATCCCGTCACTCAAGTAGAGGTCCTTGAAGCGCTGGCGCGGATCGACGCCTCGGCGGGCTGGGTGTTTGGCATTCTCGCGGGTAGCACCCATTATGCGGCCGCTTTTCTGCCTGCGCGTTCCGCACAGCGGATCTTCGGCAACGGAATCCCGTCTGTATGCGGGGTCATCCCCCCCTGGGCACGGCCGAACCCGTTGACGGCGGCTATCGGGTGAACGGGCGGTGGAATTTCGGAAGCGGGATTCATCACGCGGAATGGGTCCTCGCGGGCGCGCTGGCCCCGGGTCTCCATCCCTTCGAAGGAAGTCGCGTGATTGTGTTGCCACGCGAACAAGTTCTCGCCCACGACAACTGGCAGGTTGCCGGACTGAAGGCTTCGGGCAGCTGCGACTACAGCATCAAGAACGTTTTCGTCCCAGACGAGATGACGTTTCCCTTGATAAATTTGGTTCAGGGAAAACCGGCGATCGGCGGCCCAGCGCTTCGCCTCGGCGTTCCCGCCAGCTCCGCACCTTTTCACATCGGAATTCCCTTGGGCATCGCGCGTCGTGCCCTGGATGAGATAACCGGGCAAGCGATCGTGAAGGCGCGCGGCCTCCCGCCCTCTTCGCTGGTGACTCATCCGCACTTTCAGTTCGCGCTTGGGAAGGCCGAGTTGGAGCTCGCCGCTGCTCGCGCACTCGCAATACAAGTTGTCTCGCGAGTTTGGGCTGAGGCGCTGGCGGGCCGGCTCCCGCCGCCGGATCTGCAGGCCGAAGCCCGCGCCACTGCTACTTACATCACGGAGGCGGCGCAGCGGGTCGTAACCGTAGCATTTCAAGCGGCGGGCGGCGGCGGTCTTTTCGCGACAAACCCGCTGCAGCGCTGCTTCCGCGACGCATTCGCTATAGGCCAGCACTTTTTGGTGAGCCAGTCCTCATACCGTGCACTCGGCCAGTTCAAGTTGGGCCAACCTGATGCGAACCCAATGCTTTAAAGCTGGCGATAGTGGGCGCCGTAAATGGATCACCGGCCGAATAGCCTGGCGATCTGAATTGTGTGCTATGACGAGAATCTCGCGGCGATTTGCGCGACGACGAGGAGAATTGTCATGGCATTGAAGATCGAAGGTACCTGCGATCCAAAATTCAATCGCGTCAAGGACGCGTTTGCCGAGAATTTCGAGAAGCGTGAAGAACTCGGCGCCGCCACCGCCGTGGTGCTCGACGGCAAGACCGTGGTGGACCTGTGGGGCGGGTATGCCGACAAAGCGAAGACCCGGCCGTGGACGCGCGACACGCTCGTCAACGTTTACTCGACCACCAAGGGCGTCACCGCGATTTGCGCGCATCGCCTGATAGACAAGGGCCTCATCGATATCGACGCGCCCGTGGCGAAGTACTGGCCCGAGTTTGCGAAGGCGGGCAAGGACAAGCTGCCGGTGCGATTTCTGCTGAGTCATCGCGCGGGTCTTCCCGCTGTGCGCAAAATTCTCGACGGCGATGCGCTGTTCAACTGGACCACGATGACGGCCGCTCTCGCGGAGCAGGAGCCGTGGTGGGTGCCGGGCACGAAGCATGGCTATCATGCGGTTACGTTCGGATGGCTGGTCGGCGAGGTCATTAGGCGCGTCACCGGCAAAACGCCCGGTGTGTATCTGCGCGATGAGCTGGCCGGGCCGCTCAAGCTCGATTTTCATATCGGCCTCGAGGCCAAGCATGATGCGCGCACCGCGGACATGCTGGCCGCACCGCCACCGGCGCCGGGTGAGCCGAACATTTTTGCCGAGGCGATGAGTAACCCGGAGTCGGTGGCAGCCAAGGCGTTTATGAATCCACCGGTGATGGTGAAGCCCGGACTGGTCAACTCGCGCGAATGGCGAGCAGCGGAAATTCCCGCGGCGAATGGGCATGGGACCGCGACTTCGCTCGCGCGATTGTACGGCGCGCTCGCGCGCGGCGGCGAACTCGATGGCGTGCGCGTAATGTCGAAGGACGAGATCGCGAAATGCTCGATCGAGCAATCGAACGGACCCGACGCCGTGCTGACGCTCAACACCCGCTTCTCACAAGGGTTCATGATGTCGCAGCCGGGCGCCGCGCTGGGCCCCAATCCGAAATCGTTCGGCCATCCCGGCGCCGGCGGCTCGCTCGGTTACGCCGATCCCGAAGCGAAGATCGGATTTGGCTACACGATGAACAAGATGCAGATCAGCCTGATGATCGATCCGCGCGCAACGGCGCTGATCGACGCGGTGTACGCGTCGATGGGTTGAATGTGGAACCCCCCTGGGTTCCACACCTCCGTGGGCAGGGGTGACCCCTGCACCCGGTACTCGGAAAAGATGCGGGAATTCGTCCCTGTTAGGACTCGAACGGGGAGAGCAGGACCTTCTCGTCGTCCTCTTCCTGTGCAGGACGGGGTTCTTTCGAATCCGGTTCCCCTTCCACCAGGGGAAGGGGTTAGGGGTTAGGTCGCTCGCGTCATCGCTGACCGTCAGAACGTCAGCGGCAAGGATTCCAGCCCGCGCAGGCTCATCGCGGGACGCCACTTCGGATTCGGGTCGGCCAGCGCCAGCTTCGGCATCCGCCGCAGAATCGTTTCGAACGCGATGCGCCCTTCAACTTTGGCGAGCACTTCACCGATACATCGATGCGGCCCGCCGGCGAAAGACAGGTGATGATTATCTTGCCGCGCGATGTCGAGTTTGTCGGGATCGGTGAATCGCAGCGGGTCGCGATTGGCCGCGCCCAGGAACACGACCACGTGCTCACCGCGCGGAATCGTTCTGCCGCTGAGCTCGATGTCTTCGCTCGCGGTGCGAAACGTACCTGCACCGGGCTGTCGAAGCGCAGGAACTCGTCGAGCGCTGATTCGATTGCCGCGGCAAGGGTCTGATCGCAATCGCGCCAACGCGTCGGGATTGCGGAACAGCGCGAGCATCCCGTTGCCGATCATATCGATCGTGGTTTCGTGACCGGCGAGCAGCGTGAACATCGCGCTGAAGACGAGCTCCTCCTCGGTCTGCAGATCGCCGCGCCCTTCGGCGGCCACCATGATGCTGATGAGATCCTCGCGCGGATGCTTGCGCGGTCGGCCGCCAGGTCCGAAGTAGCGCCGCACGTCCGCGATCGCCTGGCGCACTTCCACGCCCGGATCGTTCGCGCTGATTACCGGATCGAGCGGCACGCCCAGCGTCCGCATCCAGTCGCGGAACATCGGCTTGTCGGCGTCATCGGCGCCCATCACCTCGGCCACACGTCGATCGGAAATGGAAACGCGACGTCCTTGATCAAGTCCATCGATCCGCGAGCCTCGACCGCGTCGAGCAGGTAGTCGGCGATGTGCTGAATCCTCGGCTGCAGTCCGTCGACGACTGCCGGTGAAAAAAAAGTCGTCATCAGCCTGCGCAGTCGAGTGTGATCGGGCGGGTTGCGAAAGACGATCGCGTGTTGCAGCGCCTCGCGCATCGACTTGAGGCCGTCGTCGGGTGGGAAAGCGTCGAGTGCCCTGAGATTGAATGCGAGAAAGCGCTTGTCGCGCAGCACGTCGACACAGTCGGCGTAGCGCGTCGAAATCCAGAATCCGATCGGCGTGCGCAACAGCGGATACCGCGTGCGCAGGAATTTGTAGAGCGGATAGGATTCGCCGAAAAGAGGCCCGTACATGCGGCTGACGAAACGGCTGACCTTGGCAAAAGTTGTCGCTGAAGCCATAGGTTTCGGGACGCGAGCGAGCGGAAGTATAAACATTGGGACAGTTGTTGGAAATGAGGGCGATTTGGGCATCAAGGCGAAACAAAGCGTTGAATGCAGCTTTTGGAGAGGTTTAGGACCTAAATTTGGGCTCAAACGTCGCATTTGCATCATCCCGTAATTTGGTGCAAATGGCGCGGGGATTCAAAACATCATTTTGCCGTTGTATCCGGTACATTTTACGCCTCCAGGATTCGTTCCCGGCGGCGCGAGGTGAACATTGAACGCCATAAGACGCTCCGTCATTTCGACTCTGTTCGCAGCCATCTACCTGACCGTGCCGCTGGTCGTATTGGCGGCCGGGCTCAAGGCCGATATCAAGCCGAAAGAGCTGTCGTTCGGCAAAGTAGATGTGGGCTCGATGTCGTCGCCCAAAGCGGTGACGCGGGTGGCAATCAAGTAGATTCTGCAAAAAGACCGGCGGTTCGTCGTGCGCTAACAATTTGTTGAGCGCACCGCTGGAATGTGCTTGAAAGCGGCGAGCGTGTGGCGCAAGTCGGATTGGGGGTCGCGATCGAAACTGTAAGTTCATCATTATTACGTCCCCGGACTTCTATTCCGGCGGCGCGAGGTGAACAATGGGCACCGGAAAACGCGCCGTCGTCGCGATCCTCGTAGCCATCTCGAAGTCGTGCCGCTGGCCGCATCGGCGGCGGCCTCAAGATCGGCATCAAACCGAAAGATCTGTCGTTCGGCAAGGTGACGGTGGATACCGTGTCGCCGGCGAAAACCGTGACGCTGTCGAATCCGAACAGCACCGCGATAAGCATCACTTCGATCGCGCCGAGCGGACCCTTGCGGTCAGCGCGAATACCTGCGGCTCGACGCTCGCAGCGAAGCCTGCTACCTGCATGGTGTCGGTGACCTTCAATCCGACCGGCGAAGCGAAAACCAAGGCACGAACGAAGCGGGAAGCCTGCGCTATCACCGAAAATGCGGAGAGAGTCCGCAGAAAGTGAAGCTCAAAGGCGTCGCATTGGGGATTAAGCCGACACCCACCCCAACTGCGACCAGACTCCGACCCCGACTCCGTCCAGAACCCCAACCCAACGCCAACGCAGACGCCCACCGCGACGCGAACACGACGGCGACAGCGACCAGGACGCCGACCCTGACAGCACCGCGACCAGGACGGCGACGCGGACTGCCACTGCGACCGCGACCTCAGCAACCACGACGGTAACTCCGACGCCGACGGGAACTGCGACCGACACCGACCCCGACCAGGACTGCCACACCCACCCGGACCGCAACCGCGACCAGGGCCGCGACCGCAACCACAAGTGTCACTGCCACAGCAACGCAGACGGCGACGCCGACGCCGACCCCGGCGCCGGTCATACTCGGCGTCGCGGATGTCCGGACGATGGGATTTATTTTTCCACGAATTACGGCACCAACAATACCAACGCAGTGCCCTTCGCCACCATCGCGGGCGAACGTCGACTGTACGGGGCTGGGACCTTATGGCTGTTGTTCGAGCGCCGGGAACGGCGACTGCGTTGACAACACTGGCCTCGGTGGTCCGGACAGCATCGCGCTGGATTCGAACAACAACATCTACGTAGCCAACTCGAACGGCGGAGGAGGGGGTTACGGCAGCATCACGATTTATCCGCCGCTCGGAAGCAGCACCGGGCTGCTCAACGAATCTCCAATCGCCACTATCGCGGGCCAATTCAACGGGGAGTGCACCGGGATGGGGACGCCTTACGCATGTTGCATGAGCGCGGGGAACGGCGACTGCAACGACCTCACCGGGCTCGCATTCCCCAGCTCGATTGCGCTGGATTCGAGCCAGGATATCTACGTGACCAACGTCAAGGGTGGAAGCTGCCTCGATGGAGGAATCGGTTGCTTCAACGGGAGTAGTCCAAACGGCTATGGCAGCGTCACCGGATTCCTCGCGCTGGGAAGCAGCACCGGGCTGCTTAACTCAGCCCCTTTCAACACGATCTCCGGCGAGTTCAACAGCAGATGCGAGACCGGCGGCATTCCTTACTCCTGTTGCACCGCTTCTCAAGCCGGCAGATGCGTCGACAACACGATGCTGAACGGACCCAAAGGGCTCTTTATCGATGTCACCAATAGCAACACTATCTACGTGACAAACGCCGGCAGTACCTCCAGCGACACTCCCCTCACCAACAGCGTCACTATGTACAGCGGAGGCGCCTCCGGCAATGCGGCGCCTGCCGTCGTCCTGGCGGGGGGAATGACGGGATTCAACATGCCATTTGGGATCGCATTGGAAGAGACCTATCCGTTTCTCTTGTCCGTCGCGAACAACGGTAACAGTAAGCTGACTGCCTACCCGACGCCGCTGACTAGCGGCGACCCATCGCCGGAAAGGACCATCGCCAGTGGCCTCTCGGACCCCGCCGGCATCTATCAGATCAAAGTCGACGGCGTATATGTGACGTTTGTGGCCAACACTTTTCGGAACCATCACCGTCTATGACCCGGACGGGAATCTGCTGAGCACGCTCAGCAGTGACAGCTTCAGTCAGCCGCGCGCAGTGGTGGTGATCCCGTCGCCGTAGTCAGGCCTTGGTGGCGGTCCGGATCGCGTGGTATGTGGAGAGCGATCGACCTTAGGAGAACTGATATGGCGGTGAAGATCGAAGGCACCTGCGACGCGCGGTTCAAGAATGTCAGGGACGCTTTTGCGGCGAACTTCGACAACGGTCTCGAAGTTGGCGCCGCGGTCGCGGCGACCCTTGATGGCCAACCGATTTTCGATCTTTGGGGAGGTTACACCGACAAGGCGAAAACGAAACCGTGGACGCGCGACACGCTCGTCAACGTGTACTCGACGACCAAGGGCATCACCTCCATTTGTGCCCATCGGCTGGTCGATCAGGGCAAGCTCGACCTCGACGCGCCGGTGTCCAGGTACTGGCCGGAATTTGCACAGGCTGGCAAGGAAAAAATCCCGGTAAATTATCTGCTCAGCCATCGTGCCGGACTGCCGGCTGTGAAAAAGCAGCTGCCGATCGATGCGTACTCGAACTGGCCCGTGATGTGCTCCGCGCTCGCGGCGCAGGAACCATGGTGGGTGCCGGGGACGAAGCACGGCTATCACGCGATCACGTTCGGCTACCTGGTCGGCGAGGTGATTCGTCGTATCACGGGCAAGACGCCGGGCACCTATCTGCGCGAAGAAATCGCGGGGCCGCTCGGGCTCGATATGCATATCGGCGTCGATGCGAGCTTCGACCCGCGAATCGCGGAACTGATGACAGCGCCGCCGCCGGAGAAACCCGATCAGGTGGCCACGATGGCTGCAGATCCCGAGTCGATGACCTTCAAGGCGATCGCGAATCCACGGCCGGTCGTCGACGCCGCGCTGGTCAACAGCCGGGCGTGGCGCGGCGCCGAGGTCCCCGCCGCCAACGGCCATGCAACCGCACGCTCGCTCGCATCGTTGTACGGCGGCCTCGCGACCGGCGGCGAACTTAACGGCTATCGCGTGCTGACCCCGGGGAGTATCAAGCGCGCGCATACTGAGCAGGCCAACGGACCCGATCTCGTGCTGGGCGTCGTCACGCGATGGGGCCTGGGATTCTCGCTCAATCAGCCGGTCGCGCCGATTGGCCCGAATCCGCGCACCTTCGGCCATCCGGGGGCCGGCGGCTCGCTGGGGTTTGCCGATCCGGACGCACGCGTCGGCTTCGGCTACACGATGAACCAGATGGGCGCGGACGCGTTGATCGACGGGCGTGCGGCGTCGCTGTTCAACGCGATGTTCGCGGCGCTTTAGCGGAGGGAAGAAATCAGCATTTAAAGTGAAACCCCTCCTGGGTTTCACGCTTCCTTGGGCAGGGGTAACCCCTGCACCTTAGTATTCAGAAAAGAAAGATGCGGGACTTCGTCCCTGTTCGAAGGGTGTATTTTTTTGGGGGCTTTGTTATTAGGTGGCCGTGGAGATAAAACGATGCCGTCCGTCTTACTCCGAGAACGGCCGCTTTGTCCCCTTTTTTGTTGAGGCTCAGACGCCGGCTGATTTGTACAGCGCGCAGCGCAGCTTGTAGAAGTGCGCCATCGAGGTGAGATAACGCACCCGCCACGCAGCCGGGACCTTGTTGCCCTTGCTCAGGTCGAGGTCGTATTGCGGTCCGATCGACTTGTAGGCGGATTTTATCCGATTGAAGAGATCGTCGGACGAACCGGGCTTGAGGTGGGTAATACCACCGATGCTTTTGATCAGTTCAGGGGGTAGGCCGCGAGCGCACCAGGCTATCCGCAAAGAGCTCATCCTCTTCCGACAGATGTTTCGCGAACGCGCCTTCCATGAACGCCGTGTGCGCCGCCTTTTCGCCTACCAGCGAACCGTAGATAAAATGACCGAGCTCATGACCGAGCGTCGCGACCACCGCGCCGGGATGATGCGCGGTGTTAACGAAGATAACGAACTTGCTCTTATTGCCGACGTCGGCGCGGCAGTAGAATCCCCGTAACGACAGCCCGGCGCCGGTTGTGTACGGCTCCTTGCGCAGCTCCAGTTGCCGCGGACCGAACAGTTTTTCCAATTTGCCGATCAGATCCTTGTTGTCGAGATCGGGCAAGCCGCCATAGGAATGGATGTGCTGCTTGATGTCGGTCGCGACGATTCGCGACAACTCCTTGGCCAGGGGCTTGGACGGCAGCGCGGGTACATCAGCATAGTCGGCCGACAGAATCTGCTTCAGGTCCGAAAGCTGACAGAGAACCTGCTTCGTGAGCCCGGGGCCGTAGGGCAACTTGATTTCGCCGAGCAGCTTGGAAACGAGATGATCAACTTCACGCGTAACCAGCGCATCCGGTTCGCGCGGGGCGATCCGTTTTGAAGTGAACTGCGATGGATTCAGCGCTGCGCTCATATCCCCACTATCGAGTCGAAGCGCCACGCTACCCGGCGCAATTGGCGCTCCATAATAGTTGACTGACGATGCAATTCAAAATCCAAAATTTTGCCGCTCACTCAAGCAAGCCATATGCCACACTACAGGTTGATATAACGATCAGATGCCACACTAAGGATAGAATTGAAAAGTTTACAGTGGGGCGTTTGTGCAACATCGATAGGGCGTTTTTGAACTGGACAGCCGATCGCGGGACAGCCGGAGGTGTCCCATCGCCCCGGCTGTCCGCGTCTTGGCCGACACTGGTCGAGCCAGCCGCGGTCCCGGACTTCGACGGCTCCGCGGTCCAATCCGGAGCAGGGAAGTCACTTTATGCTCCCGCTTCATCGCACCCGCCGAGTCTTGCAGCGCGATGTCGTCATGTCCGCCGCTGTCATGGTCTGTATTGTTCAGCGTTACCTACACTCAGTCAAGACCCTCATTACGAACTGTAGGACGACTTTGCCGCCATTATGACGCGCTTCGAAGAGCTGCGAAAAGCTGCGAAACGAAATGTTGTCCCCAGAGTGGCGGCCTACTCCGGCCGCTTGAGCAATCGCTCGACGAAATCCAGACGATCTTTGCCCCAGAACATTTCGTCGCCGACGAAAAATGTCGGCGCACCGAACACGCCCCGCGCGACGGCGCTCTCGGTTAAAAATGCGAGATCTTCGCGCGCGTACTTTCCCTCGGCCGCATCCATCAGTTTGGCGCCGTCGAAGCCGGCGCTGGTCGCGACTGCCGCTAGCACGCCGCGATCGCTGATGTCCTCGTCGCGCTCCCAGTATGCGCGCATGAACGCCTGCGAGAGCTGCACTGTGCATGTTCGCGTGCGACGCCGCCGTCATCCGCCTGCGCCAATGCAGCAACGGCCAGCACCGCGCGCAGTGCCGACGACGTCTTGATAGGAAAGCGGCTCGGTTTTCTGAACGGCAGCCCGTCCATTCACCGTAACGCGCGTGATCGCGCCACAGATAACGCGCCTTGCGCGGCGTCATCGCCATCGTATCGAAGCCCGTGCCGCGAAAGAGCGCAGCAAAATGCGCCGGCATCCAGTTCACGCGCGCATCGTTGCGCGCACAAATCTCCGGCAAGATGAAAGCGGCGAAGTAGCTGTTGGTACTCGAGAAATCGAAATAGAAATCAACGAAGCGCATCTTGATCCGCCCGCATAGTCGCGAAACGCCGGGGCAGTCGCAACCATTGCCACTATCATTGCGGCTTGCCATTAGTGTCATCTTCAAAATGCCGAAAACCAGAATTGAAATCCTGCCCGGCGCGCCATACCCGCTCGGCGCCACCTTCGACGGCTCAGGCGTGAACTTTTCGATATTTTCGGAGCATGCGACCGCCGCGACGCTATGCCTGTGGGGCGGCGTCGGCGGCAATACCGAAGTCGCGCGAATACCGATGGTCGAGCGCACCGAGCATATCTGGCACGGCTACCTGCCCGGCATTCGCCCGGGCCAGCGTTATGGATATCGCTTCAACGGTCCCTACGATCCTCCCGCGGGAAATCGCTTCGCCCCCGCCAAGCTGTTGCTCGATCCGTATGCGCGCGCGCTCGATCGGCCATTTCAATGGCACGATTCGATGTTCGGCTATCGATCGACCGGGGTTAACGCTGCGCTGCGCCCGGATTCACGCAACAGCGGCCCCGTGATGCCCAAGTGCGTCGTGGTTGATTCGACGTTCGACTGGGAGGGCGATCGCAAGCCCGCGATTCCCTGGGAGGACCTGATCATCTACGAGGCACATGTGAAGGGGATGACAATGCAGCATCCCGAGGTACCGCTGCGGGCGCGCGGTCACTTTGCCGGCCTTACCTCGCCGGCCGTCATCGGTCACCTGACCTCGCTCGGCGTGAACGCGATCGAATTGATGCCGGTGCATCAGACCGCCCCCGAACGCCGTCTGTCCAAGCTCGGGCTGACCAACTATTGGGGCTACAACACCATTGGCTTTTTTGCGCCGGACATCCGCTTCGCCTCCGGCAACGCGCTGGCCGGTTCGGTCACCGAATTCAAGACGATGGTGAAGGCGTTCCATCGCGCAGGCATCGAGGTCATTCTCGACGTCGTTTACAACCATACGGCCGAGGGGAACGAGAACGGCCCGACGATTTGTTTTCGCGGCATCGACAACGCCAACTACTACCGTCTCAATCCCGACGGCACCGGCCGCTGCGAGGACTTCACCGGCACCGGCAACTCATTGAATCTCAACCACTCGCGAGTCCTCCAGCTCGTGATGGACAGCCTGCGCTACTGGCTGGTCGAGATGCACGTCGACGGCTTCCGTTTCGACCTTGCGACCACCATGGCGCGCGGACCGCGCGGAGAATTCGGCACCAGCCCATTCTTTGCGGCGATCGCGCAGGACCCGGTGCTGTCTGCTGCCAAACTGATCGCGGAACCGTGGGACGTCGGTGACGGCGGCTATCGCGTCGCGAATTTCCCGGTCAACTGGAAGGAGTGGAACGGCAAGTACCGCGACGGCGTGCGCGATTTCTGGCGCGCGGAGAGCTATTCGATGGGCGAGTTTGCGTCGCGCGTCACCGGCAGCTCGGACCTCTACCGAATCGGCGGCCGCGCACCAATCGCGAGCATCAACTTTGTAACTGCGCACGACGGCTTCACGCTCGCCGACCTCGTTTCGTACAACGAAAAGCACAACGAGGCGAATGGCGAGGACAACCGCGACGGCGACAACAACAATAGGTCGTGGAACTGCGGCGTCGAAGGCCCGACCGAGGATCCCGCCATTCGGCAGCTTCGCGACCAGCAGAAACGCAACTTCCTGGCGACGCTGCTGTTGTCGGAGGGCATCCCGATGATCACGGGCGGCGACGAGATGGGACGCACCCAGCGCGGCAACAACAACGCGTACTGCCAGGACAATGAAATCTCATGGATCGATTGGGACAGCGCTGACGCGAAGCTGATCGATTTCACGCGGCGCCTGATTCAGCTCCGGCGCGCGCACCTGATCTTCCGGCGCCGCGGATGGTTCACCGGCAATCCCGCGAAAGGCATCCGGCTGAAAGATCTCGAATGGTTTCGGCCCGACGGCGTCGAGATGTCATCGGCCGACTGGGGCGTCGGCTACGCGAAGACGCTCGGCGCGTTCATGAATGGCGACGCAATGACTGAACGCGACCGGGCCGGCGTTAGAATTACTGACGACAGTTTCTTCCTGATGTTCAACTCGTACAGCGAGCCGATGGAATTCAAGCTGCCCGCGAAAAAATGGGGCCGCGAATGGTCGATCGTCCTCGACACGGCAACTGACACCGCGCCGGACAGCGCGCAGTCGCATCTGTTCGAAGAGCGGGTCCACGTGGCCGGCCACGCAATGGTCGTCCTGCGGCGGGTAGTCTAACTCGCAACTCATCAAGGGAGGGGAAAATGAAATCAATGGTCAGGCTACCAATGGCAGCCGTGCTGACCGTGATGACGATCGCTTTGGTGATGATCGGCTCGCGCGCCGATGCCTCGAGCGACAGCGACAAGGCCGAAATCATAGCGCTCAATCAGCGTATTACCGATGCGGCCAGCAATCGCGATCTCGATGCCTTCATGGCCAACTACCTGGATGCCAACGATGCTATCTTTTACGGGGACACGATTCCGTTTCAGGTAGAGGGGTAAGGCCGGGCTGCGCATGTTCAACCAGGAATTCTTCCAGAGCTCGAGCCAGATTCACGCTGGAATGGGACCAATCACCGTCGCGGTCTGCGGGGACCTCGCCGTCGCGTACTACACGCTGACGATCACGTCGACCGACAAGGACGGCGATCACAGCGAAAAAGGCCGCTACACCCAGGTTCTCAAGAAGGTCGATGGGAAATGGCTGATTTGGCACGAGCACTTTTCGGTTCCCTACGATCCGGAGACCGAAAAGGCCGTGCTCGACGCGAATCCGTAAGGTCATGACGCAATCAGGACATTAGCTGCGGTTGAATACATCTGTGCGAGGCGAGAGAATTCTCAAATGATCGATTTTCGAACCGAGCCGGCCGCGTACCGGCATTGGCGTTTGAGTATCGCCGGTCCGGTCGCGACGCTCGCAATGGATGTGGACGAAAACGGCGGCCTCGCGCCGGGCTACGAGCTGAAGCTCAACTCCTACGACCTCGGCGTCGACATCGAACTCAGCGACGCGGTGAACCGTCTCCGCTTCGAGCATCCCGAAGTAAAATGCGTCATCGTCACGTCGGCCAAGGAGCGCGTCTTCTGCGCCGGCGCGAACATCAGGATGCTTGGCCTGTCGAGCCACCCGTTCAAGGTGAATTTCTGCAAATTCACCAACGAGACGCGCAACGCGATCGAAGACGCGACGCTCAACTCGGACCAGTACTACATGACTGCGATCGGCGGGCCGTGCGCGGGCGGCGGCTACGAGCTCGCGCTCGCGACCGACTATATAATGATGGCCGACGACGGCTCGACCAACGTCTCGCTGCCGGAGGTCGCACTGCTCGGCGTGCTGCCTGGCACGGGCGGGCTGACCCGGCTGGTCGATAAGCGCCGCGTCCGGCGCGACCGCGCGGATTTTTTCTGCACGATCGAGGAAGGCGTCAGGGGCAAACGCGCCGTGGATTGGGAATTGGTGGACGAAGTCGTTCCCCGCTCGCAACTCGCCGAGTCGGCATCGCGCCGAGCGCTCGAATTCGCGGCGCGCGCGAACGGCTCGGCGCATGCGCGCGGGATTTCGCTTCCCCGGCTCGCGCGCGAGGTCGAAGATCGGCGGGTTCAGTATGCGCACTTGACGGTCGAGATTGATCGCGAAAATTCGACCGCGACGTTCATCGTTGACGGTCCAACCAGTCCCGCTCCGCGCACGGTCGAGGAAGTTCACTCGATGGGCGCCGAGTTCTGGCCGCTGGCGATCGCGCGCGAACTCGAAGATGCGATCCTGCACCTGCGCTTCAACGAGGAAACCCTGCGCACGTGGATCTTTCGCACGCGCGGCGACCCGGCAATGTTGAAATCGCACGACGCGTTGCTCGCCGCCAACGCTGACGACTGGCTCATCCGCGAAATCCGCCTCTTCCTGAAGCGCACGCTGAAGCGGCTCGACGTCAGCTCGCGCTCGATCTTCGCCTTGATCGAGCCGGGCTCGTGCTTTTGCGGAACGCTGCTCGAGCTCGCGCTCGCCTCGGATCGTGCGTACATGCTGCGCGGATTGCGCGAGGGCGACGAGTCGATGCCGGCGAGCATCACGCTTACAGAAATGAATTTCGGCGCGATGCCGATGTGCAACGGTCTGACGCGGCTGGAAAGCAGATTCCAGGGCCGGCCGGAGAGCGTCGAGGATTTGCGCGGCCGGATTGGCGAGCAGATCGACACAGCACAGGCCGATGAATTGGGACTCGTCACCTTCACCCCCGACGACATCGACTGGGACGACGAGGTGCGCCTCGCTATCGAGGAGCGCGCCGCATTCTCGTCGGACGCGCTGACCGGGATGGAAGCGTCGTTGCGATTTAGCGGGCCGGAGACGCTCGAGTCGAAAATATTCGCGCGCCTGTCGGCATGGCAGAACTGGATTTTCCAGCGTCCCAACGCCGTCGGTGAAAAAGGCGCGCTGAAACTTTATGGCACCGGCACGCGGCCCGAGTTCGATCCCAGGAGAGTCTGATGGCGATCAACTACTCGGAGAGGATTCCCAACAACGTCAGTCTCGCCGACGACCGCCGCCTCCAGCGCGCGCTCGAAGCATGGCAGCCCGGCTTCCTGCAATGGTGGAGCGAGATGGGCCCCGAGAGTTTCCAGGGCTGCGACGTGTATCTGCGGACCGCAATCTCGACTGATGCGCAGGGCTGGGCGACGTTCGGCTACGTCAAGATGCCGGACTATCGATGGGGCATTTTCCTCGCCGACCCCGAGCCCGATCGCAAAATTGCGTTCGGCGAGCACAAGGGCGAGCCGGTCTGGCGCGAAGTGCCGGGCGAGCATCGCGGCGTCCTGCGCCGTCTGATCGTCACGCAGGGCGACACCGAGCCGGCGTCGGTCGAGCAGCAGCGGCACCTCGGCCGCACCTGCCCGTCGCTCTACGACTTGCGCAATCTTTTCCAGGTCAACGTCGAAGAAGGGCGCCATCTATGGGCGATGGTCTATCTGCTGCACGCCTACTTCGGACGCGACGGCCGCGAAGAGGCCGACGCACTGCTCCAGCGGCGGTCGGGCAACGCTGACAATCCGCGCATCCTCGGCGCGTTCAACGAGAAGACGCCCGACTGGCTCTCGTACTTCATGTTCGCGCATTTCACCGACCGCGACGGCAAGTATCAGCTCGCGAGCCTGGCCGAGTCGGGCTTCGATCCGCTGGCGCGCACCTGCCGCTTCATGCTGACCGAGGAGGCCCATCATCTTTTCGTCGGTGAATCGGGAGTAGGGCGCGTAATCAGCCGCACCTGCCAGCTGATGAAAGAGCATAACACTGATATAGTCAGTAAGTATGGCGGAATCGATCTAAATATAATTCAAAAGTATATAAACTTTCATTACTCAGTGTCGCTCGACCTGTTCGGCTCCGAGTTATCGACCAATGCGGCGAATTACTACAGCGCAGGTCTTAAAGGCCGTTTCAAGGAAGCCGCGCGCGACGACGACCATCAATTGACGCAGAGCAGCTACGCGTTGATGAAGCCGGACAACGGCATAATCGTCAAAGTCGAGCAGCCGGCGCTGAACGCGCTGAACGAGACTCTGCGCGACTCCTACATCGCCGATTGCGAGCGGGCACTCGCGCGCTGGAACAAGATAATCCGCGAAGCAGGCATCAACTTCGAACTAAAATTGCCGCATCGCGGGTTTCGGCGCTCGATCGGTGAGTTCGCCAGCGTCAACGTGACGCCCCACGGGCAGATAATTTCGGATGACGAATGGCAGCGGCGCAAAGAAGACTGGATACCGTCGCGGGCCGACCGCGAATTCGTGGCGTCGCTGATGAAGCCCGTCACCGCGCCCGGCGAATTCGCCGGCTGGATCGCTCCGCCAGTGCGCGGAATCAACCTTCAGGCGATCGACTTCGAGTACGTGACCGCGCTGCCGCGGAACTAAACTGTGTCGCAAGTCAGGCGCGCAATGCGTGGACCTCGATCTCGCGCTTGATGCCTTTGACGTGGACTGTCTTCGCTTCGCACCGCATCGGAAGTCCGGGTTGAATCGGCCCGCTTGACTCTGGACTATGGTCAAGGGTCTATCGTGAGGTGCAGATGACTATTGGCCGGATAGCCAGCGCGGCGGGAGTGAGTATCGACACGCTAAGGTTCTACGAGCGGCAGGGGTTGCTCGCGAAACCGCGGCGCAACTTCTCGGGATACAGAAACTATTCCGATGACGTGCTCGACCGCCTGCGTTTTATCGGCGACTCGAAGCGGCTCGGGTTTACGCTGAAGGAAATCAAGGAGCTGCTTTCGCTTGGCGTCAAGTCGACGACAGAATGCGGCCCGGTCACGCGCAAAGCGGAAGCGAAGCTGGCCGCGATGAATGACGAAATCGACCGTCTGCTGAAGCTGCGGCTCACGCTGCGCAAGATGGTCGAGACGTGCGGAGGCGAGTGCGGAACGACGCACCTCAAGAGGAGACCTGCATGGAAGTCGTAATTTACACCAACACGGGATGCTCGGCCTGCCATCAGGCGAAAGAATTCCTCACCCAGCACAACGTCAGCTTCACCGAAAAGAGCATCGCCGAGGATCCCTCGCTCATCAACGAGCTCGCCAGCATGGGGTTTCGCGCGGTTCCCGTAATCCGCGTCGGCGACGAGACGATGCTGGGATTCAGCGCAGTGAAGTTGCGGCGAATGCTCGGCCTGTAAGGATGAGCGATTCGTACCAGCTCAGCTCTGAGAACGAATTCGTGCGAATCGTGAACGTCGAAATTCCGGCGGGAGAAGTGCCGCCTCCATATACGCCGGCCGCGTTGCCGTTGGTTCGAATCGATCTCGATTCAGGAAAGACGCGCTACGTCGACGGTGCTTCGATTGCGGACCTTGAGCGCGCGAGCGACAAATCCGTCCGCGAGATTCGCGTCGAACTGAAGGCCGCGCCCGCTGCGGCGGCGCTGTCGCTGGACGCGGTTCGCGTGGATCCCGCGCGATATCGGGTCGATTTCGAAAATGACAGAGTGCGCGTGGTCCGCCTCGGCTTCGGTCCGGGCGAGAAGGGCATGATGGTGGCGCATCCGCCGCGCGTGCTGGCGACTCTCACTGAGGTTTCGGTGAAGCTGGTTTTTCAAGACGGAAGAACGGACGAGCGCGGCGCGCCCGCAGGTGTTGCCGCGTGGCTCGAGGCGGAAACGCTGCAAACCGAGAACGCGTCGAATCAACCGCTCGAAGTCGTACTGGTCGAACCCAAAAGCGCGCGCGGTTTCTGATCGATCGACAGGCGCGCAAGGGAAATCACTCGAACGCCGCTCGCGTGATCGGTCGCGAACCAATACGTCGCGATGTATCCCGTCAGCAACGCGGCGAAGCTGGTTTCCTCGATCGCGTGCACCAGCCATGGGAAGTCGAGCTGGAACGCGGTCGGCGGCGGCACCAGGAATCGGTTCGAGATGCGGAGTGAAACCGCGCTCAGAATGTAGGCCGTCGCCGCCATCCAGATAGCGCGCGAGCTTGAACGTCCCTGCGACACGCTCGCCACCAGTTGCACGAACGGAATAGTCAGTAGCAGCAGATAGTGATGCCACGCGACCGGCGACAGCATGATCGCCGTCGCGATCCATAGCGAGTAAATTCGCCAGTCAGGGTCGCCGCGGTTCGTATCAAGCAGCGTCGCGCGAATAGTCAGTCCGAATACTATTGCATCTGCGACGGCGATCGCGGCGCGCCTGATCCAATCGGTGGATGAACCGGCGGCGGTGCCGGTCAGCGCCCAGAAAGTCCGCGACACGAATGGCCCCAGCGAAAGATTGTCTACCCGACTAACTACTGAATAGTCAGTCAGCCAGATTGCACCGTGCACGAAGCTGAGAACCTGGGTTAGGCCCAAGGCCGCGACGGTGAGTAGTATTCCTGCCGCGATTCCGGCCGTCGCAAAGGCAAGCGCGCGCCATCTTCGACGAATGACAAAATAGCCGACGAGCAACAGCGGGTAGGCCCGCAGCAGTGCTGCGGCCGCGATCAGCAAACCTGCAGCGCCGTCGCGGTCACGTTCCATCGAGCGCATCGCGGCCGCTATCAGAGCCAGCGTGATCAGTTGCGACTGTCCCCAGTAAAGATTCACGTTCACCGGCGCCGACATCAGGATCAGTCCTGCCAGCAGCCACGCCGTGCGCCTGGAGAGTCCGGGCCGATGCGCCAGCAACAGGTACATCGCGATTGCCAACGCGGCGAAGTTGATGGCGGACCAGAGCCAGAACGCGGCGCGCGGTTGCAGGCGCGTGAGCGGCTCGAAGCAGAGCAGGAACGGCGGCGTCTCGGAAGCGTGCAGCAGTCCGCCGGTTTCGAGACCGAGCTGCGCGCCGACGGGCGCCAGAAAGCTGGAGTATGGATCGATTCCGTGGCGCAGCGCCCACGCCGACTCGTAGTAGTTCGAGAAGTCGCGGCGATGCCACTGGCCCGGCATCTTGGTCAAAGTGCCGGTCAACATCAGCAGCGCGCAAATCCAGACCAGCGCAAGGATCGCGGGCTGACGCATCGCGGCAGCGAATCGTTCGCCGCTCACGCTCCAGTATGGTCAAGCGGCGCGCTGCGAGAATACAAAATCGCTCAGGCCGAGGCGTTACGGCGAGAACGTAATCAGGCTGTCACTTTCCGCCGAGGGCCCAGGTCCTGATTAGATGGTGCGCGATGGCTATTGGCGGTGGCACTCGCAGGCCGTCGACCTGCTTGCCTTCGATTAACTCGCGCGCGACTTTGCGCTCTATCCAGCGGACTTCGGCTATTTCGATGTCGTCGGGCTTTATGTCGCGGTTTTCGGCCTTGGCGAAACATCCGATCATCAGCGAGGACGGGAACGGCCAGGGCTGCGTTGCGTAATAGGTCACCTCGCCGATTTTCACCGACGCTTCCTCGAACAGTTCGCGGCGCACCGCTTCCTCGATCGTTTCGCCGGGCTCGACAAAGCCCGCCAACGCCGAGAACATCCCGGGCGGGAAAGTGCTTGCCGCGGCCAACGAGGCACGCCTCGCCTTCGGTTGCGAGCATGATGACGACAGGATCGACGCGCGGGAAATGCTCCGCGTTGCATTTGCCGCATAGCCGCCGGTAGCCCGCGTCCACCAGCTTTGTCGGCGCGCCGCATCGCGGGCAGAAGCCGTGCCGCTGATGCCAATCGATCAGAGCCTTCGCCTGCGCGATGATTGCGGCATCCTTTAGCGAGACCATCGACGCCGCCACTCGTGCGTCGCGGAAATAGCCGAGTCCTGCCAGCGCTGCTCACCGGCTTCCGGCACGTCGATCGCAAATACCGCGATGTCGCCGTCGAGCCCCAGAAAAATTCGCGGCACTTCAGCGCTCGCAAACGAATCCACGAGTCGCGCGTTGATCAGACCAAGCTGAAGCGGAGGCGCCGACTTTTCCGACCCGAGCAGGAACGGCTCGAGGCGGCGCATCGGGAGCACCAGCGAGGATGGGTCGCGCCATTTGGACTCGATCCAGTTTGCGTCGATGCGTTTTTCGCTCACGCGATTAAGCGGACTGCCGGCGAAAGGAATCATTGCGCCAAACTAGCCGTATTTCGCCGACGGGATCGAACGATTGTCCGCTGCCGGTGCTTCAATGCGGCGTCGATTCGAGTGCCGCCGGCGACTCCACGCGCTTTGGCTGTTTCGCGAAGAAGCGATTTTCCGGCCGCGGCAGACCGAGATTTTCTCTGAGCGTCGCTCCCTCATATTCGCGCCGAAAAATTCCGCGGCGTTGCAGTTCGGGCACGACGCGGTCTACGAAATCGTCGAGGCCGGCGGGAAGGTACGGGAACATAATGTTGAAGCCGTCGCATGCGTCGGTCAGCAGCCATTCTTCCATCTGATCGGCGATCGTCGCGGGCGTGCCGACGAACGCGAGGCCGCCAAAGCCGCCGACGCGCTGCGCAAGCTGGCGCACCGTCAGATTCTCGCGCTGCGCCAGCTCGACCAGCCGGTCGCGTCCACTCTTGCTCGCATTGCTTTCGGGGATCGGCGGCAGCGGCCCATCCGGATCGAATTTCGAAGCGTCGTGCCCGAGCATGACCGACAGCGACGCAATCGCACTGTCGTAATGCACCAGGCTGTCGAGCTTCATCCGCTTCGCACGCGCCTCTTCGACGGTGTCGCCGACGACCACGAAAGCGCCCGGCAGGACCTTCAGATGCTCGGGCGGCCGGCCGAGCGCACGCATGCGTCCCTTCACGTCGGCGTAGAACGCGCGCCCCATCGCAATCGGCCCGCCTGCGCCGAAAATAACTTCGGCCGTCTCGGCGGCGAGCTGGCGGCCCGCATCCGAGGCGCCCGCCTGCACGATAACCGGCCATCCCTGAATTGGGCCGCGCGATATTCAGCGGCCCGCGGACTTTCAAAAACTCGCCGTGGTGATTCAGAATGTGCATCTTCTCGGGATCGAAGTAGCTGCCCGATTCCACGTCGCGAATGAACGCGTCGTCGGCCCAGCTATCCCACAGGCCGGTCACGACGTCGAAGAACTCGCGCGCGCGACGGTAACGGGTCGCATGCTCGACGTGCTCCTCGAGGCCGAAATTCAGCGCCTCGTCCGGGTTGCCCGAGGTCACCACGTTCCATCCGGCGCGTCCGCCGCTGATATGGTCGAGCGACGCGAATTTCCGCGCGACGTGATACGGCTCGTTGTAAGTCGTCGACGCGGTCGCGATCAGCCCGAGGTGCTCCGTCAGCACCGCGAGCGCGGGCAGTAGAGTCAGCGGGTCGAACGAAGTGACGGTCGCGCTGCGCTTGAGCGCTTGCACCGGCATGTTGAGCACGGCCAGATGGTCGGCCATGAAGAAGGCGTCGAACTTGCCCCGCTCGAGCGTCTGCGCCAAACGGGTGAGGCGCTTGAAATTGAAGTTCGCATCCGGCCACGCGCGCGGATAACGCCATGCCGCGGTGTGGATGCTGACGGGCCGCATGAAAGCGCCGAGGCGCAGTTGACGCGAGCTGTTCATAGCCTACCTCCTCGTCGTCGCGACCGGAGCGGTTTGCTCCGTGCATCGCTCAGACGGTTGCAGATGATTAGTTGTCGCAAAAGCGAGCGGGAGTCCAATCGGCGGATCCGACCGGTCGGAAGGATTTGGCGTCATTTGACTGAATCAATCGAGTCACTTGAGGTAACCGATTGGCGAATTCAACCAACCGCACATCGCAAGTAACACTCCCGTCACATTCTTTTGCTTAGGTTGCAATCTGCATCCGGCGCGTTTCAACGAACAGGGGAAGAATTCCACGCAGGAAAGGTTGATCTATGATCTTTTCAAGACACAATTCAGTTTTCGCTTCGGCCCTGGCGGGCTTATTGTTGCTCAGCCTCGCGAGCAACTACGGCCTGGGAGATCGTTCTGCAAGCGCCGATATGACCTTGCAGGGCACGGGCGCCACCTTTCCGGCGCCGCTCTACCAGCGTTGGTTCAACGAATACAACAAAATGCACCCGGACGTTCAGATCAACTACCAGGCGTTGGGCAGCGGTGCGGGAATTAAACAATTCCAGCAGGGGTTGGTTGATTTCGGCGCCAGCGATGCGGCGATGACCGACGCTGAAATGGCGGCCGTCAAGAACGGAGTGGTGCTGTTGCCGATGACGGCGGGCAGTATCGTGCTGACCTACAATATTCCCGGCGTCACCGAGCTGAAGCTTTCGCGCGCCGCCTACATCGGAATCTTCCTCGGCAAGATCACGCAGTGGAACGATCCTGCGATCGCCAAAGCGAATCCCGGCGTGACGCTGCCCGATACAAAAATCACCGTCGTGAGCAGGTCCGACGGTAGCGGGACCACATTTGTATTTACCTCGCACCTGAGCGCTATCAGCCCTGATTGGCAAAAAGGCCCGGGCGCGGGCAAAGCGGTAAGCTTCCCGGTCGGCGTGGCCGGCAAGGGGAATCCCGGAGTGACGGCGCTAATCAAGCAGACGCCGGGCGCGATTGGCTACGTCGAATACGGATACGCCAAGCAGACCGGGATGCCGATGGCGACGCTGGAGAACAAGAGCGGCGCGTTCATCAAGCCTGATCTCGCCAGCGGTCAGAAGGCGCTGGCGGGCGTGCAGTTGCCGGCGAATCTGCGGGCGTGGATCACCGATCCTGCGCAGGCCGATGCGTACCCGATCGTCACTTACACCTGGCTGCTTTGCTACAAAAAGTATCCCGATCCCAAGACGGCGGAGACGCTTAAGTCGGTCATTCTTTACGGCCTGAGCCAGGGTCAAACTTTCAGCGCGGAGCTCGGCTATATCCCGCTGCCTGCGGACACAGTTAACCAGGTGACGAAGGCGCTCGATCAGATTTCATGACGAGCGGAGCCAGGGCCGACATATCCCGTCCGCCGAGCGGACTGGAGATCTTCAACGATCGGGTCTTCCGCAAGCTTTCGATGGCGGGTGCGGTGTTCACGCTGATCCTGGTTGCGTGGATCGTCGTGAGCATCGCGAGGGTTGCAGCGCCGGCGGTGCAGACCTACGGTTTCTCACCTCTGACCGGCACCACCTGGGACGCGAACCGCGCGCAGTTCGGAATTCTGCCCGCCATCTGGGGAACGCTCTACAGCTCGATTCTCGGGCTCATCATCGGCACGATATTCGGGCTCGCGATCGCGATTTTCCTGAGCGAGGGCTTTCTCGCGCTCTGGCTGGACTCGCTGATATCGATGCTGGGACTGGCGGACAACCACTTCTGGGCTTCGATGCCGGTCCGCATTCAGAACCTGCTGCAGATGATCATCGAGCTTCTTGCAGCCATTCCCAGCGTCGTGTACGGATTATGGGGTATCTTCGTCGTTATCCCGCTGGTTCGGCCGCCTGCCGACTGGCTTCATTCTCACCTTGGATGGATTCCGTTTTTCGGCACTAACTTGAGCGGACCAGGACTACTGCCGGCGGCGATCGTACTCGCGATTATGGTGCTGCCCACGATTTCCGCGATCTCGCGCGACGCGCTGGTGGCAGTACCGCCGAAAATGCGCGAGGCGGCCTTCGGGATCGGCGCCACGCGATGGGAAGCGATCCTGGCGATTTTCGTGCCGACGGCGGCGACCGGAATATTCGGCGCGATCATCCTGGGCTTCGGCCGCGCGCTCGGCGAGACGATGGCGCTCGCGATGCTGGCGGGCAACGCCAACGTCATCAGCTGGTCGGTATTTTCGCCGGCCAACACGCTCGCCGCACTGCTGGCGAACCATTTTCCCGAGGCGGATTCGGTCGAGGTCGGCGCCTTGATGTATGCCGCACTGGTGCTGCTGGCAATCACGCTGGTCGTCAATGTGATCGGCACATTGATCCTTCAGCGAGCCAACCGCGAGCTCAAGGGGCTGCGCTGATGGCGGCGATCGGGAGCAATATGGCCGATTCAAAAATTCGAGATCGACCTCGGGAGCCTCGAGAAATCACTGCGCCAGCCCCGCTCACTGTTCAGTTATATGATGAGCTTTCTCACCGGGGCGGCCACGATATTCGCGATGGTACCGCTCTTCTCGGTGCTCTATCTGTTGGTCGAACGGGGCATCTCGGCGCTGAACTGGGCTGCTTTTACCCAGCTTCCGCCGGGAGCGATGGAAAGCGGCGGCGGTTTCGGCAACGCAATCGTCGGCACCTTGATAATAGTCGCTGATTGCCACCGTGATCAGCGTGCCGCTCGGGATTCTCGGAGCCGTGTACATCGCCGTGTTCGCCGCGGAAAGCAAAATCACGGCGGGAGTTCAGTTTGCGGCGAAAGTGCTGACCGGGCTGCCTTCGATCCTGGCCGGCGTGTTCGCATTCGCGACGGTGGTGACTGTAACCGGCGGATTCTCGGCGCCGGCCGGTGGCGTGGCGCTCGCGTTGCTGATGCTGCCGACGATCATGCTGACGGCCGAGGAATCCATCAAGCGGGTGCCGACCAGGATGCGCGACGCCGCAATCGGGATGGGAGCGACGCCAACCCAGGTCGTCACCAAGATCATCCTGCCGACGGCTTTTCCCGGAATCCTGACCGGCATCATGCTGGCGCTCGCGCGCGCCGCCGGCGAAACGGCGCCGCTGCTGTTCACTTCGCTTTTCAGCGAGTTCTGGATGAGCCGTCATTTCCCAATGTCTCTGCCGCACACGGTCAGCGACCTGATGAAGCCGACGGCTTCACTGGCGGTACTTATCTACAATTTTTCCGGTTCGCCGTTCGAAAACCAGATCGCGATGGCGTGGTCGGCCGCGCTGACCTTGGTGGCGATAGTCTTAGTACTCAATTTCATCGGTCATACAATATCCAATCGCTACGAAAATCATTAAAGAGGATATATCGATATGTCAGCGGCAATAGTCACTAACGGAAGCGTCAATCAAGGCGACACACTAATCGATTGCAACATTTCAGAACTGCATTACGGCAAGTTCAAGGCCGTTCGGGACGTCGCGCTCAAGATAGGGCGGGGCACGATCACCGCCTTCATCGGACCCTCCGGATGCGGCAAGAGCACCGCGCTCCGATGCCTCAACCGGATGAACGACTTGGTGCACGGCTTCCGGCTCAAGGGTCACGTGATCTTCCGCGGCCAGGACATTTATGCCGACAAGATCGACCCGGTGGCGGTTCGCCGCCATATCGGAATGGTCTTCCAGCAGCCAAACCCATTCGCCATGAGCATCTTCCGCAACGTGGCGTTTGGCTTGCGCCTCAACAAATACAGGGGCGAGATGGAGGGCCGGGTCGAAGAGGCGCTGAAAGGCGCCGCGCTGTGGGATGAGGTCAAGGACAAGCTGAAGACCAGCGGACTGGCGCTGTCGGGCGGACAGCAGCAGCGCCTGTGCATCGCGCGCGCGATCGCAACGGAGCCGGCGGTGTTGCTGATGGACGAGCCGTGCTCGGCGCTCGATCCAATAGCCACTCATCGAATCGAAGAGCTAATGCAGGAACTAAAGAAGAAATACACAATCGCAATAGTCACTCACAATCTGCAACAGGCTAAACGCGTCGCAGATATGACGGCGTTTCTGTACGTCGATACCACAGGCGGCGGACGGACTGGCTATATGGTTGAGTATGCACCCACTCAGCAGATCTTTGAGAATCCCAAAGAGAAATACACCAAGGACTATCTGAGCGGCGAGTTCAGCTGATAATCGGCGCCGGCGGGCGATCACGTTGGCGTGAGCCCGCCGTCCACGACCAGCACCTGGCCCGTCGTGTAGGGGGAGTAGCTACTTACCACCGATGAACGTGAATGCTCCGCCCTCATTGACTGCCAGCCTGCCCGCGACGACCGGCGGCGCGAAGCCGCCAATCAGTTGGCCGCTATGAACCGCCGGCATCGCTAGCCGCACAGCATTGCTTGAATCGACGGCATCGAGCAGGTTGCGATCGTGGTCGTCGATTATATCGACCAGTATGCGGCCGGAGTCACAGATTACCGGATCGCCGAAAGAGACTATGCGCGAGCCGATTTCAGTCGCGTGACCGGGCGCGACTACTACGGCTCGATGGCCGTTGCGGATCGTAAGAATTGCGCGGCGGCCAGCGGACGCACCCCGCACCGCGATAATGCCACTGGCTGAAATCGCTGGCCTGCCATTCGATAAAAAAGAGACGAGGCCGACGGAGGTGCGATCGCCGCTCGCGAGCACCTCGACTGTCTTACCGCCGCGAAACAGATACAGGCCGTAGCCGCGCGCATGTAATCCACGAGTATTCATCGCGGTAAAGGCAACCATCGCTCCGTGCGTGGTCGAGACCGCGGCCGGCAGGCCGAAGCCGCCAAGATAACGTCCACCGCCGGGTTCCCGCGAATCTTCTGCGGCGATTTCGCGAATCGGTTCGTGCGGTGCGGCGAGGATTATCGCGAGGTGCGAGCTGTGATGCGCGCCCGGATCGCGGCTGCTCTCGATGTCATCGATGCGCGCGTTGAAGGCGACTTCGCCTGAGGGCGCCATCGTCGCGCTCCCGAAGTGCATCAGCTTGAGCACGTGCCCCTCGGCCGTTCGATCGCCGATTCGCACGGCGCAAGTGAGTTCTCCGTCTGAATAGCGGAACAGAACGTCGGACCCGGCAGCCTCGGGTGCGATGAACGCGATTGCGCCGTTCGATCCGGCAACTGGATATGGATCGAGCTTGATATTCGGAACACATCCACGGGAAACCGCTCGGCTATCGATCGCCGGGACTACCCGCCGATCTGAGGGCGCCGTCAAACTGCCTCGGTAGATCTCCCATCGCGCCACTCCGCTTGGGTTCGTTACTTCCGCGCCAAAGATGACGTCGTTATCCGGCGAGATCGAAGGCACACCGATATCGGTGAATGTCCCGCCGCCGGGCGCTTCGGCGCCGATCGTGACGATCTCCATCAACGGTCCGTCGGGTGCGCTGGCCCAGATCGTCGACGTGACGTCAGCCGCGGTAGCGACGCTCTGGGGATCCGGCCCTGCGAGGGTTAATGAGATTGCGTGCGCGTCAGGGGACCTCGAGCAGAGGATCGCGACTGCTAGAACAAACGCGTGTAGGTACCGGCGTGAACAAATCACCGAAATCCTGCGGACCTCCCTGGTGCGAGCCACGGCGCGCGAATAATGCCGAATGCTCAAGGTCGGTGATGAGCCTTGCAGAACTGCTCGAACGAGGCTACGTGAGCTCGCGGCCTCGGTGGCCTGCGTGGCTGACACTTCGCCGCCAACATCACTGCAACTCCGCTTTGCGTTGAGTCAGGACAATGGGGGTTCCAGACGAAACGCCGACCGCCACCAGGACGAAGAGTATCCACAACAGCGGCATATTGGAGATTCCGTACGTGCGCAGCGTGAACAGCAAAACATTCAGGATCACGTATCCGGCGTACAAGCAGGCAAGCGGAAGTGCGAACCGCCGCATCGTCCAGATTCCATACGCGAGCGCGGCCAGCATCAGGCCGAAGATTGGCGCGACGACAGTGTTGGCGATCCCGCTCAATTTTAGTCCGAAAAAAACGAATCCGGCGTGAGAACCCAATTTCAGCGGCTTTAAAAAATTCGAGACCGCCATTAGTCCGAGACAGATCGCGAAGACCGTCAACAACGTGCCCCGACTTTTTCGTTCCATCTCAGCCACCCAGCCGCACTACTCTGGATGCTCCACGTCCGGGATGAGGCCGATCTGCGTTGGGCGCCATCCCATCCGTTCCTGCGTTAGCGCGCTCGAGGCCGGCACGTCGCGGTCGATCAGGAACGTGAGCCAGCCAAAATGCTCGGGCGCCTCCTCCGCGGTTTTGGAGACTACCGGTACGTTGATGCGTCGGCCGATTGCCTCAGCTATGTCTCGAAGCGGCACGCCTTCTTCGCCGACCGCGTGAAAGCGGGCTCCCGCAGTTCCCTTCTCGAGCGCGAGCCGGTACAGCCGTACAGTGTCGATCACGTGCGCCGCGGGCCAGCGGTTGGCCCCGTCGCCGACGTAGGCCGATACACCCTTCGCGCGAGCTATCTCGACCATGGGGGTGATCAGACCCGCCTTGAGGCGGTCGTGGACCTGCGGCAGGCGCATCACGGATGCGCGCACGCCCCGCGCCGCTAGTTCGAGTGTAGCCTCCTCCGACGCGCTGCGGGGCATCATCGAACTTGGAAGGGCTGGATCGTCTTCGGTCGCGGCGCGGCCCGGCGTCATGACCATTCCGGTGCCCGAGGTGACGACGAGCGGCCTATCCGATCCGGCGAGCACAGATCCGAGAGCCTCGATAGCGCGTCGGTCTGCCTGGCAGTTATCCATGTACTTCGAGAAGTCGTGATTGAAGGCCAAGTGAATCACGCCGTCCGACATGGCAGCTCCACTGCGCAAGCTTTCGAGGTCTTCAAGATCGCCGCGATGCACCTGCGCGCCAGCGGCGACGAGCGACTTCGCGCCCGCATCCGATCGAGAAAGACCGATCACCTTGTGGCCCGCGTTAATCAGCTCCGGAATAAGTGCGGTACCGACAAATCCTGTAGCACCGGTTACGAAAACTCGCATTTCGAATACTCCTTCAAGTTCATTTTCGACTGGTTCAATTTCGATTTCTTCATCTCGCCAGGTGCTCGTCGAAGAAGCGCGCAATTTCGCCGAACACTTCCTTTGGCACCGTGAGCGTCGGGTCGAAGAGGTATTGCGCGTGCGACTGACCCTCGTAGACCTGCAAATCCGCTACGACCCCGGCCCGGCGCAGCTTGCGATGCACCCGCACGGTGTCGGACAGGAACAGGTCGCGGGTGCCGGTCGTGAGGATGGCCGGCGGCATGCCATGGAAATCGCCGTAGATGGGCGACAGTAACGGATCCTTGAGGTCGTGGCCGTGGGCATAAAGCTCGGCGACGCTCTTCGCGTACGGAGCGTCGATACTCACGATCACACTGTCGACCCATTCGTTGGTCTTGCGGCTGTCTCCCGTGTTCGTCATGTCCGCCGGAGGTGAACCGGGAGCGATAGCGCCTGGCAGCGGCAGCCCTTCAGCCTTGGCGCGCAGCATGAGCGAAAGCGTCATGGCGGCGCCCGCGGAGGTGCCCTCGACTGCGATGCGCCGCGGATCCATCGTCGCCGTCACGGCCCGCCACGCTGCAGTCGCGTCGTCCATCCCGGCGGGGAAGGGCGCGTCGGGCGCCATGCGGTAGTCGATCGCCATGACCTTGTAGCCACCGAACGCCGCCATCAGCATGGCTTCCGCCGTGCCCGCCTCGCCGTGGCCGAAAATGTAACCGCCGCCGTGGAAGTTGAGCACGAGCTGGTTCTTGTGCGCGTCCGGGATCTCCCTCGGCGTCAGGATGAAGGCTTTGACTCCTCCGATCGTGGTCGGCTCGATAGTGACACCGAGGACCGTCCGCGCCTGGGCGAGGAGCGGCACTGTCGCGTCGTCGAATTGCTTCACGATCGCGCGCCAGCCCGCGTCGTCCGGTGCATTCAGATTCCAGAACGGCCCGTAAGGTGCTGCCACGAGCGCAGTCGTTGCGGGATCCAGATCGTCTGGCACTTCGAGCAGCTTGGCGGGTACGCTGCGCGAGCCGGGCTTGCCGTTGGCCTGAGCCTGCGCGGCCAGGAGAGCGTCGAAATCGGACGTCTGGGTGCTTACTAAGACCGGCATATCGCTAAAATAGGGAATTGAAGAAATACGGTCTATGCTGTAAAGTCCGTTTTATCTTCGCGATCGTCCGAGGATGACTTATGGACCCGCTCTCAGATGTCCTCTCGCTGCTGAAGCCACGCAGTTACATGGTCCGCGGCTTTGACGTCGGCGGCCCATGGTCTATCCGTTTTGATCCCAAGGACGGGATCAAGTGCTATTCCCTGCTTAGCGGCCAATGCTGGTTGGCGATGGATGGCGTTCCAGAGCCGGTGCTGTTGAAGTCCGGGGATTGCATCCTGCTGCCTTCGGGGCGGGCTTTCCGCCTTACGAGCGATCTGGCTTTGCCGCCGGTTGATATCGAACAGATTATCGTTTACGCCGCGACCGGCGGAGGCGTCACGACGTTCAATGGCGGCGGAGACTGCTTTGGCATCGGCGGATGGTTCGATTTCGGCGGCAAGAATGCCGAAATTCTGTTGGGCGTCCTGCCGCCCATCGTCCTTATCCGCGAGGAATCCGACAAGGCTGCCCTGCGATGGTGTCTCGAGCGGATTATGCACGAGCTGCTAGAGCCACAGCCGGGCGGCGTCCTGGTCGCTCAACACCTTGCGCATATGTTGCTCGTCCAAGCGCTGCGGTTGCATCTGGCGGAAGGATCGGGAGGGGGAGTCGGATGGCTGTTCGCGCTGGCGGATAAACAAATGAGCGCGGCAATCAACTCGATGCACAGCGATCCGGCGCATCACTGGACAGTGCAGGAGCTGGCGAAGCACGCCGGCATGTCGCGATCGACCTTCGCCGTGAAATTCAAAGAGACGGTTGGGGCGTCTCCCATCGAATACCTGGCGCGCTGGCGAATGTTGGTGGCCGGGGACAGGCTGGTGAATTCCAGCGATCCCGTTTCGGCCATTGCGCTGTCGCTCGGCTACGAATCCGAAAGCGCCTTCAGCACCGCCTTCAAGCGGGTGATGGGCTGTTCGCCACGGCAATATAGCCGGGCCACGAGTCCGGCTTCTCCTTCACATGGCGAGAGTGAAAACGCCGGCGCCGATCGGCTCGAACCTGTCGCAGGTTGATAGCAGCAGGGGCGCTCGATCGAATTTCAGTTATAGCCAGCCGCTGCGGCGATACCAGATGAACATGGCGACCGGCAGCGCCACGCATGCGCCGATCTCGATGTAGAAGAGCGATTTGGAATCGAACGGCAGCGCGCTGAAGTTCTGGCCGAAAAAGCCGGTCAGAAAAGTCAGCGGCAGGAAAATCGAGGCGAGCACGGTCAACTGCTTCATGATGACGTTGCTGCGGTTCGACATCATCGACAGGTAGGCGTCCATCGCGTTGCCCAGCAGGTCGCGCTCGACGTCGATCTGTTCGTACGCCCGCACGACATGGTCGTAAACGTCTCGGAAGTAGAGTGCGGTTCGCTCGCTGATCCGCGGATCACCGCGCCTGAGCAGACCGCCGAGCACGTCGCGCTCGGGCGACAGCACCCGCCGCATCGCGATCAGCCATCGCTTGAGCCGTATCAGATCGGGCAATTGGCGGCTGTCGACGCGTTTGAGAATCGCGCTCTCGGCTTCCTCCAGTTGATCCGAGACCAGATCGACCAGCGGGAAAACCTCGTCCACGAGTTCATCGACGATCAGATAGTAGAGGAAGTCCATTCCATGGGCGCCGCAGGTCGTATCGCTGGCGGCGCGTTTCCACACGACGTCCAGTCCCGGCATCGGCTCGCCATGTACCGTGACGAGAAAGCGCTCGCCCAGGAAAGCGTCGAGCTCCGCGATTTTGATGCCGTGCTTGCTATGAGGGTTGGCGCTCATCGAGTGCATGACGAGGAACAGGTGATTTCCGTACTCGTCGACCTTCGCCCGCTCGGTCGGAATGACGCAGTCCTCGATCGCCAGTGGATGAAACCCGAACCGCTGCTGTAACAGTTGCAGGCCGGCTTCGTCGGCGGGCTGGAGGTCGATCCAGCACATCTCGCCGTCGCGTGGCGGCACGGCATGGTCGTCGCCCTCGAGAACACTCGAACCCGTGCTGCTGAATCGAATTGTGCGTAACATCTTGATCAGTTCGCTCCTCTGCCGCGCGATGCGCTTTGCGTCGCGATTGGAAGCGCGGCGCTTCAGGATGTGCGTCATCTGTGCGATCTTCAATTCGGCGGGTCCAGTTAACAATTTCGTCACTTGACCGTGCAATGATCGGGGACTCAGCCGAAAAACGGAGAGGGTTCAATGTCGGAAGCTGATGCATCGTCCATTCATTCGGAACAGATGATCGACCTCCTGCGCGAGCTTGCGCTCGACCTCGGCGCGGTCTGGAACCGCTACACCGACGACATTTGGCGCCAGATCGATCCGGACGTGTGGCTGCTCACGCGCAACCCGTGGCTGATGCTGCATCACGCGTCCCATAAAAAGCTCGCAGCGATGGCTGAGGACCAGGATTTGCGCCGTCGCGTCGAGCAGCTCGTCCTTGCCCGACGCGAGTCGTCGCACGCTCCCGCCTGGTTCCAGAAAACTCACGGCGGCTCGGCGCTCAACGGTGTGGCGTATTTCAGCATGGAGTTCGGCCTGAGCGAAGCGCTGCCGATCTACTCAGGCGGCCTCGGCAATGTGGCGGGCGATCAGCTCAAAGCTGGCAGCGATCTCGGCGTGCCGATCACTGGCGTTGGGCTGCTCTATCAGCAGGGTTACTTTCGCCAGGCAATTGACCACGAAGGGAATCAGCGCGATCTGTTTCCCTACAATCCACCGTCGTGGCTGCCGATAACCGCCGTGCGCGATGGCGACGGCGATCTTCTGCGCGTGATGTTCAACTTTCCGGGCTACCAGCTGCAGCTGCGAGTGTGGGAGGCCAACGTCGGCCGCCTCAAGCTCTACCTGCTCGACAGCAATGACCCCCGCAACATCCCGATGCATCGCGGAATTACGAGCGAGCTGTACGGCGGCGGTCCTGAGCTGCGGTTGCAGCAGGAGCTGATGCTGGGAATCGCGGGATGGCGCCTGCTGAAACAACTCGGGCTGAGCCCCGCGGTTTGCCATCTCAACGAGGGCCATGCTGCATTCGCGGTGCTCGAGCGAGCGCTCTCCTTCATGGAAGAAAACAGCCAGCCGTTCGATGTAGCGCTGGCGGCGACGCGCGCCGGCAACCTGTTCACGACGCACACGCCGGTCGCGGCGGGATTCGACCGGTTCTCGCCCGCGCTGATGAATTTGTACCTGAAGTGGTACGCGACCGAACGATTGCACATCAGCTTCGACGATCTGATGGCGCTGGGCCGCGCCAATCCACATGATGCGGACGAACCCTTCAACATGGCTTACCTCGCGATGCACGGCTCCGGTGCGATCAACGGTGTGAGCAAGCTTCACGGGGCGGTAAGCCGTTCGATTTTTCTGCCGCTGTTTCCGCGCTGGCCGGTCGAGGAAATTCCGATCGGCAGCGTGACCAACGGCGTCCATATGGCGAGCTGGATGTCCGAGACTTCCGAACATCTGTGGTCCGAGGTCTGCGGGAAAGATTGCTGGCTGGGCACGACGGAAGAAATAGGCGAAAAAGTCAGGGCCGTGCCTGACGACGTCCTGTGGAAATTGCGAACCGGCAATTGCCAGGAGCTGGTGCGCTTCGTGCGCCTGCGAGCGCAGCGCCAACGTGCGGCGTATGGCGCGCCGCTCGAGGCTATCGAGGCGGCCAAGACGATCTTCGATCCCAACGCACTGACGCTGGGCTTTGCGCGGCGCTTTGCCACCTACAAACGGCCCAACCTGTTGCTGCACGATCCCGAACGGCTGGCGAGAATTCTCACCAACGAAAAATTTCCGGTTCAACTCGTGCTCGCCGGCAAGGCGCATCCGGCGGACCAGGCGGGCAAGGACATGATCCGTGAATGGATCGAATTCCTGCGGCGTCACGAGATCCGGCAGCATGCGGTCTTCCTTGTTGATTACGACATGCTGCTGGCCGAGCGCATCGTCGAGGGCGTCGACGTCTGGATCAACACTCCACGCCGGCCGTGGGAGGCGAGCGGCACCAGCGGGATGAAGGTGCTGCCGAACGGAGGCCTGAACCTGTCGGAACTCGACGGATGGTGGGCTGAAGCGTACCAGCCGGAAGTCGGCTGGGCGCTCGGCGACGGCAAGGAGCACGGCGAGGATGCCGCCTGGGATGCGGCCGAGGCGCTGCAGTTGTACGACATCCTCGAGCACCAGGTGATCGCGCGGTTTTATGATCGCGATGGCGCCGGAATGCCGCGCAAGTGGATCTCGATGATACGCGAAAGCATGGCGCGCCTGACGCCGGAATTTTCCGCGAATCGCGCCGTTCGCGAGTACACCGAGAAATACTACCTGCCGGCCGCAGTGGGGTATCGCCAGCGCGAGGCTTCTCACGGCGCGCGGGCGCAGCAGATTGTCCAATGGCGCGATTCTGTTGCGGCGCATTGGTCCAAGCTTGGTTTCGGTCAGATCCACTGCGAGACAACCGGTGACGTTCACAGCTTCCGCGTGCAGGTCTATCTCGACGAACTGGGACCCGACGCGGTACTGGTCGAGTTGTACGCGCAGCCGCGCAATGGCGAACCGCCTGTAAGGCAACCTATGAACCGCAGCGACCCGCTGCCGGGATCGATCAATGCTTTCACCTATACGGCCGAGGTACCGTCGAGCCGTCCCGCAAACGACTACACGGCCAGGATAGTGCCGACATTTAGTGACGTACACATCCCGCTCGAGGCGAAACAAATCCTATGGCAACACTGAGAGTCTCAGCTAAGTGTTATCCGTAAGAGATTCGAAGTCGCGCTGAACGCTTTCATTGAGCAGCTATCTTGCGAGCCGCGGCCGGTTGCCCAAGATCACGGGCGTTGAAATGCACGAGCTTGCGACTCTTTAGGTCCACTGTTACGAAATCGTCAGGGGTTTTGGTCGACGGGCCATCGCTGGCGGGATGATATTCGATTCGCAACTGCGTTGAGGTAACCACGATCCGCAGGTAGCCATAATTCTTGTCGTCATAGTTCTCCAGCACTATCTGGTCGGCGCTGGTGCCCTTGGCCGCCTGGAGGATTTGCGGAGCGCGAAACGGCGGACCGCCTTTTACAAGTGCGGCGACGTTATGGCCGCCATTGCCGCAAATGAGGTACGGGATTTGCGCGCCGCTCGGTCTAGTGCGTGTGAAGCGCTGATAATTATGGGCATGTCCTGATAGGAACGCATGCGGCCACACCCCGACTTCATTGCAGATGGCATCGATCTGTCCCAGCATTTCGACGCTCCAGCCATGAGTCGATCCGGCAGTATAGGGCGGATGATGATCGGCTATGATCAAGGCGCCCGTGAATTTTTCCGACTTCACGCGACCTAGTGCGGCCTTCAAGTAGTCGAGCTGGGAATGTCCTATGGCGGGATTGGCGATGACACCCGGATCCTCGAGGGTGTTACTGTAGAGAGTCAGGATGCGCACGAAAGGCGCCTCGAAGGTGAAGAAAACACCGGGCTGAATCTGCGCCGTTCGCGACAGACCGCCGGCTTCGGGCATGACCTCGAAGGTGGTCGCACAAAAGTTTCGAAGGAAAGCCGCGAGGCTGGCGGCATGAACTTCTGGCGCGACCATTCCATCGTGATTGCCGGCGATCGCGAGGATCGGAGCCGGATAGTCGCGGTACGGTTCGTAGAACTGATCGTAGTAGTATTGTACCTCACCGAAACTATAGACCACGTCGCCCAGCAACAGATTGAACTGCGGGACTTCGCTGGGTTCAGTTTCCTGGAAATCACTCACCATCTTGTCGGTGACCATGTTCTGAGTTTGAGGACCGCGAGTGCTGCCGCAGTCGCCGGTCGAATGGAATACGATCTGACCCGCGCTCGTGATCTTGTCGATCGCGGTTGTATTCGCGCCGAAGACTTGCTGCAGCGTCAGGCGCGGTTCGACACCGCCGCGCGGCGGCGGGAATGGCAGCGCTTGAATCTTGTGCTCGCGATTGAGCTCGTCGATTTCCTTGTAGGCCGGATCGTCGGAAGGATGCTTGACCTTGAACCGCGTAGGGTCTGCAGTCGGCACCGGCTGCGAAAACACCGGCCCACTGAGTGGTCGTGATGCGCCGCCACCGGGAGCGGGCGCTGACGAAGATGGGACGGGTTTCGAGCTCTTCCCTGGGGGTTTGCGTGATGCCATGGTGACCTCCCTCCTTATCCCAGCCGCGGCCAGCTCCTGGGACTCAGATACCACCGGGAATAATTAACAGCGGGCTGGATTGCTTATGAACAAAGTCGAAGACAGTCATCAGATCGCCTATAGCAGGGCCGTTGATCGGGGCATAAGGATTGTCAGGCGAGGCTACAGGATTAGGCAGATTGTCGCGGCTTCGTGCGGAGAGCGGCGCCAGTCGCCAATTCGCTTCTATAAACTTCAGTATCGAGCCGTGGTCGGAGTAGGTATGGTCGATCGTGCCGGGCTTAACGTAAGGCGATATGACCAGCATCGGAATCCTGGTTCCATCGCCGAAAAAATCAAGCGGCTGGATATAACCAGAGTCATAGTAACCTCCGCCCTCGTCCAGTGTGACTACTATCGCGGTAGTGGCAAACAGTTCCGGCTTGCTTATGATTTCGTTCGCGATGTTCAGCACGAAATACTCATAGGCGGACACCGCAGAGTTACCCGGATGCCCCGAATAGGGCTCATACGGCCGTACGAATGAGACTTCCGGCAGCTCGCCGATGCGCGCGTCGCGGTAAAATTCTGAAACATCCTCGATCTTGTCGTGTAGCGCGGTGGTCATGATGTTTTTGCTGTACTGCAACGGATTGCAGATCGAGCACCAGGTTTCGTTGGCGCCCGAACGTTGGTTACCGCCGCGTTTGAGTCCACCAATGTAGTACTTCCACGACACTCCCGCTTTGCTCAGCGCTTCCCCGATGTTCGGCAGCGTCTGCGGCGGCAAGGTGTAGGGATGCTGCATTACGTCGACCGGGCTGCCATCCGCGTTGTAAGCGGGCCCGTAGTTATTGACGAGATAGTAGTGACCTGGATCGCAGCGAGCAGTCCTATGCTTTGACTTAAGGTACCCGACGATTTGCGCGACACCTGGTTGCGACAAGTCCGCGCAGTTAACATAGGAGCCACTCTCGTAGCCGTCCTGTTTGTACCAGTTATTGGAGCCGGCCCATGGATCTGGATCTTCTATAAGTCTCTGCGGTGGCGGCGCAGGATTACCGGCGCCGTCGCTGTAGTAGGCAAGGTCGCCAGTGCCCAGGTAAATAAAGCTGGCGCCGGTGCCACCCATGATCCCCTGGTGAAAGTTGTCGCTCATGGCATAGTGGTCCGCGATAAATTTGAAAACCGGCGCGTCGCCCTGCGTCATGTTGTAGAAGCCCATCGCAACGCTGCCCTGATGGGTACTTTGATCGTTGAATGGAACCGGCGGCGGCTTGCCGTTACTGCCCATTCCGATCGTAGTCGCCACCCATGGGACCAGATCGTTGCGACCCTGGTCGAATTGCTGCCACATCTGAAAGAAGCGATGAACCGGATCGCCGGTGTAGGAGAGTTGATAGGCGGTGTACTTGCTTAGTTGAAAGGGACCATTGGAGAGAGTGGCAGGAAAGCGATGATCCGCAACGTTGTGCGGCTGTCCAAAGGCGAAGGTCGTATTCGGTTGCGGGAGCGTCGCGTAAGGCGCGGTACGGTCCGGCGCTATCGAGTACTTGCCGTGATCGATGGCCTGCCATTGCTCGGCCCGCTTGAAGTTGGGTCCCGCAGTTCCGTCCGCGTTGACGATCCCTTCCGACAATAAGTTTAGAACGCTCTGACCCGGCATTGGCTGATAGACGCCGAACAGATTGTCGAAGGAGTGATTCTCGCCGACTATGACTATGAGATGTTTAATCGGTGTCCGAGTTGTGCGGGCCTGCGCAAACAGCGGATGCGCATAAAAAGCGAATACAACCGTCAGCGCGAGGACGATGCGCGCTCGAGTGTCCGGGCCAGTCTGATTCATACGCAAAGGTCAGCCGGGCATGTGCTACGGCACGTTGACTATCACCAGCTTCGGCCTCATGCCAATCGCCTGAACCACGCTTCTATCACCGTCAGATGTCCGCTATGTGAACGAAATCGGCGGGGAGGCAGACGTTCGCGCTTGAAGTTTCAAGGTTTCGTAACCTAGACTTTACCCCGCTACGATCCCTCCACCGGGAAGATTCACGAGGTGAAGACTTTGGCGGCAGCGGCGCCATTAATAGAAGCAGAATCCGATTCGCCGACAGAGGTTTGGTCGCTGCTCGAGAAGCTTTTGCAAGGCCGGCTTCGCCGGTGCCTCGCGTTATTGCCCAAGGTTCTGGGTGAAGACGATGCCGCCGCGGTACATGATCTGCGGGTATGGAGCCGGCGCTTGCAGCAGGTCATCGTCACGCTTTTCCCCGACGCGAGAGAGCCTGCCGCGCGCGAGATGGTGCGAGCTTTGCGCCGCGCGCGGCGATCGCTTGGCGGATGGCGCGACTGCGACGTGGTCATCGCGAAGCTGGATCGCAAGCTGCGCCGGATGCGGAATGCCGACGAGCGGCGCGGGTGGGAGATGGTGCGCGAGTTTGCGCGCATCCGGCGCCAACGCCAGATGAATCGTGCTCGCAACCGGATCGCAAATCGCAGACTGTTTATGCTGGCGCAGCGAGGCCGCGAGCTGCTCGATCAGCGCACCGCCGTGGAGACCCCTCGAGATGTCGATCCTCTCGCGGTCCTCGATACTTCAGTGAGCGCGGCTTACGCGCAATGGCTCGAGTCGATGTCGCGCGCCAAGTCGAATTTCACTTCGTCGGAACTGCATGCGTTTCGCATCCAGACCAAACGCCTGCGCTATCGAATCGAACTCATGCGCGACGTCGGTTCGGCAACTGCCCCCGCCGCGCTCGAATCGCTGAAAGCGCTCCAGGATGAACTGGGTCATTGGCACGACAATCTGGAATTGGCCGCGATCACAGCGCAGGCGTTGAGCAATCCCGAGTTCCTCATGCAGCATCCGCGCAGCGCGGCAGTTCTGCTGCGCAAGATGGATCGCGAGAACGCGCTTCATCTGAAACGAATCCAGCAATTGCTGACGAGCCCGCCGGCGGGTGAAGAGCCGACGTTGCCGTACGAATCCGTCGAGCGATGTTGCGTACACAACCCGGCTCCGCTGTAACCTTCCGGCTGCTCTGAATTGTTGCTCCGGTAACGCCTGGGTCGAAATGTCTCTGGCGCTCAACCGGAGGCAGTGTCAATTTCTGGGAGGACTATGGCCGCCAACATCAGCGAAGCATTGCGTCAACCCGATGAACGCGAGGCCGTGTCGGGAAAGCAGCTGATCCTCTCGATCGCGACCGTGCTCTGCTTCGAAGGCTTTACGATGTCGATCAACGGCATCGGCTCCCCCTGGATAGCGAAGGACTTTCATCTCGGCGAGTCGGGAATCGCCGGCCTGTTCGCATGGATTTCTCTCGCCGCGCTCGGCGCATTGGGACTCTCGCGGATGATCGATCGGGTAGGGCGCCGCCGAATGCTGCTCGTATGCATCGCCGGCACCGCCGTAAGTGCGCTCGCCGCCGCGCTCGCGACCAATATCGTGGCCTTCGCGGTGTGCGAGATCGCACTCTACGCCTTCATCGGTGCGGTCGTCTCCGGCGGCGTCGTGATCCTGGCCGAGGGACTCGCAATCGAACAACGTTCGCGCGGACAAAGCATCGGCGGGCTGGGGATCGGACTCGGCGGTGGACTGTGCCTGCTAATGATGCCGATGGTGGCGACCCGCCATTCGTGGCGATGGATGCTGGTGTTGGCGTCGGCGCTTGGAGTCGCCGCGCTCTTGAGAGCGGCTCGGGTCATCCCGGAGAGCGGCCGCTGGCAACGCGCCGCCGCAACGGGCGCGACTTCAGCCAGCAACTTCTACGACGTGTTCGGACACCGCTACCGCGGCCGTGCTATCACAACTCTGATTTGTTCTTTGATGGGCACTATCGCGACCACCGCCGCCACCAGTTGGTCGTATTTCCACCTGGTCTCGGTAGTGGGGCTGACGCCGGGAGCCGCCAGCGCCGTGATGCTGTTCGGTGGCGGCGCGGGAATGGCCGGTTTTCCGCTCGGTGCGCGCGGCTGCGAGCGTTATGGCCGCATCCCCACGGTCTTCGTTGCGGCGATGATGACCGGTTTCGGCGCGCTCGCCTTCTATTGGGGCCCGCCGGCGCATTCGAACTTCCTTTTCCTATGGATCGGCATCGCGTATTGCGGCTTCGTCATCGGCCAGAGCGCCGGACAGGTGGGCAGCAATTCACTTGCGACCGAACTTTTCCCTACCGCGCTGCGGGGCGCGATGATGGGATGGTACGCGCTGATCGGCGCTATCGCCGCGGTCTCCGCTCAGACCCTGACCGCGATTCTGGCGGGCCGCATGGGCGGCTTGTCGATCGTGGTCGGATACCTGAGCCTGCTCGCGATACCCAGCGCGATAATCGTCGTACTTTTCCTTCCCGAAACGCGCGGTCTCTCGCTCGAAGCCGCGGCGATGGAAGAAGCATTCGCAAAGACACCGTAGTGTTCTGATCAGGTTTCGCCGATCGCGCGAAGCCGCAGCTCATCGGACGGCGCCTTTGACGGTTGGGCGCTTTCTGCGCTAGGGAGGGTCAACATCTGGCTTCGAGTTCATCTGACGGCTCAATGGAGGCCTCATGAAAAACGGCACCACCAACGGCCACGTCACGACGACCGGCGAGTCGCTGCGCGGACTGATCGATGACAAGAACGGCCGCTTCGATCCACGCATTTACTGCGACCGCGAAATCTACGAACTCGAACTGGAGCGCATCTTCGCGCGCTCCTGGCTCTACCTCTGTCACGAGAGCCAATTGAAGAAGCCGGGCGATTTCTTCGCGACCTACATGGCCGAGGATCCCGTCCTCGTCGTGCGGCAGAAGGACGGATCGATTCGCGCGTTTCTCAATCAATGCCGCCATCGCGGGATGCGCATCTGCCGCGCGGACTGTGGCAATGCGCGAGCGTTCACCTGCTCGTATCACGGCTGGGGCTATGACATCGGCGGTAATCTCGTCTCCGTCCCGCACGAAGAGGACGGCTTTCGCAACGAAATCGACAAGAGCAAATGGGGCCCGCTGCAGGTCCCGCGCATCGAGAGCTATCTCGGCCTCGTCTTCGCCACCTGGAACGAGGAGGCGCCGAGCTTCCGCGACTACCTCGGCGACATGCGCTGGTACCTCGACGGATATTTCGATCGCTGCGCCGGCGGCACCGAAGTTATCGGCGGGATGCATCGCTGGGTGCTGAACTGCAACTGGAAATTCGCCGCCGAGCAGTTTTGCTCTGACATGTATCACGCGGATTTCAGCCATCTCTCGGCGCTGATCGCACAGCTTCCCGAAGGCGTCGATCCATCGCTCGGTCGCCTGCCCACTATCGGCAGCCAGTTCAGCTCGCCCGCAGGCCACGGGACCGGATTCTTCACCGAGGCCCCCGCTACGGGCGGCCACGTCAACGGTCCAATTGCCGGAGCGTACTACGACGGGCCCGCGCGCAAAGAGGCGATCGAACGCCTCGGCGAGCCGCGCGGATCGCAAATGTCCACTGGGCACATGACGGTGTTCCCGACCTTCTCGTTCCTGCCGACTATCCAGACGCTGCGAGTGTGGCATCCGCGCGGACCCGGCGAGATTGAAGTCTGGGCCTGGGCGGTAGTGGATCGTGAATCTCCCCCGGAGGTCAAGGAAGCCGTGCGGCTCGGAGTGCTGAGGACGTTCAGCGCCGGCGGAATCTTCGAGCAGGACGATGGCGAGAACTGGCTCGAAATCCAGAAAGTCCTGCGCGGCCACATGGCGCGCCGCCAGAAGCTCAACCTCGGCATGGGAATCGGTCACGATCGCAGCGACCATCCGAAGTTTCCCGGCAAGATCAACAACGTCTATGGCGAGGAAGCAGCGCGCGGTTTTTATCGGCGATGGGCCGAGATGATCTCGACGGAGGTGCCGGCATGAGCGCCGCGATAGGCTCTCAGAGCCACCCCGAGCAGGATTCGATCGCTGCGCGCGTCACGCCGGAGCTGCAGCAGGAGATCGAACAGTTCCTCTATCGCGAGTCGCGCATCCTCGACGATCGCCGCTACGAGGAATGGTACGCATTGCTCGCCGACGATCTCCACTACTTCATGCCGACGCGCTACAACCGTCTAAAGCGCGAGGCCGACAAGGAATTCTCCGCGCCCGACGAAGCCGCGTTTTTCGACGAAGACAAAGCCTCGATCGCTATGCGAATCCGGCGTCTCAACACGGGCATGGCCTGGGCGGAAGATCCGCCCTCGCGCACGCGCCACATGGTCAGCAACGTGGTCATTCGGCCAATCGCCAACGACGAGTACGAAGTCGATTGCTACTACCTGCTGTATCGCTCGCGGCTTGAACGCGAAGTCGAGATTTTTGTCGGGATGCGGCATGACGTACTGCGCCGTGCGCAGAGTGCCGCAGGTTTCCAGGTCGCGCGCCGCACGATCATCCTCGATCAGTCGACCCTGCTCGCGCGCAACCTGAGCTTCTTCTTCTAAATGGAAAACCGCGTAATGAGCTGGAAGAAAGTCTGCACCAGGGACCAAATCGCGGATCAGTCCGCGCTCAAAATCAAAGGAGAAAATCCCATCGCCGTGTTTCGCGTCGGCGACGAGTTCTTTGCGACCGATGACACCTGCACCCACGCGAAATTTTCGCTGTCGGAGGGATACGTAGAAGGCGACGAGGTGGTCTGCGCGCTGCACGAGGCGCGGTTCTGTCTGCGCACGGGAAGGGTATTGTCGCCGCCCGCGACGGTGCCGCTGCGCACCTATCCGGTAAAAATCGAAGGCGACGACGTCATGGTCGAAATGGAGTAGGCGCTGAAATGGGCTGGCTGAACGACAAGGTAGCACTGGTCACGGGTGGCGCGTCGGGACTTGGGCGCGCGATCGTTGAGCGCTTTCTCGACGAGGGCGCGCGGGTTGCGATTCTCGATCGTTCGCGCGAGCGCAGCGAAGAGATGGCCGCTCGGCTCGGCGATCGCATCGCGACCATTGTGGGCGACGTCACTTCATTGCCCGACAACCAGCGCGCGGTCGCCGAAACGGTCAAGCGCTTCGGCGGACTCGATTGCCTGGTCGGCAACGCCGGCATCTGGGATTTCAATGCGTCGCTGGTAACTTTGCCCGACGATCGAATTAGCGCCGCCTTCGACGAGCTGTTCGGAGTCAACGTCAAAGGGTACCTGCTCGGCGCCAAGGCCGCTTACCGGGAACTGGCCAGGACGCGCGGCAATATCATCTTCACTGTTTCCAATGCGGGCTTTTACCCATGCGGCGGCGGTCCGCTCTACACGGCTTCCAAGCACGCCGTGGTCGGCCTGATTCGCCAGCTTGCGTACGAACTCGCGCCGAAGATTCGCGTCAATGGGGTCGCGCCCGGCGCTATCCCCACCGATCTGCGCGGTCCACGCTCGCTCGAGATGGCGGAGCGATCGATCGCGGCGATACCGCTCAAGGAGATGGTCGAACGCGGACTGCCGCTCGGCAAACTGCCCGAGCCGCGCGACTATACCGGTTCGTACGTATTGCTCGCGTCGAACGAGAATTCGTCGACTGCCACCGGCGGCGTGATCATTTGCGAAGGCGGAATGGGTATCCGCGGCTTCGGCGATGCAGCCGGCGGCCGTGACCTGTAATCACCTCGGTTTGGGGCCGAGGGATTGAGTTGGGGCGGCGGCTATGGCTTGGACCGCCGCCCCAGGTTTGATGCTTCCGGTTTACAGTTTGGTGTCAACCGTGCCGAGCAGCGAACTGATCGTCGAGCCCATCGTCTGATAGCCGACGAACACGATCACCGCGACCGCTGCGAGAATCAGAGCGTACTCGGCCATGGTCTGGCCAGCCTGGTTCTCGCGAACCTTTACGAACATCCTTGTGATCTTGTCCATTGTCCCGTGTCCTCCTGGAGCGTTTTTTTGGCCGTAATTGGCCGTTGTCCCCGTTAAATAGTGCGCTGATGCCTCTCTGCGCGCATAAGCAATGAAACCACTAAAAAGACTATTATAAAGTGTAGGTGGTGTCAAACTGCGTCAAACCACGTGAAAGGCTAAATTTGACTAGAGCAAACTTGGGGGAGTTTGCTGGCATTTTGCTCTGGCATCGATTGTTGGCCGTGTCCCATTTTGGAGCATGTCGCCTATTCGACCCGCGATAGAAATATTCGATAGATTCTTTCCTCTGTCAGATCGAATGGAGATTCCATGAAATACCGAAAGCTCGGTGACAGTGATTTGCACGTTTCGGAGATTTCGCTGGGGTCGTGGCTGACGTATGGCGTCGGGGTCGAGCGCGACCGCGCCGCCGCCTGCGTCAATCGGGCTTTCGATCTTGGGATTAATTTCATCGATACGGCTAACGCGTACGGCCGCGGTGCCGCAGAGAGTTTCCTGGGCGAGGTTCTGGCGCAGCGCCCACGCGCGTCGTATGTGCTGGCGACTAAATTGTTCTTTCCGATGAGCGCGACCGACAGAGGATTGTCGCGCCCGCAAATTCTCAAGCAGATCGATGCGTCTCTGCGCCGCTTAAGTTTGGACTACGTGGATCTCTACCAATGCCACCGCTACGACACCGCAACGCCTATTGAAGAGACGATGCATGCGCTGAGCGAGGTCGTGAAGCATGGCAAGGCCCGCTATATCGGATTCTCCGAGTGGTCTCCAAGGCAGATTGAAGCCGCCTTCGCGGTGCCGGACACGGTGCGATTCGTCTCGAGCCAGCCGCAATATTCAATTCTTTGGCGGGAGCCCGAACAGAAGGTCTTCCCCCTGTGCGCCAGCAAAGGCGTTTCTCACATCGTCTGGTCGCCACTGGCGCAAGGAGTACTGACGGGCAAGTACCCGGCAGGCGCAAAGCCGCCAGCCGCGTCGCGCGCAACCAGCGACAGCATGGGCCAGTTCATCCAATCATGGATGCAGCCAGGGGTTCTCAAGGCGGTGCAAAATCTCAAACCACTGGCCGATGAAGCAGGGTGCACGCTCTCTCAATTTTCTCTGGCGTGGGTGCTACGCGAGCCGAATGTCGCGTCGGCCATCGTTGGTGCGAGCCGACCGGAGCAGCTGGACGAAAATGTCGTGGCCTCCGGCCTCGTCATCGACCCCGATTTGTTCCGGCAGGCAGAAAAAATTGTCGCCAATGTTCAACGCGGCCGCTAGCATCACTCGCACGCGCTAGGCGATCCTGAGGCGGCTCAGCAGGGGGAATTTAGCCGCATCCGCGACGAACGCCAGCGTAACTGCCCCGCCCAGAGTGCCGAAAACAACGACGGGCGGCAGCGCCGTCATTGCGATTCCGCAGACGGCCAACATCGACGCGATCAGGACATCCGCCATGGACGACAGAACGAGCCACCGGCTCGGCGCTGTCCATGACCACAGGCGTTGGCGTCCGCGCAGCGCGTAAAGAGTCGCCTGATTCCCGAACACGATGGCGACAAACGCCAGAGTTTGCAGCGCCTCGATTCCAAGCCCCAGCCGGAATTTGCCGACGGCCAGCACCATGGTGCAAAACACCAACTCGCATACTCCCATAAAGACTCCGATAATCGTCAGGCCGCTGATGCGCCATCGGTTGGGCTGCGCGGACGGAGTCACGTTGTCCGTCGTCAGGGACATGCCCAGAAAGTCGCCGGTGAGCATCACGATGACCATCAACATCGGGGTCAGAATCGCATGCCCGGTCACGACCAGGCCGACCGCCAGGAAGAGCGCCTGCACGGTTTTTTTCGTAACCGAATTCAGCGCATAGGTCAGGATGCGTTGAAAGGTCATGCGGCCTTCCTTAACGGAGGCCACGATGCCACCGAGTCCGGGTTCGGTCAGCACAATACCAGCCGCCGACTTGGCAACGTCGGTCGCAGTCGATACCGCGATTCCCATCTGTGCCTGGCGCAAGGCGGGCGCGTCGTTGGCGCCGTCGCCGCACATCGCAACATTGTGGCCGCCTTTCTGAAACGCCTTCACGAGCTTGTACTTGTCCTCCGGCAGGACGCCGGCGAAAACTGCGAATTGCTCGGGCTTCACCGCGTCGCCGATCGGTCCGGGCGGACACACTGCTCCTTCGAGTCCCACCTCTCGAGCGACGATCGCGGCCGTCTCGGGCGCGTCTCCCGTCACCATCACGGTGCGCACGCCCAGGGTGCGCATCTCGGTGACCAACGCCGCCGAGTCCGGTCGCGGTGGATCGCTGAGCGCTATAAGTCCCGCCAGTCGCATCGCCGCGGCGGTGCCGGTCGCAACGGCGAGCAGCCGAAAACCCTTCGCCTCCAGTTCCTTTGCCGTCGCAGACAACTGCGGCGCCGGCGGCGCAATACCGATCACCGCGGCATAAGCTCCCTTCACCACCCGCATGGTGCCGGCGCCGTTTGGATCCTCGGCAGTCGCCTCCGAGGTCTTCTTTGCTGGATCGAAGGGGATGAACTTAATCAGCTTCGGCAGCTTGGCGCCCTTGCTCGAAGCGGCGGCGCGAATGGCTGCATCGACTGGATCCTGCCCGCCGTCCGCACTCGCTACCGCCGCGAGCCCCAGCAACCCGGCCTCGTCGAAGTTCGGCGCGGGATTGACCGCGGTCACAGTCAATGCGTTGAGCGTTAGCGTGCCGGTCTTGTCGGCGCACAAGACATCGATACTCGCCGCTTCGTCCACCGCCGAGAGGCGCGTTGGAAGCACGCCCAGCCGTCCGAGCGCGCGTGCGCCCAGAGCAGCCGCAACGGTGAAGGTGGCCGGCAGCGCGACGGGAATCGATGCGAGAATCGCAGTCAGCACCAGCGGGACGATTTCAGCAAGCGGCATCGCAAGTCGGTACGCATACGCCACCAGCATCATGATTACGAAGCTGTTGAAGATCGCGAGATTGCGCACGACGCTTAAGACTGCCTTCTGCTCCGAGCTCGCAACGTGAGCGGTGCGGACCAGTTCCGCGGTGCGTCCAAATTTTGTGCGGGTTCCGGTCGCCGTGACTTCCGCGACTGCCTCGCCGCGCCGCACGAGTGCGCCCGCATAGGTCTGCAAACCCGGACCAGCTTCGATAGGTATCGATTCGCCGGTGAGCATCGACTGATCGAGCAGAACAGATCCTTCGACCAGGCGTACGTCTGCCGCCACCACGGCTCCCAACGACAGTTTAACGATATCGCCCGGTACCAGCCCGACAGCGGGCACGGTCTTCCATACCCCGTCGCGCCGCACCGAGGCGTTCAGCGCAAGTCGCGATTTGAGCGCGGCCAGCGTCGCCTGCGCGCGCGACTCCTGGAAAAACCCGAGCGCCGCGTTGAATACCAGCAGTACCGCGATGATCGCGGCTTCGACGTACTTGCCAAGCACCACCTCGAGTACGATCGCAGCCTCGAGCATCCACGGAACGGGAGTCCAGAACTTGCTCAACGCCGAACGCAGCGGATGGACCGACGTGTCGGGCATTGCGTTGGGGCCGAACTTCTTGAGCCGGACGCCGGCTTCGTCGGTGGTGAGACCGTTCGGCGCGCCTTCGTTACCGGGGCGAGGTGACTTGCCGGTTGAAATAATCGGGACGACGGGCGCAGTCCCAGGTTTAACCTCGGCCGGCGAAGAAGGATTCAAAGAGGGATCGGCCATGTCTTAACCAAAAAAAGAAAGGCACGCGTGGCTTCACCATGAGGGCATGTGGCCAAGCGTGCCATCGGTTTCCGGGGGAGGGAGATACCGACAATTAATAATTTAATACTTCTGCCGGTTGACGCTACTGTCGCGGCGTTACAATCGGAACAATGCTGAACGTTCGTTGCAAAAAAAATCGATCGCGCTAGTTCGGTACGTGTCCAATTGATTTCTGCAGCCTGGCAACCTGCACCACCATCTGCCGTCCCTGCCGAATGACGAACTGCTCGCGTTCCAATCGCGCCAGATGCTCCGTCACTCGCGGCCGCGAGGCTCCCACCAGGTTGGCGATATCCTTGTGGCTGAAAGATACGCGCAGCAGCGTGCCGCGCGATTCCTCGACGCCGAAGTCGGAACACAATTCGAGCAGTGCAATCGCGATTCGCTCATGCAGTCCGAGATTCAAAAAACTACTGCTGCGGAGCAGCAGCCGATACCACTGCTTCAAATCGTTTTCGTGAAGATGCTTGAATGCCGACTCAGACGATTTCCTCGTGATGCCGTCGAATTCCGCGTGGCTGAGCGTACCGACCCTGCAATCGTTGTATGCCTCGCACTGGAAACTGGAATGGCTCATCGGCATTGCCGGAAATTCGGGAATCAGACCGGGCGCGATCAATGCCACCGTCACGCGCTCGTTATGCGCGTTCATGCAGGTGATCCGCGCGATGCCGGTCAACAAAATATGCGCTTCGGAGGCGAGCGCGGATTCGTCGAGGATAACGGCACGTCGCTTGTAGTTGGCGAGCGTCAGCGCGCCGACGAGCATGGTCAGTTCTGCGGGTGAAAGCCAGGAAAGAGCTTTGAGGCGGGTCAGATGGTCGAGGTCGGAGTGATGATAGCTGTCGCGCTCATTCAAATTTGCACCTGTGGGAGGATGCTTGGACTCTACTCCTTTTCCAGTCCATCAGGTAGCGAATGTTCCCCTCCCAACACGAATCATGTGCCTGATAGAACGCGACGAATCGTTCTGTGACCTTATTTAACGCGATGTTTAACCAATCGGTGGCGAACTTCGATGTCGTAAGAGGCACGGGCGACTAAAGCCAATAAAGCTCCGTGCTGTGAAGAACGACTCCGAGTGATTTAGTTAGAAGCGTTGCTGACCGCGACTTCGCGAGCGCGATTGCCGATGTGCTGCGTCGGCCGTTTGACTACGGCACCGCTGCGAAGCTATGCCAGTATACGGTACGAAATGACAAAAATAATGGCGGTCGCGTGAACCCAAAAGTTCGGTGTTTCGCCTGTGAAATCAGCAAATTCGGCGGCCGTTAGGTAGGGCTTGCCGAGGGCCAGGAGCAAGAGGTTCCAAACATCATGGCAGCGGTTCAGTCGCTCAAAAGAGCAATCGCCGGAATAAAAACCCGTGCGACCATTGATTTCCTCAAGGACTCGCCGAAGAAACTGCTGATCAACGGAAAATGGGTCCCGGCCAAATCGGGCCGGACCTTCGAGTCGATCAATCCGGCCAACGAAGAGGTGCTCGCTCTTATTGCGGAAGGCGACAAGGCCGACGTCGACGAGGCGGTAAAGGCCGCGCGCAAGGCATTCGAGGAGAGCAAGTGGTCGTCGATCTCGCCGCACCAGCGTTCACGCTATTTGTATAAAATCGCCGATCTCATCGAACAGAATGCCGACCAGCTCGCCGAACTTGAATCGCTCGACAACGGCAAGCCGCTCGCCATCGCAAAGATGGCCGATATTCCCGGCGCGGCAAGAACGTTTCGCTACTACGCGGGATGGCCCACGAAAATATATGGCGAGACCAACCCGTCCGACCCGTCGATGTTCAACTACACGCTGCGCGAGCCGGTCGGGGTTTGCGGACAGATAATTCCGTGGAACTTTCCGCTCTCGATGGCTTCGTGGAAAGTCGCGCCGGCGTTGGCCTGCGGCAACACTATCGTGCTGAAGCCGGCCGAGCAGACCCCGCTCACCGCGATTCGGCTGGGCGAGTTGATCCAGGAAGCCGGCATCCCGGACGGCGTCGTGAACATCATAACCGGCTTCGGGCCGGGCGCCGGCAGCTCGATCTCGGAGCATCCTGACGTCGACAAGGTCGCGTTCACCGGCTCGACCGAGGTCGGCAAGCTGATCCTGCAAGCATCGGCCGGAAATCTGAAACGAGTATCGCTCGAACTCGGCGGCAAGTCACCGAACATCATATTTCGCGATTCCGATCTCGACGCCGCCGTCCAGTCGGCGACTCGCGGCGTGTTTTTCAACTCAGGACAGGTCTGCACGGCGGGCACGCGCATCTTCATCGAGCAGCCGGTCTACGACGAATTCGTCGAACGGCTGATCGAGAACAGCAAGACGATGACCGTCGGCGATCCGCTCGACGAGAAGACGCGGCTCGGCCCTGTCGTCTCGAAGGAGCAGTTCGATCGGGTCAAGAGCTACCTCGAGATTGGCAAAGGCGAAGGCGCAAAGGTCGCGACCGGCGGCGAGGCGGTCGCGGGCGCCGGCTACTTCGTCCGGCCGACGATCTTCGCCGGGGTGCACAACCAGATGCGCATCGCGCGCGAGGAGATCTTCGGCCCGGTCGGCGCTGCGATCGCGTTCAAAGACGAAGGCGACGCGATCTTTCAGGGCAACGATACCAGCTACGGTCTGGCAGCCGCCGTGTGGACTCGCGATGTCAGCCGGGCGCTGAAGGTTGCACGCGCACTTAAAGCGGGCACGGTCTGGATCAACACCTACGGCGGTTCGGATCCGATCTCGCCGTTCGGCGGCTACAAGCAATCAGGCTTCGGGCGCGAGTTGGGGCTTCATTCGCTCGATCTCTACACGCAAATCAAATCCGTCTACGTGAAAATCTGAAAGGAGAATGAAAATGGCGACAGCAGTTTCCTCGGTTGAACGCGCGGCGAAGGGCGTGACCTCCAGCGCAGTGCTCGACTTCCTGAGAAAGCCTAAGCAGATGCTAATCGGCGGCAAGTGGGTGTCGGCGAAGTCAGGCAAGACTTTCGAAACGATCAACCCGGCCAACGAAGAAGTGCTCGCTCTCGTTCCGGAAGGCGACAAGGCGGATGTCGACGAAGCGGTTAAAGCCGCGCGCAAGGCATACGAAGACGGCAAGTGGTCGAAGATCAGTCCGCATCAGCGCGCGCGCTACCTGCTGACGATCGCGGACCTGATTGAAAAGCACACTGACGAATTGGCGACCCTCGAAACGCTCAACAATGGAATGGCAATCTCGCTGGCGCGCGGCATGGTCTCAGGCGCCGTCGACACCTTCAGGTACTACGCGGGATGGGCGACCAAGGTTTATGGCGAGACCAACCCGTCCGATCCCTCGATGTTCAATTACACCTTGCGTGAGCCGGTGGGCGTCTGCGGACAGATAATTCCGTGGAACGGTCCGATCGCGATGCTGGCGTGGAAGATCGGACCGGCGCTCGCGTGCGGCAACGTCTCGATTCTCAAGCCCGCCCAGCAGACGCCTTTGACCGCGCTCAGAATCGGCGAGCTGATGATGGAGGCCGATCTGCCCGAGGGCGTCGTCAACATTATCACCGGCTTCGGTGAGACGGCCGGCGCTGCGATTGCCGCTCATCCGGATATCGACAAGGTTGCATTCACCGGTTCGACCGAAGTCGGCAAGCTGATTCTCCAAGCCTCGACTGGAAACCTGAAACGCGTTTCGCTCGAGCTGGGGGGCAAGTCGCCCAACGTGATTTTCCCGGATGCGGATCTCGAGGAGGCGGTTCCCACTTCGCTGTTCGGCTTCTGCATGCTCTCCGGCCAGGTCTGTTGCGCGGGCACGCGAGTGTTCGTGCAGAACGATTTCCACGATCGCTTCGTCGAGCACCTGACGCGTTACGCCTCGAACGTAAAGGCCGGCGATCCGCTCGATGCCGCAACGACGGTCGGTCCTCTCGTTTCGCGCGAGCAGTTCAACCGCGTGAAGGGTTACCTGGAAACCGGCAAGAACGAGGGCGCTACGACGGCGATTGGCGGCGAGGCGCGGACCGGCAAGGGATTCTTCGTCGATCCGACGATTTTCACCGAGGTCAAAAACAGCATGAAGATCGCGCGCGAAGAGATCTTCGGTCCGGTCGCGTCGGTGATCCCTTTCAAGGACGAAAACGACGCGGTCTTGCAGGGCAACGACACTACCTACGGTCTGGCCGCCGCCGTATGGACGCAGGACGTGAGCCGCGCGTTTCGCGTGGCGCGCGCACTCAAGGCGGGCACGGTCTGGATCAACTGTTACAACAATATCGATCCGATCTCGCCCTTCGGCGGCTACAAGCAATCCGGCATCGGCCGCGAGTTGGGCAAGCATTCGATCGATCTCTACACGCAGATCAAATCCGTCTACGTGAAAATCTAGCGACGGACAGGCGTGAGCGGCGGTCGAAGCTCGCGCAGCACCGAAAGTTTTAACCCAGCGACGCTCCTGGGAAATTCTCAGGAGCGTCGCTGTGTAATCATCGCGACCACGTGTGATAGGTCTTGGCCGAAGGCCGGTATTCATCGATTCGATGATTGCCCGTATCGACCAGCAGAATTCTATCGGGAGTATCAGCCACGATTCCGGCCGGCTCGCGAGTAGGGATGCAGACCGGATCGACGCAGGTGAATTGCCCGCCGTCGAAGTCCACGACTTCATGCTTTGCCAGCTCCAGCTCGCGAATCGTACTGTTATAGGTATCCGCAACCAATAGCTGATCGCCGTCGACCGCGACTCCGAGCGGATGCTGCAACCGCGCCTTGTGGAAGTCGCCGTTGACCCATCCGAAGTCGAACAGTCCGGCGCCGACGAGCGTAACGATTTGCGGATCCTTCGAAAGCGTGATGGCGCGCACGGCCGAGCTTTCGCTGTCCGCCACGTAAAGCGTCTTTCCGTCCGCACTCAGCGCGAGTCCGCTCGGCTGCGCCATCGAGGCTGAAGCCGCGCGCCCGTCGCGCAGGCCTTCTTCGCCAGTGCCCGCGAGCGCCGCGACCGTGCCGCTCTTGAGATCGAGGATGCCGATCTGATGAGTGCCGGCGTTCGCGAAAAACAGCTCGTCGCCCTTCTTCTCGAGATCCCACGGCGACGCCAATGCCCTGGTGCGCCCCGGCTCGGTCGCGCCTAGCTGTCTCCCGCGCTGGCCGGTTCCGGCGAGGGTCGTCACCGCGCCGCTCGCGAGATCGATGCGTCGAATCGCGTGATTCTCGGTGTCCGCCACGTAGATCGCGTCGCTCGAAGCGATCACGCCCTGCGGATGGTTGAAGCGCGCCGCTGTCTTTTGCGCCGTCGACGAGCCCCTCCGCGCCACTGCCATAGCGCTCGAGTTCTTTTCCATTGTCGTCGAGCAAAACGATCTGGTTATGACCGCCGTCAGCCAGCACCCATCGCTTGTCGTGGCCAGGCACCGGCTTCAATTTTCCCGGGAACAGGTAGTGACCCTTGGGTTCGGGCAACGGCGTCGAGATCAAGCGCCGCGGGTTTCAAGGTGCCCGCTTTCGCAGAATTCGCGACGAGGTTGTCGATAGCGGCCAACAAACCGATCCGGATCAGGCTCACCGGGAATGGCGCCCGCGACATTGCCATCGGCGCCGATCACCACCAGTGTCGGCCACGCCTGCACACCGTACTCGCGCCAAATCGTCATCTGCGGATCGTGAATGATCGGATGCCGAATCTCGTAGCGCCGGATCGCGTCCTTGACGCTCGCCGCGTTCTTCTCGTTGGCGAACTTGGGCGAGTGCACTCCGATGACGACCACTTTGTCGGGATACTTTTCTTCGACGCGGCGCAGCGTCGGGATTATCTGGATGCAGTTGATGCAACCCTCAGTCCAGAAATCGAGAATCACCACGCGTCCGCGCAGGCTTGCGATCGGCAACGGAGCCGCGACGTTGAACCATCGTAGCCCGGGGAGTGCGATTTCAGGCGCGTTCATAGCTGCAAAACTCCGCTTCTCGTCGATTGCGATCGTAAGAACTGATCCAAACAGGATACCCTGCAAAATTGCCATCAGGCATCGTCGGCGCTTGCTCAAGACCTGCATTCAGTCCGTGCGCCATCGTACCAGTTTCTGTTGCTGGTCGCATTTGATTGCTTGCGTAGTCCGCCGGCGCAATACTTCTTTTTCGATGACGGCATCGCGCAAAGCCTTTCGATATGAATGCCCACACCTCGCTCGCTGATAAATCGGCGAGTCCAACTACTGACAAAGTCGTCGATCCGGTTTGCGGCATGCAGGTCGATCCGGCCAACAGCGCAGGATCGTTTGAATACAAGGGCACGACGTACCACTTCTGCGGCGTTCGCTGTCTCGAGAAATTCAAAAGCAATCCCGAAAGTTTTGTAAATCGCGCCGAACCGAAACGCGCGGCGGCTGCGGCGTCGTACACATGCCCGATGCATCCCGAGATCCGGCAGGACCATCCGGGGTCGTGTCCGAAATGCGGCATGGCGCTCGAACCTGTCGCGCCGGTCTCGCCGGCTTCGAAAACCGAATACGTCTGTCCGATGCATCCGCAGATCGTTCGTTCCGAACCGGGCAATTGTCCAATCTGCGGGATGACGCTGGAGCCGCGCGTCGTAAGCGCCGGCGAAGAGAAGTCGCCGGAACTGGCCGATATGACGCGCCGCTTCTGGATAGCCGTCGCGCTGGCGATTCCGCTGATCGTGATCGAAATGTCGGACATGATTCCGGGCCAGCCGCTTGCGCGCGCGATGCCTGCGTCGATCCGAACCTGGCTCGAGCTCGTGCTCGCGACCCCGGTCGTGCTGTGGGCGGGCTCGCCGCTGTTTGTTCGCGGATGGCAATCGATCGTCAACCGCAGCCTCAACATGTTCACCCTGGTCGGGATGGGTATCGGCGTCGCTTACGGCTACAGCCTGTTCGCAGCCGTCTTCCCGGGCTTGTTTCCCGATTCGTTTCGCGCTGCCGATGGTTCCGTGCCGGTCTACTTCGAGGCCGCAGCTGCGATCACCGCGCTGGTGCTGCTCGGCCAGGTGCTCGAGCTGCGCGCTCGCAGCAATACCAGCAGCGCGATCAGAGCGCTCCTCGGATTGGCGCCGAAAAGCGCGCGCGTGATCCGATCCGACGGCCGCGAGGAGGATATCGCACTCGATCGCGTCGTCCCCGGCGATCGCTTGCGCGTGAGACCGGGTGAGAAGGTTCCGGTCGACGGCGTCGTAGTCGAAGGGATCAGCTCGGTTGACGAATCGATGGTTACCGGCGAACCGATTCCGGTCGAGAAGAAAGCTGGCGACCGCCTGATCGGCGCAACCATCAACGGCACCGGCAGCTTCGTCATGCGCGCCGATCGAGTCGGCAGCGACACTCTGCTCGCGCAAATCGTTCGCATGGTCAGTGACGCTCAACGCAGCCGCGCTCCGATTCAGCGGCTCGTCGACGTGGTCGCGTCGTATTTCGTGCCGGCCGTCGTGCTCTCGGCCGTGGTTACTTTCATCGTCTGGGCGAGTGTCGGCCCGCAGCCGCGGATGGCTTACGCGCTGGTCAACGCGGTCGCGGTTCTGATCATCGCGTGTCCATGTGCGCTCGGCCTCGCGACCCCGATGTCGATCATGGTCGGCACCGGCCGCGGCGCAACTGCCGGCGTACTGATCAAGAACGCCGAGGCGCTCGAAGTTCTCGAGAAGGTGAACACGCTCGTGGTCGACAAGACCGGGACTCTGACCGAAGGAAAGCCGCGCCTGGTCTCGGTCATGGCGCTCGACGGGTTCACCGACGCCGACGTTTTGCGGTTCGCCGCCAGTCTCGAACGTGGCAGCGAGCATCCGCTTGCCGCTGCGATTGTGGCGGGCGCCGAAGATCGCAAGTTGACGCTCACGACCGCCCAGGACTTCAAGTCGGTGACCGGCCAGGGTGTAACCGGGCGCATCGAAGGCCGCACGATCGCACTCGGCAACGAGCCGATGATGCGAGCGCTCGGTGCTGCCTTTGACGCGGTTTCCAACGATGCCGACGCGCAGCGAAAAGACGGCCATACCGTGATGTTCGTCGCGATCGACGGCCGGCCCGCTGGACTCATCGGCGTTGCTGATCCGGTCAAGGCGTCAACGGCGGAAGCACTGAAGATGCTGCAGGATGACGGCGTCGAGATCGTCGTGTTGACCGGCGACAATCGAATCACCGCGGCGGCGGTCGCGAGGAAACTGGGCATCAACCGGGTCGAAGCCGAGGTGATGCCCGATCAGAAAGCCACGGTGGTGAAGCGATTGCAGTCGGAAGGGCGCATCGTCGCGATGGCCGGTGACGGTATCAACGATGCGCCCGCGCTGGCGCAGGCGCAAGTCGGCATCGCGATGGGTACCGGCACCGACGTCGCGATGGAGAGTGCGGGCGTCACGCTGGTCAAGGGCGATCTGCGCGGCATCGCCAAGGCACGCCGCCTCAGCCGCGCGACGATGAGCAACATCCGCCAGAATCTGTTCTTCGCCTTCGTCTACAACGTGATTGGGATACCGATCGCTGCAGGCGCTCTCTATCCCGTATTCGGCCTGCTGCTCAGTCCGATTATAGCGAGCGCCGCGATGAGTATGAGCTCGGTGTCGGTGATCACCAACGCGCTACAGGCTCAAGAGTGTGAAGCTCTGAAAAATTCTGGTGCCGAGGGCGGGACTTGAACCCGCACATGGTTGCGCACGGAGGATTTTGAGTCCTCTGCGTCTGCCATTCCGCCACCTCGGCACTCGGGGAAGCCGCAGACTTGAGAGGGGTCATCTTAGGCAAAGGCGGCGCGGCCGGCAATGGCGACCTATCGCGTCGATTGCGCGCTCAACTGATCATGACTCATTAGATCCGATCGGCTCGCGCGACGCATAGCCGCAATAGCCAATCGACGATGACTGTCGCACTACTCTGATAGTCAGAAGTTAGTATTGCATTGAATACTAAGTACGATTCTCAATCATATTGTACTTTCGGTTGATTGCTAGAATCTCGCTAGCCACTATGTATTCATGGAAGGAATCACCGCTCTCATTCGTCCGCAGGTCGCGGTTCCGCAGCCACCTGTCACAATCGCGGGGCTGAGGCGTGCCCTCGGCGACTGTCTGCTCGGCGCATCGTTCCTGCTGGCTACTATGCCCGCCGGACGCGATCTCAGCTTTTCTTTGGCGGGAGTGGCGAACATCGTGTGGCTCGCAGGCGCTGCCATCATGGCCGTCATGTCGTTCGCGCGATTCGCGCCGCGCAGCTCCACCGTAAATCTGCGCACGCTGGCCGCCACCGGCGGCATGCTTTTCCTGCCATGCCTGATGCGTCCGACCAATCCGTCAATCGGCATGCTTGCGACGACCGGCGTGACCTTCGAGTTGCTCGGCGTGGCGCTGACCCAGGTCGCCCGCATTTACATGGGCCGTCGCTTTGGCATATTGCCGGCGAATCGTGGAATCGTGTCGAAGGGTCCGTTTCGATGGGTTCGTCATCCGATATATTTCGGCTGGCTGGTACTTTCGATCGGCTACGCGATGTCCTTTCCGAGCGAGCGCAATATCATGCTGCTCGTTGTCGCAATCCCGCTTACGGTCTGGCGAATCGATCAGGAAGAAACGCACCTGAGCGCGGATCCCGAATACCGTCACTACATGGATCGGGTGCCGTACCGTCTGCTGCCGGGCGTGGTGTGAGCGAAGCCGCCGATGCGGCTATCGCAACGGCACGGTCGCACGATGCGGATCCTCTTTAAGGAGCGCAAGCGTCACGACGAACGCGCTGCCGCCCGTGGGAAGATTCGCCGCTGCGATATCGCCGCCATGCGCTTGCGCGATTTCCCGGCATAAGCTCAAGCCGAGCCCGCTGCCTTCGCCGGGCGATCCGGCGCCGCGATAGAATCGATCGAAAATATGCGGCAGCTCCGCCGGATGGATTCCCTCGCCGGTGTCCGCGACCCGCAGTATCGCGCGATTCGCGTCGCTCTTGAGCCCGACGTCAATCGATCCGCCGGCCGGCGTGAACTTCAGCGCGTTGTCGAGCAGGTTGATGATGAGCCGGCGCAAATGCCCGGCGTTGCCGTTGACGAAAACGTCCTCTGTCGCGTTGACCGTCAGCTTTATCTCGCGCGCCTGCGCCAGCGGTCCGACCGTCGCCGTTATCTCGCTCAGCAGCGCGCGCAGGTTCAGCTTCTGCCGATCGACCATCGTTTCGCCGTTGAGCCGCGAGAGCATCAGCAGTTCGTCGGCAATTCTGCACAGCGACAGTGCCTCGCGATGCGCTGCGCCAAGCGCCTTGCGATTTTCCTCGGGCGTCCGCTCGCGCGCGAGTGCCACCTCCAGCCCGGTGCGCAACACTGCCAGCGGCGTCCGCAGTTCATGCGCCGCGTCGGACGCAAACCGGCGCTCGGTCGCCGACGCGCGCTCGAGACGCTCGAGCAAGGCGTTGATCACCTCGGTCAGCCGGGCGATTTCGTCAGGCACCTCCGGCGCCGTCAGCCGCGAGCCGAGATTACTCGGCCCAATCGCGTCGAGCTCGGCTGTCACCGACTCGATCGGCCGCAGCATGCGGCCCGCCAGCAGGTATCCTCCACCGACGCATAGCAGCAGCACGATCGGCACCATCAGCAGCAGCAGGTTGCGCAGGCTGCTGACAGATTCCTCGACCAGGCCCGCCTGCACGCCGCTCTGCAGGTACGCGATCTCGCCGTCGTACATCATCGGAACGACCGCGAACCTGAACTCGTGATTGCCGACTATCGCCGCATGGGTGGGCAGCGCCGGATCGAACGCCGGCGGGACGGTATGGACGTCGCCGTAGTTTCCCACCTCGCCATGCGCATTGACGATCCTTACGCGCCGGCCCGGCCCGATGTCGGTCTCGAGGCTGAGCCGCTGCAGGATTCCAAGCGCGCTCGAGGTACCGCCGAGCTCGATTTGATTGGCCGTGTTGCGGGCCTCTTCGAGCAACGCCGCGTCCAGTGCGCTGAATTGCTGGCGCTCGAAGAGTTGTACCACCGCGATCGCAGCGACCAGCAGTATCGCCGCCAGCACCGCGGCCCAGTAAATGGTTAGCCTGAGTCTGATCGTCATGGGCGAGCCACCGCGCGGCAACGCAGCGCGCGGCGTCATTTCATTCGGCGCGCATCGAGTACCCGACTCCGCGCACGGTGACTATCAGCGAACGATCGTCGCGCGGATCGATCTTCTGCCGCAGCCGGTTGACGAACACTTCGATCAGGTTGGTCAGCGAACTGTAGTCCGAATCCCAGACCGTCTCCGCAATCATGTCGCGCGTCACTACCTGCCCGGCGTTGCGCATCAGCAGTTCGAGCAGCATCTTTTCCTTCGGCGACAGGTTCAGATTGTGCTCGCCGATTTTCGCGCGCCGCTTGACGGTATCGAATTCCAGGTCGCCGACCTTGAGCACCGTCGACGCCGGCGTGCGCGGACGCCGCGCCAGCGCCTTGATTCTCGCCACCAGCTCGGCGAACGCGAACGGCTTGACCAGGTAGTCGTCGCCGCCCGTGTCGAGGCCGGCCACGCGTTCTTCCAGCGCGCCGCGCGCCGTCAGGATCAGCACGGGAGTATGATTCCCCGCCGCGCGCATCTCGCGCAGCAGGTCCAGCCCGCCTTTGCCCGGCAGCCCGACGTCCAGCACGATCAGATCGAGCGCGCCGCGCGCGATTATCGGCTCGGCCGCCTCGGCACTCCCGGCAATTTCAACCGCGAAGTCTTCCTCGACCAGTCCCTGCTTGATCGAGTTGGCCAGCCGGGCCTCGTCCTCGATCAGCAGTATCCGCAGAGCGTTCATACCCCAAGATGCTGGCACGCCAGCGCATCCAAAAAAAGTGTGCCTCGCGCGTCAGATCGCGAACGACAGGATTCCCGCGGCTACCAGCGCGCCTGCCCAGATCGTGTCGAGGTTGATCCAGGCGCTGCGCAGGATGGCCAGCCCGACCCACTCATACACGAGAATCGCGATTGCGCCGGTCACCGCGATCATCGCGCCGGTATGCACCAGCACGACCGCCGTCGCCTGCGCAACCGTATAGGTCCCGCAAATTGCGGCCATCTGATGCGCATGCGCGGAGTTCGGCGTCATGCCGATCAAAATCGGAAACAGCATCAGGCCCGCGCCATGCGCCGACGCCATCAGGAACGACCACAGCGTCAGCTCCGCCGCATTCACCCGCATCGCGACCCAGCGCGGATGGGCGTGCGGCCATACAAATCGGAACAGCCCGAACAGGATCAGCGCCGCCGCGCCGATTGGACGCAGGTAATCGATCGCGAAGAACAGCCGCAGCCCGCCGATGATCGCAACGACCGCCGCGATCGACAGAAGATGCCCGAGCGCGATCGGACCGAGCGCCCAGACCACTTTCGTGCGCCGCCGCTCCTGCAGCCCGAGCGCGACCGCGAACAGCCAGCCCATCGACGGATCGAATCCGTGATACGCGCCGAGCGACGCGACCAGTATCCATGGCCACGCCGTCGTCACGGATAGCAGAACGAGTCGGACGACGAGTCGCCGCCCTCGAGGCGAATCTGATGCGGCCGCTCGCCGTTGAAGGTCGTGAAAAAATTCGGATCTACCGTCATGCCGCCCGCCGGCGCGCAGTCGATCTTCGCGATCCAGCCGCGCACGCCCTCCGGATAGAACTGCGCGTCCCACGCCCCGTACAGCGAATTCGACATGTAGATCCGGCGCCCGTCGCGGCTAAGCTCGATCATCTGCGACGCGCCGTTCAGCGGGCCGCTCTTCGGATGCTTCCCGTGCGACACGATTCCGCCGAGCCGCACGCTGCCAGTCTCCTTCGGCTTGAACGGGTCGCTCACGTCGTATTGCTTCAGGTCGCCCGTGCCGAAACACGCGACGTACAAAAACTTGTCGTCGAGACTCAGGTTGATGTCGGTAATCAGCGGCGGCACCGCTTTGAACGGCTTGAGCGCGGGCGGCAGCACGCTTTCATCGGCGGGCTCGGCGGGAATCTCGATCACCTTGGTGACTTTCCACTCGCCGCCGTCGCGATGCCACAACCAAATCGCCGCCGACAAATCCTTGGTCGAGATGACCACGCCGACGAAGCCGTAAGTCTTGGTCGGGTCATGCGACGGGCGCAGCTCGAGCGCCATCTGCTGATCGGCGCCGAGGTCGAGCGACTTCAGATGCCGCCGGTTGCGCAGGTTCCAGATGTGAATCGCATGCCCGTACTTGTTGCCGAGCAGCAATTCGGGCGACACGCCGTTTTCGATCATGTTCGGCGTGCCCCATTCGCTGGTGACGGCGACGTCCCAGCCGAGATGCCACCAGAAATCGTACGCGAACCTCTGCGGCCCGCGATCGACTTCCCATCGCCCGAGCACGTCGAAGCTTTCGTGATCGAGCAGGAAGATTCCGCCCGGCCCGTCGCCCTTCGGGTCGCCCAGCGCGCTGACGTAAATCGCGTCGGGTCCGCAATGAACAGTATGCGGCCGGCTGTATCCCGCGCGCGACGCAATCTCGTCGGCCTCGATCGTCTTCACCAGCTTCGGCTTGGCCGGGTCGGGCTTGGTGTCGAAAACGTAAATCCGCGACGATCGCAAACCCGGCACCAGCAGGTAGCGCCGCTCGATATGCGGATGCGGTGCGTACGGACACAGCGCGGCGCTGCATGCGTTCCAGCCAAAGTGATGCAGCTCGTCGCCGGCGTTAGGCACTTCAGCGCGGCCGATCACTTGCGAGTAGGTTTTCGATTTCGGATCGAGATCGAGCACGCACAGCGCATCGTGCTTGCCGTTGGCCGGCGTCGGGTTGAACGTCACGACGTAGCCGAGCTGCTCGGGCGGCGCCTGCATCGCCATGCGCGCCGACGGGTAGAAGGTTTGATCGGGTTTCCAGAGCGCCATGGATTCGCACCGCCTTCCGCAAAGATGATTCCGACGGTATCGAACGCGTTCAATCTCAGGCAAGGGGTGCGTGCGAAGATGCCGGTGCGCCTGTAGGGCGCGAATCATTCTAGTGGCGCGGGCCGCCGTGCCTGCGGCTGAATTCGGCCGATGCGAACAATTCGAGTCGCTGCAAGTACCAGCCAAGTAGTAGCCTTCAGGACAATAGCACCAGGGGATTGAATCGCGGGCACGGCGGCCCGCGCCACTCTATCCCGCCGCTCGAAGGACTCGGGCGCGATCTCCAATCCCCGATTCCATCGCGGGCGATACTCAGCGGTTGCCCTGTTTGCCGCCGCTTGATGTAACATCGCGATGGCGCCGGCGCGGCGACTACTCACTCGGGACGCGATGCCGATGGAAGACAAAACAGTTCTCTACGAAAAGCACGACCGCATTGCCAAGGTCATCCTCAACCGCCCGCGCTACAAGAACGCGCAATCGCGGCGCCTGCTCGAGGAAATGGACGCCGCCTTCGCCGAGGCCAATGCCGACGACGACGTCCGCGTCATCATCCTTGCCGGCACCGGCGACAACTTCTGCTCGGGCCACGACCTCGGCACGCCCGAGGAAAAAGAGGACCAGGCGCGCCGCCCGTTTCCCAAGGGCGTTCGCGGCGAGTACGCGCGATCGCGCCAGATGTTTCTCGACAACACGCTGCGATGGCGCGATCTCGACAAGCCCACCATCGCGCAGGTGCAGGGCCTGTGCATCTTCGGCGGCTGGATGTTCGCGGCCGCGATGGATCTGGTCGTCGCGTCCGACGATGCGAAGTTCCTGCCCGCGCTGCTCCAGTACTTCTCGATTCCGTGGGACATGCCGCCGCGCAAGGCCAAGGAAATTCTTTTCCAGAGCCGCTTCGTCGATGCCGAAGAGGCCGCCCGCCTCGGCTTCGTCAACCTGGTCGTGCCGCGCGCACAACTTGAATCGGAAACGATGGCGCTGGCAAATCGAATCGCGGAGAGCGACCGCTTCACGCTGCGGATGGTCAAGTGGGCAGTGAATTCCGCGCAGGACTCGATGGGCTTCAGCACCGCGATTCGCAACGCCCATTCGCATCACATGATTCTCGGCATCGGCGGCCTGCTCCAGGCCAAGATGCAAGGCAAGGAGCTGCCCAAGCGGATGGCGGGTGTCGAGCAGGCGCTCAAGAAAGTCAGGAAGTAGGGCGCGTCGAACGCTGTTTGCGCTCGACGAACAGCGAATCGCGATCAATATGAGACATTAGCGGTCTCACAAGACCCCTTCGGGACGAACCGATTCGTGTCGATTTCCAAAACTCGTCACAATTGAAGTGTGACGAGTTCGATTCCAAAACTAAGCTGCGCAGTCGTCGCGGCACTCCTGTGGTGCTCGCTCGGAGCCAACGTCTCCAGCGCCTTCGACGCGAGTCCTGCCGCCGCGCCCAGTCCTTCATCAGACGCACAGCCTTCTCCTGCCGCTGCCAGCACAGCGGAGCCCAGCGTCGCGCTTCCGCCGGTGGCGCATCGAGTCGTTGGTGGCGAATTCGATTTCGCGGCCGCCGATGGCGACACGTTCACGACTATCGGTTCGAGGTTCGGTGAGAGCCCCAAAGTTCTCGCCAGTGAGAACGGCAAGCAGGTCACCGATCATCCTGACGCCGGAGACATCGTTCACGTCGACAATCGTCATATCGTTCCCATCGAGGGAACCGATCTGATCGAGGTAAACCTGCCGCAGCGGATGCTCTTTCATTTCGAGGATGGCGGCGTGACCGGAGTATACCCGGTCGCGATCGGTCAACCGGGCCGGCAATGGCAGACGCCGATCGGTTCTTTCAGAGTGATCCAGATGCGCGAAGATCCGACCTGGCGCGTGCCCGCCTCGATTCAGCAGCGAAGAGGAAGCGGCGGGCAAGGATGTCGTCGACGAGGTTGACCCCGGGCCCGACAACCCGCTCGGCAAATACTGGATCGGCCTCAGTTTCCCGATCATCGGAATTCACGGCACCAATCATCCCGTCAGCGTCTACAGCTACCGCACCCACGGATGCGTCCGCCTGCATCCCGACGATATCGAGGCGCTATTCAACGCCGTCGACCTGAACGATCGCGGCATAATCGTTTACTACCCCCTGATGCTCGCGCAGCTCGACGACGGGCGAATTTTCGTCGAAAGTGAGCGCGACATTTACCACAAGGGCACCGGCGGAATCGAAGCGCTAAAGGCTCTTGCGCGAAGCAGTAGGATAGATAATCTTATTGACTGGTTTCGCGCCTCGGAAGTTGTCACTGACGAGGACGGAATCGCGCGCGACGTGACTCTCAAAACCGATCGCGCCGGGGGAGCGCCAGCTGATCCGAGCGTGGCGGCGACAATTGAGCGAACGAGCACACTCGCAAGCGGGGCATCCCGCAGACTTATCGCGGCGGCGATTCCTCCGCATTAGCGCCCTCGCCGCGGCGCAACTCGCCGTGCCCGCGATCGCGATGGCACGAACCACTGTTCAGCTTCGGCGCCGCTCGCTCAGTTTCTACGCACTGCATACCGGTGAAAGCCTGAAGACGACCTATTGGCGGGACGGTCAGTACATTCCAGGCGAGCTCGATCGCATCAACTACATCCTGCGCGATTTCCGCGCTAACGAAGTTAAGCCAATCGATCCCGCGCTGCTCGACCTGCTCGTTCGCATCCAGCATCGGCTCGGCACCTCCGAGCCGTTCCAGGTGATTTCCGGATACCGCTCGCCCGTGACCAACGCGATGCTGCATGCCAACAGCGAAGGCGTCGCCGTGCACAGCCTGCATATCGAAGGCAAGGCCATCGACATTTGCGTGCCGGGAAGAAGCCTCGCGCAACTGCGCGGCGCCGCACTCGCGCAACAAGCCGGCGGCGTCGGCTACTATCCGAAGAGCGACTTCGTCCACGTAGACACAGGCCGCGTCCGCTTCTGGTAAATCCTTTCTGTTTCCTCTTCCCGTAAGGGAAGGATAAGGTGAGGGTCCTTAGTCCAGCTGCGATTTTTTCCGCCGCGATTCAGGATTCGCTGCTACCCCGCTAAATCGTGCGCCGCAGAAAATCGAACATCTGGTCGAGTCCCTGCTTGCATCCCGACAGCACGTCCATCTGCAGAAACCCGTGCGGCATCTCTTCGAGGATCGAAACTTCGTGCCGGATATCCGCGCGCTTGAGCGCCGCCGCCATCGAATGCGTCTCCGGCAGCAACGTGTCCGCGGTGCCGCATATGATGAAGCTCGGCGGCAGCGCGCCCGGCTTGACCGCTCGCAGCGGGCTGACGCGAGGATCCTCGAGATTCGCCGGATAGCCCTTGCCAGCGTACGCCTTCACCATGCCCTCGATCGCTGCAGGGTTGGCCTCGCGCTTCAGCACCGCGGGAAAATCGTACACCCCGTAAATCAACAGCGCCGCTTTCGGTCTCGCGCCTGAATAATTCTCCGCCGCAATCGACGTGACCGTCGCCGCCGTCAGATTGCCGCCCGCCGAATCGCCGCCGACCGCCAGCCGCGACGCGTCCCCGTTCCATCGCTTGGCGTTTTCGCCGGCCCACTTCACCGCATACACACTGTCGTCGAGTCCCGCCGGAAACGGATGCTCCGGCGCGAGCCGATAATCGACGTTGATAGTCAGGTATCCCGCTTCGGCGAACTGCATCCCAAGTTTGCGATGCGTTTTGGGGCTGCCCGCAATCCATCCACCGCCGTGCAGATACACGACCACCGGATGCGGCCCCGCGCCCTTTGGTACCGCGACATCAGCGGTGAGACCAGGCCGGAGTTCTACTGCTTCATGGAACGCGCCGATTGCGGGGAGGTTCTGATTCAACATCGGCCCCATAGTTTCCATCGCCGCGCGCAGCCCATTCACATCGGTTGGAATGGGACTCTTGGCGAGAAAATCAAGAAAAGCGCGTTCCTGTTCAGTAAGCATGTTCGCCTCCGTGTCTGATCCCTCGCCCGTTATTTTCACGGGAGAGGTTAGGTGAGGGTTCTGCGATTCAGCCGAATGCGCGCGACTTACTGCAGCGCGCTCGCGCCGACCGCGGCTTTCACCAGCGTCTCGAGCTCGCCCGTCTCATGCAGCTCGCGAATGATATCGCAGCCGCCGACGAACTTGCCGTCGACGTAAACCTGCGGAATCGTCGGCCAGTTGCTGTAGCGCTTGATCCCTTCGCGCAGCTCCGGATCGCTCAGCACGTCGGCCGTCGCGTAAGGCACGCCCAGCTCGTCGAAGATCGCAACCGTCGCCGCCGAGAATCCGCACTGCGGAAAGCTGCGATTGCCCTTCATGAAGATCATGATCTTGTTTTCTTTGACCGCCGCGTCGATCTTCTCGATTATGTCCGCCATTTGATTTCCTCTACCTCCGGTTCTGGTACTGGGCCGGTGTCAACGTCTTCAAGGTCAGCGCATGCACCTGCACGCGCATCGCGTCGCCCAGCGCCTGGTACACCAGTTGATGCCGTTCGATCAGACCCTTGCCCTCGAAACTCGCACTGACCACCAGCGCCTCGAAATGGTCTCCGCCGCCGGTGTAGTCCCGCACTTCAACCTGCGCATCCGGGATTCCGCGCGCAATCATTGTCTCGATATCCTTCGGGTCCATCGGTTGATTCTATCAGGCCCGCATCTTAACCCGCATCGCCCCCGCGAATCCACAAGCGCAAAGGGCCGGCTCACTTCTCGACTTTTATTCGTCCGGCTTTGATCGCTTTCAACAAAGCATCGTAGTCGCGCTCAGTTTGCGCGGCGTAATTTTTTGCGAATTTCACAATCGCGTCATCGAACGCGTCGCCCGAACCCAGGTAGCCGCTGATCATCGCGGGGTCGCCCGAGCGCGCATGCGCCAGCGCCAGCGCCCAGCCGCACGCGTCGGCGAAATAGGCGAGGTCGTCAGGATCCCCGGTGTTGACCGGCATCGCGATCTTCATGTCGCGAAGCTGGCGGACGTAGAAATCGCGCCGAGGCTGCAGCCCAACCATCCATCCCAGGAATATGTCGCTGGCGGCCTGCATCAGGAGCTGGCCGTTGACGACTCGCTGTCCGTGCGTGGCAGACTTACTGCGGCCCGCGTACGGTTCCAGCACCGAAGCGCGAGCTTCCTTGATCTGAAGAATCAGCGGCGCCGACTGATCATCCCTGAACAACGCGACCTCGCAGAACGTCCCGACGCTCCCGATGCCGACGACTTTGAGCGCGACATCCAGCAATTCGAACCGATCGAACAGATCCATGTACGGCATCGGCAGCGAGTTGCGGTACCGCTTGAAGCTGGCCGCGGCGCGGTGCAGATATTCCGGTTTCCGTTGGACGGGCAGGTGATAGATGAGGGGAGGGTGGTCCTCGATTTTAGTGTTCTCTCCGGCCGTCAAAGGAAGCGCGGCGATCGGAATGGTCTCTCGATGCGCTTTTTCGGCAGCCTTACGGTCGCGTTTGCGATTGCCGGGCTTCGGAACTTTTTCGATAAGTTCCTCGAAATCAATTTGCTGATACCACACTTCGAGCGATGACATAGCCGCGTATTCGCGCCAGATGCTCGCGGTAGGAATGAACCGCCGCGCGAACGGCGCGTTCCCGGTTGCCGGAGCGGGCGCCCGCGCTGCGAGCCGCGACATCGATACTCGCGGTCAAGCGCTTGACGTCCCATTCCCAGGGAGCCGGCAGCGTTTCGTCGAAATCATTGATGTCGAAAATCAGGTTGCGCTCGGGAGACGCGAACGCTCCGAAGTTCATGATGTGGCAGTCGCCGCATGCCTGCACGCGCACTCCGATGCGAGGCGTATGCGCCAGGTCGAAAGCCATCACGGCCGCCGCACCGCGCATGAAGGCAAACGGCGACTGCTGCATCCGCCCATAACGAATCGGGAGCAGCGCAGGGATTCGCCCCGCGTCGGATTGAGTCAGCAGCTGAATCGGATCGGGGCGATTCGCCGAGGCGTGCCAGAGCCCATGCGCCTTGCGCGGCACGCGCTTGCGCAGGCCACGGCCGACTCTCAAACGTTCCGCGATAGAAGCGCGAGGCAACCAACGCATGAAACTGATTCCCCCGCCCGCATCTTAGTTAATACCGGGTGCAGGGGTCACCCCTGCCGAAGGAAGCGTGAAACCCACCGCGGGTTTCACATTTAATTAACTGAGTTCCAACGAATTCAATTCACGACGGAAATATTCTCGACGTGGCCGGCGTTCTCTTCCTGCTTCTCCGGCGAGCCGTTGCCCTTGGCGCCATCGAGTAGATGCTCCGTGTTTGCGGTTATCTCGCCTGGCTGCCCGGCGCCTACTACTTTCGAAAATATCTTGCCGTCGGGCCCGATAAAGAGCGTCGTCGGGATCGCCTCGATTCCCAGGCTGTCGGTGAGCCGCTCGTCGGCGAGACCGATTGGGTAGTTGATCTGGAACTCTTCGACGAACGGCGCGACCGCCCGCGCTCCTTCACCCTGGATCTGGTCGCATGACATGCCGATGATCACCAGGCCGCGCGACTTGTTGTACTTCTTGTAGAGCCCGATCAACTCCGGAATCTGCCGGCGGCAAGGGCCGCACCACGTCGCCCAGAAATCGACGATCACAGGATGGCCGCGGAAACTGGCGAGGTCGATCTGCTTGCCGTCGAGGCCGGGAGCACTGAAGTTCAGGCCTTCGTCCGCCGGTGCGGCCGGCGGCACCGGCGCCGCCGCTTGCGGCGTGTCGAGATGCGGCAGCAGGCTCGGGCGCTTCGGCGCGCTTTGAACGTGGAATGCAGGAACACGCCCACGATCAGCACGACCACGACAATTGCGGCGGCCGCGCGCAGTCCTGCCTGCCTGCCGCTCATACCTGCTCGATTACCGTCGCGATACCCTGGCCGATTCCGATGCACATCGTAGCGACGCCCAGCGCCACGCCGCGCCGGCGCATCTCATGCGTCAGCGTCACGACCAGCCGCGCCCCCGAGCATCCCAGCGGATGTCCGAGCGCGATCGCGCCGCCGTTCACGTTGAGCCGATTCTCGTCGATCTTGAGATCGGTGTTGCAGGCCAGTACCTGCGCGCCGAACGCCTCGTTGATTTCGAACAGGTCGATGTCGCTTATCTTGAGTCCCGCGCGCGCCAACGCCTTGTGCGTCGAGGGCACCGGACCCCATCCCATGATTTCCGGACGAACGCCCGCGACCGCGGTCGCGCGAATCTTCGCGAACGGCTTGAGTCCGAGCGAACGCGCACGCTCAGCACTCATCAGCAGCACTGCAGCGGCACCATCGCTCAATTGCGAGGAGTTGCCGGCAGTCACCTGGCCGTCGGGCTTGAACGAAGGCTTCAGGCCCGCCAGTTTTTCCATCGTGGTTTCCGCGCGCGGTCCCTGGTCAACGTCAACCACGACGCCGTCGGGCAACTTCACCGGCACGATTTCCTCTTTGAAGCGCTCGCGCGCCGCGACCGCGCGCATGTTCGATCGCAGCGAGAACGCATCGGACTGCTCGCGCGTGATCTTGTACATCTCGGCCAGCCGCTCGGCCGTCATCCCCATGAAGAACATGTCGCGCGGGAACATATCGAGCAGCTTGGGATTGGGCAGGATTCCCGAGCCCATCGCCACGTGCGTCATATGCTCGACGCCGCCCGCGATCGCGACCTCGCCCGCGCCGGTCATTATTTCCTGCGCCGCGAAGTTGACCGCCTGCAGGCTCGAGCCGCATTGACGATCGATCGTCGTGCCCGCGACTTCGACCGGCAGCCCCGCCAGCAATCCGATCATCCTGCCGACGTTCAGACCCTGCTCGCCCGTCTGATTCGCGCATCCCCAGACCACGTCTTCGATTTCCTTGGGGTCGAGCTTCGGATTTTTTTCGAGCAGGCGGCGGATACAGATCGCGCCCAGGTCGTCGGCGCGGATATCCTTGTAGTAGCCCTTGTCCTTGCCGGCCTTGCCAATCGGAACCCTGACGCCATCGACGATGACAACTTCGTGCACGAGATTCTCCTTCGGCGGCCCGCGTCGATAGAAGCGCGCGGCCGCAAATCGTTAACTCTATATGATACTACGCTTGCGCAATTCCGATAGTCGCAAATTGTCGTAGCCGAGCACCTCGGCCAGCACCTCGTCGGTGCTCTCGCCCAGCCGCGGCGCGCGCGTCGAGGGAATATCCTTGTCGCCGGCGCTCTTGAGCGGCGTGCCGGGCACGATCAAGCCGTCAAACGACGAATGATCCGCGCGCAGGATCATATTGCGTGCGGCCAGATGCGGATCGCGGCTGACTTCCTCGACGTTGGCGATCGGCGCGCACGGCACTGACGCTTCGGTAAGCAGCCGCAGCCAATGATCGCGCGGCTGCGTCGCGAAGATGCGCGCGAGAATCGCCTCGAGCTCAGGATGGTGCGCGGTGCGATCGGCGTTGGTGAGAAATCGCGGGTCGTCCTTCAACTCAGGCATCGCGACGGCGTCGCAGAAGCGAATCCAGATCGACTCGTTGCCCGCGCCCATCACGAAGTAATCGTCGGCCGCGCGAAACTGCTGAAACGGCGTGATCGACGGATGCCGCGTGCCGAGCCGGCCGGGAACCTTGCCCGAGACCGAGAAGCGCGCGAGCGCGTCCTCGAGCATCGCGACCTGGCAGTCGAGCATCGCGATATCGACGTGATTGCCGACGCCGTCGCGGTCGCGCACGCGCAGCGCCGACAGGATCGCAATCACGCCGTACAGCGCCGCCGACAGATCGCCGATCGAGACGCCGCATCGCACCGGCTCGCCGCCCGGATTGCCCGTGATACTCATCGTGCCGCCGAGCGCCTGCGCCACAATGTCGTAAGCGGGGGCAGAAGCCTTGGGCCCGGTCTGCCCGAAGCCGGAAATCGAGCACAGGATTATCTTCGGATTGATCGCCTTCAGCCGCGCGTAGCCCACCTTGAAACGATCCATCGTGCCCGGCGAGAAATTCTCAACCACTACATCCGATTTCGCCGCCAGCTCGAGAAAGACCGCCGCGCCTTCCTCGATGCGCAAGTCCAGCGTGATGCTGCGCTTGCCGCGATTGACGCTGTAGAAATAACCGGAGTCGCCCGACGGCATCACCGGCGCAAAGCTGCGCGAGTCGTCGCCGCGCCCCGGCACTTCAATCTTGATTACGTCGGCGCCGAGGTCCGCCAGGTTCATCGTGCAAAACGGCCCCGCCAAAACGCGCGTCAAGTCCAGCACGCGAACCCCGCGCAGCGGCTGTTGATCGATCATCGATAGTTACCCTCTGTTGCAAGGGGCCTTTCGCGCCCGCGCAAATATTAAAGTCATACTTTAAGTCGCATCGGTCCTGCACCGGCAGGCGCCGGATTGAGGCATCCTAGCCGACTGAGATTGGCGAGAGAAACGTCGCGAACGTGGCGTGCTTACCGGCGGCGGGTCCTGGCTTCGCGGGCCTCGCGCGCGCGCATCGCCTCGGCCGGAGTCATTATCAGGCGCGGCTCCTCTTCGGCCTTCTGCTGCTCGGCCGCTGCGACCGTGCCGAGCTGCGTGCGGATGAAGCCCTGAAAGAAAAGTACCTTGGTCACGTCGACTCCGTCGCGGATTCGGGCTGCCGCCGCCGCGGCCCATCCGGCCTGCTCACGCCGTCCGACTCGCGCGAGATAGTACGCGATATCCTCGAGCCGCCGCCGGATTCGCCGCCCGTTCTCGCCGCTCAGCAACTCGGCGGTCGCGCGGTCGATCACCGCATTGACGCGCTCCTGCTTGTGCACCGGACTCAGCACGATCACGCTTTCGCCGGCCGCGTTGATTTCCTCGACGTACGGTTTAAGCAGCGCGTCGGGCAGCCGCCATTCGAGCATCTCGGGTTCCTTCAGCAGCTCGACCGACGGCTCGGCGGCGGCCTCGGCGGCCAGCTCGGCATACACGGGATGAACCAGCTCGGTCGGCGGCGGCGACGCGATCAACTCGGAGCGCAGCGTCAGAAAATTTCCGACCTGCCCGCGCCGCGAGTCCGGCGTGTTGCGCCACGCCTCGCACGCGATGAAATCGGCGACGCGCCAGTCGGCCTCGACCAGCTTGACCTGCGCGCGCCGCTCGAGTTCCTCGCGTTCGGATTTCAGTTCGCGCCGCGACACGCCCGTGTTCTGCGCGCCGACCAGGCCGTCGCGCTCGGAGATGAGCGCCCACAGGCGGAGCATGCCGCCCTGCACGCGCGGCTTGACGATCCACACGATACGCGCGCCTTCGCCGTCGATCGGCGACAGCATCGCCGTTATTTCAGTGGGCGTGTCTTGCAGAGTGCTGGCCTCGGGCGCGCTGGCCGCCGGCGCATCGACACCGTGCTGCTTCAGCCTGTACAGCGCGCGCCGCACTTCGCGCCGCAGCGCGCCGGCCGCACCGGCTTCCATCTCGGTGAGCATCGCGGCGGCGCCAGGGTCGGCAATCGTTGCGAGTGCGCGCGCGATTGCGAGATCCGTGATGCCGGGCGCGCCCCTGAGCTCGCGAAGTTTCGCAATCGCATCGGCGGGCGCGAGTGCAGGATCGAAGCCTGCCTCGAGCAGCTTGCCGTCGTCCGGATTTGTTTCCCGCGAGGTACTCAACTGTGAATGCCGTCTGTGAAGTCGTGGGAGCCTATGCGCGCGCTTCCCGAAGTGTCAAGTTTTTCACGCTAGGGCGTTTGCGATCAACGAACGAAAAAATGAAAAACCTCGAAGCAAAATTTCGTCTCGCCAATCATGCCGACGCGGAGGCGCGCGCGACGGCGCTGGGATACACGCGGCGCGCGATACTCGAGCAGCGCGACACCTTTTTTCGCGTCACCAAACGGCAAGCTGAAGCTGCGCGAGGAAAACGGCAGCGCCGTGTCTCATCTTCTACCGCCGCGATCAAAGCGGCCCGCTGATGCTGAGCAACTACGAGATCGTGCCGGTTGCAGAACCCGCGCGTACGCTGCGAATCCTCGCGGATGCGCTCGGCACGATTGCCGTCGTCGAAAAAGTGCGGATCCTGATGATGCGTGACAACGTGCGGCTTCATCTCGACACGGTCGCGAACCTCGGAGAGTTCGGCGAGATCGAGGCAGTCATTGCAGACGGCGACGATCCCGAGCAGAGCCGTGTCGCGGTGGATCGAAATACTCGCAGCGCTCGGCGTGGCGCAGGCCGATCTGATCGATGTGTCGTACTTCGAGATGCTCGCAACAACCCCCGAGCGCTGCCCGATGAAGCTGCGCAAGAAAGAGTTCGCGACCGTAAGCCGGGCGATCGATCATTGGCGTCAGGCCCATCTGCTCGACGACAATCTCGCCGATACCCTCGGCCACGACCTCGAAATCATTTCCTTCGATTGGGGCCGCCTCGCCAAGTATTGCTTCTGGATTTCCATCGTCTGCATCGTGATCGCCATCGGCGCCCTGTTTGCCGATCAGTATTTGCGCCAGCTCTTCTGGCGCATCTTCAATGCTCCCGAAACCGCAAAATGTATCGCGCTCTCGGCCCTCTCCGCCGCGCTCTATTGGTACGGTGCGCGCCGCCGCGCCCGTCACCCACAGAAAATTTTCAGCAACGAGGCGGTCTTCTTTTTCGCCGTCCTCGTAACCGCCGGAGCCATCTTTGAATTCGGCGAAGCCATCGGCGCCGGCCCCGAGCACTTCTCCCTGCTCATCCTCACCTCATGCGTCATCTACGGAATCCTCGGCGTGGCCCTGAGATCCAACCTCATCTGGCTATTCTCTCTGATCTCACTCGGCAGCTGGCTCGGCGCGGAAACCGGCTACCTCTCCGGATGGGGCGCTTATTACCTCGGGATGAACTATCCGCTGCGATTCACGCTCTTCGGCGCGCTCCTCACTGCGGCCGCCTTCGCCATCGAGCAAAACGATCGATTCGAATTCTTTTTCCGTTCCACGCTCGTGATGGGCCTGTTGTACCTCTTCATCTCTCTCTGGATCATGTCCATCTTCGGCAACTACGGCGATATGGATACATGGCATCGGGTGAAGCAAATCGAACTGTTCGGATGGGCGCTGCTGTTTGGAATCGTCGCCTGCGCGGCCATCTATCACGGGCTGCGCTACGACAACGCGATAACCAAGGGCTTCGGCCTCACGTTTCTATTTCTGAATCTCTACACGCGCTACTTCGAATATTTTTGGAATATGACTCACAAGGCGATTTTCTTTGGCCTGCTGGGAATCAGTTTCTGGATACTAGGCCGCCAGGCCGAAAAAATATGGAACCTGGGCGAACAGCCAACCCCATCCGGTCCAAGTCCTGCGGCAGGAAGGAGTTAGGGATGCGCGCGATTTCAGGTTCTGACTTGCTCAGATCGATTCGCTGAAGATTCTTTCCGCCCCACTCGATTCCAGGGCGGCATCGACGAATCTCCGATCCTCGACGCTGAGTGCTTCGCGGCCGTCGCGCAGCCACTTGAGGCACTTGCCCTGGTACGGAAATGGTTGCTGCACCCATGGCAGGCCGTCGATCTCGCATCGCACTTCGCTCGCGCGCGACGCGAGTGCGCGGGCGTTGGCGATTAGAAAAGGCGCATAGACGCGGCCAACTTCGATCAGGAATGGGCGCAACGCCTCGACGGCGTCCTTGCGCGAGAGCCATCCGCCATCATCGACCTCGAGCGACGACAAGTCATCGAGATGCGAGACCCACGAGACGACGCGCGGCGTCTCGGCGGCTGCGATTCCGGATGGCGTCGGATCGAAATGCGCCAGCTGGCTCAACTGTCCGAAGAAGCCGAAGTCGCTCGCGCCCGGCCGCGCGCCCATGAGAAACCGATAACCCGCGACGAGATGCGAATCGAGCAGCCCGAGCAGGCGGCGATAGCTCGCCTCGATAACCGGCGTCGTCACGTCATTCGAGCCGACGACGCGCAGCCGCTCGATTTGACGCTCGGCAATGTAGCTGGACATCCGGGCGAGCGTGTCGCGACTCAGTAACGGATCGCGGTCGAGCGCGAGCACGTGCGACGCCTTGTGAATGTCGGCCGCGTACTTCCAGCGGTAGTGAAACATCGGCTTGGTCAGCCATTCGTCGGCGTAGTCCTCGAGCAGCGCATCAAGAAACGCGATCGCCGGATCGGTCGGAATGATCGAACGTGCGGGCGACATCTGCTCTAGCCGTTTGATCTGAAAGGTCGAGTCGATCATGGCCTCGTCGCCGCGCCCAGCCTCAGCAGGAAACACGAGCACCGGAATCAGCGCGACCGGAACGTCAGGAATGCCAACGTCATTAGGCGATCCGCGCAATATCCACGTGAACGGGATACGCCGATAACGCAGCACCGCGCGCATCTTGCGCGAATACGGCGATCCAAATCCGCCAACCAATTTCAATGGAGTCATCCCAAATTCTCCTGAACGACAAGAACCTCGCATTTGTGGCTCAATCGCAGAACCCTCACCTAACCTCTCCCGTGAAGTAACGGGCGAGGGATTACGGATCAGCACTCCCATCCCCAACCCCACCTGAGCAAAAGCGCGTCCGCGCGATTTTGCTATTTTCTCAACACCGGGTGCAGGGGTCACCCCTGCCGAAGGAAGTGTGAAACCCACCGCGGGTTTCACATTAAATCAAGTGATTTACCCTTCCCCCGCTCACGCCGGCGCCTCGATCGGCAGCTTCGGATCGCGCTCAGGCGGCAGGTTATCGTACAAATCCGCGCGCAGGTCGGACTTCAGCTTCGCATAGGCCGGGTCATTCCACAGATTGCGCCATTGCATCGGATCCTCGCGCAGGTTGTACAGCTCGCCCTCGGTGCCGTCGTAGCGGATATCGAAAATCTGACCGCGCGGCGCGAGCATCGGCGGGATATTCGCCACGTCGTACCCAACGTCGCGCGTGGATTTCTCGTAAACGGTGAGTACGTAGCCGTCGCGATAGATTGTCCGCAGATGCATCCCGATGGCGGCGAACTGGCTGTCCCATTCTGTGATTACGCGCTCGCGGCCGGAGCCCGGCGCGGTCGGCAGCGGCTTTCCTTGCATCCAGTCGGGAACCGGGACGCCGGCGATTTGGCAGAACGTCGGCGCGAGATCGAGCTGCCCGACCGGCTCCGCGATTTCGTTGTGCGTGACGTTGGCTGACGGCGCGGGCCGCCAAATCATCGGTATCCGCATCAACGCGTCGACGTGATAGGGGCCTTTGTAGAGCAGGCCGAAGTCGCCTTGCAGCTCGCCGTGATCGGTGGTGAAGAACACGTCGGTGCGCGATTCCCATCCGCGCTCGGCGATTCGCGCGAGCACGCGACCGCAGGCCTGGTCGATCAATTCGTTCTCGACATGGGTCAGCGCGTTGACTTCGCGAATCTGATCCTCGGTGAGCTGGCACGGGACGAAGGTGCCGGGCCCGCCCTCGAAGTTGCCGAAGCGGCCCTCGTACCAATCCATCCAATGGCGCGGCTTGCCGGCGAGAATCTTTTCGATTTTCTCGCGCGAGCCCGGGTAGCCGGCGGGCAAATCGAGATCGCGCCAGTTGATTCGGCGCGCCTCGTCCTGCGGCGGATCCCACGGATGATGCGGGTCGGGAAAACTCATCCACACGAACCAGTTGTCGCCGGGGTCGAGCGAGTCGAGGTACGCGATCGTGCGCGCGGCCACCCAGTCGGTATGGTAATGCTCGCGCGGAACCGGGTTGTACTTCACTTCGGGCGCGCCGGTATCGCCGCCGGGCAGCGCGCTCAGAATCGGCGCGAAGCCGGCGATTTCGTCGGGATAATTTTTCTGCAGCCACAGCGAATAGTGCCAGCCGCCGACCGGCGTATGCATCGCGAGTTCCATCCGATCGAAGCCGCGATACGGCCCGGTCGAATCCTTGCGCGCCATCTGGTTCTCGAACCATCGCCCCTGCAAATCAAAAGCGGGCTCGAAATGCGCCTTGCCCAGCAGCGCGGTATGGTACCCGGCCTTCTCGTGGAGATATGCGGCGACGCTCGGCGCATCGGGCGGCAGCGCGACGCCGTTGGCGACCACGCCATGCGTGCGCACGTACTGGCCGGTAATCATCGTCGAGCGCGCCGGCATGCAGACGACATTCTGATTGTGCGCACGGCGATAGTTGATGCCGTTGCTCGCGAGCCGGTCGGCGACCGGCGTTTTCGCGATCATGCCGCCGTTGCATCCGAGCGCATCGTAGCGCTGCTGGTCGGTCGTGATGAAAAGGATATTGCGTCCCATCGGTTTCGACTCCCTCTGGAAATTTATCTCGTGAGCAGCGCGCGGATGGTCATCGCCATCACGTTGCGCGCCTCGGTTTCGGAAAGCCCCTGATGCCGCCGCATCTGCTCCCACGCGACCCAGCTCGTGGCAACGTCGAGCGCGGCAACGGTCGCGCGCTTTTCATCCGCGCCAAGCTTCGACAGCTCGGGTGCGAACGCGGCAATCGCTGCCGCCCGCATCAAATCGCGCGCATGCTTGAGACGCTTGGCCAGGGCCGGGCGAAACGGTTCCATCAACACTGCGGCGCGGCGTACCGGCGATAACGTCTCGAGCAGACGGCCGCGTTGCGCGCAAAATTCCTCGATACGGCGCGCGAGCGGCAGCGCGACCGAAATCGGCACCGTGAGCGGCTTGACGCGCTCGGCCTGGCGGTCGGCGAGCTCGGCGTAAATCGCGTCGAGGTCGTCGAAATGATGGAACACGAGCCGCAGCGAGACGCCCGCGCGCTCGGCGATTCGCGCGGCGGTCGGGCGCAGGTCGCCCTCGCCGAGAAGATCCAGCAGCGCATCGACCACCGCATGGCGGGTGCGGGCAGAGCGGGCAAGGCGACCGTCGAGGCGGGCAAGCTGCGGCATCAGGGAGCGAAAGTTATTACATCGAGAGTGCAATTACAAATGGTCGCGCGACCTAACCCCTAACCCCTTCCCCTGGTGGAAGGGGGACCGGATTAGGAGATACCGCTTCCTTGGAAGCGGATTCGAAGCTCAGGTCTTGGCGGGATCGAGCAGCTCGAGCAGGTTCAGTGTGATGCGCAGGGTTAGGCCCCAGATGGTCTGGCCGCCGTAGAGTATCGCCGGAAACTTCGACGAGCGGGTGGCCGGGCCTTCGCTCTTCCATTCGTAGTCGCCGCGAAACTTTCGGATCGCGCAGCGCGCTCAGCGGCACGTCGAAGATTTGCGCGACCTCGGACAGTTGCGGCTTGAGCGGCGCGTCGGACGGGATGACGCCGACGAATGGCGCGACGACAATTCCGCTGGTCGTCGTCTGCATGGTGGCGAAGGCGCCGATCACCTCGACGGTCGAAGGATGGATGCCGACTTCTTCGTGCGCCTCGCGCAGAGCGGCGTCGAGCAGGGTCGCATCGACAGGGTCGACGCGTCCGCCCGGGAACGCGACCTGCCCGCGATGACTCGCCACGTGATCGGAGCGGCGGATATAGACGATATGAAGTTCGCCGCCGCGATCGAACAGCGGAATCAGCACGGCGGCGGCGTTGGTCTTGTTCGCGAGCGCCTCGCGCGGCGCGGGAGTGACGCTGGAAAGCTTGCGGCGGATGGTCTCGACCTGGCTGGCGAACGTGGCGTCGTCTCTCATCGCTACAGATAATCGCGCGCGGCGCCTCGCTTGCAAGCGCGCAGGTGGTTTTCAATGGCGGCCACGCCACGCTAACCTCAACTCGGCGCTGCACGCGAGCGAATTCACAAAATGCGATATTTGATTGGCAGGTACCACGAAATCGCGCTCAAGGGGCGCAATCAGTGGCGCTTCATCGATCAGGTGAAGCAGAATCTGCGCGATACTTTCCGCGACTACCGGCTCGGCAACATGCGCAGCGTCGGGCCGCGCCTGCTGGTGCCGATTCCCGACGAGCTGAGCGACGAGACCGCAGCCGAGCGCGCGGCGCTGATTTTCGGGCTGCAAAATTTCTCGCTCAGCTACTCGACGCCGCGCGATATCGAGTCGATAACGCGCGAGGCGATCCTGCGCGCGACCGGCAGCAAGGCGCGGACGTTTGCGGTGCGGACCAAGCGCGAGGACAAGCGCTTCGCGATGAACTCGGTCGAGATAGATCGCGCGGTCGGCGGCGAGGTGCAGGAAGCGCTCGGCTTCGAAGTGGATCTGAGCGCGCCCGAGCTCACGATATCGATCGAGATAATGAACGACGCCGCGTACGTGTCGGCCGGCAAGATGCCGGGTGCGGGCGGATTGCCGGTGGGCGTGACCGGGCGCGGAATGGCGCTGTTGTCGGGCGGGATCGACTCGCCGGTCGCGGCCTATCGCATGATGCGGCGTGGGCTCAGGCTGGACTTCGTGCATTTTCATGCGCATCCGCTGGTTTCAGCCGCGAGCCGCGAGAAGGCGGCGGAGCTGGCGGCGCATCTGACGCGATGGCAGGCGCGGTCGGCGCTGATGCTGGTGCCGTTCGGAAATCTGCAGCGCGAGATCGTGGCGAACACTCTGCGTCCGCTGCGCGTCGTGTTGTATCGGCGCTTCATGCTGCGAATCGCGAGCGCGCTCGCGGAGCGTTCGCAGGCGACCGTGCTGGTGACGGGCGAAAGCCTCGGGCAGGTGGCGTCGCAGACGCTCGAGAACATGGCGGTGATCGAAAAGGCGGCGGCGTTCCCGGTCATGCGGCCGCTGGTCGGCATGGACAAAAACGAAATCATCGATCAGGCGCGGCGGCTGCACACGTTCGAGACCTCGATAATTCCCGACGAGGATTGCTGCACGCTGTTCGTGCCGGCGCATCCGGAGACGCGCGCGCGAATCGAGGAAGTCGTGGCGGCCGAGTCGCGCTTCGATATCCCGCGGATGATCGAAGACGCCGTGCGCGCCACCGAAGTGCAGCGGTTCTGGTTTCCGTCGCGAGCTCCGCAAGCCGCTACGGCCAGAGCGTCAGGAACGCAGTATTGATCGCGAGCGTGAGCAGCGTGATCGGCACGCCCACGCGCAGGTAATCGACAAAGGTAACGCTTAATCTTCCGCCGCCGCGCCTGCTCGACCACGATCAGGTTGGCGATCGATCCCACCAGCGTGAGGTTTCCCGCGTAAGTACTCGCGCTCGCGATCAACAGCGCGACGGCGCGGGTGCCGCCAAGCATCGGAAAGAGCGGCCGGAACAGCAGCACCGCCGGCACGTTGCTGACCAGGTTGGAAAGGATCGCGACGACGACGGTTAGAGTTACGGGATGCGTCAAGCGCTGAACGCCGATGCGGCTCACCACTTCGGTCAGCCAGCCGGTGGTTTGGAAGCCGGCCACCACGACGAAGAGGCCGGTGAACATCGCGAGCATCGTCCAGTCGATCAGATGATACACGCGAGCCGGCTTGATTCGGCGCGTGAACAACAGGATCACGCCTGCGCTCATCGCGACGAGGTGAGTCGGGTAGCCCGCGATGAACATCGCGAACACGCCGAGGGTGACGATAGAAGTTTTGATCATCAGCGGGCGGTTGACACGAATCGCGCGTGCCGCTGCCGTCATTCGTGTGGCAGCGATCCGCGGAGCGGCCTTCGGTAAATCGCTGCAATCACGATGAAGTCGAGCACCAGCCCGATGATTGCGACGGGCGCCAGGTGAAGCGCGAAGCTCGCATAGCCGAGATGCGCGAAGCCGGCGACGATCATGTTCTGCGGGTTGCCGGTGATGGTCGCGGCGCTGCCGATGTTGCTGGCGGTCGCGAGTCCGAGCAGGAGCGGTACAGCGTCGACGCCGGCAATTTCGGCCGCGTCGATTACCAAAGGCGTCAGCGCGATGCATACCACGTCATTTATGAAAAAGGCGGCGAGCAAGCCCGACGCCGCGACCGTCATCGCAAGCATGCCGAAGCCGGTTCGCGCGCGGCTCAGCAGGGTGCGTGCAAAATACGCGAACGCTCCCGAGAGCCGCATGTTCGCAACGACGATCATCATCCCGAGCAGCAGCGCGATCGTATGGAAGTCGATGGCGTGCTCGGCCGCACCTTCGCTGAGCGCGCCCGTCACGACCATCGCGACCGCGCCCGCCAACGCGGCGCCGGTGCGATCGATGCGTAGCCGCGGGACTTCGCCGAGCGCGATCACCGCATAGGTCAGGGCGAATATGATGAGAGTCAGGAGGTGGCCGGGCAGCATCGCGGATTGTTCCAGGGTATTGGCAGCGGCGGTATCAAAGGTATAGTTCCAGCGTATCGATATGGACATTCCACTCAAAGTGGCGGAACTCGATCACGTCGTGCTGCGATGCCGCGACCAGGATCGCGCGCTTGACTTCTACACGCGCATCCTGGGTCTCAGCGAGGAGCGGCGAATGGAGCAGATCGGGTTGATACAGTTGCGCGCGGGGAGCGGCTTGATCGATCTGATTCCCACCGTCGATCCGCGGGTTGAGAGGTCGCTCAACGTCGACCACGTATGCATCGGGGTCGAGGCTCGCGACCTGAACGAGGTCGTCCGCTATCTCCGCGGCCAGTCCGTCGAGGTAATCACTGAGCCGGTGATGCGTTATGGGGCGCACGGTCAGGGTCTTTCGATCTACGTGAAGGATCCCGAGGGTAACGTGATCGAGCTCAAGCAGATGCCGACCGGGTCGTAAGCTGCGGGGTCTGCGGCCGGTCGCATAGCGCGCCTTTTTTCTGATAAGCAGGACTGTCGCCAGGCACGATGGCGGCCAGTGGGGGGCCGCTGTGCCGACTTGTTTTTGGCGGGAGCGACATTACAATCGAACAGTTTGCGGACTGCGTGAAGAGGGATTTCGACGATGACCAAGATCAGAATTCAAGCCAAGGGCGCGATGCTTGCGGCTGCGATGGTTTGTGCGTTTTTCGCGGCGGGATGCCAGGGTCATACGCCGCAGAGCGCGGCAAGTGACTATCTGAACAACCTGAAACTTTACAATTACCCGGCGGCCTACCAGGCGATGACGCATGAGGACCAGGTCGATCGCACGATGGATCAGTTCCTGGAAGAAATCCCGATGGCGCCCGATGTGAGCAGGGACTGGTTCAAGGGCATCCTGCGTACCTATGACTACAAGGTAGGCGACGCGAAAATCGACGGCGATAACGCGGTCGTGACCGTCAGTGTGACGCGCCCGGATCTCGCGCTCTGGGAGCGGACGGTCGATGCTTCACTCAGCGGAGACCAGACGCCCGATGCGATGGCGCAAAAGGACCTGACTGACGGCACGTATCCCAAAGTCACCTACGACGACAACATGGTGATGGTGAATCAGGGCGGCCAATGGCGGTTGAAGGTCGATTTCCCGTTCAAGGAAAACATCGTCAAGGAGCATGCCGCCGCCGTCGATCTCTACCATCAGCACGACTACGACAAGGCGATCGCGGCCTATCAGAAAATTCTCGACGAGCTGGACAAGGAGCAGGCGACCGGCACAGCCGGGCTTAAGTTCCAGTACGGGCGCGAGCTCGCGGATATACAGAACGCGCAGAAGCAGATCAGCGACGGGCAGGCGTACATCCCGAAAATCGTGTTGAGCGATGTTGATATGAAGATGTCGGCGTCGCGGGTGCCGGGAATTTTCGGCAAGATGACGAACACCGGCGACAAGCCGATCGACGAAGTTCAGTTTACGGTCACGTACTCCGAGGGCAAAGGTAAAAAGAAAAAGGAAGTCTTCACCGAGGTGCATACGCCGATCGCGACGCCGCTCGAGTTCACCAACTTCGGGCGTCCTGTCCTTCCGTTCATCCCGGGTGAGACCCGCAGCTTCGGCTTCCGGCTGACGGCTGCGCCCGAAATTCAGCAGCAGGCGACGCCCGACCTGAACGTCACCTCGATCGTGTTCACGCAGTCGGGCGCGCCGCTGCCCAAGCTCGCGACGCCGTCGCCGTCACCGGGAGCGTCACCCGCGGCGTCAGCTTCAGCAGCTGCTCCCGCTGCGTCGGCTGCGGCGCCGAAGACGAACTGACGCGGCCCGGCCGGTCGTCTATTATAGATACGCGGCGCGAGGCGGAAATCCGCTGAGCGCGCGCGTACGACCGCATTGACAGTCAAACTGACCATCGCGATTCCCACGCACAATCGCGCGGCGTCGATGCGTGAGACGCTGGCGAGCATCGCGGCGCTCGCGATACCGGCGGGCGTCGAGGCGGACTGCGTCGTCATCGATAACGCATCGACTGACGATACTGCCGCGGTAATCGACGACTTCGCGCGCGGCGCGGCGCTCCCGATGCGGCGGGTGTTCGAGCCGCGGATGGGTTCGAGCTTCGCGCGAAATCGCGCGGTCGATGAAACCGCGTCGGACTACATCTTTTTTATCGACGATGACGCCGTGGCCGAGCGCGATTGGGCCGCCGAGCTGCTCGACGACATGCGACGGCGCGACCTCGATGCGGCGTGCGGCATGGTCCTGCCGCGATGGTCGTCGGCGCCGCCGAAGTGGCTCGGCCCGAGTCTCTGGGTAAAGCTCGCGGTGCACGACCGTCGCGCGATCGAAGCGGCGCCGGCGTCATCTGCCGAGCGGCTGGATAATTATTTCAGCGCCAATGTCGGCTTCAAGCGATCTGCGTTCGCGCGGTTCGGGAAATTTCGCGAGGACCTCGGCGTGGTCGGCGGCAATCCTATTTCAGGCGAGGACACCGAACTGTTCGCGCGAATATTGGCGCGCGGTGGCACGATGGGCTTTGTCCCGCGCGCGATCGTGCATCATATGATCCCGCCCGAGCGGATGAGCCGCGCCTACCTGCGGCGCAAGAGCTTCGCCTTCGGCATGGGCACCGCGTTTGCCGGACTGCAAAATCACAATCGCCTCGACAAGCTCGTTCGCAACGGCGTCAGGATGGCGGCCGCGGCGATGCGCGGCGATCCCGAGCGCGCGATCTACCATGAACTCGAATGCGCGAACTTCCTCGGCTACTGGCGCGGGCGGCTGATCGCAAGATAGTGCGCGCCGATCACTTCACGTAGCTCAGCATGCCGCGCTTCAGAATCGCCTCGAGATACGGGATCAGCTCGAGGCTCTTGAGATCATCAGGCGTGGCCCATCGATGCTCGACGTGTTCGTCGGGCCGCAGCTTCACATTCTGAAACACCGTCAGCCGGCATGCGTAGAGCGCCTGCACGTAGGGCTGCGAGATCATGCTGTGCAATCCGAGCAGGTGGTCGATCGCAACGTCGAGCTGGGTTTCCTCCTTGACCTCGCGCAGCAGGCAATCCTCGGTGCTCTCGCCGAGCGCCATATGACCGCCGGGAAGATCCCAGCTTCCGGCCTTATACGCCAACACTGGCGCGCGCTTGAGTACGAGTAGCCGCCCGCGGCTGGCGATGACGCCGTGGACGCCGATATAGAATTGCTGCTCCGCCATCGTGCTCAAGGCTACCGAGCCGGACTTCGGGGCGCCACTTCCGCGTTTGTCGCGGGCAACTCGCGCGCAGTACGATGCCTGCGTCTGGTGGAGGAACAACGCAATGAAAAAATCCGAGTTCTATCGCGACGCGCGGCGCGACTTGACCGGGCCGCTCGACGGCGTTCGCGTGATCGACGCCACCACGAGCTGGGCGGGACCGATGTGCGCGTGCATCCTCGCCGATCTCGGCGCTGACGTCGTCAAGGTCGAGGCTCACGAGGGTGAAGTCGCGCGGCGTATTCCGCCGGCGCTGCCGGGGCACGAGACGCAAATCGGATACGCGCAGGCGACGGTCAATCGCAACAAGCGCAGCTTGACGCTCGATCTCCGGCGCGACGAGGGCCGCGAAATTTTTCTGAAGCTCGCGGCGCGCTCCGACATCATCGTGCAGAATTTTCGCCCGGGCACTTTCGACAAATGGGGCGTCGGCTACGATCACGTTCGCGCCGTGAAGCCGGACATCATTTTCGTATCGATCAGCGGTTACGGCCAGTTCGGTCCGATTCACGATCGCGTGGCGTACGATCCGCTCGCGCAGGCGATGGGCGGGTTCATTTCGCTCAACGGGCAGCCCGACGGACCGCCATCGAAGGCGCCAACCTGGCTGTGCGACGATCTCGGCGGATTGCATGGCGCGATCGGCGCGCTTGGCGCGTTGCGGCATCGCGATCGCACCGGCGAAGGGCAGCATGTCGATGTCGCGATGCTCGACGCGATGCTGTTTCAGTCCAATGGCAACCTGACGCTCGGCGCGATGGGCGTCGAAATCAAGCGATGGGGCAACGAGGTTCCGTTCTCGGTTCCGACCAACACCTACCAATGCCGCGACGGGCTGGTGATGGCGGGCGTGCTGCTCGACACGCACTGGAAAGTGCTGGCGCGGATGGCGGGGCGCCACGATCTCGCGGATCACAAAGACTACGCGACGATTCCGGGGCGGATGAGCAATCGCAAGGAGTGCGACGCGATGTTTGCGAAGTGGTGCGAGGCGCGCACGGTCGAGGAAGCGGTCGCGGAGTGCGCCAAGGAAGGCATCGCGTGCGCCAAGGTGAGAACCTACGCGGAGGCGGCGCGCGACCCGCATACGCTGGAGCGCGACATGCTCCAGCAGGTCGCGCAGGAAGACGGCAAGCTCGCGCCGATCACCGGGCCGGCCGCGAAGTTCTCGCGCACGCCGACGCGCGTACGAAGCGGCGCGCCCGCTCTGGGAGCGCATACGGACGAAATCCTGGCGGAACTCGGGATCGACGCCGACGCGCGCAAGCGCCTGCGTGAAAGCGGCGTCGTCTAGCGACGTCCCCAGCCGCCGCCGCCAGGCGTCTCGATGCGGATGCGATCGCCCGGTTCGAGGTCGATGTTGGTTTTGCCGGGCAGCGCGGTTCGACGCGTGCCGCGAACGAGAATATTTTTGCCGGTCGCGCCCGGCCCGCCGCCGGCCAAGACCGTAAGGCGCGATTTTTCGCCGCTCGGTAAGCACGCTCACGTTCGAATCGACCAGGCATTCGAGCTCGCGAATCAGACCGTCGCCGCCGCGCGCGCGACCGCGGCCGCCCGAACGGCGCCGGATTCGATACTCAGTTATCCGCATCGGATAGTAGGCCTCGAGCGCCTCGATCGGCGTGTTGAGCGTGTTGGTCATGTGCGTGTGAATGCCGGACGCGCCGGGCCGGCCTTTCGCTGCGCCCGCGCCACCCGCGATCGTTTCGTAGTAAGAAAAATGGCGCTCGCGAAATCGATCGAAGCCGCCGACCGTTAGATTCGACATCGAGCCGGAACTCGCCGCCGGGATGCGCTCCGGCGCGGCCTTGGCGAGCGCGCGAAACAGAACGTCGACGATTCGCTGCGAGGTCTCGACGTTGCCGCCCGCGACCGCTGCAGGAGCCAGCGCGTTGACGATCGAGCCGGGAGGAGCGACGAGCTTGATCGGGCGCATCAGGCCCTCGTTTGCGGGCACGGCTTCGGCCGCGAGGCATTTCATCACGTAGAAAGTCGCGGACAAAGTGATCGCGTAATTTGCGTTGACCGAGCCGCGCACCTGCGGCGCGGAGCCAGTGAAATCGACGACCGCCTTGCCGCCGCCGATTTTGATCGCGACGCGAATCGGAATCGGGCCAGTGCCGAAGCCGTCGTCGTCGAGAAAATCTTCAGCGCGATAAGTTCCGGGCCGCAGCTCGCCGAGCGCCGCGGTCATCAGGCGCGCCGCGTAATCCTTGAGCCCGTCCATCGCAGCTTCGACGGTTTTCCGTCCCGACGTTTTCACGATCCCGAGCAATCGCTCGGAGCCGACCGACAGCGCCGCAATCTGCGCGCGCAGGTCGCCCTCGCGCTCCTCGCGCACGCGCGTGTTGGCGAGGAACAGGGTCATCACGTCGCGCGCGATTTCGCCGCCGGCGACAATTTTCACTGGCGGCAAGCGGAAACCTTCCTGGTAAATTTCCGTCGCCAGCGCCATCGAGCCCGGCGCGATTCCGCCGATGTCCGCGTGGTGCGCACGGTTGGCGGCGTAGGCGAAGGGCCGCCGCTCGCTCCCGATAAACACGGGCGCGACCACGGTCAGGTCGGGCAAATGCGTTCCGCCGTTGAAGGGATCGTTCAGCGCGGCAACGTCGCCGCGCTTGAGATCGAGATTCGCGATCGCCGCGCGCACCGAGAGCGGAGTCGAGCCGAGATGCACCGGAATGTGCGCGGCCTGCGCGACCAGCTCGCCGCGCGCGTCGAAAATCGCGCACGAAAAATCGTGCCGCTCCTTGATATTGGGCGAAAACGCCGTCTGCCCGAGCACCACGCCCATCTCGTCGGCGATCGCGGCGAGGCGGTTGTTCATCACGGCCAGGGTGATCGGATCGAGCTTCATCGCGACGCCTCGAGTTGCAGATTGCCGAAATCGTCCACGCGCAGAGTGAATTCCGGCGCGACGTACGCGGTTGAACTCAGCTCGACGACGACGGCAGGTCCGCGCACGCGCGCGCCCGCGCCGAATGAATCTCGATCGTAGATCGGCACGGCGCGTTCTTTGCCGCCGACGAGCACGCGTCCATGGGAAACAGGCGCCGGCTTGCCGGTTTGGCGCGCGATTCGCTTCGGCGTGGCGGCGGTTTCGTTTGCGACCGCGCGGATGCGGAGGTTCACCACCTCGACCGCGGCGCTCGCGGAAGAATGTCCGAACGTTCTGCGATGGGTGGAATGAAATTCGGCGATGAATCGTGGCGTCAAGCGCGATTTCGAGTTCGTACGACTGCCCGCGGTAGCGCATGTCGGTCCACAACTCGTGACGAATCGCGGTCGCACCTTCATCCGCCAGCTCTTTGCGCGCGCGGCGGACCAGACCCGCGGCGCGCGCGAGCAGGCCGCGATAATTCGGATTCGTCTCGCGCACGGTTAGCGAATACTCACGGCCCATCGGCGCGCTCGACGCGCCCCACGCGCACAGCAGGCCGGGATTTCGCGGCATCACGATGCGCCGGATGCCCAGGTCGAGCGCCAGCTCGCAGGCATGCATCGGGCCCGCGCCGCCGAACGCGAGCAGCGCGAAATCGCGCGGATCGTAGCCGCGCTCGACCGTGATCACCCGAATCGCACGCTCCATGTTGGCGTTGACGACGCGAATTATCCCGCGCGCCGCCGCCAGCGAGTTCGTTTTCATCTCGCGCGCCAGCCGTGAGACCGCGCGCTCGGCGCGTTCCGGATACAGTTTCATCTGGCCGCCGAGAAAATTTGCCGCGACCAGCCTGCCCGCGACGAGGTCGGCGTCGGTGACGGTGCATGACTCGCCGCGTCCGTAGCATGCGGGCCCGGGATCGGCGCCCGCGCTGTCCGGGCCGACCCGGAGCGAGCCGCCGGCGTCAATCCGCGCGATCGATCCGCCGCCCGCACCGACGGTGTGAATGTCGATCACGGGCGTGCGCACCGCGTAACCGTCGGGATGACTGAGCGTGCGGATTCGCGCGCGCCGATCGAACAGCGAGACATCCGTGGAGGTTCCGCCCATGTCGAAGGTGATGAAGCGATCGGTGCCGAAGGCGCGCGCCAGGCTCGCCGCGCCAATCACGCCCGCAGCGGGGCCGGAGAGAATCGTGCGCACCGGCTCGGCGCGGGCCAGCTCGGTGCCGATCGCGCTGCCGTTGGATTGCATTACGCGCAAGCGCGCGCCTTCGAGCCGGGTCTCGAGATTTTTCAGGTGCGACGACATGCGCGGTGCAACGTACGCGTTCACGACCGCGGTCGAGAAGCGCTCATATTCGCGATACTCGGCGAGAATCCGGTGCGAGACCGAGAGCGGCCGCCCGAGCGGCGCAAGCACTTTTGCGATCGCCTCCTCGCCCGCGGGATTCGCGTACGAGTGAAGCAGGCAGATGGCGAAGGCGTCGGCGCCACTGCGGGCCGCGAGCCGGCGAATTCGCGCGAGCTCGGCGCGGCTCAGCGATTTGATGATGCTGCCGTCGAACAGCGTGCGCTCGGCGACACCGAAGCGCATCGCGCGATCGACCAGCGGTTCCGGCCGCGAGGGCGCGAGCGCGTACAGGTCGTCGCGGTTCTGGCGGCCAATCTCGATCAGGTCTTCGAAACCGGCGTTGGTGAACAGTGCGACGCGCGCGCCTTTTTTCTCAAGCAGCGCGTTGGTCGCGACGGTCGAACTGTAGGTAACGCTCTCCGCCGCCGCGTCGATGCCCGCGAGCATCTCGCGCAAGCCGCGGATGACGGCGTCGGCGGGATCGTCGGGCGTCGAGAGCACCTTGTGCACGCGAATTTCGCCACCGATGATTGCGACCAGGTCAGTGAAGGTGCCGCCGGTATCGATTCCGACTGCTATGGCGCCGCGGCTCCGCCGTTTCACGCCGCTCTCAGCAGTATCTTGAAGTTGAGAGGATTTTTCGCGGCTTCGAAACCCGCCAGGCCGTCATCGAGCGCGACGGCGTCGTCGATCAGCGGGCGCGGATCTATTTTGCCGGCTGCGAGCGCGTCAAGCGCGGGCTGAAAGCGGCCGCATCGCGAACCGATCACCGTGATTTCATTTACGACCACCGGTGCGAGGTTGATTTCGGCTGCCGCGGCCGCGGTGCTCTTCAATATGATTTTGCCGCGCGGGCGGACGAGTTCGATCGCGCGCCGAAAACCGGATTCGCTTCCACTGCAATCGACCACGACGTCGAATTTATCGCGCAGCGAGGACTCCTCGGCGGTATCGAGCCCGAGTGCGGACAGCCGCGCGAGTTTTTCAGGATGATGGCCCGCTACCAGCGGCAGATACTTCTCGCCCTTGAGCGCGAGTGCGACCAGCGCGCCGAGCCGGCCGTCCCCAAGCACTACGATGGTCTGATTGTGCGCCAGGTGAGTCTGCTCGAAGATTTCGTACGCGGCCGCCAGCGGCTCGACGAATACCGCGGTGTCGTCGGGCATCGAATCGGGAATCGGAATGAGGTTCGCGTCGGGGAGCCGCAGGAATTCCGCGAAAGCGCCATCGCGGCCGAAGATGCCGAGCACAGTGCGGTTGGGACAATGGCGCGCCGAGACCCGAGAGGCACGTCGCGCAACGGCCGCATGCCTGCGTTGATTTCGCCGACGACGCGACGTCCGCGGAGCGAAGCGTTTTGCGATTCGACTACACGGCCGGCAAATTCATGACCGGGAATGCCGCGATACTGCATGTAGCCGCGCGCGATCTCGAGGTCGGTGCCGCAGATGCCGGCGACCGAGACGCGGACGATACTCTCGCCCGGCGGCGCGACGGGGTCCGGGTAGTCGCCGCGAAACTGCAGATGATGATCGAATGCCAGGGCGCGCATAGCGAACGATTCAAACAAAAAAACCGCAGGGAGGGCTACCCCGCGGTTCGGCGCGAGTTCAATTGCTGAAGACGACTAGTCTGCCGATTTCGCCGACACCGATTTCTCGGATGACGACGATTTGGACTTCGACGGGGTCTTCGTTTCAGATGAGGAGGACTTGGATTCCGATGCGGGCTTCGAGTCGCCGGCCGGCTTCGACGACGAATCGGTGCTGCCGTTGGTCGCGGGCGTTGCCGCCGACGAGGCCGACGAATCCGAGTCAGTGCTGGCGGGAGTGCTCTTCTTGGCGTAGTCGGTCGCGTACCATCCGCTGCCTTTCAGGATGAACGAGCCGCGCGAAATCTGGCGCTCGACCTTGCTCTTGCAGGTGGGACACTTTTTGAGCGGCGCTTCTTTGATACCCTGCATCGCCTCGAAAACGCCGCATTTGTTGCACTTGTATTCGTAGATTGGCATTCGAGAACCGAGACTGCTAATCGAAAACAGCTCTCCCTACACACTAGGTAACCACCATATAGAGCGCAGTCAACTGGCGTTTGGTTACTAAAGAGCATGATCCATCATCAACGGATGTTGCGTTCGATGGTTCGCGCTGCCCGTCAGTCTTCTAAAATTTTCTGGATCGTCTCGAGGTCGCGACGTACTTCATTGAGTACGCGGCGCGTTTGACCGTCCACTCCCGGCGACTGCGACGATTCGCGCTCCGGCGATGACGCCGGCGCGTTCTTTGGCAAGGGCTTTCCGCTCATCAGGGTCTCGATGCCGAATTCCTTGATGTGCTTGTTGGCGCCGACGATGGTGAAGCCTTCGTCGTGCAGCAGGCGCTTGATGAGCCGCAGCACGTCGAGATCTTTTTCCTGGTAGAAGCGATGCTTGGTGCGCGTGTGCTTGGGTTTGAGAAACGGAAACTGGGTTTCCCAGAAGCGCAGCACATAGGTCTCGACGCCGAGCGCGCGCGCCGCCTCGCCGATTTTCAAGCCTCGCTCTGGAATGGTGGTAATCGCGGCGGGCTTTTGCGGGGCAGATTTTCGCCGCCGAACTGATGGCTGGCGTGGCATCGGAGTCATACCCCTGGCTTGGTGCCGTTGTTGACGCGCTCCTTCAACACCTGGCTCGGCTTGAAGGAGAGGACCCGGCGCGAGTCGATGGTGATCGGCTCGCCGGTCTGCGGGTTGCGCCCGCGCCGCGCATGTTTTTGATTGACGAGAAAGGTGCCGAAGCCGGAGATTTTCACTTTCTCACCGTGGCGCAACGAATCCCGGATGATCGCGAACACCGCTTCGACCACTTCACAGGCTTCCTTCTTCGAGGAGCCGACTCGCTCGTAGATCAAATCCACGAGATCCGCTTTGGTCATGCCCTGCGGCGTAACGATCCCCACTCGCTCGCGTTAGGCACGCATTACTGCCGCAACTCCGCCCCCAATCGCATCCGCGCCTGCTCAATCAGCACTGCGTGAATGCGGTTAACCTCCTCATCGGTCAGCGTGCGATCTTTTGCACGGTATCGACAAGCCAACGCCACACTCTTTTTTCCGGCCGCCACTGCCGTCCCCTCGTACACGTCGAAGACCTCGACGCTTTCCAGCAGCGACGCGCCGCATTCCCGAATGGTCTTGACTACCATATCCGCCGGGAAATTCCGATCCAGTACCAACGCCAAATCGCGCCTGATAGCGGGATATTTTGGCGGCGGCTGGAAAGTTTTGCGCGGCGAGAAACCATAGGCAATGAGACTACTCAAGTCAAGTTCGTAGAGCGCGCACGGATCCGTGAGATCGAGGCGCATCGCTTCGGCCGGATGCAGCTCGCCGATAAGGCCAATCGGCGCGCCGTCGAGCGAGACGATGGCGCTGCGTCCCGGATGCAGAAACGGCGCATCGGCGGGCTCGATCGCCTTGAACGTCACGCGCGGCGAGATCGCGATCGCGTCGAAGTACGTCTCGAGAATTCCCTTGATCGAGAAAAATCCCGCCGCGACGCTATGCTCGCCGATCGCGGACAGCGCGTAAGGTCCGTAGCTCACCGCCGCGATGTGCAGGTGCTCGGACGCGATGTCGCCGTCCATGCGGAAGGTTTTGCCGATTTCAAACCCGTGAAAGGCGTGCGCCTCGCGATTCAAGTTGAATCTGAGCGCAGTGACGAGTCCCGGAATCAGGCTCACGCGCAGCTCGCTGAGTTCCGCGGAGAGTGGGTTGGTTACTTTGACCGGGTGCGTCGCTGTTTGAATGCCGGAAAAGCGCGCGTTGTCGGCGGGCGCGATGAACGCGATGGTCGCGGCCTCGGTCAGGCCGCATCCCAGCATCACCTCGCGCGTGCCTTTGACGAACTCGCGCTCGCGATTTATCGGCGCAAGCCCACTTACGCGTTCGGGCAGTAGCGCGGGAATGTCCTCGAGACCGCCGAGGCGCGCTACTTCTTCGATTAGATCAGCTTGCTCGACCAGGTCGGAACGGAACGACGGCGGCACTACCGCGAGCACGCCCTTGGCGCGCGTGCTTACCTGCGAGCCGAGCGATTTGAGACGGGTCCGCGCGACGCCCGGCGCGATCGCGACGCCGAGCAGCGATTCCATTGCGCCGAGGTCCAGCGCAATCTCGCGCGGCTCGGCTTTGCGCGGCTCGAAGTCGGCAATCGGCGACGCTTCGCGCCCGCGCGCGATCCGGCGGATCAATTCGGCGGCGCGAATCAGCGCGCCGACCTGTCCTGCGCGATCGATGCCGCGTTCGAAGCGATAGCTCGCCTCGCTGCGCAGACCCAGGCGCCGCGCCGTGCGCGCGATTGTCATCGGCTCGAAATACGCACTCTCGAGCAGGATGGTCTCGGTCGAGTCGCTGACTTCGGAGTTGAGTCCGCCCATCACGCCCGCGATTGCGAGCGGCTTGTCGCTGTCGGCGATCAGCAAATCGTTCGGGTCGAGAGTGCGCTTGACGTTGTCGAGGGTGACGAACTCGGCGGTCTCGCCCGCGCGACGGACTATAATCTTGCCGCCGGCGATTTTGCCGAAGTCGAACGCGTGCAGCGGCTGGCCGAGCTCGAGCATCACGTAGTTGGTCGCATCGACGACGTTGTTGAGCGCGCGCATCCCGCATAGTTCGAGGCGGCGCTTGAGCCACGCCGGCGAAGGGCCGACCTTGATTCCAGTCATCGCGAGCGCAGCGTAGCGCGGGCAAAGATCGGGCGCGTCGATCGCGACCGAGATCGTAAAGCGCGCGCCGTCAGGCGATCCCGCCGAATGCGCCGCGCGCAACCGGGGCGCGCGCAGCCGGGCGGAGAACAGTGCGGCAACCTCGCGCGCGAGACCGAGAACCGAGAGGCAGTCGCCGCGATTCGGCGTGATTTCTACATCGAGCACGACGTCGTCGAGGTGCAAATACGCGGCCACGTCGCCGCCAATCGGCGCGTCGGCGCCGAGCGCAAGAATCCCCGCATGATCCTGCGACAGGCCGAGCTCGCGCTCCGAGCACAGCATGCCTTCGGACTTGACGCCGCGAATTACGGCCGCCTCGAGCGGCGGCTCCTTGCCAAGCTGCGCGCCAACGAGAGCGAGCGGCGCGACCATGCCAGCCTTCACGTTCGGCGCGCCGCAGACCACTTTGAACTGGCCCATCGCGCCGGCGTCGACCTCGCACAGATTCAGCCGATCCGCGTTGGGATGCTTCTCGACGTTGACCACGCGCGCGGCGAACACGCCGGCGAAGCCGGGCTTGAGCTTCTCGACGTTCTCGACCACCAGGCCCGCGAAACTGAGCCGCCGCGAAATTTCCTCGACCGGCGCATCGAGGCTCACGAAGTCGCGCATCCAACTGAGCGGCAGCTTCATCGCGCACCTCCGCTCAGCGCCGGGAACTGGTCGAGGAAGCGCAGGTCGTTCTCGAAGAACAGGCGCATGTCGTCGACGCCGAGCTTCAGCAGGCCGGTGCGCTCGACGCCCATGCCGAAGGCGAAGCCCTGGTACTCGTCGGGATTGTACTCGACCGCGCGCATCACGTTCGGGTGGATCATTCCGCAGCCGAGCACCTCGGTCCATCCGGAATGCTTGCAGACAGGGCAGCCGGCGCCGTCGCATAGCAGGCAACGCATGTCGAGCTCGGCGCTCGGCTCGGTGAACGGAAAATAGCTGGCGCGAAAGCGCACCGCGGTCGTGCCGAAGAACGCGCGCGTGAATTCCGACAGCACGCCCTTGAGATGAGCCATCGTGATGCGCCCGCGCTTGTCCACCATGAAGCCTTCGATCTGCGTGAACATCGGCGAGGCGCGCACGCTCAGATCGTCGCGCCGGTAGCATCGCCCCGGACACACGATCGCCAGCGGCGGCCGGCGCTTTTCCATCACGCGAATCTGCCCGTTCGACGTATGCGTGCGCAGCAGCATCCCGCCCTCGACGTAAAAGGTGTCCTGCATGTCGCGCGCGGGATGATGCGGCGGGAAGTTGAGCGCGGCGAAGTTGTGGAAGTCGTCCTCGATGTCCTGGGTCATCGCGACTTCGAAGCCCATCGACTCGAAAATCTGCAGCATCTTTTCGAGGATGTCGGTGATTGGATGAATGTGGCCGCGCGCGATGCGCATGCCGGGCAGCGTCACGTCGAGGCGCTTCTCGTTGAGCGATTTGTCCAGCGCCGCGGCCTTGAGCTTCTCGCTCAGCGCCTCGATGCGCGCTTCGACTTCGCGCTTGATCTGATTGATGAGCTGGCCGATGGCGGGGCGCTCGGCGTTGGGCACCTCGCGCATCCCGCGCATGATTTCCGTCAGCTCGCCGGAGCGGCCGAGCACGCGCACGCGGACCGCGTCGACTTGCGCTTCGCCGGCGTCGTCGCCGAGCTCGGCCATCGCGCGCTGCCTGATTTCTTCGAGTTGTTCTCTCATCGCCATCTTCCCTGAACCTCTACCTCAGTCCCGCAAAAACAAAAAACCACGTGGGCGAACGGCCCACATGGTCTCCTGGTGCGCGGCGCCTGGAACGCGCGGCTCTATGCTGCTTGCGAGCCGAGCGCGCTCTTGGCGGTGCGCACCAGCTCGGTAAACAATGCGTCGCGCTCCTGCGCGAGCTTCGCCAGCATCTTGCGATCGACCTCGACGCCCGCCTTCTTCAGCCCGTTCATCAGCGCGCTGTACGAGATTCCGTTTTCGCGCGCGAGTGCGTTGATGCGTGCGATCCAGAGCGTGCGGTAGTCGCGCTTCTTGGCCTTGCGATCGCGATAGGCGTAGGTGAGGCCCTTTTCGAGGGTCGAGCGGGCCTGCCGGTAAAGTTTGCGCCCACCGACAAAGCCGGAGGCGAGCTTGAGTTGCCGCTTATGACGGCGGCGGCGCTTGGGTCCGCCTTTTGCGCGAGGCATCGGAGTCAGTCCTTCCTTGATAGATATCGGGTGAATCAGCCGCCCGTTTCAGGCGTACGGCATCATCGTTTTGACTTTTTCGGCGTCGGCCTTTCCGAGAATTCCGGTCCTGCGCAGGCGCGCCTTCTGCTTCGGGTTCTTGGCCGAAAACATGTGGCGGGCGTACGCGTGCTTGAACTTGACCTTGCCGCTCTTGCTGACGGTGAAGCGCTTGGCGGCGGTACGGCTGGTCCTGATTTTCGGCATGACGATAGTTCGCTTTGTTTCCTGAAATTTTTCTCTTAGCGCGGCGTCAGCAGCACGGACATGTTACGTCCTTCCATCCGTGGTGTGCCTTCCGCCTGCGCGATATCCGTTACCTGCGCGATAATTCTCTCGATCAGTGCCCGTCCGAGTTCCGGATGGGTAATCGCGCGGCCCCGGAACGAAACCGTGAGCTTAACACGGTGACCCTCTCCAACAAAGCGCTTGATGTGATTAGTTTTGAAGTCCACATCGTGCTGCCCGGTCGCCGATCCCATCTTCACTTCCTTGATCATGCTGATGGTGTGCTTCTTGGAATCGTGCGACTTTTTCTTCTGCGCGTAGCGGTACTTGTCGAAGTCAGTGACGCGGCATACCGGCGGATTCGCCGTCGACGAGACCTCGACCAGGTCCAGGCCGCGGGCCTCAGCAACTTTGATCGCCTCGCGCAACGGCAGGATTCCGACCTGGGTGCCGTCGGCGTCGATCACACGGACTTCCTGCGCGCGAATCAGGTTATTGACGCGAATCGCGGGCTCCCTCGAGGGTGGGGTTCTGAAATCTCTACGGATAAAGCACCTCCTCCGGCCTGGTGCGCCGGATAGACTCCTAAGCCGGTACCGGCTCCTGTTTTAATTTTTCAAGCAACGCCGCCAGCGGCATCGCATTACTCTTCTCGCCACGCAGCAGGCGCAACGACACCGATCGATCGGCCGCCTCGCGCTCGCCGACTACTACCATATACGGCACTTTCGCCAATTCCGCTTCACGAACTTTGAATCCCAGCTTCTCGTTGCGGATGTCGGCATGGGCGCGGAAGCCCTCGCGCTTGAGAACGCTCGCTGATCTCTTTGGCGTAGTCCTCGACCTTCTCGCTGAGCGACAGCACTCGCACCTGCTCGGGCGCAAGCCACAGCGGCAGCACGCCGCCCGTATGCTCTATCAGCACGCCGATGAAGCGCTCGAGCGAGCCGAGGATCGCGCGATGAATCATCACCGGGCGTTCCTCGGCGCCGGCGCTGTTGGTGTAGGTCAGGTCGAAGCGCTCGGGCGCGTTGTAGTCGAGCTGAATCGTCGCGACCTGCCATTTGCGCTTGAGCGCGTCAGACACGTAAATCTCGATCTTGGGGCCGTAAAACGCGCCTTCCTTGGGATTAATCTCGAACGCGATTTCGTTGCGCTTCAACGCGTTGGCCAGCTTGGCCTCGGACATTTGCCATTGCTCTTCGGTGCCGAGATGCTGCTCGGGCATAGTCGCGAGCTTGAACTCGACCTGATCGAAGCCCAACGCACCGTACACGTCGCGCACCATCCGGAGATTCGACGCAATCTCGTCCTCGATTTGATCCTCGCGGCAGAAAATATGCGCGTCGTCCTGCGACATCGCACGCACACGCATCAGGCCGTGCAGCGTGCCCGAGCGTTCCGCGCGATGCAGCCGGCTGAACTCGGCAAATCGCAGCGGCAAGTCGCGATACGATCGCTTCTCGGCGCGATAGACGAACGTATGGCCGGGGCAGTTCATCGGCTTCAGCCCGTACCCGTGATGCCACCCGTCGGGGCCGGTGTCGATCGAATGGCGTATCGCTGTCGGGGTCGGGTGAGAGAAACATATTCTCGCGAAAATTTTCCCAATGCCCCGAGGTGTTGAACATCTCGTTCTTGAACAGCAGCGGCGTGACGACTTCGTCGTAGCCGTAGCGCCGATACAGTCGGCGCATGTAATCGATCAGCGCATTGAAGATGATGACGCCCTTGGGCAGGTAGAACGGCGATCCCGGCGAAATCGGATCGAAGATGTACAGCCCCATCTCGCGCCCGAGCTTGCGATGGTCGCGCTGGCGGGCGAGCTCGACGAGTTTCAGGTGCTCCTCGAGCGCTTCCTTCGTCGCGAACGCGGTGCCGTAGATGCGCGAGAGCATCGCGTTGTGCTCGTCGCCGCGCCAGTACGCGCCGGCCACGCTCGTCAGCTTGAATGCCTTCAGGTAGCGCGTCGAGGGCACGTGCGGTCCGCGGCAGAGATCCATCCAGTCGCCCTGGCTGTAGATGGAGACGTGGTCGTCGGGGATGCCCTGGATTATCTCGACCTTGTACTTCTCGCCCATCTCGGAAAATTTGCGGATAGCGTCCTCGCGCGCGATCTCGGTGCGATGGACTTTGTGATCGGCCTTCGCCAGCTCGCGCATCTTCGCTTCGATCTTCGGCAGGTCCTCGACGCGTGAACGGCGTGGCGGGCGCGAAGTCGTAGAAGAAGCCGTCCTCGATGACGGGGCCTATCGTCACCTGCGTGCCGGGGTAGAGCTCCTGCACCGCCATCGCCATCAGATGCGCGGTCGAGTGGCGGATGACGTCGAGGCCCTCGGGCGAGTCGGCGAGTATCGGCTCGACGGCAGCATCGTGATCGAGCTTGCGCGTCGAGATCGACGACTTTGCCGTCAACGCGCGCGGCCACCAGGTCGCGGCTGGGGACGCCGTTCAGCACGTCGCGAACGATGGTGCCAACCGGCACGACGCGGGACTCGCGGCCGAGGGTTACGGTTACGTCGGAACTCATCAAGCGAAGATTCTAATCATTGCGGAGAACTGGCGGAGTGAAAAAGTGAAAAAGAAATTCGCGGCTGTGGGCACGGACCTGGTAGGCACGGGCGGGATTGAACCGCCGACCTCTTCCGTGTCAAGGAAGCGCTCTCCCACTGAGCTACGTGCCTTCACGGGCGAGGGGTTTTGAACATATAGGTCAAGCAAACGCCAACGGTAACGGATTACGCGCCAGCGGGCAACCGAAAAGCTTGGAGGGTTATTGCTGCGAGCTCTCGACTAGCTCGGCATCCCGATACGGTTTCCTTTCCCGCGAGGGCAGGATCCTCCTACATCCGCTCCCCTTCCAGTGCGGGAAGGGTGCTCCTCACATCCGGTTCCCCTTCCACCAGGGGAAGGGGTTAGGGGTTAGGTTTCTCGGAATCATTCGCCGCTCTCAGAATGACGCAAGCTCATCCGGTTCTGGATCTCCTCCTTGACACGACTTTCCCAAACTACACTACTTTCATAATATCGTGAAACTTACGAATCCCGCTGAATCCCGCACCGCGTTCGTCGAGCGCTTCGCCTCGGTCCTGACCCAGTCCGGCTTCCCCCGCATGCCCGCGCGCGTGTTCGCCGCCCTGCTCGCAACTGATTCCGGCAGGCTCACCTCGGCTGAACTCGCCGCGATGCTGCGCGTCAGTGCCGCTGCCATTTCCGGCGCCGTCCGCTACCTCGTCCAGGTCAATCTCGCCAGCCGTGAAACCGAGCCCGGCTCGCGCCGCGAACATTATCGCGTCCACAGCGAGACCTGGTACGAAGCCATGGCGCGCAAGGACCAGGTGCTCGAAAGATGCGAGCGCAGCCTGCGCGACGGCATCGACGTGGTCGGACGCGGCACCCCGGCCGGCGCGCGAATCGCAGAGACGCTCGCGTTCTTCGAGTTCATGCAGGCCGAGCTGCCCGCGATGCTCGAGCGATGGCGCGCGCGCAAAGCCGGGTTCGCGCTAGCCGAGTCGAAGCGGCCGGGAAAACGCCGCGCCGCATAAAGCAATGAACCGTCTCAACATCAGAGCGTTTGCCGGAATGCTTCAGCTTCTCGTCGTCATGGCGGCGATAATTTTTCTGCCGGCGTGGACGCTCGATTACTGGCAGGCGTGGGTCCTGGTCGCTGTTTTTTTCGCGTGCACGCTTGCGGTCACTCTTTACCTGATGAAAAACGATCCGAAACTTCTCGAGCGGCGCGTAAAAGCGGGCGTGGGCGCCGAGCAGGAGCGGAGCCAGAACATCATCCAAGCCATCGCCGCGTGCGCATTCATCGCGATTTTCATCGTCTCCGTACTCGATCATCGTTTCGCGTGGTCAACGGTACCGCCGCTCGTAAGCGTGCTTGGCGATATCCTGGTGGCACTCGGATTCTATTTCGTATTTCTCGTGTTCAAGGAAAATACCTTCGCCTCGGGAACCATCGAAGTCGGCGCCGGGCAGCGCGTCGTCGCGAGCGGACCGTATGCCCTGGTACGTCATCCGATGTACATCGGCGCGCTCGTCATGCTGGCCGGCGTGCCGCTCGCGCTCGGCTCGCTATGGGGACTGCTCGCGCTCATTCCAATGACGCTGGTGCTGATTGCGAGACTCCTCGACGAAGAAAAATTCCTCGCCAGTAACCTCGCCGGGTATTCCGACTATCAAAAGAAAGTGAAGCACCATCTAATCCCGTTGATTTGGTAACTCTCACCTCTCTACGATTGGTCGCGATGTATCGACGAATTCCAATCGCGGCCGCGACGATCCTGCTCGGTCTCGCGTTCGGCAATTTCGTTCGTGCTGATACGACCGACCTGCAGGCTTCGATCGATTCGACTCACGAGCCGTTGTTCGATGGCTACGGCGACCTGCGCCATCCGGTCACGTCGCACAGCGGCACCTCGCTCGCGCAACAGTTCTTTAATCAGGGACTGACGTTCATCTACGCCTTCAACTCGCGACGAGGCCGAGGCTTCTTTCAAACAGGCCGCGCAATACGACCCGACGATGGCGATGGCTTACTGGGGTATCGCGCTTGCGCTCGGGCCGAATATCAACTCGCCCCCGGATACGAATCGGGGCCAGCAGGCATACGCGGCGATCGTCAAGGCGAAGTCACTCGAAGCGAGCGTCACCCCGCCCGAGCGCGAATATATCGAGGCGCTCGCGAAGCGTTACCCGCCCGACGGCAAGATGGACGACGCGCATCAGCTCGCGTATGCGAACGCGATGCGCGAGGTCGCGCGCAATAATCCCAACGACCCCGACGCCGCCACGCTGTTCGCCGAAGCGATGATGGATTTGCATCCGTGGCAGCTTTGGACGCTCGACGGCAAGCCGGCTGACGGAACGCCCGAGATTGTCGCGACGCTCGAGGGCGTGCTGGCGAAGTATCCGAATCACATCGGCGCCAATCACTATTACATCCACGCGGTCGAAGCGTCGCCCGACCCGGGGCGCGCACTGCCGAGCGCTCAACGGCTCCCAAAGCTCGCGCCCGCAGCCGGCCATCTGGTGCATATGCCGTCGCACATCTATTTCCGCATCGGCGATTACAACGCGTCGGCCAACGCCAACCTCGCCGCCATCAAGGCCGACAAGATTTACCTGCGCGAGCGCAATCCCAGAGGGCACTTATCCGACGATGTACGTGCCGCACAACATTCAATTCCTGTGGGCGTCGTACATGATGGAGGGCAACAGCCGCGGCGCGTTCAAAGCGTCGCGCGAGCTCGACGCCGCCGTGACGCTCGACATGATTCGCCAGATGCCGTCGATGGAGTCGGTGTCAACGACGCGCTATTTCACCGAAGCGCGCTTCGGCAACTGGGATGCGATTCTCAAGGAGCCGGCGCCGCCTGCGGATCTGACCTACACGACCGCAATCTGGCATTACGTGCGCGGCCTCGCGTTCGCGGCGAAGAATCGTCCCGACGACGCGCTGAACGAAAAGAAAAAGCTCGACGAAATCACGGCGGCGATGCCTGCCGACCGCATCGTTGGGTTCAACCCGGCGAATCGATTGCTCGCGATAGCCTCGGCGACGCTGGCCGGCGAGATCGATTCCGCGCAGGGCCATCATGATGACGCGATCAAACATCTGCAGCAGGCCGTCACCATCCAGGACTCGCTCAACTATGACGAGCCGCCGAGCTGGTACTACCCGGTGCGCGAAACACTCGGCATGGAACTGCTCGCTGACGGCAAGAATGCGGAAGCGGAGCAGGTGTTTCGCGACGACCTGAAGCAGTATCCCGAGAATGGATGGTCGCTCAACGGATTGGCGCTATGCCTGCGCGCCCGCAACGCATCGGACGAGGCGACGGCAGTCGACGCGCGGCTCAAGAAAGCATGGGCGCACGCGGACATAAAGCTGCCTGCTTCATCCACGCCGAACGAAAGCAAAACAACGGCATCGCGCTGAAACGCACGCGCGGTGTGCGAGAAAACGCATTGCCGATTTTGCGGGCGGTGTGTTAGCTGTCGATTATGAAAATGAGTAGCGGAATTCGTACCGGAACCCGGAGCCTGATCTTCTCAACTACGATCGCATTCGCCGCGCTCGCGTGGATCTCGTCGCCGGCGCGCGCGCAGCTTCAGCCGGTAGCGACGAGCACGGCTGAGAGCGCGCCCATTCCGGCGGACCAGATTCCCAAGGAGATTACCGACGCCATCAATGCGCCCGATCGCCCCGCCGCCGACAAGGCGCTCGACGCGGGACGCAGGCCGGATCAGATCATGGCGTTCTACGGCATCAAGCCGGGCATGAAAATCGCCGACATTTTCGCCGCCGGCGGCTACATGACCGAACTTTACGCGCGAATCGTCGGACCGACCGGCACCGTTTATTCGCAGAACGGACCGTTCCCCGCGAAGTTCAAAACAACCGAAGATGAATGGAACGCGCGGCTCAAAGAGCCTGCGCTCAAGAACGTGGTCAAGGTCAGCAAGCCCTTCAACGCGCCCGACCTGCTGCCGGTGCCGCCGGATTCGCTCGACGCCGTCATCATCCATCTCAACTATCACGACATGGTGGGCTTCAAGATGGATCGCGAAAACGTGAACGCCGCGGTGTTCAAGGCGCTCAAGCCCGGCGGTATCTACGGCATCGTCGATCACAGCGCCGCGCCCGGCACCGGCGATACGCAGACGACGACGCTGCATCGAATCGATGAGGATTTTCTGATCAAGGACGTCGAGAAGGCGGGCTTCAAACTGTCGGGAGCGTCGAGCGCGTTGCGTCATCCCGAGGACGATCGCACCTGGCTCGTGTTCAAGCATCGCGGACAGACCGATCGCTTCATGCTCAAGTTCACCAAGACGCCGGCGCTTGCGTCGGCCGCAAATGATTGAGGAGCGGGTCAATGAAAGTAGGGCTTTTCGCGCTGGGAATCGGCACCGGGGCGCGTCCCGGCACAATTCTCAAGACGGCTGAAGAGGCCGATCGCCGTGGAGTCTCGACGCTGTGGGTCGGCGAGCACGTCGTGCTGTTCGATCGTCAGGATTCAAAATATCCGTACGCCGAGAGCGGTGAGTTCCCGTTGCCCGGCGGCGCCGACTGGCTCGATCCGTTCATCACGCTGACCTTCGCTGCCGCCGTCACCAAAACGATTCGGCTGGCGACGGGAATCTGCCTGGTGCCGGAGCACAACCCCGTGGTGCTGGCGAAAGAAGCTGCGAGCCTCGATCGGCTGTCGGGCGGGCGATTCGCGCTGGGCGTCGGCATCGGATGGTCCGCGGAGGAGTTCGCGGCGCTTGGAATTCCCTTCGAGCGGCGCGCGCAGCGGACGCGCGAGTACATCGAAGTGATGCGCCGCCTGTGGTCCGACGACGCCGCCAGCTTCCATGGCGAGTTCGTGAATTTCGACGCGGCGAAGAGTTATCCGAAGCCGGTGCGCGGCGGCAAGCTGCCGATAATCTTCGGCGGCGAAAGCGGACCCGCGCTGAAACGCACCGCCGATATCGGCAACGGATGGTTCGGCTTCAACGTCGGGCCGGGCGAAGCCGCGCCGCTGGCCGGCAAACTGCGCGCGATGCTGAAAGCCAACGGCCGCGACGCGAGCGAAGTCGAAATCATCGCGTGCCCGTACACCAAGAAGATCACACCGGACGATTTGAAGAAGTACGGCGAGGCCGGCGTCGACGAACTGGTGATACTGACTACGCCGCCCGAAGATGAATCGAAGATCGGCGGATGGATCGAGCGGCTCGCGCGCGACTGGGTCGAGCCGGCCTCAAAAATCCGTTGAAGACTGCGCGGCAGACAGAATTTCGCGCGCCTTACTGAGATCGAGCGCTATCTGGGCCTTGAGCGCGTCGGCGTCGTCGAATTTGCGCTCGGGACGGATTCGTTCGATCAGTTCGAGCTTGATGCGCAGACCGTAGATGTCGCGGGTGAAGTCGAAGATATGCGCCTCGATCGCGCGGGCGCTCTCGGAAAACGTCGGACGCATCCCGACGTTGGTTATCGACGGGTACACGCCGTCGTCCAGGATGACGCGAGTCGCATAGACGCCGTCGGGCGGGATGCATTCCGTCTCGCTGGCGATATTCGCGGTCGGAAATCCGATCGTCCGTCCGCGCTCGCGCCCGCGCACCACGGGGCCGGCGATGAAATGATAACGGCCGAGCAACCGCGCGGCGCCATGCATGTCGCCGTGCGTGATCGCAGTGCGCACCTTGGTCGAGCTGACTTCGATGCCGCCGACTTTCACCGGGCCGACCACGTCCGTCTCGAAGCCAAGCTCGCGCCCGAGATCCGTCATCACCGCCGCATTGCCCGCGCGATTGTGCCCGAAGCTGACGCTGCGCCCGACGACCACTTCGCGCACGCCGATCTTTCGAATCAGGTAGTCGCGCACGAAATCGCGCGGCGACAGCAGGCTGAGATCGAGGGTGAAGTTGATGACGATCACGCCATCGATGCCCGACAGCCGCAGCAGTTCGAGCTTGTCATTCGGCGCGAGGATCAGCCGCGGCGCGCGTGACGGAACCAGCAACTTGGCGGGCAACGGATCGAAGGTGAGCGCGAACGCGGTGCCGCCCCCCGCTCGCGCGCGATCGATCGCCGCCTGCAGAATCGCGCGATGGCCCAGATGGACGCCGTCGAAATTGCCGATCGCAGCTGACCGGGTACGGATGGCGCGGGAGCGCGTCGAGGTCGCGAATTATTTCCATTCAATCTGCGCGAATACGCCGCCCTAATCGGTCGCGAGATCCTTCATCATCGTGTCCGCGGCCGCCGCTTCAGGAGTTCCCGCGTGATCGGACACCAGCTTCTGCAGCGTCAGGCGCGCGTCGATTCTATCGTTCAGCTTCACGAACGCCTGGGCCTCGCGCAACAGCGCGGCGCTCGCATATTTGCCCTTGGGAAAACGCATCACGAGATCGTTGAACTGCAAGATCGCCTGGTCATAGGCGCCCGTTTCGAACAGCGCGTTGGCGGAGAAGTACTCGGCCGGCTCGCTCAGCGGCGATTTCGGGTACGTGTGCTGCAGCTTGGTGAAGCGGTTGACCGCGAGCGGATACTTGGCGGCCTTCATCGCGTCGAGGCCTTCCTGGTAGATCTTGATGCCGGGATCGGTCGAAGTCTGCGCGGCCGCGATCTCCTGATCGAGCTCGGCCGGCCAGGTTGGCGCGAATCTCGGCGGGCGTTGCCGGCGGTGGAGGGCCACCGGGCGGCGCCTCTGCACGGTGGAGGCACTCCGCCGACGCTGTCGGGCGGCGCGCCCGGCGGCGGCGCGGGAGGAGGCATCGCGCCCGGCGCTGCTGCCATGCCCGCCTGCAGCGCCTTCACTTCCGCCTCGAGGCTCGCGACGCGATCGTTCATTCCCGACGCGTTGGCGCTCGCCTCAGGCGTGGCGCCGTGCTTGAGCTCCTCGATCTCGTCGTTCTGCTGCGCAACCTGCGCCTTCAACGAGTCGATTTGCTGCCGATCGCCCGCAATCATTCCGCGCAGCGTGAACTCGTTTTGATTGAGCTGCTGCAGGTCGCCCTGATCGGCACATCCTGCCAGCGAGAAGGCCGCCGCCAGCACAGCGATCGCACCGATCGTCCAGTTCGTTTTTCGCACGCGTCTAATCCTTGTTGTCGCTCACTGCAAAATGATCGCGCCGGTTCTGCGCCCAGCAGCTTTCATCGTGATCCTGGCACAGCGGCAGCTCCTTGCCGTAACTGATGGTCGAAATTCTGCTGCCACTGACGCCGAGGGTCACCAGGTAATCCTTCGCCGACTGGGCGCGCTTGGCGCCGAGCGCAATATTGTATTCCTCAGAGCCACGCTCGTCGCAATGACCCTCGACCTGGACCTTGGTCTGCGGATACTTCTGCAGCCACTCCGCGTTGGACTTCAGCACCGAGCCGTCCTGGTCCTGGATGGTGTAGTCGTTGTAGCCGAAATGAATATCGCTGAGCGGACCCTGCGCGCCGAAGTTTCCGTTCCTCCAGTTTTCGAGCGAGTTGCTGCTAGTTCCGTTGGTAGTACCTTCACCGAGCGGAGTTCCGCCCGTATTGTCGCCGCCAATCGGGGCCGGCTTCTTCGACGAGCATCCCGCGATCGCCAGCATCAGCCCCACACTCACAATCGCCATCGCCCTGGCCAATGTCGAACGACTATTCACCCAACCACCCCGACCACGCTGGACAGGAATCATTACCTTCACCCTCCGTCAAAGCGGAAATAATCTTCCGGTTGCTTACCATCATTATATAGATTTGCGAGTTGTGTCCGCGCGTCGAGCTGAACGCGAGGTAGCGGCCGTCCGGCGACCAGCTGGGATACTCGTTGGAGCCGTTGCCATCCGTGAGCTGCACCGGGTCGCCGCCGCCGACCGGAATCGTCCAGAGGTCGAAGCGCCCGTTGACGCGGCTCTGATACGCGAGCTTGTCGCCCTTGGGCGAGAAGGCGGGCGTGGTGTTGTAGTCGCCGCTGTAGGTTATCCGTTTCGGATCGCCGCCCGCGAGACTCACTATGTATATCTGCGGCGTGCCCGATCGGTCCGAGGTGAACGCCAGCGATCGCCGTCGGGTGAAATCGCGGGACTCACGTTGATTCCCGAGGTGTCGGTGAGTTGGCGAATCTCCGCGCCGTCGCGCGTCAGCAGGTACAGATTGGTGATGCCGTCGCGCTCGATCGCCGCGACAATCTGCTCGCCGTCGGGCGAGAGCGTCCCGCCGATCACCAGCCCGTGCGGGCTGTCGATCCTGGTTTCGCGCCGCTGGCTCAGGTCGGCGAGGTAAAGCGCCGGCTGCATGCTCTTGTACGAGAGGTACAGCACGTAGCGCGTGCTGCGATCGAAACTCGGAAACAGGTTGATAGTGGGATTGCCGGTCAGGCGGAACAGGTCCTGTCCGTCAATCGTCTGCGTGTAAATTTCCTTGAAGCGGCCGCCGCGGGTCGACACGAACGCGAGCTTGGAATCGAACGGCCCTTTCTCGCCGGTGGACGCTTCGAGGACAGCGTCGGCAAATCGGCGCGCCATCCGCGGCACGTCGCCCGCGTCGCCGGTGTAACTCTTGCCCATCATGCGCCGCTGCTGCGCGACGTCGTAAAGATAGGCCGTCAACTTTACGCCGGAGTCGGTTGCCGCGACCGATCCTTTCATCACGAAGTCGGCGTTGATCGAGCGCCAGTCGGCGAAGTTGAACTGCCCCAGCTCGAATCCCGAGGTCTGCGGATCTTCGATATAGGCGTGCGGATCGATAATTCTGAAATATCCCGACAGCTCGAGGTCATGCCTGAGCGTGCCGACGAACGCGCTGCCAATCTGATGGTTATCGTCGCCGCCGAGATTCTTCAGCCCCGACACCGCGATAGTCGAGAGCTGGCTCCCCGGCCCCTCGATCCTCATCGTGATCGGCCCGCCTTGCGCGGCGGCGCGGCCCGGCGCCAGTGCAAAAACAATCGCGCAGAGGAGCGCGCAAGCGTGAACTATTCGCTTCATACTTGTGCCGGCCGAACCCAGCCTCAAGGAATCGATAGCAAAAGGACTCATCCGCACCTCATACAACCCGAGCTCAGGACTTGAGTTCGCCGAGCTGAAAGACCGCCTTGATACCGCCGGAAAACTGGTCGCGAAATTTTTCCGGCGGCGCCGGAAATGGCGCCGCACGCCGAATCGCGCGAATCACCGAGTCGTCGAACGCGTCGTCATTCGAGCTCGTGCCAATCTTCACCGCCGTCAGCGTGCCGTCAGGGCCGATTGCAAAATCCACCGTCGCCGTCAGATCGTTCGAGCCGCCGGTAAACGTCCACGCCTTCTTAATCTGATCCTGCACGGTCTTATAGTACAGGAGAAACTCGGGGTCCTGTAGAATGCCGGCGCTGCCCGTGCCGGGGCCGACGCCGTAGCCGCCGCCTTCACTCGGCTTGCTCGCGAGCACCGGCCCCCCGCCTGCCGGACCCTTGGATGACGGTCGCGGACGTCGTCGGTATCGTCGTCGTCTTCATCTTCAGGCGCTCATTCTTCGCCAGCTCCTTGACGTGCTCGGCGAGCAACTGGCGCTTGAGCTTCGCAAGCTGCTGCGCGACGCTCGGCGTCGACGCGAACTTCGCTACCGTCGATCCAGCCTTGGGCGATTTGCGCGAAGTGTTGGGCGTGGGTTTCGGCGTCGGATGTTTCTTCGGACGCGGAGTAGGCGCGGGCGTCGGTGCGACAGTGGGCTCGACGGTTGGCTCCTCGGTCGCCTCGATATTCGGTTCGAGCGCCGGCGACTCGGCCGTAGGTTCGGGCGACGGCTCAGGCGTCGGCTCGAGTGTAGGCTCGGGCGTGGGAGTCGGCGTCGGCACGTCGGCCGTCTTGGCATTGATCTTCAGCGCGTTCTTGTCGGTGTCATTGAGCGCTATCTCGTTCTTCGAAGGCTCAGTCTTGACCTTCGATTCTTCAGACTTCGACGCCGCCTTCGATTCCTCATCATGATGCCGATTGATCCGCGGCAGATGGGTGCCGAGGTCGCCGGCTGGAATGTTATCCACGATTTTTACCGTGTAAGCGGGAGGCGCAGCATCGGGGGTTTGCAAAAATCGCGGCGCGATGAAAAACACGAACGCGAAAATCGCCGCATGACCAAGCGCGGAGACAAAAATCGCCGCGAAGTATCCGAGTCGCGACGGCTGCTCGTCGCCATTATGGTCGGGCGATGCCACAAGTGGCGCTCACTTCGCGCCGTTGCCGCCGGAGTCAGTCGGCATCTCCGTCACCATCCCGACGTTTTCGATTCCCGCCGCCTTGATCGCCGCCATCGTGCGGATCACCTCGCCGTACGGCACCTGGTCGTCGGCGCGGATAAAAACTTCGCGGTCGGGACGCTCATTCCCAATCGCCTTGAGCTTGTCGGTCAAATCGTCGGCCGAGAGCTTCGCGTCGTTGAGGTAGATCTGCTTGTCGCGCGTGATCGACACGACGAACTGCTCTTCCTTGCCCGGCAGCGCCTCGGCCTTGACCGCCGGCAGCGTGACCTCGACGCCCTGCTGGATAATCGGCGCCGTCACCATGAAGATGACCAGCAGCACGAGCATCACGTCCACCAGCGGCGTGACGTTGATCTGCGAGACCATCTGCCCGCGCCCCGTTCCTGAGTCCATTGCCATCGGGATATGCCGCCCTTTACGAAAGGAAATGACGTTCGGCGATGTTCAAAAATTCGGCAGTGAAGTTATCCATCTCGGTCGCGAGCACGCGGACGCGCGCGATAAAAAAGTTGTAGAACATCTGCGCCGGGATCGCGGCGACCAGTCCCACCGCGGTCGTGATCAGCGCCTCGGCGATTCCCGGCGCGACCGCCTGGATACTCGACGTATGCGACGCCGACAGCCCAAGGAACGCCGTCATGATTCCCCACACCGTGCCGAACAGTCCGATGAACGGGCACGACGATCCGGTGGTCGCGAGGAACGTGATGCCCGATTCGAGCTTGGTCAGCTCGACGTTTTCCTGGCGCTTCATCGCGCGCATCACGTTCGCGATTCCGCCGAGGTCGGTCGAGAAGCCGCTGTCCGAGCCGACCGCCTGGCGCTTGGCGCGCGTGAGCTGCAGCAGCTCCTGGTAGCCGGCGCGGAAAACCTGCGCGACCGGACTGCGCTTGAGGCCGACGCTGGCAGTATGAATCGCGGCGAGATTTTTGGATTCCCAGAAGATCGCGATGAACTTCTCGGATTCGCGCCGCGCGCGCGAAACCTGGATCAGCTTGTAGAGGATGATTCCCCAGCTGCCGACCGAAAACGCGACCAGCAGCCACAATACCGCGGCGACGACCGGGCCAGTGCCCAGCACCAGTTCCACCACCCCCGACCCGCCAACACCGCTCACCTGATGGAGCATAAAACCGCCATGAAGCTCAAGAATCGCTTCATTATAAGGGTATCAGCCAAGCCAAAACCAGCACGCGTCGGAGGAGAGGTGGAAGCCAGACTTTATTTAACGTGAAACCCCTTCCGTGGGTTTCACGCATTCCCTGGGCAGGGGTAACCCCTGCACCTTAGTATTAAGAAAAGAAGGATGCGGCCTTACGGCCTGTTAGAAAGTTAAGGGGGGTCCGAATTGGCCGCCCAACAAGTTCCTAAAAGGGACGGAGTCCCGCATCTTCTCCTAATACTGGGTGCAGGGGTCACCCCTGCCCAGGGAAGTGTGAAACCCACGGAGGGTTTCACATTAAATAAAGTGATCTACCCTTCCCCATCCTCTCCAATCGCGCGCGGCCGCGGCATAGAATCTGTACATAGCGACCCGGACTTATCTAAGGTTCGGGTCGTTGCTATTTTGAGTGAAATCGCAGCGGGAGGAATCGAGCGGTGGCGATAAAAGTCGGGATTAACGGATTCGGCCGGATAGGCAGGATGTTCCTGCGTGCGGCGCTGACCAAGAAGGACCTTGAGATCGTTGCCGTCAACGACATTACCGACGCGCCCACGCTCGCGCATCTGCTTAAGTACGATTCGATCCACGGCACGCTGCTGCATGACGTCAAGGTGGAAGGCGGGAGTATCTTTCTCAACGGCAAGCCGCTGCAGGTACTCGCCGAGCGCGACCCTTCGAAGCTGCCATGGAACAAGCTGGGCGTTCAGGTGGTCATCGAATCGACGGGATTGTTCACCGCGCGCGAGAAGGCAGCATTGCATCTGGCGGCCGGCGCGAAAAAAGTCGTCATCAGCGCTCCCGCCGAAGGTGCCGACGTCACGCTGGTGCTCGGCGTCAACCATCATGCGTACGATCCCAAAAAGCACGACGTGATCTCCAACGCGTCATGCACCACGAATTGTCTTGCGCCGGTGGCCAAGGTGCTGAACGACAGTTTCGGTATCGTGCACGGCCTGATGACCACGGTTCACAGTTACACCTCCGATCAGAGCCTGCAGGACAGTCCGCATAAGGATCTGCGCCGTGCGCGCGCGGCCGCGCTCTCGATGATTCCGACGTCGACCGGAGCGGCGAAAGCAATCGGCCTCGTGCTGCCAGCACTCAACGGCAAGCTCGACGGAATTGCGATTCGAGTGCCGACGCAGAACGTGTCGCTGGTGGATCTGACCGTCGATGTCGAGAAAGATACCGACGTGAAATCCGTCAACGCCGCGATGAAGGCGGCGGCCGAAGGGCCGCTGAAGGGCATTCTCGCTTATAACGAGGCGCCGCTGGTCTCGGTCGATCTCAACGGCGATCCACATTCGTCGATTTTCGACGCACCGCTGACCAAGGTAATCGGCAAGCGGATGGTCAAGATATTTTCCTGGTACGACAACGAATGGGGCTATTCGAACCGGCTCGCGGATATCGCCGCTTTCGTGGCGGATCAACTTTAGCCTGAGAGAGGGAAAACTGGCCCGCGATGCCCGTTCAACCGATCACGCACCTTGAGTTCCAGAACAAGAAGGTGCTGGTGCGATGCGATTTCAACGTGCCGATTGCCGAGGGCGTGATCCAGGACCCGGCGCGAATCGACGCGAGCCTCGATACCATTCGCTACATTCTCGAACACGGCGGATCAGCCGTGCTCTGCTCGCATCTCGGCCGCCCCAAGGAACGCAGCGCCGCGCTCAGCCTCAAGCCGGTCGCCGAATATCTCAGCAAGGCGCTCGGGCAGAAAATCAAGCTGGCGCCCGATTGCGTGGGCGATCACACGGGCAAAATGGTCGAGGCGCTCAAGCCGGGCGAGGCGCTGCTGCTCGAAAATCTGCGCTTCCATCATGAAGAGGAAGCAAACGACCGCGACTTCTCGCACGAGCTCGCGCGCCACAAGCAGGCTTACGTGAACGACGGCTTCGGCACTGCGCATCGCGCGCACGCCTCGACCGTGGGCGTCACGAAATTTATCGCCGAGCGCGCGGCCGGGTTCCTGATGATGCGCGAGCTCGAAGCGCTGCGCGCGGTCACCGAAAATCCCAAGCGCCCGTCGATCGCAATCATGGGCGGTGCAAAAGTCTCGGACAAAATCGGTCTGATCAAAAATCTGCTCAACAAAGTCGATGCGATCCTGATCGGCGGCGCGATGGCTTACACATTCCTGAAGGCACAGGGTATTGCGATCGGCCGCTCGCGCGTCGAAGATGACAAGCTCGAGCTGGCGAAGGAATTGCTGGCCCAGGCCGCGAGCAAAGGCGTCAAAATTGTTCTGCCATCGGATCATATCGTCGCAGCCGCTCCCCAAGCCGATGCGACGCCTCATACGGTTGCCGAAATCCCTTCGGAAATGATGGGCCTCGACATCGGGCCGCAGACCGCCGCGGCATTTATCGCGGAAATCGAGCGCGCCAAAACCGTCATCTGGAACGGGCCGCTCGGGTTCTTCGAGATTCCCGCTTTCGCCGGCGGCACCAATCGCGTCGGCGAGTCGCTCGCCAACCAGATCGGCGTGGTTTCGATAATCGGCGGCGGCGACACTGCCGCGGCCGTCGCGCACGCGCCGTGGGCCGGCAAGTTCACGCATATCTCCACCGGCGGCGGCGCCACCCTCGAATTTCTCGAAGGCCGCGAGCTGCCGGGCGTCAAGGCGCTCGAAGTCTGATCGGGAAAGGAGCGCACGTGCGCAAAAAACTGATCGCGGCGAACTGGAAGATGAATCTTGTGCCGGTCGAGGCGCGCGCGCTGGTTGCAGGTATTCGAGCCGAGCTCGATCCCGACGCCGCGACGCTGGCGCAAGACCGCGACCTCCTGATCGCGCCGGCCGAAATTCTGATTCCGGACGTGTCGGAGGCGCTGGCGGGATCGTCGATTCTGCTCGGCGCGCAAAACATGCACTACGAGGACAAGGGCGCGTTCACCGGCGAAGTGTCGCCGCCGATGCTGCTGGCGTACGGCGTCAGCTACGTCATCATCGGCCATTCGGAGCGCCGCCATATCTTCCACGAGAGCGACGAACTGATTAATCGCAAAGTCGTTTCGGCGCTGAAGCATGGGCTGACGCCGATTCTGTCGGTGGGCGAAACGCTGGAACAACACGCCGGCGGCCGCGCGCATGACGTCGTGCTCGGCCAGATGAGGCGCGGGCTCGCCGGCGTTGCGGACGAACACATCACCGCGCTGGCGATTGCGTACGAGCCGGTGTGGGCGATTGGCACCGGGCATTTCGCGACGCCGGAGCAGGCCGAAGCGATCCATCGCGCAATCCGCGGCTCCCTGATGGAACGTTACGGGCAACAGCGCGCCTCGGAAGTGCGGATAATCTATGGCGGCAGCGTCACCCCCGAGAATGTTGACTCACTCGTCTCGCGGGCCGGTATTGACGGAGCTCTGGTCGGCGGGGCAAGCTTGAAGGCTGGCTCGTTCGCGCGAATCGCAAGGGCGCGGATCCGCTGAAGAATACCAATGGTTACAGTTGTCGTTTCGATTCATGTGATCGTCTGCGTCGCGATGTGCATCATTATCCTGCTGCAGCAGGGCAAGGGCGCGGAGGTCGGCGCCGTTTTCGGCGGCTCGAGCCAGACCGTCTTCGGCGCGAGCGGCGCGGGCAACGCGCTGACCAAGGCGACGTGGGCACTCGCGATTATTTTCTTCGCGAGCTCAGTCTTTCTGGCGCTCTCTTCGGCGCGGCGCGTGACCGGCAGCATCTTCGAGGGGTCGGCGCCGTCAAGCGTGATGGGGAAGCCGGCGCCCAAGAACGCGAATCCCGCGGCGCCAGCGCCGGCCGGCAACACGCCAGCCGGAGTCGCGACGCCGTCGTCGGCGAAATAGTCGCAATCGCGCCGGAGCGCTCAGACCCTCAACGTAGCTCCGGACGGAATCCACGATGCGCGGGTGGTGGAATGGCAGACACGCCAGTTTGAGGGGCTGGTGGTAGCAATACCGTGCGGGTTCAAGTCCCGCTCCGCGCACCAAGAAAAAGCACTTAATCAAATGTGAAACCCTCCGTGGGTTTCACGCTTCCTTCGGCAGGGGTGACCCCTGCACCCAGTGTTAAGAAGAAGAAAGATGCGGGACTTCGTCCCTGTTAGGAGGGGTTGGGGCGGAGGGTCCGACTCTTACCGCGTTACATGGGGTGGCGGGGCGGCTGCTCTTACCTCGCCCGTTCTTTTTACGGGAGAGGCGGCTGGCCGCATCGCGGCCAGCGGTGAGGGTTCTGCGATCGCACCACAAAAGCAATTTTGGGCAAACTAACGGGGTTCGCGGATGCCGGTGAGCGTTAGCTGGCGCGGCGGTGTTGTGGCCGGTTGGGCTGAGCAGCCCATGAAGCGTTCGTGGTCGACTGGGAAGCCGTAGCGCGGGCGGATGCGGTCGAAGATTTTGCGCATGCGGTCGTCGTAGGCTTGCGGGACGTACTCGGCGCGTCCGTAGAACATGTCGATACGCTCGGCCAGATGCGGGAAGCGCTCCTTGACGAATGGAATGAAGCGGCGCGCGGCAGCGGGTTTCAGAAACAGCGAACGCCACCATACGCCCGACGCTTCGGCGCGCCGCGCTGCGCGAATCACGTTCTCAATCGCCGCGGGATCGTCGGTGAGGCCGGGAATCATCGGCATCATCAGCAGGTTGCATCGGATGCCCGCGCGCGCCAGCTCGAACATCGCGCGCAGGCGCAGGCCCGGCCGCGGTGCGCGCGGCTCGAGGATTCGCTGCAGCTTTCGGTCGAGCGTTATCAGCGAGAAGTTCACCGACAGCTTCGAGCGTCGATTGATTTTCCTCAGCAGGTCGAGGTCGCGAACTATCAAGGCTCGACTTGGTCGTGATCGAAAGGTCGAGTCCCGATAGCTGAGCGAATATTTCGAGCATCGAGCGCGTCAGCTCGTACTTGCGCTCGGCCGGCTGATAGGGATCGGTCGCCGTGCCAATCGCGATCGCGTCGGTGCCGATAGGCGTGCGCGAGAGCGTGCGCGCCAGCACCTCGGCCGCCATCCGCTTGACGAAAATCTTGCGCTCGAAATCCATCGGGTCGCGCAGCTCGAGAAAGTCGTGCGTGTAGCGCGCGTAGCAGTACACGCAGCCGAACTCGCAGCCGCGGTACGGGTTGATAGTCCATCGAAACGGCATGCGCGGGCTGTCGCATCGGTTGAGAATCTGCCGCACCGGCATCTCGATAAACTCGACCCCGCGGGTCGCGTCGAGGTCGTCGGGCGGCGGCGAATAGAGGGGCAGTGTGGCGGCGGTGTTCATCTGACGGCACCGCTATCTTCGCTTTTTCTTCGCTATCAGTCAAGGCGGCTTAATCAGCCGGAATTGCTCCTAATTCAGGCTGTTTATGGCGCGGGCGGCGGGAATTGGGTTCTCAGGAAGGCGTCGAAGGCGCGGTCTGGAAGGACTCGGCGCAGGCCCATCAGGATGCGCGCGGCGAGAGTCACTTTGTAGCGGGTTTTTGGGCTGGTGGCCGAGATGGCTTTGTCGATTACCTCGGCTACTGCTTCGGGCGGGGCCGCGAAGCGGGCCATCGGGCCGCCTTCGTAGGCTTCGCGAATTTGTTTTTCGAGGACAGCGTTGAAGGCTGCGTAGGGCGAGTCTTTCGGCGCGGCGATACTGCCGACGGCGGTGTCGCCGAAGCGCGTTTTGATTGGGCCGGGCTCGATGACGATGACGTCGATGCCGAAGCCTTTCACCTCGAAGCGCAGCGCGTCGCTGAGCGCTTCGACCGCGTGCTTGGTCGCATGATAGTAGGCGCCGCCGGGGAACGTGAGCTTGCCGCCCATCGAGCTGAGATTGACGATGCGGCCCCATCGCTGCCGGCGCATCGCAGGCAGCACCAGCTTGGTCATCGCGACGAGGCCGAACACGTTGGTCTCGAACTGGCGGCGAATGTCGGTCATCGGCACTTCCTCGAAGGCGCCTTCGAGGCCGTAGCCAGCGTTGTTGATGAGCACGCCGACGGCGCCCTCGGCCCGCTCGACGGTTTCGACCGCCGCGCGCATCGAGGCGTCGTCGCATACGTCGAGCGCGAGCGTTTTACATCCGCGGGCGGCGAGGTCGGCAATCGACTCGGCTTTGCGCGCGGTTGCGTACACGTTCCATCCGCGGGACGCGAGGCGCTCGGCGGTGGCGCGCCCGATTCCGGTCGAGCATCCGGTGATAAGGACTGCCTTCGATATCGACTCTGCCATCAGTGTGCTCCGGATTTTCGGTGGTGTCCTTAATTTGATTTCGCCCGTAGTTGTCGGGTGATCGCGACAGCGCCCCAAACGACCGTGCCGACTATGGCATAGAGCAGAACATTGATTCCGATTGCGACTGACCAGCCGCTTATGACTTCGAACCAAGTCGGAGGCCGGAATGTATCACCGAGGAGCATTAACGCGGTTGGCCAGAATACAATCGACCAATCACCACCCCAATTGAGATAGCCGCAATAAATAACACCCCTGCCGGTGCAAGTAGGCCCAATCCCGCGAATAGCGCGATCACCTGGCGGAACTTCCATTTACTCACATCTCCAACCATGGCCATTAGGACACTACGGATTTCTGCGCGAGATTGCGACGTCATAAACTGCTAGATACTAGTCGGATAGCGCGGCGCGTGGGTACAGGACCTGTGGGTTGGGCCGCCGTGCCCGCCGCTTTATCCCTGGAGGAAATTTCGATGGCAGACAATGGGCGCAAGTATCGTGAGAAGTATGGCGAGTGGGCGCTGGTCACGGGCGCGTCGGCGGGAATCGGGCTCGAGTTCGCGCGGGCGCTCGCGCGCGAGGGCATGTCGATAGTGCTGACGGCGCGGCGCGAGGATCGATTGAACCTGATTGCCGCGGAGCTCAAGGAGAAGCATCACGTGGATACGCGCGTGGTCGCGGTCGATCTCGCGGCGAATGACGGCGCGGATCGGCTGGCCGACGCGGTCGCGGATTTGGAGATCGCGGTGCTCGTCAACAACGCGGGCTTCGGCTACGCGGGCCGTTTCGACAAGCTCGCGACGGACAGGCTGCGCTCGATGGTGGTCGTGAACTGCGTGGTGCCTGTTGTGCTGACCAGCCGCATCATTCCGGGCATGGTCAAGCGCGGGCGCGGCGCGGTGATAATCGTGGGCTCCGTCGCGGGACGCCAGCCTCTGCCATTGCATGCGGTTTACAGCGCGACCAAGGGATTCGATTTGCTGTTCGGCGAGGGATTATGGGGCGAGCTGCGCGGGACGGGCGTCGATGCGCTCGTGATCGAGCCGGGGCCGACCGCGACCGAGTTCCAGGCGGTGGCGGGCGAGCACGTGGGCGGCGATCACGGCGAGCCGGCGGAGAACGTGGTGCGGGTCGCGCTCGACGCGCTCGGCAAGCAGCCGAGTGTCATCTCGGGATGGTTCAACTGGGTGCGTGCAAATGCGGTCCGGATCGTGCCGCGATCGACGGCGGCGATAATCGCCAAGCGGGTGATCGAAGGCCAGACGCCGCAGGAGTTGCGATAGGAACGGTGAGCGTTGAGTCTCCCGAGGCCGTGCCTATGCTCGCGACGAAATCGTTTGAATGTCGCGCGGAAACATGCCGCGTCCGCAGGCAAAGAGTTTTCGCAATCCGGATGAGATCCGGCGCTTTCCCAACGGCCGGATAGAGAACGTATCTCACAACGAGACCACGGTCGGTCGGTTCTTCTTTGAGCCCGGCTGGCGCTGGTCGCGCGACGTCGGTCCTATCGCTCGCACCCGCTCATGCCAGATTCACCATCAGGGCGTCGTTCTCAAGGGACGGCTGCGCGTTGAATCGGACACCGGCGAGGTATGCGAAGTTGGAGTGGACGACGTCTACGACTTCCCTCCCGGTCACGACGCCGCCGTCGTGGGTGATGAGCCATTCGAGGCGATAGAGTTCGCGAGTGCGCGGGTGTTCGCGGTGTCAGCCGACGGAGATCGCGTACTCGCCGCGGTGCTGTGCACCGATATCGTGGACTCAACCGCGCAACTCAGACGACTTGGCGATTCGGCCTGGCGCGAGCTTCTGCTGGACCCTAACCTTCAGGTGCGCTCTACCTTAACAATTTCGCGGGCGCGAGATACAAACGACTGGCGATGGATTCCTTGCAGTGTTCGACGGTCCCGCCCGCGCCGTTCGATGCGCCTGCTCGATTGCCCGCTCTGTCTCCCGACTCGGCATCGCGATTCGCGCTGGGGTTCACACTGGCGAGGTGGAGTTCGTGGGAGACAACGTACGCGGCCTGGCGGTCCACGAAACCGCACGCGTCGCGAGTGCAGCGAAGGCAGGCGAGGTTCTGGTTTCAACCACCACCATGCACTTGCTGGAAGGTTCGGGGATAGCGCTGGAGTCGGCCGGAGTTCACGAACTCAAAGGCCTCGGCGAGGCGCGCGAGCTATTCAGAGTTACTAATTCCGATCGAGCGGGCGCATGAGGATCAGCTGGGGGCGTGGCGGCCGGGGCGGGGACGCGGGCGTCTGTGGCTGGCTTGGCCGGGGCGGTACTGCTCGTCGTGCGGATAGAAAATTCCCAGGCGTCTCAGTCGTAGTACGCACAGAATGTAGAACGTCATCAGCGCGAGGCCCGACGAGCCGCATCCGAGCCTGACGAATCTTTGCAAATCCGGTGACAGCCGGTCCGCGAAAACAAAAATCGCGAGCAGGATCCATTCGCTGCCGACCACCATGAACAGCAGCCGCTCGGTATCGACATGGCTCGGCAGGCGAATCGATGCGGCCGGGTCCGAGATTCGCACGGTGCGCTTCTCGATCCGCGCGAAGATGTAACCCGCGAGCAGCACGCCGCATCCCAAGTGCGCTCAATCCCAGCGGGTCGAAGATCGTCACTTTGCTCCTGCGGCCATCGAAGGGCTCATGGAATTATCGCGAGGTCGTAAGCGGGCGGCAGTTTTTCGGCGATCAGCGCAATCGACGAGCCGTCGGTATTGGCGCGCAGCACGGAGCCGTCGTTGCACACCGCGAAGAATCCGCCGTTAGAGGGGTCGGCCCTCATCTGCATCAACATACCGCGTCCGAAACTCTGCTCGTCGGAAATCGGTGCAAAGGTTTCGCCGCGGTCGGCGCTGCGAAACAGGATCGCGTCGGGACCCGTGGGCGTCACCCGCCAGGTCGGCGGCGGACCCATCGCAGCCGCCGTGAAAACCTCCTCGCGATCCGGCGCGCTCACGAGCAGCGGAATCGTGTAGGTGCGATTGAACCCGCGCATCACGTGCTGCCACGACTTGCCGGCGTTGACGGACAGGTAAAAGCCGTTGCCGGTGGTGGCGTAGAGACGGCGCGAATCGCGCGAGTCGACCGCGACGGTATGGACGTCCTCGTAGAGACCGTCGTTGACCGCCTCGAAAGTGGCGCCGTCGTTGCGCGAGCGGAACACTCCGCCCTCTTCGACCCCGACGTACATAGTCGACGGCTCGTGCGGATCGAAAGCAATCGAGCGCACGTGCGGGATGTGCGGCGGCGGCGGAAACGTCCAGCGGTCGCGTCCCGGGATTTTCAGGAAGCCGGCGCATTCCTTGAAGATGCGTCCCTGGTCGTCGCTGCGGAACAGGCGCGCGTGCGAGGTGCCGAGGAACACGCGATCCTTGACCGCCGGCGACGCGGCAATCGACCAGACTTCTTCCTCGCGCGCGAGCGCGGGAGTGACGTCGTTCCAGGTGCGGCCGCCGTCGGTCGATCGCGCGAGCGTGCCTTTGCCGCGCGTATGCTCGGTCGATCCGGCGTAGATGAGCGAGGGATCGGCGGCGTCCTGCGCCATGCACCAGATGGCCGACGGATCCGCAAGCACCATCAGCGGAGCCCCGCCGCGCGCGGGATCGAGAATCACAATGCCTTTGACAGTTCCGATGCAGAGACGCATCCCGGTAAACCTCTTCCAGCCCGCGAGGATCGTAGCGCAAAGAAGTGCGGTGGAATAGCGGGGTAGGGGGAGGAACTTAAAGGAACTTAATTGTAGTGAAACCCGCCTGGGTTTCACGCTTCCTTGGGCAGGGGTGACCCCTGCACCCAGTATTAAGAAAAGAAAGATGCGGGACTTCGTCCCTGTTAGGAGGGTTTTCGGTGGATGGGTTGCGCTATTTTTTGTCATCGTGATTCTGTTTTTGTGTCATTCTTGAGCGAAGCGAAGCTTCTTTGCCTCTCCCTGTCAGGGAGAGGCCGCCGTTCGTCTTCGAACGGCGGGTGAGGGTCCAAATTCCTAATTCTTCGCGCCGCGCTTTTTACCCGACTTTGCGCCGATGAGCACTCCTCTTCACACGCCGGAAAAGACGAGAAGGACATCCTTATGAAAGGACCCTCACCCGCGCCGGAGGCGCGGCCTCTCCCTGACAGGGAGAGGCAATCAAGCGGCGCGCGATCTTCGATTCACGCAATCTCTTTCGCGATCGTTGCATGGTACCTGATGATTCCGCCGATCGATGCCACCAACAAGGTCGATGCAAATGCGCCGATGATCACCTGGCGAAAAAGCGTGAAATTCGATTCCCGGGATCAATGCATGCAGTCGCTGAAAGATGTCATCGAGCATCCCACCACTCCCGCTGAATATCAGGCGGCGGCGAAAGATACGCTGAAAGCCAAAATGCGGCCGCTCAGCCAATCGGAAATGACAAAGCGGATGGCGGAGTCGCAATGCGTGGCAGAGGACGATCCGCGAATCAAGCCGAAAGCGAAGTAGGCGCTTCGAATTGGCACGAGGTTTTTGTGTCATCCTGACGAAGCGAGCGAACGCGAGCGGATGGAAGGATCTCGGACAGCGGGGCGTAAGCGCCGCCGGTTCCGGTTTTGGATTGCTGCCTTCCGATTAGAGTCCGGGGAGCGCATGACGGAAGCAGAAATGGAGCGCTGCGCGATTTTCGGAGACCGGAACCGGCTTCGCTTACGCGAAGCTGTCCGAGGTCCTTCCTCTCCTCGCGATGCTCGGGTCGTCAGGATGACAGAATTGCTCGCGTTGCTCGCTTCGTCCGGATCACAGAGGAGGCTCGCGTTGCTCGCTGCGATCAGGATGACGCGCGGCTTCTCAGGTCAGCTTTGTGCCGATGCTGACTTCGCTGCTTGCTGCCAGTTCGGCGGGGGTGACCTTCTTGGGATTCGGATCGATGCGCGCGCGCTTAACTGTGATCGTGCCGCCGGCGAGCGCTATCTTCATGCCGTTCGCATCGATGGCGACTATCGTTCCCGGTTGCGCGTCCGCGTTGCCCGCTGAGAAGCTCGCTTCATAGAGGCGCAGACGTTTGTCGCCGAGACTTGCGAAGGCGCCTGGTTGCGGGTCGCATCCGCGGATCAGGTTGAAGATTTCGCGCGCCGGCTTGGCGAAATCGATCTTTGCGTGCTCGTCGCGGCATGGCGGTTCGTACGTCGCCTTGCTCTCGTCCTGCGCTATCGCGGGTGCGTTGCCCGATTTGATCAGATCGACCGCCTCGACCATCGCGTCTATGCCCATCGGGAAGAGCGTGTTGAAATAAATCGAGCCGACGGTGTCGGTCTCCGCAATCGGCACGCGTTTCTGAACGAGGATTGGTCCGGTGTCGATGCCCTTGTCGGGCCAGAACCATGTCACTCCAGTTTCCGCGTCGCCCTCGATGATCGCCCAGTTGATGCCGCTGGCGCCGCGATGGCGCGGGAGCAGTGACGGATGAAAGCAAATCGACTTGTAGCGCGGCGCGTAGAGAATCCGCTCAGGAACTATCAGCGTCACGAACGCGAGGATGGCGAGGTCGGCGTCGAGCGCCTTGAAATGATCGAAGGCGGCGTCGTTCTTGAACGATTTGGGCTGGCTGAGCGGCAGGCCCATCGCGCGCGCCCTGGCAGTGAGAGGGTCGGCCTTGCCGGCAGGCGAATCCGGCGGCGCATAGACGTGAACTATCTCGTCACCGTGATCGACGAGCGCCGTGAGCGCTTTTTCCGCGAATGCGGCCTGACCGAGTAGGGCGATACGCAAAGTTTGCCGACCTCTGTGATGTTTCGCGCGTCCAGCGGCCACGCTACCAAATCAAAATTCGAGTTGCACCCTGAAACGATCGGGTCGTCCGGTGCGTCTATTGCGATAGCGGGGCTTCATCGATGCGCAGTTTCAGTATCTCAACGCTGCTGAGCGCGGCGATTTTCGCGGCTGCGGTATTTTCCGCGATGGCGGGCGCGCCGACGCCGTCGAATCAGCCGGTGCCTGCGCCGGGGAACCATCACGAGTCGCTCGACATCGGCGCCGGCGCGAATAAGCTGACGCGAACGTTTATCGTTCACGTGCCGCCGGGATTCGACGGCAAATCGAAAGTGCCGATCGTCATAATGCTGCACGGCTCGGGTGGCAGCGGTGAGGATGCGATCGGAGTGACGGGATGGGATGCGAAATCCGATCGCGAGGGCTTCATCGCGGTTTTCCCGGACGGTATCCCGCCGAATCCCGCGCTGCCCGCGCGATTCGGCACCAATCCGCGGCGGTGGAACGATGGCTCCGGTGACCCGGGAGCGAGCGGTGCGGACAACGTGGATGACCTCGGCTTTATCTCCGCGCTGATCGATTTCCTCGAGGCGCGCTATGCCGCCGACCCGGCGCGAATCTTCTGCACCGGCTTTTCGAACGGTGCGTCGATGGCGTTCAGCGTGGGCCTCAACCTGTCGAATCGAATCGCGGCTATCGCGCCCGTGTCGGGGCATCTCTGGTCCCGTGAAAATCGCCTCACCTATCCCGTTCCGCTGCTCTTCATCATCGGCACGAAAGACCCGCTCAATCCGATCGACGGCGGCAACGTGAAACTGCCGGGCGGGAAGATCGAGTATCGGCCGCCGATCGAGGATTCGCTCAAGGAATGGGAGCGGATGCTCGGATGCGGACCCGAGGTGCAGACGGCGCGCGGCAACGGCGTGATCCAAATCACTTACGATGAGTGCGACAAGGGCGGCGAGGTCGAATACTACAGGGTCCGCGGATTGGGACACATCTGGCCGGGCGGAAGAAGCCAGCTGCCCGAAGAATTGGTGGGCAAGCCGAGCGACAATCTGAACGCGACCGACGTCATCTGGGATTTTTTCAAGGCGCATCCGCGGACGCCGGCGCTCAAACCGATCGCAAATAACGATTGACACAGTCGGGCGCGGGCCGCTTATGATGACCGGCTGAATGTTCATTCGACGGTTGTCTGAAATTCTCGCGGTCCTGCTGCTGTTCGTCGCGGCGCCGGTGCGCGCGCAAGATTCGCTTGGGGCGCATCGCGGGCGCGGGCGGATCGTAGTGCTGATGGTGTGGGACGGGCTGCGGCCCGACCTCGTCACGCAGCGCGATACGCCGAATCTGTTCCGGCTGGCGCGCGAGGGCGTGCGCTTCGACAAGCATCATTCGATCTTCCCGACGCTGACGATGGTCAACGCCACTGCGCTCGCCACCGGGGCTCCGCCGGGCGTCAACGGACTCGAGGGCAACAACTTCTACTTGCCGCCGTCGGCGGAGTCGCCCAAGGGCCAGGTAGTCGGGGCCGAGGGTCCCAAGGCGATACTGAACGTGAACGGGGCCAGTGCATACAAGGGGCGGCTGATCGGGCTCGACACTATCGTGCAGGAGGTCGAGCGCGAGGGCGGCTACACCGCGGTGATTGGCAAGCAGGGGCCGACCTCAGTGTTCGACAATCGCGTCGCGTCGATCGCCGGCGGCAAGGATATCGTCGGCGAGCCGCATCAGGACTACCTGTTCGCGTCGGAGGATCTGGTCGCGCCGGTGGCGGCCGCGCAGAAGATAACAGTTCCGCCCGATTCGAAAAGCGCGGTGGCCGACGAGCAGCGCGATTTGTACTACGCGCAGTTGGTGGCTGAAGATGCTTTGCCTGCAGCCAAGGCCGCGGCGGACGCGGGCCGGCCTGCGCTGGTCGTCTTCTGGCAGCATAATCCGGATCTCACGCAGCATATGGCCGGCCTGGGCACGGCGCCCGCGCTCGAGGCGTTGAGTCTTTGCGACAACAACCTGATGCGGGTGCGGGCGGCGATCGACGCGCTCGGAATCGCGGACAAGACCGACATCATCGTGGTCTCGGACCACGGCTTCGCGACGATCAAGTTCCGCGTCGTGCTGTCCGAGATGCTGGTCTCGGCGGGAATCAAGAAAGCGCCCGACAGCACCGACGTAGTCGTCGTGCCGAACGGCGGTGCGGACCTGGTTTACCTGTCGCCGACGGAATTCGCCACGCCCGAGTCGAAGCGCGACGTGCTGCAGAAGATCGTCAACTTTGCCGAGGCGCAGGAATGGTGCGGGCCGATCTTCTCGCGCGAGTCCGCGACCCCGCCCGATGAACCGACTCGCCGCGGCCGGCGGCAGCGCGCGCCCAAGCCGTATCTCGGATGGATCGACGGCACCTTCAACCAGAGCGTCGTGGGTCTGTACAACGCGGCGCGCTCGCCGGACCTCGTGATTTCATTTCGCGAGGAGCCCGACGCCAGCAACAAGGGCCTGACCGGGCCGGACAAACCCGCGTTTCTGATAGGCCAGATCGGACAAGTCTCGATGCCCAACAAATCCGCCGAGCTGGTGCATCCGGTGCAGGGCGTCGTTTACGCGGACACCGGTATCAGCAAGACCTTCACGACCGGAATGGGGATGCATGGCGCGGCCGGCGAGCGCGAGATTCATAATTTCTGCGCGGCGACGGGCCCGGACTTCCGCCGCAGCTTCGTCGATTACAATCCCACAGCGAACACCGACGTTACGCCGACGATCACGCAGATACTCGGCACGCAGACGAACATCGGGCCCGGCGGTGTCGTGCCCTCGGGGCGCGCGATGACCGAGGCACTGACTGAAGGCAGACGCAGCGCGGGAGGATCGCATACGCAAACGATGACGTCGGATCTGATGCTGCAAGGCGTCGAGGCAGTGACGACGATTCGCGTAACGTGGATCGGCGACGAGCCATATCTCGATGGCTCGACAGTCGAGCACCGGCCGCTGGGCAGCTCGCCGTAGGTTTCGCGCATGGTCCGGATGTGCGGCGCAACAGACAATCGCGCCGCACAATGGTCCTCCACCCTAACCCTCCTCCCATGTGGGAGGAGGGAATCAGAAGATCAATCCAGTGCTGTGATCGAGCGGCCTCTTGTTTCGGGGAGTATCCAGACGAGCAGGGCGCCCATTGTTGAGAAGAGTGCGCCTAGCGATAGCGTTGCGCCGAAGCCGAAGCGTGCGCCTAGAGCTGCTATCAGGATTGGCGTGAAGAACTGGAAGCCGCGCGTTACGTTCAGCAGCAAGCCTAGCGACGTGTTGCGAATCCGTGTCGGCAGCATCTCCGCGATCATTGGCGCTATGCCGGCCCAGATGCCCGTGCCGAATCCTGCTGTAAACATCGCAGCTGAGATTAGTCCGGGAATTGTCGCTGCTGAATTCCACAGTATCGTCGGCGGGATCGTGCCGGCTGCCATCAGCAGGCCGTAGGCGCAGAACGCTGGGCGGCGGCCGACTCTGTCCGCGACGCGGCCGAAGGTCAGGTAGCCGAGCACGCCGCCGATTTGCATCTTGATCAGCAGATGACTCGCCGCGACCGCGGTAAGCCCGCGCTTGAGCTCCAGGTATCCCGGCATCCAGGTGTAGGTGAACCAGTACGCCTCCGAGTTGAGCAGGACGACGACGAACAGCAGCGCGAGGATGCGCCGATATTCGAGAATCGCGCGCAGGTCGAAGCCGCGCTCGAGGCCGACGCGCGTGCGGCGCCAGACGTCGCTCTCCGGCATCCATCTCATCACGGCGGCGACGACGAAGATGGCGGGCAGGCCGGAAACCATGAACGTCAGCCGCCATCCGATCGCGGGCGCCAGGTAGCCGCCCGCCGCCGCCGCGAGCAAGACTCCGAGCGGCGCTCCCGTCTGCACGTAGGCCGCGTAGCGCGCGCGGCGCTCGGCCGGCACGCTCTCTGCCACCAGGCTTTGTCCGGGGGCCCATCCGCCGCCCATGCCGAGTCCGGTGATCGAGCGAAATATCAGTAGCTGGGTGAGAGTATTGCTGAATCCGCACAGCGCCGTGCCGACGCCGTAGATCGCAACCGTCGCCGCGATCACGGGCTTGCGTCCGAAGCGATCGCCAAGGAAGCCGAAGATGACACCGCCGAGCGCCGTCATCAGCAGCGACGTGCCCAGCGCCAGCGCAGACTGCTCGGTGCGTCAGATGGAGTTCGCGCGCGACCGGCACCAGCAGGAACGAGTAGAGCACCAGGTCGTAGAAGTCGAAAATCCACGCGGCGAACGCGAGCGCGACAATTCGACGGTGAATCGCGCCGGTCGCGCGCTGGTTCATCAGCGGTTCGGGCTGCTCGGACAGCGTTATTTTGGCGACTGGCTCCATTGAGGCGGGTATGGTTGGCTATTCTTGCCAGTTGTGGCTGTCAAGGGAACGCCGCTGGCGCGCGCTTCTCGCATCTCGGAGGACTGAATGTTCAGACGGCTTTTTCGATGGATGCTTCGAGCGGTGATCATCAGCGTGGTGCTGATAGCAATCATCGGCGTCTCGGATTACCTCTCGCATCGCGTCCAGCCCGACTCGGTGCTGGAAGTCGACCTCGACGGGCCGGTGGTCGAGCGCGGTGGCAGCGGCGTGCTTGGTCTGTTGAGCAAAAGTCAGACGGGGCTCAACGTGGTGCGCAACGCGATCAATCAGGGCGCGAAGGATCCGAAGATTGTCGGCCTCGCGATCAAGGTTATCGATCCCGAGATGGAGCTGGCGCAGGCCCAGGAGCTCATCGCGCTGATCAGGAAGTTCAAGAGCCACGGCAAGTGGACGACCGCCTATCTCGAGACTGCCGGCGAATCGGGCGCGGGCAACCTGCCGTACATCGTCGCGAGCGCCGCCGACGAGGTTTCGCTGATGCCGCAGGGCGATCTCAACCTGATGGGCGTGCAGCTGCGCGAGCTGTTCACGCGCGGCACGCTCGACTGGCTGGGAATCACGCCGAACTTCGCGTCGGCGGGCAAATACAAGAGCGCGGCCAACATGTTCACCAACAAGGATTACACGCCGGCGCAGAAAGAAGAGGACGAAGGGCTGGCGGGCAGCTTGTTCGATCAGATCGTCGCGTCGATCGGCGACGAGCGCAAGCTGAGTCCCGACGCGATCAAAACTTTAATCGATCAGGCGCCGCTCAATGCTGACGAGGGCCTGAAGGCAAAGCTGGTCGACCGCCTCGAATACGAAGACCAGTTCGACGACCGGGTGAAAAACCATGGCGGCTCGGAGCACAAGATTGTCGACTACGACAATTACGCACGGCCGAGCCTGTTCTCGAACTGGAGCGGCGGCGATGAAATCGCGGTGATTTACGGCGAGGGCGACATCGATCGCGGCGGCGAAGGCTTCAATCCGTTCTCAACTCCCGACAGCACTTCGATGACTTCCGACGACATGACCGAGGCCTTCAAGTCGGCGCGCGAGGATGACGACGTGCGCGCCGTGATCCTGCGGGTCGATTCGCCCGGCGGATCGATGCTCGCGTCGGAACTGATCGGGCGCGAGGTCGAGCTCACGGCGAAGAAAAAACCGGTGGTCGTCAGCATGTCGGGATACGCGGCGTCGGGCGGCTACCTGATCTCGATTCCCGCCGCGAAAATTATCGCCGAGCCCGGCACTATCACCGGCTCGATCGGCGTGCTCGGCGGCAAGTTCAACATCTCGCCCGCGGTGCAGAAGATCTATGCGAATACCGACGCCGTGAGCCGCGGCGCCAACGTCGGGATGTTCGATATGTGGAGCGATTTCACGCCCGCGCAATCGAAGCAGTTCCAGGATGATATCGACCGCAACTACCAGTACTTCCTCAAGCTGGTCGCGGCCGGCCGCCACATGACGGTCGAGCAGGCCGACGCGGTCGCGCAGGGACGGGTCTGGACGGGAGAGCAGGCGCTCGGGTACAAGCTGGTCGATTCGCTCGGCGGACTCGACGAAGCGATGGCGGCGGCGAAAGGATTGGCGCGTCTCACTCCCGATCAGCAGGTCGGAGTGATCGAGCTGCCCGAGCAGCCGGGGCTGTTGCAAACGCTGGCGAGCGGCAAGATGGTCTCGTCGATCACGGAGGAGCGCCCGGCGGCGCGAATCGTCGAGCCGGTCATCGAGATAATTCGCGCGGCGCTCAGCGGTCACGCGATTTTCAGCGCCGCATATTGTCCGGTGGTGCCGATGCTCTAAATCGGGTGCGGAGAAAACTCTCGTGCATCAAACAATCATCGGCCTGCTGATGGTCGCGCTGACGGCGGCGTTCTTCTACTGGGTAGCGCGGCGCCGCTACAAGTGCCCGTACTGCGGACGCATCGTGAAGTACGAGGACGTCAACTGCCCGCATTGCGGCAACGACATGAAGTACCGGCATCGCGCCGGTCCCGAGCCGGTGCCGCGCGCGGCCTCAGACTTGCGGCCGGGCAAGCGCCGAACTAGCGGCGACCGCTCTTCGCGGAATTGAGGGCTGCCACGGCCGACTGCGGCGCGGCGCAGAAAGGTTTGGGTCTGCGATTTCGAATTGATCGGCAGGCGCACGTAATCGTCACCGACTTTCAGGTCGGCGAAGAATCCGGCGGGGTCTTCGTGGAAATGCAGAAAGCCGACCGAGCGGCATGAGAACGATCCGCGCTTTTTCTCCCGGACTCCATCGATCCGCCGAATCTCCTCGAGGATCGGTTCGAGCTGATCGAGCGCCTCGGATCCCGCGTGCTTCATTGCTTAACCAATTCTCCGCCGAGTAGCTATAGCAAGTAGCTATCTACGAGGTTCCCAGCTCGATTACGTAGCCATCAGGATCGGTGAGGTAGGCGTACAGGACGCCGGGTGCATGCTGGCCGCGGCTTTGCAATTCGCCGCCGGCGCTGGCGACCTGCCGAATCACTTCATCGAGGTTGTTCTTCCCGATCGAGAAGCCGAAATGCGAGACGCCGCCGCCTGCGATCGGTTCGTCAGCCTTGACCTGGCATAGGGTAATCGTCTCGTCGACGCCCGGCGAGTGAAGGAAGACCATCTTCTTCCCTTCCCAGAATTTGACCTCGAGTCCGAACGCATCCTGGTAGAACTTGAGCGAGCGGCCAATGTCCCTGACGTTGAGATTTATGTGCCTCAATCCGCGCGCTTTGATCATCGCGATGCCCTCCTGATGCCGGGACTGGCTATTCGAGTGACTATCTACGATTCGCGTGTCAGTGACTACATGCCCTGCTGCTGGGCGTGGCAGTCGGAGCAGATTCCGTACAGTTCCATCTTGTGCCGGGTTAGAGTCACCCCGAGATCGCGCGCGACGATGTTCTGCATGCGCTCGATCGCGGCGTTCTCGAACTCGATGATGCGGCCGCATCGCTCGCAGATGAAATGATCGTGATGACGCTCGCCGACGGCCTCGTAACGCGCCTGGCCCTCGTCGAAATGGCGCTCGTACAGCAGCGCGCATTCCTTAAGTAGCCGCAGCGTGCGGTAAATCGTCGCATAGCCGACGTGCGGGTTGATTTTCTTGACCTCGGCGTACAGTTCCTCGGCGCTGATATGATGCCCGTGCTCGAAGAATACGCGCGCGATGTCGTCGCGCTGGCCGGTGGACTTGAGCCCGCGCTCCTTGAGCCGGGCATGGAAGGTGAGCATCCGCTGTTCCGCGCTGATCGCAGGCTTGCGATCGATCACGGTGTGACCAGTATGACCAGTCGATGCGGTTTCGCCGGGACGCGGCATCTCAGTACTCAGGGGGTGGCGTCTCCGAGGTGAACGACGCGGCGCGCCGCGGGTGACAGGTACAAGGATTCGAGATCGCGCGAGCGCAGCGCCTCGGCGATCACTTCGAGCTGCTCGGCGGCCGGCTGATCGCGATCGATGATGACCAGGTTCTTTTCGCGCAGCCGGCAGGCGCCGCCGCGCGTGCGGTAGCCGATTTCGCGCATGATCTTTTCGCGGCGGACCTCGAGCCCGACGCGCTGCGCCGCCTCGGCCAGCTCGTCCACGATTCTCATCATCCGCGTTTCGCTGAGTTCGCTCATATCAACGGCATCCCTGCGCAATCATTTCGGTTGCTACCCGCGGCGCCTCTTGAGGCAGCAACCGCGCGGCATGTTATCGCGGTAACTGACACGGAGGTCGACCAGCTTGATCAAGAAAATCCTCATCGGCCTCGATGCCTCCGATCATTCCAAAAACGCGCAGCAGTACGGTTTCTATTTCGCGCGAATCTTCAATGCGTCGCTGATCGGCTTGCATGTCGTCGATATCGTGTCGATCGAAGGCTCCTTTTTTCATGATATATCAGGTTCGCTCGGTCTGGAACCCTACCTCGATTTCTCGTCCAAGATGCGCGAGGTGCTGACTGCGCGCGGCCGGGCCGTGCTCGACGAATTTGCCGCGTCGGCGAAGCGCGAGAACCTGGCGGTCGAGACCGTGCTCGACATGGGAATAGTAGCCAACCAGCTTTGCGACCGCGCGCGCAGCGCCGACCTCGTGATGATCGGCCATCGCGGGGTCAACGAGAAATTCTCGACCGGGCTGCTCGGATCGACGGCGGAAAGCGTCGCGCGCAAATCTCCGCGCCAGTTGTTCATCTCGCCCAACAAATTTCGCGAGGTCAAACGCCCCGTGCTGGCGTACGACGGCAGCGAACGCGCGTCGCGCGCGATGCGATCGGCGGCGGAAGTCGCCAACGGCCTCGGCGTTCCGATAACCGTCGTCACCTGCGCGCGCGATCCCAAGATCGGCGAGCGCACGCTGGCCGAGGCGCGCACCTACTTCGAGAACTACACGCCGAAGGCCGACTTCAAGCTGCTGCAGGGGCACGCCAACGAGGAAATCGTCAAGTTCCTCAAGGAGCATGACGCCGACCTGCTGTTCATCGGCGCTTACGGGCACAGCCGGATCATCGAGATGGTGCTGGGATCGACCACCGAGTACGTGCTGCGCAACTCGCCATGCCCGGTGTTCCTCGCGCGCTAGCTTTTCGCGGCTTCGTTCTCGTCTGATGAAGCAGAATATTTACGACGATCAGAAATTCTTCGAGGGCTACAGCCAATTGCGCCGCCACGAGAGCGGCCTCAATGCTGCGGTCGATCAGCCGGCGATGCGCGCGCTGCTGCCGCCGCTGGCGAACAAGCGCGTGCTCGATCTCGGCTGCGGCTTCGGCAAAATGTGCCGTTACGCAATCGACCAGGGCGCCGCGAGCGTGGTCGGCGTCGACATCTCGACCAGGATGCTGGCGAAGGCGCGCGAGGACACCGCTGACGCGCGCATCAGCTATGTTCAATCCGCGCTCGAGGATCTTGCTTTCGCGCCGGCCAGCTTCGACCTCGTGGTGAGTTCGCTGGCGCTCCATTACGTCGAGCACTTCGACCTGGTGTGCGCGAACGTAAAATCATGGCTCGTCGGCGGCGGCGCGTTCGTGTTTTCGGTCGAGCACCCGATGGTCACCGCGTTCCCTGTCGGCAGCTACCTCGACCTTAAAGGTGAAAAGCTGCACTGGCCAATCGACAACTACAAACACGAGGGCATTCGGCACACGAAGTGGTTCGTCGACGACGTCATCAAGTACCATCGCAGCGTCGAGACCTACGTGAATACGCTGATAGACAAGGGTTTCAGCATTGTGCGGCTGGTCGAGCCCGTGGCGACGGCGGAGGCGATTCGCGAGCGCCCCGAGCTTGGCGAGGAGAGCCGTCGGCCGACGTTTATGATGATGTCGGCGCGATCGTAGCTACGCCTGGGGCTCCTCGGCGCGCTGGCGGATGAAGCGGCCGAGCAACAGGCGCATCGATTCTACCGGCTGTATCCCGATCATCGGAAAGTCGCCGAGGATAAAGGTGGGGTAGCCGAGCGCGGAAAACTCGTCGGCCTCGCGCTTGTGATCGGCGAGCCGCGCGGACATCGCATCGCTGTCGATTGCGGCGCGAAACTTCGCGCGATCGAGGCCGGCGCGATGCGCAATTGCGTCGAGGACTTTCGGGGTCGGCGATATTTTCGCCGTCGTCGAACGCCGCGCGAAAGACTGCGTCGTGGTACGCGGGAAAAACGCCGGCGTCGCGCGCGATCTCCGATCCCTGCAGCGCGGCCGACGAATCTATCCAGCTCGACGGCGGTGCGACGCGAACGCCCGTCTCGGCAGCGACGAACAGCACTTTTTGCCGCTCGCGCTCGCCCAGCACGCGGCCTGGCTTGGCGCGAAAATCGCGCATCGCGATCGGCACGCCTTTCCACAGCGCCTCGAAGCCCAGTTCGTCCTCGAGCGGCGTGACGATTCGCCACGCGATGTAGCAAAGGGTCGAGGCGTAGTCGAAGTAGATGGGAATCCGCAGCCGGCTCATATCACTGACACCGATCATCTCCCGTTCGCGCAGCTGCCGCAATTGGCGCTTGCGTGACTCGCGCGCCGCGCACATTCTTGAATCACAATGGCTTCAAACCGTCGTCCAGTACTCAAATTAGGTGTCGTGGATTTCGGCGTCGAGACCGCGACGCTGCCCGGCGGTATGCAGATCGAGCTGCCGGTCATCCGTCACCCCGGCGCGAGCGCGATCGTCGCACTTTATCCCGACATGACTATCGCGATGCTGCGTCAGTATCGCCACACGATCGGCGGCTGGATGCGCGAGATTCCCGCGGGATGCCGCAACGCCGGCGAGGACTCGCTCACATGCGCACGGCGCGAGCTCGGCGAAGAGGCGCGGGTCGCGGCCGCGCGATGGGACCATCTGGGCTCGATCATCACGGTGCCGAGTTTCTGCGACGAGCGAATCGAGCTCTATCTCGCACGCGAGTTGTCGGAGGGAAGCGGCACGCTCGATCAAGACGAGGTGCTGACCGTCAGCCGCGTGCCGTTCGACGAAACGTTCGCGATGATCCGCCGCGGCGAAATCGTCGACGCGAAATCAATCGCCGCGCTATATCGCGCGCGCGACTTTCTGGAACAGGAGCAACGCGGCTGAGGAGGTACGATCGTGCCGATCGAAATTCTGGGTATCGAGCATATCGATTTGACGGTGAACGATATCGCGCGCTCGCGCGCATATTTCGACAAGGTGCTCGGCGAACTCGGATTCCGGAAGTACGAGGGCAGCGATTACATCGCCTGGACCAGCGCGCAAATGACGATCGCAATTCGTGACGCTTCAAACGCGAATCGGGACACTCGCTTCGATCGCTATCGGGTTGGACTGCATCATTTGGCGTTTCGCGCGCGCTCGCGTGCCGATGTCGACGCGTTCCATCGTTTCCTGGAGCGGGAAAAGATCGAGGTGCTCGATGCTCCCGCGGAGTATCCGCAGTACGGCAAAGGCTACTATGCAGTCTTCTTCAGCGATCCGGAGGGGATGAAGCTTGAGCTCGTGCACCATCCGTGGGGCTACTGGCGCAAGGTGCTGACCGAAGGACACGATCCGCGCCCTCGGTATGAATCGAAGTAGCAGCCGGCGACTGGATTGCCGGTGATCCGCGCGGTCAATTCAAATCTGCCGGCAGCCGCGCTTACCGGCGCATCCATCGCTCGTGTGCGGCGCATTGCGCCACAATGCGGCTACTGGATTACTACTTCGTCCGGGAACAGAAACGTGGTGGCGCCGTCGTCGAATTGCACCAGGTACATGCGCCGGTCCAGGTTATTTACCTCACGGATGATCCGTGGCTGTTCGCTGAAACGGCTGCGCCCTTCATGGTCGCGCACCGGCTTCTGCAGCTTGCAATGTTTTCCGATCAGTACTTCACTATTTACGCTAGTCATCATATTTTTACCCCTCCACGACCTCCCTGTACGTCATGCTTCCTCATCCTCACTGACATTCTAGCAAGCTTCGGGCCTGATATTTAGACGTCCATGGAACAATTTTGTTTAGTTATTTTAGCTCCCGAGGAAACCCCCACGAATCAATGATTTCCCTGTTCCGCGTCCAGATTCGACGATTTTCGCTCCTCTCTCGATGCCCGATTTGAGAAGATGCAATGCCGGAATACAGGCACTTTTTTGACAAATTTGCGTCGTGGTGTTCAGGTAGAGGCGGAAAAAGCAAATCGCGAAGATTCGCGCTTTAGATAATTCCCCATAACTCAGTGTAGATCGGGAAAAATTACTCGCTATGCCGACAATTTATCCTCTCGTCATGGGCCGTCGCGCGATGCTCGCCACGGAGCACTATCTTTCCGCCTCCGCCGGTGCGCGAATCTTCGCCCTCGGCGGCAACGCTATCGACGCTGCCGTCGCTGCCACCTTCGTCGAAGGCCTCGTCAATCCGCACATGCACACGATCGGTGGCGAGGCGCCGATGCTGATTTATTCGGCATCTGCCCGCCGTGTCGTAGCAATTAACGGCAATATGACGGCACCGGCGCGCGCGACTATCGCCCACTTCCGCGCGCTTGGGAATCGAGCTGATTCCCGCCGCCGGCCTGCTCGCAGCAGGCGTTCCTGCAGCCTTCGACGCGCTCGTGACTGCGCTGCGGGATTTCGGCACCAGGTCGCTCGCCGACGTGCTCGAGCCCGCGCTGCAGCTTGCCGCCGACGGTTTTCCGATGCACGAAGGGCTGTCCGGCTATCCCGACCTGGGCGACGAAGCTGCCGGAAGTGCGGGCGCGTCGATTCGCAGTCACGCGCAGCGTTTTCTTACCAAGTGGCCGTCTACAGGACGCGTTTATCTACCCGATGGCAAAGTTCCGCGCCCCGGCAGCGTGCTCAAGAATCCCGCGCTCGCAAATTTTTTCACGCGCCTGCTCGACGCGGAATCGGCGGCGAAAAGTCGCGGGCGCGCGGCTGGACTCGACGCTGCGCGCGATCGCTTCTATCGCGGCGACATCGCGCGCGACATCGTCGCATGGTCCGACGCCAACGGCGGCCTGCTCGCGGCTTCCGATCTCGAGCGCTTCACGACGCGGGTCGAATCGCCCGCGAGCGCGGAATATCGCGGCGTCACCGTCTTCAAGTGCGGGCCATGGTCGCAGGGCCCGGTCTTCCTGCAACAGCTCAAGCTGCTCGAGGGCTTCGACCTCGCCGCGATGGGCCACAATTCCGCCGACTACATTCACAGCGTCGTCGAGGCCGCCAAGCTCTCGTTCGCCGATCGCGAGGCCTATTACGCCGATCCTGAGTTCGTCGACGTTCCGCTGGCCGGCCTGCTGAGCGATCGTTACGCCGCGCTTCGCCGCGAGCTTATCGACTCCGCGCACGCCTCGATGGATCAGCGGCCCGGCGATCCGATTGCGATGCGTGCGTTGCGCGACGGTCCCGCAGCCGAGGCGCGGCCATGGGGTGGAGGCACGATTCACGTCACCGCTGCCGACCGCGACGGCAACATGATCGCCGTCACCGCCAGCGGCGGATGGATTCCCAGTTCGCCGGTAATCGACGCGCTCGGCTTTCCGCTCGGATCGCGGATGCAGACTTTCTATCTCGACGAGCGCCATCCCAACGCACTCGCGCCCGGCAAGCGCCCGCGCACCACGCTGTCGCCGTCGCTCGCGCTGGTGAACGGCGAGCCGTACCTGGCGTTCGGCACGCCCGGCGGCGATCAGCAGGATCAATGGACGCTGCAATTTTTCCTGAACGTGGTGGACTTCGGGATGGACCTGCAGGAGGCGATCGAGGCGCCCAAGTTTTCGACCCCGCATTTTCCCTCGACCTTCTATCCGCACGACAGCCACCCCGGCGTCGTGCGCGTCGAGGATCGAATCGCCGCCAGCGTGCGCGACGCGCTCGCCGCGCGCGGCCATAAGATAGAGGCCTGCCCGCCATGGTCCGAAGGCCGCGTGCTGGGAGTGCAAATCAACACAAAAACCGGCGTGCTCTGCGGCGGCGCCGACCCCCGCGGCCAGGCCATCCCGGTGGTGCCCGCGCAAGTGATCGGCTGGTAGCCTTCCAATAGCCTCGTCCCTGTCAGGGAGAGGCCGCCGCGCGTCCGCGCGTGGCGGGTGAAGGGTCCGAATTTTCCGAAAGTTCAGAATGCCGCTCGATGCGAACACTCCCGTGAAGAATCGACAGCCGCCAAGAATCGTGGACCTCACTTACGCCTTCGACGCTGCGACTATCTACTGGCCGACCGAGAAAGGCTTCGTCCTCGAGTTCGAGAAAGCTGGCGACACTCCCGAGCCTTACTTTTACGCCGCTGCAAATTACGCGGCGCCCGAGCACGGCGGCACGCATACCGACGCGCCGAGCCATTTCAACCGCGACGGCCTCACGATCGACCACGTCCCGCTCGCCGACTGTATCGGGCCGGCCGCGGTAATCGATTTTTCCGCGCGCGCTGCGCATCGTGTCAAGTTCGACGACGGCACATTTGTCGCTGTCAATCGCGACGCGACCGTGAAGGAGCTGGACGCGTGCTACATCGACGACGTCACGGCCTACGAAGCCGCAACGGCCGGATTCCCGACGGTGCGATCGTCGTCGCGCGCTCGGGATGGGGCAAATATTATCCCGACAAAAAGCGAGCTACATGGGCACCGACCAGCCTGATGACGTTGCGGGCCTGCGCTTTCCCGGTTATTCAGCCGCGGCCGTGGATTTCATTTTGAAGAATCGCAAGGTCGCCGCAATCGCGATCGATACCGCCAGCATCGACCCGGGCAGACTCAAGGATTTTCCCGGTGCATCGGCTATGGCTCGGCGCCAACAAGCCCGGCTTCGAAAATGTCGCCAACGCGGAAAAGCTGCCGGCCAAGGGCGCGACGATATTTTGCATCCCGATGAAGATCGGCAACGGCAGCGGCGGGCCGACCCGGATTTTCGCCGTAGTGCCGTGATGGTTGCGGTAACCCTCGAAGATGAATATTCGTTTATGGCGTCGGGTCAGGAAATCGGTAAAATTTCCGGTGAAGCGTGAATGTTCGATATGGTTGATCGCCCGCGCAGAAGGTAGAAAACTAGCGTCGGAAAAGAGAGACACCCCCGCTGCAGGCTGGGAAAATACCGAGCCGCCGCGGGCATGAAAACTGCTCATCAGTCTAAGGAGGATGCTCGTGCGGACAAATGTGGCTTCGTTGATTAAGGGTCTGTGCGTGGCGATTGCGATCGTGACTGTCGTGGGATGCTCTGGAGAGCCGCTCTCGACCCGTGAGAAGGGCACGTTCATCGGCACCGGCGTGGGAGCCGCAACCGGCGCGATAATCGGCGCCGCGGTCGGCAATCCGTTGGCTGGTGCGGCTATCGGCGGCGGTATCGGCGCGCTGGGCGGATATGCGGTCGGCAATGAAATGCAGAATCGGGAAAATGAAAATGCTCAGACCCAGGCGCAGATCAGCAATCAGCAACGGCAGATCCAGAGCCAGCAGCAGCAGATTCAGCAGTTGAAGAGTCAGAGCGAAACCGAATAGCGGACGGGCGACGGCTATGCGCATACATGCAATCGCAACGGCCGCAATGGCTTTGGCCGCCCTGGTTCTGATTGCAGGATGCACCGGCGACCCGATGTCCACGCGTGAAGAGGGGACCCTGGGCGGCGCGGGTATCGGCGCTGCCACCGGCGCGATTATCGGCGCTGCGGTCGGCGCACCGCTGGCAGGTGCCGCGATAGGAGCGGCGGCCGGCGGTGTAGGCGGCTTCGCGGTTGGCAATGCGATGCAGAATCAGCAGAACGCCAACCAGCAGACCCAGGCGCAGATTCAGCAGCAACAACAACAATTGGAAGAACAGCGTCAGCAGATTCAACAATTGAAGTGACAACAGGAAACCGAATAGCTCGGCTGACGTATACTCATTGGAAGATGGAGGTTCTCATTATGCGCAAAAGTATGGCAGCAATCATGAGTTTGGCGCTGGCGGGAACTCTCGTTCTTGCAGGATGCACAGGGCAGCCGCTTTCGACGCGTGAAGAAGGCACCCTCGGCGGTACTGCGTTGGGCGCAGGTGGCGGCGCGATTGTCGGGGCGGCGGTGGGCCATCCTCTCGCGGGCGCTGCGATCGGCGGTCTTCTGGGCGGTGGTACCGGCTACGTAGTCGGCAATTCGATGCAGAATACGCAGGACGCCAACGCGCAGACCCAGCAGCAGGTCGAGCAGCAACAGCAAGAGATCGAGAATCAACGCCAGGAAATCCAACAGATGAAGTCGCAGTCGGAAACCGAGTAATCGGACCGCGCGACCGAAGAAAAAAGAGCGGCGCCAAATAAGGCGTCGCTCTTTTCGTTTTTCGAACCGGTCTCCTCTCCCCGTGAGGGAGAGGATTCTCTCGAATCCGGTTCCCCTTCCACCAGGGGAAGGGGTCTAGGGGTTCAGGCGGCGCATTGATTCCGCGCGCGATTCAAGATTCTGAATGTGTGCGTGGATTGTTCACTCGGGCTTGCACAGCTTGCATGCCCTCAGCCCCTCGTGCCGCGCGCATTTCGAATCCGCATAAATCAGCACCCGCGACGGATCCGCGCGCATCCCGGCCGAGCAGTCCGGCCGGCAGTAGATTCCCGTGCGTCGATGCCCCATCACGGCGAGCGTCGGCAAGCGCAGGTCGCGCCCGACTTCGAATCCCTCCGCGCGCAGCAGCTTGATCTTGTTGTCGACGCCGCCGCCGTAGTTGCCGATCGTTCCGTCGGATCGAATCACGCGATGGCACGGCACGAAGATCGGAATCGGATTCGTCGCCATCGTGGTGCCGACCGCGCGCTGGGCGTCGGGCTGTCCAATCGTCGCGGCGAGCTGGTGATAGGTGATTACGGCGCCGGGCGGAACTTTTCGCAGCGAGGTGTACGCGCGGCGCTTGAAATCGCTTTCGACCAGGCTCAAATCCAGCGGATGGTCCATCGCGCTGAAGTCGCCCTCGAACACGCGCTCGATTTCCGCTTCGATCCGGCGCGCACTCGGCTCGTTCTCGATCAGATCGAATTTCTTGCGGAGCATCGCGAGCGTGCGCTCGGCGCCGTCGGTCCACAGAAAGTGAATCGCTGCGATACCGCGGTCGCTCTCGGCCACCAGCAGGCGGCCAAGCTGCGACGGGATCACGCCGACGCGCGCCTGCGGCCGCCGCAATATCTTCATCGCGCGCTCGATGCGCGGCCGGGTCTGCACGATCATCGCGTCGAGCACGCGGTCGTCGATCGGCGCGCTCTCTTTCACTTCAATTGAGGTTCGATTGCTTTTCATCTTGATTACTCTTCGAGCCTGAGTTTTTTCAGCGCCTGGTAAACGCTGGCGCGCGCGCTTTCGGCCGAGCAGTCCAGCGCCGTCGCGATCTCGGCATATTCGAGTCCCGCGAACTTGCGCATCATCAACGCCTGCCCCTGCTTGCCCGGCAGCCGCGCGATCGATCTCTTCAAATGGAGCGCGCCTTCAGGGCCGCCGCCATTGAGATGATGCGCCTGCGCGATTGCTAAGCTCGGTGCCGTCGGCGGACTCGCTCGCGATCACGCGCCCGCGGCGCATCCGATCGCGCGCGCGATTGCGGCACAGGTTCGATGCGATTCGATAAATCCACGGCCGCAATCCGTCTTCCGATTGCAGCGTCGGATACGCGCGATAGGCGCGCAGCCACGTCTCCTGGAACAAGTCCATCGCGTCCTCGCGATCGCCGGTCGAGCGCACGAGGAAGCGCATGATCTCGCGCTCCATGGTTTTGACCGCCTCTTCGAACGGCGGCGGCAACTTGAGAGTGAAGGTCGGCATCGTGTTTCAGGCCAGCGCGGCCAGCGAAGTCACCAAGTACCACAGCGTGATCGATCCGAAAACCACGCCGAGGATTTCCTCGAGCAGGCACGCCTGCGCAAGCCTGACGCCGTCGCCAATCTCGTGCTCCGCAACCCGCTCGGCAACTTCGCCGAACCGCGCCTCATCAATCTGGATTGTAGGTATCATCGTTTTATCTCCCTGATGACTACAACCCCGCCCGATCCGATTTGTGAGGTGAACGAAATCGAAGGAACTAAGGAACAAGCAACAATTTCAGGACGTCTTTTGCATCCGGGAGAGGTGGGACGCATAAAGTCGCAATCACGCCTGGCTGCCTGTTTTCAGCATGCCTGACACAGGTGATGCGTCCCACGGCGGCCCCAGGGTCCATCAACCGCGATTAAACGAGTAGGCGTATGTGCACCGTCTTGCGTTGCACCTCACCCGGCGACACCGCTGCGCGGCTTACGCCGACCTCTCCTCGGACAAGGAGAGGTTAGGATCGATCGCGTTTCGCGGGTTGCGGAAGCCTGAACACGCGCGATGCGTTCGCGATCACTTGCGCGCCTAGATCACGCGCATCGACGCGGCGAAGATTCGCCAGCACTTCGAGCGTGCGAGTCACATATGCCGGCTCGTTGCGCTTGCCCCGATACGGCTCGGGCGCGAGATAGGGCGCGTCCGTCTCGACCATCACGCGGTCGCGCGGAACGATTGCCGCCGCCTCGCGAATCGGCGTGGAATTCTTGAACGTGATGATTCCCGAGAACGAGATGCAGAAACCGAGCTCGAGAAATTCGCGCGCCGCGTTGATGTCGCCGGTGAAGCAATGAATCACGCCGCCGCGCCGCCCGATCCCGGTTTCGCGCACGATCTCGACCAGCCGCCGCTCTGCGTCGCGGCAATGAATGACGATTGGCAGACCGAGTTCAGCGGCGAGCGCAAGATGCGCGCGCAGTGACGCTTCCTGCGCCTCAGGCGGCGAGTGCATGTAATGGAAATCGAGCCCGCTCTCGCCGATCGCGACGACCTTCTTCGATGCAGCCAGCGCACGCAACTGCGCGATTCGCTCAGGCGTGCAATCCTTCGCGTCGTGCGGATGCACTCCGACCGCAGCAAAAATATTTTCATGGCGCTCGGCAATCTCGACGGTCAAACGATCGTTCTCGATCGGTCCGATCGCACCGACCGAGATGATCTGCGCAACACCCGCCGCGAACGCGCGCGCGATCACATCCTCAACGTCGCCACTGAACTTCGCGTCGGCAAGATGGCAATGCGTATCGACGACCATCAGGGGCGCGCTTTCTTGTCGATGCGCGGGAACAGCGGCGTCGTCGGATTTACGCGATGGCCCGGCTTGATGCCTTCGCCGTACGGCGCGCGCGCGAGGTTCTCGTCGACGTTGAGAAGGCCGAGAATTTTTTTCGACGTGACCGGCATGAACGGCTCGAGGCTGTCGGCGACGACGCGCAGTCCTTCGACCAGGTTGGCGAGAATTTGCGCGACGCGCGGCAGCTTGTCCGCGTCTTTGGCGAGCGTGAACGGCGAGGTCGCGACGATATATTTGTTAGCCGCGTCGAGCGCCTGCCAGATGGCTTCCAGCGCGCGATTGAACGCGAGTTCCTCGACCAGCGGCGCGATTCGCGACGGCAGCGAGGCGAAAGTTTCGGCAAGCGCAACGTCAAGCGTGTCGCCGCCCGCTCCAGGAGCCGCCGTGACCGCGCCTTCGAAGTATCGCGCCGCCATCGAGAGCACGCGGCTGGTCAGGTTGCCTAAGTCGTTGGCCAGGTCCGAGTTGTAGCGATCAATAACCCGCTCTTCGCTGAAGTCGCCGTCGAGGCCGTAGGTGAATTCGCGCAGGATGAAGAAGCGCAACACGTCGGGCCCGATATTTTGCTGATAGGCGACCGGATCCAGCGTGCTGCCCGAGCTCTTCGACATCTTCGCGCCGCCGAAATTCAAAAAGCCGTGGACGTTCAGGTGACGATAGATCGGCAAACCGACCGCCAGCAGCATCGCGGGCCAGTACACTGCGTGCGTCTTCAAGATGTCCTTGCCGATGAAATGCTGGGTGACCGGCAGGATCTCCTTCAACGCCGCGTCGCTGGTGTCCGGCAGCTCGCTGACATAGGCCCAGAAGGCGTCGTACCAGACATAAGTCACGTACTTGTCGTCGAACGGCAGCGTGATGCCCCAGTCGAGGCGCGCCTTGGGCCGCGAGATGCAAAGATCCTCGAGCGGGTCGTCGAGCATCCGGAGCGCCTCGTTGCGATAGCGCTCGGGGCGGATGAAGTCGGGATTTTTCTCGATGTTGCGGCGAATCGTCGCGCGATGCTTCTCGAGCTTCAGGAAGTAGTTGCCTTCCTTGATCAGCTCGACCGTGGTGTTGTGCACCGGGCACACGTTGCCTGGCAGTAATTCTTTCTCAGTATAAAAGCGCTCGCAGCCGACGCAGTAGAGGCCTTCATAGTCCTTGAAGTAGATGTCGCCGGATTCGTAGGTGCGCGCGAGCATCTTCTGCACGAACGCCTGGTGCACAGGATCGGTGGTGCGCACGAAATAATCGTAGCTGAGTCGAGCGCGGCCCAGCCCTCGCGAAACAGTGCGCTGATGTTGTCGGCGAACGCCTTTGGATGAATCCCCAGAGCTTCGGCCGCGCGCTTGTTCTTGTCGCCATGCTCGTCGGTGCCGGTGACGAAGGTGACGTTGGCGGCGCCGAGCTTGCGGCGCTGAAAACGCGCGAAGGCGTCGGTCGCCAGCGTTCGTAGGCATGACCGATATGCGGCCGCCCGTTGCTGTAAGCGATCGCGCTGGTGATATGGATGCGTGCGGCCATCGGCCTGATTGTATGCGAAACGCGCAGCAGGGTTCACGCGGTCACAGCGATCCGGATGCGTGACCGTGCGGTAAAGTGACTTAAACTAAGACGACGTTCTCTAGTATCACAGGAACGCGGAAAAGTGAACGATTGTGGTAGGATGCCGACATAGGCGCACATCCGCGCCTTTCGCGGGCGTAAACTACCCCGATTGACTCTAGCCCGGCGACGTGCGAGAGTCCGTTAAACAGCGCCAGAGTCAGTTAACTGGTGGGAATTTGCCGACGCGGCGAGCATGCCGCGGGGAGGGGTCCATGGCAGATAGGAATCGGCGCTTTGCGCTCGGTGCAATTGCGTTATCATTTTTCTTCCTGGTGATGTCGGGGTCGGCGCGTGCCGCGTCTATCACGGTAATTCGCTGGCCTCGGGCAGCGTCGCGGGCGCATGTACACTGCAGGACGCGTTAACCTCGGCCAATAATCAGGCGTCAGCACCGGGCAGCGATTGCACAGCGGGATCCGGAGATAACGACACGATAGTGTTCTCAGTCACCGGCACAATCCCCGGTTGATACGACGCTCACGATTACGGACCCCACTCTCAGATCGAGGGACCGACGACTTCTCCCGGTGTATTTCTCCTGGTCGGGTTTGTCGAGGCGTTTGACGCCGACAACACCACGTTCATCCTGAACAACGTGACGATCATGAACGGCGAATTTGGGTTCGGCGGCGCTATCCTGGCCGACGTCGAAGATCTGCAGGTTAACAACTGCCTATTTGTCGATAATATTGCAGATTTCGGCGGTGCGATCTTCTTCGAGGGCGACACCGCGGAGATCAACAATAACACCTTCGTCAGCAACACCGTTGACGAAGCCGGCGGCGCGATTTACTCCGATAGCGGGACGATGTACCTCACCAACGACACCTTCTCGGGGAACGCTGCGCCAGCGGGAGATGGTGGAAGCCTGTACGCAGGGAGCCCCATCGACTTTAAAGCCACCATTTTCAAAAGCGGCGTCTCAGGCGGAAACTGCGCTGCTTCAACATTGTCGAACCTCGACGACGTAGGTTACAACATCGCTACTGACAGCACTTGCAACCTCACCTCGGGCCACAGTCAAGTTAATCTCTTCCCCGGACTGGATGGGTCAGGATTGATGGCCAATGGGGGCCCGACCTCAACGATCTCGCTGGACCTGAGCCCGAAAAGCCCGGCTATCGGCTACGACACCGACTGCACCGATCAGTTCGGTCACCCGGTGCTAACCGATCAGCGGCTCTTTTTCCGGCCCAACAGCCCGACCTTCTGCGACAGCGGTGCGTACGAATCTGACGGGGTTCCGGGCGCGAGCTTCGGGATCGTGCCGGGAACAGAACGGATGCAGGTAGCACGCGGCACGGCAGCCGACTCAGATGAGATCAACCTGGCGCTGACCTTCTTCGAGAATGGCGCTCCAACCTGCGGGCCGGAGCAGGATGCGCTCAACAGCGGCTTCGGCGTCCAGGTCTTCCCGGGCACTTGCGCAGATTTTGTCTCGGGCAGCGAAGTGCTGGATGCGATGATGACCTTCGCCACCCATACGGTTAATCACAACATGTACGGGACTTTCGCTCAGTCGTCCCCGTATCCCGTTTCGGCGAAGCTGGTCGTGGTGAAGCCGAGTTCGGGAGATTTCTGCGGTGAATGGAATCTCACCCTCGAGTCCTCGGGTCTCGACACTTCGAGCCTGGGCTCTGGGCCTATCGCGCTGGTGTTGCTGCAGCCGGACCTCGCGGCCAGCTGCTTCGACATCACAAACGCGATAATCGGCAAACAGATCCCGCCGCCGCTGGTCCCGGTGGTGCGGCGTGGAGTTCGCCGGGGTAGGTAAGCGTAACCTGAAACTGCTTCCCGAATGTCAGTGACGCGCGGGAAAGGGCAACGATTGCGGGCGGGATGTCGATGGCATCCTGCCCGCCTCTTTTTGCTTTCGGCAAACAGAAACGCGAAGGGAGAAACCTCGATGAAAAAATTGGTGATGCCAGGTCTCGTCGCGGGCGCGCCCGCCTTGTTTGTTTTCACGCAACCGTCGAGCGCGAAAGAAAGCGACGAAGCGGAAATCCGGGCGATGGAAGCCGCTATGATGGAGGCATTCGGGCAGAAAGACCTGGACAAGGCGCTCGCTGCATACCTTCAGGATGACACGCTGTTTATCTTCGACGCGATTCCGCCTCGGCAGTACGTTGGGATCAAGGCATGGCGTGCAGATAACGAAGGCTTCATCGCGTCGTTCCAGGGGCCGCTGAAGGCGGAAATGTCCGACCTTAGTGTCACTGCAAACGGAAAGCTCGGCCACAATATCCAGCACTACAGCGGCACCGGTAAGAACGGCAAACCAATCGACGTGACTCTTCGCGTCAGCGACGGCTACAAGAAGATCAACGGCAAATGGTTCATCGTGCAGGAGCACCTCTCATATCCCGTCGATCCAGCGACCGGAAAGGCGGATATGAACTCGAAGCCGTAGCGTGGAGCGCCGGTAGGAACAACGTAACCTGAGACTGCTCCCCAGGCGTCAATAATGCCCGGGAAAGGGCAAAGATTGCGGGCGGGATGTCGATGGCATCCCGCCCGCTTTTTTTCGTACGGCGCCTGCTACTCGATTGACTCCTACCTGACAAGCGGTGAGAGTTTTGTAAACCGATAGTTAATCAGCGGGTCAAATTTGCAGACGCGGCCTGAGTGCTGCTTTGGGGGGTCCATGGCGGATAGAAATTGGCGCTTTGCGCTTCGTGCGATTGCGCTCTCAACTCTGTTCCTCGTTATGCCGGGGTCTGCGCGCGCCGCCCTTATAACTGTCGACACGCTCGCCTCGGGCAGCGTGTCGGGTCACTGTACTCTGCATGATGCAGTCGCGTCGGCCAACAATCACGCGACAGCTTCCCCAAGCGATTGCGCGGCGGGAACTGGAAACGACACCATTGAATTCTCAGTCACCGGCACGATTACGGTTAACGTACAGCTGACCATCACCGACTCTGTTCTGGAGATAGAGGGTCCGTCGACTGCTCCCGGCGTCATAATCAGTGGAGCGAGTGTAGAGGTGTTTGACGCCGAGAACACCACCTTCATTCTTGACGACCTGACCGTCGCCAACGGTGATGCGAGTTATGGCGGCGGCGCCATCTATGCCGACTGCGATGATCTGCAGATTAATAACTGCCTCTTCACCAACAATACGGGCGCTTACTACGGCGGCGCTATCTTCACCGATGGCCCCACGGTCGAGATAACCAACACGACCTTTGCTTTCAATAGCGCTGACTACGCCGGCGGAATCTACAACGACGGTTCGATAATCTACCTGACAAACACCACCTTCGACGGCAACAATGGGATAGGGGGCGCCCTCAACAGTAGTTCGCCTACCCTCATGAAAGCCTGCCTTTTCAAGCTGGGATCGTCGGGTGCAAACTGCAGCGGCTTTCCGGCGACGGAAAATATCGACGCCGGTTTCAACATTTCCGACGACAGCAGTTGCAACTTCACTCAGAGCACGAGTTATGTCGAGGCGCCGGGGCTGGATGGGTCAGGATTGGAGAACAATGGCGGCCCGACGCAGACCGTCGCGCTCGTATCGGGCAGCCCGGCTATCGGCCTCGACACGGACTGCACCGATCAATTCGGCCACCCGGTGCTGTCCGACCAGCGGCTCTTTTTTCGGCCCAACAGCCCGATCTTCTGCGACAGTGGTGCGTACGAATTTGACGGGTTACCGAATGCTGCTTTCGGGCTCGTGCCGCATACCGAACGGCTGCAGGTAGCGCGCAGCACCAGTCCAGACTCGGATGATATCAACCTGGCGCTGACCTTCTTCGAGAATGGCGCTCCAACCTGCGGGCCGCAGCAGGATGCGCTCAACAGTGGCTTCGGCGTCGAGGTCTTTCCCGGGCACCTGCGCGGATTTTATCGCCGGCACCGAAGTACTGGATGCGATGATGACCTTCGCGACCCAAACGGTTAATCACCACAGCTACGGGACTTTCGCTCAATCGTCCCCGTATCCCGTCTCGTCGAAACTGGTCGTGGTGAAACCGAGCTCAGGAGATTTCTGCGGCGAATGGAATCTGACCCTTGAGTCCTCGGGTCTCGACACTTCGAGCCTGGGCGCCGGGCCTATCGCGCTGGTGCTGCTGCAGCCGGATCTCGCGGCCACCTGCTTCGACATCACAAACGCGATAATCGGCAGTCAGATTCCGAAGCCGCTTATCCCGATAGTGCGGCGCGGAGTGCGCCGGTAGGAGTACCGCGACCTGGAACTGCAGTCCGCGCGTCAGTAACGCGCGGACCAGGGGGAGAGGTATATCGCAGCCGCATCGCAGCGGTTACGCAAAGGTCTCCTTGCAGGAGACCTTTGCATAACCAGGTCGAGGTTCTGTCTCCTCTCCCTGTAAGGGAGAGGATGAAGGTGAGGGTCCTTATGCAGCGCGCATTTTCCGCGCGCGATTCACGATTCTGCCTCTGCTCTGGTGCTTCGCCGACGCTACGCAAAGCTCTGGAATAGATTCGTGATCTACCAAGAGATGCGCGGACAAAGAACAGGCGCGGGCGGTCCGTTAAGATCCCGCCCGCGCCGTATCGATCGCAGTTACGTCCGCGCCATCATCGAGAGTTACCGGGTTGGTTGCCCGCACCAGCTGCGTTCACAAAGCCTGCAAGAGTTACCGTGACTGTTTGCATGTCGCCCATTGGGCACACGCCTGGACCGAACATTCCGGTGATCACAAGGTTCGAGTTGACCGCAGTGCCCTGATCGCTTTTGTTGCCCTTCAGCTTGAGCTTGTAGTTGCAGGTATCGCCGGCGGCCAACTTCTTGTGCGTCGTGCAGCTTCCGCCCACCACTGAAAAGTCCTTTGCATCTCCAGTCTGAATTTTTGACGAGAGCGTAAGCGTCGCCGACGGTTCGATATTCGTGACCATGAGCGACGCCTTTTACCGAGCCGTCGGCCTTGACGTCGCCGAACGCGAGCGTGCCGTCGGGGTTGGTTTGCAGGTAACCGAACGGCGGCGTGCAGCCGGGTGTTCCGGTCGGGGTCGGACTGCGTCGTCGTGGCGGTAGCCGTCGGGTCGTGGGGGTCGCGGTGATAGTCTCGGTTGCCGTCGAGGTCGCAGTTGCGGTCGACGTAGCTGTCGGCGTCGCAGTCCCGTTGCGGATCGTGGCGGTTGCAGTCGGCGTCGAGGTTGCAGTAGCTGTCGGCGTGGCGGTGGCAGTCGCCCGGTTGAGTGGCGGTCGGGAGGTTGACGTCAGCGGTGGCGTGGCTGGTTGTCCAGTGGCGGTTGCGTGGCAGTCGCCGTCGAAGTTGCGGTCGCGGTCGGCGATCGTCGCCGTCACGGTCGCAGTCGCGGTCGGCGATATGGTCGCCGTCGCAGTCGCTGTCGCCGTCGGCGACGTGGTCGGAGTTGCAGTCGGAGTCACGCTGGGAGCGGGCGGTCCCGAGCCTGGTCCGATTTAACTGTGAAGTTGACAGTCTGGTTCCTCCGGAGTTGGTGGAGGTGTTGCACGCGAGGCCGCCGGCATTGTCGTCGTAGGTCCATGCGTAGGCATTCGGACAGGCGTTCGAGAAGTATTCATAGGACGGCTTTCCGGCCGACGCCCCGTTGCCCGTTGCCCACTGTGCCGCCGCCAGCCATTCAGGATTCAGGGTGCTGCCGGTTCCGCTGTATAGCGGGGTGCTTGGGGGGGGAAGAATTGGTCTCATAGCTGCCGAGGCCAACCACCGGGATCGAAGGGCGGCACACACGCCATGGTAGCCTGTTTCTTGTAACCGCCCTTGTTGATCGTGACGGCGTTGCAGGTATAGCCGAGAGCGTCGGGATAGCCCTTGACGCCGTAATTGCCGCATGCAGCACCCTGAGTTCCATCAGCGGGGCAATTATTCTGCGGAGACAAACCGCCGATGTCGCCCTTCGGAGTTTTGGCCTTTTGGTAAACGCACACGCCAATTCCCGGGCGAATGCAAGGGTCGAGAAGTCCGCGGGTGTCGCAGACCTGGTCCGGCGTGCAGTCGATATTGGGAACAGGGGCGAATTTTGGATCACTCCAGCAGACCGGGTTGCCCTGGTTCTGCGAGGACAACGCGGTACCGGTGTGACTGTCCACATAGTACTCTTGTTCGCGGCTTCGTACATGTCGTCGTAGGTCGAGCCGTCGGCCGTCCAGCCGCCGCCAGTGGGACTTGGAATAACGGTATAGCAGTCGAGGTTGGCGGCGTTGGCGGGGTTCAATGCGCACTGGTCGCCGGGATCGTTGCATCCTATTACGCAGGTCATTGAATTACCCGCGTCGCACGACTGTCCGCTGCCAGAGGTGCACGGCTCGCAAGCCCCGCTGTTGCAATAGAGCCCGGAGCCGCCCCTGCACTTGACCGGGCCCACCGTCGTGGTCGGAGCCTCGGTAATTTGCAGGTTGAGCGGACATCCCTGGTTGAGATCGCTCACGCAGGCCGGCTCATAGCAGTTGTTGGTAGCCTGCGCGTCGGGCTTGAGTTGCGGCGAAACAGTGACGCGTATCTCGTCGTTATAGCCGCCGACGTTGCTCACGTCGTAGTTCACGCTGGTCAGGCTGTCGCTGGTCGGTTCGAAGAGCGTAGCGGGAGCGTTCCCGGACACCATCCAGGGAGTGCGGACACCGCCGTTGGTCCAGGTTCCCGGGCATTGGTAGAGTCCGGCGCAATCGCCCGTCTTGCAGACAACTCCCACTGTTGTAGCTGCAAACGTATTTGCTCCCCGGCTCATTGTTGGTGCAGATAGCGGTCTGATCGCCGGGGATCTGCCGGATCTGCCCCTGGCAGAACGTATCTCCGTTGGTGCCTTGTCCGCTGCAATCGACCATGCATACGCCGCCGATGCAGTCGTAAGTGTTGCCGGTTAAACCACGGCAATCGGTGTCCGCGCCGGACTTCGTGAAGGCATTCGCGCGGGTCGATCCGGTCGCGGCACCGCTCTGGTAAAGGTCATCGAAAACGGTTTCCGGTGCGGGCCCAGAAACGGCCGGTGGTAAAGGGGGGCGTCGTGCACAGGCTGGCACTGCTGCCCGCCTCCAGCTTCCAGCCCAGCGGAGGCTCGACGATGTTTCCCGAATTGACGGTTTCGCCGAGCCAGATCGGGTAGTTGTTGCGGTTCTCGAGCGTGAACTGATTGCCCGCCGTGCATTGGGCGCTGGGGGTGGCTTTCTCGGGAGTGGTTTGGCTCAAAGCTTTGTTGCTGCTGATACCGCCGCAAAGCAATAGGATCGCAAGCGCAGCCAACACCATCGAGTTGCGCAGGCGGACATTTCGCTTCAAGTACTTCATCGATCGGCGCATTGTTTATTCCAAGCCTCCGCGGACGTGAGTTTCTTCCTCTTCCTGACGCCAACCGTGCGTTAAATTAACTAAGAGTAGCAAATTTCTACTCGCTATTACCGTTCGAAGCAACCGGGTCCGACAATTTTCACGATTTTTGGCTCCCGCTTACCGAGCAAACTCCGTACCTGCGCGCCATTCGAGACGCGACGCGATCGGCTGCAGTGGGTGATTTGAAAGAGCGGAGGTTAGCGTGTCGTGTGACGAATCAGCGAAGGCTGGACGATTGCGGCGCGACTACTTTCTGTTGCCGGCTTGGGCATCGCGTCACCGGCTATGGTCCCGCGACGCGACACTCTTGCGTCGAAAACGGGACTATTGCGGGCGCGACGCGACGAGGTCTTCCAGCGTTACTTCGACCACGCCGCCGTCTTCTTCGCGCTGGATGAGAACGGTCTGCTTGAGGATATTCTGGCGGACCACTTTGCCGTCGCCCTTGACGCATTGCACGCGCTTGCCGAGGTTGGGCAGCGCGCGCTTGAGCTCGACGTAAGTTGCGTATTCGTAGCGCAGGCAGCATTTCAGCCGCCCGCACATCCCGGCCAGCCGCGAAGGATTGAGCGCCAGGCCCTGCTCGCGCGCCATCTTCACCGTGACCGCTTCGAAGTCGCGCAGCCAGCTCGAGCAGCACAGCTCGCGGCCGCACGGGCCCAGCCCGCCCGTGACCTTGGTCTCGTCGCGCGCGCCAATCTGCTTCATCTCGACCCGCACGCGCAGCGTGTTGGCGAGATCACGCACCAGGTCGCGGAAATCGACGCGGCCTTCGGCGACGAAATAGAAGGTCACCTTGCGCCCGTCGAAAGTGTAGTCGGCGCTCACCAGCTTCATCTGGATCCGCCGCTCGCGAATCCGCTCGACGCACATGCGCCGCGCATTCGCTTCGCGGGACAGGTTTTCCTGTTCGAGATAAAAGTCGTTGTCGCTCGCCATCCGGATGATCGGACGCAGCGCCGAGAGATCGATCGAGCGCGCGGGCTCGTGCGGTTCTATCTCCACCGTGCCGACGCGCGCGCCCGCCTCGCTCTCGACCAGCACGCGCTCGCCGCGGCGCAACTCGCGGTCGCCGGCCAGGAAATTATACAGATGGCCGGTCTGCTGGAGACTGACCGCGACGATTTTCGGCGGCGCCGGCGCGCCTTCAAACGGATCGATATCTGCCACTATCTTCTACTCACCCCGCATCGCGTGCCCGGCTATCGTCCACCAGTTCTCGGCCTGCATACGCGGATTTGCGTTCTCCCCAACCGCAAAGTTGGCGCGCACCGCCGCGTCGATACATTTCACAATCGCCTCGACTTCGAGACTATTCGCCAGGCTCACCAGCTTCGACCGCGCTTCGGGCGGAAAGGCCACGAAGTCGGTCTTGAGCAGCTTGTAGCATAGTATTTCTTCGAGCAGTCGCGCGAGCAGCTCGAAATTGCCGGCCGCCGCATCGCGATTGGCAAAGAACTCCTGCGCAATCGATTGCGCGCGGGCAAAATCGATCGACTTGGCCGCACTCAGCGCGTCGATCAGCTCCTTCATCGGCGGTTCTGCGCCGTCGGCCAGCGCGATCGCATTCGCCGCACTACCTCGCGCCAGCAGTGCGAGCGCGCTGGCGCGCGCCTTGTCGGTTACACCATGAGCGGCAAGTATCGCCTCGAGTTCGGCCGGCCCCAGCGCGGGAAATCGCACCGTGCGCAAGCGCGATCGCACAGTGTCGAGCAGCGCGCGCTCGCTGGCGGAGACCATGATGATGATAGCGTGGCCGGGCGGCTCCTCGAGCGTCTTCAGCAGCGCGTTCTGCGCGGGAGGACCCAGAGCCTCGGCGTCGTCGATGATCGCCACGCGCATCGGAGAGCGCGACGGCCGGATTCCGAGGCGCGCAATCAGCTCACGGACCTGGTCGATCAGAACTTCGCTGCGCCCGACCGGCTTCGAGATGTACGTGAAATCGGGATGCACGCCCGTCGCGATTTGCACGCATGCCGAACAGCAATCACATCGCGGACCGTCACTGTCGCCGGCACGCGCCCGCGTGCGCTCGGTCTGCGGCGCAATTCGGACAGGGCATCGCGCAACGGTGCAGCAAAAATTCTCACCAGGCGCCCGCTCACACATCAGCGCATGCGCAAGGCTGTTCGCGACGAGCGACTTACCAACTCCGCGCGGCCCCGCAAACAGGTAAGCATGCGACGGGCGGTTGCGAATCTCAGCCACCAACCGCGTTGCGATTTCGCGATGCCCAAGTATGGAAGTCAGCGACACAGCGATTCTAGATAGTCGGTCACCTTGAATCCGTTCCATCCTTTTGCCAAAGCTGACCCGCCCTCACCACATTACAGTGATAGCAAGCGCTCGTCGCACCGTCTTGATTGTACCAATGGTGTTCCGCGCCGACTTGCTCGCAGTCTTCACCCTTGGCAATCCACATATAAAACGGCGACCGGGATCCGCAAAACGACTCGGAAGCCGTTCTCTTAGGCGTGTTCGCCACGCGTAGGGGTGCTTGTAATTAAACCGGGTCATCGCAATACGTCAGCGCCGCGCGAGCAGGGCGTCCACCGCGCGGCGGATGTCTGCGGTGACGGCGGCTACTGGGCGGTCTGCATCCAGCACGACGACGCGCGACGGCTCGGCTTTCGCGATCGCCAGGAAACCGTCGCGGACTTTGCGATGAAATTCGGCGCGCTCGCCCTCGAAACGATCGGAACCGCGGCCAGTGCCTTTCGCGCGCGCGCGCGTGCGCTCCAGGCCGGTCTCGACCTTCAGATCGAGCACGATAGTGAGGTCGGGCGTCACGTTGTCGGTCGCGAGCCGGTTCAGCTCCTGCAGCACCTTGAGATCGACGCCGCGGGCGTAGCCCTGGTAGGCGGTCGTCGAATCGGAATAGCGATCGGAGATAACTATCTCGCCCGACGCGAGCGCGGGCCGCAGCTTTTCGCGCACATGCTGCGCGCGATCGGCCAGCACCAGCAGCAACTCCGCGGCGACGTCGAGCGAAACGGCGGGATCGAGAAAGATCGCGCGAATTGTCTCGCCGGCGCGCGTGCCGCCGGGCTCATGCGTGACCGTTACGCGGTGCCCATCTTTGCGCAGCGCGTCGCCGAGAATCGCGGCCTGCGTGGTCTTGCCGCTGCCTTCGACGCCTTCGAGCGTGATGAATACCCCCGTCGCCATCGTGCTCTAGCTAAGATACCAATGCGCCAGTTGCGGCTGAAACACCGCGTAGACGCCGGCGGCCAGCGCCAGGTACGGGCCGAACGGAACTTCGGTGCGCAAAATCGAGACGTCCGCTTCCTCGGGATCGCTCGCGGGCTCGCCGAGCGGAGCGGGCGCTGTCGATCCGCCGCCCGCGACCGCGAACACGATTCCGCCGACCGCGCCAATTAACGAACCGAAGAACATCGTGAACAGAACGCCGGGCCAGCCAAGAAATCCGCCCACCATCCCGAGCAGCCACACGTCGCCGAGGCCGACGCCCTCGCGCCCGCGCACGAGCTGGTACAGATAGCCGGTGCCGAACAGCACGCCGCCGCCCAGGATGATTCCGAGTAGCGAACTCTTCCAGCCGATCTCCGGCATCATCAGCGACGCCAGGACGAGACCGACCAGCATGCCGGGCCAGGTGATGATGTTGGGAATCAGCCGCCAGTCGTAGTCGATGATCGCGACGATCCACAGCGCGGCGCATAGCACGAAGCGCGCGATCGCGTCTGGCAGCGGGAACGCGAGGAACAGAAACAGTGCGATGACGGCGAGGCCAACTTCGGCCAGGAAATGACGGAATGGAATCGGCGCGCCGCACATGACGCATCGCCCTTTCAATCCGAGATACGCGAAAATCGGGATGTTCGCCCACCACGGCAGCGCGCGCTCGCAACTCTCGCAATAAGAGCGCGGCGAGACGATCGAAAGATCGCGCGGCAGGCGAAACGCAACCATGCAGACGAAACTGCCGACGCTCGCGCCGAAGATGAAGGCGAACGCGGCGCCAATTCCGGTGGGCACGTCGAGGTTCATCGCGCCTCCCCTTTATGCTGTGGAGCCACAGCCGCCACGCTCACGATCAGGTTGCGCTCGCGCGGACCGTCCAGCTCGACGAACATCACGCCCTGCCATTTGCCGAGTGCAAGCTTGCCGCGACGGATCGGGATGTTGATCGAAGTCGAGAGCATCACGGACAGAATATGTGCCTGCGAGTTGCCTTCGCCATGCCGGTAGCCATTTTCGCGCGGCACGACCCGCTCGAGTTGCGCGAGCATATCGGTAGTCACGTCGGGATCCCAGTTCTCGGAAACGATTACCGCGGCGGTCGTGTGGGTGACGAAAATGTTGCACAAGCCACTGCTGGCGCCGATTTCGGCCAGCGCATGATTAACCTTGTCGGTGATGTCGATCAGTTCGACGTGCGTTTTTGTCTTCAGCTTGAGATCAACCATGCAGCTATTTTTGCGCGGCGCACAGGTCCGTCGTCAAATCGTAAGTGGCCTTGATGCCGCGGTTAAGATTATCGACCGACAGCCGCTCGTCGTCGCCGTGGATGCGCGAAATTTCCCCCTCGCCGAGAATCACGGGCACGAAACCGTAGGCCGGCACGCCCTTGGCGCGCAGCACGCGCGAGTCGGTGCCGCCGGTCGTCATCCACGGCACTACGATTGCCCCTTTGAAATCAGCCGCGACCACGCGCTTGATCGCGTCCCACGCCTCGCCCGAAGTTGGCGACGGCGGCGCGTCATCGGGCCGCTGCAGATAGTCAATCGTGAAGTCGCCGGGGCCGAGCAGATCGCGCAGCCGTTTCATAAACGCGACGGCATCCGTGCCCGGCAGCAGGCGGCAGTCCAGTCCCGCCTCGGCGATGGTCGGCACGACGTTCACCTTGAATCCCGCGTTGAGCATCGTCAGCGAAATCGTGTCGCGCATCAGCGCTTGTATATTGTACGGGCTAAGCACGCCCGCGATAGCCTTTTCCGCGTCGCCCGGCTGATCGAGATGCATGAGTTGGAACGACGCCGGCGCCGGCTCGAGCGGCGCCACCGATTCCATCGCGTCGGCGAAAATTTTCGTGATTCGAATCGGCGGCTGATGTTCGAGCAGCCGATGCAGCGCGTTGATCAAAATGAGATTCGGGTTGTCGGGCTTCGGCACCGAGCCATGCCCGCCCTTGCCGCGGACCGTGACGTGCAGCCAGTTCACGCGCTTCTCCGAGACCGCAACGGTGAACGCGATACCCTTGATTCCGAGCCAGTCGGGCGCGCCTTCGCCGCCCTCGTTGAACGCGAAGGCAGGGTCGATCGCGTCCCAGTGATTGTTCACCATCCAGGTCGCGCCGTTGTCGCCGCCCGCTTCCTCGTCGGGATTCACCATCATCTCGACGCCGCGCCGGAGCGCCACGCCGTTGCGCTTGAGCGCGAGCATCGTCATCAGCGCCATGATCCCGTGCGCCTTGTTGTCGATCGAGCCGCGCGCCCACACGTAGCCATCCTTGATGTCGGCGCCGAACGGCGGATGCGTCCAGTTGGCTGCCACCGTCGGCACAACGTCGGCGTGCGACATCAGCAGCAGCGGCTTTACGCCCGCTGGTCCCGGGATTCGCGCGACGAGTGTCACCATACCCGGCTTGCTCTCGAAGGTCTCGGTTGCGATTCCCTCCTTGTCGAGAATCGCCTTGAGATAAGCGATCGCCGCGGCCGTGTTGCTCGGCGGATTGGTAGTATCGAAGCGCAGGTAAGTGCGGAAGTAGCCGAGCGCCTCGGAATCGATTTTGTTCCAGTCGATCTGCGGTGCACTCTGCGCGAATGCACAAGGCGCCGTCGGCAGCAGCGCGACAAGAAACGCCAGCAAGAACGGATTTAAGTCGATGCGTCATGAATCGCCGTGCACCTTCGAGCCGCGTCAGCGCTGGCATTTCGGACAGTAGAAGCTCGCGCGCTGACCCACGACCACGTTTTTGATCGGCGTCGAGCATGTGTAGCACGGTTCTCCGTCGCGGCCGTAGACGCGCAGGCGCGACGCAAATCGCCCCGGCTGTCCGCGCGAGTCGCGGTAGCTGCGAAAGGTAGTGCCGTTGCTGCCAATCGCGGCGCGCAGAATCACCGGCACAGCAGCCGCGATTTTTTCGATCTCGCTCCGCGTGACGCGACCGGCCCGTCGCGTCGGACGCACACCCGCGCTGAACAAGACTTCGGACGCGTAGATATTGCCGATACCGGCGACGATTCTTTGATCCATTATCAGGTTCTTGATTGCCGCCGTCCGGCCGCGCGCCTTCTCGGCCAGATAATCGGCATTGAACTCGCGCGACAACGGCTCGGGGCCGAGATCTTTCAACTCAGCCGTGGAAGCCAACGCGGCGCGTTCAACCAGGCGAACCATGCCGAAGCGGCGCGGGTCGTTGTAAACCAGGCGCGACGCGTCGTCGAGCGAAAACTCGAGATGGTCATGGCGTGGATCGAACTCGCCCGCGTCGAAGCCGTCGTGGCGATGGGTCAGGCTGCCCGACATCCCGAGATGCACGAGCATCACGTGGTCGCCGTCGAGCTCGACGATAAGATATTTCGCGCGGCGCGACAGTTTCACGATTCGCCGTCCGGCCACTGCGCCGCCAAAATTCGCGGTGACGCGCTGGCGCAAGCGCTTCTCGCCGATTCGCACACTCACGATCGTTCTACCGACCGCGGTGCGCATCAGGATTCGGCGCAGCGATTCGACTTCGGGCAATTCAGGCATCGCGCGCGATAACCATGCCGGACAATTCGAGGCGCAGCTCGTGCGCGAGTCTTAGAAAATCCGGCACACCGAGTTTCTCGGCGCGAGTGCCCGGATCGATCGCGGCGCGCTCGAGCGCGCGCGTGGTTTGCAGGCTGTCGATCCCCAGCGCATGGCTGAGCGCGTTGCGAATCGTCTTGCGCGGCGCGGAGAACGACGCGCGCACGGTCTCGAGCACCTCGCGCTCGTCAATCTTCGCGAACGCCGGCGTCGCGCGCGGCGTAAACACGAGAACTTCGGCGTCAACCTTGGGACGCGGATGGAAGCTGCCGGCCGCGACGGTGAAGTGCGAATCGATTTGCCAGTACAGCGCGGTGAACACGCTGAGCGCGCCGTACGCATCGTCGCCCGGCATCGCGCGAATTCGCGCGGCGACTTCGCGCTGAAACATCAGCACCATTCTCGAAATCATGCGCGAGTTGTCGCATAGCCGATGCAGAATAGCCGCCGCGACGTTGAACGGCAGATTGCCGATTATCTTGACGGACGACCCAGCGGCAAGCGCGGCGAAATCAATCGTGAGAAAATCGGCGTTAACGACGCGAACATCTGCGAAGCGCTCCTGGAGCCGCGCTGCGAGCCGACCGTCGAGCTCCACCAGTGTCAGCGAGCGCCGCGGCATCGGCACGATCTTCTCAGTCAGGATGCCAAGGCCGGGGCCTATCTCGACCACCGCGTCGGATTCGGATAGCTCCGCCGCCGCAACGATTCTATTCGCGACGCCGGCGCTGGTGAGAAAATTCTGGCCGCGCGATTTTGCCGGCCGCACGCCCACTCGCGCGAGTGCCGACGCCGGCCGCGACGGTGTTTCTTCAACTGCGCGCGGTTTTCGTGCGATCGTCATCCGCCGAATTCATAGCGCCAGATTGGCTTCCGCGTCGACGCTCAACAGCGTCACGCTCGCCGCGCAGCAGGCGGTAACTCCCCGCCAGCGCGATCATCGCCGCGTTGTCAGTGCAGTATTTCAGCGCCGGCGCGACCAGCCGCCGCCCGTCGGCCGCCGCCGCCTCGGCCAGGCAGTCGCGCAATCTCGAATTTGCCGCGACGCCGCCGGTCAGCGCGATCGTATCCGCGCCCAGCTCGCGCGCGGCGGCGATCGTCGGCTTCACCAGCATCTCGACAACAGCTTCCTGAAAGCTCGCCGCGAGATCTTCGGGCCGCTCGGCGCGTCCGCCCGGGCTGGCCAGAAAAGTCGCGACCGCGGTCTTGACGCCGCTGAAGCTGAAATCCATCGGCGCGCCTTTGACGTGAGCGCGCGGGATTCGCACGCGCTTCCGGTTTCCGCGGCGCGAGATCTCGTCGATCGCACGGCCGCCGGGATATCCCAGCCCCATCAGCTTCGCAACTTTATCAAAAGCTTCGCCCGCCGCGTCGTCGCGCGTGCGCCCGATTCGCCGATAGCGCCCGAAATCCTCGACGGCGAACAGCGCGGTGTGTCCGCCCGAGACGACGAGCGCCAGGTACGGCATCGCGATTCGATTTTCGAGCAGGGGAGCGAGCAGATGCCCTTCGATATGGTTCACGCCCACCATCGCGAGGCCGCGTGCTTGCGCCAGCCCTTTCGCGAACATCAGGCCGACCAGCAGCGAGCCCACCAATCCCGGTCCCCGCGTCACTGCGATTCCCTCGACGTCGGCGAGCTTGCATCCCGCCGCATCGAGCGCGCGCTCGACCACCGGCCCGATCGTGACGACGTGATTGCGCGACGCCAGTTCCGGCACGATACCGCCGTACGCGCGATGGATATCGTCCTGGTTAGCGACGGTGCTCGACCGAATCTCGGCGATTCCCGGCGCGCGAGTTTCGATCACCGCCGCGGCCGCATCGTCGCATGAAGATTCAATTCCAAGTATCAGCATAGCAGCGCTCAGGATGACAGAAAAAAGAGACGACACAAGAAAGCGAGTCGGCTACATTTCGGATTAGGAGTCCCTACTCTTACCTCGCGCCAGTTAGGATTGCCTCCCCCTAAGTGGGGGGAGGCCGACGCTCGTCTTCGAGCGGCGGGTGGAGGACCTGTCGTTCTGAAAATTCTGCGACGCTTCGGAAATGCCGCGCATCAGCCATCCGCGCGGCATATCGTCCTCCACCCTAACCCTCCCCCCATTGTGGGGGAGGGAACCAGAACCGGCGTAACTGAGCGTTCCAACTCCTTTCAATTCGTCGTCGGCGGTGGTGCCGCTGGCGGTGGTGGCACTGGGGCTTCATCGGGCGCCGATGCTGGATCCGGCTCGGCGGGCGCTGGTTGATCGAGGTCTGGTGCCGCTGGCGCGGGCTCGGGAGCAGTCGCCGCCGCCGGGATAACCGCACCGACGCGTGTGATGCCGACGCGCGCGGTCAGGTTGCCCGGACTCGCCGCAAGCGCCTTCTGATACGCGGCGGCCGCTTCCGCCGATTTACCGTCCTGCTCGAGGCTCAAGCCGTCGAACGCGTAAGCCTCGCCGAGCCACGCGGAATTCGCCGCGAGCCCGATTTCCGCGCGCTTGAAAAACGTCTCCGCCTGGCCGTAGTCCTTGCGCGCGACGTACGCCTTGCCGAGGTAGAAGTATGCGTACGAGTTGCTCGGGTCGATTGAGATCGCATGCGCCAGCTCGCGAATCGCGTCGTCGGTATGCCCCTGGTCGAGCTCGACTCGCTGCTGCTCGGTAATTCTCAACGACGCGGCGCGGGCCGGCGTTGGCGCGCTGTCTATCAGCGGTGACAGCGACTCGTCGCTGACTTGCGGCGTCGTTGCGATCGAACCGGCATCGAGGGCAGGCGCCAGGTCGGGCGACGCTGCCGCTGCCGGCTGCTGATTCTGCGCGGGATTGGGCTCCGCTTCATCATCATTGTCAGGCGCATTCTCATCCGCGGCGGGTTGTTCTTTCTGAGCGGGCGCGGTTTGCGCCGCGGCCGACGGTTTGCCCGCAGGCAGCCGCTGCCAATCTTCCTGCTCGCTATCATCACTATCTGAATCAGGATTTTCTTCGACGGCCGGCGACGCTGCTGCGGCGGGACTCGCGCCCGCTGCGGGTGACGGTGCTGCTGCGGCTGGACTCGCAGGCGCCGCGAGATCCTGCGCCGGTATCGACTCTTCCTGCAGCTCCGCCAGGACCACGGGATGCCGCCCGATTCCATCCGCGGCAACAGCCGTCATCGGCAACAGCGAAAGCAGTATTGCGAAAACGAATAAGCCGGGTCGCATCATCGCGCAACTAGTCGTTGGGATCGGCGACGGGATTCGGCTCCTCTGGCATCTTATGGTCCACAGCCGTCAACGACGTCGGGGACTTATGATACGGGCACTCCTGAGTTGGCGCCAGACCTTCCGGATACACGCCCACCATCGTCACCGGGCAATACGGCGTCGCCTTGTAGCCGGTGGTCGGATCGACGGTCTCCTCGACGATTCCCGGCGGCGCGGTGAAATCCAGCGGCGGGCGCGGCGCCGTCGCGGCTTTCATAAACGCGGTCCACGCCGGCAGCGACGCTTGCGCTCCCGTCAGCCCCAGCACTTCCTTTTGATCGAAACCAGTCCATACCACCGTCAGCAGGTTGGGCGTAAAGCCCGCGAACCAGGCGTCCTTGGCGTCGTTAGTGGTGCCGGTCTTGCCCGCGGCCGGCCGCGTAAATCCCATCGTGCGCGCGGCCGCGCCGGTGCCGTGATTGATCACGTTTTCGAGCATGAACTGCATCATGTACGCGAGCTCGGGCGAGATTACCTGTTCGGCCGCCAGCTCATGGCCCTCGATCACCTTGTTGTTTTCATCGACCACGTTGGTGACCGCGTACGGCTGAATTTCCATCCCGTCATTGGCGATCACGGCGTACGCGCGCGCGACCTGCATCGGCGAGACTTCGATTCCACCGAGCACGATCGACGGGTATGCCGGCAGATCGCCAAAGCCGAGCTTCGAGGCCATCGCGCGGATTCGATCGAGGCCGACGCTGTTCGCCAGCCGCGCAGTCGCCGAATTCAGCGATTCGCCCAGCGCAAATTCGAGCGTGACGTGTCCGAAAAACCGGTCGCGATAGTTATTCGGTGTCCAGCTCATATCGCCGTACTGCCAGGTAAACGGCGCATCCTCGATATAGGTAGTCGGCAAAAACTTCTCGGCGCCGCCCGACAGCGTCTCGTCGAAGGCCGCCAGGTATGTCACCGGCTTGAACACCGAGCCCGGCTGACGTTTGGACTGAGTAACGCGATTGAACTGGCTCAAGCGGTAATCGCGCCCGCCGGCCATCGCGCGAATCCTTCCGCTTTGCGGCTCGAGCGCAATCAGGCACGACTCGAGGCGATCCTTTTCCTCGCGCCGCATCAGCTTGGGATGCTTGGCTTCGAGGTCGGCGAGATTGTGCGAGATTGCCGCCTCGGCGAGCTTTTCCATGTGCACGTCGAGCGAGGTGAAGACGCGCAAACCCTCGCCGCTCAGCACTTGCGGAGGGTAGCGGTCGGCCAGTTCCTTCTTGACGAAATCGACGAAGTAGGGCGCGTCGTTGCCCTCGGCATAGACTTCGCGCGCGCGCAGCGGCTCCGCCACGGCCGCATCATAAGCACTTTTGTCGATGTACCCGTCCTCGAGCATCGAGGCCAGCACTTCGTCGCGGCGCGGACGTGCGGCGTCGGGATGATGCAGCGGATTGAGCCGGTTCGGCGAACTAATCAGTCCCGCGATAGTAGCCATTTCGCCAATAGTCAGATCGCGCGGCTCTTTCGAGAAGTAGTACTCACTCGCTTCCCAGACGCCGTATATACCTTCCTGCCCACGCTGGCCCAGATAGATATCGTTAATATAGTTCTCGAGGATTTCATCCTTCGAGTAATCGCGCTCCGCGATGTACGCCATCATCGCTTCCTTGATCTTGCGCTTGTAGCTGCGCTCGCGCGTCAGGAAAAAATTCTTCATCAGCTGCTGCGTCAGCGTCGATCCGCCCTGGCGCACGTGCCCCGAAGTAAAATCGATGTACGCCGCCTTGATCGTGCGCACGATGTCGACGCCGTGATGCTCGTAGAAGCGATGGTCTTCGGCGGCCAGGATCGCGTTGATCATGGTCGGTGGAATCTGGCTCAGGCGCACCAGCCGCCGCTGCTCCCATTCACCCTCGAAGATGCCGCTTAACAGCTCGGGCTCGAGCTCGATCGAGAAAATAGGTTTGTGGGTCACCGGATCGGCCATCGAGTCGATCGTATCGCCCTTGAGATTCAACTCGACGAACTCGCCGCCGAAGTTGCCGTACGGATACTGGAAACTGTGCAGAAAAATATCGAGCTTGCCGTGTTTCTTGTCGTAACTGTACTCGCCGCGCGACGCGACCTTGCCCGGGTCCACCGGATGGTAATTGAGGCGCGCGAGACGCTCGAAGAAACCGAGGTCGGTCAAAGCCTGCCCCGGATAGATCAGCACCGAGTCGGAATAGATGCGCGACGGGATGTTCCAGCGCTTGCCCGAAAAGCGCGCGACGACTTCGTTCTCGAGCTGATGGTAGTAGCTCATGAAGAGCCACACCGTCGGCGGGATCGCGAACAGGATGAGAGCGCCCACGCCGATGAGCGCGTACTTCAGGATTCGTTTCGGGGACATCGGAGGTGCGTCCCCGGCTCAGGCCTCCGGCTTGATCGGTACGTACACGGTCGAGTCGCCGCGGCGGATCAGCAGCAGGACGTTCTTGCCTTTGGCGCTGGCCTTGATCGCGCTCTGGTACGCGTCGACGTCTTTCACCGCCGCCCGATTGACCTCGAGGATCACGTCGCGCGCGCGCAGGCCCGCTTCATCGGCAGCGCTGCCGGGATCGACTGACGCAATCACGACGCCATCGGGCGTATCGAGTCCGAGTTCCTTGGCAAGATCGGCGCTCAGATCTTTCACGCGCAGACCAAACTGTGAAGCCGCGCCAAGGTCGGGCGCCTCTGATTTTTCTTCGGACGCTACGATTTCAGGTTCGCGCGACTGCGTGATCGTCACCGGCAGATCGATAGTCTGCTTGTCGCGAATCACCTTAAGCACGCCTTTGTGGCCGAGATCGGTACGCCCGACCATCAGCGGCAACTCGCGCGAGTCGTCGATCGGTTGATTGTCGAACGCAACAATCACGTCGCCGCGCTTGACCCCCGCCGCTTGCGCCGGTCCGTTGTCGAGCACCTTCGCCACCAGCGCACCGCGCGAATCCGCCAGCCCCAGCGACTCGGCCAGCTCCGGCGTCACCTTCTGGATGTACACGCCGAGCCATCCGCGCACGACTTTGCCCGAGCTCTTCAGCTGCGGCAGCTCTTCCTTGACCAGGTCGATAGGCACCGCGAAACCGATTCCCATGCTCGACCCGGTGTGCGTGTAGATGGCGCAGTTGACGCCGATCACGTTGCCGCGCAAATCGATCAGCGGACCGCCCGAGTTGCCGGGGTTGATCGACGCGTCGGTCTGGATGAAGTCCTCGTAGTTGCCCGGGATGAAGCGCCCCTTCGCGCTCACTATTCCCGCCGTCACCGTATGATCGAAGCCGAACGGATTGCCGATCGCCATCACCCACTCGCCGACTCTCAACTGATCCGAGTTGCCCAGCGGCGCGACCGCAAGGTCATGCTTGACGTCAATCTTCAACAGCGCGATGTCGCTCTTGTCGTCATGGCCGACGACCTTGGCAGTGTAGTTGTGGCCGTCCTGCAAAGTCACCGTCACTGCGCCCGGATTATCGACCACGTGCTGGTTGGTCAGGATGTAACCATCCTTGGTGATGATGAAGCCGGAGCCCAGCGCCTTCGAACGTTCCTGCGGCTCGCCGAACTCCTCGAACGGCGCGCCGCCATGCGGAGAATCTTCGGGACTTCCAGCGCCGGGATCTGCTCCTTCAAGCGGCTCGTCGGGCTCGTCAGTCGAGATATTCACGACGGCGGGGCTGAGCTTGGCGGCGAGGTCAACGAAGTCCGGCATCGTTTGGGCTTTCGGCGCATGTTCAGGGTCGGAAAGCTCGGTCCAGAACTGCGCGGATGCAGGCGTCGTGGAGTCGGCGGCGCGCGCCGTCGTTCGACAAGCGATCAACGCGAAGCTCGCTACGGCAAAAAGAGCGATGGGTCGAAACAACTTATTCGTCATGTCCGATTAATGCGAAAACCGCCACTCAACGTCCCGGCTGTCTCGCCAGTTCAACGTACTTCATTTGCAGACTGGAAAGAATCTCCGTGAGCATCGCCTGTTCCTGCGGCTCGAGATTTCCCCGGGTCTTGTCGCGCAACATTATGATGATATCGATCATCTGCTGCGCCATGATCAGGTCGCGCGAAAGCTGGCCGCTGGCCGGGTCCGGCACTTCGCCCAGTGCCGCCAGCGCCTGCTCCGACAGGCTCCATAGAAACGCCGCGAACGTCAGCTCCGGCGGCGCCTCGGTAGGTTGTCGGCTCGCCGCTGCTGCTTGCGGTTTGGCACTCGCCTCCGGCGCCGCTTCCGGTTTGGACTTTATCTCGATCGCCTCGCTGCTCTCGGCTGGCGCGTCTTCGCCCGGCTTGGTCTCGCCTTCGGCGGAGAACCGTCGCCGATCCTGGACCTTGAAACCGCGCTTGTCGTCCGAGTCTTCCATCGAATGCACCATCACACTTGTCCGACTTGTCCCGACGCCGCCATCTGCTCGAGCCGATGGATTCGCTCCTCGATCGGCGGATGTGTCGAGAACAGGCGCGAGATTCCCGCCGCGCTCAACGGATTCACGATGAACATATGAGCCGTGGCCGGGCTGGCGTCCAGCGGCATTCGCTCGTTGGCGGCTTCGAGCTTGCGCAGCGCGCTCGCGAGGTACAGCGGATTGTGCGTGAGCTTGGCCCCGCTCGCATCGGCCTGGTACTCGCGCGTGCGCGAAATCGCAAGCTGGATGAGAGTCGCCGCGATCGGCGCAAGAATGCCGGCAATCAGCAGGCCCGCGATGCCGCCTTCTTCGTCGTCGCGATTGCCAAGTCCGAAAATCGCGCCCCATCGGATCATCGAGCCGATCATCATCACGGCGCCCGCCAGCGTCGCTGCAATCGAGCTCGTCAGGATGTCGTGATTGGTCACGTGCGAAAGCTCATGCCCGATGACGCCCTTCAACTCCTCGCGCGTGCAGATGCGCATGATACCGCGCGTCACCGCGACGGCGGCATGATGCACGTTGCGGCCGGTCGCAAACGCGTTGGGCGTATCGGAGTCGATTAGGTACAGGCGAGGCATCGGGATTCCCGCCGAATGCGCCAGCTCGTTCACGATCGAATAGAGCTCCGGCGCCGACTGCGCGTCGAGTTCCTGCGCCCCGTACGCTTTGAGCACGATCTTGTCGGAGAACCAGTAGCTGAAGAAGTTCATCGCCGCCGCGATGAAGAAAAAAATCACCACGCCGTGCGAGCCTCCCAGCAGCCCGCCGATCACCATCAGCAGCCCCGTCATCAGACCCAGCAGCAGCGTCGTCTTGAAGAAGCTCATAGCCCCTCGCTCACGCTATTTACGGTTATCGTCCGATGATTCATGCGCAATCAGTCTATTATTTTTGACGCTACGCCACAAATTTCGATACAACGCTAGCAACTTCCCCGCATTCGAGTGAATCGAGCGGCTCGCGCCTGAGAATGTCGATTCGCGCCGTCCCCAGCGCAAGCGGCCGCCATCGCGCAGGATCGGTCGGTCCGAAAATCACCACCCCCGACGCGCCGGTCGCCGCCGCCAGATGCGACACGCCCGAGTCGTTGCCGACGAACGCCGACGCGACGCGTGCGACAGCCGCAACCGCCGGCAAGTCGAGGTCCTTCAGCACCGCGACGCCAGCCCTGCGAAATATCGGCTCGATCGAAGTTTCGGCGGGCCCGAGAATGACCACGGCGTTCGCCAGCATCGACGCCAGCATCGCGAATCTCGCTGCCGGCCAGTTCTTGGCGGACTTCCGCTGCCGGGAAAAATCACAATCAGCTTCGATCCGCCGCATTTCGATTGCGCCAGCGCCCGCGCCGCCGCCGCAAGATCATTGAGCGTCGGCTTTAGCAGCGAATCCACCGGCGCATCGGGCGCGTCGATTTGAATCGAGCGCAAGTAGGCATCCGATACGTGGCCGTCACCGTCGGGACGGAACGGATGGAACGAAACTTCGCCATCTGTCGCCGCCGCCAGGTTTGTGCGGAAACGCGAATCATCAGAGGCGAAGAACGAGTAGATGCGATCGAAATCACCGAAGAATCGACGCGCATCAACCGACGCGTCGTCGGTAAACAACGCGCTGACCTCGCGCGCGTCGATCGAATGGCCGCGCGCGACGACGGTTCTTCCAGCCGCGAGCTGCGCCAGCTCGAATCGCGCCATCAGCTCGACCGACGCGCCCGGATGCCGCCGCGCAATCGCCGCCAGCGCCGGTAACAGGCACATCAGGTCGCCCAGCGCGCCAGGAAAGATGACGAGCACGCGCCGGATCATCGCGAAGAGGTCTTCTTGAGCGCCATCTCAGCTTTATAGCTCACTCATTTAGGGTTATGAATTCTCCTGCACATCAGTAGATGCCCAAGGAGACAAGACTATGAGCGCGACGGCCGGAAAATGGAGTTTCACCAAGGGACTGCATGAGTTGGGAAATGGTTGTTACGCATACCTGCAGCCCAACGGCTCGTGGGGATGGAGCAACGCGGGGTTGGTCGTCGACGGCGACCAATCGATTCTGGTCGACACGCTGTTCGATCTGAAACTGACGCGCGAAATGCTCGAGGTCATGCGCCGCGCCCAGCCTCGCGCTGCTACGCGGATTGGAACGCTGGTCAATACACATTCCAACGGCGACCATTGTTTTGGCAACGAATTGGTCGAGGGTGCCGAGATCATATCGTCCAAAGCCTGCGCCGAGGAGATGCGCCACGACGGCGGTGCGGGGCGCCTGGCGGACTTCAAGCGCAACGCCGCTGCGATGGGCGACGCAGGGACCTTCTTTGCGGAAATCTTCGCGCCGTTTGATTTCGACGGCATCAACGTCACGATGCCGACGCTGACCTTCGAGCGCGAACTCACGCGCCGCGTCGGCAACAAGACCATCCGGCTCATCGAGGTCGGGCCCGCGCACACGGCGGGCGACGTGCTCGCCTTCGTTCCCGCCGACCGCGTCATCTACACGGGCGACATTCTGTTCATCGAGGGGCATCCGATAATCTGGGCCGGCCCGATTCAAAACTGGATCAAGGCGTGCCAGCTGATGCTCGATCTCGACGTCGACACTATCGTGCCCGGCCACGGCCCGATAACCGACAAGCATGGCGTCAGTGCTCTGAAGGGCTACCTCGAATACATCGCGCGCGAGGCGCGCAAGCGCTACGACGCGGGCATGTCGATCGCGGACGCTGCGCGGGACATCTCGCTCGCCGACTATTCGTCGTGGGGCGACGCGGAGCGAATCGCGGTCAACGTCGCCTCGCTCTACCGCGAGTTCTCCGACGGTAAGACGACAGCCAACGTCGCGGAGCTATTCGGCTTGATGGCGCAATTGCATCGCGATCGCAGGAATTGACGGCGTGCGGGTTGGTTAACGTTGATCAGAAAACGCCTTGGCGCAACCGGCCGCAAGGGGCCGTCGATTGTTAGAAACGAACATTCGCAACGTGCCTTATTTTCCGGCTAGAATCGCCTCCATGCCTATCAGCGTCGCGCAATCGCCTCTCGAACTTATCGGCAATACTCCAGTCGTGCGCCTCAACCGCATCCCCGGCAAGGACGACGCCGAAATATGGGCGAAACTCGAGAACTTCAATCCGGGCGGCAGCGTTAAGGATCGGATCTGCCTCGCGATGGTCGAGGCCGCCGAGAAATCCGGCCGGCTCAAGGCGGGCGATACGATCGTCGAGCCGACTTCCGGCAACACCGGCATCGGGCTCGCGCTGGTCGCCGCCGTCAAGGGCTACAAGCTTGATTCTCACGATGCCCGACACGATGAGCGAGGAACGGCGATCGCTGCTGGTCGCATACGGCGCGAAGCTGGTGTTGACGCCGGACACGCGCGGGATGCATGGCGCGATCGCGAAGGCCGAGGAGCTGTGCCGCGAGAATCCCGGCTACTTCATGCCGCAGCAATTCAGCAACGTCGCCAATCCCGACATCCATTATCGATGCACCGGGCCCGAGCTGCTCGAACAGTTCAAGCGTATCGACGCGTTCGTCGCCGGCGTCGGCACAGGCGGCACGATCACGGGCGCGGGCCATTACCTGCGCGAGCATCTCGACAAAAAGGTGCTGATCGTCGCCGTCGAGCCGAAAAATTCGCCGGTGTTGTCGGGCGGTGAGCCGGGCTTTCACAAGATCCAGGGAATCGGCGCCGGCTTCGTGCCGAGCAATCTCGACACCAAGGTTTACGACGAGATAATCACCGTCAGCGACGAGGATGCGACGCTGTTCTCACGCCGGCTTGCGCGCGAGGAGGGCATCCTGGTCGGCATATCGTCGGGCGCAAATTGTTTTGCCGCGCTGCAGGTAGCCAAGCGGCTCGGCAAGGGCAACGTCGTGGTCGTCGTGTTCTGCGACACCGGCGAGCGCTACCTGACGACGGATCTTTTCCAGGCCGAGGGAATCTGACGACGGAGTCGATGGAGACGAACACGCTCGACGCCAAGCTGGACCGGATGCGCGCGATATTTGCGCCGATGCGCAGCCTCATCGTGGCGTTTTCCGGCGGCGTCGATTCAACCTTCGTGCTCAAAGTCGCGCACGACACGCTCGGCAAGTCGGTGCTCGCACTGACGACCACGTCGCCGACGATGCCCGACGAGGATCGCGACTCGGCGCTCGCGATGGCGCGCATGATTGGCGCGCGGCACCTCGTAATCGAATCGAACGAGCTCGAAATTCCCGGCTACGCCGCGAATCCGCTCAACCGATGCTACCTGTGCAAGCACAACCTGTTCACGGTTTGCGAGGCCAAGGCCGCAGAGCTTGGTATCGACGAGATTGTCGACGGCCTCAACCTCGACGACCTGCACGACTACCGGCCCGGGATGCAGGCGGCCAGCGAGAAGCGCGTGCGCCATCCGCTGGTCGAAGCCGAAATGACCAAGGCTGATATTCGCGCGCTCTCGCGATCGATGGGATTGCCGACGTGGGATCGTCCGGCGTCGCCGTGCCTGTCGTCGCGCTTTCCGTACGGCACGCAGATAACGCCCGCCGGGCTCGAAAAAGTCGCGGCTGGCGAGAAGCTGCTTCATTCGATGGGCTTTGCGGTCGCGCGCGTGCGCTACCATGGCGACGTCGCGCGGCTCGAACTCGAGCAAAGCGAGATGGCACGCGTGTTCGAGCCGGCGCTTCGCGAAACGGTCGATCGCGAATTCAAAAAGATCGGGTTTCGATTCGTTGCGATCGATCTGAAGGGCTTTCGATCCGGATCGCTGAACGAAGGCGTGATTGCGAAATCACCAGGGCCGGGCGATCCGATTCGCCCGCCGCGCGATCAAGCCTGACTCCATGGCCGACCGCGCAAACGATGGTTCGGCGCGGCTGGGTAACCTGGCGCGATCTCCCGTCCGCAGCGCGGGGCCGCGATATTCAGGCGACCGGCTGAACAATCCGAGCGGCGGTCTCGCGCTGGCTGCCATTGCTGCCGTCGCCAGTGCGTTGCTCTACGAAGTTGCGTCGCTCGAGCCGGCGCTATGGCCATGCGCGCTGCTCGCGCCCCTGCCTCTGCTCGCGGCCGCACCCGAAATCCGCACAGCGTCCGTCGCGCAGCTTGCGTTCATGGCCTATCTGATCGGCAATCTCGGGTCCTGGGGCGGCGAGAGCTTCGCGGTGCCGCTGGTGAACACATTCGTGTCGCACCTGGCGGGCGCGGCGGTGTTCGCGCTCTTCGTGGCGTGCGCGACCGAGGCGACGCGGCGATGGTCGGGGCTGCTGGCCGCGCTGGTCTTCCCGACGTTTGAGACCGCCTTTTATTTTACCCTCGGCCAGCAATCGCCCCACGGCACCTGGGGCAGCCCGGCGTACTCGCAAGTTGATTTCGTGCCGTTGCTGCAAACGGCGTCGTGGCTCGGCATGTGCGGCGTGATGTTCATCATGTCGCTGTTGCCGTCGGGGCTGGCGGTGGCCTGGTATCGGCGCCGATGGAACATGGACTGGAAGGAGCCCGCAATCCTGGCGGTCGGCGTCTTCGCGCTGGCGGTCATCGGGGGCTGGATTCGGATGATTCGGACGCCGAGCCACTGGGTCAGTGCGGGTCGCGATGGTTGCCAGCGATTCGTTGATACCGCAGGCCGAGTCCAACGACGTGAGCGATGCGGCCGACATCGTCACGCTGTACGCGAAGCTGGTTAGCCGCGTCGCCGGCCAGGGCGTGCAGATCGTCGTGCTGCCTGAAAAGGTCGTTGGCGTCGCGCCGAGCTACGAATGGGACGTCGTCAAGGGATTCCAGCGAATCGCGAGCATGGCGCACGTGTACCTGGTAGTCGGCTTCAACCAGATTGATCGCACGCCCAAGAAAAACATCGCGGTCGTGTTCGGTCCCGACGGCAACATCGTCGCCAAATACGCCAAGCATCATCCGATTCCGGATCTCGAAGGAGACTACAAGGCGGGCCGGAAGCAGGCGATCTTCGACGCGCCATGGGGACGCACCGCGGTGCTGATTTCCCAGGATTTGGACTTTCCCGATATCGCGCGCGATCTTGCGGCCAATGGTGTGCTCGTCGTGATGGCGCCGGCGGCGGACTGGGCGGGCTCGGAGCTGATTCATGAGCAGATGGCGGTCGTGCGCGGAGTCGAATCCGGCTTCTCGATCGCTCGATCGGCGCGCGGCGGGATGGTCTCGGCGACGGATGACCGCGGGCGGCAGCTGGTCGTGCAAGCGCCACTGTCGGACAAAAACGCCGTTGCGATCGCAGACCTGCCGATGGGCACCGGCCCAACTTTGTATTCGCGCGCCGACGACTGGTTCGGTCATCTGTGCGCGATCTTCACGATCCTGCTGATGATCCGGCTCGCCATCAGCATCTGGTACGCCGCGCGCATGCGCCGGATGTCGGCAGCGAATCGAATTGCGTATCCGGGCGTGGTGTCAGTCGATGTGATGAGCGCCGGGCAGGAGGAGCAGAACCGCGCGGACGAGGATGAGCAGCGAATCTACCGCCCGCCGACGCGCCCGCCCTCGTAGTCTTTCCCGAATAGCCTCTCCCTATCAGGGAGAGGCCGCGCCTGCGGCGCGGGTGAGGGTCCGAATATAAGGATGTCCTTGTGTTCTTCCTTGTCTATTTCGCTTCGCGTCAGTGCGGAACGGAGCGAAGCGCGGAACTCGGAATTTTGACCCTCACCCGACGCTCAGAGCGTCGGCCTCTCCCTGACAGGGAGAGGCGAGGATCTCGCTACGTCGTGATCGCTTGATTCAGGTTTGGGAAACCTCTAAATGTGCGGCGCGCGGATTTTTATCGAGCAACAAGGATTTGTGATGTTGAAGTTTAGTGAAATTGATCTCGATCAAATGGTCGAGGAAGTTCTGGCTGGAAAGGAAATCGCACGCGAGACCGCCGCGGCGATCCTGAATTGCCCCGACGACCGGCTTGCCGATTTGCTCGCCGCAACGCGCGCCGTGCGCGAGGCTGCCTTCGGGCGACGCGTGAAGATTTGCATGCTGCGCAACGCGCAGAGCGGCATCTGCCCCGAGGATTGTTCCTACTGCTCGCAGTCGCGCATCTCGAAGGCTGAAATCCCCGTGTACAAGATGCAAAGCGTCGCGCAGTTGATCGAGGGCGCGCGGATGGCGGTCGAGAGCGGCGCGCGCCGCTACTGCATGGTCTGCAGCATGCGCGGACCGGCGCGCAATGACGTCGAGCATCTGGGCGAGGCGTGCGATCGAATCCGTGCCGAACTGCCGGGGCTGGAACTGTGCCTGTCTATCGGTCTGATGACGCGCGAGCAGGCGAGCGAACTCAAGCGCGCGGGCGCGGGATGGATAAATCACAACCTCAACACGAGCCGCCGCTTCTATCCGGAAATCTGCACGACGCACACCTACGACGATCGGGTCGAGACGATCGAGAACGTGCGCGCGGCGGGATTGTCGACCTGCTCGGGCGGGATCATCGGGATGGGCGAGACTGACGACGACATTATCGATCTCGCGTACGCGACGCGGCGGCTCGCGATCGATTCGGTGCCGGTGAATTTTCTGCATCCGATAAAAGGCACGCCGCTCGAATCGATGCGCGCGCTGACGCCGGAGAAATGTCTCAAGGCCGCGTGTCTGTTCCGTCTGCTCAATCCGCGCAGCGAGGTGCGCGCAGCAGGCGGCCGCGAACTCAATGTCGGCGCGCGCCAGGCCGATTTGTTCAGCGCGGTGAATTCGATTTTCGTCAACGGCTACCTGACGACCGCCGGCTGGGACTGGGCACGAACGCGCGAACTGATAGAAAGAGCAGGCTACGAGCCCGAGCCAGCGTAGAGTCGAATCTTGCCTCTCCCTGTCAGGGCGAGGCCGCGCCTCGGGCGCGGGTGAGGGTCCGAACATAAGGATGTCCGTCTTCATCCAGGATCACGTTCGCGATGCGATGATTGCTTCGACGATCTCCAGATCTGATTGCGTCGTGATCTTTATGTTGGCGGTCGAGACCTCGACCACTTCCACGCGAGCGCCTGTGCGCTCGACCAGGTCTGCGTCATCGGTGGCGACGATTGCTTCAGCTGACTGCGCGCTGATGCGCTGCGACCAGCAGCTCGCGGCGAAATGCCTGCGGCGTTTGCGCTTGCCATAGACCGGCGCGCGCGACTGTCGCCGTGATCGCGTGGTCGCTGCTCGCGACGCGCTTCAAAGTATCAGCTACCGGTATCGCCGCGATCGCGCCGCCGGATCGCGCTGCTGCATTCAGACACGCCTCGAAAATTTCTCGCGTCGCCAGCGGACGCGCCGCATCGTGCACGATCACCAGATCGCTCTCCGCGCTCGTAAGCTCGAGTGCGATCCGAACTGAATCCTGCCGCTCGATTCCGCCCGGCGTAATCTTGACCGGCACGCTCAATCCCGCGGCCGCAACTTCGGCGCGCGCCGCCTTCTCGAATCCTTCAGGCACCGCGATCACAACTTCGCCAATCGCACTGACCTCGCGAACTGTGGCGAGCGAATACGAGAGCATCGTGCGTCCTGCAATTTTCACGAATGCTTTCGGCGCGCCCGACCCCAGCCGGACGCCGCTGCCCGCCGCCACGATGATCGCCGACGCTGTCACAGATGATTCGCCACGGCAGCGAGATTCGCATACCGAATCTTCGCCTTCAACAAAGGCGTGGTGTTGCGCAAAAAAGAAAAGGCCGGGCGAAAATCCCGGCCTCTACTTTCAGATTGAATCGATTGCGTCAGCTAGTTCGCAAAGATCGTCTTCAGCTCTTCCATGATCTTTTCTTCAGGATGAGCCTTGGCGATCGACAATTCCTTGACGAGCAAGGATCGCGCCGTGTCGAGCATCTTGCGCTCGCCGAACGACAATTCCTTGTCGCTCTTCAGCACCAGCAGATCGCGCAGCACCTTTGCGATTTCCAACGGAGAACCAGTCTTGATTTTTTCCGTGTACTCGCGGTAGCGGCGGTTCCACGTTTGCGTATCGACCTCTACCTTGCGCTGGCGCAGGATACGGTAGATTTTTTCCACCATATCTTTGCCGATAACGCGGCGCAGTCCGACCGACTCGACGTTTTCGGTCGGTATCATGATGGTCATTTTCTCGGTGCCGAGGATTCGGAGCATGTAAAAACGTCGCTCCGTCCCGGAAATAACCCGCATCTGGATGTCTTCGATGACGGCTACCCCATGGGCGGGGTAAACCACCTTTTCACCCTTCTTGAACGGCAAATTCATTGCGATACTGGCACTCGAAAGCAGGCCCTGGGATTTCGGACATGGGTTGATGACCGCACGTTGCATGGGTTCATCACCGATCCGATCAGCCTGGAATGTGAAATCCAGTATGCCACAAAATTACTGAATTTGTAACCCCAGTCCTAAAATGAAACTGAAAAATTCTTAAACGGTAGAACAACGTTCGGAATAATCGGGCAAATCAGGTCAGTCGAACCGGAGTTCCATGATAATCGCGTCCTCGCCAGGGCCGTAGTAGTGCCTTCTCAAACGCCGTTCTTCAAATTCAAACTTGCGATAAAGCTGCCTCGCAGCCAGGTTTGAACGGCGAACTTCCAGCGTAACCAGGCCCGCTCCCGTCGATTTTGCCTCGTTAACGGCCTCGGTCATCAGCACAGCGCCGATTCCCTGTCGCCGCGAATCCGGATGTACTGCAATATTCAGGACGTGGCACTCGTCGGCAATCAGCCATCTGCATAGAAAGCCGGCTATCGAGCCGGCGCCGGCGCCCTCGTCGGGGATAGCGACCATGATTCTCGAAAAAGGCAGGGTCAGTTCGCGCTGAAATGAGGCAACCGTCCAAGGGGCGGGGAACGCCAGCCGCTCGATCTCGATGATCCGCGGCAGGTCGCGTATCGTGGCGTCCCGAATGTGGATCGCCATCTCAACCAACGATTCTTCAGGCAGCGCGCTGAAAATCCGCCGCATCCGCCTTGAGCACGACCACCTCGAGCACCTTGTCGCGCATCCGATGCTTGAATGCGCTCACCGGCTTGCCGAATTCGATTCGCGTAGTGAAGTCGGCCGGGAACGACGACGAGACGTACGACAGCCGGCGAATCGTCTCGCCGCGCACGCTCGCGCTGATCGCGATCACGTTGTCGCCAAGGATAATGTTGTAGTCGTAGTCGGGCATCTCGTCGGGCAGATTCCACAGCCGCTTGAGCGACGACGGCGGCAGCATGCGCGGCATTTCGAGCCGCACCAGGTACGCGTTGGCATACTCGGCGACGGTGTAAACCGTGCCGTAGCGGCGGTCGCGCTCGGTCTTGTCCTCATGCATCGTGCCCTCGAATCCGTCGAAGGCCACCTTGCGCTCAGTTTTCCTGCCCGCGCCGCTCGCGCGCACAAGGATTGAGCCCAACGGCGCAAGCGCGAGTCCGTACCAGCATCCGCGATAGGTCAGCTCATGCGCGGGCTTGGCGTGTATCACGCCCTCGCGCAAGCGCCACGCGGCCTCGCCGGCGGCAATGAGCACGCCCAGCATGATCCATCCGCCAGTGCTCTGCGAAAACAGCTTGTCGCCCAGCACCGCGACGGCGAACGCCGTCAGGATCGCGGGATAGAGAGCCAGGTTCAAAATCATGTTGAGCGCGGTCGACCGTTGCCGCGAGAATCCCGAAGTGCTGCCTACCGCATGCTCGAGATTCGCCTTCACAGCGTCGGGCATCGCGCCGAGTACCGGCTCCGCCAGTCGAAATGCGATCATAACGGGCACTGGCGCAGTCCGAATCGGCGACGCGTCGACCGATCCAAGCACGGTATCGAAATCCGCTTCGAGCTCGCCGGGGAAATGCTTCTCGCCGACGGGGCCGGGCAGTGCGCCGATATCTTTCGGCAGATGCATCATTGCGAGTCCCGCGGCTGCGACCGTCGCCACCGGTGCTGGCGCTGCGGGCTTGGGAGCAGCAGCTACTGCCGCTGCTGCGGGCTTGGGCGCGGCTGCGACTGCGGCGCCGTTGGTGGCAACCTCGGCGCCACCGGCGGCCGGGGCAGGCGCGCCGCCTTCCTTGCGAAAGCGCGACGGTGCGTCGTCGGGGAAAGCAGTCTCGGGATGCAACTCGACGCGCGCGCGCGAGCAGTACGCTCTCGGTCTCCAGGTTGGCGGGGTCGGGGACGCAGCAATCTACAGGGCATACCGCGGCGCACGCTTCATGGTCGTAGAAGCCGACGCATTCGGTGCACTTCGACGGCACGATGTAGTAGATGTCTTGCGCGATTGCGGCGCCCGGCGTGCCGTTCAGTTCCCATGGCACTCCGCCCGCGTAAATCGCCGTGTTCGGACATTCCGGCTCGCATGCACCGCAGTTGATACATTCGCTCGTGATCGTCGTCGCCATCTCGTAACCGAACCTCAGTTAAATGATGTAGGAAAACCCGACTAAGGAAAGCCCGCGGCCACATTTGCCCGCCGCAGCAGACGATAACCGCTGAAAGTTTTGTCTGTCAATCACGCTCGATTCAATCCGTCTAATAGTGTAGCGCGCGATAGGTGCCGAACAGAACCGGCATTTGGTGCCTCACCTTGCGTTCGTAAACGGGTTTTGCAACTATTACCGCGACTACCCGTCCAGCCCTGGCTGTTGATCTAACTAACAGTGTACCGGGACGGACTGCTTACTTGAACCACTGGAGGAAAGTTCGGATGAAGACAATTTTGAAAGTGCTTGGTGTCGCGGCTGTGACAGCGCTCATGACCGCGTGCGGTCCTAACATGCAGACAATACAGAACGCCACCGATCGCGCGCAGGCGGATGCGACCAAGGCGGAAGCCTCGGCGAACGCGGCGGACGCTTCGGCCAACCAGGCGGCGACCGCGGCTCAGCAGGCCGATCAGGCGGCGACCGATTCCGAGGATGCGGTCCGTCGCGCGAACGACGCAGTCTCGCGCCTGGAAGCAGCATTCTCGACCTCAGTTACGAAGTAATCGATCAAATCCGGTTACAGATCCAGTAAGTTGAAGCGGTGGCGAAGGGAGACAACTCCTTTCGCCACCTGCTTTATCCTATCACTGGGTGCAGGGGTCACCCCTGCCCAAGGAAGTGTGAAACCCACGGCGGGTTTCACATTAAATTAAGTGGCCTCCTTTGAACCCCTGGAAGCGACCGGCCCGCCCAGTCCCAGGCAGCGGCTCGAAGATGCAATGGGAGGTGCTTGGCTATTTCGCCGTCTTGAACATCGCGATCGGATTGGGTTCGCCGTTGGGTATCGCCGCGATTCCTCTCAGCTACTTCCTCAAAGACGACCTTCATCTTTCGCCCGTGCGGCTCGCAGTCTTTCTCGCGATTGCGACATTGCCCGTCTGCTTCGGATTCGTGTTCGGCTTTGTCAGGGACCGATGGCGAAGCGCGCGATGGGGTGATCGGCAGTATCTGCTGGTCTGCGCGGCCGCCGCAGCGGTGATGTATCTGTGGCTGGCCGACCTCGTCGATTGACTATTACAAGCTGCTATCGCTCGTGCTCATCGTCGTCACCGTCTACGTGATGATCTTCGCAGCGGCGCAAGCCCTCATGACCGGTGTGGCGCAGGCGCATGGGATGACGGGGCGGCTCAGTGTGGTCTTTGGATTCGGCTATTTCACGCCGGCTGTTCTGTCGGCGCTGGCCGGGGGATGGCTGGTCGCGCATGTGTCCGTGCGCGGCACCTTTCTTATCGCGGCGGGCGTGACGCTGGTGATCGCGTTGCAATCTTTCTGGCGACTCGAGGCCGCGAGCGATTTCGAGAGTCTGCTCGGCCGCGGTGAAGACGGATTCGCGGCGCTGCGGCGCCTGTTCCGTCATCGGCCGATATGGCCGGCTGCTGCGATTTTCTTCCTGTGGAACTTCAGTCCGGGATGGGGCACGCCGATGTTCTATCACCTGACGGAGCACGTGCGGATTTCCAGCGAACTGTTCGGCACCTTCACTGCGCTGCAATCATTGTTCTTCCTGCCGACGACGTTGCTCTACGGCGTACTATGCGTGCGCGCGCCACTTTCGCGCCTGCTGTGGTGGGGAACGATAGTCGCGATCCTGCAAGGGCCGATCATGTTCCTCGCGCAGGGACCGGTCAGCACAATAGTGGTCGCCGTCCTCTATGGACTGTCGGGCGGATTCGCCACCGCCGCCTATCTCGATCTGATCATGCGCTCGTGCCCAAAGGGCCTGGAAGGAACCGCGATGATGGTGGCGCAGACGTCGGCCTTCGCGCTGGCCGGCAGTTCCGGCAACCTGCTGGGGAGCTGGATATACTCGAAGGGCGGCTTCGCCTGGGCGGTGATAATCACAACTCTGGCAACGGCGCTGATAGTGCCGGTGCTGCGCGCAGTGCCGCCAGAGCTAACGGCAACCAGGGACGGCGAAGTCATCGGGTAGCATCGCCTTTACCAGATTCTTCGGAACAAATTTGGTCCCTCACCCGCCGCGCGCGGACGCGCGAAGGCCGCGCAGCGGCGTCGCCGGGCGAGGTCAAAGAGGACAACGCACGTCCTCTCGTGTAAGCCAAACGCGAGACATGAGGCCGCCGCAAGAAAGCAGCACCAGTTCCTAACAGGTGCACAAAGTCACCGCGAGCTTCTCCTAATAGCGGGTGCAGGGCGTCGCCCCTGCCCAGCGGAAGCGTGAAACCCAGGAGGGGTTTCAGCATTCAATCAGGCTGATTTACCTTCCCCGCGAGCCTAATCGTCCGACGAATCGGGGGCGTTGGGATTTGCCGCATGCCTCAATGCTTTGCGCACGCGCTCGCGCAGCGTGTCGTTAGCTTCGATTTTCCCCTCGAGATCCCTGAACTGCGCGACGGTGAGGCCTTGCTTCGACGCGGCCTGCTCGACAGTCAGGTTGTGGTCTTTCTGCATCGACTCGTAGACGCTGATGTACTTGTCGACCTGGCTGGTGGGGACATCTTTGTCGTCCTCTTCATCGGAATCGTCCTGTGCCAGCGGCCCGTGAGAGTTCGCCGTAAGTTGAAGGGCAGGCCTGACCGGCGCCGACCATGCGCGCGCGACCGGCAGCATCCCGATAGCGCCGCAAATGATTATTATCGCCAGAAACGCGCGCGTGCCCGTAAAGGGCCCGTTAATTTGATGCACTTTGAATAGCCTCCGCCAGGGTTCCAGCTCCCGTGCAAAGTTCATCCTTGCACGCCACGCGAAGTTCATAAAGATACTCCATTGATCCAAAGTGCTATTGCATCGCATGGCGCGATGTTTAGATTCAGAACGGTCCCAGTGACCGCCGGTGCGGCGGTGTGCCGGGCGGTAGCAACAACGAGACGAGATAAACGACACGGAGATTTATTTAAATGCCAGCCAAAACGGTTGAGCTGCACGAGAGAGCGCGAGTCGGAATCGTAAAGGGCGCGACGCTGGTGGCGGAAGCCGCGCGCGTAACTTTGGGCCCCAAGGGCCGCAACGTGATGATTCAGAAGAGCTTCGGCGCGCCGACCATCACCAAGGACGGCGTGACCGTGGTCAAGGAAATCGAACTCGAGAACCGCTTCGAGAACATGGGCGCGAAGCTGATTCGCGAGGTCGCGCAGAAAACCTCCGACGTCGCCGGCGACGGCACCACCACTGCGACGGTGCTGGCCGGCGCTATCGTGCGCGAGGGCATCAAGCTGCTGGCGGCGGGATTCCCCCCGATGGAACTGCGGCGCGGAATCGAGGCCGCGGTGGTCAAGGCGGTCGCGACTATCAAGGAGATGGCGCGGCCGGTGAAGGAGCGCGATCGCCTCGAGCAGGTCGCGACGATTTCGGCCAACGGCGACAAGTCGATTGGCAAAATCGTTGCCGACGCGATGGACAAGGTCGGCAAGGAAGGCGTGATCACCGTCGAAGAGGCGCGCGGGCTGGACACGGTGCTCGACCTGGTCGAAGGGATGCGCTTCGATCGCGGCTACCTGTCGCCGTACTTCGTCACCAACCCCGACAAGCTGACGGTCGAGCTCGACGAGCCGCTCATCCTGTTCCATGAGAAGAAGCTTTCCAACTTGCGCGAAATATTGCCGCTGCTCGAGAGCATCGTGCAGGCGGGACGCCCGCTCCTGATACTCGCGGAAGACGTCGAGAGCGAGGCGCTGGCGGTGCTGGTCGTAAACAAGCTGCGCGGCACGATGAAAGTGGCGGCGGTGAAGGCGCCGGGCTTCGGCGATCGACGCAAGGAAATGCTGCAGGACATGGCGATCCTGACCGGCGGCACTCTGATCGCCGAGGAACTTGGCGCCAAGATCGAGAACATCGAGATCGGCGCGCTCGGCAAATGCAAGAAAGTTCTGATCGACAAGGACAACACGACCATCGTCGGCGGCGCCGGCAAGAAATCGGAAATCCAGGGACGAATCGAATTGATCCGCCGCCAGATCGAGGAAACCACTTCCGACTACGATCGCGAGAAGCTGCAGGAACGGCTCGCCAAGCTCACCGGCGGCGTCGCCGTGATCAAGGTCGGTGCTGCCACTGAAGTCGAGCTGAAGGAGAAGAAGGCGCGCGTCGACGACGCCGTCCATGCGCTCCGCGCCGCCGTCGAGGAAGGAATCGTGCCGGGCGGCGGTGTCGCGCTGGTGCGCGCGATCGCGGCGGTGAAATCGCTGAGGCTCAGTGAAGACCGCAAGGCCGGCGCGGGGATCGTCGCGGCTGCGATGTCGGAACCGCTCAAGCAGATCGCGCGCAACGCCGGTCATGAACCCGAAATCGTGCTCAACGCGGTGCTCGAAGGCAAAGGTGATTTCGGTTTCAATGCGGGCACCGAAGTTTACGAAGATCTCGTCAAAGCGGGCGTGCTCGATCCCGCCAAGGTGGTGCGGTCGGCGCTCGAGAACGCAGCGAGTGCGGCCGCGATGATGCTCACGACGGAAGCGGCCGTAGCCGAAGCGCCGAAGAAGCCCGCGCCGCCGATGGGTATGCCGGGCGGCGGCGGTGGAATGGGTGGTATGGGCGGCGGCATGGGAGGAATGGGTGGCATGGGTGGCATGGACGATTTCGGTGGCGACGACTTCTAAGCCGCGCCGCATTTTCGTTCAATTAATAGCTACGTAACGGTTCTGAAGGGGACGAAAAGAGCATTTAGGCGGGAACCATCGGCGGAGTGTTCAAATAGTCGTTTTGGCATCGTCAAGATAGTTAGATCGTAAACTGCCACGAGTAGCTATTCACAATTGTAGCCACCGCAAGAAGATTAGTATTGAGACCAAATATCCCACTGCGAGTGGGCTTAAATGGAATGGGCATGACTGGTTTACGAGCTGACTGTCAGCGGCAACTCACAATGCGTCCCTGGGAAAACGTATGGCGCAGATAGTCAGTCGCTGCAACGTGTTCCGCACGGCATTTACGCGGACAAGACTTGCAGGGACGGGGAGTTTGTGAGACAAATTTAGGGTCTTAATGCAGGAGCCCGTAGAACTACTTAGTGATACTCCTGCGCATTCCTGAGGAGGAAAAAATGGAAGGGTTAATGAGAAAGGGTTCAAAACTGGTCGGTCTTGCCGGGGCTGTGTTGGCCCTTTCGTTGCTCGCGGGATGCTCGTCGAACGAGCCGGATCCGGCACAGCGCGCCGTCAACGCGGCGAACCAGGCTGATCAGGCTGCGGCTCGCGCGGATGCGGCGGCCCAGAAATCAGCGGCAGCGGCGGCACAGGCTCAGGCGGCGGCAAGCCGCGTAGAGCAGGCGGCCAGCGATGCGAAGGCGGCTGCGGATCGCGCAGAAGCAATCGCGTCGAAGACGATTTCGGAGCATCACCCGATGCATCGCATGCATCATCACCACGCGGCGGCAGCAGCAGCGCCGGCTCCTGATGCGGGCGCAGCGCCGGCAGATAGCGGGGCTCCAGCACCGGCTCCTGCCACTCCGTAATTTCGCACAGGCTTGATAACGACGAGGGCGGTTGCGTCAGCAGCCGCCCTCGTTTGACTTTATCGATCCGCCGTCCCGATCACTCAGCCGCGGCCTGAAACGTGACTATCACTTTCAGCGCCTCGGGCTTCTGCGCCGTCGCGAACGCCTCGGTAATCTGCGCCAGCGGAAAACTGTGGGTCACCAGCTCGGCGGCGTTGATCACGCCTCGCTCGACCAGCGACAATGCCTCGCGCGTTTCGTCCGGTCCGCATGAATAGCTCGGCACCAGCCGGGTCTCATTGAAGTAGAGATCGTACGGCTTGATCGTCAGTTCGTCGTCGGGCGGCGTCGAGGTGAACTGAACGACGGTCGCACCCTTGCCGGCGGCGGCAATGCCGGTCGCGATCGCCCTCGGAGTGCCGGGCCCGACGATCACCACGTCGGCCATCGCGCCGTTGGTGATTTCGCGCATCTGCTCGACCAGGTTGTCGCCTTCGACGACGATTGCGCGATCCGCGCCGAGCTCAAGCGCGCGGTTGGCGCGCGAAGGGAACAGGTCAGCGCCGATGATCGTCCCGGCGCCGAGTTCGCGCGCCAACTTCACGTGCATCATGCCCATGATGCCGAGGCCGATGATCAGAATCGACTCGCCCGCCTTCAGCCCCGAACGCTTGAGCGACTTGACGACGCAGGCGGCCGGCTCGATCAGCACGCCGTCGGCGTCGGCAACCGAGTCGGGGAGCCGCAGCGTATCGCGCTGATTGGCGGCGCTCACGAGAAAAAATTCCGCCATCCCGCCGGGCACGATGTTGGTCGCGCGCCAGGTCGCGCACTGCACGTATTCGCCGCGCCGGCATGCCGCGCACTGGAAGCAGGGCGCATGATGATGGACGAAAACGCGGTCGCCGGTCTTGAATCCGCGCACCGCCGCGCCTGCTCTGCTCGACGATGCCGACCGGCTCGTGGCCGAGCACCAGCGGCGCCTTGCGCTTGAGGTACCAGGGCATGATGTCGCCCGAGCAGATGCCGCACGCGCGTGCGCGGACGAGAATGTCGCCGTCGCCGACCGCCGGGCGCGCACTTTCCTCGATGCGGATGTCGCCGAAATCGTAAAGCCGAGCTACCTGCATAAAGTTACCGCCATGTTAGAATCGCATCATGCCACGGCCTAAATGCCCTCCGATAGCTGCCGATATAATTACCGAGATCGGCGACAAAATCGTTTTGATCGAGCGCCGCAATTTTCCACTCGGTTGGGCGATCCCCGGCGGCTTCGTCGATTTTGGCGAGACCGTCGAACAGGCCGCGGTGCGCGAGGCGCGCGAGGAAATCTCGCTCGAGGTCGAGCTGCGCGCGCTGCTCGGTGTGTACTCGCGGCCCGATCGCGATCCGCGCGGACAGACGATCACGGTGGTATACGTCGCGCGCGCCTCGGGGACGCCGCTCGGCGCCGATGACGCCAGCAACGCGACGCTCTACGATCCGCGCAAGCCGCCGGCCCCGCTCGCCTTCGATCACGCGGAGATTCTGGCTGACTATGTACACTGGCTCGACACAGGCGAATTTCCCGCTCCGTGGAAGAAGCATTAAGGCTCCGATTGTAGTCGTGCGCGGAAAATCAGCGCGGCGGCGAAGTACGCGGCCAGCAGCATTGGAAATCCTGGATGCGGTACCGCCTTGATTAATGCGGTTGCGATGCAGGCGGCGAGTATCGCACTGCCTGCAATCAACTGATCTGCCGCGGCGCTAGACCTGTCGCCCTGCGTCGACTCGCTGGAAACCGTTCCATGCGGCGAGCGTCCCGAACAGGTAAGCGGGTAGTAGCAGCAGCGTTTCGGGGAGCCACGCCAGCGGCGACATCAGGAGCGCGAGCGCTACCCACAATCCGAACAGGAGACCGTCGAGGTCGGTGCGTCGGCGAATTTTTATCGTGGCCGCTGCCGCGATTGCGAGCAGTGCGAGGTCGAAGAGAGCAGTGAGCGCCAGGACTGCGAAGAAGGGCGCCGCGATGATCGTCGTGCCCGCGAAGTGCGCCACGCACTTGCGCACAAAAGCCAGCACGGTCAGTTCGGCGCGCGCCACGTTGCGATAGGAGACGGGCATCTCCAGCGTCGCCAGCTCGATCCAGCGGGCGGGGTTCGTCAGCAACACGCCGGTGGCAAAGCATCCGATCGCCGAGACGAGCGCACGCCAGCGGCGGCCAAACAAAAAGTATCCACCGGCAGTTACGGGATAAAGCTTCACCAACGCCGCCAGCGCCAGGCATAGATCCCGCTGCCGCCGGACGCTCGCGGCGCGCGCAGAACCATGAGGCGCAGAGCAGCGCCAGCAGCATCGGCGTGACTTCAGCGCCGGCCAGCGTGCCGGCGAACTGGCGCGACAGCAGCAGCAGTGAAAGCACGATCACGGCAGGCGCTGCGCTCAGTGGCGGATCGCTCCCGCGCGCTAGCATCAGCACGGCGGCCACCAGGCACAGGATCTGCCCCGCCTGCCATGTCCAGTACGCGGTCTTCTGATCGAGCCGCGCGAGCGGAGAAAAAATCTCGACGAAGAACGGCGTGTTGTTGCAATAACGCGGGCGCGATAGACCCGGCCGCAGTTCGGTCGGTTTGCTCTGCACCACGAACGGGTCGCCGCCGCTCGAATAGTCGGTCCACCAGCCGTAGTAGAAACAGAAATCGACGTCGTTGTAGCGATTCGCATCCGCGCGCATGCGCTGGACAACCGAAAGCGCCGCGACTATCGCGAGTATGGCCGCGACAACTGTGGTAATCGGGAGCCGCCGAACAGAGCGGAGCGAACCGGCGCGCTCGGCCATCGCGTCTAGCGCTTGAGCTTCGCGACGGCGCGCTCGATGCGATCGAATGCCTCGTTCAGATTCTTCGTCGAAGTGGCGTACGAAAGCCTGACGTGACTAGGCGCGCCGAAGTCGTTGCCGCCGACCAGCGAAACGTGCGCCTCGTCGAGCAGATACGCCGCGAGACTGTCGCCGTCAGTGACGGTCTTGTCGCCAAACCGGCTGCCGAGCAGCTCCGACACGTTCGGGAAAGCGTAAAACGCGCCCTGCGGAACGTTGGGCAGCTTGAAGCCCGGAATTCGCCGCACGCGCTCGACCACCAGCGCGTTGCGCTCGCGAAACGCCTCGAGCATCGGCTTGAGCGCGTCCTGCGGCCCGGTGAGCGCTTCGATTGCGGCGGCTTGCGTGATGGAATTGGGATTGCCGCTGTTCTGGCTCTGCAAGCGGCCGGCAGCCGCGATAGCTTCCTTGGGTCCGGCAGCAAATCCGATACGCCAGCCGGTCATCGCGTAGGTTTTCGACAGCGAGTTGAACACGATGCCGTGCGATTTGAGCCGCGGCTCGAGATGAAAAATATGCGGCGCGAGTCCGTCATAGACGATGTGCTCGTAAACGTCGTCGGACATCACCCAGATGTCGGTGTCGACCAGCACGCGGGCAATCGCCGTGAGCTGCTCGGGCCCGTAGACGGAGCCGGTCGGATTCGACGGCGAGTTGAGCATGATTCCGCGCGTGCGCGGCGTAATCGCGCGGCGCAGCGCCTCGGGCTCGAGCATGAAGCCCGACTCCTCGGTGCACGGCACGAACTTCGCCTCCGCACCGGAGAGCGAGACCATCGCGGCGAAACTCACCCATGCCGGCGTCGGGATGATCACCTCGTCGCCCTCGTCGAACAGAGCGGCGATGACGTTGGCCTCGGCCTGCTTGCATCCGGCCGACGCGATTATCTCGCCCGCCTCGTAGTCGAGGTTATTGTCGCGCTTGAGCTTCAGCTTGATCGCATTTTTGAGCGCCGCGGTCCCGCCCACCGGCGTGTACTTGGTCTGACCCGCGCCGAGCGCTTTGACGGCGGCCTGCTTGATGTGCTCGGGGGTGTCGAAGTCGGGCTCGCCGGCGGCCAGCGAGATGACGTCGATTCCGGCGAGCTTCATCTCGGTGGCGCGCGCGTCGGCGGCCAGCGTGGCGGACGGTTTGATAGCGGCGATTCTGCGATTGAGCTTCAGCATTGGTTAAATCCGCGTTCCGATGTTCGATAAAAAACGTGCGGCGCCCGGCGAGGACAGATTGTATCTTTCCCGCAGGCCAGAATGAACCGTCTAACCGACTTTGAGCTTCTGCCGCAGTCGCTCGATCACGATTTCGGGCACCAGCTCCGGCAGGCGCTTGCCGTAGCCCGCGACTTCCTTGATCAGATGCGACGAACTGAAGAACAGCCGCGGATTCGAGAACATGAACACGGTCTCGACGTTCGGGCTCATCTGCTTGTTCATCTGAGCCATCTGCAGCTCGTAGTCGAAGTCGGTCACCGCGCGCAGCGAGCGAATCAACACCTTGGCGCCGATTCGCTCCGCGTAGTCGACCGACAGCCCGCTGAACTTGTCGACGCGGGCGCGCGGCTCGAGGTCGCGGATCACCTCGCGGATTATTTCGACGCGCTCGTCGCCGGTGAACAGCGCCGCATCCTTGTGCGGATTGTAGGTGACGGCGACGATCACCTCGTCGAAAATCGCGACGCTGCGCCGAATGACGTCAACGTGCCCGTTGTGGATCGGATCGAAGCTGCCGGGGTAAACCGCGATCAACGAGTTGCGCTCTTTGCCTTTCGTCATTTTACTGAAACCATCACTCTGCGCTCGGCGCCGGATCGGGTCGCCGGTAAAAGGCGATCCGGTGATCGCCGATGGTTGCAACCAACGCGCGCTCATGCGCTGTGGGAGCGGGTGGGGCCGCGGGCGCGCGTTTCGACTGTTCTATCACTATCCATCCGCCGGCCGCGACGAGTTCCAAATCACCCAGCAGCGCCAGCACTTCCGCGCTCATGTCGTCCTTGAACGGCGCGTCGACAAATACCAAATCGAACGACTCGTGCGAGCGTCCCAGTTCGCTGAGCGCGCGCCGCACGTCGGCCACGACTATGCGCGCGCTATTCGGAAAGTTCGAGCTGCGCCAGGTTTGCGCGAATCGCGGCGGCAGCATCGCGCGAAGAATCCACGAACGTCACCTGTGCGGCGCCGCGCGAGAGCGATTCGATTCCGAGCGATCCGCTGCCGGCGAAAATGTCGAGCACGCGCACTCCGCCGAGATCCATCCGCACCGCGAGGCGCGAAAAAATCGACTCGCGCGCGCGCGCCGACGTCGGCCGCGTAAGCAGGCCGCGAGGCGCCTTGAGCCGCCGGCCGTGAGCTTGTCCCGCAATAATTCGCATCGCTCGGTATTTCTCGCGGCCTGTGTTTGATCGGACCGGTTAACGCGTTTAATGTAGACCGCTGTTCGCCTCTTGCGACGAAGTCGCGGACGATAGATAACCCGTTCTGCCCGGCCTCGCAAGTTCGCGGCTGGATTTGGAGGTAAGCTTGCGGCTCTGGCACACATACCGGATTTTAGCTACCAATCATTAGATTCCCGAACTCAAGAAGTTCGACGTTGAAGGTTCAGTAATACTCCAGCCATGCCTGAGAACCAGCAACCCAAGTTTTCCGACGCGGCACTCGACGAGTACCGGCAAATGCTCGGCCGCTACCCGACGCGTCAGGCCGCGCTGCTGCCGACGCTGTGGATCGCGCAGCGCGAATTCGGATGGCTCAGCGACGAGACCCAGGATTACGTCGCGCACCTGATGGAACTGCCGCCGGCGCACGTGCGCGCAGTGGTCTCATTCTATACGATGTTCCATCGCAAGCCGGTCGGCCGCTACCTGCTCGACGTCTGCACCAATCTCTCGTGCCGGCTGCGCGGCGCCGAGAAAATCGTGGACTGCATCCGCCGCAAATTGAAAATCGAGCTGGGTGAGACTACGCCCGATGGCAAGTTCACGCTCAACTCAGCCGAATGCCTGGCTTCCTGTGGCACCGCGCCGATGCTCCAGCTCAACCAGGACGCCTTCGTCGAAAATCTTACTGAAGAAAGCACCCTCAAACTTATCGACGAGCTTGCCGCACGTGACAATTGAACTAGTCGCCGGCGCGATCAAAGCGATCCTGATGATCGTGCTCGGATTGAATCTGTCGCTGTTCCTGCTGTACTTCGAGCGCAAGGGCAGCGCGCTCATCCAGGATCGAATCGGCTCGAATCGCGTCACCATCACCGGCCTCGGCAAGCGCATGGGAATGCCGAACCTCGGCATCATCAACACCACTATCGCCGACCCGGTGAAAATGTTCACCAAGGAAGATTTTATCCCGGCCGGCGCGGACCGATTCCTGCACACGCTGGCGCCGTTCCTCGCGCTGTTCCCGGTGATGATCACGTTCGTCGTGATCCCGTTTGGCGACTCGATCTCGATCGCCGGCCATCGTATCGGGCTCGAGGCCGCCAACCTCAACGCCGGCGCGCTCTACCTGCTCGCGACGATCGGACTTGGGGTGTACGGCGTGGCGCTCGCGGGCTGGTCGTCGAACAATCGATGGGCGCTGCTCGGCGGTATTCGCGCAACCGCGCAGATGATCTCGTACGAGCTCGCGATGGGCCTCGCGATCGTCTCGGTGATCATGACCTTCGGCACGCTCAACCTGCAGGAAATCGTGCGCGGGCAGGGCGGCGTGTGGTTTGGATTTTTGCCGCGGTGGGGAATTTTCGTGCAGCCGCTCGCCTTCATCCTGCTGCTCGTGGCGGGCGCCGCGGAGTCCAAGCGAATTCCGTTCGACCTGCCCGAGAGCGAGTCGGAACTGATCCAGGGTTATTTCACCGAATATTCCGGCGGCAAGCAGGCCGTATTCATGCTCACCGACTTCGCCGAGCAGGCGCTGCTCGCGATGCTGCTGACGACGTTCTTTTTCGGCGGATGGCAAATCCCGTGGCTCATGCCTGACGGCTTTCATCTGCCGGGCGGCGCGTTTCTCGCGGTGCCCGCGCTGGCAGTCTCAATCCTCGGCGTCATCGCGTTCCTGGTGAAGGTCGTCGCGCTCTGCATCTTCCTCGGCATGGTGCGATGGACGCTGCCGCGCTTCCGCTACGATCAGTTGATGCGGCTCGGATGGAAAGCGCTGGTGCCGCTCGGACTGGTCAACGTGCTGCTGACCGCGTTCGTGGTCGTGGCAACGGGGAGAGTCCAGTGATGCCGCCGTTTGTGTACATTTTTCTCGGCGCGTTGGCGGTCGTTTCGGCGCTCGGCGTCGTCGTTCAGCGCAACCCGGTGCATTCGCTGCTCGCGTTGATCGGAACGCTGCTGACCGTCGCGATACTGTTCATCGCCGAGGACGCGGTGGTCGTCGGCTTCCTGCAGATCATCGTCTACGCGGGCGCGATCATGATCCTGTTCCTGTTCGTGATCTGGCTGCTGAATCTTCAAACCGAAGTGGGCCCGACGGGTCATCTTGCGCTGAAATTTTTCGGCTCGATCGCGGCGGCACTGCTGGTGACGGAACTCTTTTTCATCCTCGCGCCGCCGCATCTGCAGGTTAAGTTCACGCGCGAGCCCGCCGGCTACGGTTCGCTCGCAAGCCTCGCCGGCAAATTGTTCACCGACTACCTGGTCGCGTTCGAAGTGACCTCGGTGCTGCTGCTGGCTGCCGTCGTCGGTTCGGTGGCGCTTGCACGCAAACTTCCGGGCACCAGCGATCCGCTCGCCGCGAGGAATGTCGCGCCATGATTCCTCTCACCTACATGATGTCGCTGAGCGCGATGATCTTCGCCATCGGCGTGGCCGGCGTGATCATCCGCCGCAACATTCTCGTGATGCTCATGTCGATCGAGCTCATGCTCAACGCCGTGAATCTCGCCTTCATCGCTATCGGCAGCCGGCTCGGCTCGATGGACGGCCAGGTGATCGTGTTCTTTGTGATGACGGTCGCGGCGGCCGAAGCGGCGGTCGGCCTTGGGCATCATCATCTCGATTTTCCGCAATCGCGAAACTGTGCACGCCGACGACCTGACGCTCATGAGATGGTGACCACCTAATGACGGTTGCGTTTCCAGCACTCGCGTTAATCCTGGTGTTCCCGGCGCTCGGCGTCGTGTTCAACCTGTTCTTCGGTTGGCGGCTCGGACGCGGCGCGGTCAACCTCGTGGGACCGGGCGTGATGTTCGCGGCGTTCGGCGTGGCGACGTGGGCATTTTTTACGCTGCTCGCGATGCCTCCAGGCGGCGCACTTGCGATGCCTTTGTGGGGATGGATCGAAGCCGGGAGCTTTCACACCGACCTGGGTCTGCGCGTCGACGCGCTCTCGGGCGTGATGGTGATGATAGTCACTGGGGTCGGCGCACTAATCCACCTTTACTCAATCGGGTACATGGCGCACGACGAGGATTTCGCGCGCTTCTTTACCTACATGAACCTGTTCGCGCTCTCGATGTTGATACTCATTCTGGCGGACAACTTACTAATGATGTTCGTAGGATGGGAGGGCGTCGGACTATGTTCCTACTTGCTAATCGCATTCTGGTACACCAATCCTCAGTTCGCCTATAACGGGCGAAAGGCATTCGTCGTCAATCGAATTGGTGACGCCGGCTTTCTGCTCGGGATGTTCACCATAGTCGGCACGCTCGGCGCGCACGGCGTCTGGACCTTGAACTTCGTCGAGCTTCAGAACAACGCCGCGCTCCTCGGCGGCGCCGGCGCGACCGCGGTCTGCGTGCTGCTCTTCATCGGCGCGACCGGCAAGTCGGCGCAGATTCCGCTCTACGTCTGGCTGCCCGACGCGATGGTCGGCCCGACTCCCGTCAGTGCGCTGATCCATGCGGCGACGATGGTCACTGCCGGCGTTTATATGATCGCGCGACTCGGCTTCATATTCACGATGGCGCCCAGCGCTCTTGATCTGGTCGCGACTATCGGCGCGGTCACCGCCCTGTTTGCCGCGACCATCGCGCTCGTCCAGCCCGACATCAAGAAAGTGCTCGCCTACTCGACCATCAGCCAGCTCGGCTACATGTTCCTCGGCGTCGGCTCGGGCGCGTATGCGTCGGGTATCTTCCACGTGATGACCCACGCGTTCTTCAAGGGTCTGCTGTTCATGTGCGCCGGCTCCGTCATTCACGCGCTCGGCGACGAGCAGGACATGAACAAAATGGGCGGGCTGCGCCACAAGCTGCCAATCACGTTCTTGACGATGTTCATCGCGACGCTCGCCATCTCCGCGATACCTCCATTCTCCGGTTACTTCTCGAAAGATCTGATTCTCGAAGCCGCGTACGAATCGGGACACACGTCGCTCTGGATTCTCGGCGTGATCACCGCCGGACTGACGTCGTTCTACATGTTCCGGCTGATCTTCATGACGTTCTTCGGTGACTCGCGCGTCGATTCCGAAAAGGAACATCACATCCACGAGTCGCCAGCCTCAATGACTATTCCGTTAATCGTACTGGCTATTCTCGCGACGGTCGGCGGATGGGTAAATCTTCCGGATGGATGGCTATGGGGAAACGCGTTCGTGCGCTTCCTCACGCCAACGGTCGGTACCTTCAAACCGCTGGTCGAGGCGACTACGGTTTCCGCGGCCCTGCCGCTCGTCGCCTCCATCATCGGTATCGTGCTCGCCTACGTGCTGTACATCCGCCTGCCGGGACTTCCATTCCTGCTCGCGTGGCGGCTGAAGGCGCCCTACGACTTGCTACTCAACAAGTACTATATCGACCAACTGTATAACTTCATCGTCACGCGTCCGATGTTCTGGGTATCGCAAAATGTACTCAACCGCGCGATCGACAGCTACGTGATCGATGGCGCGGCCGAGGGCGCCGGACTTGCGGTGCAGACCGGAGGCCAAGTGTCGCGCCGCGCGGAAACTGGCAACGTCCAGCACTACGCATTCATTTACCTGCTGGGCGCGTTGGGCGTCGTGGCTTACTACCTGTTCCTGGTGACGGGCCGATGAGCGGCGGTTTGCTCACAGCTTTGATTTTCCTGCCTTTGATCGGCGCGCTCTTCATACTGATGCAGAGCGAAGAGCGCGCGATCTGGAATTCGGCGTTTATTTTCTCGCTGCTTCCGCTCGCGCTGAGTTTCTATGTGCTCTGGCAATTCAATCCGCAGCTCGCCGACTACCAATTCGCCGAGCAGTACGACTGGATTCCATCATTCGGCATCTCATACCACATTGGTATAGACGGCATTAGCCTGTTCCTGGTCGTACTGACTACCATATTGATTACTCTGTCGTTACTCTATTCCGGCGGCGGCGATATAGAAGAGCGTCCGCGCGAGTTCTGCTTTTTCATGCTCGTGCTCGAGACCGGCCTGCTCGGCGCGCTGCTCGCGGTCGATCTATTCCTGTTCTACATGTTCTGGGAAGTGATGCTCATTCCGATGTACTTCCTCATCGGCATCTGGGGCCACGGCCGCAAGATCTACGCCGCCATCAAATTCGTATTGTTCACGATGGTCGGATCGCTGCTGATGCTGGTAGCGATCCTGTACCTCGTGTACCAGGCGCACGTGCATTTCGGCCGCACCAGCTTCGATTTGCCGCTGCTCTACCAGGTGCCGCTTACTCCGACGCAAGGCCGCTGGCTGTTCGCGGCGTTCGCGCTCGCTTTCGCAATCAAGGTCCCGATGTGGCCGGTGCATACCTGGCTGCCCGACGCTCACACCAACGCGCCCACCGCCGGCTCCGTCATCCTGGCCGGCATCATGCTCAAGATGGGCACCTACGGATTCCTGCGCTTTGCGATTCCGCTGTTCCCCACCGTCGCGGTCGAGGCGATTCCGCTGTTCATGGCGCTCGCCGTGATCGGAATCATCTACGGAGCGCTGGTCGCGATGATGCAGGGGGACCTCAAACGACTGATTGCCTATTCGTCGGTGAGTCACCTGGGTTTCGTGATGCTCGGAATCTTCGCGCTCAATCCCGAAGGCGTCGATGGCGCAATTTACCAGATGCTCAATCACGGCGTCTCGACCGGCGGATTGTTCTTACTGGTCGGGATGCTCTACGTGCGGCGCCACACGCACGAAATCTCCGAGTTCGGCGGTCTGTGGAAGCGGGTCCCGATTTACGCCGCGGATCTTCATGGTCGTCATGCTGTCGTCGATCGGCCTGCCCGGACTGAACGGCTTCGTCGGCGAATTCTTGATCATGCTCGGCGCGTTCCTGCGCATCAGGCTCGCGACCGTTTTCGCAGTCATCGGCGTGATCCTGGGCGCGCTCTACATGCTCTGGGCGTATGAGCGCGTGTGGTTTGGACCGATCACCAAGGCGGTAAACGAAACCATGCGCGATCTGACCGGCCGCGAGATTGCCGTGATGGTGCCGGTGATCGCGTTGATGTTTTTCATGGGACTCTTCCCGCGTCCGCTGATCCGCCGCATCGAACCGTCGGTGACGGCTATGCTCGCGCGGGCGAATGTCGCGGAGGCTCAACTCGAGCTTGAACGACGCCCCAATCGAATAGGCAATGGAATAGTCACTCGGTCGCCCGCTATGCGCACCCTGAATCCGGAATCCGAAATTGCGGCGGCCGCACGATGACCCCACTTAATCTCGCTGCTATCAACTTTGTCTGGCTGCCCATCCTGCCGATGGTCATCATCGCAGTCGCCGCGATCGTAGTGCTGCTGGCCGGAGTGCGCATTGACGACAGCGAAAGCGAAGGCCTGGGCCTGCTGACGCTGGCGTCGCTGGCGCTCGCGTTCGTGTTCACGCTCGGAATCCTCGGGCAATACGGCGTTGCGTTTGCCGGCGCGATCTCGATCGACAGCTTCTCCGCGTTCTTCGAGCTGGTGATTCTGATCGCCGCGATGTTCACCGTGCTGATGTCGCTCGACTACGCCGCCGAAAATCATATTCCCGGCGCCGAATACTATTCGCTGCTGCTGTTCTCCGCCCTCGGCATGATGTTGATGGCGACGGCCGGCGACTTGATCGTGATTTTCCTCGGCCTGGAAACAATGTCGATTCCGGTTTACGTACTGGCCGGCATCATGCGCCGCAACCCCAAATCGAACGAAGCGGCGATAAAATATTTTCTGCTCGGCGCGTTCTCGACCGGTTTCCTGCTCTACGGAATCGCCCTGGTTTACGGCGCCACCGGCACAATCAAGCTCGGCCCAATTCACGACGCGCTTGCGACAGGTGCTCTGGGAGCCAATCCGCTGCTGCTGCTCGGTATCGGTCTGATGGTTGTCGGCTTTGGCTTCAAGGTCGCCGCCGTTCCATTCCATATGTGGACGCCCGACGTTTACGAAGGCGCGCCGACGCCCGTGACGGCGTTCATGGCGGTGGGCGTGAAGCTTGCCGCCTTCGCCGCATTTTTGCGGGTCTTCCTGGTCGACTTCCCAACCATGGGCGCGCACTGGCAGACGGTGTTGTGGGTAGTTGCGGCGTTGACGATGACCGGCGGAAATGTGATCGCCGTCGTCCAGACCAATGTCAAGCGGATGCTTGCGTACTCCGCGATTGCGCACGCTGGCTACCTGCTGCTCGGCATGGCGGCGGGAGTGCAATCCGGTCCCGCGATTCTCTACTACTTACTTGGATATGCATTCACCAACCTCGGCGCATTCGCAGTAGTCATTGCGCTGGAGCGGCGCGGCGAAGTAGGTAATCAGATTAGTGACTTCCGCGGGCTCGCGAGGCGCCAGCCGTTGCTCGCCGGCGCAATGGCTATCTTCCTGCTGTCGTTGGCCGGAATTCCTCCGCTGGCCGGCTTCGTCGGCAAGTTCTTCCTCTTCAGCGAAGCGCTGCGTCAGGGGTACGTCTGGCTGGTAATAATCGCTGTATTCAACAGCGTAGTGTCTGCCTATTACTACTATTATGTGATGGTCGCGATGTACATGCAGGAGGGCGGCATCGAGGTCGAGCGACTGAGTAAACGTCCGGCACTGGTGGCCGCAATCGGACTGGCCGCGCTGGCGACGATCCTGATCGGCGTTTACCCGCAACCGTACATGACGTCCGCCTTCAACGCATTTCATTCAGCCAGCGGCGCCGAGGGAATCCACGCCGCCGCGCTCGATCCGTAGCGCGGTCCTGCGAGCGCGGCTACTTGCGCCGCGCCGGTTTTTTCGGCGCCGGCTTCTTTGCGGATTTCACCGGCGGTTTGATCTTCGCTTTCGGTTTGATCGATGCCTTCGGCTTGACCGCCGCTTTCGGCTGCGCCGCGACTGTCTCACTACTCATCGCGCCTGCGTACGCGTCGGCTTCGATCTCGATCATCATGTCGGGATGCGCCAGCCGCCGCACTTCGACGATCGTCGATGCCGGTGGCGAGTCGGCGAAAACTTCCTTGTGCGCGCGCGCCACTTCCGCGAATCGCGTCATGTCGGTGACGAACATCCGCGTGCGGATGACCTGATTCATCGCGAGCCCCGCGCGCTCGAGCGCCGTGCGAATATTGACGAGCGCCTGCCGCGCCTGCACGTACATCTGCCCGCCGCCGACGATCAGCCCGCGCTCGTCGGTGGCCGTGGTGCCTGAGACCGCGACAATGTCGCCCACCCGCACCAGCCGCGAGTAGCCGAAGATCGGTTCCCACGGCGTGCCGGTCGAGATTCGCGAGATCGCGCTCATCGTAATCTCCTTCCCGCAAGCGAAAGCGGGATGCGGACGGGCTGCAGGTGCTCAGCTATCGCGGCCGGGGAAGGTCTCCTCGAGTTCCCGCGCCACTGAGCGCATCGGCGGACCAATCACCCGCCCCGCCGGCATCAGCCAGTTGAGAATCCGGGTGAGCGTTGGCACCACCGGGACCGGACGCTCCGCACTTCGCACCATGTCGAGCTCGTGCTCGACGATTTTGGAATTGTTTCGAGTTGCGAGCCCAATGCTCGCGAAAATATCGCGCCGCTCTTCCACCTGCCACCTCCGCCACAACCGCCGCCCTAAGGCGCCGAACAACAATAATGATCGAATGATACAGATGATTGCGAAATAGTCAAAAAATTTTTGCGCGCGCGTGCTCCGATCGACTTTCTATAGCCTGCTGAATGCTGCGCGGGGTGCGCGCTTGAAGTTATGCCGCGCCTATCGTATTGTCGGCACGTTTTGAGTTTCAGTGTTCAACTGAGCACCGACCAACCAAGGAGAAAGCGATGCGCAAGGTCCTTCTTTTGTCATTAGTAGCGATGTTCTTCGCCACGGCTTGCAGCAAACCCGAAGAGACGGCCCCGGCCGCTCCCGATGCTGCTGCGTCTGCGGCCGCTCCTGCCGCTATGGCCAGCGACGCTGCTAGCGCCGCCGCCAGCGCCGCGGCAAGCGCCGTCTCCAGCGACGCCGCAAGTGCGGCAGCCAGCCCGGCCGCGCCGTAATCCAGTTCGTTTCCTGGCGGGATCCCGCGCGCCGTCCTAGAGCCGTCGGCGCGCGGGAGACCCGATGACCGCGCGTCCCGTCCCCCGACTCAGGCGCGGACCCTAAAGTCGGTCCGTGCTGCCGTTCATCCCGCACCATCTCGCCGCGTCTTCCAGACTGATTGGATGCAGCCGCCGGTGCCCTGCTGCTACGATGCGTTCGCAATGGCGAGCGCTCTGCAACCAGCCGCATCTTCCGAGCACCTGAAACCGGGCCTCTCGCTCTTCGATTCCGTAACCCTCGTCGCCGGCTCGATGATCGGCTCGGGCATCTTCATCGTCTCCGCCGATATCACGCGCCAGGTCGGCACTCCCGCCGCGCTGCTCGCGATATGGCTGGTCGCCGGCGTGATGACTATCGCGGGTGCGCTCGCGTACGGCGAACTCGCCGCGATGATGCCGGCCGCGGGCGGACAGTACGTCTATCTGCGCGAGGCTTACGGCGGCATGTGGGCGTTCATGTTCGGCTGGACGCTGCTGCTCGTCATTCAAACCGGCACCATTGCGGCCGTCGCAGTTGCGTTCGCGCGCTTCGCCGGCGTCATGTGGCCGGTGCTGGGCTCGACACTCTGGCTCGGCGCCGGCGGCGCGGGCCTCTCGGGCGAGCGCGCGGGCGCGATCATCGTGATCGCGGTTCTCACCGCGGCGAATCTGCGCGGCCTCAACATGGGCAAGTGGCTGCAGAACTCGTTCACCACCGCCAAAATTCTTTCGCTATGTTTGATAGTCGCCGTCGGCTGCGTGCTCGTCCCGAATCCCGCCGCGATTCACGCAAACTTCGGCAGCTCGACCGCATTCTTCGGCACGCCTTCGATGTCGATCGCCGGAGCGGGCGTGTTCGGCGCCGCGATGGTCGGTGCGCTGTTCTCCGCCGACGCATGGGCGAGCGTCACCTTCGCCGCCGCTGAAGTTCGCAATCCCAAGCGCGATCTTCCACTCGCGCTTGCGTTCGGCACCGGCGTCGTCATCGCACTCTACATCCTCACCAACCTCGCCTATCTCTGCGAGCTGCCGGCGTCGGGAACCGCCGACGCCGCGAGCGTCGTGGGCCGCGGCATTGCGCACGCCACCAGCGATCGCGTGGCAGCGGCTGCGATGGAAGTAGTATGGGGAGGAGCCGGCGCGAAGATCACGGCAGTCCTCGTGATGATCTCCGGCTTCGGATGCGCCAACGGGTTGATCCTCACCGGCGCGCGCGTCATCTACGCGATGTCGCAGGACCGCGTCTTCTTCGCCGCCGCCGGCCGCCTCAATCGCGCCAGCGTGCCCGCCGTCGCGCTGGTGATGCAGGGGATATGGGCGGCAGTTCTCACGCTGTCGGGCACCTATTCCGAGTTGCTCGACTACGTGATCTTCGCGCAGTTGATGTTTTACGTGCTGACCGTTTCAGCCGTCTTCGTGCTGCGCCGCCGCCGACCAGATGCTCCGCGCCCCTACCGCGCATGGGGCTATCCGATCGTCCCCGCGCTCTACGTAATCGCAGCCTCGGCCCTGATGATCGATCTGTTGATCCTGAAGCCCCGCTTTACCTGGCCGGGATTGTTGATAGCGCTAAGCGGAGTCCCGATTTACTACTGGACAACAGCCCGCCCGCGCGAGGTTAAGCCGGGATGAGAACATGAAAAAGTCTGGCGCGAGCCAAAGCGAGTCGGCATCGGAGCTCATCTCGAAAAGAATCGTCGAACTCGGGGACTGGCGTGGGGAAACCCTCAACAGAATGCGCAAGCTCATCAAGGATGCAGACCCGGACGTCGTCGAGGAGTGGAAGTGGAGAGGCACGCCGGTTTGGTCGCATGACGGCATTATCTGCACTGGCGAATCCTACAAGAAGGTCGTGAAGCTCACCTTCGCCAAGGGCGCGTCGCTGAAGGATCCGGCCCGTCTCTTCAATTCGAGTCTCGACGGAAACGTACGCCGCGCGATCGACATCCACGAAGGTGAAGCAGTTAACGAGTCCGCCTTCAAGGCGCTCATTCGCCAGGCGGTCGCCCTCAACAGTTCCGGCAAATCGAAACCTTCGAAGAAAGCGAAGTCCTAAGGGACTCCGCTGCGCTCGGAACTAAGGCTGTCCGTTGTCTCGTTGAACGTCCGGAGTTGAGTTGTCCGGAGTCTCTTCATTCGTTGGCAGCGGCTCGCCTGCGTCCGAGCAGTCGGATTGACCCAGCTTGCCGCCGCGGAACTCCGCCACTACCGAGGTCAGAATATACGCACTGCGCTCGGGCGACTGATTGCCTCCGAGCTCGCCCGCGTTGCGCGCGTCTTCGGTCGCATCGCTGTCGTTCTTCGGCAAGCCGTAGATCTGAAAAACCTTGCACAGCGACATGATTGCGGCGCTGCGGTCGGCGTCGGTAATCGGCGCGGCCGAACTCTGCGCCGCCGGCGCGTTTGCATTGGATCCGGTCGCGCCGCCACCAAGGTTGTGCAGGATCAAGCGAATCGCGTAGAGGACCAGAAGCAGCGCGACTACCGCGACGATCACTCGACCCGCCCTCTGACCTGGCGAGAGCTCGCTCCAGGGAATCAGTTCGAAGCCGCCGCCGCCGCTCTTGGGCTTGGCGCTGTTCCCGCCAAAGTCGATCGGGGGAGGCGGTGGTGGCTGCGCCGAGTGAATGATAGGCGTGCGAATCTCAGGCTTGAACGGGTTTGGCGGCGGCGAGGCTTTTGGTGGCGGCGACGAGCTGCGGGTCGAGGGCGGAGGAACCGGATTGCCACTTGGCTTCGGCGGTGGCGGCGAGCTGGGATTATTTCCCGGCCGCGCCAGCGGAGTCGCACAATATCCGCAGAATACAGTGCCCTCCGGGTTATCTTTGCCGCATTGCCTGCATGCGGGCATCAGACCACCCTGGCCTCATCGCAAATGTCCGCGGAACCCGTGAAAAACTCCCCCGTAATCATCGCCACTCCCGCCCTGCTCCTTGCACCACTCGTCGGCCGCGCGACGGGCACAAGCCAAGCCGACTACTCTACAGATATGAAAGCTACAGCCGGGGCGCGCAAAGTCAATATGGCTGATGAAAATTCACCGCACGTCAGATTTGCTGCTCCAAGCTATTTCATCGCACGGACCCTCTGATTCGCCGGACGTTCGAGGCACTTCTGCAACCACGCAACCGCGGCCGGTGCCGCCGAAAAATCCAACTGGATCAACTGCGCGAGGCCGATAACCGACGCTACGTTCAGATCCGCGATCGTGAATTCCTTGCCAAGCAGGTACTCGGACTTATGCAGATGGTCGTCGAGCACCTTCAGCGGCGTCTTCAGCGTTTCGACGCCGGCCTGCGCGATCTTTTCGTCGCGCTGATCCTTGGGCAGGATCATTCGATGCTGGAAAATGTTGAGCAGCGGCGTTTCCACTTCGGTCATTCCCCAAAAGCTCCACTGGTAGCACGCGCCACGACTCTCGATGGTCGACGGCCAGAGCGCCTTCGCATATTTTTCCGCGACATACAGATTTATTGCCATCGACTCCCAGATAATCGTCCCGTTGTCGTCGAGTGCGGGCACATGCCCGTTCGGATTTATTTTCAGGTACCCGGGCGATCGCGTCTCGCCGCCGAATGCCACCAGCACCTGCTCGTATTTGACGCCCGCTTCCTCCAGCACCCACAGGCTTCGAGCAGCGCGGGACATCGCCGACCCATACAGTTTAATCATCCTCGTTCCTCCAGTTATCCAGTCGATTCAAGGTTATGGCTATCGCGGGCCTCAATACGCGGCGTCGAGGATTCCCACCAACTGCTCGAGCGTCACTTCTGCGCCGACCGTGTTCGCCCGCTTAACCTCTTCGAGCACGGTCCCGGCTATTCGCGAAATTTCCTCGCGCGGCACGCCGACGTCGCGCAGTCGCGACGGCACCTCGAACTTGCCGATAAACTTGGCCGTGCGATCGGCGCATTCCATCGCCGACGAATGCGGACTGCGCGCGTCGAAGCGCACGTCGAATCCTTGCGCGATAGGCCCGAAGCGATCGGCCGCGACTCCCGCCATGAAGCGCATCACATGCGGCAGCGTGATGCATGACGTGACGCCGTGCGGGACGTTCCACATCGGGCCAATCTGATGTCCCAGCGCATGCGAGATTCCGCCGCGAGTATTCGACATGCCGAAAATCGACAGCCATGCGGCCAGCTGGCACTGCAAGCGATGCTCGAGTTCGTCGTCGCCATGCGTTTGCAGGGAAGGCAGCAGGTGCGCGTTGAGCAGCGCAATCGCTTTGGTCGCGAGCGTGTCGGTGACCAGCTGATGCCGCGTCGAGTATGAACCTTCAACCGCGTGATCGAGCGCGCGCATCCCGGTCGACGCCCACAGCCAGGCCGGCGTCTCGACCGTCAGCGCGGGATCCAGGATTACGACCCTCGCTTGCAGGCGCGGGTCGGCGACTCCGCCTTTCACTTTGGTCGATTCGTCGGTAACGCCTCCGGCCGGCGTGAACTCGCCCGCCGACAACGTGGTCGGTATCGCGATATGCAGAATCGCGCCGCCGCCCGCCGCGTCCTTGGCCGCGTCGGCGAAATCGATGATGCGCCCGCCGCCGCGCCCGCCCATCAACTGCCACGCCGCGTTCTTCACGGTGTCGATCGGGCTGCCGCCGCCGAAACTTACCATCGCATCGGCGCCGACGCGCCGCGCCTCTGCGACGAGGTCGGTGACGGTTTGCGACGGCACATGCTGCGCGGCGCCGGTGAACACGCCGGCCAGCGCGTCGCCGGCGGCGCTCTTCACCTTGTCGAGCAGTTTCGAGCGGCCGAGCGTCTTGCCGGTTACGATCAGCGCGCGCTTCGCTCCTCGTCGCGACAATTCGCGCCCGAGCGCCTCGGTTTTGCCGACGCCGAAGACGACAGTCTCGAGCCGCGTGAAATGATATTCGCCTGAAGTCTTATCCAATTTATTTCTCCTGATTCGCGCGAAACATTCATTTGGTGCTTGTCGCTACCGAAACGCACGCCGCTTCCTTGTGATGCCGGAGCGGGCGGGCGGACACTGGTCGAGCTACCTTCGTTTGTTACTACCTCATTCGATCGTTTTTACAAGGACAGGTTAGAACTTTGAAACTAGGACACACTGCCGTCGCGCTCGCGCTTTTGGGTTGGTATCTGATGCTGCCGCCGCAAACCAGGTTCTGGTGGATAGGCGCGCCACGCTCCGATAACTCCGCGCCGCTCAACATGTGGACGAACGCGCAGTCATTCGACAAAGCGCCCGCCTGCGAAGCAGCCCGAATGGCCATGCAGGTGCAAGCGGGCGCCCAATGCGTATCAACGGACGACCCCCGCCTGAAAACTTTCTAGCGTTTGATCGCTGATCGATCAGTGCGGGTGCGTGCAGGTGATCTTGCGATCCGAGTAACGGCAGCTGAGGGGACCGCCCGAATCGTAGCCCGAGATCAGAATCCTGGCGCCATGTGGTTCTGAAATTACCGCATCGAACGTGGGAGCCATCAAGGTTTCAGTCGGAGGCAGCCCGGTTTTCGCGACCAGATGCCACTTGCCTGCAACCAGTCTCCAGATACCGAGTTCGCGAGCAGGTGATCCGTCTTTCACATCAGTTCTCGGGTCAACTATCGCGACGATCTCCTTAACATGGTCGGCGCCGACGTAAGCCATCTGCGCGTAAATCGCGTAGGGAGGGGGTTTCCAGTCTGGCCACCACACGCGATAGCCAGTGCCGGTCCATCGCAACAGCGCGGCGCCCTGCGTAGCGGTTCGATCGCGGCCGCGCGCCGGAACGAAAATCTCCGCGTTGCCGTCATGGTCGATATCCTCGAAGGTTGGCGTGCCCTCGATAAAATAATCGTCGCTGATCAGTTCCAGCGAACGCTTGCACAGGTCGAGGTAGAAGAGACAATCGCCGGACGAGCCGCCGCATCGCGTTTCGAATATCGCTTTACGCACGGGTTCGTCGAGAAACCAAGCGTCGCCAGAACTATAACCCGCCGTCGGTGCATTCAAAGTCAGGTAGCGCTGATAGCCGGATCCAGTGTTGCGATAAACGAGCAAGGCCATCGCGTCGCAGGTGCCGTCAGGCCATGACGTGCCGTCGTTGTTAGGTGGAAGACAGTTCGGATCTTTGGACGTAGGCCAGTAGTCGACGAAGACTTGTGGCACGTCATCGCCTAGAAGATCGAATACTCCGTCGAACCTACCGTCGGCATCGCGAACAATCTTGACGACTGAAGAGGGCAGACTCCCAAGCGGGCTGCACTCATCCCCCGCGACGGAGTCGACAGTGCAGACCGTACCGTCGCGCAATATGACGGCAGCGCGGGAGCCGACGCCGGTTGCGTTGCCCACGACATCGGCGGCTTTGAAAGTCCGCAAAGTGTCAGCGTTGGCGCAAGCGAAGGAACATCCGAGAAACGCAAGAACGACAAGTAACCCGCACGCGATGGCGTTCACGCAGAGTGGACACGGAGCAACTCGGCTTCGCGGGCCCTCAGCGGAGTCGAAGTGTTTTGCGTCGAGAAAGATCCGGGGTCCCTCGGCTTCGCTCGGGATGACAAACTATAAGACAACAGAAAAAGTGAACCGGCAAGTTGTGTCGACGTGATCGCAGAACCCTCACCTAACCTCTCCCGTGAAATAACGGGCGAGGGATTCGGACCAGCACTCCTATCCTCAACCCACCTGAGCGAAAAGCGCGTCCGCGCGATTTCGCTCTTCTTCCTATCACTGGGTGCAGGGGTCACCCCTGCCGAAGGAGGCGCGGAACCCACGGCGGGTTTCACGTTTAATGAAGTGATTTACCCTTCCATCTCATGGATTGATTATCACCACCGTGCCCGTGGGCAGCAGGCGTTTGAGCTCATCGATGTCGTCGTCGTCGACCGAGATGCAGCCGGTAGTCCAGTTTATATCGCCGCTGTTCAGCTCCGGTTCGTCGGTGCCGTGGATTCCGATTCTGCCGCCGATATCTACCGGGCGGCCGTCTTCGATCGGCACTTCGCCGCCGCTGCGTAGTTGATCGTAGCGATGGCGGTCGATCTCGTTGGGATAGTTCAGGGTGAGGAACCAATCCCAGCGGGCGCTCGGATGCTTGCCGATGATCGCGTAGACGCCTTCGGGTGTGCGCCGGTCTCCTTCCCACAGTTTGGTGCCGGGTTCGAAGCTGCGGCCGAACACGGCGTGGTAGGTCTTAAACATCCGGCTCTTGTAGTAGACGATAAGTTGATGGCGTTTTTTGTAAATCGTCACCGACCAGTTCAGTGGATCCATGAACGCGATGTCGCGGGTCTTGTCGAACAGGAGTTGCCCCGGAGTGGGCACGCGATCGGTCCGCACGCCCTCGATATGCACCTGCGGAAGCGGAGTCGGGGTCGAAGTCGGAGTCGCGCTGGGAGTGGCGCGGCGATCCGGGGGCTCCGGCGTCGGCATCCCAGGGTCAACGTATTTGACGTTTGGATCGAGGCGCGGAGCCGGCGGCAGCGTGCCTGCTCGTGCCGCGCCGCCGCCGGTGATGGAAGCATTCTCCGACTGGAACGCGGGCGACGTTTGCGGGCGTCCAGCCTCGGCGACGCCGGTCATCAATATTGTCGCAGCAATCAACGCAGCGGCGATCGATCCAACAATCCTGCTCCGGCCCATCAGCTCCAGCAAAGCTCCAGCATCGCGGTCACATTATCCATTTTGTGAACGCTTGGTGCGAAGGTCAATTCTAAAGTAGCGTCAATCTGCGATTTGTCGCTGAGTATTCGCGGGAGCTTCATTCGATGGACAACAACCTCGCGCGCGCGATGGCCGGGCTGACCACCGGAATATACGTTTTGACCACCCAGGAAAACGGGCGATGCCACGGGATGTCGTCGTCGTGGGTCGCGCAGGTGTCGGGCGAGCCCGCGATGTTCACGGCGGCGGTCGACAACGCGCATTTCAGCAACGGCGCGATCGCGAGAACCGGCGCATTCGGATTGAATATCGTGGGACGCCGCGGCAAAGAACTCGAAGATTACTTTTATTCGCCCCGCGCGCGGCGCGACAACAATCTCGACCCCTTCGAGTTCGAGCTGTCGCCGGGCTTGGCGGTGCCATGGCTGAAACTCGCCATGATCGCTCTGGAAGCCCGCGTGACGGACAGCCACGTCGCGGGCGACCATACGATTTTCATCGCGTCGCCGGTCGGCGTGCGCCTGGGCCCGAACGATCGGCCGTTGACCTCGCTCGAGCTCGACTACGTTTACCTGGGCGGCAAGCAGGTGGTCGCGCGCGATCGATCGGGATGGGACATTTCTTAATACTGGGTGCAGGGGTCATCCCTGCCTTTGACGGTCAGCTAAATCGTTTTATAGTATCGCGCGCGGGAGAGGTCCGAATGGCAATCGAAAAGAACGAACTGCGGCGTGTGATGGGTCATTTTGCGACCGGCGTTACCGTGATCACGTCGCTGCGCGCGTCCGGCGAGCTGCATGGCCTGACTGCCAACGCGTTCACGTCGGTCTCGCTGGTGCCGCCGCTGGCGCTGGTCTGCGTCGACAAGAAAGCCGACAGCTACCCTTGTTTCGAGGAGACCAAAGTTTTTACGGTCAACGTGCTCGCATCCGATCAGGAAGCGTTGTCGCGCAAGTTCGCGGTCAGCGGCGGCAACAAGTTCGAGGGTGTCAGTTACAAGGCCGGCGCGAACGGCGCCCCGATTCTCGACGGTGCGCTCGCCTTCCTCGAGTGCCGAGTGACTCAAGCGATCGACGGCGGCGACCATACTATCTACATCGGCGAGATCGAGCAGGCCGATACTCCGCACGAGGGCAAGCCGCTGCTTTTTTTCCGCGGCGGTTACCGCGAGATTGGCGACTAAGCCGAGTTCCATCGTTCGCCTGCCCGGCATCAGCGTTTTCCTGCCGTCGCATAACGAGGAAGGCAACGTCGAGCGCGTCGTGCGCTCATACCTGGCCGAGCTGCCGCGCGTCGCGGACAACTACGAGGTCATCGTGGTTGACGACGGCAGCCGCGATCGCACCGGCGAAATCGCCGAGCGCCTCGCCGCGGAAGACCCGCACGTCAAGGTCGTGCGACATCCGGTCAACCGCGGCTATGGCGGTGCGGTGATTTCCGGAATTCGCGCCGCGACCATGCCGTACGTCCTGCTATGCGACGGCGATGGGCAGTTCGATCCGGCGGACCTCGAGCGCTTGACGCCGTTCGTCCCCGAGTACGATGTCGTAGCTGGACGCCGGGCGCATCGCGCCGATCCCCTGATGCGCAGAGTCAACGGCAAGGCGTGGACGATCCTGGTTCGCGTGCTGCTCGGCATCACGATCAACGACATCGATTGCGGTTTCAAATTGTTCAAGCGCGAAAAACTCGACGGGATGGAATTGCGCGCGCATGGTGCGATGATCTCGACCGAATTGATGGCGCGGGTGGCCGGCCGCAACGCAAAGGTCAAAGAGGTGGACGTGCAGCATCTGCCGCGGCTGGCCGGGGAGCAGTCGGGGGCGAATCTCAAGGTGGTTGCACGGGCGTTTAAAGAGCTCATAGCGCTTTATCGAGAGCTTAGAGCTGAGCGCGAGGGGCGAGGGCAGGGCGCCTCGGGACCGTCGTGAAGAGAGACAGCGCATACGCAAAGCGGATATACGTTAGACCGATTGCGTCATCGGGCAAAGTTCAGGGCGGCGAAAACGGTCGCAATCTTTCGTGCGGATCTTGCTGTGACCCCGATGGCACAGGTATAGCAATACCCTTAATAGTCACATTGCGGTCCATTAAGGACCCCGAGATCAAGGAGATCCAAGAGTATGAAGCGCACCCTTTCAGTTCTTTCCGCAGCTTTCTTCGCCGCAGCGTTGGCGATGCCGGCTTTGGCGCAGGACGCGTCGCCCGCAGCAGAGGCGAGCCCGGCCGCGGAATCGTCACCGGCCGCGACCCCCAAGCATCATCACCATCATCACCACAAGGCGTCGTCCGCGATGAGCAGCGACAGCTCGATGGCGTCACCGGCGGCGGAAGCTTCGCCGGCGATGCCGCGGCTCCTGCAGCTAACCCGCAATAGCTTGACGGATTATTCGACAGGGCGACCGCGCATGGCGGCCGCCCTGTTTCGAATCGCCTGACGGTCTTCGATCCATTCAGGGTCGGGGGGCAGAGTCGGCTTTGCCTCCGGCGTTCGGTCGTCGCGCGCAACCGGATTTATCCGGCCCGCGGCTGGCACGACGCCTTTTTTCAACGCGCGGCGTGAAAACACGTCGCGCGTTTTTTATAAACAAAGATTCCTGCTAACATCAGCTTTCTTCCTGCGGCGGTGCGGGGCTGCGGGGGAGAATAAGTTGAGCTGTCGGCGCTGGAGCATTTGTCTTTTTGCTCTGATCGCACTGGTGGTCCAGTCGCCGATCAGGACGTGGGCTAGCGCCACCAACAATTCCAACGACGAGCAGGTTTGCGATCCGCTGGCCGACTACTTTCTGGGCATGGAAGACTACCCCGAGGCCATTCGCCGTCATCGCATCGTCATCAACGACGATCCCACCAACGCGCTCGCGCATTACCATCTGGGTTTCGCGTACGGCGTCGTCGGGCAGCATCGCGAGGAGCTCGCCGAGTACCAGAAGGCGATCAGCCTTGGCCTCGACGACTGGCAGTTGTTCCTGAACCTCGGGACTGCTCTATCTCGAAGGCGGACAGACCCAGGACGCGACGCAGGTGCTGCGGCTGGCTGCGCTGCTCGGACCGGAGCGCGCCGAGACTCACTTCAATCTGGCGCTCGCTTATGAGCGGCGCGGGGCACTCGCACAAGCCGAGCAGGAAGCGCTACTCTCGTTGCGGATTGATCCGAGTCAACCGGATGCGCGCAATACGCTCGGCGCGATTTACGCCGAGGAAGGCAAGTACGTGAGAGCGAGCCAGGAATGGAACGAACTGGTCGGTGAGATTCCCGACTACACTCCGGCGCGGACCAACCTGGCGATTCTGCAGCAGGTCGAAAGCAACGGCTCGAAGAGCGCGCCCGACTCAAGCGGCTTCATTCGCAATCCGTGAGCGCGGCGTCGAATTTCGGCAGACGACAAAGGCAGGTGGTGGACTTGGGGCAGCGGTGTAATTTGTCGAGGTGGCGCGTCGCGATCGTTAAATTGAAATCGGCAGCGTGGCTGGGTTCGGCGCTGATGCTGTGCGCGGCGGTCGTGTTCGCGGCGTCGCCGGCGGGCGCGACCGCATTATCGCGCCGGCATCGGCCGGTTCACGCGCGGCATACCGCCGCCGCGGCCGCTCCGATGTACAAGGGCGCGCTGCTCGAGGACGCCGACAGCGGACGCGTGCTGATGGCGTACAACGCCGACATGGAATGGCCGCCGGCCTCGATGGCCAAGATGATGAACCTGCTGGTCGCGCAGGAGCAGATCAACGCGGGCCGTTTCAGCGGCAACGATCCGGTCAGAATTTCGGAGCGCGTGGCCCATACCGGCGGAACTCGCCTCGGACTCAGGGAAGGCGACGTTTATCCACTGCGCGAGTTGATGAAGGCGGCGCTGGTCAAATCGGCCAACGACGCCGCGGTCGCGGTGGCCGAGAAAATAGGCGGCTCGGTCGAGGCGATGGTCCGCATGATGAACCAGCGGGCGCAGGAACTCGGCATGACGCATACCGAATATCAGACGGTCGATGGACTGCCGCCGCGCCCGGGACACGATGTTGATCGCACGACAGCCTACGACCTCGCCACGGTGGCGCGCGCGATTATCCGCGAGACCAACCTGCTGATGTGGTCGGGCCAGGAGAAAATGGATTTCGACAACGGCGTCGCCATCCTGAACAACACCAATCATCTGATCGGGCATTTCGAAGGATGCGACGGGCTCAAGACCGGCTTCACATATGAGGCGGGATTCAACGTGACCACCACGGCCAAGCGCGGCGATATGCGGCTGGTCGCGGTGATACTCGGGGCGCCGTCGAATCCGCAGCGCTTCGCGCAGGCGGCGAAACTGATGAGCTGGGGCTTCGACGCAATTCACTGCGGTATCGCTGCTGCGGTCGGGCCAGCCGTTGCCGGTACAGGTGCAGGTGCATCAGGGCCCAACGATTCAGCCGGTCGCCGCGAGCGACCTCAAAATGGTGGTGCGGAAGAGCCGATGCCGCGGCGTGAGGCTGGTGTACGATGTGGCGCCGGCGATCAACGGTCCGGTCACGACGGGCGAACCGCTCGGACGAGTGATCGCGCAGGACGAAGGGCAGGCGGCAACGGAAGTGATGGCGATAAGCCCGATCGCGTTTACGCCGCCGCACACATTTGCGGGCGAAGCGTACAACGCATCCGCGCCGCCATCGAATAGTCAGTAGGAGAACCAATGAAGGTAGCCTCGAAGCAGCGAAACCGGCGCAATCGGAAACTTGCGCGCAAGAAGAAGAGCGACACGCATCAGGCGAAGTCACGGCTGCGCAAGATGCGCCGCACAAGAATCCGCGGCAAGTAGATTCGCGCGCAGGTCGCGAAGCGATTTCGACGGGCGGCCCACGATGGGCCGCCTGTTTATTTGGTGTCGCGCAAGAAAAGTGGAAACTAAAAAACGCCAACGCATCGGGTACGTCGCTCTCGTCGTTCGCGACTACGATGAGGCAATCGAGTACTATACCAACGCGCTCGGGTTCGAGGTCGTCGAAGATACCGCGCTCGGTGGGGAGAAGCGTTGGGTATTGCTGGCAGCGCCCGGTGCCGTCGAGACCCGCTTACTCCTCGCCAAAGCGTCAACGCCGGAGCAGTTGACGCGAGTTGGCAATCAGACCGGTGGCCGCGTTTTCCTTTTCCTTCACACCGATGATTTCTGGCGCGACTACCACGAGATGACCGCTCGCGAGGTTCATTTCTGTGAGGCTCCGCGAGACGAAGCGTACGGCACGGTGGCGGTGTTCGAAGATCTCTACGGCAATCGATGGGATTTGCTGCAACTGCGATGAGTCATGCTCACTCCCGCACAGCGCGAAGAATTCGATCTGTCGGGCGTCGTGCGCGTCCCGGGCGCGCTTGCGTCGCGCGATGCGGCGCAGATGTGCGATCGAGTGTGGGATACGCTCGGACGGCGATTTCAGATTTGTAGGGATTACCCGGATACGTGGGGTGCGCGGCGAGTTGCCGGATTTCATGATTTGCCGAAGTCTGAGAACTTCGAAGAGATCGGCAGTCCGGCGGTTTGCGAGGCGCTCGACAATCTCTTGGGGGACGCAATTGGCAACGGCCAGAGCGATGGGGGTCGTTGCTCGTCACTTTTCCAGAGTCGACCACGCGCTGGGATGTTCCTCACAAGAGTTGGCATCTGGATTTCGCGGCGCTTCGGCGGCTGCAAGGACTCTTCGCAGTGCGGATCTTCGTGTGCCTGGCAAAATTGCGACCGACGGGCGGTGGCACGCTATTTCTGCGGGATCGCATCGGCTGGTGCAGGATCTCGCGGACAGGAAAGCTGCTGAGAAGCTGCGATCGGCCGAGGCGCGCGAGGGCCTGATTCGCGACTATCCGTGGGTGAAAGGTCTGTGCTCGTTCGATGCGAACGTCGATCGCATGCAGCGGTTCGTGAGAGCCGGCGCCGCGATCGGCGACGTCAAGGTTCGCGTGATCGAGATGACCGGCGAGGCTGGCGACGTCTTCATGGCGCATCCGCTGATGCTGCATGTGGGATCTGCGAACTGCACGCAGGATCCGCGCCTGGTGCTGTCGAGCACCGTCTATCGCGCGGGAGTATCGGCGCCTGCGCTCTACGAATAGCGGGGCCAGGAAAATTCACGAGAATTCGCCGAAATGTTGGTAATCGAGCCGCGCGAAATTGACAAAGGCTGCGGCGGTCAGTTACCAATGTATGTGCCCCTTCGATCGACAATCTCGAACAGCGGAGAAAATTTCTGGCCGACCTCGCAGTGATTGCCGTTGTACCGGCGCGGTACGGATCTTCCCGCCTGCCCGCAAAGGCGCTGGCGGAGATCGCGGGAGTGCCGATGGTGGTGCGGGTGTGGCGGCAGGCCTCGAAGGCAAAGTCGATTGCGCGCGTGATCGTCGCGACCGACGATGAGCGAATCGCGGCGCCCGTGCGCGCGGCGGGCGGTGAAGCGATGATGACCTCGCCGGCGCATCAGAGCGGCACCGATCGAATCGCCGAGGTCGCATCGAAGGTCGGCGGCGACGTGTTTCTCAGCGTGCAGGGCGATCAACCGTTCATCGCGCCCGCCGATCTCGACGCGCTTGCGGCCGCGATGGTGTCCGACGCGTCGATTCAGATGGCGACGCTGGCGACGCCAATCGCAGACCTGCTCGAATGGACCGATCCGAACAAGGTCAAGGTCGTGTGCGGCGTCGACGGCAACGCGCTATACTTCAGCCGAAGCCCGATTCCTCACGCGCGTGACGGCGGGATGCCCAAAGCGGCGCTCCGCCATATCGGTGTTTATGCGTACCGGCGCGACTTCCTCATGAAATTTGCCGCCCTTCCGATGGGTGTGCTGGAACAGATTGAAAAGCTCGAGCAGTTGCGGGCGCTCGAGCATGGTTACGTTATCAAGGTGGTCAGGTCGGTGGCGCCGTCGCTGGAAGTGGATACCGCGGACGATCTAATCCGCGCGCGCGAGGCGGCGGATTCAACTCATTGAGGATGGGGAGGGATTCAACGTGGAGCGGGGAAAGACAAAATTTATTTTCGTAACGGGCGGCGTGGTCTCGTCGCTCGGCAAGGGTCTCGCCGCCGCCTCACTCGGCGCGCTGCTCGAGGCTCGCGGGCTCAAGGTCACGCTGCTCAAGATGGATCCGTACATCAACGTGGATCCCGGCACGATGAGTCCGACCCAGCATGGCGAAGTTTTCGTAACCGACGACGGCACCGAGAGCGATCTCGACCTCGGCCATTACGAGCGCTTCGTGCAGACTCCGATGGGCCGGCGCAACAACTGCACCACCGGCCAGATCTACGACACCGTGATCCAGAAAGAACGGCGCGGCGACTACCTCGGCGCGACCGTGCAGGTGATTCCGCATATCACCGACGAGATCAAGCGGCGCATCCTGAGCGCGGCCGAGGGATCGGATTTGATCATCGTCGAAATCGGCGGGACGGTCGGCGATATCGAGAGCCTGCCGTTCCTCGAAGCGGTGCGCGAGTTCCGCTGGGACCTCGGCCGCGAAAATGTTCTGTACGTGCACCTGACGCTCGTCCCGTACATCCCGACCGCCGGCGAGCTCAAGACCAAGCCCACGCAGCACAGCGTTAAAGAGCTGACCGGGCTCGGAATTCAGCCCGACATCCTGCTCTGCCGATGCGATCGGCAGCTCGAAAAAAAGCTCAAGGCGAAAATCGCGCACTTCTGCAACGTCGAGGAGAATTGCGTCATCTCGGCGCCTGACGTGCCGACGATTTACGAAGTGCCGCTGCGCTTTCACGACGAGGGTTTCGATCAGCGCGTTTGCGAGAAGCTCAACATCTGGACCGGCGCGCCGAACCTGTCGAAGTGGCGGCGAATCGTCAAGACCGCGCAGAATCCCAAGGTCACCGTCAACGTCGCGGTGGTCGGCAAGTACGTCAACCTGCAGGACTCGTACAAGAGCCTGCACGAGGCGATCGCGCACGGCGCAATCAACAACGAGGCGCGGGTCAGTATCGATTACGTCGATTCCGAAGAGCTCGAAAAGCAGAACGTCGAGGAGCGGCTGGCGAATGCGCACGCGATAATCGTTCCCGGCGGCTTCGGCGAGCGCGGCACCGAGGGCATGATTCGCGCGGTCCGCTACGCGCGCGAGAACGGCGTGCCGATTCTCGGCATCTGCTACGGCCTGCACATGATGGTGATCGAGGCGGCGCGCAACCTGCTCGGACTCAAGCGCGCCAACACGTCGGAGAACGCGCCCGACGGTCCCGACCCCGTCATCCATATAATGGAGTCGCAAAAGGACGTCTCGAAAAAGGGCGGCACGATGCGCCTCGGCGCGTACCCGGCTGCGTTGAAGCCGGGCTCGCTGGCGTCGTCGCTCTATCGCAAGGCGCGCATCTCGGAGCGCCATCGCCATCGCTTCGAAGTCAACAACGCGTATCGCGACCGGCTCGAAAAAGTCGGTCTGGTCGCGACCGGTGTCTCGCCCGACAACAACCTGGTCGAGATAATGGAGTTGAAGGGGCATCCGTGGTTTCTCGGCGGCCAGTTCCATCCCGAGCTGAAGTCGCGCCCGCTCGATTGTCATCCGCTGTTCCGCGGATTGATTCGCGCGGCCGTGCAGCGCCGCTCGGAGCTGGGAGCGAAGCGCCCGAAGGTGCGGGAGCTGAGATCGGTATCGTGACGCGTGGCCCAGGTCAAAGCCGGCGACGCCGTCTTTGGCGGACCGGAGCTCGTGCTGATCGCGGGTCCATGCGTGATCGAGAGCTACGATTCATGCATCCGGCATGCGACGCGGCTGGCCGAGATCGCGCGTCGCGCGAAACTGCCGTTTGTTTTCAAATCTTCATTCGACAAGGCCAATCGCACCAGTCACAGTTCGTTCCGCGGCCCCGGCTTGATCAAAGGTCTCGAGATCCTGGCGCGCGTCAAGCGCGAGGCCGGCGTCGCCGTGCTCACCGACATCCACGAGCCGTCACAGGCAGCGGCAACCGCCGAGGTCGCCGACGTGATCCAGATTCCCGCGCTGCTCTCGCGCCAGACTGATCTCATCGACGCGGCCGCGAAGACCGGATGCGTCGTGAATATCAAGAAGGGGCAGTTCCTCGCGCCGTGGGATATGAAGGCGGCGGTCGCGAAGGCGGAGGCGGCCGGCACGCAACGAATCATTTTGACTGAGCGCGGATTTTCGTTCGGCTACAACAATCTCGTCTCCGACATGCGTTCGCTCGTGATAATGCGCGGCTTCGGCTACCCCGTCGTCTTCGACGCGACCCATTCGGCGCAGCTTCCAGGCGCAGGCGAGGCGGGAAAATTCTCGGGCGGTCAGCGCGAGTTCGTAGCGCCGCTGGCGCGGGCGGCGGTCGCGGCCGGAGTCGACGGAATTTTCATGGAAGTGCACGAGGACCCCGACCGCGCGCTCAGCGACGGCCCCAATTCATATCGGCTCGACGACCTGCCGGCTTTGCTGGAAACGCTCAAGCGAATCCATCACGTGGCTCACGAGGCTGGCTGATTGGCGCTGACCGGCTTGCTTTGAAAATTACGGCAAAATTAATGAGCGCAAGTTCGCTGCGAAATGCAAGTATGATGCCGTAGTCGGGGTTTGGTTTACTTGGAAAAAAGTCCCTGATAGCGTGAATGATTAGAGAGTTTGAACGTTGAGTCCCAGGCAAATCGCTAAGGCGCTGGCCGCTTTCGGCGGCCTCGCGCTGATTGTCCTGCTGGTGGCGACCATCTGGATCGTGCGGCATCGTTCCGCCGCCCAGGTGCTGGAGTCGGCCGCCGGTCTGGTCCCCGGAACTCTCCTGCGCGCGCATAATTTTCACTGGACGCAGATGAAAGCCGGCGAGCGGCAATGGATACTGACCGCTGGCGAGGCTGATTACTCGGCTGACAAGACCACGCTGAAACTGACCGACGCGGTCGTCACGCTGACTTCGTCGGACGGCAAGCCGGTGACGGTAAATTCGCCGCATGCGGATCTGACCTTGAACGGCAATCATGTGACGCGCGCATACCTGACCGGCGGCACGGTAATCCACTTCGGCGACTACGTGCTTTCCACGGATTCGGCGACCTTTATGCCGGATGACGACAAGGTCGAAGCGCCCGGCCTCGTGACGGTCATCGGCGACGGACTGAAAGTGACCGGGGTGGGCCTGAGCGGTCATCCCAAGTCGCGCGTTTTCGAGCTTCATACACAGGTTCAGACTGAAGTGCTGCCCAAGAAAGATAGTGAAAAACCCAAGCAAAGTTAGTCGGATGGCGCGTACTGTCGCGGCTGCGATAGTTGCGTTCGCGTTCGCGTCGCCGGCGCTGGCTCAGGATGGCGTCAACGTGCCGATGGGCTCGACTACGGGCACCGTCGGCGATTCGATTCGCAACACGCCCGGGAGTTCCGCGCCGCCGGCAGCGATGGCTCCGCAGCCGTCGAACAACGACGACTCAGGCGATGATTCGATAAGCGTCACCGGCGGAGTGCCGGGTGCGCCGGCGGCGGCCGCGTCGGAACGACGCAGGCTCAACCTGCCGCCGATGCGGTTCCAGCAGAACCGCCAGCGCCGGCGCCTGCCGTCGCGGCTGCTCCTGCTGAAGCGGCACCCGCGCCTGCTGTCGCAGTCGCGCCTGCCGCCGCACCGGAAGCGGCGCCAGCGCCAGTCGCTGTCGCGCCTGCACCTGCGCCGCCGCCGCCGGCAGTCGCTATCGCGCCTGCCGCTGCACCGTCCTCGGTCCCCGATGTGCCGATCACCGCAGCCGACGTCCCCGGAGCGGTGCCTTCGAGCGCAATTGTGCCTATAGAACCGCTGCCCGAAGCGCCGGCGCCCGCAGTCGCGAGTGCTCCTGCGGCGCCGCCACCCGCGCCTCCGGCGCCGGCTGTCGCCGCAGCACCACCACCACCGCCAGCCGCGCCCGCTGTCGCCGCAGCACCACCACCACCGCCAGCCGCGCCCGCTGTCGCGGCCGCGCCTGCACCAGGTCCGCCGCCGGCGGCGGTCGCAGCCGCGCCCGCACCTGCGCCGCCGTCTGCGCCTGAGGTCCCCGTGACCGCGGCCGACGCAGCGCCCGCCGCGGCGCCGTCGATTGTTCCCGTCGCGGCTGCGCCCGAGAATACTCCGGTGACGACTGCGGCTACGGCGCCACCAGCCGGCGCGATGGCGCCGCCGATGACGCTTGCTCCGGTGCCTGCTGACGCTGCCAATCCCGAGCCGCCATCTCCGCCGATCAATCCGCCCGCGGCTGAGGCGTCGGCCGGCAATTCCGCTGCGCCGTCCGAGGCCGCCGCGCCGCACAAGGCGCACCACGCTGCGTCCGGCACGGCAGGCGCCGGCGACAACACCAAGGTCGCGTCAAACGAACCGCAACAAGGCGGCGCGTTCGGCGGGATGCAGTTCGGCAACAGCAAGGCGCCCATCTACATCAAGTCCGAGTCGATGTCGCTCGACTACACCAATCACTCCGTGCTCTGGACCGGGAGCGTGCACGCCACGCAGGCGGACGCGCAGCTCACCAGCGATCAGTTGCGCGTGAACTATTTCGACAAAGACTTCAAGCAGATGAAGGACATGGTTGCCGACGGCAATGTTCGCCTCAGCCAGGGCACGCGCTGGGCGACCGGCCGCCACGGCGTGATGGATCAGACCAAGCGCACCGTGGTCCTGACCGGCAGCCCCGTCGCGCATGACGGCAACGATCAGATTACCGGCTGCAAGATTACGGTCTATCTCAATACCAGCCAGAGCGTGGTCGATTGCGCGCACGCGGTGCTGTTCCCTCATTCGGATGATTCTCCGGGCGCGAGCGCAACCACGAGCGCGGCGACGGATTAGCGAAAAATTATTCGATGGCGCTCGAAGTAAAACTCGGACAGGATTTGCGGCTTCGCCAGCAGCTGGTGATGACGCCGCAGTTGCAGCAGGCGATCAAGATCCTGCAGCTTTCGCTGCCTGAGCTCGAAGCGATAGTGCAGTCGGAACTCGAGCAGAATCCGATGCTCGAGCCGCTCGATCAAAGTCCCGCCGAAGCAGCTTCCGAATCCGATATGTCGGATTCCGAAGCCGCCGCCCAGGCTGACGGCGAGCCCTTGCCGCCCGAAAGCGACGGCGTGGCCGATGCGAGCGCCGACGACAATTGGGAGACCGGGTCGCGCGAGGAAAAGCCCGCGCCCAGCGTCGAGGTCGAAGCCCGCGACGCCGCGCTCGAGATCAAGGAGCTCAACAATCTCGAAAAGCTCGACTGGCGCGAGTATCTCGAGACCTACTCGAACAACTGGCAGGAAAGCGCGCCGTCGGATTCCGACGACGACCATCGCAGCGCGCTCGAAAACACGCCGCTGCGCCGCAGCTCGCTCGAAGACCACATGATGTGGCAGCTCAGGATGTCGAACCTGAGCGAAAACGATCAGCAGATCGGCGCGACTATCATCTACAACCTCAACGAGGACGGTTACCTCGAAACGCCCGTCGATGAGCTCGCGGGGCAGCTTGAAATCGCACCCGCCGAAGTCGAGCGCGTGCTCGCGCGGGTGCAGCGCTTCGATCCGCCGGGCGTCGCCGCGCGCGATCTTCGCGAATGCCTGCTCGCGCAGTTGCAGAACCTCGGGATGGAAGAATCGCTGGCCGCGCGAATCGTCACCAGCCACCTGGACCTGCTCGAAAAGCATCGCTACGCCGAAATCGCCAAGGTGCTGAGCGTGCCGGTCGAGACCGTCGGGCAGGCGGCCAAAATAATTTCACTGCTCGAGCCCAAGCCGGGACGCGACTACGGCGGCGACGAGCCGACCTACGTGGTGCCCGACGTCTATATCCACAAAGTGGGCGAGGAATACGTCGTCACTCTGAATCGCGACGCGGTGCCGCGCCTGCGCCTGGCGGGCTACTACCAGCGCGTGCTCAATGACGCCGACGTCGCGCCCGAGACGCGCGAATATCTGCAGGAGCGGCTGCGCTCGGCGCGCTGGCTGGTGAAATCGATCTACCAGCGCCAGCAGACCATCTTCAAAGTCGCGACCTCGATCGTGAAATTTCAGCGCGCGTTCTTCGATCACGGTATCAGCCTGCTGAAGCCGCTCGTGCTCAAGGATGTCGCCGAAGACATCGGGATGCATGAATCGACTATCAGCCGCGCGACCGCCAACAAGTACGCGCACACGCCGCAGGGAATCTACGAGCTCAAGTTTTTCTTCACCTCGGGCGTCAAGGGCGCCGGCGGCGAAGACGTGAGCGCCGAGACGGTCAAGGAACAGATCCGCGGGATGGTGACGGCGGAGACTCCGCAGAATCCGCTATCCGATCAGGCGATCGCGGAGATGCTGCGGGCCAAGCAGATCAATATCGCGCGCCGCACGGTCGCCAAGTATCGGCAGGCGATGGGAATCCCGCCGTCGGCGAATCGCAAGCAGATCGGATGACGACTCTGCGCGCGGGGGACCTGATGAGTAAAATCGAAAAGCAGGGCAAGCGCGGTCGAGCGGCCACCCGGAAAGTGCGGCGCGCGGCGCGGCTCGCGGACGCGCCCGCGACCGAAGTGTCGGTGACCTTTCGACACGTCGAGCCGACCGACGCGATCCGTCTCTACGCGGAACGGAAATTCGCGCACGTCGGCAAGCTGCTCAAGCGGACCTGCCAGGCGCACTTGATCCTCACGGTTGACAAATATCGGCAGCACGGCGAAGTTACTGTCAAATCAGGGCGGCTGTCGGTGAGCGCGCAGGAAGAAACCAAGGATCTTTACTCGGTGATCGATCTGCTCGCGGACAAGGTCGGACGCCAACTGAAGAAGCATCTGGAAAAATTCAAGGCAAAGAAAATCCGATCGCCCTCGACCGGCGAGGTCCTGAGCGCCAGCGAGGAGATTTGATCTTCGGCGATTCGCTGGCGACAACTTCGCCTATCCGATTAGTTATTTTTGATTCGACCTGGACGGCTAAATGAAAATTACCGACATCCTGAGCTCCGACATGGTCATTGGCGATTTGAAGGGCACCACCAAGCCCGACGTCCTGAATGAATTGGCCAAAGCGCTCGCCGAAAAGTACAAAGAGATCAAGCTCGCCGACCTCAACGCCGTGCTGGCGGAGCGCGAGCGGCTGGGCTCGACCGCGATCGGCGACGGCATCGCAATCCCGCATGGCAAGCTGCGCGGCGTCACCAACATCGTCGGCGCGTTCGGCCGTCATGCGCAGGGAGTCGACTTCGATTCGCTCGACGGCGAGCCGTCGCAGCTGTTCTTCGTGCTGGTCGCGCCGGAGGATTCCGCCAGCCTGCATCTGAAGGCGCTCGCGCGCGTCTCGCGCCTGCTCAAGGAAGCATCCTTTCGCAGCCATCTGCTCACGGCAAAAGACAACGCCGAAATTTATTCCCTGATCAAGGACGAAGACAGCAAGTACTGATCAGCGCCCGATGAGCTCGCCTCAGACACCTCGCCTGATAATAGTTACCGGTGTCTCGGGGTCGGGACGCGCGTCTGCGATGCGCGTGCTCGAGGACCTCGGCTTCTACTGCGTCGACAATCTTCCGGTCGCGCTCGCGCCCAACGTCGCGATGCTCGCCGCCGGGCGCGATCCCGCACTCCAGGGCGTCGCGCTCGGAGTGGACTCGCGCGAGCGGCTGTTCTTTCCGCAATGGCCGCGAATATTCGCGGAACTCGACGCCGCCGGAATCCATCCTGAAGTGATTTTTCTCGACGCCTCCGACGACGTGCTCGCGCGCCGCTACTCTGAGAGCCGCCGGCCGCATCCGATGGCCGGAAGAGGAGCGACAGTCGCCGAGAGTATTCGCGCCGACCGCCTCGCGCTGGCCGAAATGCGCGAGCGCGCCGACCGCGTGATCGATACGACCACGCTCACGGTCCACGAGCTGCGCGAAGTGGTCACTGCAGCCGTGCTCGGCACGGGCACGAGCTCGCGGATGACGGTTTCGATTGTTTCGTTCGGCTACAAGTACGGCTTCCCGGTCGGGATGGACGTCGTGCTCGACGTGCGGTTTATTCCCAATCCGTTCTTCATCCCCGAGCTGCGGCCGCTCACCGGGCAGGATGCGCGCGTGCACGAATACGTGATGGCGCAGCCGGAGTCGCGGCGCTTTATCGACGAGGTCGGCCGCCTGTTGGACTTTCTGATTCCGCTGTATCAGCGCGAAGGCAAGAGCTACCTGACGATCGGACTCGGCTGCACCGGCGGACGCCATCGCTCGCCCGTGCTCGCGCGCGAACTGATGAAGCGGCTCGAGAGCGGCGGTTTCGCCAGCAGCGTGCGCGACAACGACATCGCGCGCTAGCCGCCGGCCCGCTTAGTTCATGATGCTGCCGCAATCGACATTTATCGTCTGACCGGTGACACCTGCGGACGTGTCGAGCGCGAGAAACAGTGCGACGCGCGCGACTTCCTCTTCGGTCGCCATTCGGTTCATCGCGGCCTGCGACAGGAACCCGGCCTTGATCTGTTCGTACGGCTGCTTGAGCGCGTCGGCTCGCGCGCGCATCACGCGCTCGATTCGTTCGCCTTCGATTGCGCCGGGGCAGATGCAGTTGCATCGGATGCCGCGCTGGCCCCATTCGCCGGCTGTCGTTTGCGTGAGGCCGATCATCGCCCACTTCGCCGCCGCGTACGGCGATCGCATCGGATAGCCGCGCCGTCCCGCGCCCGACGAGATGTTGATGACGTTGCCGGAGCGCTGCTTGTCCATTATCGGCAGCACTGCGCGCGTCGCGAGCCACGTCCCGGTCAGGTCGATGTCGATCGTTTCCTGCCATTCGGCGAGCGACATCTCGGTGATGCGCTTGGTCGGTCCCGAGATGCCGGCGTTGTTGACGAGAATGTCGATGCGCCCGAAGGCCTTCATCGTTTCGTCGGCCATCTTCGCGCAGTCGGCTTCCTTCGAGACGTCGGTGCTCACCTGGATCGCGCGCGCGCCGAGGCGCTCGACTTCGGCGCAGGTCTGCTTCATCGGTTCGACTGAGCGCGCAGCGAGCACTATTTTCGCGCCCGCGGCGGCGTACTTCAGCGCGATCTGTTTGCCGATTCCGTAGCCGCCGCCGGTGATGATTGCGACTTTATCCGATAGTTCGTTCATTGAAGATTTTTTCCTGGCGATTTCGAGCGTTGGTGACTGCGCCGACTTTAGTATCATCGCATCGCGCCTACAACGCGCACGCAAAGCCTTGTCTCAGTTAGGCGCTGACCCATATCATCGAAGGATCATGGCCGCAGTCAATCCGATTGGGACTCCATCAGAAAAGCCGAGCGCAAGCAGCTCGCGGCTGATGAACATCCTCAAGGTCGCGATCATCCTGATCATTGTCGGCGGCTCCGTCTGGCTCCTGATCGAGCACCATCAATGGTTCACCGATCCCGCGCTGGTCAAGTCGCAGGTGGTGCAGTGGGGCGCGTGGGGCCCCGTCATCTACATGCTGCTGTACGCCGTGGGGCCGTCGTTCCTGGTGCCCGGCGCGGTGATGACGATCGCGGGCGGCCTCGCCTTTGGCACCAAGTGGGGCTCGGTGTACTCGCTTATCGGCGGCGACGTTGGCGCGATCGTCGCGTTCGCGGCGGGAAGATTCCTCGGCAAGTCGTTCGTCGAGAAGATTGTCGGCGAGCGGTTCAAGTCGATGCTGCACCGGATCGCAAAGAACGGCTTCCAGATAATCCTCTACCTGCGGATGGTGCCGGTGATTCCGTACAACGCGCTGAACCTGCTGGCGGGCGCCTCTCCGATCACGTTTCACGACTACTTCTGGGCGACGATGATCGGCATGATTCCCGGAACGATCCTGTTTGCTTTTCTCGGCGACGCGCTATGGCATCCGCTGTCGCCTAAATTTTTTCTCGCGCTGTTGTTGATCGGCGGATCGGTCGGATGCGGTGAAATCTACCGGCGCTGGTCGCGGGTAAAAATCGACGACTAGCTTCGCTGCCCGATTTTCGCTCGAATCGCTTTAGATGGCATCCAAACATCCGCATCACGTTCCGGCCGTGACGCTCGAAAACGCGAGCGTGGCTGAAATGTCCACCGTCGAGCGCCTGAAGCTTGCCAGCGAGGGACTTTTCTACGTCCAGTCGACGCATCAGAGCCGGCACACGATGCGCTCGGAGATCGACGCGCTGAGCGCGCGCGAAGCCGAGACGATCAGCGACCACGCCAAGGAGATCGCCAAAACTTTCGGCATCTACAAACAGCGCGAGCGCAACGAAAGCGGCAAGAAGGACGGCGATTTCATTTTCATGGTGCGGGTGAAGAACCCTGCCGGCGGTGAGCTGACGCCCGCGCAATGGCTCGCGCTCGACCAGGCCGCCGGCCGCTACGCCGATGGCAGCATCCGCCTGACGGCTCGCCAGGGTGTCCAGTTTCACTACGTGCGCGGGCACAATCTGCATCCGCTGATTCGCGCCATCAACACCAGCTGCCGCGACAACGGCTACCAGCTCACGACGCTCGGCGCTTGCGGCGACGTGAATCGCAACACGGTCGCCAGCCCGATCGACGATCTTGACGCCGAGCTGCCGCTCGACTCGGGCGAACTGGCGCATGCGGTCGCGCGCGAGATGGCGCCGCGCAGTTCCGCCTACTACCAGGTGTTCCTCACCGATCAGAAGGGGCAACAAATCGCGCCGCTGAATCCGGAAGAGCCGATCTACGGCGCGCAATACCTGCCGCGCAAATTCAAGGTCGGCTTCGCGCATCCGCATGACAACAGCGTCGACCTGCTGACGCAGGATGTCGGCTTCCTCCCGCGCATCGACAGCAAGGGCCGCAAGGTCGCGGGCTACGACCTTTACAGCGGCGGCGGAATGGGCGCGACGCATAACAATCAGGCCACGATGCCGCTGCTGGCGCTTCATCTCGGCGTCGTGCAGCGCGGCCAGGTGGTGGAGACGGTGCGCGCGATCGCGACGATTCAGCGCGAGCATGGCGAACGCCGCAACCGGCGCGCGGCGCGATGGAAGTACACGATTCGCCGCCTCGGGGTCGACGCGGTCAAGTCGATGCTGCGCGAGCGTTTTGGAATCGCGCTCGAGGACGCGGACCCGCTCCCGCTGCCGCCTGTGCGCGATCATTTGGGATGGCATCGGGAAGCAGGCGCCGGAGATTTCTTTTACGTCGGGGTGCTGATTCCCAACGGACGAGTGCGCGATGAAGCGAAGATCAAATATCGCACCGCCATCAGGCGCATCGTCGAAGAGGTCGAAGGAGTCGGCGTGCGCATCACGCCCAATCAGCACCTGATACTGACGCACGTTCCGGCCGCGCGGCGCGAATGGATCGAGCGCACGCTGGCCGGGCACGGCGTGCCCTTCGACGGCGCAATAGCGCCGATTCGGCGGCTCGCGATGGCGTGTCCGGCGAAGCCGACCTGCGGCCTGGCGATGACGCATGCGGAGCGCGTGTTGCCGCGCTATCTCGCGGCGCTGGAAGCTGAAGGACTCGGCGACGTTGACGTGATGATCAGGATGGCGGGATGTCCCAACAGTTGCTCGCGTCCGCCGACGGCTGAGATCGGGATCATCGGCTACGGCAAGAATGAATACGTGCTGAGTGTCGGTGGCGCCCGCGACGGCAGCCGTCTCGCGCGAGTGCTATATCCGCGGCTGAGCGAGCACGAACTGATCGAAGCGCTGAAGCATGTAGTAAAGGCAATCCGCGATCGCAATCCGCATCGCCTGCCCGCAGGCGACTACCTGGATCAAACGCCCGACGAAGAACTCAAAGCGCCTTAGCCGAATCACGCAGCCTTCAGCCGTTTGACGCGCCGAAGCGCCGGGTTCTTGCGCGCATGAAAGAGGTCGTACTGCTGCTGCAGGTTGAGCCAACTCTCAGGCGTCGAGTCGAAAGCGATAGCCAGCCGCAACGCCATCGAGGGGCTCACTCCCGACTTGCCGTTCAACAGTTCCGAGAGCGTTTTGCGCGTGACACCGAGGCTGCTGGCCGCCGCAGTAACAGAAATGCCAAGTGGTTCCAGACACAGCTCGCGGATAACTTCGCCGGGATGCGGCGGATTGTGCATGGTCATCGCGGAACTCCTTCAGTGATAATCGACATAGTTAACGTCGAGCGCTTTGCCGTCCTCGAATCGAAATATGACTCGCCAGTTTCCGCTCACCGAAACTGCCCAGAATCCCGAGAGCCGTCCGGTCAGCTGATGGAGGCCGAGGCCTGGTAGCGCTACATCCTTGATGGTTACCGCGGCATTCAGGACACCGAGAATCAACCGGAGTCTCTTCTTGTGTTCCGGCACAATGCCGGCGTTGCTTCCAGTTGCAAAGAATTCGCGCAGTCCCTTGTGGGCAAAACTGCGAATCACGATGATACTGTAACCTATAACGTAATAGGTTACAACGGTTCGCCGCCTGACACGGCAACGATGCGACAATGGCACGAAGCTACGACAGATCTACCGGCAGCTCCAGGTAGTTCTTGTAGATGAAGTCGCGGTGCTCGATCAGGATCGGCTTGGTTGCGGCGACTATGGTTGGATCGGTTGTCGTGAACATCGCGCGAATCATCTCGGGCATCGGGCATAGTTCGGGCGCCAGCGGATTCATCGCATTGGAGAAAGTTGCCCAATACACGTCCATCGCCGAGAGAGAATCGCCGATGAAGAATCGGCTGCCGCGAGTCTTCTGCTGTTCGAGCCGCTCTGCGAGTGCGATCAGCCCCGACGGCGACTCGTTCGGCTGCGCGCTTGCCGATTTCCGAGCGTGTAGCCGTATTTATTTCCGAGGTATGCGGACACGCCCGCCGGATCGCCGCCAGGTTTCGTCACTTGCTCATGCACTCCGCGCAGCCTCTCGGTCCATCCGATGCCGTTCTCGCCGCATAGCTCGTTGCAGTAGCCGAACATCAGGATGCGATCTTCGAGGCGCTCCGGAATTAGCCGCGGCGTCAGGCGCCAGCCGCTCGGCAAGATAGAGCTGCTCGATCCACGTGGTGCGCGGGCGCTCGTCGTTCCAGGCCATGACGGGAAAGCTGTCTTGCGCGGTCCATTCGAGGAGGGTCTGGGTGGGCGAGCCGAAGACGTGGCCGACGCGCGCGTGCGGCAGTTGCTTGATATGCAGGATGCCCTTGAGCGCTTCACCCCACGGGCTGGGCACGTAGGCAAGCGTGACGATGCGCAGTCCGCTGGCGTGCCGCGCCTGTTCGATGTCGATTCTTTCTGACTTCATAAGTGTGCGACCCCGAATCAGCGCATTGCCGCGCTGCATCGCGCCGATTGTTTCCCTATGCTGAGATCCACGCAAGGACAGATGAGGATGGAGATCAAACCGATTCGGACTAGTTCAGACTACGAGCGGACGGTGCGGGAGGTCGAGCGTCTTATGAACGCCAAGGCCGGATCTGCAGAAGAGGACAGGCTGGACGTGCTCGCGACGCTGGTCGAAGCCTACGAGAGCGAGCATTTCCCGATAGACCCTCCCGACCCGATTGAGGCGATTCGGTTCCGTCTCGAACAACATGGACTCGACCCGAGCGCGTTGGTCGGAGTGATCGGCGGGCGTAGCCGCGTGTACGAGGTGATGCAACGCAAGCGTGCGCTGTCGCTGGAGATGATCCGGCGCCTGCACGAGCGCTTTGGGATTCCCGCGGAAGTGTTGATACGGCCGGTCCGTGCCGCGCGCCGCCGACGCGCCTCGTAACTGGCTAGGTGCCGGATTCCCAGCTTGCCAGGTATTTGCGCTGCTCGGCGGTTAGCGTGTCGATCTTGAGGCTCATCGCGGCGAGCTTTACGCTGGCGATGTCCTCTTCGATCTCGACTGGCACCTCGTGGACCTTTACCGGTAGCTGCGCGCCCTTTGCTACCCACTCTGACGCCATCGCTTGCGTCGCGAAGCTCATGTCCATCACCTGTGCCGGGTGGCCTTCCGCGCATGCGAGGTTTACCAGCCGGCCTTCGCCGAGCAGATAGACAACGCGGCCGTTGGACAGATGGTAGGCGTCGATGTTGCGGGTGACGTCGCGATCGACTTTCTTCGCCGCGTCGTTCAGGTAGGCGACGTCGATCTCGATATCGAAATGTCCCGAGTTGCTGAGGAACGCGCCGTCCTTCATCTGCGTGAAATGCGCCGAAGTGAGGACGTGCTTGTCGCCGGTCGCGGTGATGAAAATATCGCCGACCTTCGCCGCCTCGACCATCTTCATCACGCGGAATCCGTCCATCGCGGCTTCCAGCGCGCGAATCGGATTGACTTCGGTGACGACCACGTCGGCGCCGAGGCCGCGTGCGCGTGACGCGATGCCGCGGCCGCAATAGCCGTAGCCCGCGACGACCACGACCGAGCCCGCGATCAGCACGCCGGTGGCGCGGATGATGCCGTCGAGCGTGGACTGTCCGGTGCCGTAGCGATTGTCGAACAGATGCTTGGTCTGCGCGTCGTTGACGGCGACCACCGGAATCTTGAGCGCGCCATCCTGGGCCATCGCGCGCAGCCGGATAACGCCCGTCGTCGTTTCCTCCATGCTCGCCTTCACGTCGTCGGCCTGGTTGGCGAACTCGGTGTGGAGCAGGCTGACGAGGTCGGCGCCGTCGTCCATCGTGATCGTCGGACGGCGTTCGAGCACGGCGCGCAGATGAGCGTAGTAGGTGTCGCGATCTTCGCCGTGGATGGCGAAGGTCGGAATGCCGTATTGATCGACCAGCGCGGCCGCGACGTCATCCTGCGTCGAGAGCGGATTCGACGCGCATGCGATCACTTCGGCTCCTCCCGCCTTCAGAGTGCGCAGCAGGTTGGCGGTCTCGCAGGTGATATGCAGGCATGCGCCGAGGCGCTGGCCCTTGAGCGGCAGTTCCTTGGTGAAGCGCTCGCGCAGGCGGTGCAGCACCGGCATCTGCTTGTCGGCCCATTCGATTCGCTTGCGGCCGGCCTCGGCGAGTCCGAGGTCATGCACGTCGAAATCGCGGCCATTGCCGTTGGCGCGAGTTTTGGGAATTGCTTTGAGCTTTCTAGCCGTAGCCATCGTGTTACAAACTCCGATTTTTCTTTTCAGTAAAGTGTCTATCGAGGTTGGCGAGAAGAGTCAGCCGCTACTTCAGCTGCGGCCGTTGAGGCCGAATGCGTTGCGCAGCGTCTCGGCCATATCGACCCGCTCCCACGGGAACAGTCCGTCGTGCGGATGGCGGCCGAAATGCCCGTAGGCCGCGGTCGGCTGATAGATCGGGCGCTTCAGGTTGAGCGTCTTGATGATGCCGGCGGGGCGGAAATCGAACAGCTCGCGCAGAGTTGCCGAGAGCTTGTTCTCGGGCACGACGCCGGTGTCGAAAGTGTCGACCAGCATCGAGACCGGCTCGGCGACGCCGATCGCGTAGGCGACCTGGATTTCGCATTTCTTCGCGAGTCCCGCCGCGACGACATTCTTGGCGACGTGCCGCGCCATGTAACAGGCCGAGCGATCGACCTTGCTCGGGTCCTTGCCCGAGAACGCGCCGCCGCCATGACGGCCGTAGCCGCCGTAGGTGTCGACGATTATTTTGCGGCCGGTGAGTCCGCAGTCGCCATGCGGTCCGCCGATGATGAAGCTGCCGGTCGGGTTGACGTGATAAACGGTCGAGCGCGTGAGGTACTGCGCGGGAATGGTCTTCTTGATCAGTTCCTCGATGATCGACTCGCGGATTCTTTCGTATTTGACCTCGGGCGAATGCTGGGTCGAGATGACGACCGCGGTCACTTCGACCGGGCGGCCGTCGACGTAGCGCACCGTGACCTGGCTCTTGGCGTCGGGCCGCAGAAAATCGAGCTGGTTGCTTTTGCGCAGTTTGGTGAGATTTTCCATCAGCCGATGCGCCATCGCGATCGGCAGCGGCATGATTTCCGGCGTCTCGTCGCAGGCGAAGCCGAACATCAGGCCCTGATCGCCGGCGCCCTGTTCCTTGTGCAGACCTTCGCCCTCGGTGACGCCCTGCGAGATGTCCGCCGACTGCGGCTCGATCGCGGTCAGCACCGCGCACATGTTGCCGTCGAAGCCGACCTCGGTGCTGTTGTAGCCGATTTCGATCGCCGTTTGCCGCGCGATTTTCACGTAGTCGGGGCGCGCCTTGCTGGTGATCTCGCCGGCCAGCACGATAAGGCCCGTCTTGGCGAGCGACTCGAGCGCGACGCGCGAGTTGGGGTCCTCGGCCAGCAGCGCGTCGAGCACGGCGTCTGAAATCTGATCGCACATTTTATCCGGATGGCCTTCGGAGACCGACTCGGACGTGAACAGGAAATCCTTAAGCGGCATTATTCGCGATTGCTCCTTGAAAGCGCCTTTCGGGTTTGCAGCTTGCCCCGTCGCAGACCGGGACTCGACCTATGCGGGCGGCGCGAGTAACTGAGAGGTTCAATTGAATTCTGTTCCAGAAGGGTCAGCATAGCGCCTGCCAAAGAGTGAAAAAACGGCAGTGCGCCTCAAGATTTTCAGGTAGTGAAGGGTATAACTGACCAATCGGACAGAATCAAGATAGTGACGCAGGCCTGGCTGGCAGGATGCTCTGGAAAAAGGAGATTATTCCTCGCCGAACTTGTCGTCGAACAACTCTTGCACTGCTTTCAGGGCTTCCTTCGCGTCGGTGCCTTCGGCGCGGACTTTCAGCTTTGAGCCTTGGGCGGCGCCGAGCATCATGAGGCTGGTCATGCTCTTGGCGTTTACGAGTTCATCCTTGGACGGACCGATCGTCACCTTGGAGGTGAACTTCGCCGCCGTCTGCGCCAGCGCCGATGCGGCTCGCAGATGAAGTCCGAGCCGGTTCTTGACCTCCACAGTCGCCTCCGCCACATTCACGTGCATTACGATAAAGGTATCTGCCGCTTTGGTAAACGACTGCGCGCGATCAATCCGCTTCGGTGACTGTCTGCGGCGTGCGCGAAAGCTCGACGCCTCGCTGGCGCCCGCTCACTTCATCGCCGGCGTGATACTTCGAGCGGCAGGAAAAGCAGCGACGACGCCAGCGCGAGAACTCCCATGACGACAAAGGCCGGCGTGAAATCACTCGTCGTCAGATGGGACGAGCCGCTCGCGCTCAGGCTCATGTGCAGCAGCATCGCGCCGAGCGCGACCCCCAGGCTCAGGAACAGTTGCTGCGCCATGCTCGACAGAGTGCTCGCGCTGCTCATCGACGAGTTGGATACGTCGGCATAGGCGAGGGTTCCCAGCGCGGTGAATTGCAGCGATCGGAAGAATCCACCCGACAGCAGGGCCAGCACGATGAAGAAGTGCGGGGTCGTCGGGCGGAACAGCGCGTAGCTCGCCATGATGAAGGCGCTGAGGATGCCGTTGGCAATCAGCACCGTGCGAAAACCCAGGCGGCGAATGATCGGGGTCGCGGTGGCCTTCATGAACAAGGCGCCAGCGGCGCTGGTGAAGGTCAGCATGCCCGAGGCGAACGGAGCTGAGGCCGAAAACCACCTGCAGCAGCATCGCGAGCAGGAACGGCAACGCGCCGATGCCCATCCGAAAAAGTCCGCCGCCGACAGTAGCCGCGAAGAAGGTCGGGACTTTCAGCAACCCCAGGTCGATGATCGGATAGTCGATGCGCCGCGAGTGGAGGATGTACAGCGCCATGCAGATGCCGCCGGCGGCCATCACGCACATGATGATGCTCGCCGGGATCACGCCGCGGCCGATCGACTCGAAAGCCGGAGACCATGCCCGCCAGTCCGAGGCCGGTCAGCAGGAAGCCGCGGAAGTCGAGCGGGAAGACCTAGTCCTCGCGGATGATTTGGGATGTACCAGGTGACCAGCGTGATGCCGATCAGCCCGATCGGCACGTTGATGAAAAAAATCCAGCGCCACGAATAATACGTCACGATGAACCCGCCGATCGGCGGCCCGACCACCGGACCCAGCACCGCCGGCACCGTCAGGTAGGACATCGCGGTTACCAGTTCAGACTTGGCGATCGTCTTCAGCACGATCAGGCGGCCGACCGGGACCATCATGGCGCCGCCGAAGCCCTGCAGAATTCGCGCGGCGACCAGCTCCGGCAGCGATTGCGACAGGCCGCAGAAGACCGAGCCGGTGGTGAAAATGATGATTGCGGTGCGAAAGACCGTGCGCGCGCCGAATCGATCCGCCATCCAGCCGCTGATCGGAATGAAAACGGCGAGGCTCAGCAGGTACGAGGTGATCGCGAGATTGAGCTTGATCGGGTCCTCGCCCAGCGACTTGGCCATCGCCGGCAGCGCGGTCGAGATGACCGTCGCATCGAGCATCTCCATGAAAAGCGCGCAGCCGACGATCATCGGCGCCAGGAACTCGAGTGCGCGGCTGGAGGAAGTCGAACTCATCGCAGAAGATCAAACATGGACGGTCTTACGATATGGAAAATGGCGAGACCGGTAAACGGCGGTCCCGCTGCATCATGCAATGCGAGTCAGTTGCCATTGCGGCCGGACGAGGCGCGGACTCCCGCCTCGGCGAGGCCCTTGATGTGCGCGCTGAACAGATCGCGCAGACGCGACTCGACTTCCGCGTCGCGGGTAGTGCCCTCGCGGCGGCGCCACGCGCGCAGCGGAATGACCGCCTTGGACATGTTGCGATGGCCACCGGCGCTGCCGATATCGGCGAACAGGTTCTTAACCGCTTCGCCCGCGTTGTGGCCGCTCATGCCGTGGTTGCGCACACTGATGACGAGCTTGTTGCCGAGCTTGCCCGCGACCGCGACCCACGACACGCCTTCGAACTGCAGGCAGAAGTCCGCCATCTGCACGATCAGATCGTCGCGCTCGACGTTGCCGAGATTCAGCACGACCAGGTGATCCTTGACCACCAGCCGCTTCATCGCGCGCGCGAGGATATGCGCGAAACTGAGCGGCAGCTCGGGGCGATCGATCTGCCGCAGCACGCTGTAATTGGCGAGCGGAACGAGATGGGTGAACGCTTGCAGGTCGTCGTCAGTCACGCGGCGCGACAGCGCCAGGGTATCGCTGCGAATTCCGTAGAGTAGCGCGGTCGCGAGCCGCTCGCTGATTTTTTCATCGGCGGCGACCAGGTACTCGGTCATGATGGTCGCGGTCGCGCCGTATTTTGTGCGCACGTCTTCGAACGGGGCGGCGCCGGGCTGGTAGCCGGGATGATGATCGATCGCGATATCGGCGCGCGGGATTTTGTCGCCGAAGTAGGGCGGCTGCACGTCGACCATCGCAATCTTGTCGAACGATCGCAGGTCTTGAGTCGTGGCGGGCTGGATTGCGATTTCGAGCAGATTCACCATGGTGCGATTTTCGGGCCGGGTGACGGGCTTGAAGGCGAAGAACGGCGTAGTCTGCTTGTTGCGCCCGAGCAGGGTCCGCAGCGCCATCGCGCTGGCCATCGCGTCGGGATCGGGATCGTCCTGCAGAACGATCGCCACGCGATCGCCCTCGCCGACCATCGCGCGCAATTCCTTGATTTTCTGTTTGGTGAGAGCCTGATCCATAAAAAGGAAAACAACCCGGCTTGCCGCGCAAGACGGCGGGTGAAGTTCAACGGTCTATTTGCGGATGGTGTCCAGGTTGGGTGGAATAACGGGACCTGCGGTCCGAAAATGCGGGTGATGCGAACGATCCTGGCGAATCGTGGTTGAATTCATCGGTGGTCGGGAAATACCACAGCGCAAACTGTTGAAGCAATGATATAGAATAACCACCGACTATGGACGCATCCAACTCACATACTAGCAAATTTCATTGCGCGATCTGCCGCCGCGAATTCGCCGAGTGGCTGTTGCGCATTTCCGTAGAAGATACCGCGGGTTTTCGCCAGCAGGCCTTTATCTGCGGCAACTGCGCGGTTAAACTGCGGCTCGCCTCGGAGAAAAATCGCGACCTCCAGATCGACCCGTGGATACACGAGGCGGTCGCGAGCGTGCTGCGCGGCAAGAATTCCGACAAGCCCGAGAATTAAGGAAGTAGTTGCAAGGTGGCGGGACGCATCGAGATCCGATTCGCAATCCGGCAAGGCCGCCGCAGCTATGGCCGCGTGAAGAAGCCCGGCGGCTTGCAGAGCGCGTCGCAGCGTACGATCCTGCGCGTCCGGTAATTTTCCAGAGCGGCTTCGGCCCGTCGGGATTGCCGCATCTCGGCACGATGGCGGAAATCCTGCGGCCGTCGTTCGTGCGCAAGGCGTTCCATCTGCTCGAGCCGTCGCGCCCGTCGCGGCTGATCGTTTTCATCGACGATCTCGACGGACTGCGCAAAGTGCCCGAGAACGTGCCGAACCGCGAGGACGTCGATCGGTATCTCGGCATGCCAGTGTCGAAGATTCCCGACCCGTTCGGATGCTGCGCCAGCTTTGCCGATCACATGATCGGACAGCTCGGCGGATTTCTGGCGCCGGTCGAAGTCGAGTACGAGCTGATGCGCGCGGGCGAGATGTACTCGTCGGGGCGCTTCGACGAGGGGCTGAAGCTCATTCTGGAGAAGCATGCGGAGATAATCGCGATCATCGCGCCGACGCTGCGCGAGGAAAATCGCGCGGGCTGGTCGCCGTTCATGCCGATTTGCCCGAACTGCGGGCAAGTCGTCGAGCGCGCGGTGACGGCCTATCACCCCGATCGCGCCAGCATCGAGTTCACCTGCGAAAAGAGCGCGGGCGGCCGGCCGGGATGCGGTTTCAGCGGCGAGCAGTCGGTCCTCGGCGGCATGGCGAAGGTGCAATGGAAGGTCGATTGGGCGCTGCGATGGTACGTGCTCAAGGTCGATTACGAGCTGTACGGAAAAGACCTCACCGATTCGGCGCGGCTCTCGGGACAAATTCTTCGCGTGATGGGCGGACGGCCGCCGCTGGGATTTCCGTTCGAGATGTTTCTCGACGAGGAAGGCCACAAGGTCTCGAAGTCGGTCGGCCGCGGCGTCACGGTCGACCAGTGGACGCGCTACGCGCCGATCGAGGTGCTGAAGTTTTTCCTGCTGCTCAATCCGCGGCGCGCGCGCAAGCTGTTTCTCGAGGCGATTCCGCAATACGTCGACGAATACCTCGACGCGGTGCGCGAATACGCGGCGGCGTCGGCAGAGCAGCGTCGCGAATCGGTGCTCGAATTCGTGATCCAGAGCACCACGCCGCGGCGCTTCAACTCGGCGCTCAGCTTCGGGCTGATGATGAACCTGGTCGCCGCGCTGGGCAGCTCGGATCGCGAGTTCATCTGGAACTACCTGGTGCGCTACGACGCGTCGATCGCGGGCGATCCTGAAACCGAGGCGATGGGCCGGGCGCTGATGGAATGCGCGCTCAATTTCTACCGCGATTTTATCGAGCCTACGAAAAAGCTCTACACGCCGTCCGATGCGGAGCGCGCGCAACTGAAAAATCTTCGAGACCTATCTGCGTGAAAACCAGGAAGCGAGCGCCGAAGACATCGAAAAAAAGATTTACGATCTCGGCCGTGAAAACTACGACAAGCCCGGCAAGATTTTTCCGCTGCTCTATCGCTCGATTCTCGGCCAGGAACGCGGCCCGCGCCTCGGCGCCTTCATCCGCCTGGCCACGCCGGCCCGCATCGTCGAGCTGCTCGACGCAACGATCGCGACGAACTAGTTAGTCGCGCCGAGCTTATTCCGGGTTCTGCCCCCTGTCCCTAAGGCAGCCCGTGTTAGTTAACGGACTCGCGAGGTTCGTTCCGATCCGGAATTCGTGCAGATGTGGAGCGCATGCGTGAGGAACCCGGCACAGAGCCCGGCGCGATTCAGGATTCTGCCTTGCCTGAAGTGAGGCGGACGTGACGCACATCGCGCGAACCGCCTAGACGAATTCGGCGAAGACCGTGTCGGCCATTTCGAGGCCGCGGTCGGTCAGCTTGATGCGGCCGCGGTCGAGCGTCAGCAGGCCGTTGTTGAACAGCGGGGTTGCGACGCCGCCGAAGATGCATTCGAAGTTGCGGCCGAAGCGCTCGTGAAAATCCGCCAGCGCGAAGCCGTCGCGCAGCCGCAGATTCAGGAAGACGAATTCGCTCTGCGCGGTGGCTTCATCGATCGTTTCGGCGCCGGCCTCCGCGTTCGCGCGCTCTTCGATCGCGGAAATATAACGCGCCGGGAGCTTTTCGTTCCACCATCGCCGGCCACCGTGACCGTCGCCCGCATAACTGTGCGCGCCCGCGCCGATTCCGAGGTAGGTCTGGCCGCGCCAGTACGTCAGGTTGTGGCGCGCCTCGTGGCCGGGCGGCGCGTAGTTGGAGATTTCATACATCGGATAGCCGCGCCGCGGAATTTCCTCGCGCACCGTTTGATACATCGCGGCCTGCTCGTCGCTCGCGAGCTGCTTGATTCGCCCGCGCTTCAAGTCCGTGAAAAACGCGGTGCCTTCTTCGAAGGTCAGGTTGTAGGCCGAGATGTGATCGGGCTCGAGCGCAGCCACCGATTCGATATCGAACAGAACGTCGGCAACCGTCTGTCCCGGCACCGCGAAGATCAAATCGAGATTCAGGCGATCGAAGCCGGCGCGATGCGCCATCCTTGCGGCCGTGCGGGTTTCGTCGGCGCTGTGAATCCGGCCGAGAAACTTGAGCGTCGCCCGGTTGAACGACTGCGCGCCGAAACTGATTCGATTCACTCCCGCCGCGCGCATGCCGGCGAGTTTCGCCAGATCCACGGTGCCGGGATTCGCTTCGAGCGTGATCTCCGCGTCATCCTCGATTCCGCAAACGCGATTGGCGGCGTCGATTATCTGTCCGATCGATTTGGGATCGAACAGCGACGGCGTGCCGCCGCCAAAAAATATCGTCCTGATGCGCTCGCTCGAGTACGGCGCGGTGCGCGCCCGGGCTTCAAGCTCCGAAATCAGCGCGCGAGTGTATTGCTCCTCCGGCCACGCCGCCGCCGCATGCGAATTGAAGTCGCAGTACGGGCACTTCGATTGGCACCATGGAATATGAACGTAGAGTGAAAAGCTCACGCAACGATTGTAGCGCGCCTGCGCCGCCCGCTACTACGCGCCTGACACGGTCGGTATACTGCGTGCGTCAGAGGCAACTTGTCGGAAGTCGCACCCAACCAGGATCGCAGCGAACCGCGCGCCAAGCCGCGTCCCGGGCTCGCGAGCGCGAGCGGATCAGGCGCCAGCCAGGCCGGCACCATCGCCGCGGGCGTATTGCTCAGCCGCATCGCCGGGCTCGTCCGCGACAGCATCTTCGCGCATTTCCTCGGCGACTCGGCCACCGCCGACGCGTTCAAGGCGGGCTTTCGCATCCCCAACATTCTGCAGAACCTGTTCGGCGAGGGCGTACTGTCGGCGTCGTTCATCCCGGTTTACGGAAAATTGCTGGGCGAGGGCGACGAGGAAACCGCCGACATGGTCGCGTGGGGCGTCGGCGCGATCATGACGCTCGGCGTAACGGTGCTGGTCGCGATCGGCGTGCTGGTGACGCCGTATCTCATCGACGTGATCGCGCCCGGCTTCGAAGGCGACAAGCGCGACCTGACGATTCAGATCGTGCGCATCCTGTTTCCCGGCGCGGGCTTGCTCGTGATGTCGGCGTGGTTTCTCGGCGTCCTCAACAGCCATCACAAATTTTTCGTCTCGTACACGGCGCCGGTGGCATGGAACGTCGCGATGATCGGAGCGCTGCTCTACTACGGTCCGCGCCGATCGCAGGACGGCCTCGCGATCGCGATCTCATGGGGCAGCGTCGTCGGCTCTGCTTTGCAAATCGCGGTGCAGGTGCCGCAGACGATGGCGTTGTTGCGGAAGCATCGCATCGACTTCGCGCGCATCGCCGCGCCGCTCCGAGCCGTGTTTCACAACCTGACGCCGGTAGTGGTCAGCCGCGGCGTTATCAACCTCAGCACTTACGTCGACAACATTCTGGCGAGCCTGCTGCCGACCGGCGCCGTCGCCGCGCTCAACTACGGCCAGTTGCTCTACATGGTGCCGATCAGCCTGTTCGGATATTCGGTCGCCGCGTCGGAGTTGCCGGCGATGTCGCGCGCCGCGGGTGCGATGCCCGAGCAGATGAGCACGATTCTGCGCACGCGGCTGAATCGCGGACTGCGCCAGATCGCGTTCATGGTCGTCCCGTCGTCCGCCGCCTTCCTGATTCTCGGCGACGTTATCGTCGCGATGATTTATCAATCCGGCGCGTTCACCCGCGCCGACGCGGTCTACGTGTGGGCCGTGCTCGCGGGTTCGGGCGTCGGCTTGCTCGCGGCGACGATGGGCCGGCTATACAACTCGGCGTTCTACGCGCTGTTCGACACGCGCACTCCGCTTCGATTCGCAATAATCCGCGTCGTGCTGACGCTGGTGCTCGGCTATCTGTGCGCGATTCCGCTTCCGCCGATGCTCGGGATCGCGCAGAAGTGGGGCGTCGCCGGACTGACGATATCGGCGGGCGTATCCGGATGGGTCGAGTTCGCGCTGCTGCGATGGGCGCTGAACGGGCGCATCGGATGGACCGGGCTCGAGCGCTCGTACCTGGCGAAGTTGTGGGCGCTGGCTCTGGGAGCGGCCGCAGTCGGGTTCGAGATGAAACTTCAGAATGGGAGGATTCGGCCCGCGCATCCAGGGGCTGGCGATCCTCTCGACTTACGGCGCGACTTTATTTCTTTGGCGCCTGGCTGCTCGGATTGCCGGAGCTCAAGCAGTTCACCGATCAAATCACGCGCCGTTTTTCCCCGCGTCCGCCTTCGAACTCATCCGATCGATAGTCGCGGTGGTCGAGCGGCCGCTAAGCAGAGGCGCGTGCGCGACTCTGCCGCCGCGCGCTTCGACGAACGCCTGACCGTCAACCGGCTTGCCGCGCCAGTCTTCGCCCTTGATCAGGACGTCGGGTTTGACCGCGCGAATGATCTTCTCGGCGCGCGTCTCCTCGAACACGACTACGTAGTCGACCGCTTCCAGCGCGGCGAGGATTCGCGCGCGCTCCGCCGCGGGATAGATGGGACGGCTGTCGCCCTTGAGCTGGCGCACGCTGCGATCGCTGTTGAGTCCGACCACCAGCACGTCGGCTTGCGCGCGCGCAAACGCCAGACTCTGGATATGGCCGGCGTGCAGCAGATCGAAGCATCCGTTGGTGAATGCGATGCGCCGGCCGGCGCGCCGCTCGCGCTCGAGCGCGGCCTTGAGCTCGTCCGCCGAATGAATTTTGCGCTCGTAGCTGGCGTGAGCGGGACTGAACGCACGCGCCAGGTCTTCGCGCGTGATCACTTCGGTGCCGATGCGCGTCACCTCGATGCTCGCTGCCAGGTTCGCGATCGTCGCCGCCGACGAGAAGCCGAGTCCAGCGATCGAAAACATCCCGAACACGCTGAGCACGACGTCGCCCGCTCCGGTCACGTCGTAAACCTCGCGCGGCGCAGTCGAAACGTAGGTGTCCTTGCCGCCGCGCTCCGCCAGGTACATCCCGTCGCGATCGAGCGTTATCAGGCACGCCTCGAGGCCGAGCTTGCGCACGAGAGTCTCGGCGGCTTTGCGCCACGCGCCGCGGTCGGTAAGGCGGATCCCGGTCGCGACTTCTGTCTCGTAGCGGTTGGGCGTGAGCGCGGTCGCGCCACGATAAATCGAGAAGTCATCGGTCCGCCGCGGATCGACTATCACCGGGATACCGCGCGCGCGGCCGCCGTCGATCAGCGCGCGCAGCACCGGCGGCGTCAGCATCCCCTTGTCGATGTCCGAGATCAGCACGCCGTCGCAGTTGCGCAGCTCCGACTTGAGGCGCGCGATCAGCTCGCGCTCGCGCGGCGGCTTCAGCGGGCTCGGGTCTTCGTCGTCGACGCGCAGCAGTTGCTGAGTCGCACGATTAGCCGCCTGCACGGAACCGAGCATGCGATCCTTGACGATAGTGGGGCGGTCGGGATCGATCAGAATCGAGCGCGTGTTGATTCCGAGATCGGCGAAGATTTCGCGCAGCAGGCCGCCGTTGCGATCCGCGCCGACGACGCTGAGCGCACTGACCTCGGCGCCGAGCGCGCGCAGGTTGGCCATCACGAAGCCGGCGTTGCCGGGTTTCTCCTCGCGCCGCTGCACGCGCAGGATCGGGATCGGAGCCTCGGGCGAAATTCGCGCGACGTCGCCCCACAGGTAGCGGTCGAGGATTACCTCGCCGGCGACGAGCACGCGCAACGGCTTGAGCGTGGGCAGACCATGCACGTGACGCGAGGGTTCAGGATGCGCGGGAGTGGACGTTTTGCGTCGAGCCATGATGCGGCATCTTACGCCGCGGCACGGCCAGCGTTAAACCGCCTGCGCAAGGCGCTGGCCGAGCTCCTGGCGGAACTTGTATTCGACGCTCCCGCGAACTACACGGTTAGCAACGCAGCGCGCATCCCAAAGGAGTGGGTACATGAAAACGATTCGCCACCTGACGCAACTGGTTCGTTTTCCGGCCATGGTCCTTGCGCTTCTATTGCTGACTTGCGGCACGCCGTCGCGCGCATGGTCCGGCAGCGAGAAACTGTGGATCGCCAACGATGATGGCTACGGCGTCGAGTCATTCAGCTCCAAAGCAACTCAAGAAGAGTGGGACGCCTACGCCACTTCAGTTGCTCACGTATCCGGAAGTGACAGGTCTTGCCTTTGACAAGTCTCACAACCTTTGGGTCGTCGTACCGCCCGACGAGGTAGTGGAATTCACTGCCGCGCAACTCAAGAACCTGAAAAACGAGCAGGGCCCGACGCCCGGAGTGACAATCACAAGTACCACTTTCGTGTACATCTACGGCTGCAATTTCGACCATCAGGGTAACCTCTGGGTGGCGGACTACACGAACGGCTCGATCGACGAACTGTCGAAGGCACAGCTGGCCGCGGGCAGCGGAGCTGTAACGCCCGCGGTAGTGGTGAAGTTCTCGGATCCGGACGGGCCGAACTTTGTGACGTTCGACAAAGCTGGAAACGCGTGGGTGGACGGTGAGAACGACGGTACGGTGGGCGAATTCTCCGCCAGTCAACTTAACAGCGGCGGCGATCAGTCCGCGACGGTCATGCTGTCAGACGACGGCAGCGGCACGAGCCTCTCGTCTCCGGGCGAAATCGTTTTCGACAAGAAGGGCAATCTTTGGGTTCCCAACTACAGTTCAAACACGGTCGTGAAGTACGCCAAGAATCAGCTCAGAGGCATAAGCGACCCCGCTCCGGCCGTGAAATTGAGCAGCGCGATTTTTGACGGTCCGTGGGGCGCAGCGTTCGATTCCCAGGGCGATCTCGTGATCCTGAACTACCTTAGCGCAACGATCGCGAAGTTTGCGCCTCAGCACTTGAAAGCCAGCGGTGCCCCGGTTCCCAAGATTTCAGTGACGGACGGGCTCTACGGCTATCAGATCATCTTCGGACCGTCTTCATAGCGTCGTCTCTTTGCGATCGCGCGCTCCCGAGCATTAAACCGCCTGCGCGAGGCGCTGGCCGAGTTCTTCGAGGGTGGCGAGGAACCAGACCTCGTTGCCGCGGTTCGACTCGTAGACGAAGGCGCGCAGCGCGGAACTTTCAGCGAGATGCCGCGAGATGTCGCCGACGATCGCGAGGCGCCGCCGATATTGCACGAATTTCTGGATCAGCTCGCCGGCGATACGCGTCTGCAGCCGGAAGAAGTCGTCGTCAAGGCACTCGACCGGAATGACGATCAGCGTGGCGTGACTTCTCGAAGGACTTGCCGACGATGTCGACGGCGTCAGCATAGGTCCGCAGCCGCATCTCGTCCGCCGCGCATTCGAGTACTGGCACACCGTGAAGTTCGTATGACTTAGCTGGCATTGCTCGCATTACCGTTCAGTTCGTCAGCGGATCCTGAGCGACGAGGACGCGCAATGGAATGCCTTCGATGTTTGTCGGGACCTTCATTGGCTGCTGAAAGTCAGGCCTCGCGACTCTGACTACGATCGCAAGTTGACCTCCGGGAAACGACTCGACGTCAAAGCTGTAAATCTGGTCCTCGCCAGCTATCCCTTCCAGCTCATGCAGATGGCGCCGCATCACGTCCTCGACGCTGACCACCTTAACCGGGCAACCGTCGAGTTGTTTCGGTATTTGCTCGTCGATCTCACGGGTGAGCGTCTCTCACTCGCACGATGATGTTGCCGTCGTTGCCGAGATAGACCAACGATACTCCGGGAATCTTCATCAGCTCGGCGCGATGCGTCTCCAGCGCAGCGTGCCCGTCGGAATATGCGTTGGGCGGAGCCTCATCGTAGGCGTCGATTTGGTCCGCAAAAGCTAAACGATCCGACGCCGGCATCCACGATAGAATCATCATCGCGATAGCCAACGCCGCTCGCGCCGTGTCTTGTCATACTCATGGTGCCGCGCCGAGATCCTCATCTGATCGCGTAGCCGCCGTCGACGTACATTATCGAGCCCGTCACGAAGTCCGACGCGTGCGAGGCGAGGAATATCGCGGCGCCGGCCATCTCTTCGGGCTGGCCGAAGCGGCCGGCCGGAGTGCGCATGATTATCTCGTCGTACATCGGGCCGCTTTGCGCGACGGCCGTCATGTCGGTCGCGATCCATCCGGGGACGATCGCGTTGACCTGGATATTGTGCCGAGCCCACTCGATAGCCATCGTTTTGGTCGTCTGGACGAGCGCGCCTTTCGCCGCGGCGTACGGGATGACTCCGATGTGCGCGCCGAAGCGCGAATATTCGCTCGCGATATTGATTATTTTGCCGCGCTTGCGCGTGACCATCGACTGCGCGGCGATCTGCGACAGAAAAAAGCACGAGTTCAGGTTGGTTTCGATCACTCGATCCCAATCCTCCGCCTTGAACTTCAACGCGCTGCGAATGATCGCGATGCCGGCGTTGTTGACGAGGATCGAGATCGGCCCGAGCTTGCGCTCGGCTTCTTCCATTGCGGGGCGCAGGTCGTCGCGCCGCGTCACGTCGAGCTGAATCGCAACCGCAGGCACGCCCATTTTTGTCAGCTCGTCGACGACGGCGCGATTTTTCTCCTCGTTGCGCGCGAGGATCGCGACCGCCGCGCCTGCCTCGGCCAGGCCGAGTGCGATTCCGCGCCCGATACCGCCGTTGCCGCCGGTGACGACGGCGACCTCGCCCTTCAAATCGAACATTTTCGGCGCAGCCATGATTGAACCTACCTGGCCTATTTACGGAATCCAAAAGATCATGGTCTTATGTGATTGAGCTGGTAACTTCATTGACGCCAATGCCTTGCCGGCGATGGTCCCGAGTTTAGATGATAACCGCGATCTACGCGAAGCGTGGACAACGGGCGAGGGAATCGGAATCCTGAATCGCGCAGGGCGCTGTAATATGACCCTCACCTTCATTCTCTTTCTTACAGGGCGAGGAGACAGCGCGGACCCGAAGCGGGCAGAGTACGGCCTGCTGATCGACAATTATCAAGCGGCGTTGGTATATTGGCCATCGCGCTTAACCAAAGCGGACTGTATCCACCGCATAGCTGGAACCGGTACCGCTTGGCTCCAAGGAGTGCTTCATGGCCGCCACTCAGCAGCGCTTTTCCGTCATCGGCGATAAGAATCTCAACGACCTGCGCAAGCTGATCAACGTTCCCATCGAGGACACGCTTGAGCCTTGGTGCCACGAGGCCAGCCGCGACAATATCCGCCATTGGGCCCACGGTATCGGCGACGACAATCCTCTATGGTGTGACCCGGCCTACGCTGCCAAGGGCCCGCATGGGCGCCTGGTCGCGCCGCCCTCGTTCATCTTCCCTCTCAACCGTTCATTTAGCGGCTATGTCGGCGGCCTCGCCGGGGTTCATGCGATGTTCGCCGGTATCGACGTCGTCTGGCATCGCCCGATGCTGCTCGGTGACGAATTTACCACCAAAGTCTGGCTCAAGGATTTGGTCGAGCACGACACGCGCTTCGCCGGCCGCTCGATTCAGCAGATTTACCGTTGCGAGTTTCTGAATCAGCGCGGCGAACTGGTCGCCGAGGGCGATAGCTGGTGTTTCCGCACCGAGCGCGATACCGCGCGCGAGCGCGGCACCAAGTACACTGAGACCAAGCAACGGCCCCCGGTTAAGTATTCGCGCGAGGACCTCGCGAAAATCTTTGCGCTCTACGAAGGTGAGGAAGTCCGCGGCGCAACTCCGCGTTATATCGAAGACGTCAAGGTCGGCGACAAGCTCAAGACCATGGTCAAAGGCCCCATGACCGTCACCGGGTTCATCGCGTTCGCGCAAGGCTGGGGCGGTCTTTATATTCGCGCCAACAAACTTGCGTGGAAGCAGCTGCAGAAGCATCCCGGCCTCGGCATCGCCAACAAATTCGGCATCCCCGACGTTCCCGAGCGCGTCCATTGGGAAGACGATCTCGCAACTCTCGTCGGTACTCCCGCCGCTTACGACTACGGTCCTGAGCGCTGCTCCTGGATGACCCATCATCTCACGAACTGGGCCGGCGACAGCGGCTTCCTCCGCCATATCGAAGTAAAAATCCGCCGCCACAATCCGGTTGGCGATACCATTTATATCGACGGCGAGGTCACGCGGACTTACAGCGAGGACGGCGCGCATTACGCCACCATCACGCAAAAGGCGGTGCAACAGGACGGCGAACTGTCCGTTCTTGCAACCGGCACAGTCCGCCTCCCGTCGCGCGCTGCTTAACCGCGTCTCACTAAAAAAAGTGGAATACGTCGTTTACCTTCAAGACGTCTCCGGTAAGGGTAACGATATAGGCGGTGTTCCCGATGAAATTCAGGGACGTCGGGAGATTGATATTATCCACCAGGAACGTGAATGTGCCGTCAAGATTGGCTCTTACCAACGCACCGCTGTTGGGTTGCGCCGGCGAGCCCGGTGCTGCGCCCGGCACTCCCGGACCCTGCGATAAGGCATAGAGGCGGCCGTCGAGACCGAATTTAACGTCAACCAGAAGACTGGCTCCGGAAGCCACTTCCGCCACGTTGGCTGAGTTGGGACGGAACGCCACAATCTTGCCGTTCTGAGGAAGGTGAGGAACCGGACCGGCCTCTGCCATGAAAACTATGTCACCCAGGACGACGGTCAAACCGGTTGGGACGATATCGTCGAACGCTTCTACCACACTGATCTTTCCACCAAGGGTGACGGATAAGACCCGGTTGAGATGCCCATCGGTGACCAGGAAACCACCTCGATAGGGCTGCATCGCATACAGGACGCCCGTATCAACGAAGAAGGGAAAAGGAATAGTTGGCGGATTGTTCAGATTAAACTGCCCGATGTCAGCGATAATAGTGAACTGGTTAGGACCGTCCACTCGATAGATTCCGTCAATGCTGTTGCCGCCCAGATCGGAGCTAACGAGAGTGACGAGCACGTACGCCGTCCTGCCGACAAACACGATGTCAGTTGGACCGCCGATTCCGACTGAACTGAGCGTTTGCGGGAGACCGCTCGCGAACGTGGAAATTTTACCGGTGCGCGGGTCAACGCGCGCGATCTGCCCAAGCGTGCCTTCAACAACATACAATGCGCCGTCTGGCCCGACAGTGCTGCCCAGAGTTCCCTGCAATCCCGAAGCCAAAACTGAAACTGACGGAGAGCCGAACTTTAGTGATGCACAATTAGCAGGACGGATGCTGCCCGCCGTAATAAGCGCCGCCAGAATCAGCACGAAAAATACCTTGATTCGAAGTTGTCGTTGACGTGAGTTCATTTCCTCCTCCTTGCAGTTGCCGCCTGTGAACGATTGCTGTTGCGATACACAATTCACCCCCGGAATCGGATGGGTTCTCGCAGGCGGCATCTTCAGTGCAAAAGGACTGCAATGCCATGACGGAAATCTGTCGCTTTTCTGTAGCTTTCATGTCGGCGCAGCGATATTGAGAGGTTGCCTCAAGTTTCACTTTTCCTGACGGGAGGTGAATTCCAAATGTTGACCGGCACGATCTTCCGTTTCGGAGATTTTGAGCTCGATCGAAAACTTTATGAGCTTCGGCGTAAGGGCCGTCCGATAAAGCTCGAGCGAATTCCCCTCGACTTGTTGTTCTTGTTAGTCGAGCAGCGCGATCACCTGGTTACGCGGGACGAGATCCTGGCGCGCATTTGGGGCAAAGACGTCTTCATCGATGCCGACAGCGCGATCAACTCGGCTGTTCGAAAAATTCGGCGTGCTCTGAGCGACGATCCGGAATCTCCGCATTTTGTAGTTACCGTACCGACGAGGGGTTATCGTTTCGTTGCGGAGATCCGCGAATCGAATCCGCAGTCCTTGCAGTACGCTGCCGCGAGCGCCGAAGATTCCAGCCGTCTGCAGATGTCACGGGTGAAGTACGCCAAATCCGGTGACGTTCACATCGCCTATCGTATTTTTGGTGATGGGCCGCGCGATTTCGTGATGATCCAGGGAACGCTTTCTCATCTCGAGTTGTTTTGGTCCACTCCCGCCAAGCAGCATCTGCTCGAGCGGCTCACCAGGTTCGCTCGCGTTATCATCTTCGACAAACGCGGTCAGGGCCTTTCGGACCGAGTGGTCGCAGAGCAAACAATCGAGGAAAGGATCGATGACGTGCGAGCGGTGATGGACGCGGCTGGTTCAGAGCGCGCCACTATCTACGGATGGTCCGAGGGTGGTCCGATGTCGTTGATGTTCGCGGCCAGCTATCCCGAGCGTGCCAACGCCTTAGTGTTGTACGGCACATATGCGTCGGTCAAAGACGAGCCATGGGCCGCAACTCGCGAGGAGTGGGACGCTATGCTTCGTGAGTGGGAAGTTCGGTGGGGAGAAGGAATCCTGCTTCGCGTAAATACACCAAGTCTCGCCGATGACCCCGCCAGCATACAGTGGTGCGGGACATTAGAGCGGGCAAGCGCAAGTCCCGGTTCAATCGTCGCGTTGATGCGAGCCAACTACGAGCTGGATGTCCGACACATACTACCGACGATAACCATTCCGACTCTTGTTATGCATCGCACCGCCGACGCCCTGGTTCCTATCGCCGCCGGCCGTTACCTGGCGGAACACATTCCGGGAGCCAAGTACGTGGAGATTCCCGGATCCGATCACACTGTGAGTGACATCCCCAGTGAGGATTTCATTGCCGACGCGATCGAGAAATTTCTGACGAGCGCGGTATACAGTACGGAACATCGTCGCATACTGACCACCGTAGCAGTTGTGCAAATCGACCCGCCGAACGCGCGCACTGGAAAGAGCGACGCACAGCAAGCGTCCCGACTAGTTGAAGACTCGCTAGCCGTAGTCAACTCAGAGTTGACGGCTTTTCGCGGCCGCAGGTTCCGGCTCCCCGATGCGTATTTCTCGGCTACTTTCGACGGACCGGCCAGAGCAATAAGGTTTGCTTGTTCCGTGCGCGAAAAGCTGCTCGCGCTCGGATTACACACTCGCGTCGGAATTCATACCGGTGAATGCGAACTGATCGACAACGAAGCACGCGGTACAGCCGTGGATATCGCGGCCCTGGTTGCGTCGCGTGCAGCAGCGGATGAGGTCCTGCTATCGAATACAGTGAAGGATCTTGTCGCCGGTTCAAACCTTCGATTCGAAGACCGCGGTGCGCGCAAGTTAGACGGTGCAGGAAAGTGGCGCTTGTATAGAGTTAAGCATCAAGCCTCGGCGAAAGTACTCAGGACCTCGGACGCTCAATCTTCCTTGCTGCGCTGATCGCACGGAGACGGAGTAAGCGTTTCTACCTGAGTGGTGGCAACACGATTGGGTCGGGGGGTTGCGACGCGGGCCATGGCCGGTTGTGCTTCGCCGCGATCTCGCCGACGACACGCTCCCAGCGCTCCTTGCCGAAGCTCTTGTAGGTCTGGAACGGATTGACGTATTCGCGCATGCGGAACGCCTGACCGTTTCTGAAGGTGATCAGGGTGAAATAGCGCTGGGTATAGCGGCCGCCGCCGACGGTATCGCCACCGCCGGATGATTCCACGATGGTGGTATCGGGATCGGCCGTGGGATACACCGCTGCCGGCGTTGTGCTGAAGCGCGGAACCACGCTCAGCAGAAATTCCATAAAACGGCTCACGGCCTCGAACCCGATCATCTTCACCGGGATCTCGAACGTCGGTCCCTCCCAGATGGCGTCCTCATGCAGGGCATCGAGCCAGATTGCGCGCTGTTCTTCCAGGGTAGTGATCTTGCCGCCGAAGGCGTCACCGAGGTTCTTCCGGGCCATAGGCTGTCTCCTTTGCGCGTCTTATTACGTTGGGGCGATGGCGATCATCTCAGTCGCGATTCATTTGGTGGCGAGGATCAGCGGCGATGGCGCGGCAGGCGTCCGGATGGTCTTCACCGCTTTTGAAGCCTGCCTCCTTCAGCCAGGTGCGATACTCCTTCATCGTGAAGACATCGCCGGCTTGCGTGTGCACCATCATGTTCAATCCGAAAAGCATCGGCAGGGCAGGACCGGTGCGGTCGTCGTCCGGCACTAATTCGGCAATCAACAGCATCCCGCGCTTTGCGCAAGGCTTTCGCCGATCGTTCGAGCAGCTGGCGTCCGGCGTCGCGACCCTCGCCGTGTATGATATGGCCGAGCGTGACGAGGTCGTAGCAATCGGTGCCGAAATCCATCTCGCGCAGGTTGCCTTCGCGATACTCGTACTTATCCTCGACGCCGAACCGTTTGGCGTAGTCGCGCGCCACGGGAGTGACCTGCGGAAAATCGACGGCAGTAACATGCGCCGCTTTAATTGCTTGCGCGAAGGGAATTGACCAGGCTCCAGCGCCGGCCGCGACATCCAGAATGTTCTTGATCCTTGCTTTGGCTCCGGCACCGAGGCTCGCGACGGCGGCTGTGGCGCCCACAAAGTTGAGCGGGAAAATAACCTTGACCAGCATCGCGAAGAATTCCGCTCTCGAGGCATCGTCGGCACCAGGAGGAGCCAGCGGTGCGCCGCTCCTGACGACTTCCGCAAGCTGGAACCATCCCGTCATCTGGCCGGTCGCGAAGCGTCCGGCGCCTTCCATATAAAGGTCGCCGCCGCGAACCAGGAAGGTCGCCGCCTGCGGCGATAGCGCGTAGCGGTCGCCCTTGCGAGTGAGATATTTGAGCGCGACCAGCGTATCGAGCAGGCGGCGCATCATGCTTTCGTTGGCACGCGCCTCGTTCGCGATTTCATTCGCGGTGGTTTTGCCGTGAGCGATGACGGTGAAGACATCGAGGTCGATGGCGGCGGCGACTGTGCACGTGGTCCATCCGCCGAATATCAACTCCTTTGCTACGGGAACTGCGGAAGGTAATTTCTTCGTCTGCTTGGCCAAGGTGCAAGCTCCTTTTGATTCTTCAGCGGATGAAAAAACCGCCGTCCACGATGATATCCGCGCCGGTCACGAAATCCGACGCGTGCGAGGCCAGGAAGACCGCCGCACCCGCCATCTCGGACGGCTCGGCGAAGCGGCCGGCCGGCGTCCGCAGGATCATTTCATCTTTCACAGGCTGCGTATTTCGGATCGTTGCGAATCCAGTCGGTCATGTCGGTCGCGGTCCAGCCGGGCGCGAGCGAATTGACCTGGATATTGTGCGGCGCCAGTTCGATCGCGAGGCATCGCGTGAGCTGCAGCAGGCCGCCCTTGCTGACGCCGTAGGACGGATAAATCGGAGTGCCCTTGTAGCCGCCGACGCTGGCGACGTTGATTATTTTGCCCGCCTTGCGCGCAATCATCGAGGGCGCTGCGTACTTCGACAGCAGGAAGCATGAGGTCAGGTTGGTTTCCATCACCGAATCCCAATCTTCCTCGGTGTGATCGAACAATCCTTTCAGGACTGCGAAGGCGGCGTTGTTGACCAGGATATCGATCGGTCCGAGCTTGCGCTCGACTGCTTCCAGAGCTGGTTTCAGCGATTTGCGCTGCGAGACGTCGAGCTTGAGGGCCATGGCCGGGACGCCAATCTGCTCGAGCGCCGCGAGCGTTTCGCGATTGCGCTCCTCGTTGCGCGCGAGAATCGCGACCGACGCGCCCGCCTCGGCAAGGCCGAGCGCGATGCCGCGCCCGATGCCGCCGTTGCCGCCGGTGACTATTGCGACTTTGCCGGTTAGATCGAAAGTTTTCGGATTCGCCATTGTGTTTCTCCTAAGCGAACAGTTGGACAGCGAATGCTCAGCGCTTCTATATTGGCGTTTCGCCCGCGCCGCAACCGACGCTTACATGCGATGCGCGCGCGATCAGCATCAATCTCCGACGAGGGAAAATCACGACGATGGGACTACGGACGGCTGAACAGTACAAGAGCTCGCTGCGCGACGGGCGCGCGGTGTTTTTCAGGGGCGAGAAGGTCGCGGACGTCACGACGCATCCCGTGATTGGAATCGCGGTCGAGCATGCGGCGCTCGACTACCGGATGGCCGACGATCCGAAGTATCGCGAGCTCGCGGTCGTGAAAGAGGGCGCCGACGAGTACAGCCGCTACTACCATATTCCGCAAAACGGCGACGACCTGCTCAAACGCAGTGCGCTGATCGCAGCGTCGACGCGCGAGGGTGCGACCCTGGTCGTGTTGATCAAGGAGATCGGCACCGACGCGCTGCTGGCGCTGCATATTATCGGCGAGCGGCTCGCGGCTGCCGGCAAGCCCGAGTATCGCGAGCGCATCCACAAGTACTACCGCCAATGCCGCGACAACGATCTCGCTGTGGCCGTTGCGCAAACCGACGTCAAGGGCGATCGCGCGCTCGGGCCCACGCAGCAGGATCATCCGGACTATTACGTGCGAATCGTCGAGGAGCGTCCCGACGGCATCGTCGTGCGCGGCGCGAAGGTCCACACCAGCGTCTCGACCAATACCAACGAGGTGATCGTGCTGCCGACGCGCGCGATGCGCGCCGAGGACAAGGCTTACGCGGTCGCGTTCGCGCTGCCGATCAACACGCCGGGGCTGAAGCTGCTCGCGTCGCCGCACGGCAGCTCGCACAAGAACGACTTCGAGCATCCGATCAGCGCGCGGCACAAGATGATGGAGACGCTGACGGTCTTCGACGACGTGTTCGTGCCGAAGGAGCGCGTGTTCCTGCAAGGCGAGATCGATTTCGCCGGCCTGCTCGCGCTGACCTTCGTGCGATTCCATCGCTTCACCGCGGTGTCGTACAAGCTGCCGCTGCTCGAGCTGATGGCGGGCGCGGGCCATGCAGCGGCGGAGGCCAACGGAATCGCGCGCGCGGGTCATGTGCGCGACAAGCTGACGCATCTGGCGGCGTATCACACGACGGTGCGCGGGCTGATCGAGCATGCGGCGCGGACCTGCACTTACGAGGACGGCGTCGCGGTGCCGAACACGCTGCTGACGAACGTCGCGAAGTATCACTTCGCGCACAACTACCACGCGGCGGTGCAAATCGTGCAGGACCTGGCGGGCGGGCTGCTGGTGACGGGGCCGGCGGCGGAAGACCTCACGAGCGAGGCGACGCGCGCCTACGTGCTGAAATACATGGGCGGCGCCAAGGGCTTCGACTCGGAGAAGCGGCTGCGGCTGCTGAACCTGATCGGCGATCTGACGTCGTCGGACTTCGGCGGCTACCAGGAAGTGCTGGCGGTCCACGCCGAGGGCGGCTTCGAAGCCGAGAAGCTGCAGGCCTACCGCGAGTACGACTTCAAGACGGTAGCCGCCTACGCGCGCAAGCTCGCGGGCATCTGAGCGCGACTATTTTTCGGTGCGCAGCTCGACCGTGTTGCCGTCGGGATCGAGGATCCAGAGCTGGCGGCCGGCGCCCATGTTCGGGCCTTCGAGGAACTCGATGCCCATCTCCTTGAGCGAGCGCTTGGTCTCCTCGAAATCTTCGACGTCGAATGCGACGTGCGCGCCGAGCGGGTCGGGCTTCTGGCCGCGGTTTTCGCTCGAGATGATATGCAGCGCGTTGTTGCCGATGCCGTACCACGCGCCGCCGAAGCCGAAGTTCGGCCGCGGGATTCGCTTCAGGCCGACGACGTTTTCGTAAAAGCTGGTCGCCTTGTCGACATCGCTGACGCGAAACGCCGCATGATTGAACGCCTTCAACTTGATCATCGTGAGTTCTCCATCGCCTGAAATTTTTCTAATGAACTTCGCCGCCGCCCGCGACGTTGATCGTTTCGCCCGTAATATTTTCCGCGCGGCATAGGTAGACCACCGCCTCGCCGATATCGGCCGGCGTCTGCTCGCGCTTCAAGTAGGTGTTGCGCGCGACATATTCGTCGAACGCCGCCTCGCGATTCACCCCGTACTGAACGCCGACCATCGGGTCGAGCACGTCGGTCCACATCGCAGTGCGCAGAAACCCGGGGCATACGGCGTTGACGCGAATGTTCAGCGGGCCGAGCTCCTCGGCGAGCGACTGCGTGAAGCCGACCACCGCGAACTTGCTCGCGCAGTAGGCCGCCGCGCCGGCGTGACCGGTCTTGCCCGCCACCGACGCGATATTCACGATCGCGCCCTCGCGATTCTTCGTCATGTGCGGGATGCATGCCTTGGCGCAGAGGAACGGCCCCTTCGCATTCACCGCCATCACGCGGTCCCACGCGTCTTCGGCAAAATCGCTGACGGGGCCGACTGCGATGATGCCGGCGTTGTTCACCAGGATGTCGATCGCGCCGAGCTTCGCGACGACTTCCGACGCCATCCGCTCGAGGTCGGCGAAGCGCGTCACGTCGGCGAGAATCGGGATCGCCTTGACGCCGAAGCCCTTCGCTTCCTCGACGGTCTGACTCAGTTCCTTTTGTGCGCCGAGATTATAGGTGAGCGCGGGGTCAGCCGGACTTCCGAGATCGACGAGCGCGACATTCGCGCCCGCGGCCGCCAGCTTGAGCGCGATCCCGCGCCCGATTCCGCGCGCCGCGCCGGTGACGATTGCGTTCTTGCCCTTGAGTTCCATGCGCTTCCCTCCCGCCTGTCCTTGCTTTCTAGCACGACCGCGCGGAATCGCGGTAAGCGGCTATTCGAACGCGTTCTCGCCAGTGATGTCGCGGCCGAGGATCAGCGTATGCACGTCGAAAGTTCCCTCGTAGGTGTTCACCGTCTCGAGGTTCAGCATGTGGCGGATGACGGGGTACTCGTTGACGATCCCGTTGGCGCCCAGCATGTCGCGAGCGTCGCGCGCGATTTTCAGCGCCTCGTTGACGTTGTTTCGCTTTCGCGAACGAGACGTGCTCGGGACGCATCTTGCCCGCGTCCTTCAGATGCGCGAGGCGCAGACAAATCATCTGCGCCTTGGTGATCTCGGTCAGCATCTTCACCAGCTTGGCCTGCACCAGTTGATAGCCTGCGAGCGGACGCGAGAACTGCTTGCGCGATTTGGTGTAGTCGAGCGCGCAATGGAAGCACGAACGCGCGGCGCCAATCGCACCCCATGCGATTCCGTAGCGCGCCTGCGTCAGGCATCCGAGCGGACCCTTGAGCCCGCGCGCTTTCTCGAGGTGCGCAGTCTTCGGAATTCGCACGTCCTCCAAAATCAGCTCCGAAGTGATCGACGCGCGCATTGAAAATTTCCCGTGGATGTCGCGAGTCGAGAATCCCGGCGTCCCTTTCTCGACGAGGAACCCGGTTATGCCTTCTTCGACCTTCGCCCACACGATCGCGACGTCGGCGATCGAGCCGTTGGTGATCCATCGCTTGGTGCCGTTGAGAATCCAGCCGTCGCCGTCGCGGCGCGCCCGCGTTTCCATGCCGCCGGGGTCCGAGCCGTGGTCCGGCTCGGTCAGCCCGAAGCAACCAATTAATTTTCCCTTGGCCATCTCGGGCAAGTAGCGCTGCTTCTGTTCCTCGCTGCCGTTAGCATAAATCGCGTACATCGAAAGCGCGCTTTGCACAGACGCAAAGGAGCGCAAGCCGGAGTCGCCGGCCTCGAGCTCCTGCATGATAAGGCCGTAGGCGACGTTGTTCATGCCGGCGCAACCGTAGCCCTTGAGATTAGCTCCGAACATCCCAAGCTCGGCCATCTGCGGTACGAGATGCATTGGGAAGCTTTCGCTCGCGAAGCTGCGCTCAATCGAGGGAAGGATCTCGCGATCGACGAACCGTTTGGCGGTGTCGCGAGCCATCCGCTCTTCATCGGTCAGCAGGTCGTCGAGGTGAAAGAAATCGAGGTCTCTTAACAAATCCGACATGTTGCGCTCCGTTCGATTTTTAAAGACTGTTTTACTCTGAGATTTGAGTACTGCGCGGCTCGAAATCCGTCCGAATGGATTGTTCTTTGGCTGACCGAAACCATACCCTCAGTATTACCCGCTCTTGACCCACGCGCGCAGCTTCCGCAGGCTGTTGCAAGGGTTGAGATTTCCTTATTACCGCTACTCGTTGCCTTAGATTTGGGTATCACGTAGCCTTATACAACAAGCCGGTAGTATGCACATTGAAACGCTAAAGGTCTTCTGCGACATAATCGAGAGTGGAAGCTTTTCTTATGCCGCGTCGCAAAACTTCGTTACTCAGTCGGCGGTCAGCCAGCAGGTTCGGAGCCTTGAAGAGAAGTACGACTGCCGATTGATAGAACGTGGGCGAGCCGGAGTCAAACCGACGCCGGCCGGACAGATCCTGTACGCCGCCAGCAAGGAAATCGTGCGCCGCTTTCTGGAATTGGAAAACCGGCTGCGCGAGATCGGCTCAGTGGTGGCGGGCGCGATTCGCGTCGGCACCGTTTACAGCGTCGGCTTGCACGAGCTGCCGCCGTACCTGACCGAGTTTCTGCGCAACTACCCGGCAGTCAACGTGCACCTGGAATATCTGCGATCGAATAAAATTTACGAAGATCTGATCGAGGGCAAAGTCGATCTCGGGGTCGTGGCGTATCCGGCCAAGCGCAGCCAGATCGTGTCGGTGCCCTTTCGACACGACGAGCTGGTGCTCGCGGTGCCGCCCGACAATCCGCTCGCCAAGCACACGAAGGTGAACGTCGGCCAGTTGCAGGGTCAGAAGTTTGTCGGCTACGAACGCGACATCCCGACGCGCAAAGCCTCGGACAGAATCCTGCGCGAGCACGGCGTCAAGCCGACCTACACGCTGGAGTTCGACAACATCGAAACTATCAAGCGCGCGGTCGAGATTGGCCTTGGATGCGCAATCGTGCCGCGGATGACGGTCGAGAACGAAGTGTCGCGCGGCACGCTGCGGATGCTCGAGTTCCAGGAGGGCACTTTCCTGCGCCCGCTCGCGATCATCTACAAGCGCGGTCGCGAGCTGTCGCCGGCAGTGCGCAAGTTCATCGAAGTGCTGACCACCAGCAACGTGGTGCCTCGCGCGCGCGGCGACAAGACGGGCGACAAGGCTGAGCGCGCGCCTCGCGGCGAGCGCGCCGAACGCAACAGCGACGCGAGCGCCGAGAAGGCCGAGAAGACGGCATAGGCGACGAAATTTTTATCGACGACGAAACGGCCGGGTTGTACGACTCGGCCGTTTTTGTTTGTAGATAGGGCCACGGAGTAGCGCTATGACACCGGAAGCGAAGACTTTGCTCGATTCGATTCGCGATCTCGCGCCCTCAATCAGCGCACGCAGCGCGGAGATCGACACCGGCCGCCGGCTCCCGCTCGATTTGCTCGCACAACTCACGGCGGCCGGATGCTTCCGTATGTTCGTGCCGAAAAGTCACGGCGGTCTCGACGTCGATTTTCCCACCAGCATGGAAATTATCGAGAACCTGGCCGCCGCCACCGGCTCCGTCGGGTGGGTCGTGATGATCGGATGCGAAACGCCGATGCTGCTGGCGCTGCTGGACGCCCGGCATTTCGATCGCCTCTACGCCAACGGTCCCGACGTGATAATCGGCGGCGGCTTCGCTCCTCGCGGCACGGCCGAAATGGTGGACGGCGGCTATCGCGTCAGCGGGCGATGGGCATTCGCTAGCGGATGCCAGCATAGCGATTGGCTGTTCGGCAATTGCGTCGTGACGGAAGACGGACGCCCGCGTCCCGGCGCGATACTCGGACAGCCGGAAGCGCGCGCCATGATGTTCGCGCCGTCGAAGGCGCAAATCATCGACACCTGGTCGGTCAACGGTCTGCGCGGCACGGGCAGCCATGATATCGCGGTCGAAAATCTGCTGGTGCCCGCGGACGACACATTCGATATTTTTCTCGGCCGTTCGTCCATCGCAGGTCCGTCGCTGGCGGAGCCGCTGCCTTATGCCGCACTGCACATCGGTGCAGTCGCGATCGGAATCGCAGCGCGCGCGCTCGTCGAGATCGTCGCGCTGGCCAACAGCAATAAGCGGCGCCTCTACGCGAGTTTGTCGCTCGCCGAGTCCGCGCTCTTTCAGTATCGAGTGGGACACGCGGACGCGAGTCTGCGCGCCGCCCGCAGCCTGCTGCGCAACCAGGCCGACGCGGTATGGAATTCCGCGGTCGCGGGGCATCCAATTTCAGTCGAAGGCCGCGCACCCGTGATGGGCGCGATCACCTGGGCGGTGCACACATGCGCAGCCGTGGTCGACGCGTGCTACAAAGCGGGCGGCGGTACGTCGCCCTACGACGGCTCCGCACTGCAGCGATGTATGCGCGACATCCAGACGCTGACGCAGCACGCAGCGGTAGCAGAGTCATGGCTGACGACAGCCGGCGCGTCACTCTTAGGCCGGTCTCAAGGATTCTCGGCGTAATTCCTAGCCTCTCCCTATCAGGGAGAGGCCGCGCCAGCGGCGCGGGTGAGGGTCTATTCCGAGATGTCTGAGTCTTGTCGTTTTCGTGGGGCTGCGAACTTCTAGTCGCGCTCTCGGCTGTGAGCGGTGCCGATGCGGAGAATTATGAATTCGGACCCTCACCCGCCGCTCAAGGTCTCGCGTCGGCCTCTCCCTGACAGGGAGAGGCTAGGAAGGATCCGCTCGAGATGACACGTAGGAAGTCCGCTCACAGCGGCGGCTTCTGATACCCGCCCAGTGCGGTCTCCGCGGCCTTTGCGACTGCAAGCACGGTCTCCTCGTCGAAGGCGCGGCCGTTTATCTGCAGCCCGATAGGCAGTCCGTCGCGATCTTTTCCGCATGGCACGACTGCGCCCGGCAGTCCCGCGCAATTGCCCCACGCCACTGGCCAGCCCGCGAGGAAGTGCGGATATGATTTGCCGTCGATTTCGACCGTGGTTGCGCCATGCTTGAACGCGGTGACGCAGAACGTCGGGCCGAGAATGATCGGGTAGCGTTCCATGAACTCCGCGAGCTGCACGCGCCATGCGTCGCGTTCCATCGCGATTTTGAAAAACTCGGCGGCCGACTTTACTTCGCCGGGGACCATGAACGCTCGCAGCCGCTCGCGTGAAAGTTTCACCATCTCGCCCAGCGCTTCGAGCACCAGCTGGTTGCCGTCCGCGCCGCTGTACGCCCACCACAAACGCTCGCCCTCGTCGACCGGCGGCTTCACCGCCTCGACGACGACGCCCATCTTCTGCAGCTCGCGGCCGGCGCGCTCGATCGCGGCACGCGTATCGGAGCTGACGGGCACGTTGCACGCGTCGGTAAAGATCGCGCAGCGGACCTTTTTCAGATCGACTTTCTCCGGATGCGCGTCGGCGGTCGGCACCACGTACGGTGTGCTCGGATGCGGTCCCTTCACGACGTTGTAGGCGAGCGTGAGATCGTCAACGTAGCGCGCCATCGGGCCGATCGTCGCCATGTGCGCGATCGGCGGCGGCGCGGCGATGCTCGGCGCCATATGACCGCTGCCGGGAATCGTGCCCCAGCTCGGCTTGAGCCCGACGATGCCGCAGAAATGCGACGGCACGCGGATCGAGCCGCGATAGTCTGAACCCATGCCGAGGGGAGACATGCCCGCTGCGAGCGCAGCCGCTTCGCCGCCGCTGGAGCCGCCGGGCACGCGATCGTGATCCCACGGATTATTGGTCTGGCCGAAGACGGGATTGTCGCAGTCGTAGTCCATCGTCATCTCGGGCGTGTTGGTTTTCCCGATGACGATCGCACCCGCCGCGCGCAGCCGTGCGACGGTCGGCGCGTCCTGCTTGGCCACATGATGCTCGAAACCTTTCATGCCCCAGGTCGATCGCACGCCCTCGGTGATTATCGAATCCTTGATTGTGATCGGCAGGCCCTCGAGCGGGCGAATCTCGCCCTTGCCGGACAGGCGCCGGTCGGATTCCTCGGCCTCGCGCGCCGCGCGATCCTCGACCAGGGTGACGACGGCGTTAAGTCCGTGGTTCACGGTCTCGATACGCTCGATAAACGCGTCGACCATTTCGACCGAAGAGACGTCGCGAGCACGCAGCATCGCGGCAAGCTTATGAGCGGGAGCAAAAAAGAGATCGTCAGAAAATGGCATGAAGAATTACCTCGCCTCGCACAGGAAATAGCATCGCGCGTGAGCTATTGCACGCGCGCACGAAGGACTCGCGCGCGGAATATCGAATGTGAAACCCGCCGTGGGTTTCACGCTTCCCTGGGCAGGGGTGACCCCTGCACCCGGTATGTAAGAAGAAGAAAGATGCGGGACTTCGTCCCTGTTAGAACTCTTTGGGAAGGGCAGAGCTACTTCAACGCTGCGCGGAGTTTTTCGCGGTCGAAGCCTGCGAGCATTTGTTTGTCTGCTATTACTATCGGCCGCTTGATCAGATTCGGCTCTTTCGCCATCAGCGCGAGCGCCTGCTCGACGGTCAGCGATTTGCCTGCCAGGTTCATCGCCTTGTAGGCGGGGCTGCGCGGGTTTAGATAGTCGCGCGGGTCGCGGCCTGCGAACAGATCTTTCAGATCGGCTTCAGTCAGCGGGAGTTTTGCGTAGTCGCGCTCGTCGAGCTCCGCGCCGAGCTCGTTGCGCAGGAAGCTCCGCGCGTCGCGGCAAGTCGTGCATGTCGATTTCCAGAAGAAGCGGATTTTCTTCATGCACGACTCGCCGCGTACCTGTGCCTTACCATGCTACTCGATATTCGGGCCCGACGTTCCGCCTGCGGGACCGGCGCCGTGATCCAGCGGCTGCCCGCCTGCCGTCGATGACGACGCGGTCGCGCCCGACGGTGGTATCGGCGTTATCGGCGCGACGACGCCCGAGCTCGCCGTCGTTGTCGTCGTCATGCCCGACGAGGAACTCGGCGAAGACACGGTTGCGGGCGGCGGAGTGTTGGTCGGCCCGCTGAAGTTGACCGGCTGCTGACCCGCCAGCATTTGCGGCGTAACCACGTAGTCGCCGCCGAGCGAGCTGCGCCACACCGTGTTGGCCGCCTGCGAATTACCGGCGGTCACCAGGTACGTCCCGCCGCCAACTACGCCGCCGACCACCGCGTAAGTCAGCTTGGCCGGGATGTAGAGCACATTGCAGAGCAGCGCGCCGACGCCGTAGCCGGCGCCCGGCCAGTTGACGTTGTTGTCCTGCGGCTGCGGGATCTGAGTGCCCGGCGCCGCGGGACCGACGGCCGGCGACGATTGCGCCGCGGCGTATTGCGCCGGCATCGCGAGCATCATCACCGACAATGCCGCCGCGGTTACCGCGACCCTTGCGAATCTGAAAGTTGTTTTCCTCATCACTTCCTCCACCACCACCTCGGGTAAATTACTTACTCGGTTTTGACTACCGCCTCGGCCGGCAGCAGCCGCATTAGATGACCAAACGCGCGCTCGAGATACGCCGCGTCCTTCGACTCGAGCGTCAGCTTCACGCGGTAATCGGGATCTCCGATCCGCGGATACGAACCCAGCATCAACTCCGGAAAATTGCGCATGCAGTCGTTCAGGTGCTCCGCGATCACGCCTTCATTCGCGCTGAGATAAATCGCGCGCATGAAATACGGGTCGGTCGCGAAGCTGCTGCTGAGCGCCCGCAGCTTGGACTCGAACAGTTGCGGAATTCCGGGCAGCACATACACGTTTTCGATCTGCACGGTCGGAAAGCGGATGTCACCAGCCTCGTTGAGGATCGCGCCCTCGGGCACCTCCGCCATCTTGAGGCCGGCCTCGAGCGCGCGATCGCGAAAGTGTTCGCGGATTATCCGCTCGAGGTCCGGGTTGATCACGAGGCGCCGGTTGAACGCGCGCGCCACGCCTTCCATCGTGAGATCGTCATGCGTCGGGCCGACTCCGCCCGAAGTGATGACAAAATCGAAATTGCGCGAGCAGTAAGCGACTTCGCCCGCGATCAAGTCGAGCTCGTCGGGTATCGTTGCGATGCGGGACAGGGCGACGCCAATCTTGCGCAGCTCGCGAGCCGCGAAGTACGCGTTCGAGTCCTGAACCTTGCCGGAAAGGATTTCGTTACCCACAACCACCAGCGCGCAACTGCGTTCTCGCATTCGACCGCAAGCTCCTTGCGCGATCCGCCTCAACCCGCATTATCGCAAGCGGCGGCTACCAGCGGCAATGGGGTAAAGGCGGAATACTTAGGACGGCCCGGCGTCGGGGGCAGCCGCCTCGATGAACTCTTTGAGCCGCCGTTTGAGCCGCGTTTCTATCTGTCGCACCCGTTCGCGGCTGATTCCGAAGCGCGCGCCGATCTCCTGCAGCGTCTCGGGATCCTCGGCCAGCAGCCGCGCCTTGAATATCTCGAGCTCCTTGCCACTGAGCGTCGCCGCAAACTGCTCGACCTTGTCATGGGCAAAATCGCGCCACTCGCGGTCCGCCGTCTCGGTCTCGGGATTGTGCCCGGCGTCGGGAATCACATCGAGCAGGCGCGTATCGTTGTCCTCGCCGGCGCCGGTCGGCTGATCGAGCGACACCTCGCTCTGCCCCATCCGCTCCTGCATCTCGCGCACGTCGCTTTCCCGCACGCCCATCCGATGCGCCAGCAGGAGCGGTTGCGGCTTGAAGCCCTCGCGCTCGAGCCGCTCGGTCTCCTTGCGCAGGTTGAAGAACAGCTTGCGCTGCGCCTGCGTGGTGCCGATTTTCACGAGCCGCCAGTTGTTGATCAGGTACCGGTAAATATACGCGCGCACCCACCATACCGCGTACGACGGAAAGCGGATCCCATGCTCGGGGTCGAAGTTCTTGACCGCCTCCATCAGGCCGACGTTGCCCTCCTGGATCAGGTCGAGCACGTTTTTCGTCGCGCGCGCGAATTCATACGCCAGCTTCACCACCAGCCGCAGGTTGGCGGTAACCAGCCGGTACGCGTCCTCGGGATCCTTGTTCTTGACGTAGCGGCGCGCGATCACCGCCTCTTCTTCGCGCGACAGCAGCGGGAAGCGGCGAATCTCAGTGAGGTAGCGGCCGAGCGGATCGGTGGCGACGAGCGCGCCGCCTTTCTTGTCGGCATCGGCATCGCTATCGGCGGGGTCCTGCGCGGATTCCGCCGCCGGTTCGTCGTCAGTGCTTTCTACCGGACGAAACTCGGAGACTTCGATTGGCGAGTCGACGTCGTCCGTATCTGCGGTGCCCGCTCCAGCCTCGGCGGCGTCGAGATCCAGTTCGGATTCGTCCGCTGCGATCGGCTCGGCCGCCACGCGTCCGCGACGAGCCTTGCCGCCAGCCTTGCTGCCGCGCTTGCCGGCCTTGCTTTTAGCCGGAGTTGGTTTGCCGGGTTTGCGCGCCACAGTCTAGCTCCAGCTTCACCACGATAATGCTGGCACGAGATGCGGACACCAATGCTCTAGCCGTCGGATGGCATCAAGCCGTGTCGCGTTTGTCGGATCGACGGCGCCCGGTCAGGCGTCGGGTTCTTCGATCGTGACCTTGCCGGCGGCGATTTCACGCAGCGCCGTCACCACTTCCTTGTTGTCCGATTCCACCAGTGGCCGCGCGCCCTTGAGTAACTGTTTGGCGCGCCGCGCCGCGCCGAGCACCAGCTCGAAACGGTTGGGAATATTCTCCAGGCAATCTTCTACGGTAATTCGTGCCATTAGGCGTCAATTCTCCGGCCTGCCGCGTCTCTTGTCAACGCGCAGGCTCGGGCGAGGGTAAATCACCTTAAGTAGATGCTCAGGAACAAAGTCTAGGATATGGTGGTTAACCTGATTGAGGCGGGGTGGCGATGAATTCCTCTTTGGTTCCTTGTCTATTTTGTCGACGTTGAATTATCGGCGTTCAGTTTCGTTCTATCTGAGGGAGGCTCTGCAATTTTAAGGTTGTCGCTCCGGACGCTCCGCCAGCTTGTCCTGATGGCCGCATTCGCGCTGGTCTTCGCGTTCGCACGACCGGCAGCCGCTGCCGATTCGGCAGCTCTGCTTAAGGGCAACCATCCCGATGAAGCCGCCGGCATTGTCGGCGCCGCGGCCGCGTCGGCTTCGCAAACGCTCGCGATGCGCCTCACGATGGCGCTGCGCAACCCGGCTGAGCTGGCGCGATTGCTCGCTGCTCAGCAGGATCCGGCGTCGCCGGAGTACCATCGATGGCTCACGCCTGACGAATTCACCAGCCGTTTTGGTCCCACCAACGCCGACCTCGCGCGCGTGACCGCGTGGCTCAGGAAAAAAGGCTTCACCGTCAACTCTGCCGACGCCTCGAGTCGCGAAGTCTCATTCACCGGCTCGGTCGCGCAGGCGCAGGAAGCTTTCGCCGTAAAGATTTCCGCAACCGCCGACCGGCGTCTCTATTCCAACACGACCGACCCGGTGGTCCCCGCGGATCTCGCGCCTCTTATCGAATCGATCCGCGGCCTCGACAATTTGCTGCATAGCAAGGCCGGCGCGCATCGCGTGTCGAGGGGCTATCCGGAGGCGAGTTCGCCCTCGTCGGAGATCGGCGGCGCGACCGCGTTCGGTCCTCCCGACATTTATACTTTCTACGACGAGACGGGCTTGCTCGGTTCCAATATTGACGGCGCCACTTCGGGATGTATCGGGGTGGTGGAAGATTCGGACATCGATAAACCCGCAGCGGACGCGTTTAACGCCCAGTTCGGCTTGCCCGCGCTAACTGGGGCGAACTTCAGCACGGTGCTCGTCGACGGTTCCAACCCCGGCCAGAATTCCGACGAAGACGAGACCATGCTCGACGTCAACTATTCACATACCACCGCGCCCGGCTCGAGCATCCGCATTTATCTTGGCAACGGCGCGACAGCAATCCTCGACGCGATTGATGCGGCGGTGACGGATAAGAGCAATCCATGCAGCGCCATCGGCATCAGCTTCGGATTCTGCGGCGGCTCGAAAGCTTTCTACAAGAGTCAGAACAATTTTTTTGCGCAGGCGGCTGCGCAGGGTCAGTCTATTTTCGTCGCTACCGGCGATGAGGGAGCGGCGGGGCTCATAATCGACAAACAAAACGACACGTGCGCCAACGGCACGACGAAAAACGTAAACGAGCTGGCGGCGTCGCCCAACGTGACGGCAGTGGGCGGCACCGAGTTCACGCCCGATTACTCTGATGGCAACGACGTCGGCTCCGTCTCGGAATCGGTGTGGAATGACGACGACGGCGCCGCCGGCGGCGGCGAGAGCAAGTACTTCAAGAAGCCGAAGTTTCAGAAGGGACTCATCAAGAAGGACAAGCGGCGCGACCTTCCCGACATTTCGTTCGGCGCCAGTCCCTCGTCTCCCGGGTTTTTCTATGGCGGCCGCAACGACGGCGTGCCGGCCGTCTCATGCTGTCTCGGCGGCACCAGTGTCGGCGCGCCCTCATGGGCAGGGATAAGCCAGCTGCTCTCGCAGATGAACGGCGGCGCGGTCGGCAATCTCAACCAGCGAATGTATGAGCTGGGCAGAGAGAACGACGCAACCAACGGAATTCGCGACGTCACGACCGGCAACACCGATTTCAACGGCGTCGTCGGCGCCTCCGCCGGCCCCGGCTACGACAAAGCGAGCGGCTGGGGAACAGTCGACATAGATCAATTCGTCGCAGCCTACCTGGATCAGTAACGCATTTATTATTCGGCGCCTTTTGCAGCCCACGGGCCGATGCCCGAAAAGCGCGACGGCGTGATGCGCGTGATGTAGCCCGCAACATTTCGCATCGCAGGCGGCGGAAAGTCAGCGCCCGGCCCGAGGTAGAGAGGCGTGAGGCGACGCAGAAGCTCAACCGCGCCGCCTTCAGTCACCCGCGCATTGCCGTAAACCACCGCGTATTCCCGCAATCCCTGCGGGTTGGTCTTGTCACTGAGGAACGACAGCACGACTCGCGGATCGCGCCTGATGTTTTTGATTTTCTGATGCAGCGCCAGGTGCGCATGCACCAACTCATCGCCGTCGATTCCGACCCACACCACGGTGACCTGCGGACTCCCGTCCGCATTGAGCGTAGTCAAATGAGCAAGCGGCCCTTTCTCGATCACTTCGCGCAACGATGGTGGAATTTTCATCGGCATCTCCCGAGCGGTATCAAATCTGCGACAAGTTTATCGCTCGAAGTGATTCTGAGCGAAGCGAAGAATCCCTTTATCCGGTTCCCCTTCCCGCGCGGGAAGGGGTTAGGGGTTAGGTTGCGCGAACCACTGACAGGAGCGTGCTTCAACAGCCACTGGTCCGCAGCCTATACTTGGCGCGATGAAGGCGGCGGAGGCCAAGAAGCGACTGGTCGACGAGAGCGTTCGTCTGATCGACGAGCAGGGGCTCGGCGCGTTGAGCTTTCGCGAGATGTCGCGGCGGGCCGGCGTGAGTCATCAGACCCCGTATCACCATTTCAGCAATCGCGAAGGAATCCTGGCGGCGATCGCGCACGAGGGTTTCGTGCGGCTCAACGCGCGGCTGATCGAAGCGGAGCGCAAGTATCGGCCCAAACGTCAGCAGGAAAATCTGCGCAACCTGATGCGCGCCTACATGCACTTCGCGATTGAGAATCCCGTCTACTACGGCGTGATGTTCCGGCCCGAGCAGGTCGACTTCGCGCGCTACCCCGAGGCGCGCGCGCAAGCCGTGCTTTCGTTCAAGCGGCTGGTCGATGCGGTCGCGGCATGCCATCCGCGCGCGGCAAAGAACGACAAGCGCATCGTCGAAGTCGCCAACGCGTTGTGGGCTGCGGCGCATGGCGTCGCGACGCTCTGGCTCGATGGTCCGCTGGGCGTCAATCTGCCGGGAGTGTCGATCGCATCGTTTATCGACACGAGCTCGGAGATGTTCAGCGAGACCGGCGCCAGGACTACACGAATCGCTCAGAAGAGGAGCGACAAATTGTCAGCCGCCAGGACCACGTCGTCGAGGACGACGTAGCGTTCCTGCAGGCGGAAGTCGTCGCCATGGCGGACCAGCCGGTCGCGCCGCTCGGCGGTGAAGAGTATGCGGCTGTCGCCGCGGACCTTCGCCATAAACAGCGTGCTTACCACCGACATGCGCCCGTCAGCGTCGGCGTCGAGGATCATCACGTTGCTGACGAGGCGGCGCGAAATCGAAGGCGGCGTCTCTGCCCACGCCATGCCGGTTTGCAGGCGCGCGATCCGCTCGCGCAGCGCCGGTCAGGTCGTCGTCGATCAACGGCAGCGCGTCGGCTACTTCCAGTTCGCGCTCGACCGACCAGGTCGAGAAATCCTTGACGTGGCCCTGCCGGACGCAGCCGCGGCTCGGGACGCGGTAGCGGATTTCGTCGTCGAGGAGTTCGAGCCACAGATCGTAGCGGCGCGAATCGAGGAGGCGCGCCTCGCGATAGAGCCATTGCTCGACCCGCAGCAGCAGGGTGAAGTCGTCGGCGTTCATGCTGGCGCTCATTTGCATGCCTCCCCGAACATCTCGCGCGTCCAGCGCATATAGAAACCGCGCTGATTGATCTCGCTCGCCGTCATCCCGAGTTCGCCCGGCATGCGGTCCGAGCGTTCTTCGTGACCCGCCCCCATCTGGAGATTGAGGCGATGCTTGCGCGCCTCGGTGCCGCGGCTCGAATCGGTCACGGCCGACCAGTTGCCGGCGTCGTCCTGCTCGAAACTTCCCGCCGGTCCGAAAGTGCGCACCGACAGGCCGGACATCCACGCTTTCACCTCGGGTGGCGCGTCGCGATCGATAATCGAGTACGACCACATCTCAACTTCGCCGACGCCGCGCGGCTGAATGATGCGAATCGTATTCAACGCCGGCACCAGCCCGAAGTTCGGCCACACCGCGCCGTGAATGAGGTCGATGCGCGAGCGCTGCGCACCGAGCCGCGCGACGACTTCGTCGTTGATGCCGAGCAGGTAGTCGCGAACGTGCGGCGGATAGTTGGAAGCAGCGCTGAGCTTCAGGCGTTCCCACGGCGTGAGCTCGTCGGGGAAAATATTGACGCCGAAGCCGTGACCGGGCGCGGGCCGAACTTCGCGCGCGTAGGGCAGGGGAGTCGCGCGATTGGCGCCGAGCTCGGGAAAGACCGATCCGTGCGCGAAGCCGACGTGATATTCGTCGCCGCAATGATTCTCGGCGACGACTTTCCAGTTGCTCGCGATACGCCATCGCTGCGGCCCGAGCACCTCGGTGCCGCCCGCGCGGCGGTCGAGAATGACGTCGAGATACCACGCCATATCGCCGAGAAAAGCCTCGAGCGTCGGCGCGTCGGGATCGAAGTTGCCGAAGATTAGACCCTTGTAGGTATCGACGCGCGCAACCGGCGCGAGTCCCCATTGCCGCTTGTCGATTTCGTTGTAGTAGATCGACCCTTCGCCCGGCACTGCCGCGAGGCTGCCGTCGCTGTCGTAAGTCCAGCCGTGGTAGCGGCATTGAAAGCGGTGCGCGACGCCGCGATCTTCCTGGCAGACCTGGTAGCCGCGATGGCGGCAGGCGTTGAGATGGGCGCGGATGCGGCCGCCGCGATCGCGCGTCACCAGCACCGACTCCTCGCCCATGAAGGTGCGGATAAACGAGCCGGGTCGGGGCAGTTGCGATTCGTGGCCGAGCAGCAGCCATGAGCGGCCGAACACGCGCTGCTTTTCGAGCTGGTAGAGGGCCGGGTCGGAGAAAATCTCGGGCTTGATCCAGGAGCCGTCGGGAGCGACGTAGTCGGAATGATTCATCGGCCGTACTCCTCCAGCGGCTAAAATACGGCGCGAACTTGACACTGTCAAGTGACAGCGTCAAGTCGTCGGCCAAAACAAAAGCGGCTCCCCGTCAGGAGAGCCGCTTCGTCTTCAGTGCGATGATTTTCAGCGTGCGAGGATTACTTGCTCGGATCGGCCGTCGTGCGCAGGTACGGCTTCACCACCTTGTACCCCTTCGGGAACTTCTGCTTGAGCACTTCCGGATCCTGCAGCGACGGCACGATGATCACGTCCTCGCCCTTCTTCCAGTTGGCCGGGGTCGCGACCGAGTACTTGTCGGTGAGCTGCAGCGAGTCGATCGCGCGCAAAATCTCATCGAAGTTGCGCCCCGTGCTCGCCGGGTAGGTCAGCGTCAGCCGAATCTTCTTGTTGTTGTCGATGACGAAGACCGAGCGCACCGTCAGCGTGTCGTTCCACTCGGGATGAATCATGTCGTAGAGCTTGGCGACCTTCTTGTCGCCGTCGCCGAGCAGGGGAAAGTTGAGCTTGGTGTTCTGCGTCTCCTCGATATCGCCGACCCACTTCTTGTGCGACGGCACGTCGTCGACGCTGATGCCGATCGCCTTGATATTGCGCTTGTCGAACTCACTCTTCAGCTTGGCGACGGTGCCGAGCTCGGTCGTGCATACCGGGGTGAAGTCCTTGGGATGCGAAAACAGAATCGCCCACTTGTCGCCGATCCATTCGTGAAAATGAATCGGACCCTCGGTCGATTCCTGGGTAAAATCCGGCGCCACGCTACCGATATGAAGTGCCATATTCGTTACCTGCCTCTTTGTCGTTTATCTCGGCTACCCCGCCAAACTCAACGGCGGAGCCTGCTTGGATTAAGATGATAAATAAGACTCACTAAGTTATCTACTGCGAAAGTTACCGTCAAGCTTCGATTCGGTCAAGACGGAACCTATGCTTTCAGCTTTCTGAAATTCGGCTTGCGCTTTTCCAGGAACGCCGCGACGTATTCCTTGTGCTCGGGGCTCACGTAGCATTTCTCTAGCGCGAAGCCCTCGAATGCCATCGCCGTTTCGAGCGTGCCGTCGAGTCCCTGGTACAGCGCCTTGCGCGTGTACGCCAGCGACGTCGGCGAACATTGCAGCATGTCGCCCGCCAGCTCGCGCGCAGTAGCCGGCAGGTCGGCGAAGGGGACCACGCGGCTCACCAGGCCCATCGCAAGGCATTCGGCGGCCGGGTACTGGCGCCCGGTCAGCATCATCTCGGCGGTGCGCGCGAGACCGATCAGCCGCGGCATCAGGTAGCTCGATCCCAGCTCGCTCATCAGGCCGACGCGCGGGAAGATGACGCCCATCCTGGCGTTGTCCGACGCGATACGCACGTCGAACAGCAGCGGAATCGTGCAGCCCACCCCGAGTGCGTAGCCGTTGATCGCGGCGATCGTCGGCTTCGACAGATTGCGCATCACCTGCGGCAGCGAGACCGCGCCGCGTGCACGATGCTCGCTCGCGGCGGGCCCGTCGGCCTGCTTCTGCTCGCGCGACTTGATGTCAGACGCGAACATCGACATGTCGGCGCCGGCGCAAAACGCTCGATCGCCCGCGCCCGTGATGATAACGACGCGGGCGCTGTCGTCGGCGTCGGCCCGCAGCATCGCGTCGGTGATCTCCGCGCCCATCTTCGTGGTGTACGCATTCATCTTGGCGGGACGATTGAGCGTAACCGTCGCAATCTCGTCCGCCACATCATAAAGAATAGTTTCGTAAGCCATCGCCAACTCCTTTCTGTCTCCACTCCCTGCAAGGGAGAGATGAACGCGAGGGCCGCGCGCAGCCGCGTTTCTCGCGCGCGATAAGATTCCGCCTCTTAAAAATCCGGTCTCCCTTCCACCAGGGGAAGGGGTTAGGGGTTAGGTAGTTCCTACCTCTTCTTCCGCGCCTTCTTCCTCGACTCCCGGGTCTTCGCCTGCAGTCTGGTCTTCTTCCGTTTGCGCCGCCGCTTGATTTCTTTTTGCCGTTCGCTTGCCATGTAACCTCTGTTTATTTCTTAGTCCAGCGGGACCGTCCGTTCCACCTTTGCGCCAGAATCGAGATGGATTCCAGCCGAGGTCGCAAACGGTTTGCCCTTGCCGGACTGATTTTCGACAAACGCGTCATAGTCGCCCGGGTCAAGTTCGAAAGCGATGCTCGCTGCCGGGCCCGCTCTCGGCGACCTTCGTCTGCGTTCCCGCACGCAGGATCACCACCCGCGTCGTGTTGTTGATCGGAATCTTCGACATCACCGGCTGCACCAGCAGGTCGGCCTTGACCACCTCGTCGAGCGTCAGCACCGAGCGATGCCCGGGTTCGAGCGCCAGCGCATGCCAGTCGTAGCCCTGCGGCGGCGCGTCGATATGGACGTCCACCTGGCTCGGCGCGAACAGGTACTTGTCACCGGAAATAAAGCTGGCGACCTTCGTATGCGGCGCGTCAGTAGTGGTCACGGTCACGCCGAAACCGGGATCGGCGCCCGTCTTGTCCTTGGCGCTGACCTGCAGCACCGCGACATTCTCGATCAGCACGGTATGCGTGCGCCCGGCCTCGATCTCGACGCCGTCCTTGACGATCTGCCCGCCGACAATAGGCAGCACAATTTTGTATTCCCCAGGCGCCAGCGCAATCGACGACCCCGCGATGACCTGTCCGGCTTCCTTGCCATTCGCGGCGATAACATGCGCCGGATTCTTCGCCCCGGCGCCGTCCTCATGCAGCACGTCAAGCTTAAGATTCCCGGTCTCCGCCGCGCGCGCGATCAAACGACCGCAATGCACAGCAGCAAAGGCGAGGAGGCGAATCAGTCTCATGTTCTGTCTCCTCTCCCTGCAAGGGAGAGGATGAAGGTGAGGGTCCTTATCCAGCGCGCTATTTCGCGCGCGATTCAAGATTCCGCCTCCGTCAACTGCGCGTGATCGAGGCTACGCAAAACTCGTTTCATTAGCGGGATGGTATCTTACTGGGCGCCGCACCTCGCGCGCTACCGCATCTCCGCCGCTTCTGCGATATTTTTCCTGCGCTGATCGATTATCCGCTGCGAGGTCGCCTCATGCCCCGAATTATCGTCGAGAAAAATATCGAAGTGCCGATGCGTGATGGATGCGTGCTGCGCGCGGATCTGTTTCGTCCCGACACGCCCGACAAGCTGCCCGTGCTGCTCAATCGCACGCCGTACAACAAGGCGATGCCGATGGTCTTTACCGGCACGCTCGACGCAATCCGCGCCGCCGAGGCCGGCTACAACGTGATGGTGCAGGATTGTCGCGGCCGATTCGCCTCGGCGGGCGTGTGGAATTGCTTCACCGACGAAGCGCGCGACGGCTACGACACGATCGAGTGGGCCGCGCGCCAGAAATGGGCCGACGGCAAAGTCGGTACCTACGGCGCGTCCTACATGGGCGCGACCCAGTGGCTCGCGGCGACGACTGCGCCGCCGAGTCTGAAGGCGATGGCGCCGTCGATCACCGCGAGCGACTATCACGACGGCTGGACCTACCAGGGCGGCGCGTTCGCGCTGTTCTTCAACGTGAGCTGGACGATGGCGGCGCTGGCGCCCGCGCGTCTTCTGCGCGATCGCGCGGACAATCCGGCGGTGACGGGCGAGCTCGGCGCGGTGATGAGTTCGCTCGATTCGATGCGCGCGAAAATGGATTTCACGCCGCTGAAAGAGTTCCCGATGTTTCGCGCCGGCGCGCCGTTCTTCTTCGACTGGCTCGCGCATCCCGGCTACGACGATTACTGGCGCTCGCTGTCGATCGAGGAGCATCACGCGGCGATCAACGTGCCCGCGCTCAACCTCGGCGGATGGTACGACATCTTCCAGGGCGGCACGATTCGCAACTACGCCGGCATGCGCGCGCGCGGTGCGACCGACGCCGCGCGCGCCGGCCAGCGTCTCATCATCGGGCCGTGGAATCACGCGGTGCCGTTCCAGAACCTGGTCGGCGCGGTCGATTTTGGCTATCGCGCGAGTCCCGTTTCAGCCGATATCGACGGCGTCACGCTCCGCTTCTTCGATCAGTGGCTCAAAGGCAAAGCCGGCGCCGGCGCGGAAGCATCGGTGCGGATTTTCGTGATGGGCGCCAACGAATGGCGTGACGAAAAAGAGTGGCCGCTACCCGGCACCGATTTTCGCCGCTACTACCTGCACAGCCGCGGCCGCGCCAACAGCATGTACGGCGACGGCGCGCTCTCGACCGACGCGCCCGCCACCGAGCCGCCCGATTCGTTCCTCTACAACCCGCTCGATCCCGTGCCGACTGTCGGCGGCGGGCTCTGCTGTTACCCCGGCGCGCTGCAGGGCGGTGCGTTCGATCAGCAAGCGGTCGAGCATCGCGCCGACGTGCTCGTGTACTCGACCGATCCGCTGCCCGAAGACCTCGAAGTGACCGGCCCGATCGCGCTGACGCTCTTCGCGTCCTCGTCGGCGCCCGACACCGACTTCACCGCCAAGCTGGTGGACGTGAGCCCATGCGGCACCGCGCTGAATCTCACCGACGGCATCATCCGCGCGCGATGGCGCAATTCGCGGACGTTGCCCACGATGCTCGAGGCCGGCCGAGTCGAAGAGTTCAAAATCGATATGTGGTCGACCTCGAACGTCTTCAAGCAGGGGCATCGGATTCGACTCGAAATCAGCTCGTCGAATTTTCCACGCTTCGATCGAAACCCAAACACCGGTCACGACTTGTTCACCGACGCCGAGATGCGTCCCGCGATGCAGACCATCATGCACAACCGCAACTTCGCCTCGCACCTGACCCTGCCGCTGATCCCGGCGAATCGGTAACGATTTAGCGCACGGGGCACGCCTGATGCCGCAAGCTGTCGCCGACGTTCACCTCAAACGCCGCATGCTGGCTGCAGGAGCCATCGTCGGACTGTTGATCCCGGTGATCTGGTTTGGCTTTTTCTATCTCGGCACCGGGATTCTCGTTCCGCACATCTTCAACATGGAAGGGCTCGACTACATCATCTTCGCCATCTGGCCGTCATTCTTCCTCCTCCTCGTATGGAATCAGTCGGCGCTCGAGGTCGGCGCGATCTCAGTCTTGCTGAACGTCATCCTGTACGCCGTCTACGGCTACGCATTCGCAGTAGTGCGGTCGCGGCTCCACGGCTGAATCGGCGAACCGATTTTCGCCTCTCCCTGTCAGGGAGAGGCCGCGCTTCCAGCGCGGGTGAGGGTCCAAATTCCGAGTTGCCGATCTTCTGTCTCCTCTCCCTGCAAGGGAGAGGATGAAGGTGAGGGTCCTTATACAGCGCGCTTTTTTCCGCGCGATTTACGATTCGCTTCCAACAGCGCCTCCCCGCGCGCCGTTTCCCCTTATCGCCGCGCCGCGTTAGGTTGTTCTCATGCCCACTTCGAGCACCCGCGTTGAAGCATGGAAATCCGCGTGGGAAAGCCGCGATGCGGCCCGCATCGTCGCGCTCTATACCCGCGACGCGACTCATCAGAGCGCCCGCATCGCGGAAATCTATCCCGAGCTGGGCCGGCTCTCGCTGCAAGGCCATCACGAAATCGCCGTCTACGCGCGCCGTGGCCTCGCGCGCTACACCGAGCTGCAGCTTCGAGATTCTCACTGTCACCGAATCCGGCGACCGGTCCGCGGTCGAATACCGGCGCCACTCGAATCTCGACGGCGCGAATCCGGCGCACGTGCTCGAGCTGATCGAATGGCGCGACGCGTTGATCAGCGCGGTTCGCGTCTTTCACTTTGGTTCCTGACGCTGCATGAAACTCTCGACGCGGCTGCTCGGCACTGGCTACCGGTTCCGCTCGGTCAAGGAATTGCTCGCGCGCGCCAACGAAGCGCGCTCGGGCGACGAGCTTGCGGGCATCGCGGCGCGCTCCGAGCAGGAACGAATCGCGGCCAAGACCGTGCTCGCCAATCTCACCTTGAACGACCTGCGCGAGAACCCGGTCGTCGCCTACGATCGCGACGAGGTCACGCGCGTTATCGACGACGCGCTCGACCGCGACGCGTTTGCCGCCATGCGCAATCAGACCGTCGGCGAGTTTCGCGAATGGCTGCTCAACGACGCAACGAGCGGCGACGCTATCCTCGCGGCCGGCCGCGGCATCACCGCCGAAATCGCCGCCGCAGTCGCCAAGCTATGCACCAATCTCGATCTGATCGCGATCGCGTCGAAAATTCGCGTCGTAACCACAGCGCGCACCACGCTTGGACTTCCGGGCCGGCTCTCTACCCGCCTGCAGCCCAACCATCCGCGCGACGACCTCACCGGCATCGCCGCCGCAATCTACGAAGGCCTCGCCTATGCGACCGGCGACGCGCTGATTGGAATCAACCCGTGCATCGACGAGCCCGACAACATCCGCAAACTGCTCGAACTCACCGCCGACATCATCGATCGCACCGGCGTGCCGACGCAGAACTGCGTGCTCGGCCACATCACCACCCAGATGCGCGCGCTCGAGGCCGGCGCGCCGATGGACATCATGTTCCAGAGCCTCGCCGGGACCGAGAAGGGCAACGCCGGCTTCGGCATCACGGTCGCGATGCTCGACGACGGCTACGCGATGATTCGCGAGACCGGCAGACTGCGCTCCGCCAACCTGACGTACTTCGAAACGGGGCAGGGCTCGGAACTGTCGGCCGACGCGCACGAGGGCGCCGACCAGGTCACGCTCGAAGCGCGATGCTACGGCCTCGCGCGCCGCTACTCGCCGCTGCTGGTCAACACCGTGGTCGGATTCATCGGGCCTGAATATCTTTACGACGCAAAACAGATCACGCGCGCCGGCCTCGAGGATCATCTGATGGGCAAGCTGCTCGGCGTCCCGCACGGCGCCGACGCATGCTACACCAATCACGCGCGCGCCGATCAGAACGACTGCGAAAATCTCGCGGTGCTGCTCGCCGCCGCCGGCTGCAACTACTTCATGGCGGTGCCGATGGGCGACGACGTGATGCTCTCCTATCAATCCACCAGCTACCACGACGCGGCCGCGCTGCGATCGGTGCTCAAGCTGCGTCCCGCGCCCGAGTTCGAGAATTGGTGCGAGGCGCGCGGAATCATGCGCGACGGCCGTCTCACGCGAACGCGCCGGCGACGCTCGAATCGTGATGGGTCAGCATTGAAAAAGATCGAGCCCGACGCGAACACCGATTTCGACGCGATGCGCAAATCGACTCCCGCGCGACTTGGCCTCGGCCGCGCGGGCACGCGCTACACGACGGCCGCGATGCTCGCGCTGCGCGCCGATCATGCGCGCGCTGTCGACGCGGTCATGACGCTGGTCGCGCGGGACTGGCCGCAACGCAACGGCCTGCTCGAAGTCCATTCGCAAGCGCTAACGCGCGAGGACTACATCCGCTATCCAGCGCGCGGCCGCCGCCTAACCGATGCCGACGCAGCTCGCGTCGCGCGCCTCAAGCCGCCGCCCCTAATCCGGTCCCCCTTCCCGCGCCGGGAAGGGGTTAGGGGTTAGGTCGCCCGGCGGCAGCGCCAAATCAACGACGCCAACGGTCCTGCTATGCATCGGCGACGGCCTTTCATCGGCTGCGGTCGAGAAAAACGCGGCGCCGCTGCTGCGCGCGCTCACCAAGATACTCGCGCCGCGCTACCAGCTCCTGAAGCCAATCTTCATTCGCAACGCTCGCGTCAGAATCGAGGATCATCTCGGCGAAATTCTGCGCCCCGACGTCGTCTGCATGATCGTCGGCGAGCGGCCCGGCCTCGTCACCGCCGAGAGCCTGAGCGCGTACGTGATTTACCGCCCGACTCTCAAATCGATCGAGCCAGACCGCACCGTAATTTCAAACATTCATCGCGGCGGAATTCCAATCGCAGAGGCCGCGCGCAAAATCGCAGCACTGATCGACGACGCAAATCAGATTCGAGGCCTCCGGCGCCGCGCTGGCCGAGAAAACCGCGCCCGCAACGTATCCGTGAACAGACTGGCGCCTGCTCATCCGAAAAACTACGCTGGAAAATGCAATGTCTGATCGCGAATCAGTGCTCGCCGCCAACCGCGCCTTCTACGACGCGTTCGAAAGCCTCGACGCGGAGAAGATGGAAGCCGTCTGGCTGCGCGACCCGCGCATCATCTGTATCCATCCCGGATGGCGCAAACTTTCGGGCTGGGGCCCGATCATGTCGAGCTGGGAGCGCATCCTCGACAACGTATTCGAGATGAAGTTCGAGCTCGGCGAGATCGAAGTGATGATCAGCGGCGACCTCGCGATCGTCGTCGTCGAGGAGAACCTGACCCAGCGCGGCTACGACGGCAGTCAGCGCTCGAACGTGCTCGCCACCAACGTATTCGAGCGCGTCGGCAATGACTGGTTCATGGTGATGCATCATGGCTCGCCCGTGATCGCGCCGCCCGACGACGAGCCGCCGCTCCAGTGATGCGAGGAGAAGATTTCGACGATGCTCAAACGCGTTGACCGGGTTCAGATTGCGGTCGCCGACAGCGCTGCGGCCGAGAAGATCGTCACCGAAGTATTCGGCGCAGAGCTCGTTGGCCGCGACAAGGCGGCGCCGCTGGCCAGCCAAGCGCAGCACGATGCAGGCCGGGGCGAGTCTCATCGAGATTCTCGAACCCGACGGCGCCGGTGCGGTGCAGGATTTCGTCGCGAAGTGGGGCAGCGGACTGTTCGGCGCAGGATTTTCGGTGGACGACGCTCGACGCGGCCGCGCATCAACTGACCAAGAGCGGCGTCAGCTTCGAGCAATCCGCCGGACAAATCTATCTCGACTCCGGCGCGACGTTCGGGATGCGCACCGTTATCTCGCAGCATCGCGAACGCACGCCGGTCGGCGCGATAAAGTGGATCTACGAAGTCACCAACGTGGTTGGCGATTGGAAGGCGGCGGCGGACCGCTACGCGCGCATCTTCGGCCTCGACGCGGCGAAGTTCAGCCCGATCGAGAGCAAGCAGTTCGGCTACACCGGCACGCTGACGCTGTTCGATCCACCGGCGCGCCTCGACCGCGTCGAGCTTGCGCAAATCACCGACGCCAACCTTGCGATGGGCCGCTTCCATCAACGCCGCGGCGACTCGCTCTACATGTTTTTCGTCGAGACTGACGACGCCGGCGCTCTCGAGCAGCGCCTGCAAGCGCGCGGCTCCCGTTTCGCAGCGCATAATCGCGACGAGGCGGGCCTCGCCGAACTTTTCATCCATCCGTCGGCATTTCTCGGCGTACTGATAGGAGTAAGCCGCACCGAGCACGCCTGGACCTGGTCCGGCGACCCCGCCCGCGCAAAGCGCGCCGCCAAAGAGCGCGCGCGGAAATAAAAGCCAGAACTTAATCGTAGTGAAACCCGCCTTGGGTTTCACACTTCCTTGGGCAGGGGTGACCCCTGCACCCAGTGATAGGAAAGAGAATCGCGAAATCGCGCGGACGCGATTTCGCTCGAGGTTTTTGGGGTGGAGGGTCCTACTCTCACCTCGCCCGTTCCTTTACGGGAGAGGCGGCCGGACGCACCGCGGCCGGCAGGTGAGGGTTCTGCGATTCAAGATATAGGCGTGCAACGTCGCGATTTTCGCCAGCTCAGGCGCGCGCGATTGCGAATCTACTTTGCGTCGCGCATTGCCTTGACGAGGATTGCTGCGAGCTCTGGCCGCGTGAATTCCGGCGGCGGCGCCTCGCCTGCGCGCAGCATTTCGCGGACTTTCGTGCCCGACAGTATTACGCGGTCGGCATCCGAGTGCGGGCAGGTTTTGAACGACGCCATCGAGTTGCATCGCTTGCAGTAAAAAGTGTTCTCGAACATCAGCGGCGTGATTCCCAACTCTGCCGGCGCGAAGCGCTCGAAGATTTTCTGCGCGTCGTAGCTGCCGTAATAATTGCCGACGCCGGCGTGGTCGCGCCCCACGATGAAATGCGTGCAGCCGTAATTGCGCCGCGCGATCGCATGCAGTATCGCCTCGCGCGGTCCGCCATAGCGCATGTGCGCCGGGAACACGCCGATCATCGCGCGGTCCTTCGGGTAGTACGCGTCGAGCAGCACTTTATAGGTCTCCATCCTGACCGCGGCGGGCACGTCGTCGCCCTTGGTCTCTCCGACCAGCGGATGAATCATCAGGCCGTCGCAGATTTCGAGCGCGGCTTTCTGGATGTACTCGTGCGCGCGATGAGTCGGGTTGCGGGTCTGGAAGGCGACGATCTTTTTCCATCCCCGTTCGCGAAACGCCGCCCGTGTCTGTCGCGGCTCGCGCGGGTACTCGAGGAACGTGCGCCCCGGTATTTCCTCGATCAGCGTGACCTCGCCCGCGAGGCAGTACGGCGGCATCGAGGTGACGTTCTTCGCCCCCGGATGCGCGTCCTCGGCGGTGCCGAACACGTTCTGCGCTTCGTTTTTGCGATCGACCTTGTAAATTTCCGCGAGCTTGAGAATCGCCAGCCGCTTGCCGTCTTCGGTCGCCAGCGCAATCTCACTGCCGGTCTTCAGCGACTTCGCGGTCGCCTCGTCGACGCCGAGCGTGATTGGAATCGACCACGGCACTCCCGACGCAAGGCGCATCTCGTCGCGCGAGCGGATGTAGTCCGCCTCGCCCATGAAGCCCGTCAGCGGCGAGAACGCGCCCGACGCGAGCATCTCGAGGTCGGCGAGGTCGCGCGCATTGAGCGTGACGCTCGCGAGCTTCGCCGCATGCGCCGCCAGCGCAGCGCGCTCGGCGGCCGGCGCCTTCAGATCGACCAGCTCGCCGCCGCCATGCGCCGAGATCGCATCGTCGCGCACGCTCATCGCCGTGCCCCTTGGTTGATGTAGTTCAGCTCCTCGAGCCGCCCGAGCAACTTGCCCAGGCTCTGCTCGACGGTCTCCGTGCTGCTATCGACGACGAGTTCGGGCTTCAGCGGTTCTTCGTACGGGTCCGACACGCCGGTGAAGGATTTGATCTCGCCGGCCAGCGCCTTTTTGTAGAGGCCTTTCACGTCGCGCTCGACCAGTTTGTCGATGGTGCAGCGGACGAACACTTCGAAAAAGCGCTGATGGTAGCCGCGCACCTCGTCGCGAACTTCGCGGTACGGCGAAATCGCCGCGGAAATCGCGATGACGCCGTTGCGCGCCAGCAGATTGCAGACGTAGCCGATGCGCCGGATGTTGATGTCGCGATCCTCTTTGGAAAAGCCGAGGCCCTTGGAAAGATTGGTGCGGACTTCGTCGCCGTCGAGGATTTCGACGCGATGTCCGCGATTGCGCAGCTCAGTCGCGGCGAGGTTGGCAAGCGTCGATTTTCCCGCCCCGGATAGGCCTGTAAACCACAAGGTAAAACCTTGATCCATCGTCAAAAACTCAAGCTCCCTTAAGAATAGATTACTTTGTGAGGTACAGAAGTTACTTAATCTAATGGAAAGACACAAGGCCGCCGATAGTAGAGAGATTAACGGGTTAAGAACGCGCCGTCGGCAGGTTCAGTTCAATCGCGAGCGCCGCCGGCGAGCCGAAGATTTCCGCGGCGCCTGCTGCGAGCAGTCGATCGCGCGCGCTGTCGGTAGGCGCGATTCCGTAAAATCGCACGCCGCACGCTTGCGCGGCGCGAATGTCGGCATCGCTGTCGCCGACGAACGCGGCGTCGTCTCGGTCGATGGAAAATAGTTCGAGCGCGCGAAGAAGCATGTCGGGCGCCGGCTTGAGGCCGAGCAAGGTGTCGCGTCCGACGATCGCATCGACTGACGCGCCGGCGTTCCGGTCGAACCATCGCTGCACTGTTTTCGAAGAGTTGGACGTCACGATCGCGATCGCGGCGCCGCTCTTCTTTAGAGCCGCGATTGTTTCGATCGCCCCTTCGAGCGGTTGCGCGCGATCGACTCCGGCCAACTCGATTTTTTCGATTATCTCCGATGCGTGCCGGAGCGCTTCGACCATGTGCGGCGGGGTAAATTCCGCGAGCGTGAGCGTGCGGTAGGCGTCGTAGAGCGGGAGATTGCCGCGCGGGACTCGCGCGAACAGTTCGTCGGGCGCGCCGATGGAGCGCAGGTACGGTTCGAGGATGAGCCGGCCGCCGGCCCAATCGACCTCGGGCTCGAGCCGCGCGACAGTGTTATCGAAATCGAACATCCAGAGTTTGTACATCACGGATTGACGCGGACCCTGGACGCGTAGCCGTCGAACTCGATGATCGCGCGCGACGGATTTTCCGCGTAGCCCGCAAGCAGCTTGAATGCCTCCGCCGTCGCGAGCATCGCGATAAAATCCGCGGCGTAAGAGCGCTCACCAACTTCCGCGAACATCGACGCATCGACAGCGCTCTGGGCATCGGGGATGACCGCGATTTTGCCTGGTGCATCGAGACGTGCGATCACCAATGCTCGCATATCGCGGCGGTTCGCGAGCTCTTCGGCAACTCTCCGCGCCGCTTCGCTTCCAACAATCGCGAGCGCGAGGTCAGCGCCGCTTTGCGATTCTTCCGCACCAACGATGATCTTCCCGACGCCGGCGCCGGCCAGATATGCCAGCGGTGCTTCGATATCGCGCGCGTCACCGACCAGCAGCATTCGCGCCGCGAGCAGGCGTTCCTGGCCGCGGCCGCCGACGTGCGGCACGATTATCTGCCGGCTGTAGCGTTCGATTTGCGCGTCAGTCAGGGTCATCGCGCATCCACGCCACTATTCGATCACGTTCTTTTCGATTGGCTCGACGGTGACGCCGGTGCTGCGCAGCCAGGTGAGCGCGCGCTCGATCTGATCGGAGCTGCCTTCGAATTCGACCGCGACCAGGCCCATCTCCTCGGACACGCTGGCGCCGCGAATGTTGAAAACGAGGTCGAACTTCTTCACGAGCTGGTAAAGGATCGGCTCCTTGATCAGCGTGCGCGGGTAGCTCAGGTAGTAGCGTTCGTGGATACGTTCCATTGCGGGTTACTTCTCTTTGCCCTGCCACTTGGCGACAACTTGCTGCAGGCGCTCGCGACGCCATTCCTGCCATCCGATCCACAGATTCGTCGAGAGGTATTTGTCGCCGAAGTCGCAGAACACGGTGACGATGTTACCTTCGCGAATCGATTGGGCCAGCTTGAGCGCCGCGATCATCGCAGCGCCCGACGATTGGCCGACCAGGATGCCCTCGGTCTGCCCGAGCGCATAGACCATTTCGTACGCCTCTTCGGTGCCGACCGGAATTTTGTCGTCGAGCTCTTTTTCGTGATAGATGCCCGGGACGATCGAGCTCGCCATGTGCTTGAGGCCCTCGAGCCCGTGCATCGCGTCGTCGGGTTCGACCGCGATCACCTTGATCGCGCTGTTCTTCGACTTGAGAAATCTGCCGGTGCCCATCACGGTGCCGCCGGTGCCAATCGCCGCGACGAAATGCGTCACCTGGCCGCGCGTCTGGCGCCAGATCTCCGGGTCCGGTGGTCTCGAAATGCGCCAGCGCGTTGGCTTCGTTGTTGTACTGGTCGGGCTTGAAGTAGCGCGCGGGGTCCTGCGCCAAAAGCTTGCGGCAGAGCAGGATCGCGCCGTCGGAACCTTCCATCGGATCGGAGAAATGAATCTTGGCGCCGTAGGCTTCGACGATTTTCTTGCGCTCGCGGCTCACGTTCGACGGCATCACGAGCTCGACCGGATAGCCGAGCGTGGCGCCGAGCATCGCCAGCGCGATACCGGTGTTGCCCGAGGTCGAATCGAGGATCACCTTGCCCGGCTTGAGCTTGCCTTCGGCGATTCCGACCTCGAGCATCTTCTTCGCCGGCCGATCCTTGACCGAGCCGCCGGGGTTGAAGCCCTCGAGCTTGGCGAAAATCCGCACGCCGGCGGGAATCAGGCCGGCGGTGAGCCGCGTGATCTCGAGCAGCGGAGTGTTGCCGACCAGGTCGAGCACGCTGCTCGCGCGGCCGACCGGGACGATCTCACTCAGCGGCGCGACGCGTTCGCTGGTACCGTCTGGCGCGCGGCGCTCAGCGTCCGCCGGCAATCGCGGGAACGATTGAGATGTCGTCGCCATCCTTTACCTTGGAGTTGATCGCCTCGAGGAAGCGGATGTCGTCGCCGTTGAGATAAATATTGACGAAGCGGCGGATGTCGCCTTTTTCATCGAGCAGCCGCTCGCGCATTCCCGGATGGCGCCGTTCGAGGTCTTCGATCACCGCCTTGATCGAGGTGCCGTCGGCCGGGACTTCATCGACCCCGGCGGTAAATTTTCGAAGTGGGGTTGGGACTCTGACGCGTACTGCCATGATTGGGAACTAGCCTCCTGCTTGAATTCTTACAGTTATGCCCGCCGCACAGCGCAAACAAGCGCCGTCGTTACGCGGCGCTGTCTGCGGTGCGTTTTCCATTCGTGAGCCGGTCGAACAGCGCGTCGAAGTCCTTGAGCCGCGCGTCGATTACCGACGGCTGTTCGATCGCGCTCGCGACTGCTTCGAGCGTCTTGTAGCCGTTGCCGGTTATCGACACGACCACCGTTTCGTCGGGCTTGATGCGCCCCTGCTTGACGAGCTTGAGTGCGACCGCCAGCGTGGTGCCGCCGGCCGGCTCTGCGAAGATGCCCTCGGTGCGCGCGAGCAGCTTGATCGCCTCGATAATCTCCGGGTCGGTGGCGACGTCGCCCCATCCGCCGGAATCGCGCACTGCCTTGAGCACGTAGAAGCCGTCGGCGGGATTTCCGATCGCGATCGATTTGGCGATCGTGTCGGGCTTCACCGGCGTTATCAGGTCGGTGCCCTTGTGCAGCGCGTGGATGACCGGCGCGGAGCCGGCGGCCTGCGCGGAATGAATCTTGAAGTCGCCGCCTTTCACGAGGCCGACTTCCTTCAACTCCTTAAATGCCTTCGCGACCTTCGGCAGAATCGTCCCGCCCGCGGTCGGCACTACTATATGATCGGGCAGACGCCAGCCGAGTTGCTCGGCGACTTCGAAGCCGAAGGTCTTTGCGCCTTCGGTGTAAAACGGCCGCAGGTTGATATTGACGAAGGCCCAGCCGTACTTGTCCGCGATCTCGCTGCAGAGCCGGTTGACGTCGTCGTAGTTGCCGCGAATCGTGATGACGCGCGCGCCGTAAATCGTCGAGCCGACGATTTTTCCCGCCTCCACGCCTTCGGGCATGAAGATGTAGCATTGCAGTCCCGCGCGCGCCGCATGCGCCGCGACTGCAGTCGCCAGGTTGCCGGTGGACGCGCACGACACGGTGGTGAAGCCGAACTCGCGCGCCTTGGTGATAGAGACCGAGACGACGCGGTCCTTGTACGACAGCGTCGGATGATTGACGGTGTCGTCCTTGATGTAGAGATGCTTCAGGCCGACTTCTGCGCCGAGCCGTTTGCAATGCAGCAGCGGAGTGAAGCCGGAGTTGGGGCCGACGACGTCATTCTCGTCGAAATCGACCGGCAGCAATTCGCGATAGCGCCATAGATTGTGCGGCCGCTTCTCGATTATCGAGCGCGAGATGGCGGCGCGAATCCGCGCGTAGTCGTAGGTGACTTCGAGCGGGCCGAAGCACGTCTCGCAGACGTGGAGCGGACTTATCGGATACTCCTGGCCGCACTCGCGACATTTCAGATTGGTGATGTAGCTCATCGTTTCCTCGATTCCGGTTACTTGCCCGGCGCATCCGCCTCGTGACTCGCCGGCTTCCAGGCGCCGCAAGCGCATCCGGGACGCGGGCTTACGGCCGTAATACGCACCCGGCTCGGGCCGGACGCGTCGTATGTGAGAATTTTTCCTGCGAGTAAGAGCGTCTGCGCGCGCGCGGCGCGCATCGCCTCCGCCGCCTGCATCTCGCCGATCGCGCCGGCGACCGGACCGACGATGCCGGCTTCGCGGCAACTCTGGATTTCGTCTTCATCCGGCGGCATCTCGAACACGCATCGGATGCATGCTGTCGCGCCAGGAAGCACCGTTATCGCCTGACCGGTCATACCTATTACGCCGCCATACACGAACGGCGTCCGCGCGGCGATACAGGTGTCGTTGATCAGAAATTTCGCCGCGGGACTGTCAGTCGCGTCGATCACGAAGTCATGCGCGGCGACGAGACGCGCCGCATTGGAAGAGTCGAGCGCGATCGCATGATGCTCGACGTTGATGCCGGGGAATCGCTCGATGAGCCATCGCGCGGCCGCTTCGACCTTGGGCGTTCCGATGTCTGCAGGCCGGTAGATCACCTGCCGCGCGAAGATTCGACAGCTCGACCGGGTCGGGATCGACTAGTCGTCAGCCGCCGCGCACCGGCGCGCGCGAGCGCCCACGATGCGGGGACGCCGAGTCCTCCCATGCCGACGATCAGTATTCGATCCGTTGCCACTTCGATCGCGCCACTCCCGCCCGTCGAGAGCCGCAACGCGTTCAGTGTCGATGTGGAGCGGTGAAAAATCCTGCGGGGACGAAAAGACGAGGGCTCAACACTCTCGCCTTATCTACCAGGAGATTCTCGCGCTGAGCAAAGAACCCCTGCAGGAGTTAGCACCAGCACCCTACACGGGCCGGTTGCTGCGGCATCAGCGGGCCATGTCCCTCCGCCGCTCTCGATAAGGCTGTAATCGCTACAGTTGCCCAACGGTAATATGCCGGCAGGTAAGTTGTCAATCGCCAGACCAATCGGTCAGCGCGCGCCAATTTCATGTCTACCGTAAGTAGGCCAAAGCGGAACTCGAACGTCGCGTTTGCAGCAGGAGAGGGTTGATGCTAATTCGATTCACGATTCAAAACGTAAATTTCGGTTTTGAGATGTTTGGCTCGCTTATATTCAAGACCGTGGCTTGAGGTTGTCGCGCGGCCTATCGCGAATTTTGGGGAGACGGTTCAGTGTTTCGCGGATTTGCCTTTTCGACGTTAACACTTCTGGTCGCACTTTTTGCGCTTACGAGCGCCGGATGCGATCCGTGCTCGAGTTGCTCTTCGAAGACGCACGTCAGGCCGACTGCGACTCCGTCGTCGACTTCAACCTCTACCGGGATACCGACCCCAACCCCCAGCCGGACGGCAACGGCGAGCCGAACTCGCGAAACCAACTCGAACCCCAACGCCGGGCAGAACGCCAACGCCGACTCGTACTTCGACCCCAACGGCGTCGAAAACAGCCACGGCAACTCCTACACCCACCGGTACGCCATCGCTTTCCGGGACGGTTCAAGGCGGACTGAGCCCAATCTCGGGTGCGTCGGTGACCCTCTATTCAGTCGGTAGCGGGTACGGCTCGGGTGCCACCAGCCTGGGCACCACGACCACTAATGGTGAGGGCAATTTCACGGTGCAATACACGCCTCCCGGTACGCCCACCTTGCTCTACTTTGTGGCGCTTGGAGGGAATGCTGGAAACGGCGCCAACTCGGCGATCGGGTTGATGGGAATCGCGGGGCTGTCCAACGCCTTGCCGGCGTCGGTCACAGTCAACGAACTGACGACGGTGGCGGCCCAGTGGTCGCTGCAGCAATTCATCGACTCGACCGGACAGGTGATCGGTTCGCCGTCGAGCAACGAGGTCGGCTTTGGCAACGCGTTCGCGCAGGCGATTGCAAACCTCATCAATAACTCGACCGGCACGCCATCCAGTTTCTGGACCGACCAGGGCGTGACCGAGGCGAGCTGCACCGGCGGCTCACCGCCTGTCAATTGCGACGGGCTGGAACGACTCAACACGATTGGCAACATCCTGGCCGCATGCGTGCAGAGCTCGGGACCGTCGTCGGCCGCGTGTACCACGCTGCTCAGCGAAACCAGCAGCAGTACCAACACGCTGCAGGCGGCGCACGTGATTGCGACCAATCCTGTCGCGAATGTGAGGATGCTGTATGCTCTTCAGACCGACTCGTCGCCATTCACGCCCGAATTGAGCGCCGTTCCCGACGGCTTCGAGATCGCAATTAGTTTCGATCCCAGCAGCAGCTTTGACGAACCGATCTTCCTGGCGCTCGACGCCTCCGGCAACGTATGGGTGCCGAATGGCGGCGGCGACAACGTGACCGAGCTGAGTTCCATTGGCGTGCTGATCGGTAACTTCGCTCCTGCTGCTGCCGACTTCGACGGCGCGGACGGCGTGGCGATCGATGCCTCCGGCAACGTCTGGGTGACCAACTTCACGGGTGACACCGTGAGCGAGTTGGTGGCGGGATGTTCCACCTCAAGTTGCACCGGCCACAACTTCAATCCCAGCGGCGCCAACTTCGACTCTCCGTTCAACATCGCGATCGATACCAGCGGGAACGCTTGGGTGACTAACCGTGACGGCAACACCGTAACCGAGTTGACCTCCAGCGGTGCCCTGGCCGGCAATTTTGCGCCCGACGGCTGCCGACTTCGACTTCCTGCAGGGGGTGGCAATCGACGCCACCGGCAACGTCTGGATCGGGAATACGGGTGAAGGCACCGTGGTCGAGCTGAATTCCAGCGGCGGACTGGTAGGCGCTTTCAGTCCCGCCGGCGCCGAGTTTGACGAGCCGGCGCACGTCGCGTTCGACGCAAGCGGTAACGCCTGGGTGACGAACATCGAGGGTGACACGGTCAGCGAGTTGCTCGCGGGATGTACCACCGAATCATGCACGGGACTCAACTTCGATCCCGATGGCGCCAACTTCGATACTCCGGCGTTTGTGGCAATGGATGCCGCCGGTAATGCCTGGGTGGCGAATGAAGACGGCGACAGTGTGACCGAGTTGAATTCCAGCGGTGCGCTGGTCGGCAACTTCACTCCCCCCGGCGCCGACTACGACGTGCCGGACGGCCTGGCGACCGATGCCTCTGGAAATGTCTGGGTTGCCAACGTAGAGAGCAACACGGTGGCCGAATTAATCGGCCTGGCGCGCCCGGTGCTGACGCCGCAGGTCGCGTGCCTCAAGAAAACGCCGGCTCACGCCGTCTGTTTGCCGTAGAGAGACGGTGGCGCGGCCGCGCAGGCGGGCAGCAGGCTGAAGTTTCCTCTGAGTGATCGGAGTAGCTAGCGCGCGCCGATGAGCAGTTCCGCTATCTGAACGCCGTTGAGCGCCGCGCCCTTGCGCAACTGGTCGCCGACGACCCAGAAATTCAGCGCGTTGGGGCAGCTCAGGTCCTCGCGGATACGGCCGACAAAGCAGTCGTCCTGGCCTTCGACCAGGATCGGCATCGGATAGCGATTCTGCGCGGGATCGTCGAACAGGCGAATCCCGGGGAAGCGCGCGAATGCCTCGCGCGCGTCGGCCGCCGCAATCTTCGTCTCGGTCTCGGCGTTGACGGAAATCGAATGCGTCGTGAAGACCGGCACGCGCACGGTGGTCGGCGAAATCAGCAGCTCGGGCTGGTCGAGAATCTTGCTGAATCTCGTTGACCAGCTTGATTTCCTCGCCGGTGTATCCGCCTTCGACGAATTTGTCGATATGCGGAATCAGGTTGAACGCAATCTGATGCTGAAAAAACTTCGACTTGATTTCCTCGCCCCGCGCCCACGCCACCGTCTGCTCGCGCAGCTCCGCAACCCCGTTGACGCCCGCGCCCGACACCGCCTGGAAGCTGGTGGCGACGACGCGGCGCAGACGGCCAAGGTCATGCAGCGGCTTCAGCGGCATCACGGTGACGATAGTCGTGCAGTTGGGGCATGCGAGGATGCCCTTGTGATGGCGCGCGGCTGCGGCGTTTATCTCGGGCACGACCAGCGGCACGTCGGGGTCCATTCGAAACGCGTTCGACTTGTCGATGACGATCGCGCCGGCCTTGACCGCGATTGGCGCGAACTCGCGCGACTGCTCGGATCCGGCCGAGAACAGCACGATGTCGATGCCCTTGAACGAGTTGGCGTCGAGCCGATGCACCGGTATCGACTCGCCCTTGAAGGTCACGGTCTTGCCCGCCGATCGCTCGGACGCATAGGCGCGCAGCTCGCGCACCGGAAACTTGCGCTGCTCGAGGATTTTCAGCGTGGTCTGGCCGACGGCGCCCGTCGCACCAATCACCGCAATTCTCTGTCCGCTAGCCATCGTGCGATTCTATCGTGATGCGGCTATTCAAGTGAATAGCCGGTGCGAGTTTCAGACCTTTTGCATGAGCCAGTCGCTGACCAGCGCGAAAACTTCGTCGTGCGCTTCCGCCAGGCGGTGTCCGACGCCGGGTAGAATTTTGATCGTCTTGGGCTCGCCCGCGCGATCGTAAAGCGCTTGCGAACTTTCATGCGAGAGAATCGTGTCGGCGCTGCCGTGAATCAGCAGCAGCGGCTTGGGCGCCAGCTCGCCGGCCACGTGCGCGCCCGCGAGCTGGCTCGACAGCGCAATCACGTTGGTGACGATCGGGCTGAGCGTGCCCGCGTTGATCGCAACCGCGCCGCCGAACGAATGCCCGATCAGCGCGACCCGATTGTGGCCGATACCGCCGAGGAACGTGAGCGCCGCCATCGCGTCGACCAGGCATTCGCCGAACTCGTTGGGCGCGCGATAGTCCAGCCGCGCAATCGTGAGTCCGCGGCGCGGCATCTCGAGCCCGAGGCGCGGATAGAGCATCGAGGGGCCGTCGTATCCGCCCATCGCGCCGCTGACGCATAGCGCGGCGCGCCCCTTCTCGGCGGCGGCATGCAGTATCAGCGGAATTGCGCCGCGCGTAGTCGAGATCGTGATCTTGCGCGCGCCGGCAATCTCGTCGCCCGGCTCGACGCCGGTGATTCTAAGGGTAAGTCCTTCTTCCATCGCCTATCTTCCTGAATTGCCTCGCCCCCAAGAGGGGAAAGGCCGCGCTTCCAGCGCGGGTGGGGGACCGAATTTTCTGAAGATTCCGGATGTGCGGCGCAACAGACAACCGCGCCGCACAATGGTCCTCCACCCTAACCATTTGGGAGGAGGGAACCAGAACGAGAATTCTCTGAGAGAGTCCTTCATCCACTTCAGCCGCCCGCGTTTGAGCGCGCGTCGGCGGGGTTGCCGAGCATTCGCATTCCGTAGCGAATCATCGCGGCGAGGCACTCGATTCGCGTCAGCAGTTCTGCCTGCTCGGCGTGCGGCGCGTCGGCCAGCTCGGCGGCGACGGCGGCCAGGTTCTCGCGCATCAGTTGCACGGCGCGCTCGAGGTTTTCATGCTCGGGGATGCGCGCGCGGGCTTTGCGCCGCGCTTCCTGGATTTCGGCAAAATCGATTATCTCGGCCATTTGTACTTCACACCCTGCGCAATCCGATTATCGCTCATCGCGCGCGCGGGTGGAAACCTTCAGCGCAATTTCCGGCCCGCGCGGCGCTTCTCGGCGAGCGTGCGATGCCCGCCCTCGGCGACCCATCGCATCTGCCGCGCCATTCCGTTGAGAATCTCGACCTCGCGCGCGGTCAATCCGCTGCGGCCGAAAATCTCGCGCAGCGCGAACATGATGTGATCGGGATTGTCGTCGGGAATGAAACCGATCGAGACCAGCGCCTCCGCCATCCGCTCGAGCATCGGATCGCTCGTCGACGCGGCGACGAATTCCGGCGCGCGAGCGGCTTCGACTGCCGGCGATGCGCTCGCCGCCATCATCAGCTCGTACGCGACGACCATCACGGCTTGCGCGAGATTGAGCGACGGATACTCGGGCGCGGTCGGGATAGTGATCAAGCGATGGCAAAGCTTGAGCTCGCGATTTGTCAGCCCGCGATCTTCGCGGCCGAAGACGATCGCGATTTTGTTCGTGAGCCGGCCAGCGCGTCGAGCTCCGCCGCCGCCGGCCGCAGCGCCGTCGCGCGACTGCGATAGCCGCCGCGGCGGCTGGTAGTGCCGACCGCGAGCGAGCAATCCGCGAGCGCGGCCGCGAGGTCGGGATAGACGGTCGCGTGCGCAAGGATGTCGTCGGCGTGGACGGCCATCTTCACCGCGTCGCGATCGTTCAACGGGCCGCGCCCGACCAGGCGCAGATCCTCGAAGCCCATGTTCTTGAGCGCACGCGCGGCCGCGCCGATATTGCCGGCCGATTGCGGGCGGTAGAGCACGAACGCGAATTTGCCGGGCGCAGCCATGCTCTGGTTATGCGGTTACATCAGCCGCAAGGGAAGGGGGCGCTTCTCCTTCCGCCGTGAGTCCCTTCTTTGTGTCAGCCGGCGAGCGTAGCCGAGGGCACCCCGGAATCTTTACTCGGCGCCGGCTGACGCACCCGCCAATCACGGCTGCGATCACGCCTACAGGCAGAGGTCATGCGATTCGATAGCGCCTAGCCGCATCCGACACCCGGAGGTACTCAGCTCCGACAGGCCCCGAGCGAAGTCCGACATCCTCTGCGCCGAGAAAGATTCGGGGTCCCTCGGCTACGCTCGGGATGACACAAAGGCCAAGGAAGCGTGAAACCCACCGCGGGTTTCACTACAATTAAGTGTATTCCTCCAATGAAGATTATTTCTTTCGGCGATGTTCATATGGCTACGCGCAACCTTGCCCGCATGGGTGACGTGATGCGCGATTGCGACCTCGTCATCCTGTCCGGCGACCTCACCAACTTCGGCGGCATCGACGATGCGCGCAAAGTTCTTACCGACGTGCGTCGCGTCTGCCCGGCCGTGCTTGCGGTGCCGGGGAATCTCGACCAGCGCGAGGTGATCCCGTTCCTCGAAGAGGATGGAATCGCGCTGCACGGCAAGGGCCGCGTGGTGGATGGCGTCGGGATTTTCGGATGCGGCGGCTCGAACATCACGCCGTTCGGCACGCCGACCGAGTTGAGCGAGGACGAAATCTACGCGACGCTGCGCGCCGGCTACGACGCCGTTCGCGACGTGCGCCCGCTCCTGATGATCTGTCACACGCCCCCGTTCGATACGAAGTGCGACCGAATCATGAGCGGCAAGCCGGTCGGCAGCACCGCCGCGCGCCAATTCATCGAAGAGGTGAAGCCCGACGTTTGCATCTCGGGACACATCCACGAGTCCGCCGCCGCCGATCGGATCGGACCGACGCAGATTTTCAACGCGGGACCGTTCAAGGGCGGCGGCTATATAGTTGTACGCGCGAATGACGGGCGGCTGGATGCGAGGCTCGAATTTCTTTGACGTGCCGGCATTGTCGCGCGCCGATCAATCGCTTCGGATGTACGCCGGAAAAATCGCCAACGGATGGCCGCTGGTGCTGCGCAACTCGTTCCGGCTACTGTGGCGCTTCCGGCCCGGCCGCGCCGCGAAATAGGCGCACATTCTTGTCGAAGGGAGATTCGTTTGAGCATGGCTGCGACTGACGACGTTCGCTTGAGGTTCGATCACGTTTCGATCGCGGTGAAGTCCATCGACCGCGCGTACGAGTTCTTCGCGAAGTACTTTCCAATCAAGCTGCGCGGCGCCAAAACGATCGACGAGCAGGTCAGCGGATCGTTCTACTGGCAGGATTTCCATCTCGGCGGCTTCGTCGTCGAGTTGATCGAGGACCCGCCCGGCAAGCCCGGCTTCGTCACGAAGTTTATCGAGAAGCACGGCGAGGGGATGCATCATCTGTCGATCGAGACGGACGGTCTCGACCGGCTCGTCGCGAATCTGAAGGCGGGCGGAGTGCGGGTCGTCGACGAGCAGAAGTACGACTCGGGTTCCGCCACCGCATTCATCTCGCCGCGATCCGCCTTCGGTGCGCTGATCCAGTTCTGGCACACGCCGAATTGGCAGCAGGCGCATCCCAAGCCCGCGCCCGACGGGCTCGCGTATTTCGATCACGTCTCGCTCGCGGTCAAGGACATCACCGCCGCCTACGATTTTTTCACGCGCTACTTTCCCGGCACTAAGGTCACGCACGAGCCTCACATCAGCAATTCCGAGGGCAACTTCGCGCTGGGGCATCTCGAGGTCGCCGGCTTCAAGCTGGAATTCATCCAGAGCCCCGCGCACAAGACCGACAACGACTTCGTCGGCAAGTTCATCGCGCGCTACGGCGAGGGGATGCATCACGTTTCGCTCGACCTCAAGGACTTCGACGAGACGCGCGAGAAGCTCAAGCGCGACGGCGTGCGCGTGGTGGACGAGAAGCGTAACTGGCGCGGCGAGCGGCAGTACTTCATCTCGCCGCAATCGGCGTTCGGGGTGTTGATCCAGGTCTGGGACGGCCTGCAGTGATCGGCTAGCATCTGTCGCTCTATGCCTGCCGACGACAAGACCGTGCTCCCGACTGCTCGACGCCTTCGACTCAGGCCGAGCCGCCGAGGATTTATTTCGCTGCGTGCGGCGCGATGTGCGACATTTTCTGGTGGGCGCGCCGCAATCCGCCTGGCGATGAGCCTCAGCCGTTGCCCGTAAAAGACGAAATCCCGTGAGGGTCGGCATGTTAGGTATTGTGCTTGTATCACAGAACCCTCACCTAACCTCTCCCGTGAAATAACGGGCGAGGGATCCAGTCAGCGTTTCTTGATTCGCGCCGTATTCTTCGACGCTGCCGGGACGCTGTTCGAGCCGCGCGAGCCGATCGGCCGCACCTACTCCCGCCTTGCGCGCGATTTTGGCCTCGACGCGCCCGAGGATGCCGTCGCCGCCAGCTTTCGCCGCGCTTTCGGTGCGGCTCCCGGGCTGGCCTTCGGCCCCGGGTTCCGGCCTGACGAGCTGCGGCGCCTCGAGCGCGAATGGTGGCGGCGCCGCGTCGGCGAAACCTTCGATCCGATTGGCAAATTCCCCGACTTCGAGGCCTACTTTGACGCGCTGTTTTCTTACTTCGCTAATCCTGTCCATTGGATTGCCGATCTTGAAGCTGCGCCGACGCTCCAACGTCTAAAGAGTGATGGACTCAAACTAGGCGTGATTTCCAATTTCGACCATCGCCTGTATCGAATTCTCGACGGCCTCGACCTGACCCGCCATTTCGATTCGATCACGATTTCGTCCGAGGCGGGCTATGCCAAGCCGCGGCGCGAGGTGTACGACGCCGCGCTTGCGCGCGCGGGTGTGCCGGCGCATGACGCGATGCATGTAGGCGACTCGGAGCATCTCGACCTGGCGCCGGCGGCGGCGCTCGGGATGGCGGCTGTGCTGATCGATCGCGAAAACGCGCAGGCCGCGCCGTCGATAACCGGGCGCACGGCCCGTATTTCTTCGCTTGCCAGCGTCCCACAGGTTGCGCGAGTATTGGAACTTGCTTGACGTCACCGCCGCGTTGTCCTTATAAGAGGCCACAATTTCTCGGGGAACAGTATTTTGGGGACTATACAAATGAAGCGTCCGTACTTTTCGCATCGCCTGCTGGTGATGCTAACCGCATTTTTCGCGCTGGTTTTCACCGCCGGCATCGCCGCCGCGCAGAGCGCCTCGCAACTCGAGGATGAGCTGTCGGGCCTCTCGGGCCAGATGTCCTCGGCCGAGTCGAGCCAATCGGCGGCTGACCAGGTGATCAATCGGCTGGACTCCGCCGAGGCGGATTTCGCCAAGCTGACTTCGAGCGGCAAGGTGGACAAGGGCGCGCTGATACCTATCTACCATCAGCTCGATTCGATGCTCGACCGGATGGAAACGGTTTGGTCCAAGAAGAAGGACGATTGCATCACCACGATCGACAACGGCGGGCAATGCGACTACGACACGCCCGAGCAGTACGCCTTGCGCGCCGCATATCCGCTCGCGTGGCTGCGGTTCACCGCGGCGACGACGCTGTTCGACGATGACGCCGAGCAATCGAAGAAACTGCTGAACGAGTCGATCGACGGCTTTACCAACAGCATGCTGGCGATGCCGGATCCCAACCTGATCCGCGAAAACACGCTCGGCCGCGCCTACTGCGAGCGCGAGTTGGGCAAGTTCGATCCCAAGGAATACGCCAACGCGATCGCCGACTTCAAGAAAATCATGGATGACGGCCCCGGCACGCAGCAGTACAACGCCGCGCGCCAGGGACTCTCGACAACTTACGCCAAGATGGGCAATGCGGAAGAAGCCGCCAAGATGATGCCGACTGAAGGCGGTGCGCATGCAGGCTCCGGCCAGTTCATGCTCGAGTTGCAAACCCTGTTCAGCGCCGAACGCGCCAGCAGCGACCCGGGCAAGAAGGCCGCCTATCACAAGCAGATCATCGATCTGATGAAGTCCAAGCAGAACGACAAGGAAGGCTGGGCGGTTGACGTGGCGGCGGCGTCCAAATTTCCAAACAACGTAGTCGAGGAATTCGGCAACTCGAACGATCCGTTCGAGAAGTGGCTGCTCGCCGCGGTCCTGCTCTCGCGCAAGGATGAACCCGGCGCGGCCAAGTACTATGCCGAGGCATGCGACAGCGGACAGTATCCGAAGGCCTGCAGGTTCGCCGCCGAGATCTATCAGCGCGAGAAACGCTACGACCTGGTCGAGGCGATGCTGACCAAGATCGCAGCGGGCGGTGGCGGCGAGGCGAGCCAGGCCGTGTTTTTAAAGTACAGCCTCTCGCACAACCGATGGGTGCAGAGCGGTCAGAAGGATGCAGCGCTTGAAGATCAGTGGGTGAAGGACGGGCAGGAGTATCTGCAGAAAGATCCGAACGGCGATCACGCCGCCGAGATAGAAGTGGCGATGGCCGACCGCCTGCAGCGGCAGGGAAATCTCGTCGAAGCGGCCGAGATGTACTCGCGGGTCAAGGGCGACCCCGAGTTCACCTTCACCGCCAAGTTCAAGGCCGCCGAGTGTTACTACAAGCAGCTCGTCGGCGCGGGAGCTGCCGCCAAGGATAACAAGACGGCACCCAAGGTCGATACCGATCAGCTCAGAAAGCTGGCGCTCGACAACCTGAACGAGTCGATCAAGATGGGTCCTGAGGCGGAGCGTGCTGCCAATAACCCGACGGCCAAGCGGGCAGTGCGAGAGATTCGCGGCGAAGCGACCTACATGCTCGCTTCGATCCTCGAGGAAGATCAGGACCATGTCGACTACGCGCAGGTGGCGCCGCTGCTGGTCGGCTACGAATCGAACTACCCGATGATGAGCAACAAGTTCCAGGATGTGGTCGATTGGCGCATCACGGCGCTCGATCATCTTGGCCGGTATGACGAAGTCAATACCGACGTTGCCGCACTCGTCGAACGCAGCATGAGCGACTCTGCCAAGCAGGATTTCGTCAAGGGACTTGGAATCGAGTTCTGGAAGAATGCGCAGGCGGCCAAGGACAACAACGACGACAAGACCTACCTGGCCAACGCGAAGTTGACCGCGACAGCATACAAGGGCTTCGCCGAAATGGCCGCGTCGGGCAAGATCCCGGTCAAGAATCTGACCGGTACGCTGTCGATCTACGCCCAGGCGCTGCAAGCTACCGGCAATGACGAGGAGGCCGACAAGGTCTTCGAAGAGGTCGTGAAGGCCGACCCGGCGTCGCCCGATGCGAACGCAGGTCTCGCTCGTCGCGCGCAAGCCAAGGGAGATATGAAGGAAGCCAACGAGCGGTGGACCGCAGTCGAGAACACGGCGGCCGAGTCCGACCCTCTCTGGTACGAAGCGAAGTACCAGCTTGCCGTGATTTACGACAAGCAGGGCAATGTATCGGGCGCATGCAGCAAGCTGGCGCAGACGCGTGCCGAGCATCCGACCCTGGGCTCGGACGACATGAAGGTCAGATGGGACAAGCTGCAGCGCAAGCTGTGCCTCGATCACGCGAGCAACTAGCGCGGCGGCGATGCTGAAGAAGATTCATCATGTCGGCGTCGTGGTGCCGAACCTCGACGCCGGCTTGAAATTCTGGCGCGACACGCTCGGCCTGCATTTCACCAAGAGCGCAACGATTGAAGAGCAGGGCGTCCGCGCCGCGCTGCTGAAGGCGGGCGAGAGCGAGATCGAGCTGCTCGAGCCGCTCGCAGCCGACAGTGCTATCGGCAAGTTCCTCGCGCGCCGCGGCGGCGGCCTGCATCACGTATGCTTCGAGACTGACGACGTCGCGCGCGAGCTCGAGGCGGCGCGCGTCAAGGGAATCCAGCTAATCGATCAGAAACCGCGCAACGGCCTGGCGGGCATGATCTGCTTCCTGCATCCCAAGGCCACGCGCGGCGTGCTGGTCGAATTTGCTCAGCCGCCCGGCAGAGTAGGAAACAATCGCAATGCCGATTTACGAATACCGATGCACCAACTGCGAGCGCTCGTTCGAGGCGTTCGTGCGGCCCGGCGACGGCGGCGCGCAATGCCCGCACTGCCACGGCTCGAAGCTGACGCGCGAGATGTCGACGTTTGCGGCGCGCGGCAGCAATGGCGACAGCGCCGCCGCGGTCGCGTCCGCGATGGCAAATTCAGGCGTGTCGAACGGTGGCGGCTTCACGGGCGGCGGCGGATGTTGCGGCGGCGGTTGCGGCTGTCACTAGCGCGCACTCTTTCCGTTCAGCTTTCCTTGCGAGCTTCGAATTCTTTTTTTGCTGCGGCCAGCAGTTCCGGCTGTGCGAGCAAATCGTACGCCGTCAGCGCCATCGCCTTCGCCACCCGAATCATCGCATCGTAGCCGTGCTTCGAGTCGGCATGCGCGACGAACGCGTCTTCGTGACAGTTGCCATCGCCGGGGCGTGATATCGCGAACAACGGATGTATCGCCGGCATCACGTGACTGACGTCGCCCATGTCGGTGCTGCCGGTGGGAATATTATCCGGCGCCTCGATTGATTTCGTGCCGAGCGCCTCGCTATGGGCGGCATATCGATGCGCCATGCTGTGATTGTTGATCATGTTCTTGTAGCCGCCGATCACCACGTGCTCGACGCGCGTGCCGGTCGCCATCGCAGCAGCCTCCGCGCACCTGAGCACGCGCGCGCCGATCTCGTTCGCGTAGCGACTGGTCTTCGCGCGCGCCAGGAACTGGCACTCGGTGCGCTCGGGAATGATATTCACCGCCTGGCCGCCGTCGGTGATGATGCCGTGGACGCGCGAGCCGTCGCGCAGGTGCAGCCGCATCGCATCGACGCTCTGAAAAGTCTGAATCACCGCGGACAGCGCGCTCGAACCATCCCACGGCGCCGCCGACGCGTGAGCGCTGCGGCCATGAAACGTGATCTTCAGATGGTGGGTGGCGAGCGCAGGCATCGTGCAGTACTCGACGTCGGTCGGATGCGCCATCATGGCCGCATCGACGCCGCGCAGCGCGCCCTTGTCGACCAGGATTATTTTCCCGCCGCCGCCTTCCTCGGCCGGCGTGCCGAGAAAAACGACTCGCCCCGGCAAATTGCCCGCGATGCTCTTCAATCCCGCGATGGCGCTGAGTGCGGCGCCGGCAATCAGGTTGTGGCCGCATGAATGCCCGTTGGGCAGCGCATCGTACTCGGCGAGAATTGCGACCGCGGGACCCTTGCCGCCAAACTCGGCGCGAAACGCGGTCTTGAGTCCGCCGACTTCGCGCTCAACCTCGAGCCCCAGGTCGGCCGCAGCCTTGGTCAGCAGATCAGCGGCGAAATGCTCCTCGAACTTGAGCTCGGGATGCTCATGAATTTCGTGGCTGAGCGCGACAACCTTGTCGCGGTAGTTATCGATCGCGCGTGCTATTTCGGTGTGGGCGTCCATCGCAGTGCTCCTCTCGATGCAAGCTAGCATTGTGAGTAGCACCGAAGACTCGGACTATCCAACAGCGCGGATTTGCGCGCCGCCGCGCGGAGTCAGAGCCGCCAGCAGCACGGCGACGAACAGCAGGGCAGGGACGTCACCGAGCAGGTGTCCGTGATTTGCGGGTCCCTCAAAGGCTTGAACGGCCATGATCGCGGCGTGGACGACGCTCGACCAGACGGTGAACCAGATGAGGCTCAGATTTTCGAGCGGATTGCGCGCGGCGATGAGGAGGAACACGCCGAGGGTAGCGTAAACGCCGACGATCATCATCGGATAGTCCGAGTAGGTCGTGCACCACATCCAGCCGGAGGGCCAGATGATCGTAAGCGGGTATATTCCGGCCAGGAAAATCACCCCAACCAATATCAGCGCGATGCGCAAATACTTGACACGCCCGTCGTCGGCCATGACCCTTCCCCTTCCGCCTCAGCAGCGTAAATTTTTCCGGTACCTGATTAGCAAAAACGCGACCGCGCGCCTACACGAACGCCTTCGCTCACGTTACGGGCGGACGCGCGTCATCGGCTGCGTCGTCATCTCGGGCACTGGCTCGCCTTTCTCGACTTTGTGCTGCGCGTAGTCCTGCATAGCGGTTATGATGCCGGCGACCGCCTTGCCGAACATCAGGTCGCGATTCTCGCGCGCCCAGTCGTTCGAGTATTTGACCTGCTGCGCGACCTGGCCCTGGAACTGCGGCGCGACGTAACGCGCGAACAGCTCGTACGAGTGCAGCGTCTTCTCGCGCGTGGTCCATTCGTGCGCGAGCCCGAGGATGCCGCCGAAGCCGCCGGTCGCCTGCTGCAGTTCCTTGATTTTCGCGATCGCATCATCCGGCGTGCCGACGATGATGCCGCCGCGCCCGTTCATCCTGATCGATCGTCATCTCCTCGACCGGCTGATTCGGGTACTCCTCGAACTGCACGCGCGTGCCGAGCGTGTCGATGAAATATTCGCGAATCCAGGCGTTGGCGCCGTCGCGAATGTCGTTCATCGCCTGCTCGCGCGTCTCGGCGAGATGAATCGGGAACACCATGCGCCAGTTCTTGCGCTCAACCGTCTTGCCATTTTCGGCCGCCGCCTCTTCCGCCATCGCCCAGCGCTTCATCAGATCGTCCAGCCCGCCCGGCGCGTAGGACGAGACCGACAGCACGCCGCATCCGAGCTGTCCCGCCGCCACCATCCCCGACGGCGACACGGTGCTCGCGACGAAGATCGGCATGTGCGGCTGCTGAAACGGCTTCACCTGCAGATGCGCATCGACCAGCTTGAAGTACGAACCGTCGATCGAGATGTTGCCCTGCTCGTTGAACAGCCGAAGGATCGCGCTGACGCCCTCGACCATTCGCTTGCGCTGCGTCGTCGAATCTATCCCCTGCATATGGGCGTCGGCGGCCAGCGCGCCCGGCCCGCATCCCAGCATCACGCGGCCGCGCGTGAGATGGTCGAGCAGCGCGAAGCGGTTGGCGACGTGGAAGGGGTGATGATACGGGATGCTGACGACGCCGGATCCGAGCATGATGTGTCGGGTGCGCGTCGCGGCCACCGCCATGAAAATTTCGGGCGACGAGATTATTTCCCATCCCGACGAATGATGCTCGCCGATAAACGCCTCTTCGTAGCCGAGCTCGTCGAGCCATTCGATCAACTGCATGTCGCGCTCGAAGCAGAGCGTCGGGTTTTCGCCGACGCGATGGAACGGGGCAATGAAAATTCCGAACTTCATCGTTTCTCCTATGGTAGGGCCGCCGTGCCGCGGGCTCGCGGGAAGCGGCACCTTGGGCCACGAGCGGACGCGTCAGGTTACGATGAAACGAGAATGGGAGACAAGAAACTCATCCGACATAAACGATCGTTCAGGAATGGGTGCCCGCTGAAACTTTGACGGTGCGAATTCGTCAAAACTGGCATAGAGTCGAGGCATCGACGGCCCGCGAAACTAAACGGCTTGCCCAAGGCTGGAGCAAATAGGATCATTATACATGGATGCGTGCCGCTTCGGCGGAGCGCCGGCCCAATGACTGCAACGAAGACAAATCCCGGGATGAAACGCAGCTTAATTTCCGCGCTGACGGCCGCGCTGATCGCGATTGCGATGCTTATCGGCGGCGTCGCGCCGGCCTCGGCGCAGCAGGGCACGATAGCGTCTCCTCCGCCGATCGTGATGCCCGGCAGCCAGGGCAAGGAAACCTCGACGCTCGAGCTGCCGTCGATGCCCGCGCCGCAAGGCGGCGACTCGCTCAACATCCCGCCGCAGGCTCCGCAGACGGGGCAGTCGCTCGAGGTGCCGACGCGCCAGTTGCGCCAGCAGCCGGGTTACGAGCAAGTCACGGTGACGGTCACAGAGCCGAGCGGCACCTACGTCACCGGCCTTCAGAAGGATGACTTCAAACTTTACATGGACGGGCAGCAGCGCCCGATAGAATTTTTTCGCCAGGACCTGAACACCCCGGTGTCGGTCGGTATCCTGGTGGATACTTCGGGCAGCATGACGCCGAAAATTCCGCAGGCGCGCGCCGCGATCGCGGAGTTCCTGCGCGATCTGAATGACAAGGACGACGTCTTCCTGTTCGCATTCTCCAGCCATCCGTTCCTGCTCCAGCCGTTCACCGTCAACCACGACCTCGTGATGCGCCGGCTCGCGTTGCTGCACGCCTACGGGCAGACCGCGTTGTTCGACGTGATCATGGAGGGACTGCAGATGGTGCAGCGCGGGCGCTACGACAAGAAAGCGCTGCTCGTCGTCACCGACGGAATGGACAACACCAGCGCCTCGACGGTGAATGACGTCGTCGCACAGGCGCGGCGAATGGGCGTGCTGGTGTACTCGATCGGCATCGGCGATCCCAACGGCGGCAACGGCGGGATTTCCGTCTCGATCGGACCGTTCGTGCTGGGCGGCGACGATAGCGAACACGTCGACTCCGAGACCCTGCACACGCTCTCGACCGAAACCGGCGCCAAGACCTACATCATCCGCGAGGCTGGCGACGGCGAGGCGCTGCGCAAAGCGTGCGAGAACATCAGCCTCGAATTGCGCGAGCAGTACACCATCGGATTTCTCGCGCCTGATCCCACCGCCGGCGGATACCGCAGCCTGCGCGTGGACGTGCCCGGCAAGTCGGGCGCCGACGTTCGCGTGCGCAAGGGAGTCGAAGTCGGCGCGGCGACACCGGGGCCGGGTGATCTCGATCCGTCGGTCGCCGGCGTACCCTGATTCTAGTTTGCAGGCTGTTGCATCGGGCGAACGACTTCGCCTTCGCGCGCAGTCTGTCCCAGGTTCAGCGCTACCATCTCGTTGCCCTGCAGCCCTTCTACTATCTGGCTTTTCAACCCGTCGTCGAGGCCGAGCGTGACCGTCGCGAGATGAATGCGGTTGCCGTTCACGATCGGCACGAGCGTCTTGTCGCCGTTAAAAATCAGCGCCTCGTCGGGCACCGTCGGCGTGGACGCACTCCCCGTGAGCGAAATCTTCACATGCGCGTACATTCCCGGCAGCAGCAGCTGATCGTCGTTGGGTAGATCGACTTCCACCAGCATCGTCCGCGTCCCCGACGTCAGCGCGCTCGGATGCCGCGTCACGGTCCCGTGGAATTGCTTGCGCGGAAATTGCGTGATCGTGACGACCGCAGGATCGCCGTCGTTGATGAACGCGGCATCATCCTGGGCCATCTGCAGATAGACGCGCACGGGCTTGAGCGTCGCCATCTCAAAAATCGGACTCGTCGAGCTCGCCTCCGCCGTCGCCAATCCGATCAGTGCGCCCGGATCGGCGTTGCGTGCCGTGATCACGCCGTCGTAGGGCGACACGATGCGTTCGTAGGCCTGCTGCGCCTTGAGCGACATCCACGACGCGCGCGCCTCGAGCATCGCCGCATGCGTCTCATCGGCGCGTCTGTTGCGGGATTACCTGCTGGCGAATCAGCGCCTGGTTGCGGCGATCGGTGATCGCGTTGATCTCGTAAGTCGCCTTCGCGTCGGCCACCTGGTGGTCCAGCTCGGGCGATTCGAGCACCGCGAGCAGCTCGCCCTTGGTGACACGATCGCCCTTATCCACCTGCATCGTCTTCACGTAGCCCGCGATCTTCGCGTAAATCGGACTCTCGAAATAACCGTGAACCTCGCCGGGCAGCGACAGCGTCCGATGGCTCGCCGCATGCTCCAGCGGCACCACGATAACGATCGGCCCCTGCTGTTCCTGCTGTTCGAGCGCGCTGGTCTGATGCCGAATCCAGACGTCGCGCGCCAACACCAGGCCGCCCAGCGCGATCAGCACGACGATCACCGCGACAATCCATCCGGTAATGAACAGCGGTCCGGCTTTTATGGCCGCCGATTTCGGATTCTCATCCGCCATACTTCAATCCTTCTCCGACTGCTCGACCAGCTCGGCGATCTCGGCGTCGCGTTCGCGCTTTCCGATTCGCCTGCCCGTGAACAGCGAATAGACCGCCGGCACCACCAGCAGCGTCATCACGGTCGCCGCCAGCAGCCCGCCGATGACGGCGCGACCGAGCGGTGCGTTCTGCTCGCCGCCCGCTCCCAGAGCCAGCGACATCGGCAGCATCCCGAGGATCATCGCAAGCGCGGTCATGATGACTGGACGCAGCCGCGTCACGCCCGCCTGGATCGCAGCCGAAATGGGATCGTGGCCTTGCTCGCGCAAGTCGTTGGCGAAGGTGATCAAAAGGTTGCCGTTGGCGACGCCGACGCCCACCGCCATGATCGCGCCCATCATCGATTCGACGTTCAGCGTCGTCCGCGTGATCACCAGCATCCACAACACGCCCGCGAGCGCGCCCGGCACCGCCATCATGATGATCATCGGATCGATCCACGACTGAAAGTTCGTCGCCATCAGCAGGTACACGAGGATAATCGCGAGAATCAGCCCGCTGCCCATGCTCGAAAACGACTGGCGCATCGCCTGGCTCTCGCCCTGGATGCTGATCCTCGTGCCGGGCGGCAGGTCGGTCAGAGCGTCGATTTTCTTTTGCACCGCGCTGGTTACGCTGCCAAGATCGGCGCCCTCGACTCCGCAATCCACGTCAACCACGCGCTGCACCGTGTAGTGGTTGATGCCCTGCGCCTCGACCTCGTGGTTCATCGACGCGACGTTGTCGAGAAATTGCGGCGGCGGCGCCGTGCTGTCGAGCTGCGATGTCAACGGCGTGCGCCCAATAGCCTGTATCGAATTGACTATATGCTGCGGCGTCTGCACCGCGATGCTGTAGCTAACGCCGTTCTTGGTATCGAGCCACTGGCTTGGCGAAAAAATCAGGCTCGAGCTGAGCGAAGTGAGTATGCTGGTGGTGACGTCTTTTTCGGTGATTCCGAGCTGCAGCGCCTTGTCGCGATCGACCTTTACCCGCAGCGTCGGGTAGTCGAGCACCTGCGGAATCCGCACGTCCGCCGCGCCCGGCACTGTTTCAATTTCCGACTTGAGTTTCTGCGCGATGCGGTAATCGGAATCGAGATCGCGACCCACGATTTGCACGTCGATGGGCGCCGACAAACCGAAACTGAGTACCTGGCTGATTATATCCGCCGCCTGCGGGTAAATAGTCACTGCGGGAAACTGACTATGTATCGCGCTGCGAATCTTCTTGATGTATTCGGCGGTCGGATGATGCTTTTTCTTGAGTTGGATCTGCAGGTCGGCGTCCTGCGGTCCCAGGCTGTCGGTCTGATAGAACAGCAGTGCCCAGTAGATGGGTAAGCCGATGTGATCGGTCATCAACTCGAACTCGTCGGCCGGAATCAATCCGCGAATCGTGCGCTCGACGCCGTCCAGGATGCGCGAGCTTTCCTCGAGCCGCGTGCCGACCGGAACGCGCACGTGCAACCGAATCATGCCGGTGTCGACGTTCGGGAAAAAATCCTCGCCCGACACCGTCACCAGCATCATCGACGCCAGCACAATCGCGCCGATCGCTCTGAGCACGAGTCCGCGATGCGCCATGACGCGGCTCAGCAGTCCTTCGTAGCGCGTGCGCTGGCGGTCAAACCATCGCTCGAACGCGTCGGTCGTCCTGCCCAGCCATCCGCCCGATTTGTGACCCTCGGGTTCCGCCGCGAGCAGATGAATCGCCATGCTCGGGACCAGCGTGCGCGACAGCAGGTACGACGTCAGCATCGCGTACACAACCGCGAGCGCGAGCGGCAGGAACAGGTACTTGGCGACGCCCGTCAGCCCGATAACCGGTGAAAACACGATGCAAATCGACAGCGTGCCGACGAACGCCGGCACCGCGATTTGCCGCGCGCCGTCGAGGATCGCGACGCCCAGTTGTTTGCCCATCGCGTGGTTGCGATGGATATTTTCGACTTCCACCGTCGCGTCATCGACCAGCATACCGACCGCCAGCGCGAGTCCGCCGAGCGTCATGATGTTGATGGTCTGGCCGGAAAGTTTCAGCCCGATGATCGACGTCATAATCGCCAGCGGAATCGACGTGACGACGATCAGCGTGCTCCTGAGCGAGCCCAGGAACAGCAGCACCATCAGCCCGACCAGAGACGCGGCAATCAAACCTTCCTGCACCACGTCGGCCAGCGATTCGCGCACGAAGATCGACTGGTCGAACGCGAGCGTCGCCTTCAGCCCCTTGGGCGCGATCGCCAGCATCTTCGGCATTACCACTTTGACGGCATCGACCACGGTCAGCGTCGACGCCGAGGGATGCTTCAGGATGAGCATGTAAGTCGCGAGCTGGCCGTTGATCCGCACCAGGTCGGTCTGCACCGCGGCGCTGTCGCTGACCCTCGCGACGTCGCCCATGTAGACCGGGGAAGTGCCCTGGTACTTGATCGGCATCTGGTTGATTTCGTCGGAATGCAGCGGACTGCCGTTGATGACCACGTTGTATTCGGTGTTGCCGATTTTCGCGGTGCCACCCGGGATGATCACGTTCTGGTTCTGCAGGGCGTTGACGACGTCTTCGGGTGAAACGCCGCGCGCGTACATCAGGGACGGGTCGATATTCACCATCACCTGTCGCGCCGCGCCGCCGAACGGAGCGGGGGTCGACAAGCCTGGAATAGTAAAGAGGAAAAGCCGCGCGAAATTGTAGCCGAAGTCATATACTTTGCTCTGCGGCATAGTATCGCTCGACAATAGCAAGTAGCTAATCGGAACTTCGGTCGCGTTATAGTCAATTACGCTCGGCGGATTGATCCCGGGCGGTAGTATGTTCTTGATCGCCTGGGACACCGATACCAGTTGCGAAATAGCCAGTCCGGTGTCAGCGCCGTGCTGAAAATAGAATTTCAGCAGGCCGATGCCGTTAAGCGAGATCGATTCGATGTGGTCGACGCCGTTCACCGTCGTCGATGCAGCGCGCTCGCTGATATTTACAACCCGCTGCTCCATCTCCTGCGCCGACAGTCCCGGATAGTTCCAGACCAGGTCGACGACCGGTATGTCGATCGCGGGGAAAATGTCGAAGTTCATCGACGACAGCGAGACGATTCCGAGCAACAGCATCAGCGCCGCCATCACGGCCACCGTCACCGGCCGGCGCAGCGCGAGTTGGACGATCCACATACACTGAGCTCCTGTTCATTCCCGGCCGCCGTTCACGGCGACTCGCGCTTTTTCGATTCAAACGGCGCGACAAACGCTCGATCCGGGTCCGGCAACAGGTTGAGAAATTTCAGTTCGGCGAAATCGCCGACGATTTGAAAGGCTGAGAACGCGGCGTTGTCCACCCGGATCCGCCGGAAGTGCGCCAGTTCGAGCCGCATGAAATGGCACAAAACGGTGCGGATAATATCGCCGTGCGAGACAAACAGGATGCGCCGGCCGCTATTGTCGCCGATCGCGCGCCGCACCGCCTCGACGCCTCGCGACTGCACCTGCACTATTGTCTCGCCGCCGGGCGTCGGCGTATCCAGCGGGTGATCGCGGTAGTTCAGGTACTCGGGATCCTCGATCAACTCGTCGTACACCATCCCTTCCCAGCGCCCGTACATCACTTCCGACAGTTGCGGATCCTCGGCAACCGGAACGTCGCCGATGCCGGCCGCGATTATTTCCGCCGATTGCCGCGCGCGCGCCAGCGGACTCGTGACGATCAGATCTGGCTTTATCAGCCGCGCGAAAGGAATCGAGGCTGCCACCTGCGCGCGTCCGTCCTCATCGAGTTCGATCGGTCTGCGGCCCATCACCCGGCCTTCGCGGTTCCATGCGGTCTCGCCATGACGCATAAAGAGCGCGATTCCTCTCATCCCGTTGCCACCTTTTAATTTGTCCGCGACGTAAAACGGTCCCAGCGCCATTTAAGTTCGCCTCGGTGATGAGATGCCAGCCCGAAGATGCGGCGGCGGGAAATCGCTAATGCGCGCCCACGACGATCAAACCAAATTTTCGACAGTTGTGACCAGCGCGCGAGTATTACCGCGCCGACGCCGCCGCGCTCGTTTGCGCTGGTTCAGCATGCGCCGTTCCATTGGCCGGCGCGCCGAAACCGCAGAACGCTTCGTAGTCGATAAGCCCGGTTTGCGTCGGATGCTCGCTGCAGACGGGGCACTTCGGGTCTTTGCGGATTTTCAAAACGCGCACGTAGTCCTTGTCGGACAGCGTGTCGAAGTAGACCATCTTGCCGATCAGCGGAGTTCCCGCGCCGACTATCAACTTGATAGCTTCGAGCGCCTCGATCGATCCGATCAGTCCCGGAATCGCGCCGAGCACTCCCGCCTCTGCGCACGATGGCGCCATATCGGGCGGCGCCGGCTCGGGATAAAGGCATCGGTAGCACGGGCCGCCCTTGGCCGGATAGAAAACCGTCGTGTTGCCTTCGAAGCGATAAATCGCGCCGTCCACCAGCGGCTTCTTCGAGAAGACGCAGGCGTCGTTGATCAGATATCGGGTCGGAAAATTGTCGCCGCAGTTCACGACCACGTCGTAATCCTTGACGATGTCCATCACGTTGTCGGAGCTGAGCCGCACGTCGTGACGAATCACCTTGACGCCGGGATTCAGCGCGTTGATTGCCTTTTGCGCCGACTCGGTCTTCGGCGTCCCGACGCGATCGGTGGTGTGGATGATCTGCCGCTGCAGATTCGACATGTCGACAACGTCGAAGTCCACCAGGCCGATCGTGCCGACTCCCGCCGCCGCCAGGTACAGCGCCGACGGCGAGCCCAGCGCGCCCGCGCCGAGCAGCAACACCTTGGCGTCGAGCAGTTTCGCCTGGCCCTTCTCGCCAACTTCGGGAATCACGAAATGGCGCGAGTAGCGCGTCAGCTCGTCGGCGGTGAACGCGCGATCCGCAATCCACGGCAGGCCGCGATCCTTCCACGCGCTGAAGCCGCCCGTCATGTTGTACACGTTCTCGTAGCCGAGCTCGCGCAGCGTCCGCGCCGCCAGCAGCGACCGCGTGCCCGACGCGCATTGCAGAATCACCGGCGTCTTGTGGTCGGGAACCTTCTCTTCGATTCGAAGCTCCAGGAAGCCGCGCGGAATCGCGATCGCTTGCGGTATATGCCCCTGTCGCCATTCGTCGCTCTCGCGCACGTCGACCAGCACGGTGCCGGGCTTGTCGATCATCGCGCGCGCCTCGTCGATGCCGACCTGCTTAATCGTCGAGCGTGCTTCGTCGAGAATATTTTTCGAAGTTTTCGCCATAAATTTTTCCGTTCAATCTCCGCGTCAGTTTCAATATACAACTATAACCACGCGCGCGAGTCACGCCACGCGGCGCTGCTCCACTGCTAGCCGCCAATCATTCGACGCGATTCGACCAGCGTGCGAAGGAAATTCAGCACCTGCGCCGCATGCCCGCGCGGCGTCACCTCATGAAACGCGCGCCGCACTCGAAGCTCGCTGTCGAGCACGAAGGTCGAGCGCGCTGCATACTTGCCCTTCAGCACGCCAAACGCTTCGGCGAGCTGGCCTTGCTCGTCCGCCAGCAGGATGAACGGGAATGCATGCTTCTCGGCGAACGCGCGATGACGCTCGGACGAGTCCGTGCTGACGCCGACGATCACGCAATCGAGCGCCTCGAACTGCTCGAAACTGTCGCGAAATTCCTTGCCCTCGACGGTACATCCGGGCGTATCGTCCTTCGGGTAGAAATAGACGACGACGTTGTGGCCGCGAAAATCCTTGAGCCGCCGCAGCTCGCCGCGCGCGTCCGGCAGCGCAATCTCGAGCGCCGCGGAAAGATCCGCGATGCCGTTCGCTTCAGCCGGCGGCATGCGATTCAGCCTCGGCGAGTGCGCGCCGGCTGGTGAATTTGATCGCCGCGTTGTCGATGTTAATCGAGCATAGCGACCCGCACATCGTGCAGACGTTGGAGCCCGCCGCCTCGCTCTCTTCCTTGTAGCGGCGCGCCTTGTCCGGGTCCATCGCCATCGCGTACATCCCTTCCCAGTTGAGCGCCTTGCGGTAGCGCGACATCTGATCGTTCCAGACTTTCGCCGCGCGCACGCCTTTGACGAGGTCGCCCGAATGCGCCGCGATTCGCGTCGCGATCACGCCTTCGCGCACGTCGTCGATATCCGGCAGCCGCAGATGCTCGGCCGGCGTCACGTAGCACAGAAAATCGGTGCCCGCCGCCGACGCGATCGCGCCGCCGATCGCACCGGTGATGTGATCGTAGCCCGGCGCGACGTCGCAGGTCAGCGGCCCCAGCACGTAAAACGGCGCGCCGCCGCAGACTCGCTTCTCGAGCTTCACGTTCGCCTCGATTTGATCGAGGGGCACATGGCCCGGTCCCTCGATCATCACCTGCACACCCATCGCGCGTGCGCGATCGGTCAGCTCGCCCATCAGCAGCAACTCGCCGATTTGCCCGCGATCGGTCGCGTCGCCGGTGGCGCCCGGCCGCAGGCCGTCGCCGATCGAAATGGTCACGTCATGCTCTCGCAGCACGGCGCATACTTCGTCGAAGTGCTCGTAGAGCGGATTCTCGTTGCCGGTGCGCTCGATCCATCCCGCCAGCATCGCACCGCCGCGCGACACGATGCCTTCGATTCGCTGATGCGCGCGCAGCCGCTTCACGCTCTCGCGCGTGACGCCGCAGTGCAGCGTCATGTAATCGACGCCCTGGCGCGCCTGCCGCTCGATCACGTCGAGAAAGTACTCGGCTTCCATCTCCATGATCGAGCGCTCCGATCCGAGCTGGTAAATCGGCACGGTGCCGAGTATCACCGGGCATCGCGAAAGAATCTCCGCGCGAATTTTGTCGAGGTCGGTGCCGGTCGACAGGTCCATCACCGAGTCGGCGCCGTAGCGGACCGCCGTGTAAAGTTTCTCGACTTCCTCTTCGACCAGCTGATGGAAGTTCGACGCGCCGATGTTGGCGTTGACCTTGGTGCGCAGGCCCTTGCCGATTCCGATCGCCCTGAAATCGTGATGCAGGTTGTGCGGGATCACGACCTCGCCGGTCGCGACCAGCGCGCGAATTTCTTCGGGCGAGAAACCTTCGTCCTCGGCAACTTCGGTCATTTGCCGGGTAATAATATTTTTGCGGGCGGCCTCTATCTGAGTCATCGCGTCACCTCCGCGGCCGGCGAAAGCGCCAGCCTTGGATCCCTAAGTATAGCTCAATCCTAATCTTCGCCGTACTCGATGCCGTTCTTCTCGCACAGCGCGCGCAATTCCTGGATCATCCGCTCGGCGCGCGCCAGGTGCGCCACCGCGATAAAATTCGCCAGCGCCACCAGCGTCAGCGCGCCCGTCGCCCAGTACATGTGGCTCAGCACGTCGCCGCCGTGAATCACGCTCACGCCTTTGGCGTAGGCGATGAACAAAACGATCAGCCCCGCCAGCGTCAGGCCAATAGTCACTCGCGTCATCTGGCTACTTGCCGCTGCGCTCCGGATGCCGGTCGATCGCGGTGAGGTCGTCGATACGGTCCGGCGCCTCCGCGTAATGCTTGGGCGCATCGCGATTGGTGAAGGTCTTCATCTCGGGCCGCTGCGGATCGTAAACCGCCGCGTCCTGCTCGCGGTACCACTCGAGCATCTCGTTCATGTTGCCGTCGCGGCCCTTCTCGGCCAGCACGCGCGATCGATGCATCAGCAGTTCCTTCTGCTCGACGAAATCCTTGCGGTCGAAACCCCAGATGCGCGGATGCACGTAGGTGTCCATCCGGATCGCGTCGCACGGGCAGGCCTCGACGCACAGCCCGCAGTAGATGCAGCGCAGCGTGTCGATTTCGTAGCGCACCGGGAACTTCTCGACGTGCGGATCGGGCGACTCGCCCGCCTCTATATATATGCATTGCGCCGGGCACGCCGTCGCGCACAGAAAGCACGCGGTGCATCGCACCGAAGAATCCTCGCGCAGGGTCAGCCGATGGCTGCCGCGAAAATTGTCGGGATAATGTTTGCGCTCTTCAGGATACTGCGTCGTCTGAGTCGCGTTGGTCCCTTTCTTCAACCCGAACAGATGCGCCGTATGCAGCATGAAGTTGCGGATGAAGTGGTAGTTGGTGATCGCAAGACCTCGCAGGATTTCGGGGATATAAATCCGCTCCCAGAAGGTCATCTGTTCGCTTCTCTGCATATCTAGACCAGCGCGAAATCCATTGTCTTAACGGGGGTTTCTGCGTTCGCCGCAGTTTCAAGGGACTCCGAAGCTAAACTATAGGGAGTCACCGGAATTGCAGTCAAGTTACATGGATTCGTGCGGCGTGGGAAACACGATCGTCGCCCCGCGGCGCCCTCGAATCATTGCGGCGCGTCAGTCTTCGGGGCCGCTGGCCAGCTATGATGGTAGACGCCGTACTTGTCGACCTCCGGAAACGGCGTCGGCATCGCAGTGGCAACACCCTCGCTCCAACGACCCGCCGCCGCATCGGATGACTCGTCAGAAATGTCACCCTCATCGACCTCCACCGGAAACCCCTCGAGTTGCGAGGGCAGTTGCCGCGTCACCGCGTCGGCGTTCTTCTCATCGTCCACCTCGACCAGTATCGCGGCATCGTTCTGCCCATCGATCTCGGCGGTGACGACCCTGACATGCGGAATCTTCATCAGCTCGGCGCGATGGCGCTTGGCGACCGCCTTGGCGTCATGCAAATCTTCCTTCGCCCGATCTTCATCCGGCGTCTGCGCCCGCACGTTACGCGCGAAACTCACCAGCAGCGCAATCGCCACAAGACTTGCCGCGATTTTCCCAATCTTCATTCGAGCGGGGGATAGCCCCTGCGTGCCTTACAGTTACGGATACTAAACTTGCGATATCTTGCTGACCGAATTGCCATCCCGCCGATTTCGGCGGGACGCGTGCACTCCGTCTTTGCGTTTGTCTCCGGTCTAGAAGACCGGACCAAAAGTCATTTGATGACCTTCCGCAAGCTCCCCGGTAATTGCGATCCGCGGTGTCGGCGAGCCGCTCTTGCGCAGTTGCTTCGCGCTGAACTTGGAGATCTGTCCACCGATGAAGTTGGAAACCCACAAATTTCCGCCGCCGTCGAAAGCCAAACCCGTTGGCTCGTCAAATGCCGAGCTGCTCATTGTGACAGCGGGAACAGGCATACCTGAGGCCTTCAATTGCTTCTTCGCGAACTTTACGACGGTCGCATTGCCAAGGTTGGCGACCCAGAGATTGCCCTTATGATCGAAGGCCAGCTGCTCGGGAGAGTCCAGGCTTCCGCTGTTGGCGGACAGAATTACCGCAGGCGCCTTGTCACCGCTTGAAGCAAGCTGAGAGGCTGTAAATTCCTCGACCTGCGAACTGTCCTCGCTTGAAAGCCATAGGTTGTCGGACTTGTCAAAAACGGCGAATTCCGGCCCATCCAACGCATCCGAGCTGATCCTTGTGGCAGGGCTCGGGCTGCCGCCGACCGTCAGCTGCGCCTGAGTGAATTCGTCTACTGCGTCTTGCGCATCAATGATCCAGAGGTTTCCCTTGTGGTCGAATATGCAACCCCTGGCAGCTTCCGCTCCACTGCCGAACTCCTGTGCTGGCGTGGGGTCCGGATCCGTGCCCAGATTTTTCAGCTGGGCCGCAGTGAATTCCAGGACAAAATTATCGAATGCCTCAAGCCAGAGGTTCTTTGATTTGTCAAAGGCCAAACCATTGACACTGTTGAGAGAATCGATCGCCACTGGAGTTGGCGAACCGCTGCTCTTGAGGTCGTTGGGTACAAATTCGACGATCCGGTTGTTACCCGTATCCGCCACCCACAAACTCTCGCCGGATTTGCACCACGCCGGAGAAGACGCACCACAGGCGACAGCCAGCAGCGCGATTGCCGCAAGAGAGCGCAACGAGAATGCAGCAGACCGGCCGAAAGTGGGGTCAGTGATTCTGAACGTGTGCATGGTCGCCTCGTTGGTCGAAATCGAGCGTGGTGCGAAGTCAGGTTATTTCAGTCGAGTGTACAGGCGCGCCGGATTCTCTTGCAAAATCTTCTTCGGCACGCCCGCCGCGAATTCCTTGCGCCCCGCCGTCAGGCTCACCGTATGCGGGAATCTGCCGTCGAAGTGCGGGTAGTCCGACGCGTACAGAATATGCTCTGCGCCGACAGTCTCCACCACGAACGGCAACGTCTCCTCGTCGGGATCGCACGAGATAAAAAAGTTCTCGCTGCGAATCACGTCGGACGGCTTGCGATGCAAGAAACGGTACGTACTCCGGCATCAGCTCGTAATGCTCGTCGAGCCGCTCCATCCAGAACGGCAGCCAGCCCACGCCCGCTTCGAGAAACGCGACGCGCAATTTCGGAAAAATATCCAGCACGCCGCCGCCGACAATTGACGCGATCCCGCGCATCACCTCGAACGGATTGGTCGCCGAATGCTGGAGGAAGAGATTATTGCCCATCTCGAACGTTCCCATCCCATATGGCGGGCGCGCCGTGCCGCCATGGAAGCACGCGGGAAGGTCGGTCTCGACGCACGCCTGCCATATCGGATGGAACGCGGGATGGTCGAGCAGCTTGTCCTCGATATGCGCGGAAAGATAAATGCCGACGCACCAGGGCTCTTTCGCGACGCGTCGGATTTCATCGGCCGCACGCTCGGCCGCGCGCATCGGCACAATCGCTACTCCCTTCAGGCGATTTGGATAGGCCACGCAGTAATCGGCGAGCCATCGATGGTACGCGCGGATCATCGCGACTTCGAAATCGACGCTCTCGAGCGCGCAGAAGCTCGACACCACGGTCGCGAACAGCACGGCGACGTCGATACCTTCGCGATCCATATCCTTTATCCGCACGTGCGGATCGAATCCGCCGCGCATATCGGGCTTCTCGCCATGCGGTTTGCGGCCGGTCCGCTTGAGCGGCTGCTCGGGCGCCGCGACGCCGAGTGGACGCCCGGTGTTCAGCTGATGAAAGTAGCCGAAGAAAAATCTCGATGTCCGCGTCGCCGCGACTTTCTTGAGTTCGTCAAGCTGCGGTCGGAACTTCGCGTCGAGGTATTCGTCGTAGAGCTCATTCGGCTCCATCACATGGCCGTCGGCGTCTATAACCCTGTTGCCATTGAACATAGGACTCGCCTCCAGAGCGCAATTCCACTTATCGCGCAGAGCAAGTGGTGAACTCAAGCCGACCCCACCTCGAGCGAGGCACCTCTTGCCTCTCCCTATCAGGGAGAGGCCGACGCTGTCTTCGAGCTCGGGTGAGGGGCCGAATTCCAGGATGCCCTTCCGTGCGTCACCGCCGCGCGCCTATTTCGCCATCCCACCGGTTCGATTAAACATCACACGCCATGGATTCTTCCGCTGTTGCCGGCGAGCCGGTGCGCGCGATCACCTCCGCCGAAGCCGCGCACACGCTGTTTGCGAGCTTTCTCGGCTGGGCGCTAGACGCTTTCGATTTCTTCATCCTGATTTTCGTCATGCCGGCCGTCGCCAAGGAATTTCATCGCCCCATCTCGCACATCGCGTTTACGATCACCGCGACGCTCGCGCTGCGCCCGGTCGGCGCGCTGGTCTTCGGCTGGATCGCCGACCGCTACGGCCGCCGCATCCCGCTGATGATCGACGTCATCTTCTACTCGGTCGTCGAAGTGCTGAGCGGGCTTGCTCCCACCTACGGATGGTTCCTGTTCATGCGCGCGCTCTACGGAATCGCGATGGGCGGCGAATGGGGCGTGGGCGCGTCGCTCGCGATGGAAGCGGTCTCGCCGCGGCTGCGCGGATTTTTCTCCGGCCTGCTGCAGGAGGGTTACGCGGTCGGCTATCTGCTCGCCGCGGCCGCCTTCTTTTTCGTCTTTCCGCATTACGGCTGGCGCGCGATGTTCTTCCTCGGCGGCGCGCCCGCGCTGCTGACCATCTACATCCGCACCAAGGTGCCCGAGTCCGAGGCATGGCAGCGCACACGCCCTGATCGGGAGGGCATTAGCGCTGCGATTCGCGCCAACTGGAAACTATTTGTTTACCTGTGCATCCTGATGACGGCGATGAACTTCGTCTCGCACGGCACGCAGGATATGTATCCCACCTTCCTCGAAAAAACCCGCGGCTTCGACACCCGCACCGTCGCCACCATCGCGCTCATATATAATGTAGGCGCACTGCTCGGCGGGCTGACCTTCGGCTATCTCTCCGATCACATGGGCCGGCGCACCACGATGGCGACCGCGGTGATATGCGCCGGCCTGCTCATTCCGCTCTGGATTTATCCCTCGACGGTGGTGGTGTTGACGCTCGGCGCGTTCCTGATGCAGTTCATGGTGCAGGGCGCGTGGGGCGTGATCCCGGCGCATCTGACCGAACTGTCGCCGCCGGAAGTTCGCGGGCTGTTCTCGGGCCTCGCGTATCAAACCGGAGTGTTGCTGGCTTCAGGTGCGGCCGTCAGTCAGGCTTTGCTCGCGGAGCGCTTCGGCTATGCCGCGACGCTGGCGGGCATAGCCGCAATCGTGATGGTTTCCGCGGCCGTCATCATCCTGCTGGGCCGCGAGCGCATGGGGCGCGACCTCCATTCTTCCGGGGCATGAGTCACAGCCGGCTCACGATGGACACTCCCGAAAGTGCAAGCCAAAGCACCTCGACCCTCAGGTATTACATCGCGTGGACCGCGCAGTTTCCGATCATTTCGCCGATTGCGCGAAGGCTGCGCTCGCGGTTCAGCGACTCGAGGTTCGTCACGTTTCCGCTGGGCCAGCTGGGCAGGTTCGGCAATCAACTCTTCCAGATCGCATCGACCATCGGCATCGCGCGCCGCAACGGCTGCGAGTTCGTTTTCCCGGCGTGGCCGTACAGCCGATTTTTTGAATTTCCGGTTCCGCAAATTCGCTTCTGTCCGCCAATTCCAGCGGCGTTATTCGCGCACCTTCGCGTACGAAGAGATCGCGATCGATCGCGCCACCGAGCTTTTCGGCTACTTCCAGTCGTACAGATATTTCGAGCACTGCGAAGACGAGGTGCGCCGCTTCTTCACGCCCCATCACACGCTGTCCCACATGCTGGAAGCTGGTTTCAGCGACTTGCTGGCGGCCAAAACCTGCTCGGTCCACGTCCGCAGAACCGACTATGTCGGCGGTGAGATGTGGACCGAGCTGGGCGCGACGACTACTACGAGCGCGCGATGGCGCAGTTCGATTCGGACACCACCTTCGTAGTGTTCTCCGACGATCTCGAATGGTGCAAGCAGCGATTCCGCGGCCGCTCGATATTTTTCGTCGAAGCGCTCAGCGAGGTCGAGGATCTTTTCCTGATGGCGCGATGCAAGGGGCACATCGTCGCGAATTCCACTTTCTCATGGTGGGGCGCATGGCTCGACCCCAACAAGGACAAGAAGGTGATCGCGCCGGCGCTATGGGTCGGCGGAACAGCGACCGATCCATCACGCCGCTATCGATATCACTCTTCGATAAAAGGCTTCCGCGGCTACTTCGACACCAAAGATCTGATCCCACCAGACTGGATCATACTCTGACTTCCAAAAATCCGGTCCCACCTCCCGCGCGGGAAGGCGTTCTCTCCAAATCCGGTTCCCCTTCCACCAGGGGAAGGGGTTAGGGGTTAGGTCGCCGGGTGTCGCGCACCATTCAGGATTCCTGCCTCCGCTAGCCCGCAAGCCTTTCCGTCGCGCGGTTGCCGAACAGACGCGGCAAATGCCGTCGCACCTGCGCCTCCATCTCCTGGTTGGAGATCGAGGTCGTGCGTCCGTCGTCATATTGCGCATCGACCCACTGCGCGATCTCCAGCACTTCGCTCGAACGCTTCTCGACCTGCGTGCCGCGCGAGAGACCGAAGAACGAATTGATCCACCACGCAATCCCCGCAACGCCTGAGGTCTTGTCGACCGCCACCCGCGGCGGCCGCCCGAGAATTTTGGCGGTGTCGAAGACGTTGTAAATTTCCTCGTCCTTCAGCAGCCCGTCGGCATGAATCCCCGCGCGCGTCACGTTGAAGTCGCGCCCGACGAACGGATAGTTGGCGGGAATCCGATAGCCGGCCTCGCGCTCGAAGTACTCGGCGATTTCCGTGATGACCGACAGGTCCATCTCGTTCGTGTCGCCCTTGAGCGATACGTAATCCATCACCAACCCTTCCAGCGGAGGATTACCGGTGCGCTCGCCGTAGCCGAGGATCGTGCCGTTGGCGTACATGCAGCCGTAGAGCCACGCGGCGGTCGCGTTGGCGAGCACCTTGTGAAAATCGTTGTGCCCGTGCCATTCGAGCTGCTCGGGCTGCACGCCGCATTCGCGTCGCAGTCCCAGGATGAGCTTCGGCACGCTGCGCGGCAGCGCGACGCCGGGGTAGGGAACGCCGAATCCGAGCGTGTCGCACACGCGAATCTTGACCGGAATCCCGGCGGCGTCGCCGAGTTCCTTCAGCTTCGACACGAACGGCACGATGAAGCCGTAGAAATCCGCGCGCGTCGCGTCCTCGAGATGGCAGCGGATTTTGAGGCCCGCATCGAGGGCCGCGTTCACGATCTCGAGGTAGTCGTCCATCGCCGCGCGCCGCGTCTTTTTGAGCTTGTTGAAAATGTGATAGTCCGACGCAGAGGTCAGAATCCCGGTCTCGCGGAGGCCCATCTCCTTCACGATTTTAAAGTCCGCCTTCACTGCGCGAATCCAGCCGGTGACCTCGGGGAACTCGTAGCCGCGCGCGAGACATCGGTTAACCGCCTCGCGGTCGGTCTTCGAGTAGAGGAAGAACTCGGTCTGCCGGATGATGCCGTTGGGACCGCCGAGCCGATGCAGCATGTCGAACATCGCGACGATTTGCCCGGCGGTGTAGGGCGGGCGCGCCTGCTGCCCGTCGCGAAAGGTGGTGTCCGTGATGAAAAAATCGGGCGCCGGATCGGGTTTTTCGAATTCGCCGTCGAAAATGATTCGCGGCACCGCGTCGTAGGGAAATTGCTCGCGGATAAGGTTCGGCTCGGCCACGTCGATCAGTTCGTGTTTCATGTGGAGGTCCTCAACTCAATCTAAACCGTATCAATCAACATATGTCAAGCGATATACATGATCACTTATGCGGATGCTGACAGGGCGAGGCTAAGAAGAACGCGGACGACGACGATTCACGAATGTAGCTCGTCGCAAGAACCCTCACCTAAGCTCTCCCGTGAAGTAACGGGCGAGGGACAGAGCAGCAGGCTGCCAATTAACTCCCCAACATGGGCGAAGGGTCCCGCATCTTCTCTTTTCCTGCCACCGGGTGCAGGGGTCACCCCTGCCGAAGGAAGCGTGAAACCCACCGCGGGTTTCACATTAAATAAAGTGATTTACCCTTCCCCTCTGGCGCGGGACTTTCGATTTTCCTGCGATTGCGCTAAACGAACGGTATGGAGGTAATGCTATGAAATTCGGCCTCTTCTACGAAATCTCGGTACCGCGACCATGGGGGCGCGAAACCGAAAAAACCGTCTACGATAACTGTCTCGAACAGGTCGCGCTCGCCGATTCGCTCGGCTTCGATTCCGTGTGGGCCGTCGAGCATCACTTCCTCGAAGAATATTCGCATTGCCCCGCGCCCGAGCTGTTCTTGACCGCATGCGCGATGAAAACCAAGAAAATGCGCGTCGGTCACGGCATCATCGTGTGCGTGCCCGAGTTCAATCATCCGATCAAAATCGCCGAGCGCACCGCCGTGCTCGACATCCTGTCGGGCGGCCGCCTCGAAGTCGGCACCGGCCGCTCCGCGACGTGGACCGAACTGGGCGGCTTTCGCGCGAGTCCCGACGAGACCAAGAAGACGTGGGACGAGTTCGTGCATTGCCTGCCGAAAATGTGGACCCAGGAGCGTTTCGCCTACCAGGGGCGTTCGTGGTCGATGCCGCAGCGGACGATCGTCCCCAAGCCGTATCAGAAACCGCATCCGCCGATGTGGGTTGCGGTCACCAGTCCCGGCACCGAAATCGACGCGGCCGAGCGCGGCATGGGCAGCCTCGGGATGACCTTCGGCGGTTCGCGGAGCAGGAGGAGAAGGTCAAACGCTATCGCAAGATAATTCGCAACTGCGCGCCGGTCGGCGAATTTGTCAATGAAGGTCTGGACGGTGAACTTTTTCTTTTCCATGAGGACGATACCGAAGGCGTGAAGGTCGGCAGGCGTCTGACCGGCACTTCAACTTTCTGGCCGCGCAGCTGCTGGCCGCGCGCGAGGCGTATCCGAGCAAGTCATATCCGTCGCTCGGACTGCTGCCTACGCTGCGCCAGGATGCGGCGGGCCGGGCGACGCGCGGGCGCGCCTGAGGGTATCGCGATCGGAAATCCTGCGCGCCTCGTGCGCGAGCTTAAGAAGTGGGAGTCGGTCGGCTGTGACCGGGTCAACTTCCTGCTCAACGCGCTTGAGACCGTGCCGCAGCAGAAGGTGCTCGACAGTCTGCGCCTGTTCGCCAAGGAAGTGATGCCTCATTTCCAGGGCGCGAGCGACAGCGCCGGCCGCCGCAGGAGGCCGTTGATGCCGCCGCGCTCTGGAAAACTTGATCTGGCGACATGGTCCAGATCGGCGCCGACAATCAACGGCTACAAAACCGGCGTTGAATTCTGAAGGGCGCAAAGATTCTGACCATCAACATGGAGATCGACGACGATCCCGCCGACAACCTGATACCGGCCACGATGCATCCGTCGATTCCCGAGTACGCAATCTTTTGCGTCACGCATTATCCCGAGAGCCCGGTCGGCGCCTTCTCGATTGCCGAAGTTCGCGTCTCGGGACGCACGGGGGTTCGTCCGCGAGGCTTCGTGTTGCGCAGTTTCTGCGACAACGATGACGCGCGCCGCGAGTTGGCCGCGCGATGGGGTTATCCGACCGCGGCGGGCGAGGTGAAGTTAGACATCCGCCATGACCGCGTCGTTGCGCGCGCGAGTGTCGGCGGCAAGCCGGTGCTCGAGTGCGAACTGCTCGATCGCGACATGATTTCCGGCGGCGACATCCAGTACATCGCGAGCATGCATCTCGCGCGCAACAAGGAAGACGGCAAGGTCGTGCTGGTGCAGGTCGATCCCGAGTTCACCTTCTCCAAAGCGGAGCGCGGCAAGCCGCGATCATGCTGCTCGACCCGATGAAATTGGCGCCGGCAACTATATGCGGCTCGACAATCCGATTTCCGCGACCTTCACGACCGCCGACGTGACGCTGCCGAAGCTGCGCTACGTCTGCAACCCGGAGCTGCCCGCGATGCAGGGAACGACCAAGGTCGCCGCGTAATTTTCGAACGCTGATTGTTAAAGGGCCGCGGTGCGAAATGTGCCGCGGTCTTTCTCGTTCTGGCGGATCCCTGGGCTGTTGCGCGCTCCGACTTTACTCCGCTTTGCCTCGCGCCTATCTTTATTCCTAGGATCTAAAACGCCTCGGACGCGGCCTTTCTCACGGATCCCGGTCAAATTCCGCAGGGTCGTCTGTATAGGAGCTTCCTGGCAAATTCAGAAGGGCAGGCTTTTATGCCCACCAAGTTGTATGTAGGCAATCTGGCCTACGCGGTTACCCAGGAAGACCTGGCCGATCTGTTTGCGCAAGCGGGGAAGGTCGAGAGCGCGGTCGTTGTCACCGACAAATTCTCGGGCCAGTCGCGCGGTTTCGGCTTCGTCGAGATGGCCGAGGCGGCCGACGCGGCCACCGCGATTTCGACCCTCAACGACACCGACCTCAAGGGACGGCGGATTGAAGATTCACGGTAGGCTCGCGCCAGCACTGGTGGGCCGCGTGGCGGCGGTGGCGGTGGGCGGCGGAGATCGCCGGCGTGGCGGCGGCGGTGGTGGCGGCGGCAGAGAGGGTGGCGGCGGTGGAGGAAATCGGGATCGCTGGTAAGAATCCGGCGTCACGAATCGCAATTAAAAGTTATAATGTGGAGTTGGCGGCGCGGTCGGGAGCGGAAAGCTCCGGTCGCGCCGCTGTCTTTGGTGCACATCGAACCTTTTCGGCGCATCGAACCCGCGGCGCGAGCCTCTTCCTAACGAGCCGCCCTTCTGCTATCGTAAGCCGCCGAAACGAAAGCCAGCCAGCCGCTCAACCAACCCTGGCCAAAAAACTCTGGATGAATCTGATCGAATGAAAAAACCATACCCTCGATTGCGGCCGCCGCCTGTGCGATCGCATCAATCGTCGTCGTCATGACCCCGAGCCCGTCCCGCGCTGATGATCCTCCGGCAGTAAACCTTCCGGCACTCTGCGCAACGTCGCGGGCATCGTCAGCCATTTGGAAGGGCGCGTCGTGCAGGTCGGCACCGCGTTTTTCGTCGCCGTACCCAGCATCGCGTTTCCCGGCCGATCGTTCGTTTACCTCGTGACTGCACACCACAATCTGCTCGGTGACGACGGTCGTCCACGCTCCGGTCTGATGCTCACGCTGGAGGATTCGAGGACCGGTGCGATGCGCGAGGACGAGCTGCCGCCGGAAAACCATTGGGTGCTTGACCCCGTTCAGGTAAAGGCCGACGTTGCTGCCATTCCGTTTACGCCGCAAAACGCGAGCATCGCGCCGATCGCGCTGGGATCGCTGCTCGGCGCCGACGATCCGTATGCGCGCGCTGAAACAGGGGCGCAGATTTACTATCTGACCGCCGCGACTGTGGGCATTATTCAACATCGCTTCGAGGCGCTCGCTCGCTTCGGCCACGTCTCGGTTCCGCTAGCTGCCGTGACCGAAGTCATCGGCGCAGGCTTGCAGGAGTTGAGCTATCTTGATGGTCGAGGCGCTCCCGGATTTTCCAGCGGCGCCCCGGTCTTCGTCAGCCTGGGGCTGCGCTTCGCGCTGTGGGGGATTCTCGAGGCCAACACTTCGCTCAACACCGACCCGGTTTTCTCAGGGCTGGCGGGCGTGCTCCCGGCCAAATACATTGCCGAGACCTGCAAGGCGATGGGCGCGATACAGGACAAGACGTTGCAAGGTTCCAAGCCCTCGCACTGACTGCGCTCGGCGCGCGACGCGGATTTGATTGATTCGTATGGCCCGACTCCAGCTATAATGTCGGACACTGTCGGCGCAACGCTTGATTTCGCGTCGATACGCAGATATCGAAAGTAGTTCCGACGCGGTTGCCAAGGACCGCACTGCTCAAAACACTCCCCGGTAGCTCTCGGTAGAGCGGACGGCTGTTAACCGTCATGTCGCTGGTTCGAATCCGGCCCGGGGAGCCATTTAATTCAGATGCGCCGTCCGGCGCTTTTCAATGCAGTGTTGTGATGGACGCGCCCGCGCCGGATTGCGACGCGGGCGCGAGTGCGGCTACTTCGCGAGGCCTTCGGACTTCAGCGTTTCATGCACTTCGGGACGTCCGCCTACGCGAGCCATATAGGCGGCGACGTTAGGATAGGGTTTGGATCGATTTTGACAAAGTTGGTCCAGTTCACAATCGTAAACGCATACGCATCGGCGACCGTGAAGTTGCTGCCCAGCAGGTACTCACGACTCGCCAGCTGATCATTCAGATAGGCGAGTCGCTTCGCGATAGAAGTCTTCGCCGTCGTCTTGGCATCGTCAGTCGACGCCGGGTTGAACAGCGGTGAAAAGCTCATATGGATCTCGGTACCGATGAAAGTGAGCCACTCCTGCAGCCGATAGCGCTCGATCGTTCCCGCCGCGGGCGCCAGGTGGCTCGCCGGCTTCTGGTCGGCCAGGTACTGAACGATTGCGGGACCTTCGGTCAGGATGCTCCCGTCGTCGAGTCGCAGCGCCGGGACATATCCCTTCGGGTTAATCGTCAAGTAATCCTGCCCGCCTTCCGTCTTATGCTTGGCGAGGTCTACCTTTTCCAGTTCGACCGGGATGCCGGCTTCAACAGCGACAATATGAGGCGAAAGCGAGCATGCGCCGGGTGAGTAATAGAGCTTCATGGAATTCTCCTTCGAGGGTTACGGTGCGGAAACGTTGAATACGAATCCAGACCAATAACACGTCGAGTGCTCGGATGACAGTTCCAACATTCGTGGACTTTCGACCCGCTCGATCGAAGTGGATCTCCGCTCAAGCCGTCGATGAACACTCGTAGTCCTATCGAGCCTCTACCTGTACTCGGCTAACACAAGGAAGAAGTTTTCGTATAGGAGCGATATAGGAAAGACTCAGTGTTGTAACTCTTACAGTTAACGTAAATCTTACCCGGTAATTTGAGATTTATTCGCATCGCACAACCTTACGAAAGTGTAAGGCAGACTTGCGCAACCGGCTACCCTGGTCCTTCGTATCTTATGGTGAATACATCATCGAGGTATGAAGATGAATTCCAGAGATGCTTCCACACTTAGTCCGGGCCGGCGTCTGCGAAATGCGGCTATAGCGCTTGCCAGCGCATTTGTTCTGACGACCATGACCGGTTGCTTCGCCAGCCCTCGCGCCAACGATACTGTCGGCGGTGCTGCACTCGGCGCGGGCGCCGGCGCATTGATTGGCGGATCGGAAGGTAACCCCGCGGCCGGTGCGCTCATAGGTGGTCTCGGCGGCGGCGCAGTCGGCTATATCGTCGGCACCGAAATGCAACACAACGGCTACTACGGCGGCTACGGCTACGGCCCGTACGAGGGACGCGGCTACTACTACAGGTAGATCGCTGCACCGTGCTTGCTCTCGCGCGAAGCAGTTAACCGCCTGATAGCGCCAGGCCCGGCGCAATGATAGAGATTCCCCCGCGAGGTACCGGCGGCGCATCGTTCGGTACCGAAACGGGGGATCATGAAATCGCTATTGACTGTGTGTGTAGTGCTGTTGCTCGCCAGCTGGATGGCAGCGTGCTCTGTTGTCATGGAGGCGACCCAGCCAACGCCATTGTCGATCTGAATTACTTTCAGACCGGTATGACGCGCGACCAGGTACTCGACAAACTCGGAGCTCCTGACACGACTGCAATCGAGTCCGACGAGGAATCGTGCGACTTTTACAAGCTCTACACCCGCGGTTATGGAGCCGGAGGGAAGGTCCCTATCGCCGTTGCCGAAGCTGCGGCCGACTTTTTCACCATCGGTCTGGCCGAGGCAGTTCTAACCCCTACTGAGGGCGTCACCAGGAATGAGAAACATCCAGTAGCGTTCTGCTAGCGCGGTCAAATACTCGCGCGCATAAGAACCGATTCGCAGCCGTCCGCTCAACCGACACTGGCGCTGGCGCCCGGCCAGAATCCTCCGATCATGGCGGCAGAAAGCGACACTTCGCCCGCCCCGCCTGCTGCGCAGGTTGCCGCAATTCCGACTTTCGCACCTACGCCGTCGCCATCAGCGCAGCCGAGCCCGTCTCCAACCGCAACGCCGAGCCCCCCGGTAAGAAGTAACCGCCTCAGCGAAGCGCCTGTCGCATTGATCCGCGACGTGATGTGCGGATGCGACTATCGCCCCGTTATGGCCCTGTGGGAAAGCTTCCTTAAATTGCAATTCAAGCTCGGACTTTACGTCTGCGTGGTTTTGGGTGTAAAGGCAAATCCAAACGCGTCTCCGCGAGGCTAGGGGGGATTCAAAATGGAGTTGCCGGTCGTATTGTCACGGATCCATCTGAAACTGCTCGTTCTATCGCTCCTCGCGCTCCTCCTGAGCAGCCCATCTATCGCCAAAGCGGCTCTGCCCGCGACAGTTCGCCTGCCGGGGCACGTTCTGCCCGCGCTGTCGAAGGCAACCATTGTTCCTTCGAGCGCCAGAGCCCGAAAACCAGCGGGAGCATCACGCTGACGGTCGTGCTCAAGCGCGACGACCAGGCCGGCTTCGAGCGCTTTCTGCACGACCTCTACGAGCCCAAGTCACCCAGCTTTCATCGCTTTTTCCTGACTCAGCGACAAATCGCCAATCGCTTCGAGCCGAGCCGCGCTGATTAGGATTCCGTCCTGCGCTGGATGAGATCGAAGGGATTGCGGCTTGAGCGCGGCTGGAAGAATCGCTTGACGCTCACGATGCGCGGCGCGCGCGGATGCGGAGCGCGCATCGACGTGCGGATCGCGGACTATCGCATCGGTGGCCGGACTTTTCGCGCTAACGACGCCGATCCCGCGTTGCCGCTGAATTGGCGTCGCGAGTGCAATGGATTACTGGTTTGTCAAATCTCGCGATCCCGTCCCGATCGGCGCCGGACTCCGGGCTGGCCGCCTTGGCTGCAGGGTCCGCACCGGACTGGGAGGTCACCAACGACGTCTGTTTCCCGTTAACTCCGACCACTACTCCCTCCGCGATTGGTATTGTGGAAGCTGGCATCGTTACGGTGTAGTCCCGCCAGCGGTGGAGGCTGTCGAGGTAGCCTGCCTCGGTTTTGCGTTCGCGTCGGGCTGGGCTTATGGGCTTTGTTTCTCATGGCTGTTATGGCCGACTCTTCGATTTGGTCAAGCAACGCGGGGTGCGCTGACTTCTTCAACGCCGGCTCGCTGGCGGTGTGGGCCGGAGCGGCGCATCCGCCGCGAGAAATCGTCCGCAGCGCCCGGACACAATCTGGGCAAGAACCCTCAGAAAATTGGCCTGCTGGAATTCGATACCTTCAACCCGAGCGACGTACAAGACTGGTTGGAGATATCCGGAAGCGGCGCCAACTTCGGACAGCTAAGCGAAGTGCCGGTGGACGGCGGTGTGGCGACGCCGGGACCAGGGGAGTCAGAGGTTCTGCTCGACGTCGATACGGTGATGATGCTGGCTGCGGTGCCCACGACCAGCTACGTCGTTTACGACGCACCCAATGGAACCTCCTTTGGGACGATGTTCAGCGCCATGATCGACGATGGCGACACGGTAATCAGTAACTCGTGGTCCGAGTGCGAAGACCAGATGTCACTGGCCGACGCGCAAAGCATCGATACGGTTCTGCAATCGGCAGCGGCGGGCGGGATCAGCGTCTTCAACGGCAGCGGCGATTCCGGCACCACCTGCCTTGACGGCAGCGCCAACACCATTGGAGTGCCTGCCGATTCGCCCCATGCGACCGCGGTAGGCGGCACCAGTCCCGCGCCCGGCCCTGGCATAACGTACGGAAGCGAGACGTGGTGGAATGGCGTTGATCATACGCCACCCACGGGACAGAGCGGCTTCGGCGTAAGTACATTCTTCGCTGCGCCGTCTTACCAGAGCGGACTGAGCGGCTCCACGATGCGCTCGATCCCGGATGTGGTGATTGATGCTGACCCGGCGCAAGGCCTTCAGATTTGCCAAGCGGATTTAGGGGGTTGTCTGAGCGGGCGGCGCTTTGGCGGGACCAGTATGGCGGCGCCGGAATGGGCGGCTTACGCGGCCACGCTGAACGCGATGCTGGGCTCCAACCTCGGCAACGCCAACTCGCAATTGTATCCGTTGGCAGGGACCAATGCGTTCCACTCCGCGGCATCGATGGGCTCCGACTTCGCGCACGTCGGCTTGGGATCGCCCGATTTGCCACAGTTGCGGCTGGCGCTTACCGGTTTATCGCCGGGCGCGGCCAGCGCGAGCCTCTCGGTTGTAGCGGTGGGAGGAGCCAACGCGGACGGCTCCGCCCCCGCCGACGGCGCCACCACCGCGCTGGCGCAAACGGTCCTTACGGACACCAACGGCTTTCCAATCAGTGGCAAGAGCGTTTCGCTTAGCGCGGCGGCGGGCAGCTCCACGATTACTCCTGCCAGCGCCGTGACCGATAATGACGGAGCCGCGGTCTTTTCCATCACCGATCTCAACACTGAAAATCTCACACTTACTGCTACGGATACGACCGATGGCGTAACCGTGACGCAGAAACCTTCACTGTCGTTCGTCCCGCCGCCCTCCACCTCGGCCGGACTCAATGCGTTCCCGACCACCGTCACGGCAGACGGAATAACTCCGGCGGATATCACCGTAACGCTTCAGGACTCGCTGGGCCGGCCATCGCCCGGAAAACTCGTCCAGATTAATCAGACCGGCGGCAATTCGGTGATCAGCGGACCAATTCCGCCGGTCACCAACGGCAGCGGTGTTATCGAGTTCACTGCGGTGGATTCGAACAACGAGACGATTACCTACTCGGCGGTGGACGTGACCGATGGCAATCTTCCTTTTCCAGAGACTGGCACGGTGACCTTCAGCAGCGCTCCGGAAGCTGGATGCTCCAACACGGTGGTGGCGGCGCCGGGATTTATCGCGGACACCATACGTGACCGGATTGGAGGCGCAGGACTTCTTCTTCGACGACATCAACTTCAGCTACTGCCCAGGCGCTTACGGGATGGCGTTCGATTCGGGCGGAAATCTTTTTGTCTCCGACATACCGACTGGAAATTTGTACAAGATTCCCGCCCGGTGGCGGGGTAGCCAACGGCGGAACTTTGCTTGCCACGATCGGAGAGAGCCTGGCGGGACTCGTCGTTGACAATAGCGGCAACCTGTTCGGCAGCTTTTACGCGTCCGCCGGCAGCTACACCGACGGCGAGGTATGGCAAATCAATCCCTCCACCGGCGCGGTGATCGCGACCGTTCCGGCTAACATCCCTGCCCCGAGCCGCTCTCGATCGATCCGTTAAGCGGCGACCTGTTCACCGACGATTCATGCGGAGGAGGAGGGGGCAACACGCGCTATGGCGAATCCAGGGCCTCCGCCAGCCCGACGACCAGGGTGTACGCGACCCTGCCGAACACCCCCAATGCTACTATCGCGTTCGCTCCCAGCGGCGACATGTATATCATGTAGTGACAGTGAGGGTGATGGTGACAGGGACCAACGGGCCCGATCCACCCGCCGTGACCATATTGCCCAACTCGCACAGTTTGTACTACCTGGGGTTGCTCGCGTACGGAACGCAGTCCAATGGCGACGCTCAATTCCTGATCGCCAACCTTCCCCGCAACAACAGCATGAATCCCAACGTGCCTATCACGACTAGCGTCGTCGATCTGACGACTTCGCCGCCGACCGTCGGCACGACCATCATCGCTAACGGCGGCGGGGGCAATCTGATCACCGGCCCCGACGGATGCGTCTACATGTCGCTGGGCGGCGGCGGGGTGTGGAAGATCACCGACACCACCGGCGCCTGCAAGTACACGGGCACCGCCCACGGCGTCGATCTCGCTGACGCCGACGACGTTCGCGTCGAATCCTCAGCAGGGGACGAGCAGACGTTCACCGCCCGCTTCCACAATGTCACCGTAACCGTCGCCGACGGAACTCCCGTCACTCAAAGTGTGACCGGAGCGAACCCGACAGTTCTCGATACCAATACCACAGGCGGCGCCGCATCGTTCACTTACACCGGCGGCCATCAGGGAGTGGATACCATCACCGCCTCGGCCACCGTCAGCAGTTCGTCGCTCGTTTCGAATCAGGCGGTGATCAATTGGGGACCGGGTACCGATGTGACCCTGCTGACTCTCAATCTCAGCCCGACCAGCACGTCACAGGGCCAGGAAGTCACGGTGATCGCGAACCTGACGGACATATCGGGGAGTACTCCGGTTGCGCTTGCGGGCCAGTCGGTCAACTTCACGATCGGCGGCGGCGGATGCGGTGCGACAACCGATAGCAGCGGCGACGCCTCCTGCGGGATCACGCCCTCCGGCAGCGGACTGATGACGTTTGCCGCCAACTTCCCGGGAACCTGGCAATATAACCCGTCGAGCGACTCGAAGGGGTTCATGGTGGTCGGTCCGGCCGCGACTCCAACGGCGACTCCGACGGCACGGCAACGCGCACGGCGACTCCGACGGCGACGCCGACGCCGGTCGTCGGCAAGCTCAAGGTCTCGCCCAAGCGGCTGGACTTCGGCGATGTCGAAGTCGGCTCGAACAAGCTCAAAGACGTGAAGGTCATCAACGCCGGCAAGGTCAAGAAGAAGAAAGTCCCGCTGCCGATTCTGATCGAGATGGAAAAAGGCGTCAGCAGTCCGTTCAGCATCACGCAAACCTGCGACGACGACGACCTCAACCCCAAGTCCAAGGGAATGGCGCCGGGGAGTTGCGAAGTTGGGGTGACCTTCGCGCCGACCGCGGCGATGAAGTACTCGGGCACGCTGATGATCATCGACAACCTCGAACCGACCTTCGAAAGAAGCGTCAAGCTCGAGGGCACCGGCAAGGAGCCGAAGAAATGACGATGCAGCCGCGCATGGGTGCGCTGCAAGAAACTTTGTAAAAAGTGCCCTGAGCGTTAATTTGAGCTTGAAACTCGCGCACACACCGAATTAAGAGTTGATGCGAGTAAAAATCCGTCGTCGTAAGTTGAAAATGGGGATTTAAGATGAGAATTCAGGCTCAGATTTCTCGAGCCCGTCTGTGGCTGCCAGTCCTGCTGTTCGCTGCCGTTCTGTACGCGTTGCCCTCGATGGGCCGGGCAAGCACCGGGCATCCCGACGCCGCGCCCGCGATGGTTCGTCTCCCGGGCCACGTGCTGCCCGCGCTGGCGAAGGCGACCATCGTTCCATCGAATCCCCAAGATGAGAATGCGCCGATCACGCTGACGCTCGTCCTCAAGCGCGAGAATCAGCCAGCCTTCGAGACGTATCTGCACGACCTCTACAATCCGCACTCGAAAAATTTCCACAAATTTCTGACGCAGCCCGAGATAGCTAATCGCTTCGGCCCATCGAGGCAGGTTTACTACTCGACGATGCGGTACATGCGAGCCAACGGTTTCGAGCTGCTGGCTGGATCCAAAAACCGACTGACTCTGACGATGCGCGGCACGCGAGCGCAAGCGGAGCGGCTGTTCCAGGTACGTATCCAAGAATACAGCGTGAAGGATAAAAAGTTTTTCGCCAACGACACCGACCCCGCAATGCCGTCCGAGCTGGCCGCGCACCTGCTGACGGTCGCGGGCCTGTCGGATTTGGCGACGCCGCATAAGGACAAGAGTATTTCCGCCAATCATGTCGGCCAAGCGCTGCCCCCTGAGTTGGCTACGCATCTCCAGGCGGTTGCCGGACTGGCAAACCAGGAGAGGCCTCAGCCCGACGACCAATTGATCGGAGCTTTGGAGGGACCAATAATCTGCGCACTCGGTTCGCTCGCATGTTTTCGGGCGCCGCAGTACGTGCCGCCGCCGCCAACCGCGACCATCTTTACCAAGTGCTTGAGTGCCTTCAGAAGTATGCAGGCGGGCAACTTTTTGGGTTTCCGGCCTTGGTAAGTCTCCAGTGCCCCGGTCCCGGCTCAGCTGCGATATTCAAAGGACGCCCAATAGCAAATCCGGACGTTAGTATTCCTTTTACTGGTGCGGGTCAGAAAATTGGCCTGGTGGAATTCGACACTTTCCAGACCAGCGATGTAAGCGATTACCTGGACCTGATCGGAGCATCCTCCTCGCAGATCGTCAGCTAGCGAGAAAAATGTTAACGGCGGAGCGACACCGGGGCAAATCAGGCCGAGGTACTCCTCGACATCGATACCGTAATGACTATCGCAACCGGCGCGGATGTCGTCGTCTACGATTCGCCGTTCAATGGTCCGGGCAGTTTCCAGGCGCTATTCAACCAGATGATCGACGATGAGGTCACGGTGATCAGCAACAGTTGGGCCTACTGCGAGGATCAAACCACACTCGCAGACGTTCAGAGCATCGACTCGATTTTCCAAAGCGCCGCAGCCGCCGGTATCACTGTATTCAATGGCAGCGGCGACAGCGGCAGCACCTGCCTCGATGGTGCCGCGAATACGGTCGCTGTGCCGGCGGATTCTCCCAATGCCACTGCGGTTGGCGGGTCGTCGCTTATCACCGGAACAGGGTTCACCTATCAGACCGAAACCTGGTGGAACGGAAGCAGCGATACGCCGCCGGCCGGCCAGGGCGGTTTCGGTGTCAGCAAATTCTTTGGTTCCGACCTATCAGACCGGCTTGGCCACGGGCGAGATCGGTTCCCGACGTGGTGATGAATGCCGACCCAGCGCTGGGCGTCATGCTCTGCCAGGCGAGCAACGGCGGATGTCCGAACGGCTTCTCTACGGCGGCACCAGCTATTCGGCCCCGCAATGGGCCGGGTTCGTGGCAGTGCTTAATCAGGCTATGGGCAATAACCTGGGTCTCTTAACCCAATGATCTACGCAAATCCAGGTACTTTCCATAACGCGGCGTCGATGGGCAGTGATTTCGCGCATGTCGGCCTAGGTTCGCCCAATCTCAACACGTTGTTCCTCGAAATCAGCGGCGCGTTCCCGGACGCCTGACGCGGGCGTCTCGACGGTCGCGCCTTATCTCCCTGTGGCGTCCTCTCTCAATATCTCTGGACCGGGGGAGTTCCGCGGACGGGACCAAGGCCGGGACCGTGGTCGTACGGCTGTGTGACGCGAACGGCAACGCTCGTCAGGAAGAATGTCTCGTTCAGCGCCAACGCTGGCAGCCCAACGATAACGCCGCCGAGCGCCGTCACCGATGCCTACGGCGAGGTCGCATTTACGGTCACCGATTGACGGCGGAAACGCCGACTTCACCGCCAATGATACCACCGACAGCGTGCAGTATCCACAACTCCGACGCTTGCATTTGTAACCCCGCCAGCAGCGTCTGGGCCACCGTCGCCGGTCTCTACAGTGTGGCCAACGATGGCATTCAGACTCCGTCATCACCGTCACCCTCAAGGATTCGTCGGCCGCCCGACCCCGGGCAAATTGGTCACTCTTTCGCAAACCGGCAGCTCGGTGATCACCAATCCGAGTCCGCAGGTGACAGGGGCCGCGGCAAGGTAGGGTTCACGGTAACCAGGTCGCCATGGAATCGGTTACCTACGCGGCAGTCGACGTGACCGACGGCAACTTGCCGGTCCCGGGCTGCGCCGTGGTGGATTTCAGCGGCGACCCGAGCAACGCCTGCACCAGCCCGCCTCCGGTCGCCGCGCCTGGATTCGTCGTCACACCGTTGCGACCGGTTTCACTGTCCAAAGCCTCACTACCGGCGGCGGCCAGCAGGTCGATTTCAACTGCGAGGGAGCGACCGGTATCGCGTTCGACAGCTCGGGGAATCTCTACGTCAATGAGTTCACCACGGGGAACATCTACAAGTTCCCGCCCGGCGGTGGTGTCGCAGGACCCAGCACGAAACTCACCAGCACTTCGCTTGGCCAGACGCTGTCAGGCCTGGCCTTCGATTCAAGCGGCAACTTGTTCGCCAGCCTCGATGTGAGCTCTGCGGATTCTACAACCGGCTCTATCCTCCAGCTCAATCCATCCACCGGCGCGATAACAAGAACGATTTCTTCTACCGAGATTTGTCCCACGGCAATTTCGATCGATCCGCTGAGCGGCGATCTCTTTACCGATGACACCTGCACCGAGAGTTACGCGAACGACTCGGTCTGGCGCGTCTCCGATCCGGGTGGCGCGTCGCCATCTACTTCGGTGTACACCACACTGTCGCCGGGTTCCAACGCGACCCTGGCGTTCGCTCCGGGAGGAACGATCTACGCGTGGACCTACACCGGCTCAGAGGTCAACGTCGCCGAAATCAGCGGCACAATGGTCCGACGACGCCGACCGTCACCACTCTGCCTGGCCTGCAGCTCGCCAATTCGGATTGCTGGCAGGCGGGACCGGTGCAGGGACATACCTGATCGGGACACCATTTGTGGACGGTGCCACCGTCGGCATTAACGAGGTCGACCTGACGAGCAGTCCACCGACGCTGGCGACCGCCTTAACGACAAAAGCGGGCGCCAACTGCCTGACCATCGGCACCGACGGATGCATCTACGGCTCGCAGGGACCCACTGTGTTTAGGAGTACGGACACGGCCGGCGACTGCACCTATGCGAGCGCGCTGTCGTCTCCTTCGATTGCGCTCACGCCGACTTCAGTGTCGCCGAATCCGGTGCAGGGTACGTCGCAAACCTTCAATGCTAGTGTCCACTATGCGACTCCTCCGGCGGGGACTCAGGTCATATTCGGTGTCGCCGGTGCCAACCCGCTGACCAGACAGGTGACACTGAATGCAGACGGACAGGCGTCATTCAGCTACACCGCCGCACATCCGGGCCTTGACACTATAACCGCGTACCCTGCGGTAAGCAGCACCGTACTGGTTTCCAATCAGGCCGTTGTGACTTGGGCAGCGGGTTCGGATACCACCTTCGTGAGCATCAACCAGAGCCCGAAGGGTGCTGTCCCGGGACAGATGGTTAACCTCATCGCGTCGTTGACTAACGTCTCGCAGAATCCAGCGACTGCGGTGTTCGGCCAGACCATCGACTTCTCGGTCGGCGGCCAGAACTGCAACGGTCCGACGAATGCGCAAGGTATCGCGACCTGTCAGCTCACCGCCAGTGGCGCCGGCATGGAGACGCTGACCGCCAGCTTCGCTGGAACCGAGGAGCTGCTCGCGTCGAATGCCTCGGCAGGTTCAACGTGCTCGTCACGGCTGCAACACCGACCGCCACGGCGACGCGCACGGCGACTCCGACGGCGACGCCGACGCCGGTAATCGGCAAGCTCAAGGTCTCGCCGAAGACGATTAACTTCGGCGATGTCGAAGTCGGATCGAACAAAACCAAGGACGTGAAGGTCACCAACGCGGGCAAGGTCAAGAAGAAGAAAGTGCCGCTGCCGGTTCTGGAATCGAGATGGAAAACGGCGTGATGAGCCCGTTTACGATTACGCAGGTTTGCGACGACGATGATCTCAACCCCAAGTCCAAGGGTGTGCCGCCCGGGAGTTGCGAGGTCGGGGTGACGTTCGCGCCGACCGCCGCGATGAAATACAAAGGCACCCTCACGATAGATACGAACCTCGTGACCAAACCCGAAAGAACGGTCAAGCTCAAGGGCACCGGCAAGGAGCCGAAGAAATGATGATGTGACGGCGCGGGATCGGTGATCCGTTTCGGCTGCGTGAAGGGCCGTTGAGACCGAACTTCAGGCTCTAATTTCGCGTTCGTACGAAACTCGGATTTTCAATGCGAGTTCAAGGCGTCGTCGCGAATCCGGAGAGGGGAGTTCGTGAAATGGAATTGTCGGTTATATCGTCCAGAACCCATTTTAGGCTGCTAGTCCTGTCGTTAAATCGTTTCTCCTGGCCAGCGCATACCATCGCCGGCGCTAGCGCCTATGATTCAACGCGGGCCGCGCCCGCGATGGTTCGACTGCCGGGCCATGTACTGCCCGCGCTCTCGAAGGCGACCGTCGTCCCGTCGAAGCCGAACAGCGGATCGGAGCCGATCACACTGACGATTGTTCTAAGGCGTGACGACCAGGCAGGCTTCGAGAGCTATCTGCAACAAATATACAAGATCCGCATTCAAAGATCTCCACAAATTTCTGACGCAGCGGCAGATAGCCAATCGCTTCAGACCAAGGCCCGCCGACTACGATTCGGTACTGGCCTATCTTCACGCGAATCGATCCGGCGGGCTGGTGCGCGGATCAGCGAACCGGCTGACGTTAACGGTGCGCGGCAGTCGCGCGAGCGCGGAACGGGCTTTCACGATCCACATCGGCGATTACGAGGCTAAGGGACGCACCTTCTACGCCAATGGAAGCGATCCGGCGCTACCGGCGCAACTTGCCGCGCATGTTCAGGCAATAGCGGGGTTATCAACTCAGCAAAAACCTCACCATGCTTACATAGCTGCGGCAATAAAATGTGGCGCTACCTACATTACGACTCCGCCTGCTACTTCACTGCTGGCTTCGATTACAAAGCCTGCGTCAATGACGTGTACAACAAGACAACATACAACTTCGTTACGGGTTGCTCGGTAATGGGCTCACCAATTCAGTTCGACCGGGCGATTGCGAAGTCTCCTTTGACTTCGGTTCCTTGGAGCCAGGTGGACGGCACCGGGCAGACCATTGGGCTGCTCGAATTCGATACGTTCCATACGAGCGATGTGTCCAACTATCTTGCTCTCGCTGGCCTGTCGCCGAGTCTGATCGATCAACTTAGCGTGGTAGCAGTGAACGGCGGGGTAGCTGCGCCTGGTGAGGATCAGAGCGAAGTTCTGCTCGATATCGATACCACATTGGTGCTCGCGCCCGGTGCAAGACCGTTGTCTATGATGCGCCGTTCCAAGGGTCAGGATGGAGTTTCAAGATATTTTCAACCAGATGCTGACGGATAAGGTCACGATCGTCAGCAACGGTTGGCCCTACTGCGAAGATGAAACAACATTGCCGACGTGGAAAGCATTGATTCGATGTCCAGAACGCGGCCGTCGCCGGATCACCGTCCTGAACGGTAGTGGCGACAGCGGCAGCACATGTCTGGACGGCTCCGCGAATACCATCGTGGTACCGGCAGATTCGCCTAACGCCATTGCGGTCAGGAGGCGGATCGGAGAGTCCCGGCCCCTCATATACCTATGGCTCAGAAAGCTGGTGGAATGATGACAGCACCACTCCGCCGGCCGGGTCTGGCGGCTTCGGCATCAGCAACTTATTCACAACCCCGAGTTATCAGAGCAGCCTCAACAGCATGGGCAACCGATCCATTGCAGACGTGGTGGTCAATGCGGATCCTTTTACGGGGACAGAAATCTGTGAAGCGGACGCAGGAGGTTGCCCGACCGGTTTGCTCTACGGCGGCACCAGCGTCGCTGCGCCGATGTGGGCAGCTTTTGTCGCCCTCCTGAACCAGGCGCAAGGCACTAACCTGGGATTCCTGAATCCCAAGATATACCCCCTGGCTGAGGGCCGGCGCCTTCCACGATGCCTCGGCGCTGGGAAGCGATTTTTACCACGTCGGCCTGGGATCGCCCAACGGCAGCGCGCTGGACCTGCTGCTTGCCGGCCAAAACCTCGGAACACCCCAGTGCGACCCTCTCGACCGAGGATCTCTCCATTCAGACACCAGTCGATGGCGTTGTTCCAAATAAAATTGAGTCATGACGGCAAGACCATCGGATACGTCACCGTGCAGTTGCTCGATGCAAACGGAAACAGCGTCGGCGGCAAGACGGTAAAACTTTCCCCTAAATTCAGCGCCGTTGCCCAGGTCACGCCCACGAGCGGGGTTTCAAGCACTTCTAATGGTTCCGTGACTTTTCAGGTCACGGACGAGAAGCTCGAGGACGTCACCCTCACCGCGACAGACCAGACTGACGGCGTTACGCTGGCTACGCCCCAGGCTATTGATTTTATTGTTATTCCCGCGGCCGGAGCGAGCCTCATCGCGGGACCATCACACCGGGCAAGCAGGTGCAGATAGTCCAGACCGGCGATTCGCTCATCACCGGGCCGTCGCCGGTCACCGACGGCAGCGGGCAGATCCAGTTCACCGTGACCGATACCAACAACGAAACTGTGACCTACAGCGCGACCGACGTGACTGACGGCAATCTGCCGTTTCCTGGAACGGCCGAGGTGGCCTTTAGCAGCGGGCCTGAGGCCGGCTGCGGCAACGGCACTCCGATCGCGGCGTCAGGATACGTGGTGACGCCGTACGTGACCGGCCTGCTCGCGACGAACTTCTCGTACGGCGACGGCCAGGTGAACTTCGGCGGATGCCCGGGCGCGGGCGGAATCGCGTTCGACGGTTCGGGCAATATCTACGTGTCTGATCTGCCGACCGGCGATATCTACAAGCTTCCCTCAGGCGGCGGCGTAGCCGGTGCAACCAACCTGCTCAATAGCACACTGATCCCGCAGTGGGCCAGTTGGTGTACGAGGGCGGCAATCTCTACGCGGCGCAGGGCGCAACCACCGGCGGGACTAGTACCGGCGGTGTCATCGAACTCGACCCGTCGAACGGCACAGTGGTCGGAACCGTGGTGACGGGTATCAAGTGTGCGGAGGACATGGCGGCCGATCCGCTCACCGGCGACTTGTTCGTCAATGACGCGTGCGAAGGCCCGTCCGGGAGTAATACGCTGTACCGGGTCTCCAATCCCGGCAGTGGAAGCGCCACCCTCTCGAGCTACGCGACGCTGCCCACTCAGGGCAACTACCAGCTAACCTTCACGCCGACGGAACCATCTACACATTCGGCGGAACCAAGTTCGGCACCAACTACCGGCACCGTGGTGAAAGTCGGCGGCACCAACACTACTCAGCCGGCAGCGGTTACCACTCTCTCGAGCATCAATGCGGCCGACGATATTCTGCTGGCCGCGGGAACCGCAACAGGCGGCGGCGCACAGTATCTGATCTCCGGGAGTCTGGCGAACAATCCCAGCAGTAGCGGCCTGGGCACTTTCAATTTGACCACGAGCCCGCCCAGCGCCGGTGCCTTGCTGGCGAACAGCGGCGTCGGCATCCAAACTCTGATTACGGTCTTCGGACCGGACGGGTGCATCTATCTAGCCGATGGCAACGCGGTGTTCAGGATTACCGACACCGCCGGCGATTGCACCTACAGCACCAATGTCGCGAGCCCGTCGATTGCGCTGACGCCTTCGGTGGCCACGCCAAACCCGGCGCAGGGCACCACGCAAAGGCTGACCGCTTCGGTGCATTTCGCAACGGTCCGGACCGGAACGCCGATTACGGTTGCGGTGACCGGAGCGAATCCGATCACTGGTCTTGCGAATACGAACGCGAGCGGAGTTGCGACCTTCAGCTATGTTGGCGCGCACGAGGGAATCGATAACGTAATGGCGTCGACGACGATTGGCGGCAACGTCGTGAGCTCGACACCGGCGACGGTAACCTGGGGCGCGGGCTTGAATGTGACATTTATGAGCATTAACCAGAGTCCAAAGGGCGCTATCGAGGGCCAGACAGTCAACCTCATAGCGTCGTTGACGGACGTCTCGCAGAATGCGACCGTTGGCTCTCGGGCGAGACAATCAACTTCACAGTCGGTGGCCAGAAGTGCGGGGCCGCGACCAACGCGCAAGGCATCGCGACTTGCGAGATAACCGCTAGCGGCACCGGCATCGAGACCCTGACGGCAACTTTCGCCGGCACCGGATCGTCTACTGCGTCGAGCTCCTCGAACGGTCTCAACGTGTTGAGTCGGCTGCGACATCAACCGCGACTCCAACTCCGACCGCGACGGCGACGCGCACGGCAACGCCGACGGCGACGCCGACGCCGGTCGTCGGCAAGCTGAAGATTTCGCCCAAGACGCTCAACTTCGGCGACGTCGAGGTCGGCTCGAACAAAATCAAAGACGTGAAGGTCATCAACGCCGGCAAGGTCAAAAAAGAAAAAAGTCCCATTCCCGATTCTGATCGAGATGGAAGAGGGCGCGAGCAACCCGTTCACCGTCACGCAGACCTGCGACGACGACGACCTCGGCCGAAATCGAAGGGAGTGGCGGCCGGGAGCTGCGAAGTGGCAGTCACCTTCACGCCGACCGCCGCGATGAAGTACAAAGGCACGCTCACGATAGATACGAACCTAGAAGACCAAGTCTGAGAGAACCGTCAAGCTCAAGGGCACAGGCAAGGAGCCGAAGAAATGATTTGCGCGTGAATTTCAGCTTGAAACATGCGTTGGCGAAAAATTGTGGGTTGATGCGATCCAGGAGCCCGATCGCGGTCGAAATCAGGACTTGAAAATGGAGGTTCGTGCTGAGATGTCTCGGATCCGTCTGTGGCTATTGATTCTGGCGTTCACCGCAGCTCTTCCCCCCAACCTAGCGATAGCAAGCACTGAAAATCCTGAAATCTCGCCCGCGATGGTTCGTCTGCCGGGGCATGTACTGCCAGGCGCTGGCGAAAGCAACTGTCGTCCCGTCGAAGCCGAACAGCGGCTCGCAGCCGATCACGCTAACGATCGTTTTAAGGCGCGACGATCAAGCTGGCTTTGAACGCTATCTGCACGAAATCTACGATCCACACTCGAAGAATTTTCACCATTTTAGGACGCAGCGCCAGATTGCTGACACTTTCGGTCCATCACGTGAAGATTATCGCTCGGTCCTGATCTTTCTTCGTACGGACGGGTTTAAACTGGTCGAGGGCTCCAGAAACCGGCTGACTTTGACGGAACGCGGCACGCGCGCTCAGGCCGAGAACGCCTTCGATATAAATTTTCGCGACTATAGAGTCAGCAAGCGGACGTTCTTCGCGAATGATCGCGGGCCAGCCGTACCAGCACGGTTGGCACCTCGCATTCAAGTTATCGCCGGATTGTCTAATCTCGGATTGCCAAATCGAGCGGTTCGCGTATCGGCGTCTCCCGAGCAAGCTAGTCGAGCGGGGCCGCACCAAATTGGCAAACCACCAAGGCAATCTGCTTAACTTCATCGCCTGTCCCATTTATCGCAGGAAACCTGTTCAGCGGAATTCTGAGTGCGATTGGCCTGACTGCGGCGAGGATCGCGGCCTTGGCCACTTTCGGCGCATACACGTGCCTCTATTTTGCTGCGGGTTCCGCTGGTTACTTCCTAGGTTGTTCGATAATCGCAGCCACGGGCGATCAAAGCGTTTGGACCAATCAGGCTGCAAGCGAGTGTCCCCAATTCGCGCAAGATTTCGGGGGCCTCGGTATATTCCCGAAAGGTGGGGGCGCGACCTTATTGAGCCACTCCGAAGCGGTGAAACCGGCTACAGTTACTAACCCTCAGAAAATCGGCCTGTTGGAGTTCGATACTTTCAAGCCTACCGATATATCGAACTGGTTAGGATTGCTTGGTGGGGATGGCCCGCCCGCGAACCTCAGCGAGTTTGCAGTTAACGGTGGGGTAGCATCACCGGGGCCGGGCGAGTCTGAAGTGATCCTCGATGTCGACATGTTGTTGGCTTTGGCCGAACTGCCCGGCGTGAGTTACGTGGTCTATGATGCGCCGCCGAGCACGAGCTTCGAGACAATGTTCAACGCCATGATCAACGATGGCGATACGGTCATCAGCAACTCGTGGTCGCAATGCGAGGATCAAACGACACCCGCCGAAGCCAGCAGTATCGATTCAGTCCTGCAGACGGCGGCAGCCAGCGGCATCAGTGTATTCAATGGCACTGGTGACTCGGGAAGTACGTGCCTAGACGGAAGTCCAAATACGATTGGGGTTCCAGCCGACTCGCCAAACGCTACCGCCGTGGGCGGCACCACCCCAACACCCGGGCCCGGTCTGACCTACGGGTCCGAAACGTGGTGGGATGGCACAGCCGAGATGCCGCCAACGGGTCAGGGTGGCTTCGGCGTTAGCAAATTCTTCGCTGCCCCAGCTTACCAGGGCGGCTCTGGAATGCGCTCGATACCTGACGTGGTCGTGGCGGCTGACCCATCGGAAGGCGTCCAGATTTGTCAGGCGGACGACGGCGGTTGTCCATCCGGGAAACTCTTTGGCGGGACAAGTATGTCAGCACCGGAATGGGCGGCCTACACCGCCGACCTGAACTCGATGTTCACGATGAACCTCGGGAACGCCAATCTGTATCTTTACGCACTGGCCGGCACTCCTGCATTCCACGACGCCGCCAGCATGGGCAGCGATTTTGCGCATGTAGGCCTTGGTTCGCCCGATTTTTTGCAGTTGAGACTGGGTCTGACCGGCAAGAAGACGGGTACCGTAAGCACGGCTCAGTCGATCGCCGTAGCGGGCGGCAATAATTGGGCGGCTCCGGTCCGGCGGACGGCAAGACCTTGGCAACGGTACAAGTGGTCCTTGCGGACGCCAACAACTTTCCTGTCAGCGGTAAAACCGTATCGCTGACCGCGAATTCTGGCAGTCTGCCAACCATAACTCCGCCAGCGCGGTAACCGACAACGATGGCAACGTTGTCTTCCAGCTGACAGATCCAAAGTAGAGAATGTTCCCTTGACGGTAGCGGACACGACCGATGGCGTAACGCTGACACAAACGCCGGTCGTCCAGTTCGTAACGCCGCCCGCCGCTCGGCGCGAGCCTGATAGCCGGGCCGTCGGAGGTGACCGCCGATGGAAAGACGCCGGCGGATATCACGGTTACGCTACAGGACTCGCTGGGGCGTCCCACTCCGGGCAAGCTGATCCAGATCTCGCAGACTGGCGGTAACTCGGTGATCAGCGGACCGAATCCGCAGGTTACCGACGCCAACGGCAAGATCGAATTCAGCGCAGTGGACTCGAACAACGAAACCATCACGTACTCGGCCGTCGATGTGACCGACGGCAACGTTCCATTTCCGGAGACCGGCACCGTTAGCTTCAGCGACGCGCCTGAGCCCGGCTGCTCGAACACCTTCGTCGCGGCGCCGGGGTATATCGCGCAGCCGTACGCGACCGGCTTCACCGCGGAGAATTTCTGCGTCAGCGGAGTATGCGTCAGCGGATGTCCGGGGGCCTTCGGCCTCGCGTTTGATGCGAGCGGTAATCTCTTCGCGGTAGATCAGCCGACCGGCGACATCTACAAGTTTCCGCCGGGTGGCGGGGTGGCTGATTCGAGTACGTTGCTGACTCAGACCGCAATTCCGACCTTGGATGAGTTGGCGATCGACAGTAAGGGAAACCTGTACGGCGGCGTGAATGAGACCGGCGGCAACTACATGAACGGCGAGGTGGTGACGATCAATCAGTCCACCGGCGCCATATCGGGTACCGTCGCGTCAGGGCTCACGTGCCCCGCGCTGATTTCGATCGATCCACTGAGCGGAGACCTCTTCGCCGACGACAACTGCTCGGGTGGCGGGGCTCAACAACGCCTCGCTCTGGCGCATCTCCGATCCGAGCGGCTCGCCGAGCGTTTCGCTGTACGCGACGCTGCCCGGCAGTCCGAATGGCACTGAAGCATTCGCACCGGGCGGATCGATTTACATTACAACTTCTGGAGGCGGCGGTGAGATCGCGGTTGTCAGCGGGACTAACGGTCCAACGACGCCGACCGTGAGCGCGCTTGGCGGTTTTTCATCTTACGGCCTGGGACTCATCGCGCAAGGCAGCCCTTCGAGCAGCGCCGCGCAGTTCCTTATCTCGAGCTTCAATGGAATCGACAACGCGCCGGGCGGGATCGGGACGTTCGACGTGACCGGCGACAGTGTCACGCAGAGCGCCACTACGGTGACTAACAACGGACAGGCCTACAACATGATTATCGGGCCTGACGGATGCGTCTACGCGGCGCGCGGCGTTGCGGTTTTCAGAATCACGGACACCAGCGGTGCGTGCACGTACGCTGCGGCCAATCCGTCGCCGTCGTTGTATCTCGCGCCGATCGGTATCTCGCCCAACCCAGCACAGGGCAGTACGCAGAACTTCACGGCAACCTTCAACTACACGACCGTGCCTGATGGGACGCCCGTCCTGCTCAGCATCTCCGGCGCCAACCCGCAGGTCGTACAGGCTAACACTACCGGAGGTGTGGCTTCGTTCAGCTACACGGGCACGCATGAGGGGGTCGATACGCTCGTCGCCAGCGCCACCGTGAGCGGCTCGCCCGTGACTTCGAATAGTTCGGTGGTCACCTGGGGAGGCGGAACCGATGTCACGTTCCTGACGCTCAATCAGAGTCCAACCGTCGGTACGGCGGGTCAGCCAGTGAATCTGTCGGCGAATCTCACTGACGTGTCCGTGACGCCCGTCGGCTGCGCTCGCGGGTCAGGAAGTGGAACTCTCGTTGGGGAGCGCGAATTGTTCGGCGGCCACCGACTCCAACGGCAACGCATCGTGCCAGGTCACTGCCAGCGGCGCGGGGAGCGTGACGCTGAGCGCGAGCTTCGCCGGCACCGCGCAATACAACCCGTCGAACGCGTCGGAAGGCTTCAACGTGATTGCTTCGGCCGCATCGCCGACTCCGACCGCGACTCCTACTGCAACGGCGACGCGCACAGCGACTCCGACGGCGACGCCGACTCCGGTCGTCGGCAAGCTCAAGGTCTCGCCGAAGACGGCTGGACTTCGGCGATGTCGAAGTCGGATCGAACAAGACCAAGGACGTGAAGGTCATCAACGCGGGCAAAGTTAAAAAGAAAAAGGTGCCGCTGCCGATTCTGATCGAGATGGAAAACGGCGTGACCAGCCCGTTCAGCATCACGCAGACTTGCGACGACGATGACCTCGGGCCGAAATCCAAGGGCGTCAAGGCGGGCAGTTGCGAAGTGGGGGTGACGTTCGCGCCGACCGCCGCGATGAAGTACAAAGGCACGCTGATGATCATACGACAACCTCGAGCCAACGTTCGAAAGAAGCGTCAAGCTCGAAGGCACCGGCAAGGAGCCGAAGAAATGACCTGATCGAAATATTTTGGGCGCATGCGTCCTCGTCGTATCGATGCGATCCGAAGAATCTGCTAAGTTATCGGCGGAACGATGGTCGACAGCGCGATTAGACGACTCCTTTTGGCCGTCGCTATACTGGCGGCTGCCACCGCTATCTACGGATGCTCTCAAACGGCTGACGCGACCACGACCTGCCAGGGCACTGACCAACAGAACTGCGAAGCTCGCGACAACGCCCGCCAGGAGCGCGACGCGCTCGACTACCAGAACGAGCCCGCCCTCGGCTATCTGGCGTCACCGCCAGGGTTGCTCCCGGTTCCGCTCACCGCGCGAAACGCTTCGGCGAATTAGCGGCGAGAATCGCTCAACTAAACGCGCAAAAGACGTGAGACTTTGTCTCTCCGTTTGCGCTCTTCTGGAGGGAGAGGCACGCACTGGCCGTTGATTAGATTGTAGCGTCTGCGCACTTCTCCTTCTTTTCGAGATCAGTGGCGCTTTTGCGACTCGCGGCGACGTTTCACTCTCGCAACGTCAAAAAGCCTTTAAGTTCCTGGCTTTTTACCCCTTATTGACAGTCCGGGAGGCGAGGGCGAGAATGCTACACTAAGCTGCGTTTGTCATCTTTGGGCAAACGTCGTCTTTAGGTAGTGACGTGCAGGAGCGCAACGTACACAGCAAGGCGCGAGTGCTCATCGTGGATAATGAGTTCCACGTAGCGCGGGGCGCCGCGACGGTACTTTCACAGGCCGGTTACGAATGCGAAACGTGTCCAACAGTCGAGGCCGCCTTGAAGGTGCTCGAACATAGTGGCGCAGACGTAATCGTCGCAGACATGAGGATGCCGGGGATGGATGGGATGGACTTACTAAAGAAAGTGCAGAGCAAGCAGCCGGACGTAGCGGTCGTGATGTCGGTGCCGTTGCCGGCGGCCGAGTCGGCCAAAGAGGCGCTGCGCGGCGGCGCCTTCGACTACGTGACGAAGCCGTTCGACAACGACGAGCTGAACGCAGTCGTCACCCGCGCGGTCGAGATGAACGCGTTGCAACGCGAGAACCGCAAACTGCGCGAGCAGCTCGACGTCGCCAGCCGCGCCGCCGGCTTCATCGCGGAAGCACCCAAGAGCCGTCAGCTCGTTGCGATGATCAGGCGCGTCGCGCCGTCGCGCACGACGACGCTGGTCGAAGGTGAGACCGGCACCGGCAAGGAGCTGGTGGCCCGGATGCTTCACTACTGGAGCAATCGCGCCGACGGTCCGTTCCTCGCAATCAACTGCAAGGCGCTGGCAGACGGCGTGGTCGAGAGCGAGCTGTTCGGCCATGAGAAGGGTTCGTTCACCGGCGCCATCCGCGACCGCGCGGGATGCTTCGAGCGCGCCACCGGCGGCACCTTGTTTCTCGACGAGATCGGAGAGGCGGGCCCGGACTTCCAGGCCAAGCTGCTGCGCGTGCTCGAAGACGGCGAGGTGCTGCGCGTCGGCGGGTCGAAGCCGCGCAAGGTGGATGTCCGCATAGTCACTGCGACCAATCGCAAGCTGCGCAGCGAGGTTGCGGCCGGCCGCTTCCGCGCGGACTTGTATTTTCGCCTGAGCGTGATTCCGCTCAGGATCGCGCCGCTGCGCGATCGCCGCGAAGACATCATTCCGTTGGCGAATCATTTTCTCGCCTTTCATTCGACCGAAGCCGGCCGTCCGCTCATGCTCTCACCGCAGGCCGAAGAAGCGCTGCAGCACTATTCGTGGCCGGGCAACGTGCGCGAGCTCGAGAACGTAATCGAGCGAGCGGTCGTGATGAGCGGGCAGGAGACGTTGACGCCCGAGGCGTTCGCTTTTGACGAGGACGCTGCCGACGAGGACCTGGTCGCGGGAGTTTCTCATGCGGCCCACGCGGCTTCGGCATCAACGGCAAGCGCGGCATCTGCCGCATCCGCGAGCGGCGATGCGACTGCGGCGACGGAAGATTCGACTCGCGATCAGCATGCGAACGCGCAGGAAGAGGGCACGCTGCAGACGACCCTCGATCGCGCGGCGGCGGCGCGAATCAAGGCTGCACTCGCCACCGCCGGCGGCAACAGGGTCGAGGCCGCCGCCACGCTCGGAGTGGACCGGACGACGCTCTACCGGTTGATGAAGCGGCTCAGCCTTTAACAGCGCGGACTCTTCCCAAAACAAAAGCCCCGGACCCAGCGTCGTGCGCTGAGTCCGGGGCTTTCTGCGACTATCAGGAAGCCTGCATCAGGCGGCGGGAATCAGCCTCCATTACCCGATGAGAGCGTGTGGAGGACCGTGATCATTGCCGGTCCGATGATTACCGAGATCATCGCGGGCAATACGAAGATAACCAGCGGGAACAGAATCTTGATCGATGCCTTTTGCGCGTCTTCCTCGGCATGCAGCCGGCGACGCATGCGCAGCGCATCCGAACTGGAACGCAGCGCAGGTCCGATCTGCGCGCCCAACTGTTCGCTCTGAATCAGGGTCGCCGCCAACGGCTTGATATCTTCAACCGAGGTCCGGTCGGCCAGTCCACGCAGCGCCTGTCCAAGGGTCGCGCCGGCGGAAATGTCGGTCGCGACCAGGTTGAGCTCCTGGCCGATTTCCTGCCCGTGCTTCTCGCACTCCGCGCCGACGATTCGAATCGCCTCGAACAGTCCCATACCTGCCTCGACGCATACCACGAGCAGATCGAGTACGTCCGAGAGTTGCCGCGCGATTGCTTGCTGGCGTATTCGCGCGCGCCGTCCGAGGTAGTAGCTGGGCACGAAGATTCCGATCCCGACGCCCGCGATAGCGTACAGCAACGGGGTCATCGCGGAGCTGTGAAAAAAGGCTCCGAAAATCAGACCCAGGACGCCGCCTCCGATAGCCAGCAGCACGCGGTAAACCTGGTAGGTTTGCGCCGCGCTGGACTTCAGGAATCCCGCCTGCGCGAGGGTCGCCTGCAGCTTCTCTCCGTTAGGAGTATCCAGGTTCGGTGCCGGAACGCGCTTGGCGGCCCATCGGAACAGCATCCGCAGCACGTTGTCGTCCTGCAGGTCGCCGGAAAGTGCGCCCTGCGAGGCGCGCATCTGGACCGCTAAATCCGCGAATCGTTCGTCAACCGCCCGGTTCGGCGGCGAAATGGCCAGGTACAAGGCCACGCCGGCCGCGCCAGCCAGGAAGAAGACGGCTATGCCGATCATGAATGGGCTCATATTAGTAGTTCACCCGCAGTAGTCGCCGAATCGTTATAAGCGCGAGCACGTCCGCTCCAATCGCGAATTTCAGAATCTTCTGACCGGTCGGATCGTAGAACAACTGGTCAGTGTAGGTCGGCTGGATCAAGCTGAAGATAGCCAGCACGACGATCGGCAGGCAGCCGACGACCATTCCGCCCATGCGCGATTGCGCGGTCAGCGCCTTGATCTGCAACCGCAAGCGTTGACGGATTCGAACGATTTCGGATAGCCGGCCGACAATCTGCGCCAGGCTCGAACCGACTTCCGTTTGCACGCGCACGGCGATGACCAGCAGGCGGAGGTCGTCCTCCGGAACCCGCTTGAGCATGTCTTCAAGTGCGCGCGGCAGCGGCAGTCCGATTCGGTTCTGCTCGAGCACCGTGCGGAATTCGCCGCCCAGCGGATCGGCGAACTCGCCGACCAGAACTTGCAGCGCGCGCTGGAGCGAGTGTCCCGCCTCGAGCGACGATTTGATCAGGTCGAGCGCGAACGGCAGCTGGTTCGCAAAGGCCTTCAGACGCCGCTTCTTGCGGAACTGGATGTATCCGAGCGGCAGGACGCTCATCACGAATCCGGCGCCGAGCGCGAACCAGATGTCGTGGAAGAAGATGATTGCCGCCGAACAACCCGGCCGCGAACATCAGCACGATCACCAGCAGCATGTCGGCGACCCGCATGTACATGCCGGCCTGCCACATCATCTCTTCGAGTTTGCGCAGGAAGTTCAGGTCGTAGAGGAAGCCCAGCAGCGGCGCTTCGTCGGGCCGCCCCTTGCGCATGACGTCGATCTCGATATCGTCAGCGGGACGCGTCAGCCGCCGTGCCACCTCGCGCTGTTGCTCGACTTCCGATCCGCGGCTGCTGGTGAAGATCAGCACGCCGACGAAGACGAGCGCGAATATGCCGCTTGCCAGTATAAAATCCATATCCTTTATCCGATGGTCGTGTTGCGGAAAAGTTTGGCGTCGAGTTTGTAACCCGCGGCTTCCAGCCGCTGCGAGTAGGTTGACCTGATTCCGGTGGCGACAAACTGGCCGAGCACCTCGCCGCCAGGTCCAATTCCGGTGCGCTTGAATTCGAACAGGTCCTGCATCATGACCATCTCGCCTTCCATTCCGCTGATCTCCGAGATGCGCAGAACTTTGCGCGAACCGTCGGAGAGACGCGAGACGTGAACGATGATGTTGAGCGCCGACGCTATCTGCTGGCGCATCGCGCGCTGCGGAATCTGCACGCCCGACAGCAGCATCATCATCTCGAGGCGGCCCATGCTGTCGCGCGGGGTGTTGGCGTGGATGGTGGCGATAGAGCCGTCATGACCGGTCGACATCGCCTGCAACATATCGAACACTTCGCCGCCGCGGACCTCGCCGACGATTATGCGGTCGGGGCGCATACGCAGCGTGTTCTTCACCAGGTCGCGCTGGCTGACTTCGCCTTTGCCTTCGACGTTGGCCGGCCGCGTTTCGAGCCGGACGACATGCGGCTGCTGGAGCATCAATTCGGCCGAGTCCTCGATCGTCACGATTCGTTCGTCGGCCGGAATGAACAGCGACATGCAGTTAAGCATGGTCGTTTTGCCCGAGCCGGTGCCGCCGCACACCAGGATGTTGAGGCGGGCGCGCACGATGGTCCGCAGGAAATCGACGACCTCGGGCACCAGCGTCTTCTTCTCGACCAGGTCGTCGATGTTGTAGCGCTTGCGGCCGAATCGGCGAATCGAGAGCGAGGGCCCGTCGAGCGCCAGCGGCGGTATGATCGCGTTGATACGTGAACCGTCGGGCAAGCGCGCATCAACCATCGGCGACGCCTCGTCGACCCGGCGTCCGACCTGCGACACAATTCGATCGATGATCAGCATCAAGTGCTGATCGTCCTGGAACTTGACGTCGGTGGCGTGCAGCTTGCCGCGCTTTTCGACGTACACCTGGTTGTGGCCGTTGACCAGGATATCGGTGATTTCATCGTCCCACAGCAGCGGCTCGAGCGGTCCGAGTCCCAGCAACTCGTTCTTGATCTCTTCGATCAGGTGATTCTTGTCGGTATCGGTGAGCAGCCGGCCTTCGTCGTCGAGGATGGCGGAGATGGCCTCGGTCACTTTCTGCGCCGCCAGCACCGGCTCGAGGCTTTCGAGCCGCGTGACGTCCAGCGTCTCGAACAGCCGGTTGTGGACCGCCAGCTTGAGTTGCTGAAAGCCTTCGGCCTGCGCATCTTTGACCGCACGCTTCGGGCCGCCGCTCATGAGCGAGCGTTGGAACGGTGCGGGCGTCGCGGCGTTCTGTTGCGAAATTCTCTCAACCAGCTTCATTCGGGTACCTCAACTGCGCGCGCCGATAACGTTCAACAGGCGCGAGACGAGTGAATTCGGAGAATCGCTATCGGTGGTTTGCTTGCCCACTTCGAGCCGCCGCGCCAGATCCTCGATGCTCTTGGCCAGCGGCGAGTTCGGCGCCACCTGCCACAAGTCCTGCGCGCTGAGTTGCACGCGCTCGAGGATTTTTTCATCCCGCGGAATCCGCGAGTGAATCGACTTCGCCAGCGTATGGCTCAATTGATCTTCGGTTATCGGATGGTTCGGCACGTAACGGCTCAGGATGAAGTTGGGTTCGATACCCGGCAGCCCCAGCCGTCCCACCAGGTCAACGAATCGCCACGCGCAGCGGGCCGCGCCGATCGATTGGTCGAGTACGTAGAACAGATGACTCGAACGCTCCCAGGCCGCGACCGTGTTAGCGTCGATATGCGTGCCGCAATCCACGATCACGAAATCGAACAACTGCCGCATCAGATCGAGAGTCGCGCCGACAGTCGCGTCGCTGACCAGTTCGCTGTCCTCGATTCGCTTCGGCGCCGCGAGCAGGTAGATGCCCGACGCGTGCTTGCTCAGCGCCGATTCGAGTTGAATCGAGTCGAGCTTGCGCGTCCCTTCGGCCATCGCCATGATCGTGCGCTCGGGCTCGAGATTCAGGAATACCGCCAGGCCGCCGGTCTGCAGGTCGAGATCGATCACCGCGACCCGCTTGTCGAATGCATAACGGAGCGCCAGCGCCAGGTTTGCGGCCAGGCTCGTCACGCCGGTGCCGCCGATGAGACTCACCAGCGAAACGATCATGCCACCGGCGGTGTTGCTGTGAACTTCTTCGCGTCGCCGGGTTTCGCTTATCTTCAGTAGTGCGCGGGTTGCGTCTCCGGGGTCGAGTGGCAGGAACAACAACTCGTCAGCTCCGGCCCGAAGCACCCGCTTCATCAGGTCCGGAGAACGATCATGCAACAGGGCGAAGAGAGCGGGATGCGGGTCCTGACCCGCCTGCGAGTTGAGATAGCTCAGCGAGAGCTCGTCATTGCCATTAAACACCACCATCGTGACGTCGAAGGCGGCGTCAGGAATAGCGTCGGGGTTAGGCTCAAGCTCCTCAATATTCAGCACCGGGTCGCCCAAGGCGGCGAGGGCATCTCTGACTTCGGACCGATGCTCTTCGCCTTCGCCTACTAATTGGACTCTCAGGCCGCCATGCCGTCCGTCACTTTTTTTACCAAGCGCTGACACTCCATCTTCTCCCTGCTATCGCTATGTTGCGTCATATCATGCACTAAATCCTTCCTTATGTCTTGTCCTCCGTAACCTAAAATCTCGGCCGCGAGGCATCGGGCTGCGCCAGACGACGGGTTTCGATCTCTTCAGTCGTCATCTCAGGCACCGCGGTCGGATTGTACACGGACGCGCCATCCGGCAGTGGACGCACGATTTGCGGCGTTACGCTCATAACCAGGTCCGTCTCGGTATTCGAATAGCTGGTGTTGCGGAACAGTCCGCCAAGGTATGGGACGTCGCCCAGATAAGGCACTTTCTGAACCTGGGTCTTCTTTTCATGCAGGATGAGTCCCGCGATGATCAGCGTCTGGTTGTCCTTGAGCTGGACCATCGTTTCCGCACGCCGGGTGACGAAGGCCGGCACCGTGAAGCCGAACAGGCTCACACCTTCGGCGAAATCGGGCTCGGACACTTCAGGCTTGACCAGCAGCTCGATATCGTTGCGGCCGACGACGGTCGGGACAAACTCGACCGAAGTACCAAACTGCTTGAACACGATCGAGGTGTTCAACGCCTGCGCGACGACGATTGGAATTTCGCCGCCCGACAGGAACTTCGCTTCTTCACCGGAGTTGGCCAGCAGATGAGGCTGCGCCAGGATCTTTCCGAGGTTGTGGTTCTCGAGATACTGGAAGTACCCCTGCAACTGGTAGTTACTGTTGCCGGCCGCCAGTCCATAAGTCAGACCCTGCGACAGCAGCATTCCGGTCAGGGCGCCGCCCGGCTCCAGGCTCGCATTGACCTGACTTACCACGCCGCTGGGAGAGGTGACGCTCGTGTTCGGGGAGAATGGCGTCGCCACTGCACCCGGCAATGAAACCAGCGACACTCCTGCATGGCTCAGCGCGAGCGCCAGGTTGGTGCCCTGGTTTTCGATCGCGCCGCGATCAAGTTCTGCGACCATCGTGTCGAGCAGCACCTGCTGCTTGCCGTTCGGATCGATTCGTATCGGGCGCTCTTCGTACTGGCCCTGCTGATCCCAGACCGCCAGCGTCGTGAAGCCCGGCTTGTGGCCGATCAGGTTCACCTGGAAGGGATTGATAACCTGGATATCGGCGACCGTAGTATCCGCGATCGACACACGCCGCAGCCGCGTCGGAAAGTCGATGATTCTCGATGATCCGGTCTGAAGTTGCACGCCATCTTCGGGCAGATAATGGCGTCCGCCGGAAACCGCGCCCGAGTGCAGATCGCCGCCACTCAGGCTGATCGACGGATCGGTTCGATAGCGCTCGTTCGACAGTGCTGCCGAAGCTGCCTGAGTGTTAGCCGGAGGTTGCGGCGAGTACGAAGCGGCCGGCACCGACGGCCCGAAATCGAAGCCCGGCGGAGTTGCCGGACTCGGCGCAGGTACGTTGGCGGGCGGCTCAGTTGCGGGCGCGGATGCGCTCGTCGACGAAGTGGTGACCGTCTCGGTACCGGCGGCGACTGTGGTTGCTCCTAGCGGTGACGATGAGGTCGAAGTAGTGGTGGACGAAGATGAAGCCACTGGGCCTGCACCATCATCAAGCTTCGCCACTACTGGAGCCGCGCTGCCCGTGGCAGCGCCGGTGCCCACGATCGCCGCGGGAGCGCTACCCGGATGATTGATATCATTGATATCGCCGACTGCGCTGACGTTGACGTCGTAATTCACCAGGCCGCCATCCGCCATTTTCACGGAAACGATCCATTCGCCCGCTTCCGCGCCCAGCAGCACGATCTTTCCCGGCTCCTCGTCATGCACCACCAGCGCGTGCGGATTGGTCGTCACTTTGATGGCTGGAGTAGCGCCGGGGCTGACGTTGTTGATTACGTAAGTCTCACCCTTACTCAGGGAGAGAGACATCGTCGTGCCTTCGTCGGCGAACAGCAGGCCGGTGGAAGCAGAAGCATGCTGATAACGCCGATTAGCCACGGAAGGAGTCCACATCCTCTTATTGGTTTCATCTTCTTCACCTTGCCTTCTTCGCGGCCTATGGAACGTCGATCGTTTTGGGTGTCAGTACGTGATCAGGCGCTGCGCTGGGCGCGCTGGGCGCCGCGACTGCAGGCGGAACGTTACTCGCCGCAGGCGTAGTCACCAGGTCGTGGTGTTCGGTATCAGGTGCGCTCGCCACGGTGGTTGAATCCGCCCCGGTATCCGCGTCGGCGCTACTGCTATCTTCGTCGGACGGAGCCGCCTCTCGATGCTCGGCCGGAGCAGAGTCAGTGCCTCCCGAGAAGTTTGCCGCCGCTTCATTCACGAACGAGACTGATTCGGACGACTTGCCGTTGCGAAGAATCTCTATCTCAACCGCCTTGGGGCGATGCGGCACTATGGCCGACACGCGACGAGGCTCAGGCTGTACCGCCATCACCGGAACATCAGGCGCCAGGCTGTAGGCGCGCAGCATCTGCGCTACGTCGCTGCCGCTGGTCAGAACGATTTTGTTGTCATTGTAATTGCGCATCGCCAGGCGCAGCACTCCCGAGTGAGTCGCCAGCGCCAGCCGCTCGGATTCCTGCGGCGTGACCAGCAGCGTAACGACCTTCACGACTTCCGGCTCGTCCTTCTTCATCTCGACTTCCTGCGCTACCGCAAGGACTTCGACGTTCTGAAGAATTACCTTTGAGAAGTCCTTTTGCGCCCGAAGCGCCTTCGGTGGCCTGGGTCGCGACCAGCACGTCCACCCGGGTATGCGGCAGGACGAAGCCGGCCACATCGCTGACCTCATCCACCGGGACCGACACCGCGCGCATCCCGAACGGGATCAGCAGTGGCATGACGCCGGCAGTCTTGTCGCCGGTGAACAGCTTTGACTGCACGATCGGTTCGTTGGCTACCAGCGAGTTCTTGACGAAGCTGCCGATGACCTGTTTGGGATCGGTGTATGCTCCGTCCGGGAGACTGTCCGCCGACCATCGCGCCGTCTTAACTTCGCCCGGCTCGATTTTGGTGCCGAGCGGGAGATCGTACGCCGCGACCACAACCTCGACGTTGTGCGCCATCGCGTTCTCCACTTCGGCTTCCCGCTTTTTCAAAGCGGAGTAGACCATCACCGAAGCCAGCATTGCCGCCAACCCCGCGAGTAAGACGAATACCATCGGTCGTCTCATATCACCCCTCCCCTCCGGCCGCTCGATGGCAGACCGGCTATAGTCAAATAGTTACACTTACTATGCATTTTGCTCTTCACATGCCGACTCGATATTAGTCAGAGCGGCGGGGAAATAGATTGACGAACGCGAATCGTGACTACTCAAAGATATAAAGCCAGTAGTCAGAAGAATGCTCTTTCGGTGTGAAATAAACCCTGCCTGCACCACAGTCTCCCCTCAAAGCCCCTCTTTGCTCGCTATAGAAGCGGTCCGACCTTGTTGACTAATGACGAAATGATAGTACCCGCATTCTGAACAAGAGCAATTATCACTGCGGCAATGGTCACCAGGATCATTGCGTATTCGGTCATAGTCTGACCGCGCGAACTTGCTATCGACAGGTAAACTCTTTTCTGCAGCGTCATTGACTTCCCCTCCCAGGGTTGTCGTCTTCTTTCGAGTCATCTCTCGTGGAGGGGGCTGGAGTCTCAGCCCTTGCCAGGAGAACACGGCTCTCGACGACCGTCCGTCCAACGCAGCGAGAGTTACCTTTGATAGTGGGGCGGCGGATGGGTCCATCCGCCACCCCGAGATTTCACCCTTCTCGATTACAGTTTGGTGTCGACCGTGCCGAGCAGACGAGCTGATCGGTCGAGCCCATCGTCTGGTAGCCGACGAACACGATCACGGCGACCGCGGCCAGAATCAACGCATACTCGGCCATCGTCTGGCCCGCCTGATTCTCCCGCACTTTCACGAACAACTTCGTAATCTTGTCCATTTTCCCGTATCCTCCTTCAGTCTGTTTTTTTGGCCACAATTAGCCATTGTCCCCATTCGTTACTGCGATCTTTTTGACCTGATGCCTTTGGCGATTACTCCGCTTCTATTTGCTCTCCAGGTCAAAAAAGTTCTGTGCTTACGGCAACTCATGCCGAGGCAAGAGCTTGCATCAGCATCTCTTGTGCCACTTTGATCTATTCAGCAATTACTTCGACTTTTTCGTTTTATGGGAGACTACGTTGGGCGCAGGGATGCAACTCTTGGTTGCGATCCCGCTACAGATCGGGACTCAAATGGAGTTTTAAGATAATCAAAGGGGTTTTAGCTGAGCAAAAGATGAGTTAAGCGACTGGGATCAACCGATGGTAGTCAGCAAGAATCGAACCACCAAATGGTGTGTTCGAAGTCCGAATCGGACCTCAAAAATGGCTTTTGGCGGCTGGCCGCGCCTCTAGTCGGCGGGTTCGAACCTTATCTGGTCGCCCACCTGCGTCGAGCTCGCATCCGCCGCGCCGGCCGGAAGCTCCAGTGCTCGTCGCGCTCCAAACACGACCGAAGAAAGCCGCCAGGGTTGCAGGCGCCGATTGATATTGATGACAGTGTTGCCCCGGCCGATGAACACGATGTCGATCGCGAAGCGCATGAAGAACATGTGCATCCACATGAACGGTGTGAACCTGCCGTTCTCGAAGAGCATCCCGGTGCCAGGCTCGAGGCTGTCGCGACCGAGCAGGCCGCGGCCCTTGCCACCGATCCCGCCGGCGCTTTCGAGTCGCTCGCAGAGGACGGTCGCCCGGGATTGGTTGACGGCTCGTATTGCAGACTGCGTATCCGGCGCCTCGGGATTTCGGGACTGTCTCATTACCTCATCATGTAATAAAATCGCGTGAGTTTCATGGGATACATTCCGATATTTCTCGACGTGACCGGCCGCGAATGCGTGGTGGTCGGTGGCGGCGAGGTCGCCGCGCGCAAAGTCGAGTCGCTGCTCGAGGCCGGCGCCCGCGTGACCGTCGTGAGTCCGCGCCTGTCACCCTCGATGCAAACGATCGTCGCGCGCGGGCTCGTTGCTCATATCGCTCGCGACTACCAGCGCGGCGATATCATCGGATGCGTGCTGGCGTATGCCGCGACGGACGATCCGAAGCTGCATCGCGAGATTGCCGCCGAGGCGCGCGCGTTGGGAATTCCGCTGAACGTCGTCGACGTCCCCGAGTTGTGCACGTTCATTGCGCCCGCGATCGTCAAGCGCGGTGCGCTTCAAATCGCTATCTCGACCGCCGGTGCGTCGCCCGCATTCGCAGCGCGGCTGCGGCGCGAGCTCGAGGATCAATTCGGGCCTGAATACGCACTTACGCTCGAGGTATTGCGTGCTGCGCGGCGGCGCTTGCATGCCGATGAAATCGATCCCGCCGATCGCATGCGCCGGCTCAAAGACCTCGCCAACTCCGCGCTGCCCGACGCGATTGCGGTTGGCGACGTTGCCGCGATCGAGCGCATACTTGCGATTCATCTTGGTGACGGCGTGGGTTTGGCGGCGCTTGGGCTTGCGCGCGCGATGGAAATCCCGGACTGAACGATTTTGCCGATGGACACACTATGGCTAATGCCGGCGCTGGCCTGTTACGCGCTCTCGGCCGCGTTGTTCATGTTCGATCGTTCGTCGGGACGCACACGCGCGACCGGTTACGCGGTTGCGATTCTCGGCGCCGGTGCGATCTTTCATGCGCTCGATCTGACGGCGCGCGGACTGCAAGCCGGGAATATCCCGGTCGCCAATTTTCCGCAGGCGCTGTCGTTTCTTGCATGGCTGACTGCGCTGGCGGGCCTTCTGATGATCGTGCGGCTCCGACTCGCCGTGATTGGCGCGTTCGTCGCGCCAGCGGTGACGCTCGCACTCGGGGCCGCGTCGCTGACCACGAGCAGCGGGCACCTGGTGTTGCCCGAGACGCTGCGCAGCGTGTGGCTGCCGATTCACGTCACGCTCGCGATCCTCGGCTACTCGATGTTCGTACTCGCCGCGAGCGTCAGTATCGTCTATCTCGCCTGCGAGTCGCGCCTCAAATCCAAGCGCGCGCTGGGTCCCGCCAACCAGGGTGCGCCGAGTCTCGAAAAGCTCGACCGAATCAATTATCAACTGCTGGGATGGGGTTTCGCCATGTTGAGCCTCGCGATCGTGAGCGGCGCGATTTGGGCCGACGCGACCTGGGGACATTTCTGGTCATGGGATCCCAAGGAATCCTGGTCGCTGGTGATTTGGATACTCTACGCGGGCCTGCTCGAATCGCGCCTGACGGTTGGATGGCGCGGCCGGCGCGCGGCGGCGCTGACGATCGTGCTGCTGGGCGTGTTGGTTGGTTCGTTCGTGGGCGTTAACCTGATCTTTCCGGGCAAGCACGGCGGCAGTTTCGGTTGATATGGATCAGACGCTATTCATCGTGGGGATTAACCATCGCAGCGCCGCCGTCGCGCTGCGCGAGCGGCTCGCATTTGCGGACGACGAGATCGTCGCTGCGCTCGGGCGTCTGCGCGAATCGTCGCCGGCGGTCGCCGAGGCCGCTCTAATCTCGACCTGCAATCGGGTCGAAGTGGTGGGGGTGGCGGCAGACGCCGCGCGGGCTGCCGATGAGACGCTGAAATTTCTCGCCGCCGACAGAAACGTTGCGCAAGACGAATTCGCCGACGCCGTTTACAGTTTTGCCGGGCGCGACGCCGCGCGTCATCTGTTCCGCGTCGGCGCGAGTCTCGATTCGATGGTGGTGGGCGAGCCGCAGATATTGGGTCAGCTCAAGCTCTCCTACGCGCAGGCGTCCGAGGCGCACACCGTCGGCCTGATTCTACATCGCGCGTTTCACAAGGCGTTCAGCGTCGCCAAGCGCGTGCGCAAGGGCACGCTTATCGGTCACGGCTCGGTTTCAGTCAGTTCCGCCGCGGTCGCGCTCGCCGGCCAGATTTTCGACACGTTGAAAGACAAGACCGTGATGCTGATGGGCGCGGGCAAGATGGCGGAGCTGACCGCGCGCCAGTTGAGTGCGCTCGGGATCGAGTCGCTGCTGATTACCTCGCGCACATTCGATCGCGCAGTCGCGCTCGCGCGCGACCTTGGCGGCACCGCGGTGCCGTACGACAACTACAGGCCATATCTCAAGATAGTGGACGTGCTGATCGGTTCGGTCTCGTCGACCAAACCGATTCTCGGTCCCGACGAATTCGAGCCGGTGATTCGCGAGCGCCGCTACCGGCCGATGTTTCTTATCGACATGGGCGTGCCGCGCAATTTCGACGAGCGGCTGAACGCGCTGCAGAACGTGTACCTGTACGATATCGACGATCTCGGCGCGCTGGTGCAGCGATCGCTCGGCGATCGCGAGCGCGAGGCGGAAAAGGCCGGGCAGATCGTCGAGCTCGAACTCGAATCGTTCCTCAAATGGCTGGCGGGTCTCGACCTTACGCCGACTATCAAGGACATCCGCTACAGCGTCGAGCGGCTGCGTGACGACGAGCTCGGGCGGGCGCGCGGATGGCTGGCGCAGCTCGAGCCGGTCGAGCGCGAGCGGGTCGAGTTGCTGACGCGCGGGCTGACGAACAAATTGCTACATCGCATTTTGTCGGGGCTCAAACAGCGCGGCGACAAAACGCTCGACGCTGCGTTTGCGGCCGAAGTCGCGCGGCGCTTGCTGGGCGCCGAGTTCGACGCGCAGGACGATCACGATGCGCTGGACGACGCGGACGACGACGGCGGTGACGACAACGACCCGGATGTCGAGTGATCGCGCATCGCGCTGACTTCCGATGGCGCTGATGCCCAAGCCCAAAATCAGGATTGGTTCGCGGCCCAGCAAGCTGGCGCTGGCGCAGGCGTCGATCGTGCGCGATCGAATTGCGGCGCAGATTGCGGCCGAGATCGAAATCGTCGAGATACGCACCAGCGGCGACAAGATGACGTCGGCGTCGCTCGCGGACGTCGGCGGCAAGGGACTCTTTATAAAAGAACTCGAGCAGGCGCTCGCGGATGGCGCGATCGACCTGGCCGTGCATTCGATGAAGGATCTGCCGGCCGTGCTGCCGGAGAATTTTCGTGTGGCTGCAGTGCTCGAGCGCGAGAGTACCGCCGATATTCTTGTCACGCCCGACGGTGCGTCATTGTCGGCGCTGCCCGCGGGCGCGCGGCTCGGCACGTCGTCGTCACGCCGGCGTTTCCAGGCATTGAGGATGAATCGGGCGCTTGAAATTCTGCCGCTGCGCGGAAATGTCGATACGCGCCTGTGCGCGTTTGGCGGACGGCAGCTTCGACGCGATCATAATCGCGATGGCAGGGTTGAAGCGGCTAGGCCGGGTCAACGATGTGAAGTTCGTCGAGCTCGATGAGCGCGATTTCATTCCATCGGGAGGGCAGGGCGCGCTCGCGATCGAAACGATGGCCGATCGCGAGGCAGATGAACTCGATCGCGCGCTGTCCGCGATCAACGACACGCGCGCATTCTATGAAACGGCGGCCGAGCGCGCGTTCCTCGCCGCGATCGAGGCGTCCTGCACGACTCCGGTCGGAGTGCGGGGCAGTATCGCGGGCGACACGCTCGCGATTGCGGCGATGCTGTTCAGTCCCGACGGCGCACGCGAGCTGTCGGAGTCGTCGATAGAGCCACTCGCCGCGGATCTCGCACCGGATGCCGCAGAAAATTCCGGCAAACGGCTGGCGGAAAAAATGCTCGCACGCGGCGCCGCGGCTCTGCTTGGGAGGGAATGAGATCGCGCGCGAAGAAACCGAAACGCGGTCGAGTTTTCCTGGTTGGCGCGGGTCCCGGCGCCCCCGATTTGATCACGATTCGCGGCGCCGACGTTCTGAGCCGCGCCGACGTCGTTATCCACGACTACCTGGTCAGTCCGGAATTGATCCGGCTGGCGCCGCCGAAGGCCACGCTGATTTACGCCGGCAAGCGCGGCGGCTCGGAAAAAAGTATCGAGCAATCCGAGTTGAACGCGATGCTGATCGAGCATGCGCGGAAGGGGCGCGTCGTCGTGCGGCTCAAGGGCGGCGACCCGTTTATTTTCGGGCGCGGCGGCGAGGAGGCCGAAGCGCTGGCGCGCGCGGGCGTCGCGTTCGAAGTCGTGCCCGGCGTCACCTCGGCGATTGCGGGGCCGGCATTCGCAGGAGTGCCGTTGACGCATCGCGAGCACGGCTCGTTCGTCGCGTTCGTCACCGGCCATGAGGACGAAAGCAAGGGCGCGCGCTCGACGGTGCCATGGGATGAACTGGCCGCGGCGGCTGGCCGCGGCGGCACGCTCGTTATCCTGATGGCGACGGCGCGGATGCGCGCGACGCTCGATCGAATCCTCGCCGCCGGGCTTCCGCCTGAAACGCCGGCAGTCGCAGTTCAATGGGCGACGACTGCCGCGCAAAAGACCGTGAGTGCGACGCTCGCAACGCTCGCGGACGAATCTGCGCGCGCAGGAATCGGCGCGCCCGCGGTAATAATCGTCGGACAATCGGCGGGCCTGCGCGAAAACCTAAAGTGGGTCGAGCGCATGCCGCTGTTCGGCCGCACGATAGTGGTAACGCGATCGCGCGCCACTGCGTCTGAATTCGCGACCTCGCTGCGTCGGCTCGGCGCCGAAGTCGTTGAATTTCCAACGATCGAAACCGCGCCGCCGCGAAGTTACGCGGCGCTGGATCGCGCGATCAAAGCTGTCGGCACTTTCGACTGGATTATTTTCACGAGTGCGACCGGTGTCGAAAGTTTTATCGAACGGCTGAAGTCGCGCGGGCGCGATATTCGCGAGCTCGGGCACGCGTCGATCGCGGCGATCGGGCCGGCAACCGCGGCGCGGCTCGCCGGCTATGCGCTCCGCGTAACCGCCGTACCCGATGAGTATCGCGCCGAGCAGATTGTTCCCGCGATTGGAATCAAACAGATTCGCGGCAAACGATTCCTGATACCGCGGGCCGAAGTCGCGCGCGAAGCGCTGCCCGAAATTTTGCGCGACAAGGGCGCCAAGGAAGTCGTCGTCGCGCCGGCCTATCGGACTATCAAGCCAAAAGGCGCGCAGGTCGAGCGAATGCGCGAGTTGCTCGCGTCGGGATCGATTGATCTGGTGACGTTCACCAGCTCAAGTACGGTCACGAATTTCTGCGAGCTGATTGGTGCTTCCGCGAAGGGAATCAAAGCGGCGGCGATCGGGCCGATCACTGCGGCGACCGCCGAGGAGCGCGGGTTCGACGTCGTCGTTAAGGCGCAGGAGTATACGATCGATGGGCTGATCGAGGGTATACGGCAGCATTTTGGGAACTTGGGAACTTGATCTTTTGTGAAACCCGCGGTGGGTTTCACGCTTCCTTCGGCAGGGGTGACCCCTGCACCCGGTATTCGGAGGCTAGGCGTTCTTGCCTTGCTTGCCTTCGATCCACTGGAACATCAGCGACTGGTAGTACTCTAGGTTCTCTCCCAGCAGGAACACCTTCGGGACTCCTTCGATCTGCGCGTAGATTGCCGTGTGCGTCGGGTTCTCGTTGCCGAACGCTATCTTGATCGGCTGCGCCTGGCCCGGACCTTCGACGACCATTTCGGACTTCGGATGGTCGAGGCCGAACTGCGAGAGGTCGTTGGAATTGTCGGCCACCACTTCGACCGACTTCGCAGCCGTCAGCAGCGAGACCATCGCGTCCATCAGATCGTGCGGCACAAATTTTCCCGGCGGCGCGACCAGTTCGTAGAGCTTGCCGTCCTTGGTCTTCTCAAAACGCAGCGATTCCGATCCGCTCGATACCGTGACTGCGCTGATCCCGCCGTCGAGCTTGAGCAGGCTCTCCTGCTTATCCAGCAGCGCGCCTTCGTCCTTGACGCTCGGCTGAATCCAGAAATAAATCGGCAGCAGGATGAAAAAAATCACGGTGTAGAAAATTGCAGGACGCGCACTCACGCGAAAAACCTCCTGCGCACCATCACCGTGATCGCAATCAGGAACAGGATCGCCGGTTCGACCACCGAGCCAAGCACCAGCACGTGGCCCGCGTCCGCGTCGCTGATATAGAACGCCGCAGTTTCGTTTTTGTTGAGCCGTTCGCGGCTCGCAATCAGCATCTCGTCGCCCGCCAGCTCGTTGATCAGACTCACCGCCAGGTCCTGGTTCCCCAGCATCTCGATAAACTGGTTCGACGCGAAAGCGCTGCTGCCGATCCCGACCAGCCGCGTCATATGCTGCAGCGATACGTGCGGATTCGACACGGGCGCGAAGTCAATCTCGGAGGCAACCGGTACCGGCCCCTTGATATCGCGGCCCGCCTGGTACTCGGTGATTCCGGTCGTGAGCGCATTCGGATCGCCCGACGCCCAGCTCTCATGCGACGACGAGAGAAACTTGTCTTCCTGCGCGATCTTCAGATCGTCCGGCGCGACTGCGCCGACCGCCCCGGTGACCATCACGCCGCGCCCCAATGAAAACACGGCCGGCGCGGTCATCGAGCGGCTCATCGGATTTTCTTCCGAGCGCAGCGGAATCTGCGTGGTCAGAATTTCGCCTGCGGTCAGCCGATACGCGGGATCGACGACCACCTGCGGAATAAAATCGAGGTAGTACTTTTTCAGGAAGTCGACCAGCGTCGGCGATCCATATGGATCGATGATCGCAATATAGTGACCGCCCTGACCGAGATACTTGGCCAGCGCCGCCAATTCCTCCGGCAGGAAATCTTTCTGCGGCCCCAGCGACACGAGCACGGCCGCGTCGTCGGGCACGCCGCTGGCGAACAGCGACACGTTATCGATCTGATAGTTGTTCTGTTCGAGCAGCCCGCGCCATTGCGAGAAGCCCAGCGTGCGATCGGAGTTGAACAAGTCGCGCTCGCCGTGCCCAATCGTAAAATAGATATGCTTGTTGGCTTGCACCGAGACTTGCAGGATCGCCGGGATCAGCTCGTCCGAGCGAGCGTTGTCGAAGTCGCGCCGCCGCCCCTCCGACTCGACGATCACCTCGCCATAGCTGGAGACGCCGTACTCACGCGCGAGGCCAGGCGCCTTGTTGACGTCGATCACCTGGTAGGTCAGGCGCGGCGTGAACGCGGCCGCCTGGAACAGCAGGTCGGCGAGCTCGAGGTAGGTGGGATCCTCGGTGCGCACGAACGCCATCACCTTGACGTTATGGTCCAGGCCGCCGAGCACGCGCTTGTCGAAGTCCGAGAGCGAGTATCGTTTCTGCGGCGTCAGGTCCCAGCGGATGTTGAAGGTCGAGATGATCGCGTTGGCGACGAACAGCACTGCGCCGAACGAAATCACGGTGAAGAGCAGGACCGCGTAATTGACCCAGATCGAGCGGCGCTCGCCCGCCGGCGTATTCTTTAGCGCCGGCCCGTCCACTTGCGTGCCTCCATCGAGCGCTGCGTCAGGAACAGAAAGAAGGTGATGAAAAATATGAAGTAGGTGACGTGATCGAGATCGATCACGCCCTTGGCGAAGCCGCCGAATTCGTCGAACAGCGAAACCGCGCGCAACAGTTCGAGATAGGAGTTGGTGAACGCGGCCTCGTTCCAGTTAAGAATCCAGAAGAACAGCAGCAGCGTGATGGTGCCCATCCCCGCCATCACCTGGCTCTCGCACAGCGACGAAATGAACACGCCGCATGCGATAAACGCGCACCCCATCAGCAGCAAGCCGAGGTAGCCGGCGACCAGCGGGAACAGCGGGAACCAGTGGATGCTGTAAATATAAACCGGGTAGAGCAGGGTCAGCACGAGCATCATGAGGAAGATCGCGACTGATGCGAGGTACTTGCCGCCGAGTATTTCGCCGTCGCGCAGCGGATAGGTGTAGAGCAGTTCGATCGTGCCGAGCTTCCGCTCTTCCGCGAACAGCCGCATCGTGATGAAGGGCAGCGTGAGCAGGAGGCATAGCCGGATATCCGAGAACAGCAGTTGCCAGTAGTTCTGGATGATGTCGTGCGCGAACGAGATAGTTACGAAGAAAACCAGGTCGGTGTACGCGTAGTATCCCGCCAGCACCAGGAACACGCCCGAGAGCACGTACACCAGCGGAAAGGCGAAGTATGAGCGCAACTCCTTGCGCGTCACCGCGAGCATCCGGCCGATCGAGAAGCCCGTACCCGCGGCGCGGATTGCGGCGCGTCGGGACTCGGTCGCGGCTCCCGCGACTTCCAGCGTGGCTGCACCGTTAGACATCGACTACCTCTAAACCCGCTCTTCCTTAGTGACGAGCCGCATGAACAAATCTTCAAGACTCAGCGCCATCGGTTTGACTTCCAGCAGGCCCCATCCGTGCTGCACGACGCATGCGGCGAGCGCAGAGCGCACTTCCTCGCCATGCCCGCTCGAATACGCCACGAAGGTGCAGACGCCGTTGGTATCACTTTCGACTGGCCGGTCCTCCAGCCGCTGCACGAAGTTGACGGCACTGAGCGCCTCGCGCACGGCGGGCGACGGCCCCGCCACGGTGATCAGGGTCTGATCGGTGCCTTGCAGTTTCGCGGTCAGTTGCTCGGGCGTGTCCTGCGCAACTATTCGTCCGCGGTCGATAATCACGACGCGCCGGCAGGTCATATTGACCTCGGGCAGGATGTGCGTCGACAGCAATACGGTCGAATGTCCCGCGAGCGAACGTATCAGGTCGCGGATTTCGACCACCTGGCGCGGATCGAGTCCCACGGTGGGCTCGTCGAGTATCAAAACTTCGGGATCGCTCAGGATTGCCTGCGCGATTCCGACGCGTTGCCGATAGCCTTTCGACAGCTTGCCGATAAGCTTGCGCCGCACGTCCTTGAGGCCGCAGGTTTCGAGCGAGTATTCGATTCGGTCGCGCGTGGTTCGCGGATCGATCTCGCGCACGCGGGCGCCGAACTGCAGCAGCGCGTCGACGCTGAGGTCGGGGTACAGCACCATGTTCTCCGGCAGGTAGCCGACGCGGCGGCGGGTCTCGAGCGAATGCTCGGCGACGTTGAGCCCGCCGATCATCGCGCGGCCGGAAGTGGCCGGGAAAAAGCCGGTGAGTATTCGCATGATCGTCGTCTTGCCGGAGCCGTTGGGACCCAGCAATCCGATGATCTCGCCCTTTTCGACCTTGAACGAAACGTGGTTAACGGCAAGCGTTGCGCCGAAATATTTGGTCAGGTCCTGGACCTCTATCATGAAGCCTGCTCTAGCCCTTGGTGACGGTGAAACCTGCCGGCCCTGCGTTCATCAGCGCCGGCGTATCGTGCATAATTCTCAATGTATTGCAAAGGACGCCTGGCGCAGGGATGCGATCCCGATATTCTAGAGACGGCTGACCAAGGAAGTCAATTCAGTTTTTCCAGCAGCGAATCGGCTAATCTGTGCGGCGAGCGCGCCGGCTGAAATCGGCAAGAGGGTGCATCGATGGGACGATTGCTCATAGGCGGATTGATCGTCGCGATAATCGCGGCGCTGCTGTTCTACTTTTATTCGAGCAGCTATCGCACGCGTCTCGAGGAGCAGACCCAGCAGGTCTCGCAGCTCAACGATCAGCTTTTGAAGGCGCAAAATGAAAACGATCAGCTCAAAGCGGAGCTGGCGAAAGTCCAGGCCGAGCAGACTATCCTGGCCGCGCAGAACGACGAGATGCGCAAGGCGATCGCGGAGTTCAAAGCGACGGGCAAGATGCCGGTGATTCCGCCGCCGGCGAAATAGCGCTCGCGGAAGGGCATCCTGGAATTTGGACCCTCACCCGCCGCGCGAGGACGCGCGTCGGCCTCTCCCTGACAGGGAGAGGCAAAGACGAAGTCTCGCATCTTTTCTGAATACTAAGGTGCAGGGGTTACCCCTGCCGAAGGAAGTGTGAAACCCACCGCGGGTTTCACGTTAAATTAAGTTCCTGCTCCCTCTTATTTCTCCGGCTTCAGCATGTAGCGCTGCCATTCCTGCAGAAAGCCCAGCGCGCGCATGTCGGGCATCCGGTCGAGGTAGATTTCGCCTTTGAGATGATCGGTCTCATGCTGGATCACGCGCGCGTGGAAATCCGACGCGACTATATCGAGCGGCTCAGCCTCGCGTCCCAGCGCGGTTACCCGGAGCTGCTTGAATCGCGGCACTCGCCCCCGAAGATCCGGCACGCTCAGGCATCCTTCCCATTCCTCGACGTAGCTGCGGTCGAGAATCGTCACGACGGGGTTGACCAGCACGGTCAGCGGCACCGCCGGCATGTCGGGATACCGCGGATGGTCATTGACCTCGAGCACGGCGAGTTGAATCGGCAGATGGACCTGCGGGGCGGCGAGGCCGACGCCGCTGTACTCGTACATGGTCTCGATCATGTCGTCGATCAGCTGCTGGAACTCTTTGCTCTTGATGCGATCGGGCGGCACCGGGCTGGCCACGGTGCGGAGCGACGGAAAACCGAGACGGGCAACTTTCAGAATCATCGCGGAACCTCATTTCGCCGTTTCATGTAAAAACGTGATTGAAGAGTCGGACGGCGCTCGCATACATTATACCGACGCTCTCCTTTGATGTATCACCGCGGAAAATTGGTCTGGACACCTCGCCGATCTGCCGTTGCCTTTGCGATTATTCTGATGCTTGCGTTCGCCGCGTCGTGGACTTCGCTTCCGGCGCGCGCCGGCAGCAGCACTGCGACTCCGCCAGTCACGACCAGGATCGCGCCCGCGCCGCGACCTGGGTTCGCCGTGCGAACCGGCACTGTTTATCCATTGGAGTTGCCGCCCTTCACGGCGTCGCCGAGCCCCGCTCGCAGCTTGCATGGAGCGCGCTCGATGAATCGCTTGCGCGCGGCCAACCCCTCAATTGACGCTGCGCTCCCCGAAATGCCGTCGTTCGCGACGCTCGCATTGACGACGACGCCGGCACTGCTGACCAATTTCGGCGGCCTGGGATTTCCGGATTCCGAATGCGGCGCCGGATGCGAGCCGCCGAGCACCTCGGTCGCGGCAGGACCGAGCAACGTGGTCGAAGTGACCAATACCGTGGGAAGGATCTTCGACAAGAGCGGGAACGTCTAGTCGACGTTCAATCTGAATACCTTCTTCGGAGTTGCCACCGACATTTTCTCGAGCGACCCGAGAGTCGAATACGACACGCTGGCCAGCCGCTGGTACATCTCGTTTTTGATTCTCGATAACACCGACATCACAAATTCCCAGAACGGATATTGGTATCTCGCCGTCTCGCTCGACTCGAATCCGTCGGATGGTTTCAACATTTATAATTACCTGACGCCCGGTGACTTTCCGGATCAGCCGCCGCTTGGATTCAACGACGATAAGATCGTGACCGGCGGTAACTCGTTTTCGTGCATTTCATCATCGACGGACCCGGGAGATCCGAATTGCTCCAACGGCGACTATGAGGGCAACGAATTCCTGGTGTGGAGTAAGAGCGAGCTTTTGGCGGCGCCTGCGAGCGATGTAGTTAACAATACAGCCATCGATACGGATCTCTTTACGCCTGGGCCGCCGGGCCAGGACGAATCCAATTTGCCGATCATTCCGGCCAAGAGCCGCTCGACCAGTCCAACTCAGACGCTCTGGATGATCGATACCTGCGTCCTCGAGACTTCGGCATGCACCAACAGCGTGAACATTTGGGCGATTGTTGGCGCGCCGGGCGCGACCCCAGTCGAGGCCCTCACCACGGCGGTGACGGTCAACGCCGATCACGTCGCCGCCGGTCGCGCCGCAGCTGGGTACCTCGAAGAACAAGAATCCGAATCCGATCGACACCGGTGACGGGCGCCTGCTCGACGCGGTCTATCGCGACGGGATTCTGTGGGCGTCGGGGAACGCCGCCTGCAAGCCGACGGGAGATACGAAGGCTCGAAGCTGCCTGCAATACTACGAGGTGCTGACGGGCGACGCTCCAACCGTGAACCAGTCTTTCACATTCGGCACGAACCAGTTTTTCGACTACTACCCTTCAGTCGATATGGACAGCTCCGACGACGTCGATCTCGGCGTTCTCGCAATCGTCATCGACTGAATTTCCGTCGGCGTACGTCGATGGGCGATTGGCGAACGATACGGCCGGAACTCTCGGAACCCCGGTGCTCATCCAGGCCGGCGCCACCACCTACAACAGTCCGAATCCCGAGTCCGACAACTCGAACGCATTGCCGTGGGGCGACTACTCCGGCGCCGGCGTCGATCCCACCGATCAAACCGCGGTCTGGGTTGCGGCAGAATACGCCGGGCCCACCAGCGAGCCGACCCCGAACTGGGAAACCTGGATCGCAGAGACGCGAATCCTTCCCACGGCAACCGCGACCCCGACGGTGACTGCGACGCCAACGCCGACTGCCACCGCGACAACGACTGCGACGGCGACCGCGACCGTCACCGCAACTGCGACCATGTCGGCAACACCGACCGCGACCACGTCGGCAACGCCAACCGCGTCGAGCTCGCCGACCGCAAGCGGCAGCCCGTCTCCAACGGCCACCGCAACTGCAACGATCACCGCAACCGCAACCTTAACGCCGACACGCGACGGCGACGCCGACCGCGACTGCCACCACGACTGCGACGCCGACGCCGACCGCAACCTCGTCGCCCGGTACGCTGAGCGTCTCGGGCAAGCTGAAATTCGGCAAGGTGAAAGTCGGCTCGTCGAAGAACGAGAAACTCAAGGTTGAAAACAAGGGTAAGTTCCCGCTGCAGGTGACGGTCGGAACTCTTGCGCCACCCTTCACGGTCACGAGCGGCAGCGGCACGGCCGTGCTGGCGAAGAAGAAGAGCGAAACGGTAACGGTTGAATTTCAGCCGACCGTCGCGGGCGCCGCTACACCGCAGACGCTGATGATCATTAGCGATGACCCGAAGCATCCGCAAAAAAACGTAACGGCGACCGGGACGGGGAAGTAATTTTCAGGTTGCGCCCCTTCTTTGCCTCGCCCCAAGCGGGGAGGTGTCACAGACACGCGGCCGACGCGGTCCTCGTGCGGCGGGTGAGGGACGAAATTTTCCCAAGATTCTGTCCGAAGATTCCGGATGTGCGGCGCAACAGACAATCGCGCCGCACAATGGTCCTCCACCCTAACCCTCCTCCCATTTGGGAGGAGGGAACCAGAAATGGGGCGAGGGAAGTCTTCAATCCCCTTCCTAAGCGGGAATGGGTTGGGCTAACAAGCTTGCCATGGCGACGCGTGCGGTTGTTGTCGGCGGTAGTCTTGCCGGACTTTGCGCTGGGCGCGTGCTCGCTGATTTTTTCGACCGCGTCACGATCGTCGAGCGCGACGCATATCCTGACGGTGTTGCCGATCGCGCCGGCGTGCCGCATAGCCGCCAGTATCATTACCTGATGCTGCGCGGGCGGCGCGAGTTCGCGCGCCTGTTCGACGGCCTCGACGCGATGCTTATCGAACGCGGCGCGCCGATGCGCGAGCCGGGCGTCAACGTCGCCGTGCTGACCGCATTCGGATGGAACCGGCCGCGGCGTGAGTTCCGTCTGCCGGGAATTCAGCCGACCCGCGCGCTGATCGAATCGTCGGTGCGCGAACTCGTGCGCAAGCTCCCGCGCATCGAGATTTTCGAGCGCACCGAGGTCACCGGCCTCATCGCAGCGAAAACGGACGGCGCGATGCGATGCACCGGAGTCGAGATCCGCTCGCGTGACGGCGCCGCGCGCGGCCCCGCTCTGGAAGCCGACCTGGTCGTCGATGCGAGCGGAGGCGCGTCGCGCGCTGACGCGTGGCTGAAAAAGATCGGCCTCGATCCACCTGAGGAAACCGTCGTCGATGGCGACTACGGCTACGTCTCGCGATGGTATCGGATGCGCGACGGCGCGAAGTGGCCCGCGGATTGGTGGTGGACGCACGGCGCAAACCTCGGTCCCAGGCCGCCCGAGCACATGATCATCACGATTCTAACGCAGTACGAGCACGGGCGATGGTCGCTCTCGATGGCGGGACTCAACGGCCATTATCCGCCCGACGATGACGCGGGTCTCGCTGAGTTGTTGCCGCGGCTGCGATCGCCAGCGATCGCCGAGATGCTGAAGCTGATGGAGCCGACGTCGTCATTTTATTCGAACCGCGCGACGCGCAACCGATGGCGTCATTACGAGCGATGGCGCGACGCGCCTCGACGGCTTCATCGCGATTGGCGATTCCGCGGCCGTGTACAACCCGACCGCGGGGCAGGGGATGAGCGTGGTCGCGCTGGCAGCCAACCTGCTCCGCGAATGCATCGAGAAGCACGGCGCATCGAGTCCGCAACTCGCGCCGCATTTCTTTGCGGCGATAGCAGATGCTCAGCGCGACCCATGGCGAATCTCGGTCGGCAACGATCTGCGCCTGCCGGGCACGCAGGGCGATCGTCCGCTGTCGATTAAATTGTTGAATTGGTATCGCGACCAGGTAGCAGCAGCGGCAGCATCAGATCCAGCAGTGCGCAACGAGATGGAAGACGTGTTCCAGATGATCAAGCCGCTATCAGCATTGTACAAGCCGCCGATGCTGACCCGGGTAGCCCTCGCGCAAATCGTCCGCGCGCTGAAATCAGGCCGCGCAAGCGCATCGGCCATCGCTGATGCCTCCACCGATGCCGGACTAAGCGATCCATGGCGCGCATCCCATATCAGGTTTCAAGCCTGCTCGATGAACTTACGGCTCAGTTGCGAAATCTTCTTAGGCAGAACCTGGTTGGGATCTATTTGTACGGTTCCCTCACCCAGGCTGCGTTCGATCCTGCACGAAGCGATATCGATTGCATTGTGGTGACGGAACGGGACTTGAGCGCTGCGGAGTTCAGCAAAATCCGCGGATCGCTGTCGCGTACCGCTCGGTCGAACCGCTGGACATTGCGGCTCCAGGCGTCGTTTCTCATCAAGGATAAGGTTCTTACCCCTAACTCCAGAGCCTGCCTCTATCAATTTGGAAAGCTCGCGCGTTATCGGTCGGATGGTAATCCGATTGTCTGGATGAACGTACTGGAGAGCGGCAAGATTCTGTACGGGCCAAATCCCCGATCGTTCGTTGCTCCGATAGCACCCAAGATTCTGTTTCGAGCGCTGGAACGCGAGCTCGGTTACTTGCGCGAGGAGATTGTCGAGAAGCCCGGCAGCAAGTGGCGCGACGTCCCATTCTACCGCGCCTACGCCGTGCTGACGCTGTGCCGCATCTTGTATTCGCGCAAGAAGGGCACGGTCGTCTCAAAAAAACGAGCTGCCGATTGGGCATTGAAATATCTGCCGAATCAATGGAACGAGCTAATCCGTCAAGCGCTGGACAGCGACGCGGGCAGACGAAGCGCGCCGGTTCCTCTTGTCCGCATCAGGCAGTTCATTCGTTTCGCCGACGCGCAACTCCACGCAATTGCCGCCCCGGATTAGCCACGCCAGCGGTGCTATGGGCCGGGCGCAGTCGCCCCTGGTGGCGTGTCCGTTTGCAATATCACGATTCGGCCGCTCGGCTCACGCAAACGAGCGGTGCTTACCAGCCATTGCCCATGTGGCCGTCGCATCGTTACGAAGATAGTGCCCTTGCTGCGCGTTCCTGCAACGCGAAGCGCAAATGTCGCTCTACTGGCGGGTCTAGCATAGCTCAGGTTGTATTCATCCGAGCGGTCAAATTCGATGCTGCCTACGATTCCCAATTCATCTTGAACCGCTGGATCTGATCGAACGTAAGCCTCCGCGATGTGATAGGGCTCGCTTCTCATAATGAAGGAGGGCAGTAGGACGATGGCGCCGACTGATCCGGCTAGCGCGGCCCCGCCAAGGATCAACAGAAAGTAGACAAACCTCGGCAATCGTCGAGGCGCACTGGCCAGAACTTTCTGAATGCGCGGGCCCGGGGTTGTTTGTAGCGCTTCTTCGAGAAGTCCTCGCGCCCTTCGCGCTTCGAATCCGAAGGTACCCGCCACTATCAGGTACGCGAAGCTGCCCATTGCAAGCACAAATCCCTCGCCCATCAAAGTGTTGCCGATTCCTGTTCTTCGAGACGAAAAGATTTCCACGAGTAGAACCGCAAGGATAAAGAACGCCACGAACCCGAACCACAGCGTGCCGAATGCGGTTGCGTACCGGGTGGGGCGCATCGTGACTTGCACGCGCGCGGCTTTTGTTCCAGGCTCGAAACGGCCGATAACAACAGGAAGAGTGGCGTTCCCGTAATAGATGAGCCGCATTATTTTGAACCCGTCCGGCGAAACTTCCCCGGCAAAGAGTTTGTTGGTGCGTCCGAATCGTGCAAGAAAGGCACTCCCCGGTTCGACAATTGCGCGAAGGCGCTCGACGACTTCCACCTGGGAAAGCTCCGTGTCGATAACAAACTGTCTAAACGGAAACCGAATCAGATCGAGCAGTCGACTGCCGCTGAAATCGAACGCGCCTGCCCCCACCGACGCCATGTAATCATGCTACCGCGTGAGCGTTCCGCCCGGCAACGCGCGAAGAGGCAGAATCGTGAATCGCGCGCAAAAAAAGGTGCGCGCTGGACGCGGACCCTCACCTTCATCCTCTCCCTCGCAGGGAGAGGAAACAAAAACATTTAAATGCCGCCTTGCCCTGGAGGGGTGCATACCTCCATCGTGCCCGCCGGACACGCAATCCTTTTGGCGATTGCTGCCCCAGAACTCATCGCCTTGGACGCGATCTTGAGTGGTCTGCTTGAACATCGCGCCATAGGTGGGATCGCTGGCGTCGTGCGCACTGCAGCCGGCAAGGCAGAGAAGTATCAGCACAGTGACTCTCAGGCATAGCGACTGCAACATAGTCCACCCCTTGTGTGTGGCAGCTTACCCCGGAGATACCAGGCTCGACAATCGGATTCCGGGCGCAGAGGAATATAGCTATTTTCCGCTGACTTCGGTTCTATGAAGGAGCGCGAGGTCACACATTCGCGCACAAAAACAGAGGGGAGAAAAAATGCGACGACTGTTTGTTCTGTTGGCCCTTGGTATCATCGGCTGCTCGAATCCTTCTACGCCGGCGGGCTACGTCGGCTACGTCACCAAGCATCCGTACACAATGCCTGCCCGTTTCTACGAGCTGCAAACGGGACCGACCTCAACCGGTCTTGGCTGGATGCTTGAGGTCACGAACATCTCGGTGACGCCGATCACGAGCACGGAACAGTTTGTCGGTCCGACCGCCGTGCTCGCCAAGGACAATCTGCATATCGAGTTTCAGGCGCATCTGCTGTGGAAGGTAGATGCTGAGAACGTGAAGACATTCGTGGAAAAATACGGTCAGGCAGGTGAAAGTCCCGAACAGATGGCTTACGACAATTTCATCAGAGAGCCATTTCGGACCTACACCCGCGACGAGGTTCAAAAGTACGACGGGCTGGATATCAAGGACAACATCGACACCATCGGCACCGCGGTGCAGGATCGAATCCTGAGTCTGACCAAGGGCACGCCGTTCACAATCATCAGCGTGGTGATCGGCAATATCCAATATCCCGACACGGTCGCCCAGTCAGTCGCGAACAAGCTGGCGGCTACGCAGGTGCTTGAACAGACGACGATTGAAATCCAGACCGCCAAAGCCAGGGCGCAGATTCGGGAAGCTGAAGCGGACGGTGTCGCCAAAGCGATGGACATTATCAACCAGAAGCTGACGCCGCTCTACGTTCAGTACGAAGCGATCCAGGCGCAGCAGAAGATGGTCGATTCGCCCAACCACACAGAAATCTATATTCCGGTGGGCCCCATGGGCGTACCGGTTGTCGGCACGATGAAGATGGGGGAGGAAGGGAAGCAGTAGATCTACTGCGTAGTTTGCTGGAGGCCGGCGGTTTTCTGGCGGATTATGCTTACCAGCTTGTCGTAGCCGTCGTTGTTGAGCACGCGGTTGAACTGGTTGCGGTAGTTCGCGATCACGCTGATCGAGTCGATCGTGATGTCGTAAATTTTCCACTCGTCGCCGTCGCGGCGCATCAGGTAGTTTACCGGGAATCGGATCCTTCTGATCCTGCAGCACTACCGTGCTGAAGACTTCGGCGTAGTCGGGGCCGTCGGTGGTCTGCCGGGTGAACTGGATCGCCGCGGATTGTATCTGCTCGTTGATCTTCTGGACCGAGTACGATTCGATTCGCGACAGATACGCGTCCTCAATGAAAGCGGTGAACAGCGGCACGAACTCGCTCTTCTGATCGGGCGTGAGCGTCTTCCAATGGTAGCCGATCGCAGACTGCGCCATCTCGGCAAAATCGAAATGGCTCTCGGCGATTGCGCGCAGCTTCTGCTCGCGCGCAGTGGGCGATAGCTGCCCGTCCTTGAACACGACGATCGACTGATCGATGATCGATTTCACCGAGCCGGTCGCGTCATCAGGCGACACCGACGCGCGCGCATTCGCCGCCACGAATAAAAACAACGCGCCAAGCGCGATCGCTCGCAATTTCAACTTCATTTGCGCCTTCGTTCGGGAAAAAATTTTCAGCTTTACAGCGTGGGACCGTTTTTGAACAGCTTGCGGTCGTCATCGTCGCCATCGGACGGACGGCGCAGGCAACTCTCCGCGAGCCATCGACCCGTCACGACGTCCGCCAATGCGACCCCGCCGGCGTCGACCGCCCAGGTGCGGCTGTTGATAGTCGTCTGATTGAATATCCTGCCGCAGCTTCGGCAGGTAAACGCGAGCCGCGAACCGCCTCCGGGCGCAATCGACTCGATGGTGCGAACCTTCCAGTCATGCGTTCTCCACGGGGTCAGACCTTCATCGCGCATAACAACTCCTGGTTAATTGTTTCTTCGACAGTCCGGCTTGCTACGCCGTGCCATTACTGGACGTGCGTTTGACGGGAGCGCGCCGCTTGCGTTCGCCGCGGTATTTTTGCGCGCCGGGTTCCTGCTGCGGACGGTATGGATCGACGTGAATTTTGCGGCCCTCGAGCTCGGTGCCGCTGAAGTAGACGGCCGCGTTAATCGCGTCCTCGACTTCGACCATTTCGACGAAACCAAAGCCGCGGGATTTGCCGGTGAGCTTGTCGGTGATCACCAGCGCGCCGCCGACCCGGCCGATTTTGGAGAACAGCGCCCGCAGATCATCGCGCGTAACTGATTCGGCGAGATTTCCTACATATATTCTGGGCACCGGGCCTCCTCGTCTGACATGCAAACACGCACCATCTCCCAGGACGGGAGTTCGATGATATTTCAAAATGCAGGGGCCGCAAGCCTTGAGGCGGGCGGGCACGGCGGCCCGCCCCGCTGGACCCCTGAAAACAACTGAGCGGGCATCGCGTGCCCGCTCAGCCTCAGATCAATTTACCAGCGGCCGCCGCCGCCACCGCCGCGATTGTCGCCACCGCCGCGCCGGTTGCCGCCACCGCCACCGCCGAAGCTCGATTCGCGCGGTTTGGCCTCGCTAACCTTGATGTTCCTGCCCTTCAGATCCGTGTCATTCAGGGTCTGTATTGCCTTGGAAGCATCTTCCGCATTCGCCATCTCGACGAAGCCGAAGCCCTTCGATTGGCCGGAAAATTTATCCGTGATTACCGCCACGCTCTGAACCTGGCCTGCCTGTGAAAACAGTTCTTCCAGATCGCTGTTGGAGACCGAGTAGGCCAGATTGCCTACGTACAATTTGCTGGGCATTTTTGCCCTCCGTGATTATTTGCCAGGAAGCTCTCGTACAGAAAACCCAGGCTAATTCCCAGGCTTAGAGAAAGGAACAATCCGAGCGTTAGACCAGCATGATACGCGATTGTCGAGGACTAAGATAGTGGGGGGTCGCCTGATTCAGAGAACGACCCCCCAGCCTCACTTAAAGCCCGAAAAAGAGATTGATGCCCGAGGGCGGAGGCCCGCCGCAGTCATATTCGCCGTCCGGCCCATAGCATGGCCCCGGTCCGTAGTAGCCGTAAGGCTCGGGCGCCACGTAGTAGTCGGGTCCTGGCGCGTAGTAACCGCCGCCCCAATGGCCGCCGCCGTGGTAGCCGCCGTGATATCCGCCATGGGCAGCCACATGGGCGTGTCCGCCGCCATGATGGTCGTAGGCCAGTGCCGAGCCGACGGCGAACGTACACAGTACGCCGCCGAAGGCGAGCGCCGCAGCGGCCTTGCCGAATCTCGCGAACATGGATCGCGAGTCTTTCTTAATTGTTGTCGAGTTTTTCATTGGTGACACTCCGTCGCGCGAGCAATCCGTTAGCTCTCTTTGCTGGCGACTTTTTTCGCTTCGCTGCGCGCGCGGCCGCGGAACATCGAGTCGGCTGTCTTCTTCTGCGCGTCCGACATGCTGTTGTAGAGATCCTCGAAGGCCGGGACGAATTTCTTCATTCCATCTTCATGCGCCTGGATCACTTCCGAGTAGGATTTGATTACCTCGACCGCGTTCATCGAGCTGGCATCGGCGGCCCGCTGTTTCTGCAGGTCCACCATCGCCTGCGCGTTGTCGCGCATCACCTGGGTCAGCGCGTCCCATTGCGGCTTCTGAGCTTCGGTGATGTGGAGACGAGTGTGCAGTTCCTTGATGCGCGCTTCGACCGATTCGGTGCCGGGTCCGGGGGACATGACGGCTGGCGCAGTCGATGCCATTTCCTGTCGCGAGGCCGTCGAATCGGTGGAGGCCGCGAACAACGGAGTGGCGAGGACGATAGCGCCAAGCAGAGTGGCGGCTACGGTAGTTGCGCGCGCTTTTGGACGCGTGATCGAGATCATGATTGGTACCTCAATTTTGGTTTCCCCTCAGCAGGGTTCGATTTAGATGAAATGCAAATTCGAGGCCCGCGCGAGTTTTCGCTGAAAACCGCCCGAATTGCGGGTTAATTGGGCGACCGGAGCGCCAATGCCGAATAAACGAACTGTGAAAACCGTGGAAGTTTTACTGATAGATAAAGCTGGAGGCAGGCGCCGCGCAGGCACGCCAAATGCGCGGGCTATTCAAGTGACCTCATCCGCAGGGAGAGGTGACAGAAGGGCTGCGTTCTAGGGGCAGTCGCCCTCCGGGCTCTTGACCTTGGCCACACCGCCGTTCTCCGGTGTGCAGACCGGCGGCGCGGTATCGCTACCTGAGGCGGAGGAACCCTTGGTCGCCGTTACGCTGATGACGCTGTCGGAATCCTGACACGTTCCGAACGCGTTGCTGCCGTCACCCTTCGCGTTGGTGGTAACCTTGCAATCACTTTTTACTATCGAGGTGGCCTCAGCGGAGATTCCACTCGAAGTGGCGGTCGCAGTACCGCCGCCGTCCATCTCCACTTGAGCAACCGCACTGCTGCCTTTCTTCGCGGTTGCGATCGCATTGCCGCCGCCATCGGACGGAATCTGCGCAACCGCGGATCCTCCGTCTGTGGAAGTGCATTCAGTGACGCCACCGCTGGTCCCGGAAATTTGGCAAACGGCCTCGCTTTCCGCGCCGGTGGCGTTTGCCGTCCCGAGGCCACCGTCGTCGATCTCGACCACAGCCACCGCCACGTCTCCGGACGAGGTCGTGGTGCCCTTGCCCCCGGACACCTCGGAGACCGCTTCGCTAGCCTTGCTGGCGGTGGCTTTGGCTGTGCCCCCGTTTTGCGCCTGCGAGAATGCCGAACTCTTTCCGGAGGCCGTCGCCTTGGCCTGGTTCGAGCCAGAGCCGCCGACTTGCGTCGTGCATGTAGTTCCGTCGATGTTGGTTTTGGTGTCGGTCGTGGTCGTCGAGCTGCACTTTTCCTTGTCCGACTTGGCGTCGGCGCGACCGATGGAAAGAGCCAACCCCATTACGACCGCAACCACCGTTACCATCGCAATTCTTTTTTGCATGGACGCTGAGACCCCTCCCCGAAGTATCGCAACCCTACGTTCTGATCGCGCTTAGAGCAAATTCAGGCGCAAGTATGCCGCAACGCACGCATTTCTGCACCTGTTTCAAATTGTCCCGTGCAAATCCGACCGCCCGCTGCTTTGCGGCATTGGTTGAATCCTGTCAGCGCAGCTCGAGATCGCGTGGTATATTCCCGCCGATGCTCAACGGCAACTCGCGTCCGAAGGTCCTCGACTTTTTCACCAGGCCCTTCGACGCAATCGTGGTTGTCATCGCCTTGCTCGCGTTTTCATTTGCCGCACACAACGCATATAGCGGTCTGGGCCAGTATGGCGATTGGTACGATCAGGGGGTCTATCTCGAATCCGCACGATTGATGTCTCGCGGATATCGGCAATACACGGAAATTTTCGCTTCGCAGCCGCCACTATGGCTGCCGGCCGTTTCTCTCTCCTTTCATGTCTTCGGCGAGAACCTGCTCGCCGCGCAAATCCTCACCGCTACGTCTGGGCTGGTGATCCTCGTCGCAGTCATGCTGGCGGCCGGCCAGGTAAGCGGTCGCGGTAGCGGAGTGTTCGCCGGTTTGTTGATCGTGTTGTCACCGACGGAGCTGGAGTGGTCTCGCGTAGTCGTCCCCGAGGTACCCTTCGCCGCACTCGCCGCGATAGGGATGGCTCTCGCGATCCGTTACGTTCGAAACGGCAATCGCATATGGCTGATTGCGGCAGCTTGCGCCATCGCGTGCTCTATCTTGATCAAAGTGCTGGGCTTGTTTGTGCTCCCCTCACTTGATGGCTCTGGCGATTGCGAGATGGGCGTCGTTCGCGGGAATTCACCGGCTTCAGCGGTTGCGATCGATGGCAGCCGACATGCTCATCATCGCGGTAACCATCGCGGTAGTCATAGGATCGTGCTCACTTCGCAGCTATTCCGAGCATATGTGGAATCAGGTCGTAACTTTTCATCTGGTTGCGAGATCGGTCTACCCGCCGATGCCAGTTGCCCAGCGAATTTACCTGGTTGCCCGCTTTATGAAGGATGAAAGACTCCTTATCGCGGTGTCGCCCCTGGCCGTGCTGTGTCTGTTGGACGGCTTCGAAGGTGCGGCGATTCTGGCGTGGCCCGCTTTCACTTTTCTCGGCTTGATCTACCAGCGGCCGCTTTTCAGCCATCACATGATCGCGCTGATTCCCGCCGTTGCGGTGGCTGTCGGCGTGGGGTCGGGATATTGCGGCGCGTTAAGCGCAGCATTCTTCCGATGGTGCTCGACGCAGAGCTATCCGATTCGCACGGCCTGGCGGGCCGCCTATGTGGCCGCTGCTATACCAGTCGCAATTGTGCTGGTCAGAGAAGGCTGGCTTGCGGCGAATCAGCAGGAAACTCTCGTGAACACCGCGCTCGATGAACACAAGGATATGAGCATGGCGCGAACCATCGATCAGAACACGGGACCGGGCGAGATGGTAGCGACAGACGCTCAGAGTGTTGCGTTTCTAGCGGAGCGTGACGTGCCGCCGGAGCTGGCGGACACCTCTTTTCTGCGGATACAGACGGGCTATCTCTCGAGCGAGGAATTCATCAAGGCAAGCGAGAAGTATCACGTGCGCCTGCTGCTGTTCTGGACCGGCCGTCTGAATACAGTCCCCGGACTAGTCGAATGGGCACGCGCGAACTTCCCCCGCCGCCTCGACTTCGGCAACGGCCGGGTCCTTTATATGTCCGACGATCCTTCTGACAAGCGTATGACCGGCCGGCCGTCTTCTTGAAAGTCTCGAAGAGAGGTAGGATAGCTGGGGGCGAGGGTCCGCTATGACCACCGAGAGAATTGAAATCGACGCGCAGGTGATGATGGGGAAACCGGTCATCAAGGGCACTCGGATCACAGTCGAACTCTTGTTGCGCAAGCTGGCGGAAGGAGCGACCGAGGCCGATTTGCTCGACGCGTACCCAAGGCTGACGCGCGAAGACATCCGCGCCGCGATCGCCGCTGTCCTCTAGTGCACCACTATCTTGAAGTTCGATGTTTGCCCTGATTGCACTTGCACGCTCTGCGGCTCGTCGCTCGCGCCGATCAAGGTGTAGGTGCCGGGCGGCAGATCGAACTCGACGATGCCCGTGCTGTCGGTAGTTCCCGACGCTACGACGCTCTTGTCGGTTGGATTCAGCACCGACACTTTGTGTCCGCTGAGTCCGGCGTTCGGTTCTGCCAGCTTCTTAACAAGTTTCCACGAGACCGCCTGCACCGAAATCTTGCCAGGCGGCGGTGGCGCCGGCTCCAGATAGCTGCATCCTGTCGCATTGCCGAGCAGCAACACCATCGCGAGAAGAAGAAAGTGACATCGCGTGATTCTAGTCTGCATACTTTGAATGATCCCAGCGGGAGTCGAACCCGCGTTCCCGACGTGAGAGGCCGGTGTCCTAACCACTAGACGATGGGACCATCGTCGCGCGCTTTGGTGGCGCGCCCTTGCAGTTGCGTTGGCTGAGGAGGCAGGACTCGAACCTGCAATCGCCTGATCCAGAGTCAGGTGCCTTACCAATTTGGCCACTCCTCAGCGCAGCCCTGAAATATAACCAACGGCCATCATGCGCGCCACCGCCGGGATTTGAGTCGTTGGAGCATCGGCGCCAGTCCGCGCTATAGATCGAATAGGTCGGATCGTCACGCGGGAGTTCGCCGGATGAAAATTGAAATCGATCACATCGCGATGCCGGTGTCCGACATCGAACGCTCGGTGGAGTTCTACGGCCGGGTTCTCGGCGCGCAGCCGATCGACCTCGAGAAGTGGCGCGCGGGCAAATGGCCGATTGTCAGCATCAGCTTCGGACATCAGAAGTTCAATCTCCATCCCGCGGCCAACGACTTCACGCTGAAGGCCGCGCATCCCGCCGTCGGCGGCGGTGATTACTGCTTCGTCTGGGCCGGCACGCCGGAATCGGCGATAGAACATCTCAAGCGCGAGCGGATTGAAATCATCGAAGGACCCGTCACCCGTATCGGCGGCCGCGGCAAGGGCGTTAGCGTCTACTTCCGCGATCCCGACGGCAACTTGCTCGAGCTGATCAGCTATACGACTAGCTCGGCCTGAGCCGGCCGCGAAAAATATCGGCGCGCTATACGATTGTCGTGTGGCGCAGCGTCTCGGCGTGGCGGTTGACCAGCGCGTCGCATCGCGCGAGCAGCGCGGGATTGGCCGAGTGGCGTTCGATCATGTAGCTGAGTTCGCCCAGGTCGTGGACCAGCAGGCGCAGGCATCGCTCGTATTCGTCCGGAGTCTGCAGCGCCTTCAACAAATCCGAGACGAGGTCTTCGAGCTCGGTTTCTTCCACTTCGAGCGCTATCTCCAGTGCGCGTTCCAGCTTGATTCCGGGCCTGGCGTCGCTCTGGGATTTTTCGAGCAGCGCCCGCAAGCCGCACGATAGTCGCGTCTTCGAGCGAGATTGGACTGGGCTTGTCGAGCATCTCTTCCTGATCGAGCACCGTGGTCACCAGGTCGAGCGCGCCGACGTGGCGCGCTTCATCACGCGCCATCCCGAACCAGAAATCCTGCAGCGCCTCGTCCTTCGCGAAGATCTTCGCGAAGCGGGCGTACAGCGCCATGCTTTGTTTTTCCAATGCGATGGTCGCATCGAGCACTTCGCGCGTCGTGGGCATCGTGGATGGATGATAGCTGCTGACTTCGCGCGGCGTAAAGCAAGAAGGCGCGGCGTTCTGCGCTCAGAATGACAATTCTGAACCTGCCGAGCCCGAGCGCAGGAGCTCCAGCAGACGCTTCATCGCGATTCGCACCTCTACGGCGAAAGGTACGGTCGCGACCAGGTAGATGAACAGCGTCATCGCGATTACCAGGACTCGAACCGCAAACGGGCCGGCTACGACGGAATCAACGGAGACCGAAGTCCACACCAGGAAAATCATTATGCCGAGCCAGAGCGGCACCACCGGCCATACGATGTGCATGTTCAACGTGACGAGCGTGGCGCCGCCGTCGCGGCGGAAGTTGCCCTCGATGATCGGCAGGAATGAATTCTGGTAGCCGGCGATGCGATGAATTTTGAAGCGGTTGCCGGCGACTTTGCCTTCGAAATATCCGCGCTTGTTGGAAGTGGGCCATCCCCATTTGCGCGGCGGCTCGACGATCTCCTGCAGCACCCGGGCGGCGTGCGCAGTGCTCATCGGAGTCGTGAATTCGAATTTACGGAACGGCGGCCGCAGATATTCGCGCGGCACATCAGGTTCGAAATCAGTCCCAGTTATTCGTTCGGCTTCAAACATTGCCGAAGGATCGTAACCGATGCGCCGTCGTGACGCACGGAGGCCCGATCGCACTTAAGCAATCGGGCCTCCGGCTGTGAAATTACGCAACTGTTATTTCGCGAGCTCGGTCGCGCGCGTCTCGCGAATCACCGTAACCCGAATCTGACCCGGATAGGTCATGTCGGTCTCGATTTTGCGCGCAACGTCGCGCGCCAGCATCGAGGTGTCCTCGTCCGAGATCTGCGTCGGCTCGACGATCACGCGCATCTCGCGCCCCGCCTGCACGGCGAAGCATTTCTCGACGCCCTTGAACGACTTCGCGATCGTCTCGAGATCCTCGAGCCGCTTGACGTAGCTCTCGAGCACCTCGCGCCGCGCTCCGGGACGCGCGCCCGACAGCGCGTCGGCCGCATCGACCAGCGGCGCGAGAATCGTCTCGGCTTTGACTTCCTCATGATGCGCCGCGATCGCATTCACGATCTTCGCCGATTCGCCGTACTTGCGCGCGATCTCGCCGCCGATCAGCGCATGCGAGCCTTCGACCTCATGCGTCAGCGCCTTGCCGATATCGTGCAGCAGGGCAGCGCGCCGCGCCTGCTTCTCGTTGAGCCCCAGCTCGGCCGCCATCGCGCCGCAGATGAACGCCGCTTCGATCGAATGCATCAGCACGTTCTGCGCGTAACTGTAGCGGTACTTGAGCATCCCGAGCAGCTTGACCAGCTCGGGGTGGATGCCGTGCACGCCGACCTCGATAATCGCGCGCTGGCCGGCCTCGCGAATCGATTCCTCGACCTGCTGCTCGGCCTTGCGCACGACTTCCTCGATACGTCCCGGATGAATGCGGCCGTCGGAGATGAGCTGCTGCAGCGCGACCCGCGCGATCTCGCGGCGAATCGGGTTGTGGCACGAAATCACGACCGCCTCCGGAGTGTCGTCGATGATTATATCGACGCCGGTGGCCGCCTCGATCGCGCGAATGTTGCGGCCTTCGCGGCCGATGATACGGCCCTTCATCTCGTCGTTGGGGAGCGCGATCACCGAGACGGTGCGCTCGGCGACGAACTCGCCCGCCAGCCGCTCGATCGCGATCGCGACGACCCGCTTGGCGCGGCGGTCGGCCTCCTCGCGCGCCTCTTCCTCGACGATTCGGATGTGCTTGGCCGCGTCGGTGCGCGCCTGCCCGATCATCTCGTCCATCAACGAGCGCTTGGCTTCCTCGCGCGTCAGGCCGGCGACGGCCTCGAGCTTGGTGCGCGCCTCGTCGATATGCGCCTGCAGTACTTCTTCCTTGTCGGTGAGACTTTTCTCACGCGAGCGCAAACTCTGATCGCGCCGATTGAGATCGGCTTCGCGCCGCTCGAATGCTTCCTGGCGCTTTTCGAAAGTCTCCTCGCGTGCTTCGAGTTTCTGCTCGATCGCGGCAATCTCGCGCCGGCGATCGCGCATCTCGCGTTCGGCGTCGGCCTTCGCGCCGACCACCATGTCCTTTGCCTTGAGTTCTGCCTCCTTGACTACGAGCTGGCTCCTGGTTTGAGCCTCCTTGCTTATTTCTTCGGCCTGAGCGCGCGCGGCCTCCAGGTTAACGGCGTCCTTACGCTGTTTCGTTATTCCCCAAATGAAAAAGACCGCGCCACCAACTATGAATCCCAGGATTGCCATGATTAGTGCCACCCGGGTTTACCTCCTTCGTCCGCGTTCGGCGAGCTGGCAGTGGCGCTTCGCAGGCTCGATGAACTGCGGACTCGGTCACGATGAAGTTAAGCCGCCGGTCGAGTCCCGTCTCGGGGATTCGATCGAGCAGCTGGAATGAATAGGCGAGTCCCACGCTGGTCGCTTCACCGCCGAACTGGCCGATGAAACGATCATAATGACCCCCGCCTCGTCCCAGGCGCTGGCCTTCGCGACCGAAGGCGACGCCGGGCACACAGACAAGAATGTTCGCGAAATTTTTGCGGTCGAGAGGCTTCCGCCGACGCGGGCGGCTCGAGGATTCCATAAGCACCGCGCGCGAGCTCGGAGCGATTGCGAATGCGATGCGCTACGATCGTGCCGGTCGCTGCATCAACCCGCGGATAGAAGACAGCGCGTCCCGAGGCAATTGCGTCGGACAGGATCAGATCAGTCGAAACTTCGTTGCCGGACTGCGGCGTAGAGGACGACCGCCGACGCGTCGCGATAGGATTCGCTCGCGAGCAGATGGCGCTCGACACTTTCCGACCACTCGGCCGCGCGCTCGCTGGGGAGCGCGTCGCGGCACGCGATCATGATCGCGCGAAGATTTTTCTTTTCGTCCGCCACAGTCGTTGCCATGGCGGGAGCGGGTTTAACTGCTCGAATGGGCCGCGCGGTTTCGACGCGCGCCCCTGTCGCTGTCGTTGTCGTTCTCGATCCGGCTGACAGCCGGCCTGTATCCACGATACGCCCTATCGCGAAAGCCTTCGATGCGGTTGAAAAAAGTTGCACGGGCCTCATCCTTATAAGTACCGCGTTAGGCCACTCTCGAGATCCACAATTCCCGCCCCCGTCCGAAATTGGTCACCTCTCGGATGCCGCGCGCTGTTACGGCGATTGATTTTCATGCTCATTCGCCGTCGATAGCCGCGGACAGCCGTTTATCCATCGCCGCGATTCGATCCACCAGCTCCTGATGCTCCCGGCGCAGGTGTTCGAGCTCCTCGGCGAAATTTAACGCAGCCAGGATTGCCAGGTTCACTGAATTGATGGTCTGGCTCCCGGCGCGGATATCCTTAATCTTCTCGTCCACCGTCTCAGCCAGCGACTTCACCCAGTCGTCGCCCGCATCGCTGGCGACGGTCAGGTTTTGTCCCATGATCTGGACGCTGACGCCCTTCATATTCAGCCAAGATCGATCCCGTCGAAACGGGTGAGGATTTTTTCGATCCGCGTGCGCACGTCGTTGCGCTCGTTTTCATGCTGCTGACGCTCGGCGGTCAGTTGCTTGACCATCCCGGCCGCGTCGGCATATTTTTTTTCCGCTTCCGCAAGCTTCTGCGCGAGCTGATCGTTTTCCTTGCGCAACTGATGGATACGCGCCACCGAAGCCTGAATTCTTTCGTCTAGTTGCTTTAAGACATCTGTCGCCATGGGGGAGAATCTTCTACCTTTAGTTTAATTTTTGATAAACTGGCCTGTCAAGCTGCATAAGAGCCGCTCGCACTCTGCTCTCCTGCGTCGTCACTTGCAAACAACGCGTCAACAAACTCGCGCGCGTCGAACTCGCGCAAATCTTCGAGCGCCTCGCCCAGTCCCACGAACCGCACCGGAATCTTGAGCCGGTCCGCTACCGCAACCACTACGCCGCCTTTCGCCGTGCTATCGAGCTTGGCCAGCACCACGCCCGTCAGCGGGACCGCGTCGCCAAAAATCGACGCCTGGCTGAGCGCGTTCTGACCGGTGTTGGCGTCGAGCACGAGCCAGGTCTCATGCGGCGCGCCGGGCAGCTCGCGCGCAACGACGCGCGCAATCTTCTTGAGCTCCTCCATCAGATTGACCTTGGTCTGCAGGCGGCCGGCAGTGTCGATAAGCACCGTGCTGGTCTTGCGCGCGACCGCAGCTTTGACCGCGTCGAAGGCGACCGCCGCGGGATCGGAGCCTTGCGATTGCTTGATGATGTCGGCGCCGGCGCGGTCGCACCACACCTCGAGCTGCTCGATTGCGGCCGCGCGAAACGTATCCGCCGCTGCGACGATCACGCTGCCGCGCTCGGCTTTGAGCCGCGCCGCCAGCTTGGCGACAGTGGTCGTTTTGCCCACACCGTTGACGCCCACCAGCATGATCACCAGCGGCGCGTCGCCGGAGTCGGCGGGCGCGCGATCGGCGGACATCATGATAGTGGCAATCTCGGCCTTGAGCGCGTCGCGAATCGCGTCGGGTCGGTTGTCGTTGCCCATCTTCGCGCGCACGGCGGCGGCAATCTTCATACTGGCGTCGACGCCGACGTCGGCGGCGATCAGCGCTTCCTCGAGGCCCTCATATATCTCGTCGATTTTCGCGCTGCCGGTGAGCGCGGCCCTGATTCGCGCGAGGAAATTTTCGCGCGTCTTGCGCAGCCCCAGTCCGATTCGCACCGGCTCGCGCACGGGCGGAGGCGGCGCGACGTATTGCTCCGGCTCGGGCTCGACGGCCGCGGGCGGCTCGATCAGTTCGGAGGTCGGTTCAAGCGCGAGCTCAGGCGGCGGCAGCGGCTCGACTTCGCCGGCTGCTTCGACTGGTTGCGGGCGCGACGGGCGCGCCTTGCGCAGGCTCCACTGAATCAGAACTCCAATGAAAACCAGGCCCGATGCGCCCCCGACGGCGAGAACCAGAATGAATACGAGTTCGAAAGGTGTCACAGCTTGCGTCGTCCGGAAAAATAATCCTGAAGAAACTTCGTCGCCAAGAATAACAGTAGCAGCCGCGCACCGAAACCGATGCGTGCGTGTGCCTTTCTTCTGCGCTCGCCCGGGCCGACGTCGCGTACACGCGCGGCGGTGCGTCCGGACAAAATTTCCTAAATATTACGCGCGCAGCAGAATGTGCGGCGCGAAAAACAACCGCGCCAAACAGGGATGAGTCCTCGCATCTTTCTTCTTAACCCTAATGCATCACCACCTGCCCAGGGAAGCGTGAATCAGAGAGGAGGGGTTTCACATTCAATGAACTTCCCCGCTATAACGGTGACGGGCGCATCACCAAGGGAGATCCCGAAATGGCCAAGCTCAAAGGCAAAGTTGCAATCGTAACCGGCGCGAGCCGCGGTATCGGCAAGGCAATCGCGGAGCTGTTCGCGAGCGAAGGTGCGAAGGTCGTATGCTCGGCGCGCACGCTCAAGGAAGGCGAGCACAAGCTGCTCGAAGGCTCGCTCGAGACCACGGTTGCAGCGATCAAGAAAGCGGGCGGCACGGCCGAGGCTGTCATCTGCGACGTGTCGTCGGAGGCCGATTGCGAGAAACTGATCGCCGAAACGCACAAGCTGTTCGGGCCGGTGGACGTGCTGATAAACAACGCGGCGCTGACCTACTTCATCCCGGTCAAGGATTTTCCGCCGAGTCGATGGATGCGCTCGTTCGCGGTGAACCTGCACGGCCCGTTCATCTTGAGCCACCTGGTGCTCCAGGACATGGTTCCGCGCAAGTCGGGCGCGATCGTGAACATTTCATCGGGCGCAGCGATCGGACCGGGCCGCGGACCATACAAGGGCGCGGCCTTTCTTCACGGCAGCGTATGCTACGGCGCGGAGAAGGCGGCGCTCGAGCGCTTCACGCAGGGACTCGCCGAGGAAGTTTACGAAGATGGAATCTCGGTGACGTGCGTATCGCCGTCGCAGGTAGTCGCGACTCCCGGCACGGTGCATCACCATCTGGTGACGGGCCCCGACGATCCGACGGGCGAGCCGGTAGAATGGATGGCGCAGTCAGCGCTGCTGCTGGCGACCGAGCCGCTCGACAAGGTAACGGGCCTGGTGACGTACAGCCAGACGCTACTGAAGGACTACGGCGTGAAGGTGAATGAGCTCGGAATCGGCTTCGAAAGAAAAGGCAGCGGCTACAGTTTGATCTAGTCGCGGGGATTTTCGGCGGTCAAAGCTTATGCCGGTTTTTCTGACGAGCGTGCGCGGCGCCCGCGCTCGCGGATGGCATAAATCAGCAGCCTCCCGCAGTACCAGAGCATTAAAAAGCATCCCACTAAGTCCATCCAACTGAATAAGGACACGCTCCCAGACGCCCGACGCGGAGAGGTGATATCCTATCCGCCAGAGCGCTTTGAAGGATTGGAAGACAGCGAAAGGCATCACAGCGAGGACGATCCAGCGAACGGCGAGCGGCATATCCTGAACGAAGTCATTATTCCATTGGTTGGGCGGCGGAGATTCTCCCGGCTCCGCCGCCTCCGTCAGACCTCGAATAGTGGCGCGGCGCCAGACCGAAAACCCGACAAAAAAACTCGCCAGGATAACAATAACTTCAACGGAACTCGTGAGGGCTATAATCGTCCACATTCGAGAAGCCCAACTCCGGGCAGTGAAGCCAGGAATTCAGAGGCCCTATCACTGGAAGCAGAGCGAACGAGAGTCCAATTACAACTATTCCTAAGCAATGAGACTCACGGCCCTTGCGCGCCGAGCGAAAGCCCGCAGCGTCCGTTCCCTCTCGACGTCCGGTACCACGTATCCGACTCCCTTCATCTCTGGGATAGAAGACCAATCGGCCGTCCGGCATATCGCTTGAAGTGACGCTCAACGCCGTGGCTGAAGGAGTCGGTGAGAGGTAAGTCCGAATGGCCGCGAACAAAATGCGGCCAGTACTCCTATGCCCATGAGGAGCAGATAGATTTTTCCCCACCGGATATCGCCTTTGTGCTGCAGAGCTTCATCGCGATACTGATAGGCATCCTTGTAAGTTGGATCGAGATTGATCGCTTTGTTGTAATCGGCGATCGCGTCGTCGTAGTCGTAACGCGACGCGGCGGCATACCCGCGAGAGAAGAAGGCGAAGGCGTTTTTGGGATCCTCCTCGATCGCGCGGTTGAAGTCGTCCCATGCGCGATCGAAGTCGCCTTTCTGCCACCAAGCGTAGCCGCGCCACGCATGAGCGTTACTCTGCGAGGGGTCGAGCTTTAGCGCCTCGTCATAGTCCGCGATGGAACGGTCGGTCTGTTCGAGCCGACTATATGCAATCCCTCGATCCAAATATGTCGACAGCACTGTGCGGATCGAGCTGGATGGCGACGTCGTAATTTGTGATCGCTGACCGATAGTCGCGGGCGATGTAATGTACATTCCCGCATCTGCGATAAACTTTGCTCGAACCCGGCGCCAGTTTGAGTGACTCAGCACAATCTAAAAGAGCGGGGGCAGAATCGCCCTTATGAGCGTGCGCTTCACCCCGCGCGCTCCAGGCTTCGGCGTCATCAGGGGCTAGACGAATCGCGTCGGACAATCGCGCGATGGCGGTGTCGTAGTCTTTGCGTTTTAGTGCGTCGGTGCCCTGCTTGACGAGCTCTGCATCGCGGGTGTCGGCGTGACAGAGCGGCGCGGCAGTCAGCGCTAGCGCCAGAAATAGCAGCCACCCGATGTTGAACTTCTTCGGCATCCGATATCGACCCGAAGTTACCACTTGGGCGACGATAGTACGACGCGGTCGATCCGTGGTTGAGGGTGCGGTCGGTTGGCGTCGAGAAAGATCCGAGGTCCCTCGGCTTCGCTCGGGATGACACAAAAGACGAACAGGTGACCGGGAGAAAAGCCCGTGCTTGGAGAGAAGGTGGCGATCGCGGCTTACGCGGCTTGCGGGATTCTTAGCGAGATTATTCGCGAGACGCCTGGGCGGTCCATTGTTACGCCGTGGATTTGGTCGGCGCGCTGCATCGTGCGCTGGTTGTGCGTTATCACGATGAACTGCGAGCGGTTTTTCAGCTCGGACATCAGCGTTGTGAAGGCGGCGAGGCTGAATTCGTCGAGCGGGGCGTCGACTTCGTCCATCACGCAGAACGGGCTGGGGTTGAGGAGGAATAGAGAGAAGATCAGCGCCATCGCGGACAGCGCCTTCTCGCCGCCTGATAGCAGGCCGATTTCCTTGACCTTCTTGCCGGGCGGTTGCACCAGCACGTTGACGCCCGCTTCGAGCACGTCGCCGGCGTCGGTCAGTTCGAGCCGTCCCTTGCCGCCGCGGAGCAGCTTGGGGAACAGCTCGGCAAAGTTTTTCGCCGCGCCCTCGAAAGTTTCGGCGAAACGCTTGCGCGCCTCGCGATTCAGATGCGTGATCGTCTTGGTCAGATCGTCGAGCGCGCTCTGCAAGTCGGCGCGCTCGGTGCCGAGCACGCCCGCGCGCTCCTCGAGTTCCTTGACCTCGCTGTCGGCGGCCAGGTTCACCTCGCCGATTCGCTCCATCTTGGCGCGCAGCTCGACGATTCGCGCGTCGTCTTCCGCCGCGATTCGTCCGTCGAGCGCCGGGAACAATCTCGGCCGCCATCGTGTCGAACTCGGCGCCGAATTTCTCGATAAACGCACGCGCCAGCTCTTCGCTGAGCGCGCGGGCACGTTCGCGCTTGAGGCCGCATTCCGTAGCCTCGGCTTCCAGAGCCGTCAGCGCCTCCTGCGCATTCTTGTAGTCGGCGCGGCGAGCTTCCAGCTCATGCTCGGACGCGTCGCATTGCGCACGCAGGCGCGAAAGCTCTGCTTCGAGTTCGGTCTCGCGGGCACGCGCCGCGACGTCTTGCGCGGAGAGAGTTTCGAGTTCGCGCTCGAAGTCGGCGCGCTCGACGTGCGAGCGCTCGAGGTTCGCGCGATGCTCATCGATTTGCGCTTCGATATCGCTCGCTTCGCGCCGCGCATGCGCCAGTTCGCTTTCGAGTGCGGCTAGCCGCGACTTGCGCGCCTCGACTTTCGAGGCAGCTTCGAGCATCACGGCGCCAATCTCTTCAGCCGCCGTGCGCAGCGTCGCGATCTCGGCGGCCATCACGGCCAGACGCGCGCGCGCTTCCTGTTCGATCTTCGCGAGTTCTTCCAGCCGCGCGTTCGAGCTGATTACGAGTTCCGCCAGCTCGCCGAGGCGCCGGCGCGAATTGCCGCCATGAGCTTCCGCCAGCGCGACCGATTGCTCGGCACGGGCTAGAGCGGCGCGCCGTTCGTTCGCGACTCGTTCCGCTTCGCGCGCACGTGCCCGGCCCTGTTCGAGCCCGGCGTCCGCGCGCTCGCGATCGGCGCGAATCGCGGCGAACTGCCCGACGCGGGTGCGATGCTCGTCTTCCGCGCGCGCCAGCTCGCGCGTCTCTGCTTCGATCGCGGCGAGGTCAACGGCCGCATGATTCTCTTCGGCGCTGCCGCCGCTGATCATCCGGCCGGGCATCACCAGGTCGCCGTCACGCGTCACGAAAACCGTGCCGTGACCGTTGAGATTCGAGGCCGCCAGTGCGGAATGGAGATCGTCGGCGAGCATCACGTGCCCGAGCATCGCCTCGGCGACCGGTGAGAAGCGCGCTTCGACCTCGAGCATCTCGACCAGCCGTCCCGCGATACCGGGCGCGTCGATCGCCGGATGCGCCGCGACTCCTGCGTCGGGATGCTGCACGAAGTCCATCCGGCCTGCGCGATTCTCTTTAAGGATCTCGATCGCGCGCAGCGCGAAATTCGGCGACTCGACGATTACCGCGTCCATCTGATCGCCGAGCACGGCTTTGAGAGCCGGTTCGAGCGCGAGCGGCGCGCGCACGACCTGTTTGAGAATCGAAGGATCGGTTGCAGGGCGATCGCCGTTGAGCGATTCGAGAATCGTGCGGAGCCGTAATATCGACGCCGCTTGGCGAATGATTGGATTGCAGCTCGCCATGCGCGCTGAGCACGCCGCGCAGCGAATTGACGCGCGCCGTCAGATGGTCGAGCGCGGTGCGCGCTTCGATCTCGCGCTCGGCCGCCTCGCGCCGCGATCCTTCGAGCTCGGCCGCCGCCGTGCGCGACGCTTCGAGGTCCGCTTCCGCCGCGCTCATCAGCTCGCGCGCGGTTTCGAGCGCCTGCGCCAAGGCCGGCGTTTCGAGCGTCGTCGCTTCGAGACGCTTTTCCAGATCGGCGCGCTCGCCCGCCAGATCGCCGAGGCGGCCGCGAATAACCGCGGCCTCGCGCACGATGTCGGAAAGGTCGTCCTTGCATTCCTCGCCGCGGCGCTCTGCATTCTTGAGTTCGAGATTGGCAGCTTCGTGCTTGAGCGAAATTTCTTTCAGCGCTGCGTCGGCATCGCCGCCGCCGGCCGCGATTTCGCGCGCGAGTATCGCGCCCGCTTCGGCGCGATTCGCGCGCGCCAGCGTCGCCTTCGCTTCGAGCTCGACGAGCCGCCCGCTCAGCTCGATTTCGAGCTGCGCGGTCGCGTCGAGGCGCCGCTGCAGAAATCCGCGCGTGCGCGCGCGTTCATTGGCGCCGCTATGCAGATTCTCGAGCTCGCGCTGGGCGCCGCCCAGCTCGGAGCGTGCCGACTGCGCGGCCGAGGCCGCAGCCTCGACCTGCTCGCGTATCGCGGCGGCGCCCGCGCGGGCGCCGTCGAGCGCACTCTTCAATTCCGCGTCGCGGCCGGTCTGCACGGCGAGCTCTTCGCGCTGATCGATCAGCCGCCGTGCGGCCGAGTAGCGTTCCAGCTCGCCGAGTTCCGCCTTGACGACCTTGTAGGTCTCGGCTTTTTTGGCCTGCCGCCGCGCGAAGCTGAGCTGGCGCTCGATTTCGCTCAGCACGTCGTCGACGCGCGCGAGGTTTTCCTTCACGCGCTCGAGCTTGCGCTCGCTCATCTCGCGCCGGCCCTTGAACAGCGACAGGCCGGCGGCTTCCTCGACCAGGGTGCGCAGCTCATGCGGCTTGGCCTGGATAATTTCCTCGATTCGGCCCTGCTCGACGAGCGAGTAGCCGCGGCTGTGAATCTGCGCGGCCATGAAAAACTCGGTGATGTCCTTCAGCCGGCATGGAATCTTGTTGAGCAGGTATTCGGACTCGCCGGAACGATAGGCGCGCCGCGTCACCGCCACTTCGCTGAGGGCAGAGTACGGTTCGGGAAGCTGGCTGCCTTCTTCGGCCTCGAGCACGAGCGAAACCTCGGCCATCCCGGCGGCGGGATTCGACTCGTTGCCGGCATAGATGAGGTCCTCGACGCTCTTGCCGCGCAGGCGGGTAGGGGCCTGCTCGCCGAGCACCCATCGGATCGCATCGACGACATTGGACTTGCCGCATCCGTTGGGGCCGACCACCGCGGTCATCCCCGGCGCGAAGCCGATGGTCGTCGAATCGAGAAAGGATTTGAAGCCTAATAATTCAAGGCTTTTAAGACGCATGCTACCTTCGCCTCCACCACACCACCACGTCCCCGCAGCTTATCCCAAACTACCCATAAAGGGTCAAGAGCGACCCCAACATATCGTGTGTCGCAGGTCAGCTGTCCACAGCTAGTTGTGGATAACTGCCCAGAATCCCGAATCGCGCGCCAAGCGGCGCGCTGCATAAGGACCCTCACCTTCATCCTCTCCCTTGCAGGGAGAGGATAACAGAAACTCAATCCTGGATTAGCTCTGTATTCCAATAGGCGCTGTCGACCTGCGACAGGTACGGCATCCATTCGCGGTAGCGCCGCAGGCTGAACATTTCGGATGAAAACGGCGTCCATTCGGGGCGTCGCGGCCTGCGCACCAGATGCATCCCGGCTTCGTCCGGCGTGCGGCCACCCTTGCGCCGATTGCAGTGATGGCATGAGCAGACGATGTTCTCCCACGTGGACATGCCGCCACGCGAGCGCGGGATCACGTGGTCCAGATTCAGTTCAGTTCGCGGCAGTTTCTTGTGGCAGTACTGGCAGGTATTGCCGTCGCGGGCGAAGATGTTGAAGCGCGAAAATCGCACGTGGCGCTTGGGCACGCGCTCGTAAGCGGTCAGCAAAAGGACCCGCGGCACGCGGATAAAGCCGTTTACGATGCCGAGACGCTCATGCTGGACCTCGATCGACAGATCACGCCAGCTCTCGAAGTCAAAGGTGTGATACTGCTCATCGACGGCCTTGGCAACGCCCTGATAAAGCAGCGCAAACGCGCGTTTTACCGACGTAACATGAACGGGCAGGTATGAGCGATTGAGAACGAGGACCTTGCTGTTCAGCAGGCCCGCTCCCGGGAGACTGGGCGCAACCATGTCGGCCGCAGCAGACACCCCATGACGAGTATCGGCCCACGGATCCGAAGTCAAGATAGATGAGGATTAAAAGCCCGTTATCGATTCGCCAACGGCGCTTGCTTGCGGAGGTCGGGCGTGCCTCGTATGATCCTGCACAAGTTGTCGACGCAAAGGGTAAAACGGTGTACCACTGGACGCGAGTGCTTTTGTGATGGCTCGCGACGCGCGCGCGACGACTCCCAGAGAGTCCATCTGTGAAACGAGAAATCGCAATTAACGCGTCCGCACTCGAGGTGCGGGTCGCGCTGCTCGAAGATAACGAGCTCGCTGAATTCTATCTCGAGCGCAATCGGCAGGTCGGGCTGGCCGGCAACATCTACAAGGGCAAGGTCACGCGCGTGCTGCCCGGGATGCAAGCGGCGTTCGTCGATATCGGTCTCGAAAAGGCAGGCTTCCTGCACGTCTCGGATTTTCACGACGGCGTCTCCGCGCTCAACACGGTGGCGGAAGTGCTCGGCGAAGAAGACGTCGAGACCGAGCCGATTGGTGACAACGAGTTTGCCGAGGCGGAGACGGACGGAGCAGACGAGGCCGCTGCCAGCGACAATGGCGACGGCGACGGCAACGCCGACGGAGGCGCGCCACGCCCATCCGGACGCGGACGGCGTCGCGGGCGCGGACGTCGCAGCCAGGCGCCGCAACGATCGCGGCTGCCGATAGAGCAGCAGTTGCGCCGCGGCCAGGACATCATCGTGCAGATCGCCAAGGAGCCGATGGGCACCAAGGGCGCGCGCCTGACGTCGTCGATCTCGCTGCCGGGGCGCCATCTGGTGTTCACGCCGACGAGCAATCACATCGGAGTGTCGCGGCGAATCGCGAGCGCCGAGGAACGTGCGCGTTTGCGCGCCGACGTCGGCGAACTGCGGCCGCCGCAGGGCGGCTTCATCGTGCGGACCGCGTGCGAGGGCGTGAGCCGCCGCGAAATCCAGCGCGACGTCGCCTTCCTGACCAAGCTGTGGGGATCGATTCTGCGCAAGAACGAGAGCATGCCGCCGGCGTCGATCCTCTACAGCGACCTCGACGTGGCGCTCCGCATCGTGCGCGATCTTTTCTCCAGCGAAGTTGACCGCCTATGGTGCGACGATCCGACTACCTACAGCCGCGTCGTGCAATTCGTGCAGAACTACATGCCGCGGCTGCGCGCGCGCGTCACGCTGCATGACGGGCCGCAGCCGCTGTTCGATCGCTTCAACATCGAACCGCAAATCGAGCGCGCACTGGACCGCAAGGTCTGGCTCAAGTCGGGCGGCTACCTGGTTTTCGATCAGACCGAAGCGCTGACCGCAATCGACGTGAACACCGGCCGCTTCGTCGGCAAGCGCAACCAGGACGACACCGTCTTCAAGACCAACCTCGAAGCGGTCGAGGAAGTGGTCAAGCATCTGCGGCTGCGCAACATCGGCGGCATCATCATCGTGGATTTCATCGACATGGCGCGCGAGGGCGATCGCAAGAAAGTCAGCGACGCGCTGGCGGTCGCACTCAAGCGCGACAAGGCGCGGACCTCGGCGCTGAAGATTTCCGAGCTGGGCCTCGTGCAGATGACGCGCAAGCGCACGCGCGAGAGCCTCGAGAAACTGCTCACGGACGTCTGTCCGCGATGCGAAGGGCGGCGCGTCGTGAAATCGGTGCCGACTCTGGCCGCCGAAGTACTGCGCGGGATTCAGCGCGAAGCGGTCTCGAAGTCCGCGGGCGACATGCTGATAGTCAAGCTCAATCCCGAAGTCGCGCGCTATCTATACGATCACGGCGCGAAAGATCTGGAGACGCTGGAGCAGCGCCTCGGTACCAAGATAGTGCTGCGCTCAAACGACGGCATCGAGCTCGGCGCCTTCGAACTAGCCCGAGCCCCAGCCGCCGCCTAGCTGCTTATTTTAGCGGCGAGCCCGGCGCCGGCGAGCTGTTTCCGCGCCAGCAATGCCCGAGATTGTCACCGGTTTGCGGTCGGGAAACTCGGCTATCAGAGACAAGCTGCCACCCATCGCCTCGACACTCTTTCGCAGCGTCGAGAGCAGAAGATCCGTTCGTCTCTCCAGCCGCGAAACACCGTCCTGCGAGATACGCAGCGCCTTTGCCATGCGCATCTGAGTCAGCTTTCGCGCCTGCCGTAGCTCCTGCAGCGTCATTTCTTCTGCGGTAAGCTCAGCGGCTCGCATCTCGACCCTCCTGCGGCGTGCCGGGCTGAGTTCCTTCATCCGTTGTTTCAGCGTGCTCATGTTTGTTTCCGCTTCGCAGATGCTTGTTTTTTTGTCCGAGCGACGTGAGCCTCAAAGCGTCTATCAGCTTTTTCGATCAGATGACGGTAGAAGCGCTTTTCGCTGCCTCCCGATTTGTCGCCACCGCATAGGACAATCGCACGCCGGCCTGGATCGAAGGCGAAAGCAAAGCGCCAGACACCGCCGGCCGCCTGAAACCTCAGCTCCTTCATATTGGCGTGTCGTGAATCGTTCAGCGTATCGACGCGGGGTCTGCCAAGCTGCGGACCAAACTGTTCAAGCAATTTGAGGTGTGCGAGCAATTCGTCCTGTACCGCCTCAGCCAGATCTTCGAACTCTGGGTCGAAGTCGGAATGAAATTCAATTGCCCAGATCACTTCCTAGTATGTTCGTCTGAAGCATATGTCGTCAAGTGCATTGTGCACTTGTTCTGTCCACAATGCGGACCGCTCACTTCACCAGCACCACCGGCGGGGGTTTCCATTCGCCTTTCAGTGCTGTTTCCTTTGGCCAGTACAGGCGCATCGCGACGTAGATTGGGCCGTCGGGGGCTGGCAGCCAGTTCGATTCATGGTCTTTGCCCGGCGAGTCTTTCTGGATGTAGATGGTCAGCGAACCGTCCGCATTCTTCTTCAGGTCGGGCAGCATCGGCGAGTTGATCAGGTAGCGGTTGATCGGATTGTCGATCAGCAACTGCGTCGTGCCGTTGTACATCGTCACTGACCAGAACGCGTTGACCGGCGGCAACTGGCCGGCCGGGAACGTCAGCGTGTAGCGGTTCTTGCTGCAATCGGGCTTGTTGCCTTCGCTGTCGGTGCTGAGCAGCGGATACATCGCCTCAGCCGGGCTGTTGCCGTAGATTCCCGCCATCGCGGCAGCGGCGCGAAGCGTCCAGTCGCCCGCATATGCCTGCCGGTCGCCGAAGCCGTTGGTGAGGACCCGCCAACCGTTCACGTCCTCGCCGAGAGTCGCTACCTCGTGTCTGATCCTGACGAACCCTATCTCCATCGCCCCCTTCAGCATCAGCTGTTGTTCCCGCGTGAGATTGCGGGTGTCGAATGGCTTGCCGGCCTTGATTCCAACGCTGGCGAATCGGTCGCGCAACGGAACTTCGACTTTCGCAGGGCCAATCGGCGGACAGAAGCTCAACAGGAAGTTGAGATAGCCAAAGAAATCGGCCTCCACCACCTGTTTGCTGATCGCTGGCCATTTGATTTCCGCGGCTGCCGGCGGCGCGGGCTTGTGCTCGAAATGCGAGAGCGTCTCGCCACGATATCCGGCCTGGATCTTCTTGACGTTGGCGAGGTCGGACGCGTTGAAAAGCTGCGTGCGAATTATTGCCATCGAGAAGTCGGTCTCGCTGTGGAACACGTTGGCGATGCCGTCGGGCTTCGCGCCGTTCCAGCGCGGACCGGCGACCATGTTGCACTCGGCGCCGTTGCCCGTCGTTCGGCTTCCGATGTAGCCGTAGTTGAACGTGTAGAGATCAATCAGCTGCACCGAGAAGTAGCGCGCCTTCTCGATCTCGGGATTGCAAATCACGAACGGCTCCGCCCGCAGGTCCATCGCGATGAACGAGTAGGGCGTGTCGCTATTGGGCGTGACGACCGCCGTGTCCTTCGGCGTGTACACCTGCGCGGTGTTATAGAGCGTATTGAGCGGCGCCTTGTACTGCCCCGAGGATTTGTCGATGAAGTACTGGTAGAACACCGTGTAGTTCATGACCATCGGGAAGCCGTAGATGAAGGCGTCCTCGACTGTCTGTCTGGCGTCGCCTTGATTGGTCTGGGCGTCAGCGACCGGCGGCCTCGCGCCCAGCACGGTCAAGCATGAGGACGATCAGCGCCAGTATCAGCGACTTCATTCGCATCGTGGATTTTCCCTTTTTGGTTGAGAGACGGAACGAGCGCCGATGATTTACAGCGATCGTTCAAGCGCGTCAATCTAACAGGGTTGCGACGCGGCGATGGCAAGTCACTTGGTGAGACAAATTTCGAAGCCGATCCGGGTCTCGCGAATCTCTGACTTCGTGAACCCGGCCCGCTGGATGAAATCGACAAATTGATCCCTGGTGTAGGCGCGCCGGATCAGTACCAGGCGAAAGATCCAGCGCGTGAAGAAAGCGTTCAGCGCGCTCTGCTTGAGCGTCTCGACCTCGGCGTCGATCGCCTGCTTCGAAACGTCCTTGCGCAAATCAATGATGAGCGCCGTCGCCCCCGGCTTCAGAACTCGGCGCATTTCCTTGAGCGCCGCCACCGGCTCGGAAAAGTTCTTGAACGCGGCGCGGCAGAAGATCGCGTCGAAGGTATTGCTCTCGAATGGCATCCGCGCGGCGTCGCCACGCCGAAAGTCGATCTCGACGCCGGCCGCGGCGGCGCTGCGGCGCGCGAGGTCAACGAAGGTCGCGCTGATGTCGAGTCCGGTGACGCGGAAATTACCGGCGCGCGCCAGCTCGATCGCGAAATAGCCGGGACCGGGAGCGACCTCGAGCACCGCCGCGCCGGGTGCGAGGCTGGCGGCCAGCTTGTGCGCCTGGTCGGTAATCTCACGCAGGTCCTTGCCGGTGTTGGCGGCGTACCACTTGGCAATCGGCCCTTCCATTCCGATACCCTTGTAGGCTCTGGCGCTGGACGACATAGGTCATATACCTTAATCTTAAAGATGCTTGGAAAATAAGATACTTGAAACGCAAGATTAAAGAAAACGGCATCTCGAATCGCCAGCGCGCGCTGCGCGACTCGCTCAACCGCGAAATACGCCGCTTTCTCGCCGAGGCCATACTGTTCAACCAGCAACTCGCCGACCGCCTCGGCATCAATGGCACCGACTACCAGATCCTCAACCTGCTCGATCTCTTCGGACCGGCCACGCCCGGCGACCTCGCGCAGCTGACGGACCTCAGCAGCGGCGGCATGACCGTCGTTATCGATCGGCTGGAGAAAGCGGGGTATCTCGAGCGGGAACCCAATCCGCGCGACCGCCGCAGCGTCATCGTGCGCTTCGCCGCCGCGCCCAAGCGCAGGATCGCCAGACTCTATGAACCGATTCTCGCGCGCATGGACAAGCTGTTCGCCGCTTACGACGAAAAACAGCTCGGCCTGATCAAGGACTTCTTCGAGCGGTCCAATCGCTCGCGCCGTTAGCCGCTACTGCCAATCGCGCGGGCTCCTGCACGCCGTCCGGGAAAAAGGTAACCTCGCACCTGCATTTTTTGCGCGACGATGATGACACTGGTGCTTGCCTGCTTGACCGTCCTCGCGGTGCTGCTCGGCCCCATTCTGGTAAAGCCGATCGAACGCAACGTCGAATTATTTTTTCTGATCGCGGGCATCATCACGGCAGCGGTCGCCGGCCAATTCAATTCCGCGCTGGTGCGAAGCGCATTGCGCGAGCCGGTCGAGTTAACCTTGGCGGTGCTCGGATTCGGCGTCGTGTTCCGCCTGTTCCAGGCTTACCTCGATCGAATCTTCACTGGAGCGGTCAGGATGTTCGGCCGGCGCTGGCTGTGCTTTGGCTTGACGATCGTCCTTGGCCTGTTGTCCGGTTTCATCACGGCCGTGGTGGCAGCGTTGGTTTTGGCCGAGGCGATCTCCTTGCTCAGGATGGATCGATCGGCGGAGATTGCCGCCACCGTCTTCGGATGCTTCGCGATCGGGATAGGCGCGGTCATGACCCCGCTCGGGATGCCGGCCAGCACGCTGGTATTGGCGGCGCTGCACGCCGACTTCTGGTATCTGGCGCGATTGCTCGGTTCATTCGTGATTCCCGGGATCGTGCTGGTCGCGATACCGACTCTGTTCATCCGGTTCGGCGAGGGATCGGCCTCACCGCCATTGACGCGCAGAGACAGATTCGTGGGCGCCCGTCCTGATTCGGGCGGGCAAGGTTTATATCTTCATCGTCGGGCTGGTGGGATTGTCAGCCGGCCTCAGGCCGGTGGTCGACGCCTACGTCCGCCATCTTCCGGGCGCGGTGCTGTTCTGGCTCAACACCATCTCGGCGGTGGTCGACAATGCCACTCTCGCCGCGGTGGAGATTGGGCCCGCGCTAAGCATGAGTCAGCAGCGGTTCGCGATGCTGGGTCTGCTGATCAGCGGCGGAATGCTGATTCCCGGCAACATACCGAATATCGTCGCTGCGAGCCGGCTCGGCATCACCAGCCGCGAGTGGGCGTCGTACGGCGTCCGCACCGGGCTGGTGCTGCTGATCGCGTGTTTCGCGGTATTGGTGATCCTGGCCGCGGTTGCTTAGGCAGTAGTGTCCTGACTTTGGAATCAGGACACTACCTGCCGGGACAACGAGCTGTTAGAGGCCGAAGAAGAGCGAGACGCCTTGGGGCGGCGCTTCGCCGTACGTGGGTCCGGGGCCGTAATAGTCGTACGGCTCGGGTGACGCGTAGTAGTCCGGCGCCGGTGCGTAATAGTTGTCGACGACCGTCGGCCCGCCGTAGTAGCCGCCGCCACCGCCGCCACGGTAACCGCCATGATAGCCGCCGCCGCCGCCGTGCTGAGCGGGACCATGATTGCCGCCACCGCCGCCGTGGTTATCGGCTGCGCCAGCCGGCGCGACTGCAAAGCTGCCGAGCACGAGCGCAAATCCGACCGCTGCCGCAATCCTGCGCTATCCTGGAGCGCAATTTTATTTTAGGTTCGAGTGATACTCGCATAATGACACTGCCTCGCGGGATCGATTCCCGCTCTACTTCGATGCGGTCTGTTTTGCGGCTGAAGCCCGTTCACGGTAACGGAACAGCGAGTCGGCCGTCTTCTTCTGCGCGTCCGACATCGAGTTGTACAGCGCCTCGAACGGCGGAACGAATTTCTTCATTCCATCTTCATGCGCCTGGATAACCGACTCGTATGATTTGACCACGTCGACGGCGCTCATCGACTGCGCGTCTGCGGCGCGCTCTTTCTGAAGGTCGGTCATCGCCTTCGCGTTGTCGCGCATTACCGCGACCAGGGCGTCCCATTGCGGCTTCTGCGCGTCGGTGATGTGCAGCTTACGATGCAGGTCGCGAATACGCGCCTCGACCGTCGATGCGCTCGTGGCAGATTCAGAGGCCGGCGCCGCCATCGCCTGCTGCGATGAAGCCTGCGCCAGCACTTCGCCCGAGGCCGCAAACAGCGGGCTGGCGATAACCATAGCGCCGATTAGAGTTGCCGCAGCGCTCGCTGCGCGTACGGCGGGACCAGTGAAACGAATCATGATTTGCACTCCCTGTCAGTGGGTTGACTGAAACGTTGGAAACTTTCGTAACGATGAATTCACGAACCAAGGATAGTGTCTTCCAACTACGCCGATCTTTCTATCCGCATTCGTCCAATCGCGTGCTGTCAGGCACACTCGTGCCTGTAATCCCACTTGGTATTGGCAACGCGGTTCCTCATATAACGCAATTCATCTGGCGAGTGCTTTCCGCGCATGTAAGTTAACTAATAACAGAGTATAACTTCACTCATGAAATATACATCGAATTACGCAGTAGCTATTTGTGTAGGTATTGCGATGACGTGCGCGGTCGGCTGTGCGCCCGCCACCACTCATGTCACGGAAACCACGACCACCAGGCAATACGACACGACTGATCCCTCGATCGTGACGGCGCCGGTCGTGATGGCGCCGGTGGTCAGTCCGGACAGCACTACGACTACTCGGTACGACAACGGCACCGTGCAGCAGACCACCACCGGACCGGCTACGTATGCAGCTCCGTATGCCGATTCAGATCACAGTACGACCACGGTAACGACCGATGGAGATGACGGCACCGTGCAGAAGCGGACCACAACTACGTATGCGACGCCGTACTGACGTCTGATTGAACAGTTCGCAACTGACTAGAAGAAAATAGACTAAGGAGAATGTGATGTTACTATTAATCATTATACTAGTTCTTTTGTTCGGCGGCGGTGGCGGTTACTACGGCTATAGTAACTATGGCGCCGCGGGTGGCGTCGTACCGCTGTTACTCGTGATAGTAGTGGTCTGGTTGCTGGTTGGTCGCGGCGGTCTTTGACCAGGTAAACAGGCCCGCAAAGATAGCGTTCAGCGTGCGGTTACGGAGCTTCGCGAATGACTCTTGTCAATATAGTAGTGATCCTGGTCGTAGTTGGTCTGGTGATGTGGCTAATCAATACCTACATCCCGATGGCTGGTGCTATCAAGAGTTTACTCAATATCGTGGTGTTCGTGGTCGTGCTGATTTGGGTTCTGCAAACCTTCGGGCTGATCGGACCGATACCCGGGTTCAGAATGCCGGCCTTGAAGTGATGAAGTTTCCGTGACCGAGCGGCCTGCGTCGCAAGGTGATGGTAAAACGGCGGGCATCTGGGAGACTCCCCCCTCCCTCGGTGCCCGCCTAATAAGTTTCGCGTCGAGAGTGGATCGAAACAATTAACAACACATAGTAAGCCGCGAGCTTGAGGATGAAGCGAATGACAATGGAAGAAACCGCAAATTCGAGCGTGCGAAACGCAATGGATCAGGGCCGCCAGGCGGCCGACAAAGCAAGCGATGCGATCAAGGACGGCTACGACGCGGCGCAGCAATTCGTCAAGGACAAGGCGATGGACCTGGACCTGCGCGAGTTCGTGCGCCGTGAACCGTGGCTCGCGATCGCGGCTGCGTTCGCCGTGGGCTACGTCGCCGCGCAGATCGTCCGGCGCGTTTCCTGACCCGGAGGGCGCCAATGAATAATTCAACAGCGGCTGCTCCGGCGGATGCGGCTGAGCAGCTGCGCCGCCGCGAACGAGACGTCGGCGAATACATCAGGGAAGAACCGCTGACCGCATTGGCTATAGCCAGCGGCGTCGGATTCATTTTCGGCGGCGGCGCCAACAGCCGTCTCGGGCTTGCGCTGCTAACGATAGTGGGACGAATCGCGCTGCGCGGAGCAGCGACCAATTTCATCGTAGGCCTGGTAACCGGCAATCGGGACGACCGGGCATCAAACCGCGAAAGAACCGGCGACGGAGATCGTCGCAATGGAATTCATGACAACGGACGAACAACTTTCCGCGATTCAAACTGAGCGCGACGACGCGCGCCAGGACCTGCGCGATACCCTGGCCGAGGTCAATGATAAAGTCGGGCGCGCCGAAGACGAGATGCGTCCCGACCGCGTCATCGAGAGTCATGCCGTTGGCGCATCGCTGATCGCCGGGGCGTTGGGTTTCTTGTTCGGCTCGATCGTCAACAGCCGTGGCGCGGGTCCGGTCGTGATTGCAGCGCTGCTTGGCGTCGCAATTTCAAAGCGCTCGTCAGACGATCGCAGCTAAGGCTTATCCCATGACCGAGAAACAGTCGCACATGCCCAACGGATCTCCGGCAACCTTGCAGGATTGGCCGACCCTGGTGGGCAGAGCGGTCGACGACGTGACGCGCATCCTGCAGTCCGAAGCGCATATTTTGCAGACTAATATGGGCGCCGCACTCGAGACGCGAATAGCTAGTGCAATAGCTACTCTAAGTATACTCGCAGTGATGATTTGCGGCGCCGTATGCATGCTATGCGCGGGGATATTGCTAATGCATGAATGGCTGCCACTGTGGCAGGCGTTCGGTATCGCCGGCGCTGGCATCTTGCTGATTGGAATCGCGAGTTACGCAATCATGAAGCCTTCGGCTGGGCTCAACTCCGTGGAGTTATAAACGTAATGAAACCAATAGTAATCGTCGGAGTGATTATCGCACTGCTCGGAATATTGGGGCTCGCGATTCCGGAGTTCACGACCAATGATACGAAGAACGTGGTGACGCTTGGCGACTTGAAAGTCCAGGCGACCGAGCCTACTTCGCACAGCGTGCCGCCGGTCGTGGCCGGCGCGGCGATCATCATCGGCCTGGTGCTGACCGGCAGCGGCCTCTACCAGAAGTCATGACGGCTTGATCGACCACGGCGCCGGCTTCTTGTCGAAGAAGCACTCGAGCCCCGAGCGGGTCTCGTCGGTGATGTGCGGCGCCGCTGTGTACTCGGTCATACTCATCGCGATCGCCTGGCCGGAAAATTTGCACATCAACGACTTGGTAGTGGCCTCCGCCTTTGGCGCGTTCATCGCGATCGCCTCCGCCCACGCCATCGCGGTGTCCATCAGCTGATCGGCCGGCACTACCTTGTTGATCAGCCCGATCGCCTTCGCCTGATCGGCGGTCATCATTTCTCCCGTGAGCAGCAGGTATCGCGCGACGCGCTCGCCCACCAATCGCATCAGGTGCAGGATTACCATCCCCGCCTGAATGCCATGCTTCATTTCGGTGTAGCCGATTTGCGCAGTGTCGGCGGCGACGGCCAAATCGCAGGCGCTCAGGAAACCGGCGCCGTTGCCGACCGCGACTCCGTTGACCGCGGCGATTGAAGGCTTGCCCAGCCGATACACGCGCTCGATCAACGCCTCGCCGCGCAGCGCACCGTCCCAGACCGATCCCGCTTCGTCGATGCGCAGCTGATCGAGCATCGCGCGCAGCTCGCCGAGATCCATCCCCGCCGAAAATGCCGGCCCGGCGCCGGTGAAGACCAGCGCGCGCACGCGGCGATCCGCTTCGGCGCGCGCGATCGCGTCCATCAGCGCGTCGATCATCGCCGCGCTGAGCGCATTGCGATGCTCCGGTTTGTTGAGCGTGATTATCGCGGCCGGGTACCGAGTCTCGTACAGCACGATTTGCTCGCCCATGTTGTTCATCCGCTCCCTTTTTTCAGCTTGGATCGGCGACCGAGGTCGCGGCGGCTATTTGTGCCGCGTCGCGAATCTGGCCGAAATGGATTTTGCCGAGATCGAATTCCTCGAGCGCTTTGACCATGCTCGTCAGCGCAGCCTTGCAAGTCGGCAGATTTTTCCGCGCGCGGGTCAGCGGATTGCATCGCGCGACGATGAAATTTTTCAGATACGGATGCATCAGGCCCCGTTTCTTGCCCGCCGCCACCAACTCGATCGCCAAATCATCGGCGCGCTCGACCTGCGCCGCCCGCTCCTCGCGATCTTCGATCGCTTCCTTGAGCGGTTTGGCAAGGAACCCGTCCACGCGGCTGAGCAACGGCGCGTAAACTCCGCCTGAAAAGCGCGATTTCTTTTCATAGAGCAGGCCGAGCGTAATGTAATGCGCGCGCTCGAACTCGAACGCGAAGTCTTTCTCCGCGGATTTCGGCCGATCCGCGAGCCGTGCGCGATACATCCTGATCACCTCGAGCGCCTTGTCGCGCAGGTTGTGCGCCTTCTCGGTGTTGAGCGCGAGAATCTGAAAGGCGACCTCGGCATCGGGTATCACGATCGCGGGAATCATTTTGGCGCCCGACTTCACCGCGGCGGCGCGCCGATGGTTGCCGTTGGGAGTCCAGTAAGTGCCGGCCGAATACACCGCGACGATCGGCTCGGTGAAGCGGTCGAGCTTCTTCATCACTTCGATCATCCGCTTGAGATGCGCCGGCGAAAGGTCGCGCTGGTAGGGCGTCGCCTCGACCTTCGCGATCGGCAGCAATGCGAACAGATGCCAATGCTCGCCGATCGGCTCCTGGTACGCGGCGAGTGCGGCGCCACCGTCAGCTTCGATCGTCGATGCCAACTCTGTGACCGCGGCGGGAATTTTTCCGCCGCGCGGAGAAGTCGCTATTTCCATCATGCTCCCGCTGCTGCGCGTCTAATGCGCAGGCGCCGGCGCTGCTTCGTTGACCGCGACAATATGAAAACGAACCGTCGCCTCGTCGCCGGCCAGAATTGAGTGGAACAGCACACCGGGAACCTTGACGCCGAAATCTTCGTAGTCGAATTTTACTTCGCCATCGCCGGCGAAAGTGCCGTCGGCGTTCAGCATGAAGTGCACCGACATGGTCATCGCGTGCGCTTCGCCGTGAAGCGTCAGGAATCCCGTCACGATCGCGGTGCCTTCGCGGTTACTGGTCATCACGACGCCGACGACGTTGTTGCTCTCGAATCCGATGGTAGGATACTTGTCGGCCTCGAGCGATTTCTCGGTGACCGCTCGATCGCGCGACGCGTTGTCACTGCGGTAGCTGGTCGCGTCGATCAGAATCCGGACCTTCGCAGTGCTTGAGATGTTGTTCGGGTCGCCGCTCACCGCGCCATCGATTATCCGAAACGTCCCGTCCGCATGCCCGCGGATGAAGGCGGCCGGCTCCGCGACCGATACGCTGACGGTGCTGCGGTCGAGGTCCATCTTGAATCGCATCACGGCCGCGGACGAAGCGCCCGGCGCGAAAGCGATCAGCGCGAACGCACCGGCCAGCGCCAGCAGCGCACGCGTGAGGCCGCCGCGAAATTCAGCTGCGGATTTTTTCAATTGGCGGGTAACTCCTTCGACGTCCGATCAATCGAAACGGCGGCGCGCAATCGCGACACCGATAATAGTGTAGACGATTCCGAATCCGAAATTGACGGCGGCCGGAATCACCGCGGTCGACGCGGGCAGGTCGCGGATCATCAGATCGTTGAACGCGCGCATTGCCCAGGTCGTCGGCAGCGCCAGTGCGAACTGCTGCATCCAGGCCGGCTCGAAGTCGATTGGCCACCAGCATCCGCCGATCGCCGACATCGTCATGATCACGATTGCCCCCACTGGCAGAACGGCGTCGCGCGTCCGTCCCAAACCGGCGACGACCAGGCCGAAAGCTGCGCCCGCAAACGCGATCGCCGCGGCCGGCATCAGCAATGCTTCCGGCGTACGTCCCAGCGAGATTCCGAATAGCAGATAACCGGCGCCGAACAGCACTACCATCTGGATGAAGCCGACGACAAAGCGCGCCAGCAACTTTCCGGTGAGCGTCGTCCACAGCGGCGCCGCGGCCGATCGCAGGCGTTCGAGCGTGCCCCAATCATGCTCGTCGATCAGCGCCAGCGACACGCCCATCAGCATCCCGATCATCAGAAAGGTCACGGCGAAACCCGGCACCTGCAAATCAAAAGCGTTGAAGCCCGCGACCGCGCCGACTACCTTGCCGCTCACATCGACCTCGGTGATTCCGAGCATGCCCGGAATCGCCATGCTCGGATCGATCACCGGCATCTCGGGAACAGTGATGAGCGGAACTTTTGGCGCGGCCGGCAGCTCGGGCAGATTGAGATCGATCTGCGGAAGCGTGAGCGCATTATCAATCCGGCTCCGCGCATCGCGGAGATCCTCGACCGGTCCCATCTCGATTCCGCCAAGATTCAAATCGGCCGGCGGGGTAGGGAAGGCCGGCGGCGGCGGGATAAAAGCGGCCCGCGGGCCGGCTATCCGCCTGAGGTCGGTAAACCAGGTCTCGAACTCGCCATGCGCGGTGTCGAGGCGGCTCAAATAATCCTTCAGCTCGGCGAGTTTCGACTGCTGCGCGGCCGAATCAGCGTCGATTTTGCGCTGCATGCGATCCAGTTCGGTATCGAGCGCCAGCTTGGTTCGATCGCGCGCGTCGCTCAGCGCGGTCTCGATATGCGCGCGAATTTTGGGCGCGACCGCCGCGCGTTCTGCATCCGCCTTCGTGGCAAGCTGCTCAGCCTCGGCGCGCGCTTGCGCGGCGGACTCGCGCGCCTGGTCGAGTTGATTGGTGAAGTCTTGAGTTTGCTCGGCGGTCTTGCTGCGCGCGCGGGCAGCGGCGCCGGCGCTGATCTGCCGGCACAGATCCGAAAGCGTCAGCTCTATCTTCACGGTCTGCAGATACTTCACCGGGTCGGTGTAAAGCATCAGCTGCGCGCTGTGGCCGTGCTCGATCGCGTCGCTCGTGCCGGGCTCGATCACTATTCCGACCACCGCCACTTTGCGCTCGCGAACGAGCTGCTCGGTTTCGGGCCGGCTCTTGGCGTAGATGATCGACAGGTCAGGCTGACTCGCGATGGCGTCGACGATCGCGCGCCCGATCGGCCCGCGGTCTTCATTGAATACGGCCACCACGTATTCCCCGCGCGGAGCGTTTTGGCCGCCATAAATTTTCGCCAGGGAGAAGCCGGCGGCGGCAATGACCGCGATCGGCGCCACCAGCAGCATGAACAGGCCGACGCGATCCCGCCGGATGAGCAGGAATTCCTTGCCTATCGTCAGCCATATCGCGCGCAGCATCATCGCCTCAGGAAAGCCGGTGGTTGATGGTGAAAATGCTTCACGATGAAGGGGCGTCGCGCAGCGCGCGGCCCGTGAGCTTGAGAAATGCGTCCTGCAAATTTGGCCGATGGACGTGGAACTCGATGACCTCGTCGCCCAGCTCGCCGGCGCGTCGAATGACGTCCGGCACCTGCTCCAGCGTGCTCAGCGTGAGCGCCGCCGCGAAGCCGTCGACGACTTCCCACGGCAGTTCGTCGACGCCCTCGATTCCGTTGGACCATCCGCGCGGCAGTTCTTTTTTGGTCGTGATTTCGATCCGGGGTTCTGTTCCCGCCAGCGCGATCAGCTCATGGTCGGTGCCTTGCGCAATTATTTTTCCATGATCGATCAGGATGATTCGGTTGCACAGCCGCTCGGCTTCTTCCATGTAGTGCGTGCTGTAGAGGATCGCGCCGCCCGCTTGCGCCGCGGCCTCGACCACCGCGAAGATTCGTCCGCGCGATTGCGGATCGACGCCGACCGTCGGCTCGTCAAGCATGATCGCCGCCGGATTATGCATCATGCCGCACGCGATATTCAGCCGCCGCATCATGCCGCCGGAAAATTCGTTCACGATGTCGTCAATGCGATCGCTCAGGCCGACTTCCTCGAGCAGACCGCGCGCGCGGTTGAGGGCGTCGCGCGCGTGCATCCCTTGCATCCGTCCAAAAAAAACCAGATTTTCGAGCGCGGTCAGCGTCGGATAAAGCGCGAGCGATTGCGGCACCAGGCCCAGGCTGTGGCGCGCCTGGTGCGGCGCGGCCGCGAGGTCGAAAGTCGCGATCGAGGCGTGGCCGGAGTCGGGATTGATCACGCCCGACAGAATCGAAAGCGTGGTGGTCTTGCCCGCGCCGTTGGGGCCGAGCAGGCCGACGATTTCGCCGGCGTTCACCGTGAACGAGACGCCGTCGAGCGCAACGCGATCGCCGTAGCTCTTGCGGAGATCGTCCGCCCGGATCATCGGCCCCGAATTCATCGCTGATGAACCATAGATGCGTGCGATTTCACCTCGGCGTTCAGCGGTAACTCACCATTTCAAGGAGATTGCCGTCGGGATCGAGAAAGTAGATGCAATCGTGATCGCCCCAATCGATCGGCGCGGCGCTCTCGACCCCGGCCGCCGCCAGGCGCTCGCGCGCGCCGGCAAAGTCGCCCGCCTTCACCTTGAACGCGTGATGGCCGCGGCCGAGCGGATGCGCGATGATCGATTTGCGCGCGGCCTGCTCGATCGGCGGCCGCACAACCTCGAACAGCGCAAGGTTCTGGCCGCCGCAATCCAGCAAGACTTGATCGCCGAATCGGTTAACTACTTCAAGGCCAAGCACCTCGGTATAGAAGCGCTCGGCGCGCGCGAGGTCCGTCACCTCAATACCAAAATGATCCAGCCGCTCGAGTTTCATCGCGGGCACCGGAACAGATTATCCACGCGCATCGATGATTAGGAAGATGCGGCCACCGTGCGGCCTTCGAGGTCTATGCGCCTCGATTCGAGCACGCGTTCCTTCTCGCGCCGGATAAAGGCGGGGTCGAAGGTGACGATCAATACCGGCAAAATCGTCATCGCGCCCAGCATCGAGACGAACATCCAGACCGCCAGCAGCAGGCCCATCTCGGCGTCGAAGCGGATGCTCGACCAGTACCAGAAGAGGACCGATGCGACCAGCGTCAGCGCGGTGAAGGCGACCGCCTTACCCGAAGTAATCAGGGCAATGTAAGTACTACCCTTGAGATCGTGCCCGGCCGCCAGCTCTTCGATGATCCGACTTACTATGTAAATAGAATAGTCAATTCCGAATCCGACACCCACTGTTACTACTGGCAGAGTATTGATGTTGATACCTATATCATGCGCGCCCATATAGGCATTGATGGCGGCATTGGCGAGCGCCAGCGGGAACAGCAGGTAGAGTCCCGCCATGAACGATCGATAGGTTACCAGTATTATGATGTAGATAGTCGCGAACGCGAGTACGTTGAGCAGAAGATCGTTGTCGATGATTTCCTGGTTGGCTGCCGCGAGCTCGCCGATAATTCCGGCCGCCAGAGAGAATGTGACGCCCGGCACCTGGTGCGCCGGTTCATCGAAGAACAGCTTGGTGCGCTCCACGATGCGCTGGACGTTCTCACCCTCGCGATCCTTGGAATAGACCGTAATCTGGGTGGCGTCGCGCCGCGGCGTGATAATGTACGCGGTCGACAACGGCGACGCTCCCGCCAGCAGTCCGCCGAGCAGTTGCCCGGTGCCGCGCGGCGTGGTCGGCAGCACGTTCCACTTCGGCTGAAATTCTCTAAGTGCGGAACCGCCGTTCGACAGGAGATCGGCGACTGAAAACGTGCGTCCCACCGCCGGATCGCGCTCCATGTAGCGCTCGTACTCGTCCATCACGTGGTACAGCTTTGGGTCGTCGAGCGAGTCGCGCTTGGCCAGCTCAGCCACGACGACGAACTGCTCGATCGCGCCGAACTCGCTCTGGATCGCCGCCATCGACTTGTTATAGGCCGAGTCGGGCCACAGGATGGGCGACGAAGACGACGGATCTCCGACCTTGAGGCCGGTCCAGAAAAACGCGCACATCGCGATCACCGCGGCGGTGGCGGCGAAGGTCGCGATACGCCCCGTCCGCTCCAGCATCGGCGTGGCGATCGACACCAGCATTCGTTTGAAAAAACCGCGCTCGCGGCGCTCGATCACCTCGATGTGCGGCGGGGCGAGGTAGTAGTAGACGATCGGGTTCAGTATCAGCTCGCTCACGATGATCGCGGCAATCCAGAAGCTCGCCGAGATCGCGAGCTTCTGCAGAAACAGCACCGGCACCAGCAGGATGACCAGCACGCCGAACGCGTCGGTCAGAATTCCCGACAGCGACGGTACGAACAGCTCGGAGAACGACGACAGGATCGCCTTCTCCTTGTCGCGCAGGCGGTAGAACTCTTCGTAGTAACGATCGTGCATCTGCACCGAGTGGCTGACCGCGCGCGCGGTTATCAGGAACGGGATGACGAGCACCAGCGGATCGAGTCCGAAGCCGAGCAGCCGGATGAAGCCGAGGCCCCAGATGGCGCAGATAACGCCGGAAATAGTCGGCCGCAGGGCGCCGCGCCAGTCGTGGAAATATAGATAGAGCAGAATCCAGACGGCGAGCACCGTCGCGACAAAAATCCAGAGAAACTCCGGCGTGTAGTGATACACCCAGCCGTAAAGAATCGGCTGACCACCGACGTAGATATGCACCGTCGAGTCGCGCTCGGGATCGACGACTATCGTCCGAATCTCATTGAAGATGCGCGTGTAGTCGAGCCGCGATTCAAGGAAGCTGCCTTCGATCACCGCCGCCCGATCGTCGAGCGAGACGAAGCGGCCGAAGATCACGCCGGGATTTTTGTGGACGTTGCTCTCGAGTTCGTCGAGATCGGACTGGGTCTTGGGGATGTCGCCGTTGGGCAAGACCGGCGTGTTGAGAATGACGCCGCCGGCCAGCGGACGGAAATAGCTCGAGGTCGCGATCGATCGCACCGATCCGTGCTGGATCCCGTAAACCAGATCCAGGTCCTGCGTCATCTTGACGATCTTCTTGATGATGTCGGCGTTGTAGATCGTCCCTTCGCGCGCCTCGACCATGATCGTGACGTTGTTGACGCTGCCGAAGTACTGGTCGTACTTGTGCGCAATCTGGATGAACGGATGATTCTGCGGCAGCAGATCGCCGAAGCTGGTTACGAGCTGGGTTTGCGCCGCATAGTAGCCGAAGAACGCGGTCAGCGCGCCGACCACTCCCAGCACGAGGAAGCGCCAGCGCAGAATCCATTGGCCAAAACGGTACGAGGTCATTGCGTTCTCCGAAGTCCCCCTGCCAACACGTTCGCGATCAACCCTGGCAGAAGCGCCACGTCTTGCCGCCGTCCTCGGTGTACAGGATGGTGCCGTAGCCGACGATCCATCCGTGCTTCGCGTCGAAGAACCGCGCCTGGCTGAGCGGAAACGGTATCGCCGGCACAGTCGGATCGTGCGCCCACGCGCCGTTGGGCTGCAGCCGCAGCACGGTGCCCGTCAGTCCAGTGACGATTCCCTGGTCGCCGCCAAACAAATCGACCGAGAACAGCGGATCGCGCGCGGGAATCTGCGGCGCGCCCGGCACCAGCGAGTCAGGCGCCGCGCCAGGCTTGTCCGCCTGATGCGCGAAGCGCCAGGTCTGGCCGCCGTCGTCGGTCTGAATCACCCAGCCCTCGAGTCCGCACGCCGCGCCATGCTTTTGATCGCGGAACGAAACGCTGAAAAAAGTCGGCAGCAGAAAATCAGCAAAGCGCGGATCGTCGTTGGGGCCGAGCGGCCGTTTCCATTGCGCCACCAGGTTTTGCTGCTGCTCCTGCCAGGTCTGGCCGCCATTCGCAGTCGCCCAGATTCGCCCCAGCTCGCCGACCACCCAGCCGTGAGCGACGTCGATAAAACTTGCGCTGTAAAGCACCGGCTCCTCGAACGGCAGCGCATAGTCGGCAATTTCCGGCGGAAATATCTTCTGCAACTGGCGCTTGACGAAACTCTCGCCGCCGTTGGTGGTGCTCAGCACCAGCGCGCGGTCGCCAACAAAGTAGCCATGCAGCGCATCAGGAAACGACAGCCCGAAAATGAACAGATGCGTTCGCGAGTCGAGCCGCTTCCAGGTCTTGCCGCCGTCGCTCGTGCGCATCACCAGGCCGTCCTGCCCGCACAGGTAGCCGTTCTGATCGTCGGTCATCTGGATTCCGAACACGCCGAGCGCGGTGCCGATGTCGATGCGCTTGAAGTGAAGACCGCCGTCCTCGGTCAGCAGCACCTTGCCGCGATCGCCGACGATAAACGCGCGCGTCGGGCTGGTCGGCCACACGTCGAAAAACTTGTCGGTGAGCGTGATATTGCGCAGCGGCAGCGGCGGCAGAGCAACTTCGCGATGGCACGCGGATGCGGTCAGCGCGATTAGAACAAATAGCGTCTTGATTAAGCTGTATGCGCGGAAGTTTCGCTCCATTCGGTAGATCCCACGAAAAAAGTTGCTCTATACTCTGGCAAACCCGCGAGCTTAGCAAGCCGTCTTTTGTGCGCGGACCTTGCCCCCGAACTTTACAGATCCGCCAGCAGCAGCCCTGTCAGGTACTCGCCCTCGCCATGCCCGAGCAGTACGGGATGGTCCGCGCCGGGGCCAAGATGCGCAACCAGGCGAAGATTGCGGCCCGCATTGGAGGCGGCGAAGCGCACGGCGCGCACGAAATCGTCGGCGCGGAAATGCGTCGAGCATGAAAACGTCATGAGCCGCCCGCCCGGCGCCAGCGCGCGCATCGCAACCGTGTTGAGCTCGACGTAAAGCCGCCCCGCGCGTTCCGCGTCGCCCCGGCTGCGCGCCAGCGGCGGCGGATCGAGCACGATCAGATCGAAGCGATTCGGCGTCTCGGCCATCAGCTTGCCGGCCTCGCCGTGGACGAACTCGACGGCATTGGCAGGACGCTCGTTGAGCTCGAGATTCTGCCGCGCAACTTCGAGCGCACGCGCCGACGTGTCCACGGCGACGACCTGGCTGGCTCCGCCCGCAATCGCCGCGAGCGAGAATCCACCCTGGTAGCAAAAGGCGTCGAGCACCCGCGCACCGCGCGCGATCCGCCCGCGAGCGCGCGGTTGTCACGCTGATCGAGGAAGTTGCCGGTCTTCTGCCCATGCTCGAAATCGATTTTGATTTTGATTCCGTTCTCGACCGCAATCGTTTCGGTCACGGCCTCGCCGGCCAGAACGGCGGCATGATCTTCGAGGCCTTCCTGCTTGCGCACCGCGCCATGACTTCGCTCGATGATCGCGCGCGGATGAAGCAGGTCGTTCAGCCCATCAACTATAGTCGCGCGCATTCGGTCCGCGCCCGCCGTCAGCAATTGCACGACGAGCACGTCACCGAATCGATCGACGACTACGCCCGAAAGCCCGTCGCCGTCGCCGTTGACGAGGCGGTACGCGTTCGTATCGTCGCGAATGAAGCGCCGGCGCAGCTCGAGCGCGCCCTGCAACCGGCGCGCGATCAGTTCCTCAATCGCGGGAGCCTGACCCCACGCCAGCATCCGCAGAGCGATCGTCGTCGCGGGATTGCAGTAACCCATTCCGATCAGCTCGCCCGCCGCGTCATGCACCGTGACCAGTGCGCCGGCTTCAGGCGAGGGCGGATCGATTCGCTCGATTGCTTGCGAGAAGATCCACGGATTGCCGCCGCGGACCGGTCCTTCCCTGCCGCGCTTGAGGATTACGCGGGCGAGCTGCGCGCTCACCGCGCCGGCCATGGCGGCTCGCCGGCGCGGACGAATTCGCCGCTGCGTCCGCCGCGTTTTTCGACCAGCCGAATCGCGCCGATTTCCATCGCGCGATCGATTGCCTTGGCCATGTCGTAGATCGTCAGCGCCGCCGCGCTCACCGCGACCATCGCCTCCATCTCGACGCCAGTGCGCGCGTCGGTCACCGCGCGAGCCTGGATTTGCAGCGCGGAGTTGGCGGCATCGGGACTGAAATCAACTTCGACGACCTCGAGCGGGATCTGATGACACAGCGGGATCATCTCATGCGTGCGCTTCGCCGCCATGATTCCCGCCAAACGCGCCGCCGCAATCGCCTCGCCCTTGTTGAGTTTGCCGCCGACTATCGCATCGAGCGTCGCCGGCGCCATCCGGACTTCGCCGCGCGCGATCGCCTCGCGCCGCGTGACCGGCTTCTCGCCGACATCGACCATCCGGATTCGCCCGCCCGCATCAAGATGCGTCAATCGCGTGGAAACGGCGCGCCGCTTTGGGGATTGTTTCTTGCCCGCCATCGAAGGAGTGGTTAGAGCTTATGTTGACCGCCCGCGCATATACAATAAACTCTTGATTCTCGGCTCGACCAAACATCTCAAACCATTGCCCAGACGGTTCATATGGCTGACGAAACCAACAAAGTCGTAATCCTCGGATCCGGCCCCGCCGGACTTACCGCCGCACTCTATACCGCGCGCGCCAATCTGAGTCCGCTGCTGATTGAAGGCAACGAACCCGGCGGCCAGCTCACTATCACCACCGAAGTCGAGAACTATCCGGGCTTCGAGCACGGCATCCAGGGCCCCGAGATGATGGACGTGTTCCGGCGCCAGGTGACTCGCTTCGGCACGCGCTTCATCAGCGGCGCCGTCACCGAAGTGCGTTTCGGCAAGCAGCCTTTCGAACTCGTCGTCGAAGGCAAAGTGGTAAAGGCCGAAGCGGTGATCATTGCGACCGGCGCAACCGCGAAGCTGCTCGGAATCGAATCGGAAAAGCGGCTGATGGGTTACGGCGTGAGCGCATGCGCCACCTGCGACGGCGCATTCTTCAAAGACCGGGACGCGATCGTGGTCGGCGGCGGCGACACCGCGATGGAGGAAGCGAACTTCCTCACGCGCTTCTGCACCAGGGTCACCGTCGTGCACCGCCGCGACACGCTGCGCGCTTCGAAGATCATGCAGGATCGCGCGCGCAAGAATCCGAAGATCTCGTTCATCTGGGATTCAGCGGTCGAAGAAATCATCGGCGGGCAGAAAGAGGGCGTCAGCAGCGTCAAGTTGAAAAATCTCAAGACCGGCAAAATCACCGAGATGAAAACCGACGCCGTGTTTGTCGCGATCGGTCACAATCCCAACAGCGCGCTGTTCAAGGGCCAGCTTGAGATGGACGAGGTCGGCTACCTGAAGGTCAAGCCGGGCTCGACCTACACCAACATCGATGGCGTGTTCGCCTCCGGTGACGTCGTCGACAGCGTATATCGCCAGGCAGTCACGGCCGCAGGCACCGGATGCATGGCGGCGATCGACGCCGAACGCTGGCTCGAAGCGCGCGGCGAATAAGTCTAGAGAAATTTTCGCGCCGACGGCAATTGCGGTCGCTGGCTCGCGAGCTTTCGCACAAGGGGGCAGAACTGCGATGGCGTCGTTAAAGGATTTCAATCCGATCGCGCCGGAGACATCGAGAATCCATATCCGTTTTACCGCGCGATGCGCGAGCAGGCGCCGGTCTACGAGATTCCCGGCGTGGGGTTTTTCATCGTCAGCCGCTACGACGACATCCTGCACGTGCTCGCCAATCCGCAGATTTTTTCATCGCATCAAGTGCGCGGACTGCAGAGCAAGCCCAGCGCGGAGGTGAAGAAGATCTGGGCGACGGGATGGCCGCCGGTCGACACGCTGCAGACCAACGATCCGCCGGCGCATACGCGCTTTCGCGCGCTGGTGAGCAAGGCATTCTCGGCCCGCCGCGTCGCCACGATGGAGCCCGCTGTGCGAACGATTGCGAATGAGCTGCTGGATCGCTTTATCGGAGATGGGCGGGTCGAACTGGTCAGTCAGTTTGCGATCGGCCTGCCTCTTAGCGTGATCGCCGACTCACTCGGCGTGCCGCGCGCGGACATGGACAAGTTCAAGCGATGGTCCGATGAATCGGTCGCTCCGATTGGCGGAAGGATCACCCATGAACGGCAGCTGGAGTGCGCCCAAAGCCACGTCGAGTTTCAGCACTACTTTGCGGACCGGCTGGAAGAACGGCGCATCGCGCCGCGCGACGATATTTTGACCGACCTGATCAACGCGCGGCTCGAGGGCGTCGACCCGCTGAGCGTCGCCGAGATGCTCAACATCCTCGAACAGCTGCTGGTCGCAGGTAACGAGACGACGACCAATCTGATCGCGAGCGCAGTGATGCTGTTGCTGCAGGAGCCGTCGCGAAGGGAGGCGCTAACTGCAGATCAGTCGCTGATTCCCAACTTCGTCGAAGAGGCGCTGCGCGCTGAGTCCCGGTGCAGGGGCTGTTTCGCGTGGCAAGCGCGGATACGGAAATTGGCGGAGTGAAAATTCCGGCCCGCGCGCAAGTCGTGGTGATGTACGCCTCGGGCAATCGCGATGAAGCGCAGTTTGCCGACGCCGAGCGGGTCGACATTTCCCGCGAGAACGCCCGCATGCATCTCGCGTTCGGACAGGGCGTCCACTTTTGCATCGGCGCAGCATTGGCCCGGCTCGAAGCAAGGGTGGCGCTCGAGACGATACTGGGCAGGACGCGCAACCTCCGCTTTGCAGCGGCCGGCAATGACTTCACGCACATGCCGAGCTTTATCCTGCGCGGACTGAAGCAACTCCACCTCGAATTCGACCCGGCATAAGAAATCAAGCGATGGGGTCGCCTATTTGTTATTGCTGTGATAACAAAGCGGCCTATGGCGCCAATTTCTTTTCCAGAGGGATTTCTGTGGGGCACCGCCAGCGCGTCGTACCAGATCGAGGGCGGTTTTAACGAGGACGGCAAGGGCGAATCGATCTGGGATCGCTTCTCGCACACGCCCGGCAAAATCAAAAACGCCGACACCGGCGACGTCGCTTGCGACTTTTATCATCGGCACACCGACGATATCGCGCTGATGGAAGAGCTCGGCCTCAACGCCGCGCGGATTTCGATCTCATGGCCGCGCATCATGCCCACCGGCAAGGGTCCGGTGAATCAGAGGGGCCTCGACTTCTATAGCCGCGTTGTGGACGAGATGCTCAAGCGCAACATCCAGCCGTGGGTGACGCTCTATCATTGGGATCTGCCGCAGGCGCTGGAGGACGCGGGCGGATGGCCGAATCGCGACCTCGCCGAATATTTTCGCGACTATGCCGCCGTAGTGGCCGACGCGCTTGGCGATCGCGTGAAGCACTGGATGGCGTTCAACGAGCCGTGGATTTTCACGATCCTTGGCTACCACGTCGGCATGCACGCGCCGGGTCGCCGCGAGCCCGACAACGCGATCAAGGCGACGCATACCGTAAATCTCGCGCAGGGCATGGCGATCAAGGCGATCCGCGAATCGAAGAACAAGCCCGAGGCGGTCGGCACCGCGTTCAGCATGTCGCCGGTGCATCCGCAGAGCGGGTCGCTCGAGGATCGCACGGCGGCCGAACGGTGGCATCGATTTTACAACATGTGGTTTCTCGAGCCCGTGATGCGTGGCAAGTATCCCGAGGCCTACCTGCACGGTTCGGTCGAGGATCATGTCGAGATTCGCGCCGACGACATGGACGTGATCAAGGCTCCGCTCGACTTCATCGGAATCAACCTGTACACGCGCGCGGTGGTGACCCACGATTCGCACGATAAAAATATGGGCGTGAAGCAGGTCCGCGCGGGCGGCGAAGAGGTTACCGACTTCGGCTGGGAAGTGTATCCGCAAGCGCTATCGGAAATGATCCTGCGCGTCACCAAGGACTTCCCCGGGCTGCCGATCTACGTCACCGAGAACGGATGTTCGTACGGCGAAGGGCCGGGCGCCGACGGCAAGGTCAACGACCAGCGCCGCGTCAGCTTCCTGCGCCGGTATATCGCCGAGGTCGGGCACGCGATGAAAGAAGGTGCCGACGTGCGCGGTTATTTCCTGTGGACCTTCACCGACAACTTCGAATGGGCCGAGGGATTCCAGCAGCGCTTCGGAATCGTGTACTGCGACTTCAAGACGCAGCAGAGAATCGTGAAAGAGAGCGGGCACTGGTACTCACGACTGGCACGCACCGGCGCGCTCGATTTCGATCCGGTCATTTGATTCAGCCGCATCCGCGCCAGTTATGAACGGCGGCGAATTCCTGATGTGGCTGCATCTGTGCGCGATGGCGTCATACGTCGGCGCGCAGTTCGCCGTCATCTATATGCTGATACCGGCGGCCGAGACCGCGCCCAACGAGGCCGCGCGCCGCGCGAGCCTGATCGCCGGGTTCAAATTCTACAACCCGTTCACGATCGGCGTGCTGGGAATTATTGTGATCAGCGGCGCGATGCGCCTGACGGACTTGAAAGCGTCGATGAAGTTCGACTACTTCGCGCAGATCGGATCCGCGCTCGAACTGAAACTTGGGCTGGCCTTCTTGCTCATCTTCATCCAGACCTACATCACGTTCGGACTGGCATTCAGAATCGGCCGCCAGGAAGAAGTGGCCGCACACGGCGACGGCGATCCGTTCACCGTCCCGCAGCTAAACTCGATGCTGCGGCGGATCCGCGCGATGGCGTGGGTAACGATCGTGCTGGCAGCCGCGGTCATCTGGGTGTCTCTCACCATGGTCGCGCGAGCGGTGGACGAACCCGTCCCCGCCCCGCGCCTCTCTGCGCGCGCCACATCGGTCTGTGGGCCTCGGGCGCTCAGGCACCCGGTCACGACTGCGATGTTGGCTGCGCGCGACATTGATTTAGTGCGCGAGCGCGATCAGCGAGCCGACGATGTACGCGACAGTGATGAAGCCGAAGATCGCGCCTGGAATTTCGTTCAGCATGCTGTATTGCGCGAGCCGCGTCCCGTCGCTGACGGTCTCCGCTTCGTTGACTGATGCGATTCCTGCGAGCCTTTGAGTGGTAGTGGTTGCGTTCATTTCAAATTCCTCCCGTAAGTTCTTCGGACGTGTTTACGCAAGCGCGATCAGCGAGCCGACGATGTATCCGAGGGTGATCAAACCGAACACCACACCGGGCAGTTCGCTCAGCAGACTGTTCTGCGCGAGCCGGGTTCCAACCGTGGCTTCCGTCGCTTCGTTCGAGTTGGCGAGCACTGAGATTCTGGCTTCGTTAGTGGTTGCGTTCATTTTCAGGTCCTCCCGTCTTGATTGACTGACTTGGGTAAAGCAACTCATGTGCCAGCGAAAAAACTCTCGATTTAGCAACGAATTTCTCCGCTGAGAGGTTTGAGGCTGAAGCCTTCAAAAGTGGAAAATCTATTGAAATCAATGGTTTAGCTATACTCGCAGAATGCGATGTGAAACCAGCTGTCTTTCGATTTTCGCGGGAAGTTTCCTTTTTCGCGAAACGCTGCATGCGTTTGCCCGCAGTATTCTTATTGCAGAGGGGCTCGCTTACGTCCCCCTTTGATCACCTCAGCGCATCTGCGAAAGTGGCGTGATGGCCAACGAGATCGATCAGGACGCGCCTCAATCCAACGGCAAGACGACCGGTGGACTGAAGCCGGCGACTGCGTCCCTCATTGCCGACGCCGTCGCGAGCGCCGAGCGGCCGCATTTCGTTCGCAGCCTGTCACTGCGCTTCGTGGAGACCGCGATTTTCCTGGTCGCTGTGATCGGTGCCATCGCATTGGGACTCGGCATCACCGCTTACTTCGCCGAGCATCGATACGTGGTCGCGTATCTGGCCGCTTACGCGGGCTTTCGCTTTTCCGATTTGCTGGTGCGCGAAGATGCCGAGGACCGCCCGCCACGTGAGGAGCTCAGCTCACGCATCGCCGTGCAGCTTCCACTGCTCCTGACGTTCGCGGCGGCGCCGTTCGAGCGCACTTATGTTTACGGCGGGTCGTCGCCGGCGTTCGTCAGCGCCTTCGGACTGCTGCTCGAACTGCTGGGGATGTGGCTGGCGCTGGGCGCGCGCATTCAGCTTGGATTTTTCACTTCGGGCCGGAGCGCCGATCGTCCGGTGCTGGTGAGGCGCGGCTTCTATCGCTACATCAGGCATCCGATATTCGCCGGCACATTTTTGGTGGCGTTCGCATGGCCGTTCATCTACGGGGCGCCGATCACGGCGGTCCTGACGTTCATCATCGGCGCGATCCTCGGGCAGCGGCGGATGAAATCCGAGGAGGCGGCGATGCGCGCGCGATTCGGCGAAGAGTACGACGCTTACAGGCGCGAAACGGACGCGGTGATTCCGGCGATTTGGTAGGGCCTCAGCGGCTGCGCGCTTCGAGCTGGCAGGGGACTCGCGAGCAGAAGCCATCGCGGTCGCCGAGACTGACAAATTTCGCGCCGCATCTCTTGCACTCGCTGGATCGATTCGCCTGAGCTGAGACGTGGCGCGAGTTCTTTTTCGGCCGCCGATTCGTCACTGCTGGATGGTCTTCGCGTCTTTTTCTTTTCCGGCAATGGTCCGTCGGCGACCAACCGGCCATTGGCGCCCATTAGCGCTAGCTCATCGGCGCGATTGTTGATCGGATCGTCGCCATGCCCGCGCACCCATTCGAAGCGCACCTCGCGCGCCAGCGTTTCGGCGTCGAGCAGTTCCCACAGGTCGTGATTCTTGTTGCGCTTGTAATGCAGCGTCATCGACTTCACGACGTACTGGCTGTCGCTGCGCAGAACGACGCTGGCGCCGAGCTCAGTCGCGCGCAGTCCTTCGATCGCCGCCATCAATTCCATGCGGTTGTTGGTGGTTGAGTCCTCGTGGCCGTTGAGTTCGGTCACGACGCCATCGGGATCGCGAACGACGACGCCCCATCCGCCCGGGCCCGGGATTGCCGATACACGAACCGTCGGCATAGACGAGATATTCGCGGGATTTGAGCGCACGTGGGAATTCTAGCCGAGGGCGCGAGCCTTTCGCAGCCGCCTGAACCACTCAATGTATTGCCCGCCGCCCGATCCCACGAAAAGTCCGACGCGAAGCAGTTTTTCATCAGCCGCCACCACGCCATCCGATCGTGGAACATCACGACCATCCTGTTCAGCGCCGCGACCATCTCGGCCGCGTCGAACTTCTCGAAGACGAAGCCGTTGCCGGTGCCCGCCGACGCGTTGAACTCGCTGACGGTGTCGCGCAATCCGCCGGTCGCGCGAACCACTGGCGCCGTGCCGTAGCGCAGCGCGTACATCTGCGTCAGTCCGCAGGGTTCGAATCGTGACGGCATCAGGAAGGCGTCGCTGCCGGCCTGGATTCGATGCGCGAGCGTGGGGTTGAACTCGATTATCGCGCGGAGTTTTTGCGGATAGCGGGACTCCGCATCCTTGAAAAATTTCTCGAGCGCCGGATCGCCGCTCGCCAGCATGATGAGTTGCAAATCGAGCCGCATCACGGCGTCGAGCGCGTCCTTGAGCAGGTCCACGCCTTTTTGCCCGGTCATCCGCGTCACCATCCCGACGACCGGCCAGTCCTCGCGGTTGGGCAGGCCGAGCGAGTTGCGCAGTGCGCGCTTGCAGTTGCGCTTGCCGCCGGGTTTCGCCGGGGTGTAGGCGGCGGCGATTTCGCGGTCGATCGCAGGATCCCATTCGTCGTAGTCGGCGCCGTTGAGGATTCCGACGAAGTCCGCGCCCTTGTCGCGCAGCACTCCTTCAAGCCCGAACCCGAGTTCCGGGTCGGTCGTGACTTCGTGGGCGTAGGTCGGGCTCACGGTCGAGGCGCCGTCGGCCAGGACGATTGCACCTTTCATCAGGTTCAGGTGCCCGTAGAATTCCAGGTAGTTGGGCGAAAAATAAGAGGCGTCGAGATTCAGCAGCGCGAAATCCTCGCGCTTGGTGATCCCCTGGAAGGCAAGATTGTGAATCGTGAAGACCGACAGCGTCTGCTTGAAGCGGGAGCGAAGCGTGTCGTCGGCGCGCATCGCAATCGGCGTGGCGGCGGAGTGCCAATCGTGCGCATGCACGATGTCCGGCGCGAGGATCTCTGCGGATGCGATCGCGGCGGCGCGGCCAAAGAAAATAAAGCGGCGCATGTTGTCGGGATAATCGCTGCCATCCTCGCCGTAGATTCCGCGCCGGCCGAAAAATCCCGGATGGTCGATCAGATACATCGGCACGCCATGCGGATCGGTGCCGCGCAACACCGAAAAGCGTTCGACGCCGGCGCCGAATCGCATCGGGATGTCGCGCAGGATAGGCGCGGTCTCGACGCTCTCCAGCAGGGAAGTGTAGCCGGGCACGACTAGCGACGGCTCTTCGCCGGCAGCCTGCAATGCGCCCGGCAGAGCGCCGATCACGTCGGCGAGACCGCCGGCCTTTGCATAGGGAGCGGCTTCCGCCGCGACGATCGTTATCTTCACAAGGTCAGGTCCCCGGAGAAGAAGAACCAGGAATTTGGACCCTCACCCGAAACGCTCAAGGTCTCGCGTCGGCCTCTCCCTGACAGGGAGAGGCGAAGAAGGACCGGGATTCTTCGCACAGTTCAGAATGACACAAAGATAGGGCGACACAAAAAACGTCGACGCCAGCGTTCTCGCTATGATCGCAGAACCCTCACCTGCCGGCCGCGATGCGGCCGGCGCCTCTCCCGTAAAACGGGCGAGGTATCGGGGGCCGCAGCGGCCGTTCGGAAGGAAACAAAGACGGAGCCGGGATTCTTCGCTTCGCTCTAGAATGACACGGAAAGAAGTTCTAACAGGGACGAAGTCCCGCATCCCGCGGCGGTGCCGATTTTCTCAATACCGGGTGCAGGGGTCACCCCTGCCCAGGGAGGTGCGGAACCCACGGTGGGTTCCGCATTCAATGAAGTTCCTAGTTCAGGACTGTTCTTTCCGTGCGCGCTGCCGCTGGCGTGGCTGCGACCGCCTCTGCGCCCGGCTGTACTGCGTCGCCTTCGCGCAGTGCATGACGAATCACTTCGTCGACGGTGTCGACGAAAATCATCTCGAGCTCTTTGCGCACTTCGGGCTGGATATCCTCGAGGTCGCGCTCGTTGCGCCGTGGCAGGATGATCGTCTTGATTCCCGCCCGCCTTGCTGCGAGCACTTTTTCCTTGATTCCGCCGACCGGCAGCACCTTGCCGCGCAGCGTTATTTCGCCCGTCATCGCGATATCCGAGCGCACCGGCCGGCCGCTGAGCAGCGACGCCAGCGACGCCGCGATCGTCACGCCGCCGCTCGGGCCGTCCTTGGGGATCGCGCCCGCCGGAACGTGCACGTGAATATCGGATTTTTCGTAAAAGTCCGGCGCGATGCCGAGCGCCGCCGCGTGACTGCGCACGTAGGACAACGCCGCCTGCGCCGATTCCTTCATCACGTCGCCGAGCGAGCCGGTCAGGTTGAGGCCCTTCTGGCCGGTCATCCGGGTGCTCTCGATAAACATTATCTCGCCGCCGTTCGGCGTCCACGCCAGCCCGGTTGCAACCCCCGGCTCCTGCGTGCGCTCGGCGACTTCCGAAAAGAAGCGCGGCGCGCCGAGATACTTCTGCACCTCCGCGCCGTTGATGACGGCGGGCGCCGTCTCGCCCTCGGTCAGCGAGCGCGCGATCTTGCGGCAGACGCGCGCAATCTCGCGCTCCAGATTTCGCAGCCCCGCCTCGCGCGTGTAGCTGTGAATAATCTCGCGCAGCGCCTCTTCCGAGAATTCTATTTTCTGATCGCCAAGTCCGTTCTCGTTGAGCTGCTTGGGGATCAGGTGGCGCTGCACGATAACCAGCTTCTCTTCCTCGGTGTATCCCGGCAGTTCGAGCACTTCCATACGGTCGCGCAGCGCATGCGGAACCGGATCGAGCATGTTGGCGGTGGTCAGGAACAGCACCTTGGAAAGATCGAACGGCACGTCCAGGTAATGGTCGGCGAAGGTGTTGTTCTGCTCGGGATCGAGCACCTCGAGCAGCGCCGACGCCGGGTCGCCGCGGAAATCCATGCCGAGCTTGTCCACCTCGTCGAGGATGAACAGCGGATTGTTGGAACCGGCGTTGCGCAGTCCCTGGATGATCCGGCCCGGCAACGATCCGATGTAAGTGCGGCGATGGCCGCGAATCTCGGCCTCGTCGCGGATGCCGCCGAGCGACAGGCGCACGAATTTGCGTCCGAGCGCGCGCGCAATCGACTTGCCGAGCGAAGTCTTGCCGGTGCCCGGAGGTCCGACGAAGCAAAGGATCGGACCCTTGGTGTCGTTCTTGAGCTTGCGCACCGCGAGAAACTCGAGGATGCGTTCCTTTATTTTTTCGAGGTCGTAATGATCCTCGTCGAGCACCTGGCGCGCGTGACGAATGTCCAGGTTATCCTCGGTCGAGACGCCCCACGGCAGGCTGACGAGCCAGTCGAGGTAGGTGCGCACGACGGTATGCTCGGCCGACTCCGGCGGTATCATCTTGAGGCGCTCGAGTTCCTTGTCGGCAACTTTGCGCGCCTCGGGCGACATCTTCGCCTCTTCGATCTTCTTTTCGATCTCTTCGACTTCGGAACTGCGCGGATCGCCCTCGCCGAGTTCCTTCTGAATCGCCTTGAGCTGCTGGCGCAGGTAGTACTCGCGCTGATTTTTGTTGAGCTCGGTCTGCACCTGCGACTGGATTTTATGCCCGAGTTCGAGCATCTCGATCTCGCGGCTCAGAATCGCGATCAGCTTTTCCAGCCGTCCGCGCACGTCGAGCGTCGCCAGCAGATCCTGCGCCTCTTCGATCGGAATCTTCAGGTACGAGGCGACCATGTCGGCCAGCCGGCTGGCTTCCTTCACCTGCATCGCCATCACCTGCAGTTCGTCGGGCAGGTACGGCACGAGCGAAACGAATTTGGAGAACTGGCTGACCAGATGCGCGTGTAACGCGTCGATTTCCTTGTCGGAGGTCACCGGCTCGACCAGCCGCTTCACGTGCGCGAGGAAATACGGCTCGCGCTGGGTGAACTGCCCCAGCTCGATTCGCGCCAATCCCTGCACCAGCACGCGCACACTCTGATCCGGGTAGCGCAGCATCTTGAGGATGCGCACGGCGGTTCCGCGCGCGAACAATCCCTCGGGCGCAGGCTGCTCGTCTTCCGGATTTTTCTGCGCGGCGAGCGCAATCACCTTGTTGGTCTGGCCGCATTCATCGATCAGCTTGAGCGACGAAGGCCGCGAAACCAGGAACGGATGTATCTGACTTGGAAAAATTACAATGCCGCGCAGCGGCAGCACCGGCAGAATTTCGGGAACCTCGGCCTTGCTGAGGTCCTCTTCAATCTCGAAGCGTTTTTCCCCTTTGGGCTTATCTGTCATAGGTCATCAAACCTCGTAGGGAGGACCCCGCGCGCCTTCCACGCCACCCAAATTTCACCGTAATATATGGGAGCGGGGCGGACAAGATAGTCTCTCACGTAACAAGCTAATCATGGGGACCCGCCGGCGCTACTGACGAGGAAACGTTGCCCAATATTGGATTTGATAAGTTATTCAGCGAAGAAGAAGCCAACGAGCTGATCCCGCGCCTGGAAATTCTGATGCGTCAGCTCCAGATGCAGGCGACTTCGCTGCGCGCGCGAATCGACGAGTTGTCGGTCGACGATCCGTCGATTGTGCACTCCGCGATGAGCGAAATCGTCGGCCGCTATCCCGAGCTGCGGTCGTTCGCGACCAACATGGCTGATGCCGCTTCGCAGATAGAGTCGTTCGGCTGCATCCTCAAGGACATCGACCTCGGCCTGATCGATTTCCCGTACGACGCCGGCGACGAAATCGTTTTCCTGTGCTGGCAGTTCGGCGAATCGCGCGTCGTCGCATGGCACAGCGTGGACTCCGGCTTCTCCGAGCGGCAGCCGCTGCCCGGCGCACCCAACCGATGGCTCAACTGATCGCAACGCTGAGCCGCCGTTTAAAAAGATGATTTTAGTTTTGACGATTTACCTCGCCGCACTGGGATGCTGGCTGGGCGGAATTGTGTTTTTCTCGTTCTTCACCGCGCCCGCCGTCTTCACCAATCTGCCGCGGCATGAAGCCGGCCAGCTGATCAGCGTAATCTTCCCGCGCTACTACATGCTCGGCTACATCGCGGGAACGATCAGCGTCGCACTCGCGATCTACCTGACGGCGGCGCACAGCCCGCGACTGTGGTGGAGTCTCACCGCGCTCGCACTCGCAATCGGCCTCGGCATCACCTTCTACGCGGGCATGGTCATTCTGCCGCGCGCCGACGCGCTTCGCGCAGTCACCGAAGATCCCAATCCGGATGCTGTGCGCAAGGCGGAGTTCGACAGCCTGCATCACACGTCGGTGATTCTCAACGGCACTGTCCTGCTGTTGAACCTTGCCGCACTCGTCGGCACCTCGGGAGCGTTGACCTCGCGTGGCTAAGCATCGTTACAAGGCGGTCGTCATCGATCTGTTCGACACGCTCGTCACCTGGAATCCCGAGGCGCTGCCGCGGATGCAATTCCGCGGGCGCGAGATTCGCAGCACGACGCCGCTGCTCTACGGCGTGCTTGAAAGCGCGCTCGGTGAGCGTTTTGATCGGGTAAAATTCTCGGAAGCGCACGCGTCGGTTTACTCCGATATATTCAGCGAGCGCGCAAAGGCCGAAGCGCTCGAGATAACCTGCCTCGAACGCTTCGCGCGCACGCTCAAGCTGCTCGGCGTCGACGATCGGCAAGCGGCGCCGCTGGCCGAAAACCTGCGCCGCATCCACATGAGCCGCGTGCGCGAGGTCACCAAGGCGCCGCAGGCGCGCATCGAGGCGATGAAGCGAATCGCCAAGGACCACCGCGTCGGCTTGATCTCCAATTTCGACGATTCCGAGACCGGCCATCTCATCATGCACGACACCGGCATCCGCGAGTTGTTCGACGCCGTGATCATCTCGGCCGACACCGGCTATCGCAAACCCAACCCCCTCATCTTCAAGATTCTGCTCGACGCGATGAAGCTCGAACCCGCCGATATTCTGTTTGTCGGCGACACGCCGCTCGACGACGTGCTCGGCAGCAAGGGCGCCGGCATGCATTCGGCGTGGATTCACAGGCGCGGCCATGAGATGCCCGCCGGAATTCCCGCGCCGGACATCATCATCTCGGACCTGGCGGAGCTGCCCGACGCACTCGGCTTGTAGGCGATGGCCGATCAGGATCGAAGCGAGGTCATCAAGGTGCTCGAACGAGCGCCGTTCTCGGCGATGCTTGGACTGAAGATCGAAGCGGCAGCCAACGGCTCCGCGACGGTGCGGATGCCCTTCGATTTGCGAATTCTCAACGACGGTGGTCCGGCCGCGCCCATTCATGGCGGTGCGATCGCCGCGCTCGCCGACGTCGCCGCATGCGCCGCGGTATGGAGCCTGCCCGAGACGACCCGCAGCGCGACCATCTCGATGACGGTGAACTACACCGGGTTCGCGGTGAACTCGGACCTGATCGCAAGCGCGAAGGTCAAGCGCCACGGCAAGCGCATCGCGAGTCTGGGCGTGGAGATTGTCGAGCCGTCTGATTCTCTGATCGCCGACGCGCTGGTGACCTACAAAATCGCGTAGTACACCTACTTCCCTCCGGGAGAGGTGATTCTTCGCTTCGCTCAGAATTACCCAACGCTGAACGCGCAACTTGTCGATTTGTCCGAACGTCTTGCTTACACTGAGCTGTGTACAATTTTTTCACGAGGGGTATGTGGATGTGGGATGGGTTTTCTCGCCTTCGATCTGATCGTAAATGTGTCGCCGTCGCCGTCGCGACTCTGATCCTGGTGATATCGCTGACGCTCGCTCCTGCAGCGCGCGCGCGCAACGACGTACCCGATGCGATGCCGACAGTTACCGAAACCGTGCTCTATTCCTTTGGCGTCGGCCCTACCGGCAAAACTTGCCAGAAGATCGACGACGGTGCAGATCCGCTGGGCTCGCTCACCTACGTCTCCGCCACCGGCCTGCTGTTCGGCCGCACTTCGTCGACTACTTCGGAGGGCAACCAGGACGGCACCATTTTCCAAATCAACCCCGACGGCTCCGGCTACGTGGTCGATCATTTCTTCACCGGGCCGAAGACCGACGGCGCCGTTCCGCGCCACAGCTCGATGACGCTGCTGGGCAACGTGTTGTATGGCACGACGCTCATGGGCGGCAAAAAAGACAACGGCACCATCTTCAGCATCAACGACGACGGCACCGACTACTCGACGCCGCTGTTCAATTTTCCCGCGAGCGCCAAGAACAACTACGGCGACCAGCCGCATAGTTGCTTCGTGGCCGTCGGCAGCGTGCTCTACGGCATGACGTCTGAGGGCGGCAAGAAGGGCGGCACCACCGGCTTCGGCACCATCTTCTCGTATGACACCTCCGCCGACACCTACATCAGGCTCCATTCCTTCGACGGCAAGCATGGATCCGATCCGCACGGCCAGCTCATTCTCGATCCCGACGGCGTCACTTTTTACGGCATGACGCGCACCGGCGGGAAGCATCAGGTCGGCGTGATCTTTTCCTACGACTCCGCCAAGTCCAAGTACAAAGTCCTGCACGACTTCAGTTGTCCCGGTAATTCAACACCCTCGTGTACCGACAGCGGCGACGGCGCCACTCCCGACCACGGCACTCTCGTGCAGCTCAACTCGACGCTGTTCGGCCTGACTACCTACGGCGGCAAATACGGCAACGGCACGCTGTTTTCGATCCACACCGACGGCAAACACTTCACCATCCTGCAGCAATTCGGCGCCTCCGGATCGAATGACGGCGCCAATCCCTACGGCTCGCTGCTGCTCAACGGCACTGTGCTTTATGGCACCACCCGCAACGGCGGCAACAAGGGCAACGGTTCGGTCTTTCAGATCAATACCGACGGCAGCGATTACGATCGAATCTACGACTTCCAAAACGGCAACGACGCCGCCAACCCAATCGACAACGTCATCCTGCTCGACAACACGCTCTACGGGATGGCCGAAGCGGGCGGGCTATGCGGCGACGGCGCGATCTTCGCGCTAGATTTGACGTCATTGGATCCTTGATGTCGTCGACGCTCGACCAAATCCGCCGCGCCGCCGCTCCGCACGGACTCAACCTGGTAGCGGCGACGCCGGTCGCGCGCTATGACGCCGCGGTCAAGGAAATTTCGCGCGCTTCGTCGATCGATCCGCAGGCGCGCTCGATCGTCGTGATCGGCAACGGCGGTGGCGTGCTATGGAACGCGCTCAAGGCTCACGCCGCGCGCAATCCCGGATGGTGGAATCGCGAAAATCCGCTCGACGACTTCACCCGCGAAGTAGTCGAGCGCGACATCGTCGCGCCGCTCCGCGCGTCAAGCGCGCGATGCGTCGCGGTTTACCCGTTCATGAACAGCGGCCCGACGTTGAACTTCATCGAACTGGGCAAAGTCGCGGGCATCGCCGGCCCAAGCATTCTCGGCGTCACCGTGCATCCTGTGTACGGACCATGGATAGCATTCCGCGCCGCGCTGTTGATTGACGAGGTGCTCGATTCCCCCGGCGAGGGCGCAGGCTTCGATCCATGCCCGCGATGCACCGCGCGCACATGCATCCCGGCCTGTCCCGGCCAACGCAGTGAGCGCAGACTCCGGCTGGGACATCCCGAAGTGCCTGACGCATCGAGTGGAAGTGGAATCGGATTGCGCCCCGCGATGCCACGCGCGCGCGAATTGCGTGATAGGCCCGGAGCATCGGTATCCGGAAGAAGAACTAGCCTACCACCAGATGCGCGCGCTGCGCTCGATGCGCCCGTACTACGAAGCGCACATCAAACCGCATCGCTAGCTTCCAGGCGCGCGCCCTCTGATTCCCTCCTCCCAGGTGGGAGGAGGGTTAGGGTGGAGGACAACTGTGTGGCGCAATTGTCTGTTGCGCCGCACATTCTCCGGAATTTCGGAAAATTTTGTCCCTCACCCGCCGCGCGAGGACGCACGTCGGCCGCGTGTCTGTGACACCTCACCTTGTGGGGCGAGGCAATTCGGAGGAGAGGCAGAACAGGTCAGGAATAGTCAGAACGGTTTGCCGGCTCAGCCGCGCAGTTTCCGTGCGACGTCCTTTGCGAAATACGTCAGGATCAAATCCGCGCCTGCGCGCTTGATCGCTGTCAGCACTTCGAGCGTCGCGCGTTCCTCGTCGATCCAGCCGTTGATTCCCGCCGCGCGGATCATCGAGTACTCGCCCGAAACATTGTACGCCGCGACCGGCGCGTTGAACTCATTCTTCACGCGCCAGATCAGGTCCAGGTACGGCAGCGCCGGCTTGACCATCACGATATCCGCGCCCTCTTCGAGATCGAGCGCAACTTCGCGCATCGCCTCGTCGCCGTTGGGCGGGTCCATCTGGTATGAGCGCCGATCGCCGAACTTCGGCGCCGATTCCGCCGCCTCGCGAAACGGTCCATAGAACGCGGACGCAAACTTGGCCGAATACGCCATGATCGCGACCTGGCTGAAGCCGTTGCTGTCGAGCGCGCCGCGAATCGCGCCGACCCGCCCGTCCATCATGTCCGACGGCGCGACCATATCGGCGCCCGCGCGCGCATGCGACAGCGCCGCGCGCGTCAGCAACTCGAGCGTCGCATCGTTATCGACGTCGTCGCCGGCCAGCGCCCCGCAATGCCCATGGTCGGTGTACTCGCACATGCACACGTCGGTGATCACCGCCATCCCGGGCACGCGTTCCTTGATCTCGCGGATCGCGCGCTGCACTTCGCCGTGGTCGTTCCACGCCTCGCTGCCGAGCGCGTCCTTGTGTTCGGGAATTCCAAACAGGATGACGGCCGGCACGCCGGCGGCCCACGTCTCGCGCGCCTCCGCGACGATATTATCGACCGACATCTGCGCCACGCCGGGCATCGAGGTGACCGGCTTCTTAACTCCGCGTCCCGCGCAGACGAACATCGGCAGAATAAAATCGTCGGGCGAGAGCCGCGTCTCGCGAATCATCCGCCGAATCGTTTCGGTGCGTCGCAAACGTCGCGGGCGATTTAGTGGGAATGGCATCGGGTTAGTCGAGATGGATTATATCGTGATGCGGGATAGCCTGACACATACGTTGAAAAGGAATTATTTTTATGTGAAACCCTCCCCGGGTTTCACGCTTCCTCGGGCAGGGGTAACCCCTGCACCTTAGTGTTCGGAGTGCTCGTGCGCGATGTGCTTTTCTTCGAGCAGGTGCTCGAGCGCGCTCAGGAAATGCTCGTAGTATTCGCCGTGATCCGAGGTGCCGTCGCGGGCGCGGATTTTGTCCGACGCGCTGACCTCGGCGATCAGGCGTTCGCGAAATTCATCCCACGTGAAATGCCCCGACTCGGAAAGTTTCAGCGCGATTGCGAATGCGCGCGCCTCCCACGGCGCGCTGAAGACATGATCGGGGTCAAGACGCGCCGCGTCGATCAGCGAGTTGAGCGCATCGGTGCTCATGCGCGCGCCGGCGCCTCGACCTTCGCCACTCCGACCATCGAGTCCCGCGTGACGATCGCGGCGAGCGCATCCTCGGTTAGCCGTTCGGTCCCTTTCGGACGTTGCGGAATAACCAGGTAACGAATCTCGGCGCTCGAATCCCACACGCGGACTTCGACCTCGGCCGGCAGCTCGAGTCCGAAGTCCTTGAGCACGCCGCGCGGATCGCTCACCGCGCGCGAGCGATAGGCGAAGCTCTTGTACCAGACCGGCGGCAAGCCCAGCACCGGCCACGGGTAGCATGAGCATAGAGTGCAGACGACGAGATTGTGCACGCGATCGGTATTCTCGACCGCGACCAGGTGACCGCCCTCGGGTCCCGCATATCCCAGCTCGGCCACCGCCGTGGTCGCGTCCGCCAGCAGGCGCTTGCGATAGGCGGGGTCGGTCCATGCCTTCGCGACGACGCGCGCGCCGTTGCGCGGGCCGACGCGAGTCTCGAAGGTGTCGACGATCGCGTCGATTGCGCCCGTATCGATCAGCCCCTTCTCGGTGAGCAGGGCTTCCAGAGCCTTAACGCGCGCCGCCGGCCCACTATCGTCAGTATTATGATTCCCGCTCATCTCTCTCTTTTCACCTTCCACCCGATCGGCGGACTGTCTTGCGCTTTCGATGTGTTCCGTTTCGAGATTCAGGCGCGATCGGTTCCAGGTAGTCCTCCCACAAATCTATGTACAGCCGTTCGTGGCGGTTCGCCGATTTGCCCCACAGCTCGCGCGCGTCGAAGACTACGGAATAGCAATGTTGCCGTTTGGTGCCCGCGTGATGCGCGTTGGTGTCGGGGAAGACGAACACGCCCCAGTCGCGCGCGATGACTCCAACTTTGCCGCGCACGTAGCGTGGCAGCCGCGTATGTCCTGCAGGATTCAGGTTGCGCGCGCGCACGCGATCGCCTTTCGCATAGCGGGCGCGCGGTGCGCTCTTCGCGGATTTGTCCTTGACGGGAGCCGGACCCCGCGCCGCGACTCCGCTCGCGATCAGTGCCGGATCGATCGACGCATCCTGCTTCGCGAGCAGTTCTGCACGCGTCACGACGCCGCGCTCGACCAGCAGCGTCTCGGCCGCCGCGAGCCATCGTTCGTAGTAGCTCGACGCGAGGTAGCGCGCGGGCGGGATGCGCTCGATCGCATGACGGAACTCATCCTGATTGATCTGCGCGCCGCGGAGAGCCTGCAGTGCGAGCGCATACATCCGGCGCTCCCAGTCGGCGTGAAAGACGGGTTCATCGCGCTCGGCGACGACCGGCCCGAAACCGTCCATTCCGCCCATGTCATGGACTCCGTTCATCGCGGCGATTATCGTGGAGCCGCCCGCTTGCGAGCAAGCGGCAATATCAGGTAGGTTTCAGGTGCGTCGCAGGGTCGGCGATTTAATTAGTCTTGTTTAGTCTAGTGTCGCTCTGATAGTCTCTATCCCAACCGATGAGAACCGAATCCCCCTCGCGTAATCCTGCGCCCGGCGTGGCCGTTCGACCTGCGGGTCTTCGCCATTATGTCCGGGCTTTGGGCGCTATGCCTGGTACTCAGCGCCTACGGTGAACCTCGGCGAGTTCACCGTCGTCGACCCGATCGTGACCACCCTCGCCGGAGTGCGATTCAAGGGCGACGACGCGCGCATCGTGCTGCTGGTGCAGGCGGGAATTTTCGCCGCGATTGCGTACGGGGTTTTCTGGCATCGCCGATGGGGGCTGCTGCTGGCGCTCTGCTACATGGTGCAGGTCGTCATGAGCCATCTGGCGTTCGTGATCGCGTATATGCCGATCCCGTCGGAATGGCGGAACGTGCGCGCGGCCGCGTCGCAAGGGCCGACGATGGTGTTGATCACGTTGTACCTCTGGATTCGCGCCTGCGATTTGATTTTCGATTTGCCGCGCCGCCCGACACGCGATCGCGACCGGAGTCAGACGTGCGTCGACCAGCGGCAGTTAGCGAGGATCCCGGCGCCAGCGAGATCGCTGCGATAGCCGGCGGCGGACAATAGCGCGGCGATCGCGCTCAATTACCCACGGCGAAAAGAATCCCGTCCTGTATCGCGTACACAGTGCCGTCGACGCCAATCACCGTCGGCGTGTAAGCCTCGTCGTAGCCCGTCGTCAGCGTCACCGTTTGCGACAACGTGTTGCTCGCCAGGTTCCAGCGATACAGGTTGCCGTCTTCACTATTGACCATGATCGAATCGGTGCCGGGATCGACCGCGGCCGAGTTGATGCACCATTCCTTGACGCCGCCCTCGCCGTCCGGCGTGGGTCCCAGAACGGTTTCGACTTCGTTCATGACCGAGAGCCCGGTGATTGGATCGGTTTCCGTGGCGTCGGGATCGAGCACCGCAACCTCGTTCAAACCGTTGCCGCCCCAATAGTCATAGTTGTTGTACTTGGTCGCGAGCAGATAGCTCGACGAGCCGCCGTAGGACGGGACCGCGGAAGCGGGGACGATCGACGCGGTGGTATCCCAGCCGAAAGCGCCGGGGGTTTTCGTTTGCGAGAGCGTGGCGTTGAAATGCAGCAAAAATCCGCGGTGATGATTTTCGGTGCAGCAGGGATTCTCGAGCACTCCGTAATATACGTCGCCATCGGGGCCAACAGTCGGCGACGAGGAACTGTCGGCGGACAATGACGCATCGCTGCCGGAGTCGGGATCCTTCAAACGCACGCGAGCGATTGGCGCGAGCGTGGTGCTGTTGAGGGCGACGAGGTAGCCGGCGCCGTTGGCGTCGCTGACGGCGACGTAAACAGTCTTGCCGTCGGGGCTCAGTGCGGGCGCGCAGTTCAGCGAGACGCCGGTGATGGTTTTATCGGCGGCAGCCTTGGTTGCGGCGATCCATGACCCTTTGCCGCTGGCGCTGATTCGGGCGATGCCGCTCTTGAGTTTTTTGCCGTGCACGTCGTGAAGCGATCCGTGTCCGGCGATGACGATGAAGCCAAAATAAATGTTCCCCGACGAATCCGCCGTGAGCGGGGTGTCGATCATGACGCGGGCGTTAAACGAAGTCTTATGCTTCCTGTAATTTTTCGCGCCGAAGAAGACGAGCTGACCCGGACAGTTGGCGCCGGAGCAAGCCGTGTCGGGGTCATCGACGAAATAGACGGTGCCGCCGATGCCGGGGAAATAGAGCTGCGCTTGCGAAGTCAGCGTCGGGCCAAAGACCGGAATCTCGGTGCTCTGCGGCAAAAGATAGTCACTGGGCAGTGTCCAAATCAGGCTGCCGTCGGTCGCATTTCGCGCGTCGACGCGGAAGGATCCGGTGGCGGCGGTCTTCACCGGCACGATCACGGTATCCGCGGCGGTGACCAGCGGAGTGCCGTAGTGCGCCGCGATGAAGTCGCCAGTCGGCGGATCGAGATCGACCGGCGTCGTCCACAGGATCTCATTCAAGGAATCCGCCGCGACCGGCGAGTCCGCACTATGCTGCGAGTCATGAGCAAAGCCGTTCCACTGTGCATTGGCGGACGGGGCAAAGGCGACCGTCAGGATGACACAAAAAACAGCGTGCCAAAGGATCAATGCGATGCGCTTTTCTGTCTCCTCTCCCTGCAAGGGAGAGGATGAAGGTGAGGGTCCGAATACAGCGCGCATTTTCCGCGCGCGATTCACGATTCTGCCTCTGCTTCCGTTCACCCGCATGCGTTGCACAGTTTTTTGTCCGCGCGAAGAGCTCGTCTCATGCTGAGTGAATGGTGGCGACGGTAGGAGTCGAACCTACGACACTGCGGATATGAGCCGCATGCTCTGACCAACTGAGCTACGTCGCCACCGGGAATCGTCAAATGTAGCGTGAGCGGGCAAGGCGCGAAAGACCGCGAATCGCGAGACTGCCGTTCAGCGCAGCGGGATGCTGCGCGTTTTGACCGCGCGATGGCCGCGCTGGACCTGGTAGAGCACGCCCTCGGTGAACTCGACGCAGGTCAGCTTGCCGCCATACACGAGGCCGGTGTCGATGCCGAGCTTGTACGGCAGGTCGATCATCACGCCGCGCATGGGAGTGTGGCCGAAGACCACGGTCGCGTCGATTTTGTGCGGATTGAAAATGAACTCCTGCCGAATCCACAGCATGTCCTCGGTCTGCTGCTCCTCGAGCTGCCGCGTCGGCATGATGCCGGCGTGGACGAACAGGTACGGCGGGCGCAGGTAGCTGGTGGCGAGGCGGCTCATGAAGCTGAGGTGCTCGTCGGGCAGACGCGCGAAGGCGTCCTCGAGGTCCTCCTCATGCACGCCGTAGCTGTCGAGCGTCGCGATGCCGCCGTTGAACAGGAACGACTCGCCGTAATTTCCCGGCATGCCGAGAAAGGACATCATCATGTCCTCGTGATTGCCCTTCAGGAACACGCACTCGGCCTGGCCGCGTTCGAGATCCAGCGCAAGCTCGACCACGTCGCGCGCCGACGGGCCGCGATCGACGTAGTCGCCGACGAAGACCACCGTGTCGCCCGCGACCGGCGCGATCGCCTTGAGCAGCGCGTTCAGCTCGTCGGGGCATCCGTGGATGTCGCCGATAGCGAACAGGCGTCCCTCTGATTTCGATTTTTTCTGGACCGCCATGCAGACGTTTCAGTCGGTGCGCGCCTTCGAGCTGCCGTTGTGGAGCAAATCGATCAACAACTTCCTGTCTTCAATTATACGCCTCGCGGCGCTGTAAGGATTCAGTTTGCCCGCGCGAATTTCACTGAGCACGCCCGGCGCGCCACCGTCGGCTACGGCGCGCGCGGCACGCTCTTCGAGCTCGGCCGACAGCACCTCGACGAATTCGCGCGTGCGGCGCTCGGACTCGCGCGCGGCGTCGCGATGCTCGTGCAGATACTCGCCATGCTTTGCGATCGCGGCGACTACCGCGTCGACGCCCTTGTCCATCGCGGCCTGCGTCAGCAGCACCGGCGCGCGCCATCCGTCGCCCGATCGCAGATGCACGCTCAGCTCCAGCTCGGCCTTGACCCGGTCGGCGCCTTCGCGGTCGGCCTTGTTGACGACAAACACGTCGGCGATTTCGTTGAGCCCGGCCTTCATCACCTGCACGCCGTCGCCCGCCTCGGGCACGGTGACGACGACGGTGGTATCGGCGAGATCCATGATCGACAGCTCGGTCTGTCCGACGCCGACGGTCTCGATAATGATCACGTCGGAGCCGTAAGCGTCGAGCAGTTTGACGATTTCGCGCGCGGCGCGGCTCAGTCCGCCGTGGCTGCCGCGCGACGCGAGGCTGCGAATATAAACGCCGGCGTCCTTGTAATGGTCGGTCATGCGCACGCGATCGCCCAGCACGGCGCCGCCGGAGAACGGGCTCGACGGATCGATCGCGAGGATGGCGATCTTTTTGCCCAGCGCGCGGTACTTCGCGATCAGCCGGTTCACCAGCGTCGATTTTCCAGCGCCCGGCGGTCCGGTGATTCCCACCACCTGCGCGCGCCCGGTCCGCGGGTAGATTCGCTCGATGATTGCGCTCGACTCGGGCGCCCGATTCTCGACCATCGTGATCAGCTGCGCGAGCGCGCGCATCTCGCCCGCCTCGAAGCGATGCAACAGCGCGTCGAGCCGCGCGTCTTTGCTCTCGGCAGTCGCAACGGGCGCGGCAGTATGATGTCGGGATTCAGCAGGCATACGAGGTCGTCGAGTAATGATAGCGGCTTGCGATCGAGTCGCGCAACTTTACCTCTGCCGGTGAATAGATCGCGCGGCGTGGCATTGTTTTCCTTGCGCGCGCGCCTTAATCTCGGATCTCGGAATGAAGCTTCCTGACATTTATACCGACTGGAAGATCGTGATCGGGCTTGGGCTGGTCGCGCTTGGTGCTGCCAACTGGATCGTCGGGCTCGAGCGCACGCAGATCTACAGCCGGCTGATCGTCGCGAATCAGCAGCCGGCCGCCGCCGCGACGGATTTCGACGAGCTCGAGGCGGGCGCCGGCGGCGCCGTGCTCGAGCCGCTCACGACCGAGCAGCGGCAGGCGTCGTACGCGACGGCGCGGATGGATTTCTATCACGCGGCGTTCCTGGCGGGCCGCGCGATGGTATTGCTCGGGCTGGCCTTCACGCTGCTGGGCTTCATTGGCGTGATCCAGCAGGATTCGCGCCGCGCGTTTCGCCGTCCCGAGGACGACGCGCATCTCCCGCGCGGGTTGCCGGGCGCACCGCGGGCTCCGCAATAGAATTTCCAAAATGGTAACCGAACTCACCGGACTCGCGTGCGCGAAAATCAATCTGTTCCTGCGCGTGACCGGGCGCCGCGGCGACGGCTATCACGAGCTCGACTCGGTCTTCCTGCCGGTCTCGCTGGCCGACGAAATCCGTCTCGAGATTCGCGCCGCCGACGAGCCCACGGTCACCGTCAACTGCAACCTGCCCGAACTCGCCCGCAGCCAGAACAACCTGGCGGCACGCGCCGCGCGCTCGTTCATGAGCGAGTTCGAGTTGGTTGGCGAGGTCGCTGATCGATCTGGAAAAGCACATCCCGGTCGGCGCCGGCCTCGGCGGCGGCTCGAGCGACGCCGCCACGATCCTCTGCATGATGGCGGCCGCGGCGCAGTTGACCGACGATGAGGCGACGAGCAGGCTGCGCCGAATCGCGCTGTCGCTCGGCGCCGACGTGCCGTTTTTTCTCGATCCGCGGCCGTCGCGGGTGACCGGCATCGGCGAGCGTATCGTGGAAATCGCCGACGTCCCGCGCATCCCAATAGTTATCGCGGTGCCGCCGTTCGAGGTCTCGACCGCCGCTATTTTCCGTGCGCTCGAGCCCGCCGGATGGAGCGGGGCGGCGCCGGACGATCACCTGGAAGCGGTTGCGCGCGGCGATATCGAGATCGAGCACCTGGTGAACGACCTCGCCGCCGTCGCCATCGCGCAATTTCCCGAGATTCGCCGTCTTAAAGGATTACTTGAAGATTCGGGCGCGCGCGCGGCGCAGATGTCGGGCAGCGGCGGGGCGGTATTCGGCGTCTTCGACTCGGTCGACGAGGCCGAAAGCGCGGCGGCGAAAATCAGCCGGCGCGCCCCGTTCGCCAAGGTCTTTGCCGCCACCACCCTCGACAGCGAAATCGACGACGAGACCGCCTGAAATCCACAGCTGTGCATGGCCGCTGCTGCGACGCATTGACAGCGAAAAAACTCATCAATAACATCGCAATCCCTGCAAGCAGGCTGCTAATATTGAATCGTCGGCTGAGCGCCAATTTTGGCGTTTCGCCGTTTTAATTTTTCACGGACGTGATTGGGAGAAGCTGGGGCGCACGCCGCCTTTGAATTCAAATGCGCTGGGCGGTCGCCAAGCTGGTAAGGCACCAGGCTTTGGACCTGGCATTCGAAGGTTCGAATCCTTCCCGCCCAGCCAAGCCCAACGGTGATTTGCGACAACTGAAAAATCTCACGATGATCGCGACGCGAGGAAACTAAAACATGTCGGACAGGGTCAAGGACCAGCTCGAAGTTTTCACCGGGAACTCCAACCCCGCGCTCGCGCGCGAGGTCACGGAGCATCTAGGCGTGAAGATGGGTGAAGCCGAGGTTGGCCGCTTTCCCGATGGCGAAGTGATGGTCGAAATCCGCGAGAACGTGCGCGGCGGCGATTGCTTCGTCATCCAGTCGATATGCACCCCGCCCAACGAAAACCTGATGGAGCTGATCCTCGTCACCGACGCACTGCGGCGCGCGTCGGCCGGCCGTATCACCGCGGTCATCCCGTACTTCGGCTACTCGCGCCAGGATCGCAAGGTCGCGCCGCGCGTGCCGATCAGCGCCAAGGTCGTCGCCGACCTGATCACGACCGCGGGCGTCAATCGCGTGCTGACGGTGGATCTCCACGCCGGGCAGATCCAGGGCTTCTTCAATATCCCGGTCGACAACCTGTACGCGATGCCGGTGTTGATCAGCTACCTGCGCAAGCGAATCGAGGGCAAGAAAGTTTCGGTGGTGTCGCCTGACGCCGGCGGCGTCGAACGCGCGCGCGCCTACGCGCGGCGGCTCAACGCGAACCTCGCGATCATCGACAAGCGGCGGCGGCGCGCGAGCGAAGTCGCCGAGATGCAACTGGTCGGCGAAGTGAAAGACTCGATCGCGCTGCTGGTCGACGACATGATCGACACCGCCGGCACTATCACCGAGGCGGCCAAGGTCGTCGCCAACGCCGGCGCGACCGAAGTGATCGCAGTCGCGACGCATCCGATACTGTCGGACCCGGCATGCGATCGGCTGAATAAATCGAACATCACGGAAATTGTCACCACCAGCACGATCCCGCTGCGCGCCAAGGCACAGGCCGAGCTCACCAAGCTCCGCGTGCTGTCGGTCGCGAGCCTGCTGGCGGAAGCGGTGAAGCGCATTCATAATGAGGAGTCGGTTAGCTCGCTCTTTGGCTGAGCGCGCGAACCATCAAGCGAGGAAACAATGGAGACCGGTGAATTAGCCTGCGAGAAACGTGCGACCCGACCCAAGGGTCAGAACAACGCGCTGCGCCGAAACGGGCGCGTGCCCGCAATATTGTACGGACCGGGGACGGCGCCGATGGCGCTGGCGATCGATCGGATCGAGCTGAAGGCCAGGATTTCAGCCGCCGCGCATACGCGCATCATCAAGCTCAAGTCGAACACGGCCGAGCTCGACGGCAGGCACGTGATTTTCAAAGACGTGCAGCGCGCGCCGGTGTCGGGCGAAATCCTGCACGCCGACCTGTACGAAGTGGATCTCAATCGCGCGATTCGGGTCGAAGTGCCGCTCAAGTTCACCGGCAAGGCCAAGGGCGTCGCCAACGGCGGAATCCTGGCGCCGCTCGAGCGCACCGCGACGGTCGAATGCCTGCCGCTGGAGATTCCGGACTCGATCGAAGTTGACGTCACCGACGTGGACATCCACAACGTCATTCACGTCTCGGCGGTCAAGTTCCCCGACAAGGTCAAGCCGATCTTCGATACCGATTATCCCGTGGTCACCGTGCTGCCGCCGACGGTCGCGGAAGTCGCGGTCGCAGCGGTTGCGGAACCGGTCGAAGGCGCTGCGGTCGAAGGTGCGGCGGCAGAAGGCGCCGCGGCAGCTCCTGCCGAAGGTGCGGCCAAAGAGGGCGGCGACAAGGCCGCCAAAAAGCCCGAGGCGGCCGAAAAGAAGAAGTAGTATTTTCGCTCGCGCGCGTCGCGCCGGTTGCCGGCGCGCGCGAGCTGTTTCGATGTGAGGGGAACGGGCTGGCAGTTACGCCGCCGGTCCGGTGCAGGAGGAGGGGGCCGCAATGAGTTTCGTCCATCTACACGTCCACACGCAGTACAGTCTCCTCGACGGCGCCAACAAAATCGGCCCGCTGATCGATCACGCCAAAGCGTCGGGGATGGAAGCGATCGCGATGACCGACCACGGCAACATGTTCGGCGCGGTCGAGTTCTATCAGAAGGCGAAGGCGGCCGGGATCAAACCGATCATCGGATGCGAAGCGTACCTCGCGCCCGGCAAGCGCAGCGACCGCACGCAGGTTCCGCGCAGCGACGACTTCGACGGCGGCGGCAATTTTCATCTCATCCTGCTCGCGCAGAATCGCGTCGGTTACCGAAATCTCTGCAAGCTGCTCACGACCGCCTACCAGGACGGCCTCTACTACAAGCCGCGCATCGACAAGGAAGTTCTCGCCGAGCTGTCGGATGGGTTGATCGTTCTCTCGGGATGCCTGTCGGGCGAACTCGCGCGATGGCTCCGGCAGGATCGCATGGACAAGGCGCGCGAGACGGCCGAGTCGTACGCGAAGATGTTTCCCGGGCCGCTACTATCTCGAGCTGCAGGACAACAAGCTGCATTCGCCGTACAACGAGGCGCTGCGCGAAATCGGCAAGCAGGTCGGGCTGCCGCTCGTCGCGACGAATGATTGTCATTACCTGCATCGCGACGACGCCAAGGCGCACGAAGTTCTGCTCTGCATCCAGACCGGCAAGACGATGGCCGACGAGACGCGCTGGCGTTTCGATACCGACGAGCTTTACGTCAAGACGCCCGACGAGATGGCGAATGCGTTCGGCGCCGACGCCGAGGAGCTGCGCAACAGCGTCGAGATCGCGCGGCGAATCGATTTCGAATTCGAGTTCGGCAAGTTTCATTTCCCGGTTTTCAAATCGGGCCCCGGCGTTGACCTCGACGCCGAGATGGAAGCTCGCGCGCGCGAGGGTTTGACCGCGCGCCTGGCGGAAATCCGCGCACGCCGCGCCGAGTTCGACGAGTCGCAATACCAGGAACGCATCGATCGCGAGATTCCCGTAATTCGCGACATGGGCTTCTCGGGCTACATGCTGATCGTCGCCGACTTTATCGGCTACGCGCGCGGCCTTGGGATTCCGGTCGGTCCGGGCCGCGGCTCGGTCGTCGGCAGCCTGGTTTCGTACGCGCTGGGAATCACCGAGGTCGACCCGGTCGAGCATCGGCTGCTGTTCGAGCGATGGCTGAATCCGGGGCGCAAGTCGATGCCGGATATCGACGTGGATTTTTGCTTCGAGCGGCGCGACGAGGTGCTCGAATACGTGCGCAAGAAGTACGGCGACGATCGCGTCGCGCAGATAATCACGTTCGGCACGATCAAGGGCAAGCAGGCGATTCGCGACGTCGGGCGCGTGCTCGGACTGTCGTTCGCCGAGACCGACAAAATCGTCAAGCTGTATCCGGCGCCCAAGCAGGGCCGCGATTTTCCGCTCGCCGACGCGCTCGAGATGGAACCGCGGCTCAAGGCCGAGCGCAAGCTCCATCCCGATCTTTTCAACTACGCGTTCAAGCTCGAGGGCCTGCTGCGTCACGCCTCGCGCCACGCGGCGGGCGTCGTCATTTCCGATCAGCCGCTCACCGACCTGGTGCCGCTGTACGTCGACAAGGAGCGCGACGAGGCGGCGCTGTCGATCACGCAATATTCGATGAAGGGCGTCGAGGACATCGGGCTTATCAAGTTCGACTTCCTCGCGCTCAAGAACCTGACGCTGATTACCGACACGCTCACTCTGATCAAAGCCGGCGGCAAAGAGGCGCCCGACCTGAACCGCCTGCGGCTGGACGACGCCGACACCTACAAGATGCTCTCGCGCGGCGACACCGTCGGCGTGTTCCAGCTTGAAAGCTCGGGGATGCGCCGCTTCATCGGCGAGCTCAAGCCGACCTGCTTCGACGAGGTGATCGCGGCGGGATCGCTGTTTCGTCCGGGGCCGCTCGACGCGATCCAGGACGGCAAGACGATGGTGCAGCATTACGTCGATCGCAAGCATGGCAAGGAGCCGGTCGAGTACGATCATCCGCTCCTGGAGCCGGTGCTGCGCGATACTTACGGCGTGATCGTGTACCAGGAGCAGGTGATGCGCGCGGCGCAGGCGCTGGCGGGCTACTCGCTCGAGCAGGCCGACATCCTGCGCGCCGCGATGGGCAAGAAGAACAAAGCCGTCATGGAAAAAGAGCGCGTGCGGTTTATCGACGGCGCGAAGCAAAACGGCCTCAACGCGGCGCTCGCCACTTCGATCTTCGAAAAGATCGAAACCTTTGCGTCGTACGGATTCAACCGCTCGCACGCGGCCGCGTATGCGCTGACCACCTACACCACCGGCTACCTGAAGGCGCACTATCCGCACGAGTTCATGGCGGCGCTGATGTCGCTCGACATGGACGACGTCGACAAGACCTACAAGAATATCGCGGCGCTGCGCGACATGAAGATTGCGATCCTGCCGCCCGACGTGAATCAGAGCCGGGTGAAATTCACTGTTACCGACGGCGCGATTCGCTTCGGCCTGGCAGCGATTCGCGGCGTCGGAGCCAAGCCGGGCGAGGCGATTGTCGCGGAGCGCGAGGCCAACGGCCCGTTCGAGAGCATGGCGGACTTCTGCATGCGCGTCGGCACGCAACTGATCAGCCGCCGCGTGCTGGACGCGCTGATCAAATGCGGCGCCTTCGATTCAATGACCTCGGTGCGCGCGGCGCTGATGGCCGAGGCGGAGAATGCGATCAAACTTGCGCAGAAGGCGCAGAGCGATGCGGAGAAAAACCAGATCGGCCTGTTCGGCGGCGCGGTCAAGGTGCCCAAGCACGCGGCGCGCGAGCCGATTCCGGAATGGGACGCGCGCGAGAAACTGAAATACGAAAAGGAAGCGCTCGGCTTTTACATCACGGCGCATCCGCTCGACAAGTACGATCGCGAACTCGCGCGCATCAGCAAGGTCACCACCGCCGACTTGTCCGCCGCGCCCGACGGCAGCCCGGTACAGATAGCCGGCGTGATCCACGCGGTGAAGCTGAAGAACAACAAGTCGGGCAAGCGCTACGCAACGTTCTCGCTCGAAGATCGCGAGGGCGCAGTCGAGGCGATCGCATGGTCAGAGACCTATCAGAAGTTCGAAGCGATAATCATGGGCGACGAGCCGGTCGTCGCGCGCGGCAAGCTGGACGTTGACGACGAGCGCGCGCAGATAATCCTCGAAGGACTGGTGCCGCTGGATTCGGCGCTGGTCGATTCGATCCGCGAAGTGAGAATCTCGGCGCCGATGCGTCGGCTCGAAAACGGCGGCCTCGACGCGTTGAAGGCGATGCTCGGGCGGTATCGCGGAAAATCAATGACCTACCTCCATCTCGGCCTCGACGACGGCCGCGAGGCAGTGATGCTGCTCGGCGACAGCTACCGCGTAACCCCAACGGACACCTTCGTCGCCGAGATGGAACGGATACTCGCGCCAGGCGCGGTCGAGCTGAGGTAGAACCGAATTCACTTCATTGAATGTGAAACCCGCCGTGGGTTTCACGCTTCCTTGGGCAGGGGTGACCCCTGCACCCGGTATCCAGAAGAAGATGCGGGACTGCGTCCCTGTTAGGAAGCTCAATTGGCGGCCAATCTGCTCTGTCTCCTCTCCCTGCACGGGAGAGGATGAAGGTGAGGGTCCTTATTCAGCGCTCTGCGCGATTCAGGATTCTGTCTCTGGCTCTATGCCACTTGTCGCCGTACCTCGGATCGCCTGTATCTGATACACTTGGGTCCTGATTTTTCTGCGATTGAGGTAATCATCTGGCTAAGTCTTACGACGTTGCCCACGAGCATCACGAGAACGCTATCCTGGTCGGGATCGAACTTGGCTCCGAGGCGGGGATCGGCAGCGAAGAATCGCTCGACGAACTTAAAGCTTTGACCGAGAGCGCCGGCGCCGGCGTTGCTGGCGTCGTTCGGCAGCGGCTGAAGGCGCCCGATCCGCGCACTTTTATCGGCAAAGGCAAAGCGAGCGAAGTGCGCGAACTGGCTGGCGCGAAAGGCGCATCGCTCGCGATTTTCGACGACGCGCTCAGCCCCGCGCAGGCGCGCAATCTCGAAAACGAACTCAAGATTCGCGTGATCGATCGCAGCCAGCTGATTCTCGATATTTTCGCGCAGCGTGCCCATACGCTCGAGGGCAAGTTGCAGGTCGAGATCGCGCAGCTCAGTTATCTGCAGCCGCGCCTGACGCGCCAATGGTCGCATCTGTCGCGCGTTCGCGGCGGCGGCGCGGGCGGTGGCGGCGTCGGTACTCGCGGACCCGGTGAAACGCAGCTCGAAGTTGACCGGCGGCGCTTGCGCGAGCGGCTCTCACGGCTCAAGCTGCGCCTGGGCGAAGTCGAACGCACGCGCACGATTCAGCGCCGGCGCCGGCTCGAGGTTCCCTATCCGACCGTCGCGCTGGTGGGTTACACGAACTCCGGCAAGTCGACGCTGATGAACGCGCTGACGGATGCCGGCGTCGAAGTGGCCAATCGGCCGTTCTCGACGCTCGACCCGACGATTCGCCGTCTCAAGCTGCCGGGCGGCATGAACGTGATGCTGGTCGACACGGTCGGATTTATCCATCGCCTGCCCCATATGCTGATCGACGCGTTCAAGGCCACGCTCGAGGAAGTGCGCACCGCGACGCTGCTGCTGCACGTCGTCGATGCGAGCTCGCCGCTGGCGGCAGAGCGCATGACGATCGTCGACGAAGTGCTGAATGAAATCGGTGCGGGCGCGGCCCCGCGCGTCGTCGTCATGAACAAAGCCGATCTGGCCGAGCATGGCGCGAATCGCAACGGGGCGCACGATGCGGTCTCGATTTCAGCGCTGAAGGGCAAGGGCCTCGGCGACCTGCTCGACGCGATCGAGCGTCATCTCGGCGGCTCGCGCGAGGAGGTATCGGTCACGTTTCCGGCCCGGCGCGGCGACCTTGTGGCAATGGCGCGACGGGACGGAGAAGTGCTAAGCGAAGAGTATCGCGACGGCCTGGTTTCGATGCGGGCACTCGTCAGCGCGCCCGTCGCAGGGCGCCTGCGCAAGGCAGCAAATGCCGCAATCTGAGCAGCGGTCGAAGCGAATTACGATGGCAGCGCCTTCACATAGCAGCATTCGCGCCCGGCAGAGCACGCCGCCCGCGCCCGCTTACAGCGCGCTGCTGAATCTGCCGAATTTCCTGACCATATGCCGGCTCGCTTCGATTCCGATCTTCCTGACGTTTCTGACGCGCCAGCGTTACGAAGCGGCGCTCTACGTTTTCGCGGCGGCGGCGGTGACCGACGGCCTCGACGGCGCGGTCGCGCGATGGTTCGACTCGCGCACCGAGTTGGGCGCGTTTCTCGATCCGTTCGCCGACAAGCTGATGCTGGTGTCGGCCTTCGTGGTGCTGACTATCGACGGCGAGCTGCCCGGCTACCTGCTGAGCGTGGTCCTGATCCGCGACATCGTAATTTTGGTCGGCTACGTGATGATTTCGTTTTTCACCGGCGAGCGGGTGCCGGTGCGGCCGAGCTATCTCGGCAAGCTGAGCACCTTCCTGCAGCTCGCGTGCGTGCTGGCAGTGCTGGCGCGAGTTGGGAACCTACTGGCCCGGAGCACTTCAACGCGCTGCTGATCGCGACGGTCGCAGTCACCGGCGCCTCGTTCGTACATTATATGTACCGCGGCCTGGTCTGGCTGAAATCCCGCGAACCGCAAATGTTCGAGTAGCGACTCCTCGCCTCTCCTTGTCGGTGCGGCCTCGCCCCACGACGCGGGAGAGGGTTAGGGTGAGGGACAACTGTCTGGCGCGATTGTCTGTTGCGCCGCTCATCCGGAATCCTCAGCAAATTTGGTCCCTCACCCGCCGCGCGAGGACGCACGTCGGCCGCTCCCCACTGGGGCGAGGCAATTCTCGGCCGGAGAACCTACACGATAACTTTGGCGGCGCGGAGTTCTTCTACCTGGCTTCGCTCGATGCCTGCTTCGCGCAGAATTTCGTCGGTATGCTCGCCGAGCTTCGGCGGTACCCGCCACATCTTCGCCGGCGTTTCTGAAAATCTTGCGCCGGGATTTACCGTGCGCACGCGGCCCGCCGTCGGATGGTCGTACACCGTGAAGCTTTCGTTCTCGACTATTTCCGGATCCGTCAGCAGCGTTTCGTAATTGTGCACCGGGCCGCATGGAATATCGGCCTGCTCCAGCACGGGCAGCCATTCGGCGGTGTTTTTTTCCGGGAACAGTTTTGCGAGACCGCGCATCAGGTTGCGCCCGCGTTCGGCGCGCTCCGTGCGATCCGAGGTTTCCGGCCACCATTCGGGATGCCCCACCGCCTCGGCCAATCGCTTTGACTGCGCGTCGGTGAAGGGCGCAATCGTCAGCCATCCGTCTTTGGTTTTGAAAGGATCGAGCGTGCTGCTCTTGGGCGCGAGATGCTTGAACTCGTCCTCGGGCAGCAGCGTGTAGCCGTAGATGGAATCGTTGGCGGTGAACGCCATCATCGCCTCGAGCATCGGCACTTTGATGTACTGGCCGACGCCGCGGGCGCGCGCGGCATGCAGCGCGCTGACAACGGCGAGCGCCGCGGTCATCCCGCTTACTTTATCCGCCAGCGCCATCTTGACCGCGGTCGGCTGGCCGGCTTTGAGGCCCTGCACATAGGCCATCCCCGAGTAGCCCTGGATGACGGGATCGTAAGCGGGAAAATTCGCGAGGCGGCCCTTGGGCGGGAAGCCGCAAATCGAGCAATACACGACCTTGGGATTGGCGCGGCGGATGTCGGCGTAGCCGATGCCGAGGCGTTCGGCGACTCCCGGGCGATTATTTTCGACCAGCGCGTCGGCCTTCACCGCGAGCCGGCGCACGAGGTCGCGGCCGTGCTCCTTCTTGATGTCGATCACGATGCTGCGCTTGTTGCGGTTGAAGTTCAGGAAGGCCGCGGTCAGTCCGCCGCGCTGCGGGCCGACGTTACGGCGCATCGAGTCGCCCTCCGGCGGTTCGATTTTGATAACGTCGGCGCCGAGGTCGCCAAGCAACTGGGTGCAGAACGGTCCCGAAATGACGGCGGTCAAATCAAGGATGCGAAAACCAATCAGCGGTCCATCAGCCATGACGAAAATCCTTCAAGGGCGAGCGGCGAACACCCGAGCGTCAGTGATACTAGCCGCGATGAAGCGGTGAGTCACGGAGCGCGGAGTCAAATCTGGTTTTGATCAGCTATCGAATCAAAATTTCATTCGCCGCCGCAATTCCGCGGTTTATTGTCACATCATAGACGCGAAGCCTGCTTAACCCGCGCGAGCATGCGCCGTCAAGGAGTTTTTTCAGGATAGTCGCGGCGGAGTTAATTTTTCAGTTCGCCGGCGGCTTCGGAACACTCATGCCGAAAGCTACGTTCAGGTCGTCGTTGAAGGGATAGACGTGGACCATCCAGCCAAATGCCTGCTTGAGCATGTGACCGCCGGCCGCTTCGCATTCGGCTCGCGTCCGAGATTTTACCGGTGAAGCCGAAGCGTCCGTCAGCCATGAACCCGAGCCGCTGGTTGATTGCCGCAGCAAATACGTTTGACGCCACCGGTATCGTGCCGGGCGTGTCGAGATGCGACGCGCCAACGTCTCCGCGCAGCACGTCGTCGAGCGTGATGCCGTTGGGCAGGCAGATGTTGGTGTGGGCATGCCAATGCGCGACGCTCAGCGGAATGATCGCGTCGAGCTGATCGTATGAGTAATCGGCCGGCGCGCTATACATCGCGCCCACCAGCACGTAGTCGCCGCTCGCGTTTTTCACATAGAGCAGCGATCCGGGCCGCGCCGGATCGAAATTCCCCATGTATTCCTGGTCGGACGCGGCGTAGTCGGTAAAATGGTAAACCACTTGCGGAACCGTCGGCAGAAAAATCCGGTAGCCCTCGGACAACGCCACCCGGTAATCGTGATACCTGACCAGCGATCGGCGCAGCGTGTCCATCA
>CAVVGR010000013.1:0-164439 GCA_963747845.1 uncultured delta proteobacterium
CTCCGACTCTTACCTCGCCCGTTATTTCACGGGAGAGGCGGCCGGCCGCAACGCGGCCGGCCAGGTGAGGGTTCCGCGATCGCTTCGACACAGCGAGCTACCACTCTCCAAAATCCGGTTCCCCTTCCACCAGGGGAAGGGGTTAGGGGTTAGGTCGTTCGCATCATCCACGATTCCCGCGTCGCCCCGCTTTCCGATTACTGCCCCTTCAATCGCGGATCGTCATCCCGCAGACACATCGAATACGAATACCGCTCGACGTAAACGTTACCGCTATCATCCTTCTCAGCCGCGATCACAATCTGCCGATAACCCTCGCAACTCTCCTTCGAACTGAAACTATCAACCTGCTCCCACTCAGACAGCGGCGTATCGTTCTGCAACCCCCGCCGCGCACAATCAATCGAAGGCGCAACCAGGATCCAACCCGCCAACACAACCACCGCGCTACCTCTGAACGCCATCCAACTGCTTATCGCGAGAATCAAGCCAGCCCGCAAGCACAACGCCCCATTCCGGGAGAGGTGCGACGCCCGACAATGCATCAACGCCGACTCGTCTAACCGCAATGCAAGACTCCGGGGCCGCCGCAAACGAGCAGCACTACTTTCAAGGTTGGTACAAAAGAAAAGTGCGCATAGCTGCGTCGGCCAGCGTCCCACCTCACCCGTCGCGCTCCTGCGGCGCGCGCCGACCTCTCCTCGGACAATGAGAGGTTAAGAAAAGGATCGTCACGCGCGATTTTACGATTCTTCCAAATATTGGGTGCAGGGGTCACCCCTGCTGGAACCCAGGACGGGTTCCACTACAATAAAGTTGCTCAATGTACACCGCTGACACCATCGTCGCCCCCGCCACAGCACCCGGAACCGGCGCCGTCGCGATCGTCCGCCTATCCGGCCCGCGCACACTGGCGATCCTCGACAAGATCTTCCGCCCTGCGCATCCCGGAAAGCCCGTACCGCGCATGATGCGCCTGGGCGACGTAATAGACCCGGCGAGCGGCGTCCAAATCGACCGCGCCTTAGCCGTGGTAATGCCGGCGCCGGCGAGTCTGACGGGTGAGGACGTAGCCGAGATACAATGCCATGGAGGTTCGTTTTTAGTTCGCCGAATAGTCGCAATCGTAGTTGATGCAGGAGCGCGCATAGCTGAACCGGGCGAATTCACTCGTCGTGCATTTTTGAACAACCGAATAGACCTCGCCGAGGCCGAAGCTGTAGCAGATCTGACAGAGGCTCGAAGTGAATCAGGGCTATCTATGGCGCTTTCACAACTCTCGGGAGCCCTTTCTGTTCGCGTCGCAGAATTGCGCACCCAGGTCGTGGCGATTCGCGCACACCTCGAAATCGAGATCGACTTCTCCGACGAAGATATCCGTCTACCTTCGCGACGAGAAGTAGCCGCCGAGCTCGATCGTCTAATCGGTGACGTTGCAGTGCTGCACGACAGCTTCGCGCGGGGTCTCCTGATGCGCGAGGGAGTGCATGCCACGATCGTCGGTAAGCCGAACGTCGGCAAGTCGAGCCTGATGAACCTGATGCTCGGAATCGACCGCGCAATTGTCACCGCCATCCCCGGCACCACGCGCGACGTCATCGAAGACTCGGTTCAGCTCGGCCCTTACGCGCTGGTGCTCAACGATACTGCTGGAATACGCGAGGCGACCGACGAAGTCGAGAGACTCGGAATCGAGCGCACGAAACGTTCGGCGCGCGACGCCGATCTGCTGATAGCGATGTTCGATTCGTCACGCCCGCTCGACTCCGCAGACGCCGACGTGATTCGCATGACACCAAGCCGCCCGGCCTGGCGATTCTCAACAAGCGCGATCTGCCCGCCGCAATCACGCATGCCGACCTTCGCGCGCAAGGTTTGCAGATTCCGATCCTGCCGTTATCAGCGATCAATATGGAAGAAGCCGCAACGCTGCGCGCCGAGCTCACCAAAATAATTGCCGCACTCGTTTCTCCGTCGTCACCGACAATGGACGATCAAATCGCGATTTCGCGCGAGCGCCATCGCGACGCACTGGCGATGGCTCTGGAAGCACTCAAGAACGCGCGCAACTCGTCGCTCTCGATGATGCCGCCGGAGATAGTTGCGGTGGATATAATGGCCGCCGCGGCGGCGCTCGGCTCGATCACCGGCGAAGTAAGCGGCGAAGACGTCCTCGACGCAATCTTTCGCGACTTCTGCATCGGCAAATAAGCGCACGCCGAAAAGAAATCAGTGCGCACCGCGGTCGAGTCGAGCAACCTAACCCCTAACCCCTTCCCCTGGTGGAAGGGGAACCAGATTAATAAACCCCTTCTCCCCCAATAGCTTCCTAACAGGGACCCTACGACTTCGCTCAGGGTAAATTTCGTCTCGCATCTTACTTTCCGAATACTGGGTGCAGGGGTCACCCCTGCCGAAGGAAGCGTGAAACCCATCGCGGGTTTCACATATAACTCTTAGTAGTAGTTTTCTACTTCCGATTTGCTCCGCCGACGCTTTGCGCGATGCGCCCGGGCGGGCCATAATCGCTGCTCGCGATGAACTACGACGTTATCATAGTCGGCGCCGGCCACGCCGGTATCGAAGCTGCGCTGGCCGCGGCGCGGATGGGCGCGAGCACGCTGATGCTCACGCTCAATCTCGACCATATCGGCCAGATGTCCTGCAACCCGGCGATTGGCGGTATCGGCAAGGGCCATCTGGTGCGCGAGATCGACGCGCTCGGCGGCGAGATGGGCCTGGCGATGGACGAGACCGGAATCCAGTTTCGCTTCCTGAACACGCGCAAGGGTCCCGCGGTTCGCGCCCGTCGCGCGCAGGCCGACAAGGCCGCCTATCGCGCGCGCAGCAAGCGCGTGCTCGAGCGCACGCCGAACCTGCAGGTGCGGCAGGCGAGCGTCGAGCGCCTGATCGTCGAGGACGGCGCGGTGCGCGGCGTCGAGTCGCAAATCGGCGAAGTCTTCGAGGCGCCGACGGTCATCCTGACTACCGGCACGTTCCTGAAGGGCCTCGTTCATATCGGTTTGCAGAATTATTCCGCGGGCCGCGCCGGCGATTTCGCCGCGATGGGCCTCAGCGAGCACCTGGCGCAGTTGGGTTTTCGCATCGGCCGCCTAAAAACGGGCACATGCCCGCGTTTGGACGCGCGCACGATCGACTACTCCGCGCTGGAGATTCAGCCGGGCGACGAGCCGCCGCCGCCGTTCTCGTTTCGCACCGCGCAGGATCGCGCAGGCGCAGATTCCCTGCCATCTGACGTTCACCAACGCGCGCACCCACGAGATAATCCGCGGCGGCATCGACCGCTCGCCGATGTACTCCGGCGTGATCCAGAGCAAGGGGCCGCGCTATTGCCCGTCGGTCGAGGACAAGGTGATGCGCTTTCGGGACAAGGAGCGGCATCAGATTTTCCTCGAGCCCGAGGGCCGCGACACGGTCGAGGTTTATCCCAACGGGCTCTCGACCAGCCTGCCGCTCGACGTGCAGCTCGCGATGGTGCGATCGATCGACGGGCTCGAGCGGGCCGAGATAATGCGCCCCGGCTATGCTATCGAGTACGACTTCTCGGACCCGACGCAGCTGACGCCGTCGCTGGAGACCAAGCTGGTGCGAGGGCTCTTCTTCGCGGGCCAGATCAACGGCACGACCGGCTATGAGGAGGCGGGCGCGCAGGGGCTTGATCGCGGGAATCAACGCGGCGCTCAAAGTCCGCGGCGAGCCGGCGCTGATCCTGCGGCGCGACCAGGCCTATATCGGCGTGATGATCGACGACCTGGTGACGCGCGGGATCGGCGGCGAGCCGTACCGGATGTTCACCTCGCGCGCCGAGTACCGGCTGCTGCTGCGCGAGGATAATGCGGACCGGCGGCTATCGCCGATAGGCGAGCGCCTCGGGCTGCTCGACGCGTCGGCGGGCGCGCGCGTTCGCGCCAAGACCGAAGCCGTGCGCCGCGAGATCGAGCGCCTGAAGTCGGCGCTGATTCCCGCTTCCGAAGAGGTCAACGCCGCGATTGTGGCGCACGGCTCGACCCCAATCGCGCAGCCCGTGCGACGCGATCGAGCTGCTCAAGCGCCCGGAAATCGGCTACGACGCTCTGATGAAGATGAGCGGCGTCGAATCGACGCTGAACCTCGACGAAGCGGCCGAGCTCGAGACCGAGATCAAATACGAGGGCTACGTGCGCCGGCAGGCCGAGGCGGTCGAGCGGTTCGCGCGCCTCGAGGACACGACGATACCGGACTGGGTCGATTTCAAAGGCGTGACGGGTCTGTCGACCGAGGTTTCGGAGCGGCTGACTGCGGTGCGGCCGCGATCGCTGGGGCAGGCGGCCCGGATGCCGGGAATCACGCCCGCGGCAATCTCGATCCTGGCGGTCCATATCAAGAGCCGGCGCGACCGCAATGCGCGCGCGATTTGAGGCTGGTCCAGAACGTTTCACGTGAAACGTTTTGCGAGATAACCTAGCAAAATTGAGAAGAATATCGCTCCATAGGGACGTTTCACGTGAAACATAAGGCCCCGGCGCGCGCGCCAAAACAGAAAAAGGCGGCCAGTCCCGACGAAATTGCCGCCGCGGTGCGCGCTCAACTGGCGCCCGCAATCGCGGCGACCGGGGTAGTCGCCAACACCGTCGAGTTCCTGAACCGGATCGAGCAGATGGCGGCCACGCTCGCCGTGTGGGGGCCGAAGATGAACCTGACGGCGCATCCGAAGGACCCCGACGAGATCGTGTTCCACGTCTTCGACAGTATCATCCCGGTCTCTATCGCGGTCAGCTCGAAAATCCTGCGGCTCAGCAATCGGATGGATCGCGAGCGCAGGTTTCTGGATATCGGCAGCGGCGCCGGCTTCCCCGGACTGGTGATTGCCGCCGCGATCAACGCGCAGGTGACTCTGGTCGAGGCGCGGCGCAAGCGGGTGACGTACCTCAGCGAGGCCGCCGTCGAGATGGGCTTGCGCAACGTGCACGTCGAATGCATTCGCGCCGAGTCGCTCGACGTTCGCGACGGCTTCGACCTCGTCACCGCGCGCGCCGTCGGAAATCCAGGCGCACTTTTCGAGATTGCCGGCCGCGCGCTGCGTCCGGGCGGCGTGCTGATGCTCTACGTCAGCGCCGATCAGAAAGTTCGATGACGAAGCCGGCGGCCGCGGCCGCCTCAGGGCTGGTCGAGCCGTCAATCGCCGGGTACGATTTGCGCCATGGACGGCAGGTAATGCATCGTTCCGTCGCCACCTGGACGCGTCGATAAAACGTTTCACGTGGAACGTCCCGGATAGAAAACCCTTAAAATTCAAGTGTTTGTGCGAATCTGATCGCGCGATTTGATTTTGCGCGATCGCGGGCATTTAATGGTTCGCGAGCCCGAACGTTTCACGTGAAACGTCTCGGCCGCTTCGGTTGCGGGGTAGGTCGTGGGGCGGGTAATCGCAATAGCTAATCAGAAAGGCGGCGTCGGCAAGACCACCACGGCTATCAATCTGGCCGTCGCGCTGGCCGAGACCGGTCGGCGCGTCCTGCTGGTCGACCTCGATCCGCAAGGCAACGCCACTTCCGGTATCAGCACGCCCGAAGACGTTAGTGCGGCGCGGGGCGAGGGCAAGACTATCTACCAGGCATTGGTCGGCGGCTTGGCGGTTGCGGAAATCATCCGGCAGGTGCGACCGATGCTGTTGCTCGCGCCGGCGGGCGACGATCTGGTCGGCGCCGAGATCGAGCTGGTGACGATGGAGGGTCGCGAGCGACGCTTACGTGCGCTCCTGGAGCCAGTGCTACGTAGAATATAACTATGTTCTAATCGATACGCCACCTTCGCTAGGGATTCTCACCCTCAATGCACTGGTCGCCGCAGACTCGGTGCTGGTGCCGATGCAATGCGAGTATTACGCGCTCGAAGGTCTGAGCGCGCTGCTCGGCACTATCAATAAGGTCAAGGCGGCGCTGAGGCCTGCGCTCGAGCTCGAAGGCCTGGTGCTCACGATGTTCGACACGCGAAATCGCCTCAGTCATGAAATCTCGGACGAAGTGAGAAAACATTTTCCTGAAAAAGTTTTTCGCAGCGTGATTCCGCGCAGCGTGCGGATGTCCGAAAGCCCTAGTCATGGACTGTCCGTGCTCGAGTACGGGCCGAAGTCGGCCGGCGCCGAAGGCTATCGCGCGCTGGCCGCGGAGATCATCGCGCGTGACGAGCGAGAGCGGAGGGGGAACTTGATTTTGACTGGTTCCCTCCTCCGAAATGGGAGGAGGGTTAGGGTGGAGGACCATCTGTGCGGCGCGATTGTCTGGTGCGCCACACATCCAAAGTCCGAAATCCAGACAAATTTGGTCCCTCACCCGCCATGCGCGGACGCGTGTCGGCCTCTCCCCACGTGGCGCGGGGCAAAGAAAACACGACCGAGATTTCAGAGGACTACCAGGATGATGCGGAAACCATTGGGACGCGGGCTTGATGCGCTGATCGGCAATGCGGCGCGGCGGCCGGAATTGAAACCGACCGCCGAAGATATCGGCGGCGCGCCTATTCAAGTTGGCGCCGGTCGGCAGTATCACGGCGGGTCCGTTTCAGCCGCGGATAAATTTCGACAAGGAGCGGCTGGCCGAACTTACCCGCGCGATCCAGAGCCAGGGAATTATCGAGCCGCTGATCGTGCGGCGAATCGAGCGCCGGCGAAGCCGACGGCCCGCGCTACGAACTGATCGCGGGCGAGCGGCGGCTGCGTGCGGCGCGCGCGGCGGGTCTGGAAACAGTTCCGATCGTTGTGCGCGAACTCGACGATCGCGCGGCGCTGGAAATGTCGCTGGTCGAGAATATCGTGCGCGAGGATCTGAACGCGGTCGAAGAAGGGCTCGCGTTTTTCCGCCTGGTCGATCATTTCGGGCTGACCCAGGACGAGATCGCTGCGCGCGTCGGCAAGAGCCGCCCGTACGTCAGCAACTCGATTCGATTGCTGGAACTGCCGCAGCAGATCCTGAATATGATTGCGATGGGAGAGCTCACCGCGGGACAGGCGCGGCCGTTGCTGGCGATAGAATCGCCCGAGGCGCAGCTGTCGGCGGCGCGGCGAATCGCGGCGGTCGGAATCTCGGCGCGCGGCGCCGAAGAAATCGGCGACGCGACATCGCCCGCGCAATACGAAAACCGCTCGCCGCCCGCTCCGCCGCCGATGCCAATCTGAACGCGCTCGCCGAAGGCCTGCAACGCGCACTCAAGCGCAAGGTCAGAATTTTCAAGCGGCGCGGGCGCAGTCCGGGAAGAATCGAGATCGATTACTACGACGATAACGATCTGACCGCAGTCGCGGAGATGCTGCTGGGGAATGCGCGCGGTGCGATGCGCGCGTAGCGAGAGCGGGGGAACGGGGGAACTTGATTGAATGTGGAACCCGCCGTGGGTTCCACACCTCCCTGGGCAGGGGTGACCCCTGCACCCGGTATTAAGAAAGAAGAGCGAAATCGCGCGGACGCGCTTTCGCTCAGGGGTTGGGGATAGGAGTGCTGGTCCTAATCCCTCGCCCCAGTTAGGGTGTTGCGTTCCGCGCCACTGCTTACCCGCCTCGCCCGCTTAGTTGCGGGAGAGGCCGCGCCGGCGCGGGTGAGGGTGACCTTTCACGGGAGAGGTTAGGTGAGGGTTCTGTGATTCGAGCTGTATCCGTGCAAGATCGCGGTCGGCGGGTGAGGGTCCAAAATTGCTGAAGATTCCGGATCTGCAGCGCGTCAGACAAGCGCGCCGCAGACGGTCCTCCACCCTAACCCTCCTCCCACGTTGGAGGAGGGATACGGAAATCGGGCGAAAAAAATTTCTACCGCAACTTCCCTCAGAACAGGCTCCGCGAAGAATCCCGGATTCGCCGCCGCACTGAACTTCGGAACAACCGAGCGTTTGCGGCGGTCGCTGTGTAGTTGAGGCTGCACTGGTTGGCGCCGAGAAAGATCCCGGATTCTTTGCTGCACTCAGAATGACAGAGGAAGCGGCAACTCGTTGTTCCCTGAAATGCGGGTTACGCAAAGGTCTCTGACAGGGGAGGCTAAGAAGAACGCAGACGACGACGTTGCACGCATGCAGCTTGAATCACAGAACCCTCACCTAACCTCTCCCGTGAAATAACGGGCGAGGGATCAGAACGCCTCCCTCAACGCGTTTTTGTGTCATCCTGAAATCCGTGATTTTTCATATCCTCAAACGCAGTGAGTGGGAGGCGGCTCTATCTCGCGGTAGCTATGCGGCGGCGAGCTTGCGCGTGGAGGGATTTATCCATTGCTCGACGCTGGCGCAGGTGGTTGATACCGCTAACCGGTTTTATCGTGGGCAGGCGGGGCTGATCGTTTTGTGTATCGATGAGGCGCTGCTTGATGCGGAGTTAAAGTACGAGGCGCCGAAAAGTGCGCATGGTGAAGCTGCGGGCGAGGTGTTTCCTCATCTCTATGGAGAGCTGAAGGTTGCTGCGGTCGTGCGGGTGGTTGAGTTGCCGTGCGAGGTGGATGGATCGTTTCGATTGCCGGGTGGGTTGCGGGATTAGGTGGGCAGCTGCCCTCGTGCGACCTAACTGGCCTGCCCCCCTAACGCCCAGCAGAATTGAGGTAGAGTCCGTCGACAGAAAGGAGACGGACAATGAAAGGCAGCCGATTCAGCGAGGAGCAGATCATCGGGGTGCTGCGCGAACATGAGGCCGGGGCGAAGACCGAAGAGGTCTGCCGCCGCCACGGGATCTCGAGCGCGACCTTTTACAAGTGGAAAGCCAAGTACGGCGGGCTCGACGTATCGGAAGCGCGCCGCCTTAAGTCACTGGAGGATGAGAACCGGCGGCTGAAGAAGCTGCTAGCGGAGTCGATGCTGGACAACGCGGCGCTGAAGGACCTGCTCGGAAAAAACGTCTGAAGCCTGCGGCGCGGAAGGCGGCGGTTGCCCGACTGGTCGAGCAGCGCGGGCTGAGCCAGGTGCGCGCATGCAGGCTGGTCGGACTCAATCGCTCGAGCATGAACTATCGGCCGCGGCGGCCGGACGACTCGCTGCTGCGGCAGCGGCTGCGCGAGCTGGCGGCGGAGCGCAGACGCTTCGGCTATCGGCGCCTGGGCTGGCTGCTGGAGAGGGAAGGTCACGTGCTGAACCGCAAGAAGCTCTATCGGTTGTACCGCGAGGAAAAGCTCATGGTACGCCGGCGCAGAGGACGCAAGCGCGCGCTGGGAACCAGGGCGCCGATGACGCTACCGGGCGCGATCAACCAACGGTGGTCACTGGACTTCGTGGCCGACGCACTGAGCGACGGGCGGCGCTTCCGCATCCTATGCGTGGTCGACGACTTCAGCCGCGAATGTCTGGCCACGGTGGTGGACACTTCACTGGGCGGGGTGCGCGTGGTGCGCGAACTGGACCGGCTAACAGCTGAGCGCGCACTGCCACGGATGGTGGTTAGCGACAACGGGACCGAGCTCACCAGTTGCGCCGTGCTGCGTTGGGCCACCGGGCGACTGGAGTGGCACTACATCGAACCCGGCAAGCCGGTTCAAAACGCTTTCGTCGAATCGTTCAACAGCAAACTGCGCGACGAGTGCCTCAACGAGCACGTCTTCCTCACGCTCGCCGAAGCCCGCGAGACGATCGAAGCGTGGCGGTTCGATTACAACCACTGCCGGCCGCACTCGAGCCTTGGCGCCTTGACGCCGACCGAGTTCGCAGTGCTTAAAGGACAGCAAGAACAACCGCCCCTGGAGGGCCAAAACCACGACCGACTCTACTTATGATCTGATGGGCATCGGGGGGCAGGCCATAACCCCTAACCCCTTCCCCTGGGGGAAGGGGGACCGGATGGAGAGAGGCCCTGCCTTCGAGAGACGGGGGACCGGATAAGAGAGAGAGAAGCCCTGCCTACCTCGGAAGGGAACCAGATAAGAGAAGGCCCTGCCTTCGCGAGAACCGGATGCTAGTTGTGGCGGGTGGGGTCCTGTGATGGAAGTGGCGCTGCGGCGCCATTTGTTTCGTTGGACGGGGTGGTTTGCGCGACCGTGGTTGCGCCGGGGCCGCGGCGGGAGCGGCGGCGGCGATGGCGGCGGCGGCGATGGCCGCCGCTGGGGAGCGGCGGTGTGCCGTCTGTCCGGGTCGGGCTCGTGTTGAAGGCGTCGGGGTCGGCGAGGAAGCGCAGCGTGCGCGTGGGATCGATCGAGTAAGTCGGCGCACTCATCTCGAAGAACATCCGCGCGTCCGGGAAGTACGGCCGGCGCATCAGGCGCCGCGTGCGGCGCGTCGGCGCGGCGAGATTCGCGAAGGCCTCGAGGATCAGGCGCATCTGCTCGGTGTCGCCGCGCGCGAAGCCGCGCGCACGAAGATCGCCGAGCAGGTCGACGCGAGCGGCGCCATTGGTGCGCTCGCCGCCTGCGCGCTCGGCACCACCACGGTCATCACTGGTGTGCTCGCCACCGGCGCGATCACCACCCCCACGGTCACTGCCGGCGCGGTCGGCACCGCCGCGGGGGCCGCGATGTTCTTCGCGATAGAGGTCGAGCATCAGGGTGGCCAGCACGATCGAATGGTCGGGGGCAAATCCGCTCGCGATCGCGCGGCCCAGCGCCGCCATGTTGCGGACCGCCGGCTGCTCGGCGAGGGTCGCATCGCGCGATTTAAGATGAGTGGATAGAATCGGGATGACGTACTCGAGCAGTCCCAGCTGTTCCATCAGCACGAGCGCGTGCGCGGCCTCTGGCTGGCCGAGCGTTTTGTAGGTCTCGTCGACCAGGCGCGGCACGGAGGCTTTGGCGAGGTCGGCGCGATGGCGCCCGATGGCGGCGCGCGTCGCGGGCTCGATCTCGAAACCCAGCTTGGCGGCGAAGCGCACCGCGCGCATCATGCGTACGGGATCCTCGCGCATCCGCAGCTCCGGATCGCCGATGGTACGAATGAGCCGCGCCTCGAGATCGTCGACTCCGCCCGGATAGTCGATGACATTGAAAGTCAGCGGGCTGTAGAACAGCGCGTTGACGGTGAAGTCGCGGCGAAACGCGTCTTCCTCGGGCGTGCCGAAAGTATTGTCGAGGCGAATCAGCGGATCGTCAGTGTCGGCGATGGCCTCGGCCTGTTTGCGGAAGGTCGCGACCTCGACATTCTGGCGCCCGAAGAAAACGTGGACGAGGCGAAAGCGGCGGCCGATCAGGCGCGAGTTGCGGAACAGATCGCGCACCTGTTGCGGATGGGCCGAAGTGGCGACGTCGAAGTCTTTGGGCTTGCGCGAGAGCATCAGATCGCGCACGCCGCCGCCGACCAGGTATGCCTCGAAGCCGGCGCCCGCGAGACGATAGAGGACCTTGAGCACGTTGGCGTCGATGTCGCGGCGCGAGATGGGATGCTCGGCGCGGGCTAGTATGCGGGGTTCCAATTACGTTTCGCCCGAATTCGCTCCAAAGCTAGCACGACGGCGAGCGGTCTTCATCGTCCCCGCGGGCACCTTGAGAGACGTATGCGGCACTGGTCTCAAGCGCCAAAGGGCATACGCTGGATGTATGCAAGAGGAGAGACTCACCCATGGAAAAATTTCTAACCGACGTTAAAAAACTTCGCGACAACGCCCGCAAAAATATGGAGAAAGGCGACCGTTACCGAGGGCTACCGGGCCGACGTCAAGCAGGTGCTGAAAGTGCTCAACGACGTGCTGGCGACCGAGCTGGTCTGCGTGCTGCGTTACAAGCGCCATTACTACATGGCGCAGGGCATCAGCTCCGATTCGGTCAAGGCCGAATTTCTGCAGCATGCCAACGAAGAGCAGCAGCATGCGGACTGGGTGGCCGAGCGAATCACGCAGCTCGGCGGCGAGCCCGACTTCAGTCCCAGCACCTGGCGGGCCGATCGCATTCGGAGTACGTCGAGGGCAAGACGCTGGTCGATATGATCAAGGAAGACCTGATCGCCGAGCGGATCGCGATCGAGAGCTATTCGGAAATGATTCGATGGCTGGGCGACAGCGATCCGACGACCAAGATACTGATCGAGCAGATCAACAAAGTGGAAGAAGAGCACGCCAACGACATGCTGGACTTGCTCGCCAAGATGGGCTGACGAGTCGGGTTCTGATGGGGACGCGGACGCGATAGATCGCATCCGCGTCCCTGATTTTCAAACGGTCGCGAGTCGAGTTTTATTGTGAAGAAGCCCAATTAGAGACGGTTGAGCAGGACGCGGCAGCTCGGCAGAAGTCACTCAATGAGGCTGCTGATGCCGACGTTTACGAAGCCCTTCGGCAAAGCGAAGACGATATCGCGCACGGGCGGGTGCAGCCGGCTGAAGAGTTTTTCAAAGAATTCCGCCGACGCCATCGCATACCTCGATAAGCGACTCACGCCGCGGGCGCGTCAGTGCGCGCGGTAGAAGAGCCAGGCGCGTTCTGAGATTGCGGCTATATAGAAGAGTGCGAGCAGCGGTGCGAGGTCGCGCACGATCGCGCCTGGGAATGCGGGCGGCGGTGCGATCGCGAGCGTGATCACGAGCGCGTAGTTGATTATGCCGCCCCAATGTCCGAGGCGGCTCTTTATCGGACCCGTCGCGCGCTGTCCGATCACGATCGAATCGATCGCGTACTGGCTGAACGACAGCGCGATCAGGATCGGGATGTAAAACGGGATTGCGCCGGCCGCGGCTTCGCAGGATAGCGCCGCCAGCACGAACATCACATCGGCGATTCCGTCGAGCCATCGCCCGCTGCCGCTGGCGACGCCGAGCCGCCGCGCGATTCGGCCGTCGATGAAATCGCTGCCCGCGGCGAGTATCGCAACGATCGCAAATGCGAGCCGGCCCTGGTGCCCGCGCGTCTGCCAGATCGATCCATACTGCGGCCAGCGCGAATCTCAGCGCGCTCAGAGCCGTTGGGAATTTGCGCGAGCATGACCGCACTTGCGGCGCCCGCGCGGGGTTCTCGACGTTTCGCTCGCGCGCGCCGAATGCTCTACAATTGATCTCTTATGCCCGGAAAAACTTCCCGCACGATTCAGGTCGTCAGCCACGGCCCCTCATGCCTCGACGGTGTGATGGCGGCGGCGGCGGTGGCGCGCTTTTACGATGGCCATAAAGTTTTCACGACGCTGGCCGGCAACAACGAGGCCGACCATGTGCTCCAGAATTTGTCGCTGAGGTCCGAGGATGCCAATGACGAAATCTGGATCACGGATTTGTCCTGGAACTCACCCGCGACCGGCGCGCATCTGGCGGAGCTGAGCAGGCGCGGCGCGCAGATTTACTGGATCGATCATCATCGCACCGCAGTTTCCCGCGCCGATGCCCCCGAGTTCAAGGTGCCGTTCGCGGGCAAAGTTCTGAGCGAACAATATTCGGCGGCGCGCCTGACGTTCAATTACCTGAAACGAATGGGCCGCGACCTGCCCGAGCGAGAGCGCGCCGAATTCGATGCCTTCCAGCCGTTCGTGATGATAGCCGACGACCACGACCGCTGGGTTCATCGGATAGCGGAGTCGGCCGACTGGGCGCTGGCGGTGCAGACGCTCGGCGGATCGTCGTCGTATCGCGAAATTCTGAAACTGCGCGAGCCGCGGATGAGCCGCAAGCTGCGCGGCGCGTTCGAGTCGGGACAAGACGGGATGCGCCGGAGCATCGAGTTGGCCAATGCGACGAAGGTCGATCGCAAGCTCGACAACGGAATCACGGTGCGGAGCGCGTGCTGCTTCGGCTACAGCAGCGAAGTCGCGGCGCATCTATATAAAGGACAGACGCAGACGGTCGTCGCGCTGTTCGACTTGCGCAGCCAGGGCGTCAGCCTCCGGCGCAGCGCCGATTGCGACGTCGATTTGTCGGTGCTGGCGCAACATTTCGGCGGCGGCGGCCATGCGGCGGCATCAGGGCTGATGATTCCCGATTTGCGGCGAGTGCCGGCTGAGCGGTTGGCAGAGATTCTGGGCGACGAGCTCGAGAAGCCATCGGCCTGAGTCGGGGGAACGGGGGAAGTTGATTTAATGTGGAACCCGCCTGGGTTCCACACCTCCTTGGGCAGGGGTGACCCCTGCACCCGGTATTAAGAAAAGAAAAGATGCGGGACTTCGTCCCTGTTCAGAAGGGTTATGGGGGAGGGTTCTGCGGTGCAAGCGGAAACTTTCCCTTCCGGCTCGCCTTCTGGGCGCTAGGGCGTAGGTCCTACCTGCCTTCCACTTGCTTCAAGTTTGACGATTTGCCTAGACTGACTATACGTTCATTTGACTGACTGTCCAGTTTCGCCGTGACCAAAGAAGAAGTAATCAAGGAATACCGGGTCCGTGAGATCCTCGAAGCCGCACGGCGCGTGATGGCTCGTTACGGCATGCAGGGGACTACGGTCGATCGGGTCGCGGAGGAGGCGAAGGTCGCCAAGGGAACTATCTACCTTTATTTTGACACCAAGGACGAGCTGGTGCATGCGGCGGTACTCGAGGGTCTGCGCGAGATGGTCGCCGAGACGATTGCCTCGGACGACCCGTCGATTCCGCCGCTCGAGCGTATCCGCAAACTCATCCTGGCGCAGTTCCGGATACAGGCGTCGAACCAGGATTTTCTCAAGACGCTGATCATTGGCAACTCGCTCGATATCGAGCTCGAATCGGAGGCGGGCCGCGAATACATGCGGGTCTACGCCGGCCATCTCGATTTCGTCGCGTCGGTGCTGCAGGACGCTATCGACCGCGGCGCGATTCGGCGGATCGATCCGCAGTTCGCGGCGTTCATGCTCGGCGAGATGCTGACCGGGTCGCTGCGGCGGCGGCTGCTCAAGCTGGCGTCGAGTCCGATCGAATCGGACGCCGAAGCAGTCGTGGAACTTTTTCTAAAGGGGATTGCGGCGATTCCATGACGCCGAAGTCATTCAGAGTTTCGGCTTTCGCGGCGATTGGCGGCGCTGCTGGGTGCCTTGGCGCTCGCCGGATGCCATCAGCCGCCTGCTGCGGCCGATGTCGGCAAGGACGGCAAGGCTGCGCCGGCGCCGATTGCGATCGAGGTCGCAGCGGCGCATCAGCAGAGTCTCGACCGCACGGCCGAGATGCAGGGCGCGCTGTTCCCGCGCGAGCAGGCGGTGATGTCGTCGGAAGTCGAGGGGCGAGTGACGGAGGTCGTCGCGGACTTCGGCGACAAGGTCACGGCCGGCCAGGTGATGCTGAAAATCAACCCGCGCGAGTACGAGCTGCGGGTCGAGACTGCGCAGGCTGCGCTCGACCAGGCGCGCGCCCGGCTGGCCAACTCGACCGCCCGCTACAATCGCGCGCAGGCGCTGAAGCGAGCGTCGGCCATCTCGGCCGAGCAATTCGATCAGTTGGCGTCGCAGTTGCGCGTCGATCAGGCCGACACGGAATCGGCGGATGAAGCGGTTGCGATGGCGCGCAAGAAGCTCGGCGACACCGAAATCAAGGCGCCGTTCAGCGGATCGGTGCAGAAGCGGATGGTTTCGCTCGGCGAGTACGTCGCGCCCGGCAAGGAAATTTACGAACTGATAGCGACCGACCCGATCAAGCTGCGCTGCCCGATGCCGGAGCGGTTCGTGCCGCTGGCGCGCGTCGGCATGCCGGTGAGACTCACGATCGACGCCGATCCCAACGCGTCGTACACCGGCAAAATCACGCGCATCGCGCCGGCGCTGGATGAAAGCAGCCGCACGCTGCTGATCGAGGCCGAAGTCGCCAATCCCGACGGCGCGCTGAAGCCCGGATTCTTCGCGCACGTGATCATGGATCTCGGCCATGATCGCGCGCTGTTCGTGCCGACCGCCGCGGTCCTGCGCTACGCGGGCGTCGCGCGCGTGTTCATCGTCGAGCAAGGCGTGGTGCGCGCGCGCGAGGTGACGACCGGCAGCGTCGTCGGCGACCAGACCGAAATCACCGCCGGGCTGAAGGAGGGCGAGCACGTCGCGGTCAGCGACGTCGACCGCCTGGCCGACGGCACCGCGGTCTCGGTCTCGGCGGTCGCGAAGGAGCAGTCGTGATTCTCGCCGACCTCTGCGTGCGCCGCCCGGTCTTCGCCACGATGTTCGTCGGCGTGCTGGTCGTGCTCGGCTGGTTTTCCTACATGCGGCTCGGCGTCGATCTGTTTCCCAAGGTCGACGTGCCGACCGTGATGGTCACGACGTTCCTGCCCGGCGCGGCGCCCGAGGAAACCGAGGCGCGCGTCACCAAGCCGATCGAGGAAGCGATCAACACGGTCAGCGGAATCGACGAGATGCGATCGAACACGCTCGAGGGCGTTTCGCGGATCATCATCGAGTTCAAGCTCGAGCGCGACCTCGACGCCGCCGTGCAGGACGTGCGCGACAAGATTTCCACGGTGCTCGATCAACTGCCCGACGGGACCAAGCCGCCGCTGGTGCAGAAGTTCGACCTCGACGCGGTGCCGGTCGTCACGATCACGGTCACCGGCTACCAGAGCCTGAAAGAGCTGACCGAGCTGGCGCGCCGGCGCCTGAAGGAGCCGCTCGAATCGGTCGACGGTGTGGGCTCGATCGATATCGTCGGCGGACGCGAGCGCGAAATTCACGTCGCCGTCGATGCCGACAAGCTGCACGCGACGGGAGTGACGATTCAGCAGGTCGGCGCCGCGCTCTCGCGGCAAAACGTCGAGTACCCCGGCGGCCGCATGAAGCAGGGGATGTCCGAGGAGATGCTGCGCACGCTCGGACGAATCACCGAGGTTCCGGATTTCGCCAAGGTTATAGTCAGCGAGGCCGACGGGCGGCCGGTGACGGTCGGCGACGTCGCGGCGGTCGAGGACAGCGTCAAGGAGCCGCGCTCGCTGTCGCGCTGGGACAACAAGAACGCGGTGTCGCTGGTGGTGCGCAAGCAGTCGGGTGAGAACACGATCGAGATCGTCGATCGCGTCAAGGAGCGCTTCGAGACGCTCAAGGGCACGCTGCCGCCCGGCGTCGACGTGATCTTCACGCGCGACGCGTCGACCTTCATCCGCGCCGCGGTCGAGACGGTGCAGGAGCATCTCGTGGCTCGGCGGTCTATGCGCGGCGATCGTGGTGTTCTTTTTCCTCGGATCGATTCGATCGACGCTGATCGCCGCGGTCGCGATTCCCGTTTCGATCATCTCGACCTACTCGTTGATCCTGTGGATGGGCTTCACGCTCAACCGCATGACGCTGCTCGCGCTGACGCTCGCGGTCGGAATAGTGATCGACGACGCTATAGTTGTGCTCGAAAATATTTTCCGCTTCATCGAAGAAAAGAACATGGACCCGATGTCGGCGGCGAAGGCGGCGACCGCCGAGGTCGGCCTGGCGGTGAGCGCGACTACGCTCTCGCTCGCGGTGATTTTCGTGCCCGTCGCGTTCATCCACGGCGTGATGGGCCGCTTCCTGAATTCGTTCGGCCTGACGATGGCCTTCGCGATCATGGTCTCGCTGCTGGTCTCGTTCACGCTGACGCCGATGCTGTGTTCGCGCTATCTTGAAACCCAAGGGCGCGGGCGGCGCGAAGCACAACAGCACCAAGGACTGGAGAATTTTCCGCTGGATCGAAGACCGCTACGACCTCGCGCTGCGCTGGTCGCTCGACCATCGATGGGTGCTGGTCGGCGTCGCGATCGTGCTGGTCATCTCGATCCCGTTCCTGGGCAAGATGGTCGGGGCGACTTTCATGCCCGACGACGACTCGAGCGAATTCGCGGTCAACATCCGCACGCCGCCGGGCTATTCGCTCGCGCATACCGACGAGATCGTCGCGCAGATCGAGGATCGGCTGCGCACTATTCCCGAAGTTCGCGATCTGTTCACCACCGTCGGCGACACCAACGGCGACGATCGCGTGACGGTCGCTGAAGTCGATGCGAAGTTGTTCCCGCTCGACCAGCGCCATCGCAGCCAGGAACTGGTGATGGCCGACGCGCGCAAGCTGATGGACGCGTTTCCGGCGCTGCGGGTCAGCGTCGACGCGATCAAGCCGTGGGAGCAGAGCGGCTATCGCGACGTCGCGGTCGAATACGACATGCGCGGGCCCGACCTCGACACGCTGCGGACCTACGCCGACAGCCTGATGACGCGGCTCAGAAAAATTCCGGGCATCGTCGATCTCGATTCGAGTTACGAGGGCGGGCTGCCGGAGCTGCAGGTCAATATCGATCGCGACAAGTCGGCTGATCTCGGCGTGTCGGTCGACGATATCGCGCAGACGATCCGCACGATGGTGCAGGGCGACGTGATCACGCGCTTTCGCGAAGGCCAGGATACTTACGACGTGCGCCTGCAGTTGGCCGACAAGGATCGTAACGATCCGGCCGCGGTGGCGGGGCTGACGATTCCGTCGAGCAAGGTCGGGCAGGTGCGGCTCGACAACGTGGCGACGCTCACGCACGGGACGGGGCCGGTGCAGATCGATCGGCAGGACCGCCAGCGCAACATTTCGATCGTCTTCAATCTCGCGCCCGGCGCCGCGATGAACAAGGTGATGGACGCCGTCACGCGCGAGGTCAACGAGATTCATCTGCCGCCGGGCTACATCACGGCGTTCGGCGGCCAGAGCAAAATTTACGGCGAGATGGTCACCGGCTTCCTGATCGCCTTCATGCTCTCGATCATCTTCATGTACATGGTGCTGGCGGCGCAGTTCGAGAGCTTCATCCATCCGATCACGATCATGCTGTCGCTGCCGCTGGCGGTGCCGTTCGCGCTGATCTCGCTGTTGATCTTCCGCGAGCACCTGATGTTGTTCTCGACGCTCGGCATCCTGCTGCTGTTCGGCATCGTGAAGAAGAATTCGATCCTGCAACTCGATCAGACGCTCAACCTGATTCGCGCGGGACTGCCGCGGCGCCAGGCGATTCTGACTGCCAATCGCGATCGGTTGCGGCCAATTCTGATGACTACCGCGGCGCTCGTGGCCGGCATGATTCCGGTCGCGATCGGGCAGGGCGCGGGCGACAGCTCGGTGCGCGCGATCGCGCTGGTGGTGATCGGCGGTCAGACGCTGTGCCTGCTGATCACGCTGCTGTTCACGCCGGTCGCGTTCTCGCTGTTCGACGACATGGAGAACTGGTTCCGCAGCTTCCGCAAGAGTCCGACGCGGCTCAAGCTGGTCGAGCCCGCGTACGACGAAGAGCAGCGCGAAGCGATCGACTAGTCGCGCCGCAGGCCTTGCGATTCCGGATCGCGCTTACTAAGTTCGCGATATGGACGCGGCGCTCGAAAAGGCTCTCAACCTTTTGCTCGAATCGGAACGCGCCGGAGTGATTGCGCTCGAGAAGCTCATCGCCGACGTCAAGCAGGACGAGCTGAAGAAGTTCCTGGCCGGGTCGCGCGCGATGGAGCAGCGCAACGCCGAGGAACTCGAGGCGCTGATTCGCGGCAACGGCGGCAAGCCGTCCGGCGGGGTCGGGCCGTTCGCGCGCAAGGTCGCGGCGCTCGATTCGATTCGCGATCGCCTGAATCTGCTGTCGCGCGGCCAGGAATGGGCCGCGCGCAAGACTGAAGTCGCGCTCGCGCTCGCGCCGGCAGAGGGCGCGATCCATGACTATCTGACGGCGATGGCGAATCGGCATCGCGCGGAAGTGGAATGGGGTCGCGCTGAAGTGATCCGGCTGATGTCGGCGAACTAGCGTGCCATCAGAGGTGCGCATGCGTAGGGGCGAAGGCCGGGATTGCGAACGAGGCGGGCGACCTAACCCCTAACCCCTTCCCCTGGTGGAAGGGGAACCGGATAAAGAAATACGCGGAATCCTGAGTCGCGCGCGGAAAATGCGCGCTTGGACAGGGACCCTCACCTTCGTCCTCTCCCTTACAGGGAGAGGAGACAGAGTTAGATTGGGCGTTTCGCTATAAAGATTTCGCGATTCCATTTGTCGCGCAGTGTGCGCGGTTCAAATCCTACTTCACGCAACAAGCGTATCCAGTCGGTGCGCGAAAAGATGCCCTCGATGTGCCAATCGTGGACGACGCGCGTTTCGCCGCTTTGATCGCGCAGCATGATTGCGAAGTCGGTTCGATAAGTCGTGTCGGTGGGATCGGGATCTGTCGTCCACATTAGATAGCGGAGGCTGCGGCTTTCGCCGTCGTGGCCGCCGTGCCTGGTTTCTGCGGCGAAGGTCTCGCGCACGCAGTCGGGCACGAATAGCGCGATGCCTCCTGCACGACAGTGCCGGTACGCGTTACTGATCGCGGCGCGCAGGTCGGCTTCGGTCGTCATGTAGGCGATCGCGTCGTGGATAAAGACCGCGTCGAAGGTGCGCCCGAGGTTGACCGTGCGCATGTCGCCCACGCGATGATCGCATTCGGGATTAAGCTTGCGGCTGACGGCGAGCATTTGCGCTGACAGATCGATCAGCGTCATCTCGAATTTCGATTTGAGATAGAGCGCGTTGTTGCCGCCGCCAGATCCGAGTTCGAGTACAGTGCGCGGCGGGAGCTTGCTCGAGTCGTTAAGCACCTGCGCGAAAAACGCCGCTTCTTCGGCATAGTCGGCGGGCGCCGAGAACAGCGGCCACCATTCGGCGAGCTCGTCGTATAGCTTCATCGCAGCGCGCGCTGCCTACTTCTGCGCGGGCGGCGCGGGTATTTCCTTCATGCGCGCCGTCGTATCGGCGTCGTACTCGAGATGCAGCGCGCGCACGATCATGCCGTGCATCCGCCACAGCCCGATCACGTAGAACAACTCCATGATTTGTTCGTCGGCGAGATGAGTCTTCAGCGCGGCGAAGGTTTCATCTTCAACGAGATTACGTCCGACAATTTCGTCCGTCGCCTGCATCACGGCGCGCTCGGCGTCGGTGAAAAGACCGCTGGTCGCCCAGCCCTTGATCGCCGCCAGCTTGTCTTCGGACACGCCGACCATTCGCGCGACTTTCAGATGCTGCGAGAACTCGAAGCGTGAATCGCCGACGATGCCGGTGCGCACAATCGCCAGCTCGCGCAGTTTCGCCGGCAGCTTGCGTCCCGGCTGCATCAGCGCCATCAGCGAGTTGCGCGCCTGGAAGAGCAGGTCCGGCACCAGCGCAAAGGTTGTCCAGTAATCGCCGGGAGTTCCGGTCGCGGTGCCCGGCGCGGCCACCGGATCGCGGTCGCCGAAAAATTGCTGGTAGAGTTCCCGAATTTCCGGTGTAGCTTCAGCCTTACTGACCTGGCGCAGTCGTCCCATGATTGATGTGCTCCACTTGGATTTGTGCGATCAGCGACACCAATACCGCCGCGACCTCAAGTACGCAAATCGTACGGCGTCTATCGCCCGATTCCCTCTCTTGCGGGGATGGGTGCCCGGCGCGATAATTTTCCCGCTCCGGTGAACGCATAGCACAGTCCGGTTAGAGCGTTCGCCTCGCCTGCTGTTGTAGGCCATCAACCTCGCCAACCCGCTGGAGTCGAGTCTAAGAGTGAGTATGGGACGGTTTGGGCGCGCGATCTCGGGAACCAGTGTAGTGACGCGCGCCAGGTGATGATGCGGCTGATAGACGAGGCGGAAGTCGATACGCGGCTCGAGGCGGCGTCGAACCGTCTCGAAGCGTTCGAGGATCTGTACGAAGGCGCCAACGACCGCATCGCCGACTATCGCTGGTACTTGAGCAGCGAGTGGCTGGAGGTGGCAATCATTTTCCTGCTGCTGGTGGAAGTCGCGATGCTGGGATTCCAGATCCATCGCCACCTGAAGTAGCCCCGCACCCTCATGGGGCCGCGCGCGTCGCGCGATAATGCGGCCGGTATCAAACTCCATCGCCGCTCTGGAGCCGATTTTCGCGACGATTCGCGCAGCTCTGCAGCAGACCAATTCAGGTTGTCGGCGCGGTCCGGGGTCGTTTAAAAAGCAGCGCGAATATCTCACCGTTACCTATCGCGTGATCTACCTCCTGAAAGGTGAAGTAGATGGCGAACAACAGAGACATGCATAGCACCGTCGCCGCGAATCGGCTGCCGCTTGAATGCAACCATGCCTGGCGCGTTGCGTCAGCCAACCCTGCCGAAGAACGGTAGTGCTCGAGAATTTTTTCGATAGCGCCGGCGAATATCGCTCCGATGGTATAGAAGCCAGTCTTGAGCGCGATCAAGTTCGATAGAGGCCAGTTTGGAAAGCGCTCATCGAGGCGGACGTTTTCGAGGAGCAGCACCACCTTGCCAGCGACCAGCGAAAACAACATTGCCCGCGACAGCACTCCGACCTGTACCGAATAGTCCTGCAGGACGAGCTTGATGATTAGAAGGATCAGCCCGAATCCGACAAAGAAGAACAATGTGATCGGGAAAAGCTTCCTGCTCTCCTCGGCCAGCCACTTGAAGAATTTCATCTCGGGTTGCCTTCGGAACCCTTTCCATCTTCGTTCAGGCGGTGGGTCGGTAGGGTAACATTAGCCGCCCACCGCCTTTGAGTGGCACCAGAACCATCGATTCAGGCTGCGATCGCGCCTCTGCTAGTTCGAGACCGGGCTCGATACGAACACGCTGCCCTTGGGTCCCAGCCGCACACACTCTACGGTGCCGTTGTAACCAGGATTGCAAATGGGTTTGTCGGAAGCAGGACACTTGTATAAGCCGGCCCCGAGGTCCTGGCACTGGTTAAGATCGAAATGTAACTCGGTCTGTGCCAGATTCGCCTGCGTAGTCGCAGAAGGTTCGGATGACGAACATCCACCTAGCGTCATGAATCCGAGCACGGCGATCGTCGCGATCGCACGCTTCGCGATCCTTTGTGCCTTCGAGCCAGACTTTTGAGATACCATTTTCAGTTCCTCCCTATCAGGTTTTACGCTTCCCCGGATTGCGACAGTGAATACAACTAATCCTTCGCCGCGGCTAGTCGCTCCGCAATAAACTTTCGGCCCGAATCCATCAACTGCTCGAGACCGAGTTGATCATGGAGTGTAAATACTGCGATCCCGCACGGGCAGATACTGTACCTTGGTACAATGCGAAAAGGCGTCAGCCGAGGCGCGCTGGGCGCCAGCGATGAGAGCGAGCACCGCGGCGTGTCACGATTTCACCGACCCTGAAGTAGATCCGCGCTCTTGCGAGCCCGCGCGCGCGGCGCGATAATCGCAAACTCCGGTGGACGCATAGCTCAGCCCGGTTAGAGCGCTTGCCTCACATGCAAGAGGTCCCTGGTTCGAGTCCAGGTGCGTCCACCATATTTGGTTTTCGGCTAGTCAGTCAGATCGCGCGGTTGCGCATCGAGCTCTCGCCAGTCGGTTTCTGTCACGATTTCCGGAAGAAAGAGACGCGGGACCTCGTGCTTGGACTCGTCCCGTGTCGAGCGCCGCGTCGAGCACCGTCCTTCGAAGGTCGCGCCCTCCTTTATGATCAGCGTGGGGGCCGTGATGTCGCCGGTGACTTTTGCGGTTGATCGAATCTCGATTCGCTGTGTCGCGGTGATATCGCCTTCGACCTTGCCACACACGACGATCGAATCCGCACGAATCTGCGCCGTGACCACCGCGGTCTCGCCAATCGTGATTTCCTTGCCGTCGATCTCGCCGTCGACGTTACCGTCGATGCGCACTGAACCCTCAAAGTGCAGCTGGCCGATGACCTTCGTGCCGTAGCCCAGCAACGCCCCTGCGGGAACGGGCTCGACCATCTTTTTGGCTGGCGGCGGTATCGGCGTAGCGGCTTGCGCCGTGCTGATATTGAGCCTCGCCGGTTGCTCGCGGTGAGCGGGCTTTTCGACTTCCTTGTTGAACAGCGACATGATCCCCTCCTATGACGATAGCGGCCAAGGCTCGACTCCGGGGCAGAGTCTCGCCTTAAGCATCTCGCGTGCCGCGATAATTGTCGTGATATTTGGGAGATCCTGCCGTCTAAAAGCTGGAGGAGGCGGCATAATCAAGACAAAAGGTTGCAATTCCGCAACACCGGAGGTGGTCAATCGCTGCTTTTGCGGGCTCAGTTCGAGTTCAGCCGCAGGTCGTCGGATGAGACGCACTGAGCTGCCAACGTGCGCTTTTGAATCGGGGTTTGGGTGACGTTGCCCGCAACCAGCGCGGTCAATTTTGCGAGCTCGGTTTGGCACCCAACGGCGGTTTGGTAGGTATCAATCGTCTTCCATTGTGAAAGCGGAGCGTTCGGCACGATCTCCTGATCCGGAAAAATCGGCGGTATCATCAGGAACCAGCCCAGCAATGCGAACGCGGCGGCGTGTGAGATTTTCGCGTATCTACATTTCATCTCGACGGTTTCCGACATCAGGAATTATCCAAAGATTTGGGCGTAAGTACATACTTCTCCTAGAGCGCGACTGTTACCTGCACCGCGAGAACCAGCGTGTCGCTTATCAGGCCCGTGCCCTCGGGGCGGAACACGCCTTGTATATCCGGCTGCACGGTCAGCGATGGCGTCACGTTGTACATGTAGTTGGCTTCGATGATCGCTTCATGGGTCTGGGTCGGCTCGTGATCCGCGCGCTGAGCGTCGCGCAGATCGCTCGAGAACTGACCCCAGAGACCAAACAATCCCAACTCGTCTTCGGGCCGATGCGGGATCAGCCCGAAGTACAGCAGGCCCCCATCGCCGAAATACTCAAGCTGGTTCATCTTCGGCGGCGCATAGGTGAACGCGAGGAAACTCCACAGCCCTTGATGAGCACTAACCGCGCCCTCCGGCCGTCGGAGCAGCCGCTGCTGGCCCGTCAGATACATTTGCCAGGTTCCCCCGCGCATCTGACCAGTCTCGAACTGCAGCCGCGGTTCGGAGTCGTAGAGTCCGCCGAGCTTGTATGTCCCGGGAAATCCGAGGTCGCGCAGCTGCTTGGGCGAATAGCCGAGCTCCTCCATGATAGCGACGCCGGAATTATGCCGAAGGCTGAAATCAACGCCGTGGAATTTGTCGCTGCGAAAGTCCCCGTAAGTATTGTACGCACCGGTCATCGAGTAGAACTCGGGCGTGATTTCATAGCGTGCGCGGATTCCCCAGGCTGCGCCCGGGTAGCTCGGTACGGAAGCATTGACCGGAATACTCAGCGGGTTGCCGCAAAAGCCGAGGTTTTGCGCGAAACAGTAGTACGGCGAAGTCGCGAAGTCATCGAGGGCGTTGATGCGCCCGGCAACGACGTCGAGCTTTTTGTCAAGAAACAGATGCTCGACGGCGAGGTCCACCAGCCGGATCGTTTGATGACCGAAAATCTGCTGCACCTGGAAAAAATTGGGAATGTCATACGACAGGCTGTTGCCGGTGCGTTCCGACGCCGAGGCAAGGAAGTAGGTATCTTCGAGGCCGATCAGTTTGTGCAGATCCAGCGCGATGCCGAGCGCGATATTATGGGTGTAGCGGAATTTGTGCACTTCGCCGCCGACCGGGTTGCCGGCGGATTCGCTCTGGTAGCTGCCAAACGCGGAAATTCCCGCATCGGAGAGGTCAGTGCGTATTCCATCCCAATTTCCCGTCGCCGCCGTCAGCTGCGCCCATGACCCGGGAAGGAACAAAAGCTGCGGATCGAGAATCCCCCATTCTGTCGCCCAATCTCCCTGCGTGGCGTGCATCCACGGCGTCGAGAATGTCTGCGCGCTGGCAGGCCTGGCAGCAAGGACGCCGGCGAGTACGAGGCTGGCGACCAGCGATCTGAGGATCGACCGACTCATGTCAGCGCCTCCCGGTTACGCCTGGTTACCAACGAGGGTGCCGGCGGCGGATTCGGTTCGCCACTGACGCGAGATGTCCTCAAGCGATTTGCCCTTGGTTTCAGGAACCCAACCGAGGACGAAGAAGAACGCGGCCACACCCATCGCGGCATAGAGGAACCAGAGCGACGGTCCCATCAGCACCTGCAAAACGGGGAATGAAAGGCTGACGAGAAAGTTCGCCGTCCAATTGGCCGCGGTCGAGATTCCGGCAGCGCGGGCGCGCGCGCGGTTGGGAAAAATTTCTGAAATCATCAACCATACGACCGGCCCCAGCGAGAAGGCGAAGCAGACGATATACAGTCCGACGAAGCCGACGGTGATGGGCGCCAGCGTTTGCGCGTCGACGCCGATGGATGAGCCGAAGCGTTGCGCAACCCCGAGCGCCGCCAGACTCAGGGTCATGCCGACGAGTCCGGCGAGCAGCAGCGGCTTTCTTCCGACTCGATCCACCAGCCAGATCGCGATCAGCGTGGACAGTACGTTAATCACGCCGATGCCCATCGTCGCGGCCAATGCGGTGGTTGCGCTGTCCAGCCCGGCTTTCTGAAAGATCTGCGGGGCGTAATAAATGATCGTGTTGATGCCGGTGATCTGCTGAAAAACAGCGAGCCCGACTCCCACCAGCAGTGCCGGACGAAGCGCCGGCAGCAACAGCTCAGACCATGCAGCCGGCTGATTGTGCGCGAGGTCGTCGTGGATTTCATTCAGCTCCGCTTCGATTTCGTCGGGTGACCGTACCAGCGAGAGCGCATGCCGCGCCGCTTTTTCCGCACCTGTTTTCAGGAGCCATCGCGGCGACTCGGGCATCGCGATCATTCCAAGCACCAGCAACGCGCCCGGAATGCATGCGAGCCCGAGCATCCAGCGCCACGCATGGTCGGGCGCCAGCGCGCGATCGACGGTGTAGGAAACCAGGATGCCGACGGTGACCGCGAGTTGAAAAAGCGAGACCAATTTGCCGCGACTGCGGGCCGGCGACAGCTCCGCTATGTACATTGGCGCAGCGACTGACGTGAGGCCGATCGCCAGCCCTATCAGGACGCGGCTTGCGATGAGAACGTCGACATTGGGCGCGATGGCCGAGAAGACCGAGCCGGCGACGAAGCTCAAGCCGGCCGCAATGTTGGTCCAGCGACGGCCGATTGCGTCAGATGACGATCCTCCGATCAGCGCGCCGAACAATGCGCCGAAAGTGACTGCGCTGACGACCAATCCCTGCTGGCCGGGGCCAAGATGAAAGTCGGGAACGATGAACAGCATCGCGCCCGCGATCACGCCGGTGTCGAAGCCGAACAGCAGGCCGCCTAACGCTGCGACCGCGGCTATCAGCGTGATGTAGAAAGCCGCGCGGGAGCGGCCGCCCGCGCTTGGAGGAATTTCTTCGTCAGTGCGACCTGCGCCGGACGTTCTCTCGACCGTGCTCATCGTTTCGTATCTCCCCCTGCGCCATGATCCCCGCAGTCCAAGTCAGCCCGCTATCGTGGCCATCAACATCCTTCGAAGTGCTTATACGCCTGCCGCTCGCTGCCGGATAGCAGAGTCAGGCTTATCCGGGACACGAGGTCCCATACTGAGTTTCCGATTTTCGCAAACGATGGCGTGACTGTTGCACCTCTCCTAGCTAAAGCTGGCGATCGACAAATCGCGAAGCGGATCGGAACACACAGGCTGAGAGAGATGTCGCAATTTGACTCATCGAATGGTTTCAACGAACGCAGCATTAAGGTAGCGGCGACGCGACCTTATAATTTGCGGGGACTGGCTCATGGGCAAGTCCTGGTACTGACGGTCATGCTGATGATCACGCTGCTGGGATTCGTGTCGCTGGCGACCGACATGGGTCTGCTGTGGAGCGAGCGGCGCCAGATGCAGACGGCGACCGATGCGGCGGCGATTGCGGCGGCGACAGCACTAAGGAGCGCTGCCAACATTTCGTCGGCTGCGGACAACGTCGCAAGTCTCAACGGCTTCACCAATGGCACCAACAGCGCGACTATCACGGTAAGTAATCCGCCAGCGGATGGGCTGTTCGCGGGCAACGCGAATTACGTTGAAGTAATAATCTCGCAGCCGGAGAACACTTACTTCATGCGTGTGCTGGGCCACAGCAGTGTGACCGTAAGCACCCGGGCGGTGAGCGGTATCGAGAATTCCAGCGGGTGCATCTATGCGCTGGATCCTACGGCACAGTATGCAGTGTCGGCGAGCAACGGGGTCAATATCACTTCGTCCTGTGGAATTTACGTGGATTCCAGCAATGCGGCGGCGCTGCAGGTGATAGGTGGCGCGGTGATCAAGACGACGGGAGTCGGGGTCGTCGGTACGGACTCGGTGAACAATGGCGGCGCGATCGAGAATTTGTCCGGCGGCGCACTCACGGTTAGTCAGAATATCGCGCCGGTTCCCGATCCGCTCGCTCACATCACCAAACCAAGCGTAGGAGCCTGCACTTACACCGGGACACAAAACTACAGCTCGTACACCGCCAGTCAAAATCCGCCTTATAGCGGAAATTACGTGGTGTCGCCGGGCGTCTATTGCGGCGGGATTAGCGTCAGCAACGGTGTCAGCATCACTTTCAATACCGGAACCTACGTCCTGGCGGGGGGAGGAATGTCGCTGACCAACGGCGGCGGCACAGCGACTGGCAGCGGCGTCACCTTCTACAACACGACGGGCTCGAGGGCAGGCTACAGCGGGTCGAACAGCACCTATGCCGGAATCAATATCGCCAACGGAGTCACCGTGAATTTTTCCGCGCCGACAACCGGCGGAGAAAATTCGCTCGAGGGCATCCTGTTCTTCCAGGATTCGAGCATTCCGGCCAGCTCAGCGGCGAGTTATTTTGCCGGCGGCGCCAACATGACCCTGGCCGGGGCACTCTATTTTCCCACCACACAGCTCAACTACAGCAACGGCATCAATGCCGCGTACACAATCCTGGTCGCCGACACAATTGTCTTCACCGGTGGCGCGACGATGAACAACAACTACGCCTCACTCACCAACGGCTCGCCGATTCAGTCGAGTTCGCTCTATGAGTAGCGCTCACGCAAAGGGACAAAGCTCAGTTGAACTGGCGGTGGCGATCCCGCTGCTGGTCCTGATGTTGCTCGCCGGGACCGACTTTGGCCGCATCTTTTATATGAGCAGCGGCGTCAACAGCGCGGCGCGAGCCGGCGCCCAGTACGGCTCGCAGAGCGTAATTACTGCCGCCAATGCGGCCGGCATGGTAGCGGCCGCCAGGACTGACGGCACGAACCTCACCAATCTTACAGTGACGGCATCCCAGTGCACTTGCGCGACGTCGTTGAACGTGACGGCCTGTCCCACGGCCTATTGCACCAACGCGCCGCAGGCGACCTTCGTCGTGGTTAATACCGCGGACGTCTTCACAACGCTGGTGAACTACCCTGGCATTCCGTCGTCGACCACGCTGGCCGGCAAAGCCATCATGCAAGTTCAGCAATAATGAAAAATATCTATCGCGCCGCTTGGCAACGGACGGAATCCGCCGGCCAGGCGATGGTGGAATTCGCGATGGTGGTGTCAGTTTTCCTGCTGATGCTGTTCGGCATCATGCTGATGACGTTGACGGTGTCCTACTACAACACGGTCAATTCGGCGGCGCGCGAGGCGGTCCGTTACGCGATTGTGCATTCGCCCAATAGCGCGAATCCGGCAACCACCGCTCAGATTCAGCAAATCGCGATTGGTAAAGCCGTCAATATGAATCCAAGCCAACTTACGGTCACAGTCAGCTGGCCGGCCGACGCCACTCTTACTTCGCAGATCGATGCTCAGGTCAGCGTCTCCTACTTGTATCAGTTGCATGTACCTTTCATGTCGGCGGTGAGCCTGACGGTTGCCAGCACCGCGCAAATGCTGGTCTCGCAGTAGTCTCGCTAGAACACCGGTCCGAAAGTAATTTGATAGGGGAAGTAGTCGGTACCGGTGTTAGTGAGATGGACCGCAGGCATTGGATCGCCGCTCGTCTTGATCTGGCTGGTAGAGAACTCCGAGACGGAGCTGTCGTTATAGTTCGATATCCAAAGTTTTCCACTGGCGTCGAAGGCTAATCCCCATGGACCGTTGAGACTGTCGCCGGTGGCGGAGATCGTGACGGCGGCCGACGGACTGCCTGATTTTTTAATCGACTTCTTCGAAAACTTCTGCACGGTTTGGCCGCTATAGTTGGTGATCCACAGGTTGCCGCCGCCGTCGAAAGCGATTTGCCCGGGATCATCAAACGTCGCCGAACTGAGGATGACGGCCGGCGTTACCGTTTTGGTTTTTTTCAGCTGCTTCGCCTTCAGCTCATAGACTCTGTCGCCGTCTTCATCGGAGACCCAGAGATTTCCAGACTTATCGAAGGTAATGAAATTGATGTAGTTAGAATCCGATATGGTAACTATGATCGCCGGGGTCAGACTGGCCGTTCCGGCAGCAAGCTGCTTCTTCGAGATTTCATCCACTGCGCCAAGCTTGGCATCCACGACCCACAGATTGCCCTTGTGGTCGAACGCTAGACCAGCGAGGTTAACGAAAGAAGAGCTCGTTATGAATGCGACCGGCGTCGGCGTGTCATTGATTCCAAGATTCGCGAGCTGGGTTGGAGATGTTTCTGCGATTTGATTGCCGTTTAGCTCAGTCCACAAATCCTCCGTCTTGTCGAAAGCGAGCCCGTAAACTGAGTCGCCTGTAATCTCGAAGAGGGTGGGAGACGGCGACCCGGTCATCAGCAATTCGGAAGGCGTGAACTCCTGGACCGCCTGATGCGGGTGCCGCGCCTATCAGCACCTTGGCGATTGCGAGGCAGAGTAAGCCGAGGCAGATTCGTTCGATCACGCTGAGCGGATTACCCTCAAAGCCAATGACCCGTGCAGTTTTCATCACCTTTGACCTCTATCAAAGTGAAATTCAGCGCAGCCGCAACCAAACCGGATTTTCCAAGTTCTCCGCCTGCAGGGCAACAAAGTTAAGGTCAAGAAATAACCGGACGGGCGTTCACGAAGCACACATTGTAGCCTTGCCCTTCAAATCGTAACGAACTCGCGGTTGGCCGCCGCGGTGGATTGAAGTACGCTTGAGTCCTGTACCGCTGCGGCGAGGTCAAAAAATGTTTGAAGACGAAACTGTGGACGTCGCTTGCCCGAAGTGTGGCTTCAAGAATTCGCTGCTCGTGCGTGACTTCGAGCGTAACAGCGAGACGCACATCGTCTGCCAGGGCTGCAAAGTCGGAGTGAAGGTCGAAGCACTGGAGTTTCAGCAGCGGCTCAACCAGATCAACGAAGAAGTCGAGAGCATGCAGGTCGAAGCCCGCCACGCCGGCAAAAAGAGTATCTCGCCACGGAAAGGGAATTTTCAGATCTGAAAAGATCGCTCGCGACGTCGTCGCATTCCTGAGCATCGGCGGACGTTATCGCGCTCTACTCCTTACCCGCTCTGCCGCCAGTGAAACAATTTTGATGCGGCGGCATCTAATAAGAACCTGAAAGCCTCCTGGAATCAACCGGTAGAGCCTTACGATGAGTGCGGAGCCAGCAGCGGGTCGAAAGCCGACGCGAGCCACGACGCCGCTTCGATATGCGCCGCCATGGAGTCTGCCCGACGGCCCGTCCGCGCCTGAGCGGCCCAAGGGGCGGCGCGCGCAGCCCGCGGTGATTCGGCTGGCGCATTGGATCAATATTCCGCTGCTCGTGATCATGGCCGGTAGCGGCTTGCAGATTTTTGCCGCATATCCGGCGCTCGGCCCGCGCGGCGGCCTGTACAGCTGGTATCCGCTTCAGAACGACTCGCCGCCGTCGTGGCTGCGCTTCGGTGGCTGGCTGGCGGGCGCGCGCCATTGGCATTTCGCGATCGCCTGGTTCCTCATCTTCAACGGCGTCATTTACCTCATCTATATGATCGCGAGCGGCGAATGGCGCCGGCGCGTTTTTATTCCGACTCGCGACGCTTCGAACGCGATCGCGATGTTCGGTTACTACTTGCGCATCCGCAAAACTCCACCGCCCGAGGACTTCTACAACGGCCTGCAGCGCATGGCCTACACGTCGGCGATCCTGTTCGGCATGGTCGTAGTCCTGTCGGGATTGGCGATTTACAAACCGGTCCAGCTGCACTGGATCACGGCGGCATTCGGCGGCTACGACGTCGCGCGGGTCGTGCATCTGAGCTGTCTCGTCCTGCTCGCATCGTTTACGGCGATGCACTTGGTACTCGTCGCGCTGCATCCGCGGACTGTAGTCACGATGGTGACCGGGGGACAGCGTGGGTAGGCTAATCACGCGGCGAAAACTCTTGCTCGGCATCGCCGCGAGCACTGCTCTGGCCGGATGCGACAGCCGTGCGGCTTCGATGTTCCTGGCGGGGATGGGACGATGGAACGAGCGTGTCGATCGGCTGCTGTTCTCGGAGAACAGGCTCGCGCCCGAAGCGCCGGCGTCCGAGCTGACGCCCGAGGCGGATTTCCCGAGCTATTTTATTTCCGACTCGATGCCGATCGCGCCGGACAATTGGGCGCTCATGGTCGGCGGCATGGTTGCGCGGCCGGCGGTTTACTCGGTCGATGACCTGATGCGGATGCCGCGCACGGGCATGCGGATTCGACACCATTGCGTCGAGGGCTGGTCGGCTGTGGCGGAGTGGCACGGCGTCCAGCTCCGCGAGATCGCAAAGATGGTCGGCGCGAGCCGCGACGCGCAATACGTCGAGTTCCGATCATTCGACAACGGCTACTACTCGACCTGGGACATCGAGAGCTCGATGCATCCGCAGACTATCCTCGCCTACGGCATGAATGGGCACGCGCTGACTCCGGAACACGGCGCGCCGGTGCGTCTCTATTCGCCCGTTAAGCTCGGCTACAAGACCGTGAAGTACCTGACCGAGGTTAATTTCCTGCCGATGCGTGCGGGCGGTTACTGGGAAGACCAGGGTTACGATTGGTACGGCGGCGTCTAGTCGATTGCGAGGCTCGCGAACGACACGGCCGACTCGCTCTGCGGCTCCATCGCGATTCCGTACTTGAGCAGGCGCGCGCTATGGCCGCGCAGCAGCTCGAGCTGGGTGTACATCGGAGACAGGCCGCAGATGCGGCGCGCGTCGCGATCCTTCAGGATGTCGGCGAAGAAGCCGTCGGGGTCACCGCGCTTGATACTTTCGATGAGGCCGAGATCCTCGCGCTGCACGCGCTCGGCCACCGCGCGATCGGCGGCGAACTCGTCGCCGAATTTCTTGCCGACGTGCGCGAAATCCACGCCCGAGAGGATCAGTACCCGGCGATGATCCGCGTCGAGTTCGGCTTTCAGAGCCGCGATGAACGATCCGACCCGTGAATCGCGCGCGGGAGTGACTCCACTCGCGACCATTTCGTGGAACGAACTGACAAGCATCGGCACGACCTGGTAACCGCGAACGCCGAACGCGTAGGCGAGGAACAGCGCCTGGAATTCGATCGAGTGCTCGCCGCGATGCAGCATCTCGTCGGCAAACAGATCGCCTTCGTAGCGCGCCGCGAGACGATCGATGAACGCGCCGTCGGTCGTGATCGCGCCGAACGGAGTCGCGTAGTTCTTGCGCGTCGCGCTGAACAGCTCGGGACCGGCGCCGTAGTGCGAGGTTCCGAGAATCACCACCAGCTCGGGCGGCTCGTGCGCCATCAGCTCGTAGTATGCATGAGCATAAGCGGCGGCGCCTCGCCGCGGATCGATATGAGGCGAGATCAGACCGGCGAGCGGTGCAGATTTTTTCGCAGTGACCGCGCGGCCTGGTCCTTCAGGCGGATCGAAGAATGCCGCAAGCTCGAGCCGCAACTTCGCCGGATCTTTCTCGTAGCAGAGGCCGGCCAATGCCGCGGGACGGTCGGGACTCGCGAGAAATTCTTCGCGCACGCGCCGTTCGCGCTCGCGAAATGCAGGCGAGTCGAGAAAGTATGCGCCGTCGAGCGCCGCGATCAGCTCGTCGAGCTTTTCGAGCGGGATCATCTCGCCGAAGCGTTTCGCAAACGCCGCCTGGATGTCCTTCAGCGACATGCGGCCGTCGAATAAAGTCACGAGGAAGTACGCGCCCATCCCGAGCATGATCGGCTCGGGCGCCAGCCCGCTCGGATCGCGCAGACAGATCAGAGTCTGATCCTGCTGCTCGACGGGGAAAGCCTCGACGGCACGAATCTTTGGATTTTCCATCGCGAAGTTGTGATTCCTGGAGTTAGGCGGCGCCGGGCGACCGCGTTTACAGATGCTATGGGCTTTGACAAACTGCGGCAAGTTACAGAAATTTCCGCGCGCGAAAATCCGCCTATCTATAATGTCCGACCAACATCGACGCCGCGCCGCTCTGACCGGGTCTCATTCGCGGCGCAAGACCGCAACCGCGCGCTCTCGCTACAAGGTCGCGCGGACGGATGCGCTCAAGCCGGGCGAGTCGCTGAAGTTCATGCTGCCGATTCGCGGCGCCGACGAGGAATGTTTTCTCATAAACTTCGGCGGTGAGTTCCACGCCTACGTCAATCGATGCCGGCATGTGCCGATGGCGATGGACTGGGTCGACAATCAATTTTTCGCGGAAGACGGCCGCTACCTGATGTGCCAGACGCACAATGCCTACTACGAGCCGGGCAGCGGCGAATGCATCGCCGGGCCGCCGACCGCATGCGGCAAGTATCTTTACCGGGTGCTGACCGAAGTCGAAGATGGAGTCATTTACGCGCGGCCGCCGGAGCAGGAATTCGAGGACTGACTCGGGGGCGCTGCGCGTCTATTCGTACTCGTCGCCGAAGTGAGCGCGCACGATTCGCGCCTTCAGGTACTCGAGCGTGCCGAGGTCCTCGACGATGTCGCCGCCGGTGTCGTAGAAGAACAGCTCGCCGTTCTTCGTGCGCCCGACCGCGATGATCCATTCGAGGTCGTCCCGGTCCTCAAGCAAATAATTGATTGTCTGCGCCACCCCACGGCCCGGGATAATCGTTATCTTCGGCCTTGGGAGCTTTTCCTTTTCCTGCTTGGGCATCTCTTTGATCAACCCTCTGGCGGGAGGATGCGGGAATCGACCACTCAATTACTCTAAGAATGCCTCGCGATCTAAGTCAATAGCGCGTGCACCGCTATCTCGACGTGATGCGTGTTGGGAAAAAAATCAAAGCCGCGCACGCGATTGACTTTGTATCCGGCGCCTGCCAGCACGCGCAGATCGCGCGCCAGCGTCGTCACGTCGCACGATACGTAAATGACGCGCGGCGCGCGCAGCTTGATGATCGGTTCCATCAGATCGGGCGCGCCGGTGCGCGGCGGATCGAGAATTATGACCTCGGGCCGATAGCGCGCGCGATGCAGAAAATCCGCGGTCGCCGAGGCTTTCATCGCAACAAACTGCGCGTCGCGAAATTTCATCCGATCCGCGTTGCGCGCCGCCGCCGCGATTGCTCCTGCGTCAGCATCGACGCCCGTCACTCGCGCGCCACGCCGCGACGCGGGCAGGCTGAAGTTCCCCGCGCCGCAAAACAGATCGAGCAGCGGTTGCGATTCGTGAATCGCCGCCATCTCCATCACGCTCGCGACCAGCTTGCGGTTCTGCGCGCGATTCACCTGGGTGAAGAGATCGGCGTCAACCTCGAGCGACAGCCCGTCCTCGAGCTCGATCGCGATCGCAGTTTCACCGATCGTCGCGCGACTCGTTCCCGATCGCAGCACGATTCCCGCAATCTCGCCGTCCGCTTCAAGCACGTTGCGCGCGCGCCTCAAGTCCTCCTCGCTCGGCGGCTTCTTCAGATGCGCGACCTGCACTTCGCGCGCGCCGTCGCGCACGACCTCGATCTCTTCGACGCGCTTGCCGAGCGAGCGCGCCAGGTGCAGAGGCATCCGGAGGCCGGTCTCGGCGACCATGCATGAATCTATCTCGACAATCGTGTTGCTGCCGGCCGCGTAAAATCCGAGCGTGCCTTTGGCGCCGACCCTCAGCCGGATTCTCGACCGGTAGCCGAACTCGGCCGGCGCCGGCTCGACCAGTCCAACCGGATCGATCTCGATTCCCAGCGCGTGGCCCAATTCGCGCGCCACGACCTCGCCCTTGAACCTCACCTGCGCGCCGTAGTCGATATGCTGCCAGTCGCACCCGCCGCATTGCGGCAGATACGGACACGGCGCCGCGCGACGCTCGGCGCTTGGCTGGATGATTTCGCGAATCTTCGCGACTGCGTAGTCGCGGCGCTCGGAAACTATCTCGACCTCGAGCCGGTCGCCCACCACTGCGCCGGGAACCATCACGGCCTTGCCGTCCTGGCGGCCGACGCCGAAGGGCCCGAAGGTCATCGCGGTGATTTCAATCTGCGGCATGCGCGACCAAGTTTATCCCCACTACGCTATTCGCGCGATGCGACTTATAATGATGCGCGCGCGGGCACGTGGCCGCGCCATTCTATCTGCGCTCTCACCTGGTGACGCCTTGGCGATCGAGACCGAACTCCGCGAACTTATCGACCGAAATCTTCCCGCAGATTCCGCCGCCCGCATAGCGGCCTTTGCCGATCGGCTCTTCGCGCACGAATCCGACGACAACCAGGAGCGCGTGCCGGCGAAGCGGCGGCTGGCGCTGGTGCAGTCGGCGTTCGAATTCTTTTCCGTCCGCACCGAGCCGGTGATCGCGCGGGTCGAGTCCGTGCCCGGTGACGACAACGACACGCTCGCCGTCGTCGAGACGGTCACCACCGACGGCCCGTTCATCGTCGACAGCCTGCTCGAATACTTCCATCATCTCGGCGCCACTGTCCGCACGATGCTCCACCCGATCCTCAAAGTCACTCGCGACCGGGACGGGCGGATTGCATCGTTCGAACAGGCGCTCTCGACCGAGCGCGGCGAGTCATTCGTGCACGCGGAACTCGAGCTCACGCCCACGCCCGAGCAGGCGCGTCAAATCGAGCGCGACGTCATCTCGATTCTGACCGAGGTGCGGCAGGCGACCGGCGATTTCGAGGAGATGACCGGCCGCGCGCTGCAGATCTGCGAGGAAACCGCGGCGATGCGCGAACTGGTCGAGGTCCGCGATTTCATGCGCTGGCTGGTGCAGGGCGGCTTCGTATTTCTCGGCTTTCGTCGCTATCTCGTGACCCGCGACGATGGCGCCGCGAAATTCACGCTCGATCCCGGCACCGAACTCGGCATCATGCGCGCGCATGACGAGTCGCGCTTTCGCAGTTCGGTCCCGGTCGAATTACTTTCAGCGGCGCGCCGCAGGCTTTTCTTCGAAGGCCCGCCGCTGGTGATCGGCAAGACTCGCAACGAGTCGCTCGTACATCGGCGGCGCCCGATGGACAGCGTATCGATTCGCCGCGCGGACGCACTCGGCAACGTCGTCGCGTTCGATAATTTTGTCGGACTGTTTACCTCGAAGGCCTACGCGGAGGAAGCGCAACACATTCCGGTGCTGCGCGCGAAGCTGCGCGAGGTGCTCGAGTCCGAGGGCGCCGCGCCGGGCTCGCACGACTACAAGGAAGTCGTTTCGACGTTCAACAGCTTTCCCAAGGATGAACTCTTTCGCGCACCCGTCACCGAACTGCGCGCGCAACTGCGTCTCATCCTCGACGTGAAGAGCGAGAACGCGGTGCGGCTCTACGTCGCGCCCGACCTGCGCCACGGCAACGTGATCGCGCTGGTCGTGATGCCGCGCGAGGCGGGGTCGGCCGAGCTCAGCCGGCGCATCCAGGACACGATCGCCGACGCGCTCCACGGCACCCTGATTTATTTCTATCTTGCGCTCGGCGAGGGCTACACGGCGCGTCTGCATTTTTGTTTCTTCGCCGATCCGCCCAAGGCGCCCGTGATCCGCAGCCTCGAGACGGCGATCGCGGAGCTCGCCAGGCGATGGGACGATCGCCTGGAAGATCAAATAGTGAAAAAATTCGGGCCGAAGCGCGGACGTGCGCTCGCCGAGCGATGGACCGGCGCGTTCAGCGCCGACTACCAGGCCGCGATCGACGTGGCGCGCGCCGTCGGCGACATCGAAGACGTCGAAACGCTATTCGCCAGCGGGCGCGACTTCATCGTCGAGGCCGAACCGCACGCGGCCGGCGGCCACCCTGACGAACTTCATAGCGACATCCGGATTATCGGACTCGGCGACGCGCCGATGCTCTCCGATTTGATGCCGACGTTGCAGAACTTTGCCATCGAGGTGCTGGCCGAGGATGCGCACGAGCTGCACCCGCGCGTCGACGGCAAAGTGACGCGCGCTTACCTGCAGGTTTTCTCCGTCAATGGACCCCGCGCGCAGCCGTTTGCAAAACTGCCGGGCGCAGCGCTGATTGCCGACGCGATCGCCGCCGTGCGCAACGGTCTCGCCGCGGACGATGCGCTCAACGCGCTCACTCTCACCGCGGGACTGGCCTGGCGCGAGGTCGCGGTGCTCCGCACGTACCTGGTCGCCGCGTTCCAGATGCGGCTGGCGCCCGCGCGTCTCGGCCTGCAGCGCGTTATGTTGATATATCCCGATCTCGCCAAATCGTTGTTCGAGCTGTTCAGCGCGCGTCTCTCATTCGACAATCCCGCAGCGCCGGAAAAAATCGCGGAGCTGCGCAATGCATATGTGGCGCGTCTCAACTCGATCGAAAACATCGTTGACGATCGTACCGCGCGCGCGCTGTTGTCGCTGGTCGAGGCGACCGTGCGCACCAATTTTTTCTGCGAGACGCCGTCGCCCGATCCGTACGTCGCGCTCAAGTTCGAAAGCGCGCGTATCACCGGGCTGCCCGACACCGCGCCGCTTTACGAAATTCACGTCAACAGTCCGCGCATGGAAGGATGCCATCTGCGCCACGGACGCATCGCGCGCGGCGGTATCCGCTTCAGCGATCGGCCCGACGACTACCGCACCGAGATTCTCGATCTGATGAAGACGCAAACGGTGAAGAACGCGATCATCGTGCCGTTCGGCGCCAAGGGCGGTTTCATCGTCAAGCCGCGGCCGCGGCATCAGCCCGATCCGCGCGACGGCGTCGAGGCGTACCAGACGCTGATCCACGCGATGCTCGATCTCACCGACAATCTCACCGACGCCGGCCCTGTGCATCCGGCGCGCGTCAGGGTGCTCGACAACGACGGTCCGTACCTCGTCGTGGCGGCCGACAAAGGCACTGCGAGTTTCTCTGACATCGCCAATCGGATCGCGATCGAGCGCGGTTTCTGGCTCGGCGACGCGTTCGCGTCCGGCGGCGAGCATGGCTACGACCACAAGAAGATGGCGATCACGGCGCGCGGCGCGTGGGAATCGGCGCGTCGGCATCTGCGCGAGATGGGCCGCGACCCCGACCGCGGCGCGCCGATCACGATGATCGGCATCGGCGACATGTCGGGCGACGTGTTCGGCAACGGCCTCCTGCGATCGCGCAACTTGAAGCTCATCGCGGCTTTCGACCATCGCCACATCTTCATCGATCCCGATCCCGACCCGGCTGCGAGCTTCGACGAACGCAAGCGGCTGTTCGAGCTGCCGCGTTCGAGCTGGGCGGACTACAATCCAACGCTCATCAGCGCCGGCGGCGGTGTTTTTCGCCGCGGCCAGAAGCGAATCGAGCTGACTCCGCAAGCGCGCGCCGCGCTTGGATGCGACTTCGACGCGCTCGACGGCGAGTCGTTGATTCAATGCATTCTGCGCGCGCCGGTCGACCTGTTTTACAACGGCGGCATCGGCACCTACGTTCGCGCCACGACCGAAACCGATGCCGAGGTCGCAGACCACGCCAATGACGCTTGCCGAATCATCGCACCCGAGCTTCGCGCGAAAATAGTCGTCGAGGGCGGCAATCTCGGCTTCACCCAGGCGGCGCGCATCGAGTACGCGCTCGCCGGCGGGCGCATCAACACTGACGCGATCGACAACTCGGCCGGCGTCGACATGTCCGATCACGAAGTCAATCTGAAGATTCTGCTCGAGCCCGTCGTGGCCCGCGGCGAGATGACCTTCGACTGGCGCAACCACGCGCTGGCGGTATGCGCGGACGAAGTCGCCGACCGTGTCATCGCCGATAATCGCGACCAGGTGCTCTCGCTCAGCCTCGAGCAGATCCGCAGCCGCACGCACCTGAACGAGTTCCGCGACCATCTCCAGGCCATCGAGGATCGGCGCATCCTGACCGGGATGGAACCTGCGATGCCCTCGCGCGAGGCGCTCCGCGATCGCCACGCACGCTACGCCGGCATCACCCGCCCCGAGCTCGCGCTGGCGACGGCGTACACCAAGATCGATCTCATCGAGCGGCTTGAAACCACTGTGCTGGTTGACGATTCGTATCTCGTCGGACGTTTCCTGCAGCCGTACTTTCCGCCCTCGCTCGCCGAGCATGCCGACGTCGGCACGCATCGCTTGCGTCACGAGTTGATCGCGACGCGCGCCGTCAATGAGCTGGTCGATCAGGCCGGATCGACTTTTGTCTTCGCGCACGTGCGCGACCGCGGCGTTGCGGCCGAGGATGTCGTGCGTGCATGGGTTATCGCGACCGACGTGCTTGCGATTCACCAGCGCGCAGCCGATCTCAAACGCAACACCGCGACGACCGCGGCCGAGTCCGAGCTGGGTGCATTTCTCGCGCTCGGGCGCGCGTGCAACAGCGCGACCGGATGGGCACTCACCGAACTGGAGCCGGCGACTTCGATCGGCGCCGCGGTGATCCGCTTCAAGCCCGAGTTCGAGATTCTATCCGACGAGTTCGAGTCGATGCTCGCGGGCGGCGAGCGCGACCGTTTCGAGCGCCTCTATCGCGAGCTGCGGGTCGACGTGCTCGACGGCGAACTGGCGCATGGCCTCGCGCGCCTGGCCTTCGCCGGTCATATTCTGAGCGTGTTGAGCATGAGCTTCGCCCGCGAAATCGAACCCGCCAAAGCGGCGCAGGCGTATTTCCAGTTGGGCGCGCAGCTCAACTTCGCGATTCTCGAAGAGGCGCTTCAATCGATCGGCACCGACGATCGCTGGGAGCGGCGCGCCGCCAACGAGCTGGCGACCGAACTTCGCGCCGCGCGCATCGCGCTCTCCGGCGCAGTGCTCGACACGATCGCCGATAATCCTCAGACAAGTGTCGATGAATCGATCGAACAGTTGAAGCGCGTTCGCGCCGATCGATTTGCGCAACTCGCGCGGCTGTTCGACGAACTGAAAACGCAGCCGGCGCCGAGCCTGCCCGCGATTCACGTGACGATTCGCGCGCTCTCGCGTCTCGCCGCCTGACTACAGCGCGGCCTGCGGTAGCGGCGCCGTCGGCTGCATCGCGATTTGCGCCGGTGAATCGACGCGCTCCGCCGCCGGCGGCTCGCGCAAATCCTGGTAGAGTCGCAGGCTGGCCGCGACCAGGAATGCAGCGATTGCAAAGTTGACCGCTGATCTCGCCAGAGCGACCAGAAGAAATCGTCGCGCCGAAGAAACCCGTCACCACCCCGACCGGTCCGAACAGTCAGGCTAACCAGCCAGAAGCGCGCCGCGCCAATGACGTGAATCCCGACCAGAACGCGAGAAAAACCACGATCCTGCGTCGCGACTTTGAAAAAACGCTTGCGCATCAGGTCGCGGCTGAACAGCAGCGCATGCAAGCTATGCTTGCCGTCGAAGACCAACGCGAACTGCGCGAAGTACAGCCACGCATACAGCATCGCGCCGAAAATGATCATCAACACCAGCCCAACGTATGCCAACACGTTCGAGCTGCGGAGTAACCCGACGACAACTCGAACAGAAATGATGTCGTGTCGGCGGATGCCAGCAATTGCAGAAATCGTTACCCAGATGAATCGCCAGTCGCCAGCTAGATCGAGCGCCGGTAAACTGCGATCGCCTCGTGGATAACTGTCGGCTCGCGGATTCCGGCCTGGAGTCCTCTTCAGCGCGCTCAACATAACCAACGTCACCAGCAGCGTGAGCAGCCCGACGATCGAATGCAGCGTCGTCGATGACCCACGGCGCGAACGGTTGCGGTTGCGGCTGCAGCGGCGGCGTCGTCGGTGCGGGCGTGGCGAGCTGGCTTGCTCGGCGAGTCGGCACTATCCACCTGCGTGTAGCTGATATTTTGCGAGCCCGGCTCGAACGTCCGTCGCGAGGCGATATTGCAGATTCAGCGCGTCCGGCAGCAGGCACAACGCCGCCGCCAGCAGCAACGGCGCCAGCACGACAGCCAGCACCGACCAGTTGCCGCGCAGATCGTTTACCGCATTGGCGAGATAGATAAAGCTGCTTTTGAGGCGGACGGGGCTCACGGCGCGTTAGAGGTTGGCATCCTCGGACAGTCGAGACAAGTCCGCGGAATTTCCGATGGTCACCTCTCGTTTCGATGATATATGATGATTGTGGACCGTCCCACACGGAGAACGAACTCATGGCCGACGACGACCGTGCATCGAAAATCGAGCATGAGAACAAGATGATGCGGCGCTTGCGCTTCCTGGTCGAGCTGACGTTCGCCACCATCGCGCAGGACAACGACATGACGCTCGAACAGGGCTGGGAGCACGTGCTGGCGCTCAAGGGCGCCGCGGTCACGATGTTTCCCGGCAAGGAAGAAACCTTCGACCTGGTTTATCTGCCGCGCTTCTCGCGACTGCTCGCAGAGCGATTCGGCGCGAATTGACCGCGCCGCAAACATCCAGGCTGTCGGGACTGATCGCGAGGCCTGACGGCTCGCTCGTTCCGCGGACGCCTCACGTTCAGCGATCGGATCAGCGCGCTCGATCCCGTCTCCGGCGACGGCGACGATTACATCCTGCCCGGCTTCGTTGATCTGCAGGTCAACGGCTCGCACGGCATCGACGTGATGAACGCGTCTGCCGGCGCGTTCGCAACTTTAAGCCGGCATCTCGCGCGCGAAGGTACCACGGCGTGGATGCCGACCGCCGTCACTGCGCCGCTTGAAAAGATCGCGCACGCTCACGAGTCGATTGCGACCGCGCTCGAAAATTCACAGCACGACTCCGACGGCGCGGCCGCCATCCTCGGTATGCATCTCGAGGGCCCGTTCATTTCGCCGCATCGCCTTGGCGCGCATCCTACGCTCAACCTCGAGCCGCGCGGCGACGCACTCGATCGCGTGCTCGCGATGCGCGCACTTCGATTGATCACGCTCGCGCCCGAGTTGCCCGGCGCACTCGACGCGATTCGGCAGTTGAATTCGCGCGGCGTAGTCGTGTCCATCGGCCATACTAACGCGACGCTCGACGAGGCGAACGCCGGCATCGACGCGGGCGCGCGGATGTTCACGCATCTGTTCAACGCGATGCGCCCGTTGAATCATCGCGATCCCGGCGTCATCGCTGCTGCTCTCGCGCCGTCACCCGCAATGCCCGCAGTCATCCCCGACGGCGTCCACGTGCATCCCGCGATGCTGCGGCTGGCCTTCAACGCTCGCGGCAAAGACGGAATGATCCTCGTCACCGACAAGGTCGCGCTCGCACAAACTTCCGGCGCTGAAAATATTGTCGGACGCGCTCGCGCGACGATTCGCGACGGTGCCGCGCGCCTCGACGACGGCACGCTGGCCGGCAGCATCATCTCGATGCTCGACGGCGTCCGCATCATGGTCGACAAGGCTGGCGTCAGCATCGGCGACGCAGCCGTGATGGCCTCGACCAACCCGGCAAACCTCGTCGGCGCGCACGATCGCGGCCGCATTCAGCCGGGTGCGCGCGCCGATTTAATTGTGCTCAGCCGGGCGCTAGAGTTGAAGTCCGTATTCATCGGCGGGCGCGAGATAAGCTAGTCGCGACTGCCGGAAATTTCGAAAGTACCGCTAATCGGAGCCAATCGATGCCGCTGAACAATGCCTGCGTGGGCCGCGAATTTCCTGCGGTCACAACCAACGTCACCCTCGACGCGCTCCAGCGTTACGCGCGCGCATACAATGACGACAACCCCGCGTTCTTCGACGCGAGCCGCGCCGGCGGCATCATCGCGCCGCCGATGTTCGGAGTCACCGTCACGTGGGGCGCCCTGATGAAGGCGATGATGGATCCCGACCTGCACGTTGACCTGCTCCGCCTCGTTCACGGCGAGCAGGACATGGAATTTCCAAATCCGATTCGCCCCGGCGACGTCATCACGGCGACCGCAAAAATCCTTTCGATCGAAGCGAAGACCACCGGCGAGACCATGACCATCGAACTGAAGGCCGCCAATCAGCAAGGTCAGCCGGTTCAGAAAACGCTTTTCATTATTTTCATTCGCGGCGCGCGAAACCGCGATGCTGCGGCCTCGGAACCACGCGCCATCGAGCCCAATCGCGGCGATCCGCTTTTTTCTGTCGCGCAAACCATCGACAAGGATCAGACCTTCCGCTACGCCGAGGCCTCGGGCGATCCCAATCCGATCCACGTCGACGAAAACATTGCGAAGATGGCGGGTCTGCCGGGTATCATCGTGCACGGGCTCTGCACGATGGCGTTTACGTCGAAGATCGCGATCGACAGGCTGTGCGCCGGCGACCCGACTCGCCTCAAGCGCCTGCGCGTGCGCTTCTCGCGCCCCGTCCTGCCCGGCCAGACCATCACCACCAAAGTCTGGGCCGACGGCGAGCGCGACGGCCGCAAAATCTTCGCCTACGAGACTTTCAATCCCGACGGCCAGGCCGTTATCAAGGGCGGCATCGCCGAAGTCGCAACCTGACGCCGCGCCTTTTCCGCCGTGAAAATCACCATCGGCCTCTCGCTCTCTCTCACCGGCGAATACTCCCCGATGGGACGGCAGGCCGAGCTCGCGATCCGCCTGTTCGTCGCCGACGCCAACGCCAGCAGCGCTTTCAGCGTCGACGGCGAGCGGTGCGAGTTCGAGCTCGAATGCTATGACGATGCGAGCGATCCCGCGCGATGCGCCGAAATTTATCGCTCGCTATGCGCCGGCCGCCGCGCCGATATCATCTTCGGCCCGTACTCAAATCGCCTCGCGCGCGTCGCTGCGCCTATCGTCGAGCAATCCGGCCGACTCTTCGTCAATCACGGTGGCGCCGGCGACGAACTATACGAGCGCGGCTACAAGCTAATCGTTGGAATACTCAGTCCCGCGAGTGACTATTTGCGCGGCTTCGTTCGATTACTCACTCAGTTGAAACTCTGGCGCAAGCGCGTCGCCATCGTCGCGACGAAGTCGGCTTTCGCTCGTTCGGTCGCCGCGGGCTTCGAGCGCGCCGCCGATGAACGCGCCGCGCGACGCCGCGGAGTCCGCGTCCGGGTGAAATGGAATGGCGCTTTCGACCCCGACTCGACGCCTGCGCGGCTCTTTCCCGCGCTCACCCGCAATCGCGTCAACGCACTCGCGAGCGCCGGCAGCTACGAGCACGACCTCGCCGTGATGCGCTCGGTTGCATCTTCCCGTCTCAACATCCCGGTGCTCGGATGCGTCGCGGCCGGCGTGCGCCGCTTCGCGTCGGACCTGGGCGAGCTCGCAGATGGAATCATTGGCCCGTCGCAATGGGAGGATTCGCTCGAGCTGCAGCCCGCGCTCGGTCCCGCGCCCGCCGAATTTGCGCGCCGGATGCGCACGGCCGGATCCGCCGATACTCCCGACTATCCTGCCGCGCAGATTTACGCCGCCGGTCTGCTGACCGCCGCTGCGCTCGCGCGCGCCGGTCGCTGCGACGACGCGATGCTGCGTGCCGCATTCTCCGATTTGCGCACCACCACGATGTTCGGCGACTTCTCGATCGATCGCGTCAGCGGCCGCCAGCTCGGTCACCAGCTGCTGCTCGTGCAATGGCATCGCGGCCGCAAGGTGATCATAATTCCCGAGTCGCACGACGACTCCGGCTCGCTGGATTTTCCCGCCGGATGGCGTCTGCTGCTCGCGGGTGCCGACCTGCTTCGCTTAACTCGGCCCGACGATTCGCGGGAATCGCTCGACGAAGACGACTCCGACGACGCGGACGTGGACACAGATGAGCGCAATAACGATTAAGCTGAATCGTGGCAAAATCATCGCGATCGGCTTGATGTCCGGGACGTCGCACGATGGTGTCAGCGCCGCGATTGTCGAGCTCGACGAGGATTCCCGTCCGCCCGCGCGCTTGATTGCGTTTCGAACTTCGCGCTACCCCGCGCGCTTTCGCAAGGAATTGCTCGCCGCTTCCGCCGATGAAAAAATCGGTGCCGGCGCGATTTCCGCACTCAACTTTGCGCTCGGGCGCGAGCTCGCCCGCGCCGCACTCGATATAGCAAAGAACGCCGACGTCGCCATCTCCGACGTGGCATTCATCGGATCGCACGGCCACACTTTTTTTCATCTGCCGCCGCGTCGCGCCGCTCACGGACAACTCGCCTCCACGATGCAACTCGGCGAGTCCGCCGTCATTGCAGCGGCAACCGGCGTTCCCGTCGTCGCCGATTTCCGCACGATGGATCTCGCACTCGGTGGCGAGGGCGCTCCACTCGCGCCGCTCGCTCATCTCTGGCTGTTCGCCGATCCCAAACGCGGACGCGTCGTGCAGAATATCGGCGGCATCGGCAACGCGACCTACATTCCGCCCAACGCGCGCCTCGGCGACCCCGATCTGATCGCGTTCGACACCGGTCCGGGCAACGGCCTGATCGACGCGCTCGCTTCGCGAATCTCGGGTGGCCGCTTGCGGATGGATCGTGGCGGGCGCATCGCCGCGCGCGGGCAGGTCAACGAAGCCCTGCTCGCCAGGCTGATGGAGAATCCTTATTTCAAGCGGCGCCCGCCAAAATCGACCGGCCGCGAAGAATTCGGCCCCGGCCTGCTCGATCGCATCGTCGCCGACGCTCGCCGAATGAAAATCGTGGACTACGATCTCGTCGCGACAGTCACCGCATTCACCGCGCGCTCGATCGCCGACGCATGCCGCCGCTTCATTCTTCCCCGCGGTCGCTTCGACCAGTTGATCGTCACCGGCGGCGGCGCTCAGAATCCAACCCTGATGCGCATGGTCAAGGCCGAGCTTCCCGAGATCGAAGTGATCACCGCTGCGGACGCCGGCGTCGACGGCGACGCGCTCGAGGCAGTCGCGTTCGCGATCCTCGGCTACCAGATGCTGCGCGGCCGCCAGGGCAACATACCGACTGTCACCGGCGCGCGCGCGCCCGCAGTCCTCGGCAAACTGACGATGCCGCCGCAGCCACTACAATGATCGCGTTCGAGCGCAGCGGCTGGCAATTCGATTTCCGCGTTGTCGGGATCGCAATACATCGCGATCACATTCTGGCGCTTCGCGTCGAACCGCACGACTTCTGGTTCCTTCCCGGCGGACATGTCGAAATCAACGAGCTGGCCGAAGCCGCGATTGTCCGCGAGATGCGCGAGGAAACCGGTATGAATGTCGCAATCGACCGCCTGGTCTGGGTGGTGGAAAACTTTTTCACTCTCGAGGGCAAGCGCCATCACGAGCTCGGATTCTATTACCTGGTAACGCCGCCCAAAGCGGCAGATCTGGATCTCAGCAAGGAATTCTACGGACAAGAAGAGAACGGTACGCAACTGATATTCCGCTGGCATCGCCTCGACGCGCTAAAGAACCTGAATCTCCAGCCATCGTTTCTCAAAACGAGCCTCAGCGCACTACCTACTGCGATTACTCACATAGTACAAAGAGACTCCGACTAAAGATGTGAGTTCCTCGTCGTTTCACGCGCTCCTTTTGTCCTCCGGCGCCTCGACTCCCGCCTTCGCCGCCGACTCGACCACTGCCGAGCGAAAGATCCCATGCGCCATCGTCGACTCCTCGCGATCGGCGCGCGCCGCGTAAATTCTCATCCGCGCTTCATGCGCCGCCTTGTCCTCGGGCGCTGCCGCGACTGCCCAATCCGCCAGATGGCACGCGAGCAATATTTCCCCAGCCGCGAGTTTCTCATTCGCGCGCGCCACGATCGGCGCGACTCCGCCTGCCAGCGCCGCGATTTCGCGCGCACGCTCGCCGTCGGTCGCGGGTTTAAGATTTGACGGCGTGCCGTCGTACCATCCGCCTTCGAGCCGCCAGATGTTGCGCACGATAAACTCGGGCTCGTCGTACACCGCCTGCAGCCACGGCTTCTCCGCCAGATTCGCGGGCGGTTTCACGGTGTGAATCACCTCGTCGAGCGCCGCACCGGCATTCATCAGCGCGATAGTCTGATCGTATAAACTTTGCAGATAGTTCGCGGTGTCGTTCAGCACCTGGCGCACCCTGATCGCGCCGAACACCGGGTAGCCATGCCCCGGCACGAGGACTTCCGCGCCCAGCCGCGCCATCACGCGCAGCGCCTCGGCCCATTCGCGCGCATAGCGCTGCGCCTTCTGCGGATTGCCCGCATTGGGCGCCGCCCAGATGATCAAATCGCCAGTGCACAGCACCTTGCGCTGCGGAATATAGACCCAGCAATGGTCGTCGGTCTCGCCGCGCGCATGATGGCATTCGTACTTGTCGTCACCTGCAACTACATTCAACTGACTATCGAAGTAGGTATCCGGATATACATACTCAGTCGGCCACGCCGCCGGACGATTGAACTGCCGCGTATTGACTACCGTGTTATAGCCGCCGGTGCGTTTGTAGCGATCGAACCGCGCCGCGACCGCGCGATGCCCCACGACGCGCGGCCGCGCGACCTTGTTCTTCTGCGCGTCCGCCACAATCGCCGGCATCCCGCACGCGTGATCGACGTGTCCGTGCGTGTAGATTGCGGTGTTCACCCGGTCCGGCGAGAACTGCCGAAGCAGCTTCACCGTAGCGTCCTGGTTGAAGTAGCCGCCGGTGTCGATCAGCACCAGTCCTTCGCGCGTTTTGGCCGCCGTCACGTTGGCAAACCAGCGGTAGAACATCACGCCGTCAGCGACTTCTTCGTACTCGCCGGTCGGCAACAGCGGATGGAACTGGCGGGTCGTAATCGCACCGGTAAACATTTTCTCCGACTGATCTCTAATCACGCCCATAGCCGAATCTTCCCCTCAATCAATCCGATGCAGCTCGCGGATGTGCCGAATCTTCTCGTGCTCGACCCAGGTGTAGCGCTGATGCTGATCGATCAGCCGCGCTTCGATTCCGGCCGCGCGCGCTCCCGCGACGTCGATCGAGTAGATGTCGCCGGTAAATTTAGCCTCGTCGGCAGTGACGCCAAGCCGTTCTAGCGTGATTTGAAAGATCCGCGGGTCAGGCTTCGCGACGCCAACGATATGCGAGTCGATGATCTCGTCAAAGTAATCCGCGAGCCCGAATCGTTTCGCGTCCCCTGCGACCTGTCCCTCCGCATTCGACACGATAGCAAGCTTGTAGCCTGCCGACTTGAATGCCTCGAGCGCCTCGAAGGTGCCCGGGCGCACGACGCGCCAAAGCGAGGCCTCGCGATGTATCGCGCCGAACTTCACCGCGCACTCCTGAAATTCCTCCTCCGGGATTCCCGCCGCCGTCATCCAGCCGCGAAAAAAATGCTCGTACGCAGGATTGTCGGCTTGCGGTTTCGCTGCGCTCATCAAATGTCGATCGATCGCCGCACGCCCGGCATATTCTGCGTGCTCGAGCGCAAGTGCATCGAGCTTGCGTCCTTCGCGAGAGAATTCACGAGCGAGCAACTCGAAATCGAGAAACGCCAGCGTGCCGCCAAAGTCGAACAGCAGCGCCTTCAGGGTTTTATTTTTTGCAGTACTCATTCCGCTACAGTTTAGCAGGGGTAACCCGCTTCCTCTTAGTCCTTAGTTGCGCAGCTAACCGCCAAAAAGATATGATTTTTCTGGAGATTTCTCCCCGCCGCGCAAGCGCCCGACAGGAGTAGTGATGTTCACCGGTATCATTGAAGACCTCGGCACCGTCGAAAGCCTCAAGCCGACCGACCAGGGCGCAGTAATTTCCATCCATACCTCGCTGCCGGTTTCCGAAATCACGATCGGCGACTCGATCACCGTCAACGGCGCGTGCCTGACCGTGATCTCGAAGAGCCCCGGCCGCTTCGCGATGGACGTCTCCGCCGAAACCCTGCGATGTACCGGGCTGGGCGATTTGAAACCCGGCAGTCGCGTCAATCTCGAGCGATGCCTGACGCTGGGCAAGCTGCTCGGCGGCCATCTCGTCTCCGGCCACGTTGACGGCATCGGCCGCGTCGTGTCGATCAAGCCCGAAGGCGACTCAAAACTTTTCACCTTCGAGGTGGCAGCGGCGCAGGCGCGCTACCTGGTCGAGAAGGGCTCGGTCGGCATCGACGGCATCAGTCTCACGATATTTTCGATCAAGGACAACAACTTCTCGGTCGAGGTGATTCCGCACACGCTGCGCTCGACGACGCTCGGTTTCAAGCAGCCCGGCGACAGCGTCAACATCGAGAACGACATGCTGGTAAAGTATGTCGAGAAGATTCTAGCGATTCGCGCGACGCCCGCGCTCGCGTCGTGAGTATAGTGAGCGATTGAGAAACGCATGAGCCTGATGCAGATACCGCGCAAGATCGAGTACGCCCTGCGTGCGATGATCTACCTTGCCGATCATCCGGCGGGCGTGGCGCGCGGCACCGAAATAGCCAGTCGCGAGCAGATCCCCAAGTACTATCTCGAAAAAGTAATTCGCGATCTGATGCGCCGCGGGCTCGTCCACGCGCGCCGCGGTCCCGGCGGCGGCTACCAGCTCGCGCGCAAGGCGGACACCGTCACGTTTCGCGATATCATCGAAGCGGTCGAAGGTCCGATCACGCTTAACGTATGCACCGACGGCAGCAGCTCATGCGCGCTGCAGCCGACCTGCCGCATGTATCGCGTGTGGGAGAAGGGCCAGCGCGTGCTGCTCGAAGTTTTCTCCGACACCTCGCTCGCCGAAATAGCTGCGTCGCGTCCATCGCCGCCCGTGTGTCCACCCGACGTCGCCGCGAGCGACATCTCGCCGGCCAAGTCCCAGCCCGCGTAGCCGAATTGAAAACGTCCCGAACTCCGAGCTCGCGAAGGCTCCCCGCGCGATTGTTCTCCTTCCCTCAAGGAAAGGCGTTAGGGATCAGGTTGCCCGGATTCCGCTATTCGGCCCGCATCAGATGAGCGACTTCTCGGCTATCAATCTCGGCGACTTCGGCGACAAAGCTCGCCAGAGCGCGCCGATCTTCACCGAGAAAACTTTTTATCTCGAGGAATTCTACGGCAAGAGCCTGCTGTTCGCGCTGATTCCTCCCGCCGGGCAGCGAATTTCGGAATTCGATTCTCTCCTTCTGACACTTCGCGAGCTGCGCCGTAATCAAACCCGATGCGTCGTAATCGTTTCGCCGAGCGCACTGCCGAAGCTGATGCGCCGGTTGGGCCGTCTCGCGCCCAAAGAGCCGCCGCCGGTTTTTAATCCGTCTGACGGACTCCGCTCGCGCCCGTATCCGCCGGATTCCGCCGTCGCCGAGATCTGGGCGCGACTTCGCGCCGGCTCGATCGTCGTCGCCTCGATGAGCCGTGATGACGCCGACGATCTCACCGTTTTCGCGCGCGAGCTCGCGAGCCGCCTGCGCGTCTTCAAGCTCCTGCTGCTCGATCGCGGCGGCGGACTTATCGACAAGAACGGCAACACGCTCTCCTTCGTCGAGGAACATCGCATCGGCCGCACGATGCGCAATCTCCGCTCGCGCGCTCGCAGAGCCATCGTGCGCGCCGCTCTCGACGCGCTCGAAGACGGCGTCGGCTCGGTCAACCTGGTCGCGCCCGGCGACGTTTACGAGGAACTCTTCAGCTTCATCGGCGCCGGAACCCTGTTCACCGAAATGCAATACGGCTTCGTCCGCCCCGTTTCCATCGACGACTTCGAGGAAGTCGAAGCACTCATCGTCCGCGGCCAGACCGAAGGCCACCTGCTGCCGCGCACGCCCGAACAGATCGCGCAGATCCTGCCGTCATGCTTCGGCTACCGAATCGGCGACGAGCACCTCGCCGGAATCTGCTCGCTGCTGACCGAGCCTTACCGCCGCGATCGATGCGGCGAGATCACCGCGATGTACACCCTGACGCGTTTCCAGGGCGAAGGAGTCGCCGCAGTATTGGTGCGCGAGATCCTCAAGGAAGCCGAAGCCCGCCGCCTCAAATACGTGTTCGCCTGCACCAGCGACGATCGCGTCGCCGGCTTCTTCTCCCGCCACGGCTTCAAACGGGTGAGCGCTCGCGATGTTTCCGCGGCCAAGTGGCGCGGCTACGACTCCTCGCGCATCGACAGTCTTAGTATATTCCGAACCGAGCTCGACTGACTATTGCGACTGAGTATTGCGCGACGACCAACTGAGTTTTGAAGTTGAATGTTCGCTAAAGTTCCACCGGTCGCCGCTATCGTGGCGATCGCGCTCGTCATCGCGGTCCTGACTCTCCATCGGCTGGGCGCGGGCGACGTATGCACCGGCAACGAGGCAGTCGAAGGCGTCTTCGTCCAGCAGATGGTCGAGCACGGATCCGTCCTGTTCCCGGTCGAGAACGGCAACGTCCCGATGTACAAGCCGCCGCTGTTCCACTGGACCGCGCTCGCGATCGATCGCCTGTTCGATATCCGCAAGGTGACCGCCGCCAACCTGCGTCTGCCGTCCGCGCTGTACGCGATCGCCGGCGCGGTCCTCATTATGATCTTTGCGTACCAAATCCTCGGTCTCGACGCCGCCGTCCTCGCCGGACTCGCGCTCGCCGCCTCGTATCAGTACATCAGCCAGGCCCGCTTCGGCCGCGTCGACATGGCGCTGACCTTCTTCGAAACCCTGTCCCTATTGGCTTTTCTGCGATGGCTGCCGCGCGACGCGACATTGGCCGGGCGCGAAGCTCGCTTCGAATCCAACCTGCCCGCGCTCTACTCGCTGGCCGCCGCGCTCGGTTTCGCCGTGCTCGCCAAAGGTCCCGTCGGCGCGATTCTTCCCGGCGTCTCGATCCTTATCTTCATGCTCGCCGAGCGCCGCGGACGCCAGATCCTCACGATGCTCGATCCGGGTGCGATCATCCTCGGCGCCGCGATCGCTTCGAGCTGGTATCTCGCCTGCTACTTCGGCGGACGCTACGCCTTTCTCAATCGGCAGCTCGACACCGAGAACGTCGGCCGCTTCTTCGGATCGCTGGGCGCGATGGCGCCGTGGTACTACCTGAAACCCGCCCTGCTCAACTCCGCTCCGCTGAGCCTGATACTCCCGGTTGCTGCCGTTTACGCATTACTCAGTCCATTAGCCACTCGTCCCGACAGCGCTGCCGACGCCAATCGAGCGCGCTCGGCCGTTCGCCTCTTCGCGATATTCTATTTCGCCACCGTCGTCTTCTTCAGTATCGCAGCCTACAAGCGCCGCTCTTATTTGCTGCCGGTATGGCCGGCCGCCGCGGTAATTCTCGCATGGTGGATCGTCACGGTCCCGCCGATCACCTTGCGCCGCGCGGCGGCCTGGAGCTTCGCCGCGCTATGCGCCGGGTTGGTCGTTTTCAACTTCGTCTATATACCGCGCGAGGAGGTGCGGACCTGCCAGGACGATTCGTTCCGCCCCGCCGCTGAAGAGATCGCCCGCGTCGTGGCACCCACCGACCCGCTCTACCTCTACGGATTTCACGAAGAGGTCGCGCCGCTACTCTTCTACCTGGATCGCGACGCCCCCGTGCTCGCGGGCCGCCTCGGCGACGCGCCCGCCGGCTTCATCATCATGCCCGCGCACGTCTGGAAAACTCATCAGGGCGAGGCGCTGGACTTCGAGCCGGTCCTGACCTCCGACCACGGCAACCGCAACCTGGTAATAGTCAAACGCGGCAAATCCTACGCCTCGTCGCCCGTTCATCTCTTTGCCGACCGCGACAGCGCCTTGTACCTGTCGCAATCGACGAGGTGATCGTTCACCATCCCGGTCGCCTGCATCATCGCGTAGCAGATCGTCGAGCCTACGAACTTGAATCCTCGCCCGATCAAGTCCTTGCTCATCGCATCCGACTCAGCCGTGCGCGCCGGCACCTGTTTCATGGCGCGCCACTTGTTAATCCGCGGCCGCCCGCCGACGAAGCGCCAGACGTAGTCGTCGAAGCTGCCGAACTCTTTCTGCACGGCGACGAAAGCTTTCGCGTTGCCGATCGTCGAATTGATCTTCAAGCCGATTGCGAACGATTCCGGTGTCCGCGAGCAGTCTGGCGACGTCGCGATCGCCGAACTTCGCAACCCGCGCCGGCTCGAAATCCTTGAACGCGTTTCGATAGGCCTCGCGCTTGCGCAATATCGTGTCCCAGCTGAGCCCGGCCTGCGCGCCTTCGAGCGTGATGAATTCGAACCATAGCGGATCGTCATGCACCGGCACGCCCCACTCCTCATCGTGGTAGCGAATCGCCAGATCATTGCGCGCCCATCCACACCGCATAGGTGAACCTCGAAGAGGAAACGGAAACGTTAGCAGGCAAGCACGGGTGATGCGCCGCAGAACCCTCACCTAACCTCTCCCGTGAAATAACGGGCGAGGGACCAGAACATTCCCCCCCTGATAGCATGGCGAAAGCGCGTCCGCGCGATTTCGCTCTTTTTCTTATCACCGGGTGCAGGGGTCACCCCTGCCGAAGGAAGTGTGAAACCCACCGCGGGTTTCACGTTTAATTTACCTTCGCCGTCCTACGCTCCGCTGGCGCTCTTTCGCTCGGGCTCCTGCTCTGCTTTCTCTGCCGATTTTTCCGCGCAGCGCCGTTTCAACTCCGCGAACGCGTCATCGACGAACGCCTTCATCAGCGCGACATCGGGCATCACGCGGGGGTCCGCCATCAGGCCGAAATATAAACTTCGATAGTAACTGAGTATTGCAACTGCATACCCCATCGTCGCGCCGAGCGGCACCAGCGGTATCATGTCCAGGCAGACGTGACCGTTAATGTATTGCGGTACCTGCACGCCTGGCACGTTGGTCGCGATAAAATTTATTCCAAAGGCAGGCAGCCCGAAGCCGTCCGGACGCGGCTTCCAGTTGGTCCACTTCGCCATCCTTCCGGCGACGTCCAGCATCGTGGTGGTCGCGCGCGAGGCTGGTCCGATAAGGCTCGGCGGAATCGCGTCGCTGAGCTGCATCATGGCTTCCAGAGCCTGCGCGGACCCGGCAGCCTTGATTCGCTCGGTCTCCTCATGGATCAACTTCAGCCGCTCGACGACATCCATCGGCGCCGCCGGCGCGGTCGGAAACATCATCGAGACCCGGTTTCCCAGCGAACTCCTTTCATCTTTGTGGCGCACGTTGACCGGACATCCGATACAGAGTTGCTGTCCTTCGACGGCGTACCCATGATGCGCCAGATAGCGCGCGGCGCCCTCGGTCAACATAGTCAGTACGACGTCGTTGACCGATCCGCCGAAGGCAGATCTGATCGCGCGAAAGTCCGCGAACGTTTGACGCGTCCATGTGACTATTCGATCCTGCGTGACCGGCGTCGAGTTCCACGGTGTCGCCACTATTCGCCGCGTCGCCAGCTCGGTCATCACCCGCGACGCCTCGCCAAGCTGCCGCGCGCGCTCGGTCACCGACGCCGGGTCCTCGATCGCTTCGACCGCCGCGTTGATCGTCGAGTTGACGGCACCCTGAATCTGCGCGCGCACGGCCTCTGCGAATCGCCGCACCAGGCTCGACGGCCGCGCCGCCACCCACGGTTCGTCCGGCTGCGGAATATCATCGGGCTCTGCGCGAAAGTCGTACATCACCTTCAGCAGCTCGACCCCCGACACGCCGTCGACCAGGCAATGATGCACCTTCCACATCAGCGCCGTGCGGCCGCCATCCAGGTTCTCGAACACGTGCAGTTCCCACAGCGGATGCTTGCGGTCGAGCGGCTTCTGGAAGACGCGCATCATTTCGGCCAGCGCGTCGGCTTCGCTCATCGCGTCGGGCAGCTCATGCAGATGCACGTGATTGTCGAGCGCGTACTCCGGGTCGTCCTCCATCATCGCGTGCGCAAAATTCAGCGGCACCTCGATCAGACGCTGCCGATAGCGCGGCACCAGGTGCATGCGCTCCTCGAAATGCCCCAGCAGCGCGTTGAAATCGATGCGCCCCTCGAACAGCCCGATCGATCCGATATGCAGTGGGCCGCTTTGCGACTCGCCGTAGATAAAGGTCGCGTCCTGCGTCGACAGCCGATAGCTCGAGGCGGGTGGAACTGTGGATTTTTCGGCCATTCGAACTCACCTCCGAGCCGGACTTTCACCGGTTCCGGGCTGCGGCGCGATGCCCCGTCCCAGCGGAGAAAATCCTGGAAATGACGATGCCGCGGAATCCAAAGCTTTGCAGGCATCGCCGCCAAAGTGCAAGCCGAAATTTCATTGGGCGACGCTTGCCGGATCGCGCGCTCTGATCAAGGATAGCGGTTCGCGGGGGTCAAGCTCGCCGTACCGGCATTCTGGACGGCAGCGCTTGCGCACCCAGTCGCCCCGTGGAGGTTCCGATGGCCGAGCAAATCAAGACCAATCGCCCCTATCCGATTCAGCTGAGACTGCGCGACGGCCACAGCGCCACGATTCGCGTGATGGAACCCGAGGACGCCGACAAGATCATCGAGTTCGCCAAGGATCTCCCCGCCGACGACCTGCTCTTCCTGCGCACCGATATTACCGACCGCAACGTCGTCAACAGCTGGGTCGACGCGATCAAAAACGGCAACACCATCACGCTGCTGGCCGAAGTCGACGGCGAGCTGGCGGCCTACGCCAGCGTCCATCTGGATCAGGCGCGATGGACGCGGCGGGTCGGCGAAATCCGGATCATCACCTCGTCGCGTTTCCGCGGCGCGGGACTTGGCCGGCGGCTGGCCGCTGAAGTATTCGATCTGGCGCGATCGCTGGGGCTCAAAAAGATCACCGCCCAGATGACCACCGAGCAGACCGCGGCGCGCGCCGCCTTCGAGCATCTCGGCTTCCAGGTCGAGGCGATGCTCGCGGACTGGGTCGAAGACCGCCGCGGCCGCGCGCGCGATCTACTGATAATGACCTACGACGTAGCCGGCTTCTCCGACCGCATAGTCGCTTAGAAAAACTCGCTAGATTCTGACCTAAGATGTGCGGTTCCCCTTCCCGCGCGCGGGTCAGGGTCAGGTTTTCTTTAGCCCATCGACTAACCACTCACCTTCGACTACTTTTGACTCCACTATGCCTGCGAACAGTCTCCGCTCCGATCGAATCTGGATGGACGGCGCGATGGTCCCCTACGACGAGGCCACCATTCACGTCCTGAGCCACAGCCTGCACTACGGCCTCGCGGTTTTCGAAGGGATGCGATGCTACAAGAGCGACGACGGCCGCTCCGCGATCTTCCGCGCCCGCGAGCACATCCGCCGCCTCGTCGACTCCGGCCACATCGTCGAGATGGAGGTCCCCTACAGCCAGGAGGAGCTGCTCAAGGCATGCGCCGACGTCGTGCGCATCAACAAGTTCGCCGAATGCTACATCCGGCCGCTGGTGTTTTTCGGTGAAGGCGAGATGGGACTGTCGGCGCGCGGAAATAAAATTCGCGTGTCGATCGCCGCGTGGCCGTGGGGCGCGTATCTCGGCCAGGACAGCATCGAAAAGGGCGTGCGGCTCAAGACCTCATCGTTCGTGCGGTTCCATCACAACTCGATGATGCCAGCGGCGAAAGCGACCGGTCACTACGTCAACTCGATCCTCGCGGGCTACGAAGCTCGGCGCAACGGTTACGATGAAGCCCTGCTGCTCAACACCGAGGGCTTTGTCGCCGAGGGCAGCGGCGAGAACGTCTTCGTCATTCGCGACGGGGTAGTGCGCACGCCGCCGCTCACCTCGGTACTGGCGGGAATCACCCGCGATGCCGTCATCACGATTCTCCGCGACAACGCGATCGAGGTGCGCGAGGAATCCTTCGCCCGCGACGCGTTCTACATCGCCGACGAAGCATTCATGACCGGCACGGCCGCCGAAGTTACCCCGGTCGTGGAACTCGACGATCGCAAAATCGGCTCTGGCAGGCCGGGCCCAATCACGGCCAAGGTGGAACAAGTCTTCAGGGCGACATTGCACGGCCGCGAACCGCGCTACCGCGACTGGCTCTACTACGTCTGATCCCTCGCCCCAGTTAGGATGTCGCGTTCTGCGCCACCACTTACCCGCCTCGCCCGCTTAGTTGCGGGAGAGGCCGCGCCTGGCGCGGGTGAGGGTGACCTTTCACGGGAGAGGTTAGGTGAGGGTTCCGCGGCCACAGCTAGCAACCCGGGAACTTTCCAATTCCGATAGCAGTTAACCCCCAACTGGGGAGGAAAAGCATGAAAATGTTCACAGTTGGAATAATCGCAGTCGTTGTTTCGTCGTCGCCGCCATCGCGTTACGTCCGCAAATCGCGCGCGCTGAACTGGTCAAGGAAGGAGAAATCGCGCCGCCCTTCACGACCCAGATGGTGACCGGCGACAACGAAGCCCCGGTCTCGCTCGCCGACTTCCACGGCAAAAAAGTCATCCTCTATTTCTATCCCAAGGATGAAACCTCGGGATGCACCAAAGAGGCGTGCGCGTTCCGCGACGGCTATGCGCGCTTCACCGACGCGGGCCTGGTCGTGCTCGGATGCAGCGTGGACTCCGCAGACGCGCACAAGGATTTCATTCGCAAGAACAGCCTGCCGTTCCCGCTCCTGCTCGATCCCGACAAGAAGATCGCAAAGGCCTACGGCGCTGCCAACGGCATTCCGATCCTGGGGCTCGATCGGCGCATCACGTACGTAATCGACGAGAACGGCAAGGTGCTGAAGGTGTATCCAAGCGTGGATCCGTCCACGCATGCGATCGAAATCCTCACCGACCTCGGCGTACCCAAGACCGGCCCACCCGCCGCGCCAGCGGCCCCAGCCAGCCCAGCGGCTCCAGCATCGAACTGACCTAGCCTCTCCCTGATAGGGAGAGGCTACTACTCAATCACTTCTGACGGCGAATAACCCAGGCTCACCGCGAGCATCACTGCTGCCGACGCGAGTAACTCCGGATTCGACTCGCGCCGAATCATCTCGGCCACACGTTTGAGATGAGCATCGATGGTATCTACGTCGATGCCATCGGCGTCGAACAGAGCGTCGATCAGCGGATTGGCATCATAGTTTGATTCGGCGAGCGCCTCGCGCGTAGCGCGGCGCCAGAACTCGCGCGGCTCGACGCGATCGAAATCGACCGTCTGTCCTATCCGTTCGCGAAAAACAGGAAGCAACGACGCGTAGCGCGCGTTCGCCTCGAGATACGCGTCCACGCCCTGCGCCTGAACGAATTCGCCCACCGAGCCGTCGATTCCATAGACGCCAATCGATCCGGCCGCGGGCTCGAGCATCACAAACCTTTCACCGCCCGCGTCTTCGCTGACGTTCGATTCCCAACGGATACAGGCGGCACGCAAGCGGGCGTCCGCGATGGACCGCGCATCGCGTGCCCTCAAGCGCGAGGCATGCGCCATCGTCGCCGAACTTCAGGATCGATCCTGCGCCGAACGGTAAAGCGATCGATTGCCTCGCGCGTCGAGACGCCGGCAGCATGCGCGATCCGCATCACATCATAAGGCGACAGCGTGATGACCTTGTCATGGCAACACAGCCCGCAAGCATTGCAGAGGTACGAGAATTGGCTGTTACGATTCACGGGCGTGAACAGCTATGATACGACCATCAGCAGGTCATCGAAATGCAAGCCACAATGGAATTTAAGCTCCCCGCGCAAGTAAGAAAAAAGGGCAAGTGGTTCATCTCCTCGTGCAGATTGCTCGATGTCCACTCACAGGGGCACACACGCGAACAGGCCGAGCGAAACCTGAAGGACGCGCTTGCGACTTTTCTCCTCAGTTGTTACGAGCGCGGCACCTTGGAAATCGTCTTGCGCGAGGCGGGATTCGTGCCGGCCGTCGGGCGCCCGAAGAAATCGAAAACGGGAGCACGGAGCCAGAAGGAAGTAACAGTTCCGCTGCCATTCTCAGTTGGTCGTGCTCATCCACGCGCAGCTTCTGCGTGATTGCTCAACACTTCTCTAATAGTTGAAGGTAACGCTCTCGCGTCATTCCGGCTGTGCGCATGCAGGATCGGATAATGTCGAGACCAATTTCGTCGTAGGCGGGAATGACTATAGGCCTGGCCACTCCCGCTTTCTCACCCTTCCAATGGTCACCTTTGCCAGTTTTGAAAACGAAACCGTCGTGTTCAAATACGCATCTCAAACGTTTCCAGTGGACAGGGCTAATCTTCGCCATCGGAGCGGGCCTCGGACCGAATCAATGACAATGTTCGACCCCGTCTCTCGGAAATCAAGTGACTGGAGCTAGAGTAACCCGCAAAATCGCTGGCGGTAAGGCTGAACTAATTCAGCCTTGTACATCAGTCCCCTGAAGACTTCGGAAGTGGCCGCAGCTCGATCTGACTGTCGGAAGTCTTTCTCCGACTGCGCCTCTTTAACGTCGCGAAATCCGCACCTGTCTTGTTGTTAGCTGCAGGGGTTACCCCTGCCGGGGAAGTGTGAAACCCACGGTGGGTTTCACTACAATTACATTCTTCATGGCCGGATCCCCCATTCCTTCTTGCGATACCATGGTCGTGCTGGCGCCGCATACGCGCGCTGGCGCTACCCTGCTCGCCAAGAATTCCGACCGCGCGCCGCTCGAATGCCAGCCGCTGGCGCAGTCGCCTCGCCGCGTTCATCCTGAAGGCGCGACCGTTCACTGCCAGTACATTGAGATTCCGCAAGTCGCCGAGACGGCGGCCGTGATCGGCTCGCGCCCTTTCTGGCTCTGGGGTTTCGAGCACGGCCTCAACGAGCATGGAGTCGCGATTGGCAACGAAGCGGTGCTGACGCGCGAGACGCTGCCGGCGACAGGTTTGCTCGGGATGGATCTGGTGCGGCTCGGACTCGAACGCTCGACGACCGCACGCGAGGCGACCGAAATCATCGGCGGGTTGATCGAACGCCATGGGCAGGGCGGGTCGGCGCAGTACGACGTCGATTTCCGCTACTGCGGCAGTTTCATTATCGCCGATCATGCGCAGGCGTACGTGCTCGAAAGCTCAGGCCGCCAATGGATTGCGCGCCGCGTCACCGAGCGCGCATGCATCTCGAATCGATTGACGATTGACGCCGGCAATTCCGGCTCCGCAGATGTCGAAAGCTATGCGCGCGCTCGCGGATGGTGCGACGGCGACACGCCCTTCGACTTTGCCGCGGCGTATTCGAGCCGTAAGGCCGGCAAGGACAAAAGCGATCCGCTGAATGCGCGCGGACGGCTGGCGCGCAGCCGCGAACTCGTCGCGCGCAATGGCCGCCGCACCATCCGCGAGATGTTCGCAATTCTGCGCGACCATGGCGCGCGCGGCGAGACGCCTCCTGGCGGCGACCCTGCCGCGCGCGACGATTCGCCGACGCTATGCATGCACGGCTCGGTCTCCGCCACGACTGCGAGCATGGTCGCCGAACTTCCGGCGCCCGGCGCGGACACGATCCCGGTGCTATGGGCGTCGCTCGCGGCGCCGTGCACCTCGATCGCGTTTCCGCTGTTCGTGGCCGGGACGCTGCCGCCTGTTCTTGCGGCGGGCGGCGAAAAACCTTCGCCTGATTCGCCATGGTGGCGCTTCAGGAAGATCCAGGATCTGGTCGCGTGCGCGCCCGATCGGCTCGCGCCGATCGCATGGAAGCATTTCCGGCCGCTCGAGGCCGCGATGCTCGAGCGCGCAGCCGAAGTCAGCCGGCAGGCGGCCAGCATCGACCCGGCTGCGCGCGAGAAACTACTCAGCAGCTTCATGGCGCAAAATATCGTTCGCATACTGAACGCGCAGTCCGCCGCCGAATCCGAACTGACGCGCATCGGGGCCGACACCTGAGAGTGCAGCCGATTGAACAACGCGCTACGAATAGAGAGTGCGTGGAAGGTAAAAGATGAAAATCGAATATGCTTTACTCGCCGATGCGGCCCAGGCGGCTGGCGGCAAAATTTATGTGCTGGGGGGAGGATGGAACCTCTTCCGATCGCCCAGCTACCCGGCCCCCGTTCAGCTTGCCATCGCGATCGGCCTTGGCTTCACGTCGAACGAAATCGGAATCAAGTACCCGCTGAACGTGGTGATTGCCGACGAGGCCGGAGTCGCGATCGTCCCCGAAATGAAAGGCCAGGTGGAGACCGGTCAACCTGCTCCCGACGTGCCCAAAACAGCGTCGGTGAAAATCCCGGTTGCGATCAATATCAACATGTCGCTGCCTCACGCCGGCACCTACGGAATCGTGGTGACGGCCGGTCCCTCGACCGCTCAGCTATCGTTCGAAGCGATATTTGCGGGCCAAAAAGTCGAGCTCGCGCCCGAGGATTCTCCGCCGGAGCGCGGCAACTAGGCATTAGTAGAGCGATAGTTGCAAGAAATTGCGCACAAAATATGTCGTTGACCCTCATCTTGCAGCATGGTTAGGTCGTGAGTTGTGAATGCATCCAATAGACTCACTTTGTTCGTCATTTGCGTCCTCATTCTGACGATCGGCTGCTCGACGTTACCCGCGTTTGCCGGACCGGCAAAACTCGCCGTGAAGAGCGCTCCGATCGTGCTGGTTCGCGACCACAACGGCAACCCGGTCGCGTCCGTCAGCAACCAAATGACCAGCGAAAACTGGTCCGGCTACGTGTTGTCCAAGGTCGAGACCGGGGATCACTACACGTCCGCGTCATCAACCTGGGTCGTGCCCGAGGTTACTTTCCTGGGCGTCGAGGCAGTTTCGCTCAATTGGGTCGGGATCGGCGGGTTCTGCAAAGGCAAGAGATGCAGGAAGCCCGACAACACCTTGATTCAGCTCGGGACCCTGCAGGCGGCGGTCAGCGACACGGAGACGGATTACATCGCCTGGTACGAGCTGATTCCGGGATCGATCATTCAGATAAATCAGCTCGAAGTGAATCCCGGCGATGTCATTACCGCGTCCCTGAGCTGCGCGGGAAAATGCAAGAACAAGCAGAAGTGGACGCTTTCGCTCGAGGACGTGACCACCAGCCAATCCTGGAGCCAGCTCTTCACCTACAAGTCCTCGAAGCTCTCGGTGGACTACATTGAAGAGGCGCCCACCGGCAATAAAGGCATTTTACCGCTGGCGGATTACGGCACGACCATCTTCAGCGCGTCGGTCGCCAACGGCGACAGCGCCAATCTCGATGATGCCTTTCAGGTTATAATGAGGAATCCAAACGGGCAGACCTCGAACGTGTCCCTGCCGAACTCCACGCTGGACGGCTTCGTCGCGTGCTTCAGCCCCGATAGCACATTGGCGGAGCCTTGCGTCGATACATCTCCGTGATCTGATCGTCTCGACGGCGCCTGTTCCGGCTCACCGCGCGCGGGGCTTGCTCCGCAGTCCTGTTGGGCGGTACTCAAGAGATACCCGTGTGCGCCGCTATGGCGGGCAACGTCGGTAATTTAAGGGAGAGTCTCGAACCAAATGGATTTTACCTGGAGCCGCTGAACAGGACGCTTATCGGATGGACGTGCGGAAATGGCTTGAGGAGAATCGCCCGCAAGCTCTTGGCCGCGTCGACGACCCCGAAGCAGGCGGCGACGATGCCGTCTGGCAGCGCCTCAAGGCCTGGCACAAAAAGCTCTATCATGCCGGCTGGGCGGGGCTCACGTGGCCCAAGGAGTACGGCGGCCGCGGCGCCACCTTCATCGAGCAGGTCATCTTTCAGCAGGAACTCGGCCGCCTCAACCTGCCGATGGGATGCAACGTGCTCGGCGTCATCATGACCGGTCCCGCGCTGATGCAATGGGGAACAGACGAGCAGAAGAAGCGCTACCTGAATCCGATCCTCGCGGGCGACGAGATTTGGTGCGAGGGAATGTCGGAGCCGGGCGCGGGTTCCGACCTCGCGTCGATCCAATGCAAGGCCGAGCTCAAGGGCGACGAGTTTGTCGTCAACGGCCAGAAGGTCTGGACCACGATCGCGCATCGCGCCGACTTCGTGCAGCTCTTCGTGCGCACCGATCCCGACGTGCCCAAGCACAAGGGCATGAGCGCGCTGCTGGTCGATATGAAAGCGCCGGGCGTCAGCGTCCGTCCGCTCAAGCAAATCACCGGCGACAGCGAGTTCAACGAAATCTTTTTCGAAGACGTGCGCGTGCCCAAGGAAAACCTGCTCGGCCCCGTCAACATGGGATGGCAGGTGCTGGTCTCCACCCTGATGCATGAGCGATTCGGCATCGGCGAGACGCTCGGCGGCACCGAGCAGTTGCTGCATCAGCTCGTACAGATTGCCAAGTCGGTGGAGCTGAATGGCCGGCCGGCGATCGAGGACAATGACATCCGCCAATCAATCGCGCAGTTCGCGATCGAAGCGACCGCGAAGAAGTACAACGGCCTGCGCAGCCTGTCGAAACGGCTCAAGGGTCAGCAGCCCGGACCCGAGGCGTCGATCTCGAAGCTGCTCTCGACCGACCTCGGTCAGCGGATGACCAAGTTCATCACGCGCCTGCTCGGTGAGTACGCGCTGCTCGAGCGCCACACGCCGTTCGCACCCGACGGCGACTGGATGCGCCGGATTCTGTCGTCGGAGTCGATGACGATCGCAGGCGGCACCTCGCCGGTGCAGAAAAACATGATAGGCGAGCGCATCCTGCAACTACCGAAGGGCTGAGAAATCACCGGGGAACAATCACGAAGAAGAGGCGGCTCATCCGAGTCGCCTCTTTTTTTCGCGCGCTAGCGCTGCATTGACTGGAAGATTAGGGGGCCGGCTTCGCTCATCATTTCGCCGAGGATTTCGTGCAGCGGCTTGCTTGGCATCGCGAGCTTCTCGGTCAGCGACTTCATTACCGTCAGGTAGCGCTGCTTCATCTCGGGGCTGATCGTTTCGAGCCTCACGTTTTCCATCACATCGATAAAGCGCCGCTGAACTTCGACAATTTCGAGGTCCACAGGGTCGGTGAATTTCTTTTTGTGCGCCACGGGCTTTACCTCGTCGAAAAAATCAGAACAGGTAGCGGCGGTTGTTGATGCTGATGAGAATGCCCATTGCGATCAGCGAAGGCTCTTCTGCTGGTTGGAATCATCCTAATAACCAATACTATATCGCCTTGAGCCATGAACAAAAAAACGCTCATCGCGGTCACGTTTTGTTTGACCTTCTCTCTCTCAATGCCGATCCGGGTTAATGCTGGCGATGCCCCGCCCGCGCTTGTGTCAGCCGATTGGTCGGTGAACGCCGCTCACAACCTCGCCTCGAATCCGCCTTCGCTGGACGCTGTGCAGGATTTCTACGATCGTGCCTTTGGCGACGACGAGCCTTTCGTTAAGGTGTGTGAGTTTCGTTTCGCCGATTTGCGGAACTCCGGGAATCTGTCTTTGATTACAGCGGTCAACCCCGGAGGGCGGCAGTGGCCGGAATGCAATGAATTAGACATTTTCGACAAGACGCCAACAGGATTTGAGATTTACCACACGGACGCTGCATATGGGCAGAATCTGGCCAACAGCGTGTTCGATATCAATCATGACGGAAGGCACGAGTTGGTTCTTTGGGGCGATCTGCTAGCCACCACAGGGTACGAACGCAGCCAGCGCATTAGCGAGGTCGGATGCGACGCGGAATGGCCCCTTGTTTTCGCCTGGACGGGTAACGGTTATTCGGAGGTCAGTGATCAGTACAAAGACTATTACCGGAATTACCTCAAGTCCTTGGAGGCGCAACTAGCCGCATATTCTTCGGAACCGCGGCTGACAGCCGCTCAGACGGTCAATCTTGCGCCGAGCGCTATGACATTTTGTAACAACCTTGGGACAGGTGGGTCCCCGTGCATAGTTACCGCCCCTGCTCCTGTTCCAACGCCTGAAGCTGCACCAACACCTGATTGGCAGGCTCGGCGGCAGGCTCAGCGGGACTATCCCTGTGCGAGAATTGATGCTGCGAAGGCCGAGGCATTTCTTAGCATCAATTCAGACTCGACCATGAGCGCCGCGATCAAGGACTCGGAAAGCAATGATCCAAATAAGCGCATACTCGCCGCTGCGATTTTTTCGTACCTTGGAACCCAGGAAGCCGAGCAGGATCTGAAGACGCTGAGCAACGACGCGGATTCGCGGGTGGCGGATTTTGCCAAAGAGAGCGGCTTCCTTCGGAGAAGATCCCATTCAACGCTATCGCACAATGACACCGGGAGGGGCGTCGTTTAGCTGGTAGAACGACGCGGACCTGGCGCAGCTTGCTGCTGCCATCGAAAAACTCAGAACAGGTAGCGGCGGTTGTTGATGCTGATGAGAATGCCCATCGCTGCCATCATCGCGATCAGCGACGATCCGCCGTAACTCACCAGCGGCAGCGTGATTCCCACCACCGGCAGCATCCCGGTTGCCATCCCGATATTGACCGCCACCTGCCAGAAAACGATCGCCGTCAGTCCGACCGCGAGCAACGCGCCGAAGCGGTCACGCGCGTGCCGCGCAATATATGCGCCGCGCGCGATCACGCTCGCATACAGCGCCAATAGCAGCATCGCGCCGGCGAAGCCGAACTCCTCGGCAAAAACCGCGAAGATAAAATCCGTGCTCTGCTCGGGCAAGAAATTCAGCCGCGCCTGCGTGCCTTTCAGAAAGCCCTTGCCGAGCGGCCCGCCCGCGCCGATCGCGATTTCGGATTGTATGATGTGGTAGCCGGATCCCAGCGGATCGGCCTGCGGATTGATGAAGCTGACCAGCCGCTGGCGTTGATAAGGCTTCAGATAGTGCCAGCTGAGCGGAGCCGCGAGCATCCCCGCGACTCCCAGTATCAGCATCGTGCGCCAGTTCAGACCGCCGACGAAAATCAGCGTGATGGTGAGCAGCACGAGGATCAACCCGGTGCCGAGGTCGGGCTGCTTAAGCACGAGCACCGCCGGCACGCCGAGCAGGATGAACGGGATGATCAGATTGCGCAGGCCCCAGCCGCCTTTCGGCGGATCCTCGCGCAGGTAACGCACCATCACGAGCACCACGGCGAGCTTCGCCAGCTCCGACGGTTCGAGATGAAAGAAGCCGAGATTGATCCATCGGCGCGATCCGCCGGTGGCGTGCCCCGCGACCATCACCGCGATCAGAAGTCCGATCACCAGCACATAAAATGGGTAGGCGTAGGCCTGCAGCGTTCGGTAATCGATCAGCACCGCGATGAGCATCGCCACGGTGCCGGCGACGATCCAGACAATCTGGCGAAGCACCAGCGGGTCCAGCGACTTATGCGGCACACCGGTGTACGACGCGCTGATCACGCTGACCAGCCCGATGCCGGCCAGCGCCAGCACGAGGATGAACAGCGTCCAGTCGAAATGAAGTATGAATTTGCGATCCCCCGCCGCCATCAGGCTCGCACTCCTGTCATCGCGAGCTGTCTTCGTCTTCCAGCACGTGTGCGATTGCCGGTTCCGGCGGCGGCGGATAGAGCTGGAAGTAGCGCTGGAAGACGTCGTGAATCACCGGCGCCGACGCGCTGCCGCCATGGCCGCCGTGCTCGATGATGCAGGCGGCGGCGATTGTAGGATGATCCTTGGGCGCGAACGCGATGAACCACGCGTGATCCTTGAACTGCTCGGGCGTCTTGTCTTCGGTCTCGTCTTCGCTCGAAGGACCTTTGTCGCCGACGACCTGCGCCGTGCCGGTCTTGCCGCAGACGATGACGTTGTCGAGATGCGCCTTGTGCGCGGTGCCGCCCACGCCGTTGACGACGTCGGCCATCGCGTCCTTGACGTCTGCGAGCGCGTCGGGATCGATCTTCATCCGGTTCTCGACGATCGGCGGATAGGACTTGGCGATATTGCCGTCGAGGCCCTCGACGTATTTTACGAATTGCGGCTTATAGCGGATGCCGCCGTTGGCGATCTGCGCGGCGACTTCCGCCATCTGCAGCGGCGTGGTGGCGACATAGCCCTGGCCGATCGCGACCGACAACGTTTCCGCCGGATACCATCGCTCGTGGTAGCGCTTCTGCTTCCACGCCGACGACGGGATGGTGCCGGGATTTTCGTGATCGAGATCGATGCCGCTCTTCACGCCGAGGCCCATGAGGTTGGCCCACTTCGCGATTCGATCGACGCCGAGTTTCTCTCCGACATTGTAAAAATAAACGTCGCACGACCGTACGATCGCGTCATGCAGTTCGATCGTGCCGTGCCCCTGTTTGCGCCAGCAATGATACTCGCGCCCGCCGAACCACATCCCGCCGGGGCAGGTGTAGGTGGTGTCGGGATGCAGCGTGCCTTCCTGCAAGCCGGCGACCGAATCGACAATTTTGAAGGTCGATCCCGGCGGATAGATTCCCTGGATGACGCGATTCTGCAGCGGATGATTCGGGTCGGTCATCAGCTCTTTCCATGCCGACGCTTTCACGCCGCCGCCGAAAATGTCGGGGTCGAAGGCCGGATGCGAGACCATCGCGAGCACGTCGCCGTTTCTCGGATCGAGCGCCACGAACGCGCCGTTCTTGCCCTCCATCGCCTGCTCCGCCGCCTGCTGGAGATTCAGATCGATGGTCATGACGATGCTTTCGCCGGGCTTGTCGGCAATTTCCTTGAGCACGCGGAGCCGGCGCCCGACCGCGTCGACTTCGATCTCTTCACCGCCCGCGTCGCCGCGCAGAAAACTTTCCCACACGCGCTCGAGACCGAATTTTCCGATCTCGTCGCCCATGTGGTAGTCCTCGTGCTCCTGCAGGTCGGCCTTCGTCACTTCGCCGACGTAGCCCAGCAGATGCGCCGCGAGCTCGCCGTACAGGTAATGGCGCGCCGGCGTGATTTGCAGGCTGACGCCGGGCAGCTCGAGCTGATGGGTCTCGAGCGCCACGACTTGCTGCCAGCCAAGACGCTCGGCCACGGTAATGGGCTCGTAAGGCGGCCGCCCTTCCTCATCGGCGTCGGAGATTTTATCCGGGATGTCATCCGCGCCGGTGTAACGTTCGAGCCTTTCGATCGTCAGCGAAAGATTGTCGGAATCCTCGGGCACGATTTGCGCGTCAAACGACGGCTTCGTATCGACCAGCGGCCGATGATTGCGATCGAAGACCAGGCCGCGAGGCGCGGGCACGCGCTGCAGGCGAATCCGGTTGCGGTCGGCCAGCTCGACGTTCTCCTGGTTGTGCAGCACCTGCAGGTAATACAGGCGCACGGAGACGACGGCAAAAATCACGAACATCAGGACCGTGAACGTCGCGATGCGCGGTTCCAGCAGCGGGACCGGCCGATTATTACTGCTACTTCTCGGGGTTTGGTTCTTCGCCACGACGGGCTACCACGTCCAATCTATTCGCGCAGCGCTCCCACAGGCAATCCCGCCAGCCGCTTGGTACCCGCCAGCATCGCAAACACGAACGGCGCGACAATCGCCGAGATGGCCGCCTCGAGCATCAGCCGCGGCAGCATCGCGCCGGTGTCGGCGAGAGCGTCGAAACCGTTGGCGATCGCGATAGCGCCGAGCGCCGTCAGGATCGCGCCGAAAAACACCAGCGTCGCACCGACGAATGCGTTGGCTACCATCAGCCGTGTCGAAATTTCGTAGCTGACCAGGAAGACCATCGTCATCATGAAGGCGTTGAGCCCCGGATGCGTTCCGCTGAGCGCATCGGTCGCATAGCCCATCGCGAACGCGATCGTCGCGGGCAGTACGCCGTGATGCCGCAGGCCGAGGTCGACCGCCAGTATGATGATCAGGTTCGGAATCAGCGCGCGAAACGAAACCAGGTGAGGCACGGCGGACTCGAACGCCAATCCCAGCACCACGAACGCCCCGAACAGCAGGATTAGCCGCAACCGCCTTAGTCCTTGGCTTCGTCGTCGAGATGCGGCGGCGGCTGCGTGACTATCAGCACTTGCTCGAGTTCGCGAAAATCAACCGCGGGCGTGATCGATACGTCGAGGAACAGCCCCGGCCCCTGGCGCCGCACGTTTTTGACCGTTCCGACCAGCAACCCGCGCGGAAAAATCCCATCGAGACCCGAGGTCACGATCGAGTCGCCTTCCTGGATGTCCTGCGAGCGGTCGGCGTACTTCAGCCGCACGCCATAATCGACCAGCCCGGCGACGATTCCGCGCGCGCGCGAGCGCTGGTCGAAGCCGTCGAGTGCGGAGTTGTGGTCGTCTATCAGTAGCACCCGCGACGCGTGCGGACTGGTTGTGATTATCTTGCCCACCACGCCCTCGTTGGCGAGCACTGCCATGCCGACCCGCAGCCCCTCGCTCGAACCCGACGAGATGATCAGGGTGTGTGAAAGTCCGGTGGCGTCGCTGCCGATCACGTTGGCCGCAACCGCGTCGGTGCCGAGCGCGTCGCGCAGTCCGAGCAGATTGCCAAGGTGCTGATTTTCGGCTTCGAGCTCCTCCAGCCGCACATGATCGCTGTTGACCCGCGCCAGCTGGTCGCGCAGCCGCTTGTTTTCGTCGCGCACGTGCAGCAGGTCAACGTAGTCGCCGACGATAGAAGAGGCGCCGTCGCTGAGATGGGTAAACGCGGTATCGACGGGGCTGATGATCTCGAGCACCGCGGACTGCGGACGCGCGGCGAAATCGCCGGGATGCACGCCGGTCGAGATCAAATGGAGCGACAGAATTAGCAGCACGCTGCTGGCCAGCAGCACGCGGTTTCGCCAGAGAAAGCCGCTTCTCACGTCATTACAGCCCGACGCGCCGGCTCAAGGTTCAGCAGGTCTGCGGCGAGTCGATCAATCAACGGTCACGTCGCGCAACAGCGACAGTTCGTCCAACACCTTGCCCGCACCCATCACGACCGCAGTCAGCGGATCGTCGGCCAGCGTGACCGGCAGCCCGGTCTCCTCGCGCAGCAGCACGTCGAGGTTGCGCAGCAGCGCGCCGCCGCCCGCCAGCACTATTCCCTTGTCCACGATGTCGGAGGCGAGTTCCGGCGGCGTGCGCTCGAGCGCGATACGCACCGACTCGACCACCTGGCGCACCGGTTCCATCAGCGCCTCGCGAATCTCTTCGTCGGTTATCTCGATAATCTTGGGCACGCCCGCCACCAGGTCGCGGCCCTTGATCTCCATCGTCTGAATCTCGTTGCCGGGGTAGGCCGACCCAATTGTAATCTTGATCAGCTCGGCGGTGCGCTCGCCGATAAGCAAATTGTACTTGCGCTTGATGTGCTGGATGATCGCTTCATCCATCTTGTCGCCCGCCACTCGCACCGAGCGCGAGAACACGACGCCGGCCAGCGAGATCACGGCGACCTCGGTAGTGCCGCCGCCGATGTCGACAATCATGTTGCCGGCCGGCTCGGTGATCGGAAGGCCGGCGCCAATCGCAGCCGCCATCGGCTCCTCGATCAGGTAAACCTCGCGCGCGCCCGCCTGCTCCGCCGATTCTCGCACCGCACGCTTCTCGACCGCGGTGATGCCGAACGGCACGCAGATGACGATGCGCGGGCGCGGACGCACGAGCGTCTTGCCCGAGTGAATTTTCTTGATGAAGTAGCTGAGCATGTTCTCGGTTATCTCGAAGTCGGCGATCACGCCGTCCTTGAGCGGCCGGATGGCGACGATAGAGCCCGGCGTGCGGCCGAGCATCTTCTTTGCCTCCGAGCCGATAGCGAGCACGCGCCGCGAGCCCCGCGAGTCTTTCTGCACCGCGACGACCGACGGCTCGTTGCACACGATGCCCTCGCCCTTCACGTAAATGAGGGTGTTGGCGGTGCCTAGATCGATTGCAAGATCGTTGGAAAACCAGCCGAAAATTGAATTGAGAACCACGACTTTTGCCCCTTGCCTGCCCCTGGTTCAGGCCTGGCTGCCGGTAACAAGACCCGGCCCGAATACCACCCCAAGACGGGGCCCAAATGTTGCAGAATTGCCCGGCCTGGACGCTTGGGCCCGCCCGACTGCCACTGGCCGACACGCTAACAGACGGCAGGAGGGGCAAGCAAGTAACCGGGCGCAATTGCGCACAGAAAAGGCACTAAAGTATGATGCGAATTCAATGTTAGAAGGAATTCGTCGTTATCAGTACTCGTGGCAGGTGAAAGCCACCTTCACCTTCCTGGCCCTCATCATGGCGTTCTGGGGTTTCGGCGGCGGTGGCCTGTTCAGCGCCATCCATCCGATCGCGATCGTCAACGGCCGCCAGATACTCCCCGACCAGGTTGACCGCGAAGCCACCCAGCTGCGCGAGACCGTGCAACAGATGTACGGCGCCAGCGCGCAGGCCGTCCTCAAGAGCGTCAATATCCGCCAGGAAGCAGTCCAGCGGTTGATCGAGGGACAATTGATCGGCGAAGAGGCGCGCCATCTCGGCATCAACATCAGCGACGCGGCGCTGCAGGATAAGATCTCGAAGGAGCAGGTTTTTCAGCGCGACGGCCAGTTCGATTTCGACACCTACCAGGAGGTGCTGCGCGACAACAACCTGCTGCCCGCCGAGTACGAAGCCGACGAGCGCGATCGCATGATCTCCGACACGCTGCGCAGCATGATCGACAGCGGCGTGATCGTGAGCGACGACGAGGCGCGTCACGCCTACAACCTTGCCAACGAAAAGATCGGACTGCGCTACGTCGAAGTATCCTACGCCGACTACATCGCGAAGATCTCGCCGACTGAAAGTCAGGTCGCCGACTACTATAAAGGGAACTCGGAGCGGTTTCGCGAGCCCGAGCGCATCAAGTTTGCCTACGTGCACTACGAGCCGCTCGTACTGGCCGCCAAGTACATGCCGCCCGACAAGGAAATCCAGGATTACTACAACCGCTACGCCGACACGCGCTTCAAGCATACGGAGCAGGTGCACGCGCGGCACATCCTGATATTGGTTGAAGCGGGCGCGACCGACAAAGAGAAGGCGGCGGCCAAAGCCAAGGCGCTCGAGGTGCTCAAGCAGGCGCAAGCGGGGGGAGATTTCACCAAGCTGGCGGCGAAGTACTCGGACGATCCATCCAACAAGCTGCAGGGCGGCGACCTCGGCACGTTCGGGCGCGGCCAGATGATCAAGCCGTTCGAAGACGCGGTGTTCGCGATGAAGCCCGGGCAGATCACGATGGTCGAGACGCACTACGGCTTTCATATCGTCAAGCTCGACTCGTACCAGCCCGCGCATAGCGACACGCTGGCCGAGGCGAAGCCGAAGATAATCGAGGAACTGCGAACGCAGGCGGGGGCGAAGCTCGGGCGCGAGGCGGCGCAGGAGGATCTGACGGCGGCGCTCGGCGGCGCCAACCTCGAGGACCTCGCGAAGAAGCGCGGTATCGACGCGGTCGAGACGCCGCTGGTCGCGCAGGGTGAGCCGGCCGGCGGCCTCGAGCAGGATCGCGAACTTATGGCGGCGGCGTTCAAGCTCGATCCGGGGCAGGTGGCGCTGGTGCCGGAGAAGGGCTCGCCTTACGTGATCAAGCTGGTGGTGCGAGTACCGTCGCGGATTCCGCCGTTGAAGGAGATCGAGCCGCAGGTGCGCGATGCGCTGATTCGATCGATGGCGGAAGCCGACGCGAGCCAGCAGGCGCAAAAGATACTCGCCACGATCAAGAGCCCGGCCGATTTTGACAAGGCGGCGATATCCAACAATCTCGAGATTAAAACTGTCGATCCGTTCACGCGCGCAGACCACAAAGTCCCCGGTATCGGCGAATTTCCCGAGGTGACCGACGCGGCCGCAGCGGTGCCGGTGATTCCCGGAGTGATCGATCACGCGATGGAGAGCGGCGGCAACTCGTACCTGTTCGAAGTCATCTCGCGCACCGAGCCGACTGACGACGAATGGAAGAGCGCGCAGAAATCGTTCATGCAGGACTACCTGGATCAACGCCGTGCGCAGGCATGGACGCGCTTCCTCGATCAACTGAAGGACCAGGCGAAGATACAGATCGACACCGACCAGCTCGCAGCGGGCGAGTCGTCAACCTGAAGGAGCGCAGGCACTTGGCAATACAACCGATGACGCAATCAAAGGTTTCGGATTCCGACGAGCCTCCATCGCGCCATTCAGCGGGCGTCGACACTAACGAGTTTTTCTTTCCCGGCGCCGGCATCAGCGCGCTGCTGGTGCATGGCCTGACAGGAACTCCGTACGAGATGCGCTACCTCGGCGAGCAGCTCGCCGCGCGCGGCGTGCGCGTGCGCGGCGTCAAGCTGGCCGGTCACGCCGGCACGCCGGAGGAATTGGGCGCAGCCGGCTACGACAACTGGTACGAAAGCGTGGTCAAGGGCCTCGAGGAGCTGCGGCAATTCGGCGAGCCGATCGTGGTGGTAGGACTGTCGATGGGCGCAGTGCTGTCGGCGCGGCTTGCGGCCGATCAGGGCGAGTCGATCGCGGGGCTGGTTCTGCTGGCGCCGGCATTTTTTCTGCCAATGTCGATGACGATCATGCTGCGTGGGCTGCGCGGCGTGCTCGGCTCGCTGGTCGACACGATCTACCTGCACAACTCCGGCGGCTCGGATATCCACGATGCCGCCGCAAAGTCGGTGCATCCCACCTGCCGCCTGATGCCGTTGTCGGCGCCGATGAAACTGTTCGATTTATCCGCGCTGGTGAAGCCGATGCTCCCGCGCGTCACGCAGCCTGCGCTCGTCATGCATGCGCGGCGCGATCACACTTGCCCGATGCGGAAAAATGTCGGCTACGTGATGAAACGTCTCGGCAGTCCGGAGAAGCGCGCGATCGAGCTCGAGGAGAGCTACCACATCATCACGGTGGACAGTGAGAAAGAGCGCGTCGTGAGCGAGGTCGCGGAATTCGTCGAGCGGTTTCGCGTCGCGCCGCAAAATCGCGCGGCGGGTTAGCGGCGTTTTGCGCGCGGCTCAGCTCTGCGTGTCGTAATATTCCTCGAGCAGATACTTCACGTCGGGACGGCCGAGCACCTCGATGAAGCAGATCTCGTCGTTGGCATTGAGATCGATGATGACCTGGCCTTCCATCGATTGCAGCTCGACGTAGTTGGCGACCTTCACTTCGGCGGCGGTAGCGAAGCTCGCGCAATTTTCGTCGCCGCAATCGCAGACCGACTCGATTCTGAGCGCGCGCAGTTTCGACTTCGAGCGGATCGGCGCCCTGCTGCTTGAGCAGGTAAACAATCTCCTCGAGCAGGTCGGGCAATACCTCGTTCATCATCGGTGCAGCCATGGCGTTCCCAAGGTTAGTGGATTCGGCAGGCGGATCAAGTGCAAACCGCCGCGCCCGATTGGCGCGCACGCTGCCGCTCCTTGACTGAATGGTCAGGCGTACTTATGTTCAGACTGCGACCGAGAGCACAGGAGACAAGTTTAGATGTCCAGCGACAAAATCGTTCACGTTACCGACGCGAGCTTCGACCAGGAAGTTCTGAAGTCCGACACTCCGGTTCTGGTCGATTTCTGGGCGCCGTGGTGCGGACCATGCCGCGCGATCGCGCCTATCCTTGACGATCTCGCGGGCGAATATTCCGGGCGCCTGAAAGTTGCGAAGATCAACGTCGACGACAATCCGCAGACGCCGGGACGTTATGGCGTTCGCGGCATTCCCAACCTGCTCATCATCAAGGGCGGCCAGGTCAAGGAACAGATCATCGGCGCGGTGCCGAAGGCCAGGCTGGTGCAGGCCGTGGACGGCGCTATCGCGTAAGCGCGCAACGCAAGTCCGCTGATTCAGTTCACGGAGGGCGAGGGCAGCGCGGCCGGCGACGGCGCGGAGTTCCCGCCCTTCATCGCATTCTGCACCCAGAATCTCATCAGGTCGTCGCGATTGCGCTGGTACTCGAGCTTCGCGTCGCCCGGAATATATCCCACCAGCATCTCGTTGTAGGCGAGCACCATTGGCACCAGCTGCGAGTTGCGCAGGATCGCCGCGTCAGGCGGCAGCATCGCCGCCATCAGCATCACGGCGAGTCCGGCCAACACTCCGGCAATTCCCGCACCGAGCAGGCCGCCGGCCAGTCGATTCAGCGGGTTCAGGTGAACTATCTGCATCAGGCGGATCGCAAATGAGCCGATAATTTCCACCGCTGCAAAAATCAAAGCGAAGACGGCGACGTAGCCGATCAACGCGCCAACCGTGTGCGACGATCCGAACTGCGTCTCCGCGAACGCGCCCGCCTTGTTGTAATAGATCGATGCGAAATAAACGGCGGCCGCCAGCGATACCACCGACGTCACCATTCTGACCGCGCCCCTTTGCAGCCCGTAGATTGCACCGACCGCGAACAGCGCGATTCCAAAGTAGTCGAACCCGTTCAGCCCATTCATCCGCCTCCACTCCCGGCCAAGATCCTAGCTGATGAACGCGAATCGCGCGACGTACTCACGCTGATGTACTTGCGCAGCGATATGCTTAAATGGGCACATGGCGCGAGTTTATATCGAAGAACTGTCGCATCAGGTCGGAAACGAAGTCACGCTCAAGGGCTGGCTCGCGGGCAAGCGCTCGAGCGGCAAGATCCATTTTCTGCAAGTGCGCGACGGCACCGGCATATGCCAGTGCGTGGCGTCGCTGGCTGACGTCGGTGCGGAGCATTTCGCCGAGGCGGACCACATGGGCCAGGAAACTTCGCTCGAAGTCACCGGTATCGTGCGCGAGGACAAGCGCGCGCCGGGCGGATTCGAGCTGACGCTCAAGTCGTTCGCGATTATCTCGCCGGCGAGCGACTATCCGATCACGCCCAAGGAGCACGGCGTCGCGTTTCTGCTCGACAACCGCCATTTGTGGATTCGGTCGTCGCGCCAGCACGCCATCCTGCGAATCCGCAGCGAGGTGGCCTCGGCGTGCCGCGATTTTTTTCACGAGCGCGGCTTCGTTCTGTTCGATGCGCCGATTCTCACGCCCACTTCATGCGAGGGGACTACCAACCTGTTCGAGCTCGACTACTTCGGCGAGCGCAAGGCGTACCTGACGCAGAGCGGACAACTCTATGCGGAGGCGGGCGCGCTCGCGTTCGGCAAGGTCTACTGCTTCGGCCCGACGTTTCGCGCCGAGAAATCCAAAACGCGGCGACATCTGACGGAATTCTGGATGGTCGAACCGGAGGTCGCGTACTGCGATCTCGACGGCGACATGGAACTGGCCGAGCAGTTCGTGTCGTACATAGTAGGCCGCGTGCTCGACCGTCGAGGCGCAGAGCTCAAGACGCTCGAGCGCGACACGACCAGGCTGCAAGCGGCGGCGAAGTTGCCGTATCCGCGCATCAGCTACGACGAAGCGATCGAGCGGCTGAAAAAGAAAGGCGTCGCAGTCAACTGGGGCGACGACTTCGGCGGCGACGAGGAAACCGCGCTGTCGGAAGAATTCGATCGCCCCGTGATGGTGCATCGCTACCCGACTGCGTGCAAAGCGTTCTACATGAAGCAGGACCCGGCGCGCCCGGAAGTCGCGCTATGCGTCGACATGCTGGCGCCGGAAGGTCACGGCGAAATAATAGGCGGCGGCCAGCGCGAAGATGACTACGAAACGCTGCGCACCAAGATAACCTCGCACGGCCTGCCGCTGGCACCGTTCGAATGGTACCTCGACCTACGCCGCTACGGCACAGTCCCCCACGCAGGCTTCGGCATGGGCATAGAAAGAATGACCGGCTGGCTATGCGGGATACATCACATAAGAGAGACGGTACCATTCCCGAGATTGATGGAACGGCTGGAGCCGTAGTGCTCTTCTCTGAATCAAATCGCCCGTCCTGGCTTTGTGTCATTCTAGAGTCGAAGCGACGAATCCCGGCGCAACACAATCATTGGCAGCGGGATTAAGGTCATCCTGCCGCGCCGGAGGCGCGGCCTCGCCCTGATAGGGAGAGGCAAGATTCGGGATTCTTCGCTTCGCTCTAGAATGACAAAAGGAATAGGACACGCAGAGTAGAAGGGGAATTGCCGCGGTGACAGTATCGCGAGCGCATGATCTTCGCTTCGCTCTGAGACGTGCGCCACGAGGAATTGGAGCTACGGACTCAAAGTTTAGAGCTGTGAGGTTGCAGAGTTGCAGCTGGATTCGCAGAACCCTCACCGACCGGCCGCGTTCGGCCGGCCGCCTCTCCCGTGAAATAACGGGCGAGGCAGGATTCGGATTAGGAACGCAACTCAGGTAGCTAGCGGGCTAGGTCTACTTCTAGGCTCTCTACTCTTACGCCGGATTGTTCGAAGCGGATTACTATTTGGCAGTTGTCGGTCTTTATTGTTAGGGCGTAGGCGCCGGGGCTTCTTTGCGTGGATGTGATTTGTTCTACCGTTTGGCCTTTTAGAGTTGCTAGTGCTTTGTTCAGTTCGGCTAGCGATTTCGCTACTTCTCGGCCTCTTGGGGTTTTCAGGAATAGGGCGTTTAGCGATAGCTCTGCGCCGGGGCCGAACAGGCGTCTTACTCTGCCGCTGGTTAGAGCTACTTCTACGATTGCGCCTAGTCTTAGCTGTAGGTCTGCTGGTACTTCCAGCGACTCAATCGCAGTCTTGAGTGCCTGGTAGACTTCGCGCGCTTGCGGATCGTTCGTGGCGTCGAGGAAGGCCTGGATCTGCGGAATCAGGATGTCGTGCTGTAGCGTATCGAGCGTTATCGATTCGCCCGGCTTGGGCTGATCGTCGCTCGCCATCGCCGGTGCCTAGGATTTGGTGCCGCCGTCGTTTTGACCTAGCAGCGATGCCAGCTCGTGCTCGAAGCCGCCGGTCTCGATCGCGCAATGCATGCCGCATTCCTTGGGCGCGCCCGTTTCCCACCACCATCTGCCCGCGCGAGGATCCTGGCCTTCGCCCACCGCGCGCGTGCATGGCGCGCATCCGATCGACTTATAGCCCTTGTCGTATAGCTCGTTGTAGGGCACGTCGTTGGCGCGGATGTAGTCCCAGACTTCTTCATCCTGCCAATCCGCCAAAGGCGCGAGCTTTACGATACCGCCGTGGTCGTGATCGATTTCGATTTTGCGGATGTTCGAGCGCGTCGCCCATTGGTCGCGCCTGAGTCCCGTCACCCATGCGCTGTAATTCATCAGCGCGCGGCGCAGCGGCAGCACCTTGCGCACCTGGCAGCATAGCAGGCGCAGGTTGACGTCGTTGTAGAAAAGATTGTTGCCGTGCTTGGTAGTCATCTGCTGCACGACCGCGGTATCGGGCATGAAGATCTCAACCTTGATGCCGTAGCGCTCGCGATACTTATCGATTACGTCGTAGGTCTCCTGCGGCATCCGGCCGGTGTCGATGGTGAAAACGCGGATGCGGGGATCGATCTTGTGCGCCATGTCTATCAGCGCGCAGCCGTCGGCCTGGAAGCTGCAGCAAATCGCCAGCTCTTTGCCGAACCGGTCGATAGCCCATGCAAGGACCTCCTGCGGCTCCTTGTCGTCGAGCTCGACTGCGGCTTCACCCGCCTCCAGCTCGTCCATGATAAGACTCAGTTCGGGCTTTTCGAGCGCTTGGTCGAATTGCGGTCCTGCAGACATGGCGAAAGTCCTTGGGGCGCGATACCCGGTTCAGGCTGCGGCGTCGGCGCCGGTTGCGTTTCCACTTGCGATCGAAATCAACTCCGCGTCAGGCGTGCGCACGCAAAAATGCGTAAAAGTCTCGTTGCCGTCGCGGCGCTCGAGGTAAGTCCCGAACAGGCGCGACACATAATCCTCAACCAGCGGCGACGGCACGCGCCTGACTATAGGCTTGCCGATCGCCGCGTCCTTGCCAAGGCCGCCGCGCAGGATAATGTCGAAGGCCTCGAGCGGCTCGCCCGCCGGTCCGCGGCTGGTAGTGCCCTGCAGGCCGATGTCGCCGGTCCAATGCTGCGCGCATGCGTGCGGGCATCCGTCGAGATTCAGCTTGAGGCCGCCGACCTGCTCGCCGAACTGATTCACCAGCCGCTCGATGATCGTCGCGAGCTTGGTCTTGGTGGGAGTGACGGCGTAGTTGCAATGCGGATCGCCGATGCATCCGATCGACGACGCATAGAGGCCGTTCGCTTCGAGCGGGAAACCGATAGCGCCGACTTTCGCGATCACGTCGTCGAGCTGCGCGGTCGGAATGCCGGTGATGATGAAATTCTGCCGCCGCGTGAGGCGGATGTCGCCGCCGAATGACGCCGTCAGTTCCGCAATTTCGCGCATCTGCTTGCCGCTCATCAGGCCGAGGTAGACCGGGAAGCCGACATAGTTGAGCCCGGGCTGCTTCTGCGCGTGGATGCCCATGTGATCGCTCTCGGTCTCGGCAATCGGCATCTCGGCGAGATTCTCGAGCGCGAAACCGAGCTTCGCTTCGACCAGCTTGCGAAATTCATCGACGCCGTAGTCGTCGATCATGAACTTGAGGCGCGCCTTGACGCGTGACATCCGGTACTCGGTGGTGCCCTGCCATACGTCGATAATCGCGCGCATCACCGGCATCGCCTGATCGCGCGTGATGAACACGCCCAGGTGCCGCGACAGGCGCGGCGTCGAGGATTGGCCGCCGCCGACGCGCACCGCAAAGCCCTCGCGCCCGTCTTTGAGCATCGCGATCAGCGAGACGCAGTTTATCTCGGGCGCGTTGCACTGATGCTTGCATGCGGCGATCGAAATCTTGTGCTTGCGCGGCAGGTCCGAGTACTCGCGATTGCCAAAGAAAAATCCCGCGGTCTCGGCAATCAGCGGCGTCACGTCGAAAACTTCGTCGGGATCGACCCCCGCGACCGGGCATCCCGTGATATTGCGCACGACGTCGCCGCATCCGCCCATCGTGGTGAGCCCGACGCTTTTCAGCTTCTCGAGCATCTCGGGGAACTTGTCGAGCGTGATGTAGTGAAGCTGGAAATTCTGGCGCGTGGTCAGCTCGCCCTGGTCGCGCCCGTAGGTCTCGGAGATTTCACCGATCGCGCGCAGCCCGTCGGCGCTGAGGATGCCGCTGGGGATTTTCACGCGCATCATGAACGTGCCGATTTTCGGCTTGTCGTGGTACAGCCCGAACCACTGCAGCCGCACGATATCTTCCTCGGGCAGCTTCTCGTACGAGGTCTCCGCGACGCGGTCCCATTGACCGGTCAGCTCAGTTGGGAACAGGTCTCGCTTGAGGCGCTCGACCGAGTTGCGCTTCAAGACCATTTCCCACGGCTGCGGCTCCCTCTTGGGCACAGAAAATCTCCTGGTGGAATTCTAAAAAGTAACTTAGGTGAGTTACTTAGTCAATTAAGTAGATGACTAAGCCGGTCGCCTATTCCAAGTATTGACCCTTTATGCTAAATATCACCTTGTAGATTGGGAAAAAAATGAAGTTCGGCGTCGGCGTTGATTACTCCTTAAAGGCCCTCCTGCTGCTGGCGGACCGCTATCCTACCACCCTGCCGGTGCGAGTCGAGGAGATAGCGGCCACCCAGGACATCCCCGAGAACTATCTGCGCCGACTGCTCATCGAGCTCAAGCGCGGGGGTCTCGTCGCCAGCCAGAAAGGGCCGAGCGGCGGGTACATGCTGGCGCGGCCGCCGGCGCGAATCACGATGGCGGACGTCGTGGAAATAATCGAGGGCGACTACACTCCGGTCGAATGCCTCGAGGAAAGCTCGTCGACGTGCCCGCGCGAGCAGCCGTGCGCGATGCGCGATGTGTGGCGCGAGGTGCGCGATTCCGTCAACGGCATCCTGCGCGGAGTCACGCTGCAGACGCTATCCGAAAAGCGCCGCCACGCAATCAACTACAGCATCTAGCTGGACAGGTCTTATCGACATGCACGCATGCGTCGCGGCCGGAGCGGGATTTCTTCTTTCAGTATTGTGGTTTGACCTGATGTTCGACGTGCAGGTGCGAAACCACGGCGGCAATTCGCTCCCAGCCGAAGTCCTTGCATCGATCTCGGGCTACTACCGCCGCGTCACCGTCGAGGCATGGCCGATGAACCGTCTCATCGCAGTAGTGATGCTGCTGACCGTGCTGGCGATCATCGTGGAACTCATCCACCACGCGGATCATTGGTGGATCGGATGGATCTCGCTCATGGCTGCGACCAGTGCGATCGGCCTCGCTCGCGTGCGCACTATTCCAAATGCAGCGAGGCTCGCGCGCGCCACACGTTCAGTCGAGGAGCAGACTACGATCGCCCGCTCGGTCTATCGCGATCACATCTACTGCTTTTCTGCCATGAGCACCGTACTCGCACTCCAGCTATTCGCGGCAATCTGAATCTTCCGCGTCATCGCGGGACCGGATTCGGAAAGCCGAAGCGCGTGTGCAGGATGTACTCCATGTTCTGCTTGGCGGGCGCGAACTTTGGATCCTCCCGCAACACCGCCTCGTAGAGCGCGATCGCTTCGTTGATCCGGCCCGCGTCCTGTTCGAGCAGCCCGAGGTTATAGCGGGGGTATTTACTCGACGGATAGAGCGTGAGGACCATCGCGTAATCTTCCTCCGCTGCAACCGCGTGGCCCGCTCGCTGCGCTGCCATCCCGGCGTTGAACAAGGCGTACGCATGGACGTCGGGCGCTTCGCTAATTGGACGCACCATCGCGAACCCAATCAAAATCGGAATCACCGCGGCCGCCACGACTGCGATTGGCAGCACGCCTGAATTCAGGTTGGCGAGATCGCTCAGCGGCGCCCGTAAGTAGTCGAATATTCGCCGGCCGCCAAGCAACACGATCGCCACCAGGATGATCAGCAGGAGCAGGGCCACATCGGGAATCGCCAACGCGCGGATTGCCCAGGGACTGAGATTGCGGTGCGCGATGATCTCATCAAGCTGATAAACGATCGGCGACGCGCCCGGCACGAAGACCCATTCGTTTTTGTTCACGATGCCGGCGGCGATGCGATTCCACTCGTTGACGGAAACGTTCACGGCGACGCCGATCAGCTGCACGATAAATCCGATGAACACGACTGCGGCGACCGCGACCGTCGCTCGAATCGACGCGCCATCAACCGCCATCTCGAATGCCGGCAGCGTCAGCGGCATCAGCAACACGATCGACTCGAGCATGTACCTTGGCCCGAACGACAGATCGCCGCTCCAGGTCTTGTTGGCGGAAATCATCAACAGATGCGCCACAGCCGCAACAAGCAGCGTCGCGGTCTCCAACGGCCAGCGGCGATAAGCGCGGCGTCCAACAGCCAGCAGGAGGATCAGAGGTGTTGCGAAGATAAAGATGCTGAGCGAGGGGCTGACAAGATAACCGGCGATCGCCTTTGCAATCTGGGGTATGTCGAGCACGAAGCGCGCGCGATCCTCGGTATATCCGAACTGCACGACGTTCCCGAACCGCAGGTAGTTGAAATACATCGAGCCGGCTACTGCGCCAATCGGGCCCACTAAGGCAAGGATCGTGCGGCGTACCGTTCGCGGAAATCGATCAGGAAAGTTCTCTACCAGCTTCCACGCGACGATCGCGCCGTAGACCCATATAACGACCGCGGCGGGAACTGCGTCCGGGCGCGCCAGAATCGCGACCCCAAGGCTGATGCCCCCGAACAAAGCGCGGCGGTCGAGTGCGTTCGTTTCCCGTCCCGAGAAAAACCAGAACGCCAGCAGTACCATCAGCGCGTCCAGCTCATGCTGATAGAAGTGCGTCGCCTCCGACATCACCAGGGTCGCAAGTCCGGCCGCGATTGCCATCAGCATTGCGGCTCGCCGATTCGGTGAAAGTTGCGCGCCGACCATGAACAGGACTGCGACGATTGCGCCGCCCGCGAGCGCATTGACGATAAGCGAAGCCGAGGCCGCCAGCCGTCCGCCCCATCGCAGCGGCTGCACGTCCGCGCCAATGGGAGGACCCGCGAGCTGACCACCGTTCATCGATCCAGCGGCGTCGTCGAGCTTGAGCCCCAGATAAACGAACGGAAGCGAGACCAGCGGCAGGCCCGGCCCCTTCACCGTGTAGAAGCTATGCCCGCGACCGTGCCGCGCGTCGACCATCGCGGGAATGTCGATCGTATGCCGGAGGATCAGCGCCTGCGCCGTTTCCTCCTCCATCACCTCGTCGACGGAGAAGAAGTTGCCGGGACCGATCGCAAAATAAAAACTCGCGAAGGTGATCAGCAACACTGCCTGCGGCGGCACTCGGCGCAGGCTGCCGAGTAGCCGCGCTTTTGCATCGCGCCACATTGGTCGCGCCTAGATCAGCATCCTGCCCCCGTCCACCGTCAGCGTGATTCCGGTTACGTATCCGTTCTTCATCAGGAACAGCACCGCATCCGCGATATCTTCCGGCGTTCCGACTCGCTTGACCGGCTGCCGCGCTACTTCGCGCTCGAGGAGCGCGGCTTTATGCTCTCCCACCAGCGCGTCGATCAGCGGAGTGTCGATGAACCCGGGCGCGATCGTGTTGACGCGGATCGGCGCGAGGTCGATCGCGAGCGATCGCCCAAACGCCTCGATCGCGCCGCATGACGCCGATCCGACCGCGCCGCCGGGCCGCGGCTTCCAGGCCGATGTTCCCGACATGAACGTGATCGAGCCGCCGTTCTTCATCTTCGCAGCGCCATACTTCGCCGCATACAGCGATCCCCAGGAAGCGCGTATCCATCGCCGGCCTCAGCGCCTCGCTGTCGCTCGCGAGCGTCGATGCCAAACGTCACCGTAGCCGCCGTGATGAATATGTGATCGACGTGATCGAGCTGCTCGAACAGCGATCGCGTACCCGCTTCGTCGGCAACGTCCAGCGCGGCGGATTGCGATCCCGCCGGCAGCTGCGCCAGGGCAGCCTGCAGCTTCTCTTGCGAGCGCCCGGTGATCACCACCTGCGCACCTTCGGCCGCAGCGGCCTTGGCGGTTGCGAATCCCATCCCGGTGCTGCCACCGAGCACGACGACTACTTTTGATTCCAGCGACATGGCTACACGTGCACCAGGACTTTCTCGCGGAGGTCGCGCATCAGCTTTTCGTTCTGCCCGACTTCACCGGTGAAGATCATCTGCGACGTGCCCCAGTCCTTCGCGCGCCGCTTGAGCTCGACGATGCATTCCTCGGGCGTTCCGATCAGGATCATCGGCGACGCCAGGATTTCGTCGGGAGTCTGACCGAACATCTGCGCCATCATCTCGGCGGATTGCCGCGTCGCTGCAGGCGACTCGGCAAGAATCGTCGCGAAAATGAAATTGCTCATCCCGATTGAGTCGGGCTTGCGGCCGAGGCGCTTGGCCTCTTCGCGGACGAAGCTGACCTTCTCGCGGAACGACTTGTCGGTCGTCTTCTTCACGACTTCCATCGAGATATGCCCGCGCTTGCCCGCGTCGGGAACGATGTTGATGTAGTCCGCGTACTTGGCCGCGATGCGTAGCAGGCCTTTGCCGCCGCCACCCACGATTATCGGCGGATGCGGCTGCTGAATCGGCTTCGGCCACATGATCGCATCCTTGAAATGGTAGAACTCGCCGTCGAAGGTCGTCTTCTCATTCGCCCACAGCGACAGGATGCAGGCGATCGCCTCGTCGAGCATCCGCAGCCGCTCGGTGATCGGCGGGAACGGAATCCCGGTCATGTTGAACTCGGTCTCCGTCCATCCCGATCCGAGACCAGCGACCAGCCGTCCGCCGCTCAGCCGGTCCAGCGTCATCAGGGCCTGCGCCGTGATCGCGGGATGACGAAACAGATTGCACAGCACCAGATGGCCGACGCGAATTTTTTTAGTCGCTTCGATCACCGCGGCCGCCATCACGATATGGTCATAGGACTTCGCTTTCGGATCGAGTTGCCGATTCGGGCCTTCGTTCACCAGATGGTCGGGAAAGACGATCAGGTCGTAGCCGAGTGCCTCCGCCGCTTGCGCATGCGCTTTGTGCTGAGCGGGTTCCAGATTGCCGAGCTGAATTCCAAATTCCATTGATGCCTCACAGAACGAACGGGATTGTGCCGGCTACGTTAGCAAACCAGCCGTCGATGAGAATATGCACAAGGATTTGATCCGTCCCGAGGCAGGCGTTTTTATCCGATGCCAGGCGATTAAAGCAGCGCGTTTGCTCGCTGAAATGCTCTTTCCTTCTCGCGCGATCAGTTGCCGCATGCGCGCGCGAGCCGTCTGGTGCCGTAAGGCGCGAATGCCTACGAAATCATCAGATCGCCTATCAGAAGAGTTTGTACAGGTTATTAAACAGTGATTATATTTGTACCAGATGATGAATTCATCGCCGGTTCCGCCCCGCTAGTGCCTGCTGATTCGACACGATGCCCGCGCGACAGCCGACCAAGGAGACCGATGACTCCACCTAGCGCGCAAATTCGTTCTCGAAATCTGTTGGAACCCAAGCGCCCTTCGATGCTCGACGCGCTGGGCGAGTTCCGCGTTCCGCTCGAGGCCAGCATCTACTGGCTCGGCGCGCTTTCGCATCCATGGCCCCGCGTGCCGATGCGCGACGCCAAAGTCGTCATGCTCATTCCGGGTTTTATGGCCGGCGATGTGACGCTGGCGCCGCTGGCGAACTTTTGCCGATGGCTCGGCCATCGCGCGGTCTATGCCGGCATTCTGTCGAACTCGGAATGCCCGCGCGAGACGATGAGCAAGCTGAACGTGCGGCTCAAACTCGCCTATGAAAAATTCGAACAGCCGATCGTCGTGATCGGCCAGAGTCTCGGTGGAGTTTACGCGCGCGAGATAGCCCGCGAGCATCCTGAAATGGTCGAGCGCGTGATTTCGCTCGGCTCGCCGATCAGGAAACCCCGCAACGCGGCCAATCTTGCCGTGCAGGCTGTCGCGCGTTCAGTCGCCGCAATTCGCGGCAAGGCCGACGGATGCCTCAGCGAGTCGTGCAAGTGCGGACTGATGTTGAGTGACGAGTCGCCCGCCAACGTCCCGACCACGCACATCTACTCGCGCACCGACGGCGTAGTGCATTGGGAGAGCTGCGTAGATCTAAGTGGCGCGCCGACGGTAGAAAACGTCGAGGTGATGGGCAGTCACGTCGGCATGGGTATCAACGCCGACGTGTACCGCGTAATCGCGGACAGGCTCGCAATGCCGCGCAGGTCACGCCTACACCTCGCGGAGTCACAACCAGCTATCGCGCAACCGTCTTAATACCGGGTGCAGGGGTCACCCCTGCCGAAGGAAGTGTGAAACCCACCGCGGGTTTCACATTAAATTAAATTCCCCAGTTCAAGCTTTCCCATAAACCGGAACGACCGCGCCAGACGTGACGCGGCAATCGTCAGAGCACAGATACGCAATCGTCTTCGCAATATCTGCCGGCTTCACCCAGTTCTCATGCTTCGCTTTGGGCATTGCGGTGCGGTTCGCTTCCGTATCGATCGTGCTTGGCGCGATTGCATTTACCATCACGCCGTCTTCCAGCACTTCCTGCGCGAGCGACGCGGTGAATGTTGCGATCGCGCCCTTCGCGACCGCGTACGCCGCGTAGTCGCCCGCGCCTTGCAGGCCGCTGCGCGACGCGACCGAGACGATTCGTCCCCACTTGTTGCGCTGCATTATCGGCACGACCGCGCGGCAGCATAGAAACGTCGGCCTGACGTTGAGATCGAACATCGCCGACCACTCTGCGAGCGTGGTTTCCGCGATCGGCTTGCCACCCCAGAATCCGCCGACGAGATTCACCAGGATGTCGACCTTGCCCCATTTCGCGGCGACGTCTGCGACGAACTGCGCGGTCTGCGTTTCGTCGCTGACGTCAGCTTTCTTCAGAAAAATTTCCGACGCCGGGAAACGGTCGCCGAGTTGCTTTCGCAGGATCGGCACTTCCGCATCGACGACATACGGCGCGGCGACTTTCGCACCCGCAATCAGAAAGTTCTCGACCACTGCTCGGCCGAGAGCGCCCGTGCCGCCGGTCACTATCGCGATTCGATTTTCAAGAATTTGCATAACGTTTCGCTCTCCGCTGGATTCGTCATGAAGTGAAAGTCTAGTGCGGTGCCGCGAGATCGCATAGCGCCGCGCTACAAAAAAGAAACGCCGGGGAGTGCCCGGCGTCTCTGCAGAATCGAATTTGTCGAGCGCTGCTACTTCAGATTCTCGTTGGCGAATTCCCAGTTGACCAGGCTCCAGTACGCCTCGACGTACTTCGCGCGCGCGTTGCGATAGTCGATGTAGTACGCATGCTCCCACACGTCGCAGGTGAGAATCGGCTTCTGACCGTCGCGAATCGGGCTGCCCGCGTCATGCGTCGCGACCGCCTGGATCGAGCCGTCCTTCGCGGTCACCAGCCATGCCCATCCGCTGCCGAAGTGACCGACCGCCATCTCGCTGAATTTCTTCTTGAACGCCGCGAAATCGCCGAAGCCTTTCTTGATCGCGTCGGCCACCGGGCCCTTCGGCTCGCCGCCGCCCTTGGGGCTCAGCGATTTCCAGTAGAACGAATGATTGAAATGCTGCCCCGCGTTGTTCAGCAGCGGCCCCGGCTCTGCCGCCTTGACGACGTCTTCGACCGACGCGTCCGCGAACTTGGTGCCCGTGGTCAACTCGTTGAGCTTGTCGACGTAGGCCTTGTGATGCTTGCCGTGATGATACTCGAGCGTCTCCGCCGAGATGTGAGGTTTGAGTCCGTCGATGCTGTATGGGAGTTCGGGAAGTTTGAATGCCACGATTGTAGACCGTCCTTTCGGGCTGGGACCGGGATCCGCGGGCCCGTTTGATGATGGATGCAGGTCCCGAAATTGGGGCTGCCAGTTAACTCTACGCTCGACTCGAAACTGAGGGTAGTTTCGAAGTTAGAGTAGAGGCGAAATCCTCCGCCGATGAGATAAGCTTCCTCATTATCGATCAGTACCTGAAAAAAAGCGAGTAACGAGGACACCAACGGAGAGAACGATGACAGATTTCATAAAAGATGAAACTGGAGCCCCTCAGGTAGTCGATCGGAGCACCTTTCAGGCGGAGCTGGACGCATTGCGGGCTCGAGAAAAGGCTCTCACAAAAGAAGGCGACGCGATTGCAGCTGCCCGCCGACGGCTCCCGATGGTTGAGGTGGATGCTGCGACACCGCTCATCGGCGAGCATGGCACGGTAACACTGTCGGATGCGTTCGAGGGACGCCGGATGCTCATCGCCTACTATTTCATGTGGCACCCCGGTAAACCTGCGCCGGAGCAATGCGAGGGGTGCACCTGGGTTACATCGCAGGTCCGCGAGCTGTCCTATATTCATTCTCGCGACGTCACCTACGCCACATTCTGCAAAGGTCCGTACGAAGAGAGCTCAAGGTACCGCAACTTCATGGGCTGGGAGATGCCTTGGTACTCGGCTCAGGACTCGCTCGACACTCTTCTGGTCGGACGCAAGCTGAGCATGATGTACATCGTTTGCTACCTGCGACAGGGATCCAAAGTCTTCGAGACTTACTGGACAACGATGCGCGGCGTCGAGGCGATGGATAACAGCTATCGGTTGCTCGACCTGACCGTTTACGGGCGGCAGGAGATGTGGGAAGACTCGCCGACCGGCTGGCCGCAACGGTTTGAAGGCAAGCAGAATATCCGTACCGATGGACGTCCCACCGCCCAATGGTCTCGCCTGAAGGCCGGGTATTCGGACGACCTCGGAACCGGCAAGCGCTGAACCGGCTCTGGATGCTTCAGTTCTGGTTGGCGGATTCGGCCAGGAACGCGGTCAGGTCGTCGATTCGGTTCACCAGCTGCGGCAGCGCGCGCATTATGTGCGTAGGACGCTTGGGCGTGTAGCCGGGCGGGTAGGTCAAATTCAAAACGCGATCGTAAACCAGCTCGCGCGACGATCCCGCGATCGCCGGTCCCTGTTCGCCGGGCAGATTAGGATCGGCGTTATGGCAAATCACGCAGTTCGTCATGTACACGATTCGCCCGCGCTCAGCCGGCGTCAGCGGGGCGGCAGAACCGCCGCACCCCGCCAGCGTGATCATCGCCGCAAATATCCCGACGATCGCAAGCGATGCGCTCTTCGGCGCCGAGACATTCAACCTGATCGGATCGCGCGAGATTTTTGTCGTGCAAGCCATGCACGGCGATCCTCAGAGCAGCGCCACGAATTCGTCGACCGTAATTTCAACTGTTCGAATGATTGCCCGCAGTGTGCCGCGGTCAAGCGTCGGATGCATCGGAACGGTCACCGGATTGCGACCTTCGCAGACCAGGCGGACGTGACTACCCTTCTGTCTCACCTGCCGGTAGCCGAGTTTATTAAGAGCCTTAACGCAATCCTGCCCCGAGATAGTAGGCACACCGCCGGATCTCGAAGGCATGAGTCGTTATGTTTGGGGAGAACCGTCCGTCGCCAGCGAGACGCGCACCACCTCGTACTCGGCCGGCAACTCCCAGCCCTCGCTCTCGCGGTTTTCCAGGCAAAGCTCGATCGCTTCGCGAATATTCCGGAGCGCTTCTTCGCGAGTCCGCCCCTGGCTGATGCAGCCGGGGATAATGGGACACTCAACAACGAGGAAACCGTCTTCGCCGGGCGTCAGAATAACGGGTAGTTCGGTCACGTCAGTAGGTTAGCATCGCGCCGCTGAACTCGGTAGCGATGCGTTTAGAGTTCGCGGCGGCCGCTTAGTGCGCTGGTCAGCGTGGCGGAGTCGCTGTATTCGAGGTCGCCGCCCGCCGGCAGGCCGCGCGCGAGACGCGTCGTCCTGATGCCGAGCGGTTTCAGCACGCGCGCGATGTAGAGCGCGGTCGCTTCGCCCTCGACCGTCGCGTTGGTCGCGATTATCACCTCGCGCACGACGGCGGGCGGACTCACGCGCGCAATCAGTTCCTTCATCTTGATGTCGTCGGGGCCGATTCCGTCCAGCGGCGCGAGCGCGCCATTGAGCACGTGATACACGCCGCCAAAACTGCGCGCCCGCTCGATCGCCATCAGGTCGGCCGGCCCTTCGACCACGCAAATCACCTCGCGCTCGCGCGCCTCGTCGTCGCAAATCTGGCAGCGCGGATGGTCCGACAGGCCGAAGCATCCCGAGCACAGGCCGACGCGCTCTTTCATTTCGAGCAGCGACTCGGCCAGCGCAATCACCTGGTCGCGCGGGCGATTGAGCAGGTTGAACGCCAGCCGCGACGCCGTCTTCTCGCCGATTCCCGGCAGCCGCGACAGCTCCTTGACCAGCCGCGTCATCGCCGGCGGCAGTCCGTCCTGGCGCTTCAGGTTTTCCGCCATCAAGCGCGCTCCGTCATTCGATGCCGAAGCCGGGAATCTGCAGGCCGCTCAGCGGACCGAGCTTGCTCATCTCTTCGGCGAGCATCTTCTGCGCGCGCGCCATCCCGTCGTTGACGGCCACCAGGATCAGGTCCTCGAGCATCGACTTGTCGTTGGCCGCCACGATAGCGGCGTCGATTTCTATCTTGCGCAGGCGCAGCGTGCCGTCGACGACCACGCGCACCATCCCGCCGCCCGATTGCGCCTCGACCGTCAGCGACGAAGCCGTTTCCTGCATCTCTTTCATTCGCGTCTGCAGTTCCTGAGCCTTCTGCATCAATGCCGACAAATCTATTTCTGCCACAGTCGTCGCTCCTTGCCGCGTGCTCCCCAGGGCGCGGCCTACTCCTTGGATTCCTTCGCCGAAGCTTGCATCGTGTTCGGCATTTTGAGTTCCACCAGCCGCGCGTCGAGCGTATCGAACACTCGACGCACCGCGGGATCCGCCAGCACCGCCTGCCGTTCCTCGGGTGTCGCGGCGCGCCGGGCAGCGTCAACCGCCGGCGATGCGGGCGCAATTTCTCTGATCGATTCAATCGGCCGTGACGGCGCCATTTCTTTGCGCCCATTCTCGACGGCAACCGGATTGCTTGCGGGCGCGGGCGCAGTTGGCAACTCGCGTGTGACGCTTTCCGCCAGCGGCGCCGTGATGCGGCCGGGCGCAAGCTTCGCCGCGCCGTTGGCCGACAGCTCGACTCGAATCGCGCGGCCCAGATGTTCGCTCGCGAGCTCCGCTATCACCGCCTTGTTGTCATTCAGATAGCGAGTGTAGATGTCGTTGCGCGCGATGACGGTCAGCAGATCGCCGTCGAGGACGAGTCCGGCGCCTTGCTCCATGAAACCGGCCAGCGCGGCGCGCCGTCCGCGGATAAAATCGCGCAGCTCGGGAAGTTCGCGCGCGCCGTCGTTGGGAGACTCGCTGCGCAGCGGCGCGTCGGCTTTGACTTCGCCTTCGACTCGCAGCCGCCGCGCACCGCCCGCTTGAGGATTCGGCGCCGGTTCCGATTTCGCCGCACCGCGGCCTCCAGAGCCACCGCCCGACGATGCGGGCGGAGTGCCTGAAGCGGGCGCCGATCCGATAGCGCGCAGCAATTCGTCGGCGTCGATCACTGCTGCCAGCGACGCCATTCGCACGACCGCCATTTCGAGCAGCAGGTCGGGATAGGGCGATTTAAGAATCTGTTCCTGCGAATCCGCCATCAGCCGGAACAGGCGCATGATATCGCGCGCGCTCGCGCCGGCGGCCAGCCGTTTGAGCTCGGCCACTTCATGATCGGGAATATCGTCGAGCGGGCTGTCAGAGTCGCCAGCGGGAAGTTTCGCAATTGCGAGATTGCGCAGCGTCTCGAGCAAGTCGCGCCCGAGCGATTCGAGGTTGGCGCCGCGGCTCGCGAGTTCGCGCACGTGCGCGAGCGCCGCCGCCGCGTTCTTCTGCAAAATCGCGTCCGCCAATTTCAAAACTGTGGTGCGGCTCGCGACGCCGAGCGACGACGCCACTTCGGCCTCCGTCACCTTGCCTGACGCCGTCGCGATTGCCGTCTCGAGCATCCGCTCCGCGTCGCGCATGCTGCCGCCGGCCTCACGCGCGAGCAGCCGCAGCGCGCTCTCCTCGACCTCGACTCCTTCGCGCCCGGCGAGATCCTGCAGCCGCTCGAGAATCTTGAGGTACGGGATGCGCCGAAAGTCGTAGCGCTGCAGCCGCGACAGGATCGTCTCGGGCATCTTCTGCGGCTCTGTGGTCGCGAGAATAAACTTGACGTGCGGCGGCGGCTCCTCGAGCGTCTTCAGCAGCGCGTTGAAGGCCGAGTCGGTGAGCTGATGCGCCTCGTCGATAATATAAATCTTGAAGCGGTCGCGCGCGGGCCGGTAGCTGAGATTTTCGATGATCGCGCGCGCGTCTTCGATCTTGCGGTAAGTGGCGCCGTCGATTTCGTTGACGTCGAGCGAGTTGCCGGCGCGAATCTCGACGCACGCCGCGCACTCGCCGCACGGCTCCGCGGTGGGACCCTTCTCGCAGTTGAGGCATCGCGCGAGAATCCGCGCCGCGGTGGTCTTGCCGACGCCGCGAATCCCGGTGAACAGAAACGCGTGCGCGATTCGGCCGCGCTTCAGCGCTTCGCCGAGCGTGCGCGTCACGTGCTCCTGGCCGACCAGCTCCGAGAAGCGTTCGGGCCGCCATTTGCGCGCGAGTACGAGATGTGGAGTTTGGGAATCAGCCATCGCGAAAATCTTTTCGCGGGACTGCCCGTCGAATGATAGCCAGGCACCCCTGCGGCACAGGGTGGCAGCCGGTACCGTTGCTTCCTTCCGGACCTGGCGGGGTTCGCGGCCTTCCCTTGCGCAGGACCCGGCTATCAGCGGCGGGCAGTCCCGATAAATTGCTCCAGCGCGCGTTCCGTTTGCGCGCCCTATTACAGTATCACAGCAGCGTACATGCAACCGCCGAATGACGAAAATGTTTCGTGCTCGCAGGGACGTTATTGAACCGCTGCGAGGCTACTTAGAAGATTCGATCAGGATCGGCTTGCCACCGCGTATGCCGACTCCTGGAAGTTGATAGATGGCGGCTTCGGCCAGCTTCCTCGCGGGATGAATCAATCCGAAAGTGTGAGTGCGGCCACCGCGTCCGGAGCCGGCGCGGCTGGCCTCGTACTTCCAGTCGGACTCCTCCAGGAAAACCAGATCCACTCGCCACACCACCACGGGTCGGCCGGGTTTGAAAGTCTCGGTGGGATCAACCGCATACCGCCACACGATGTACCAACCCGGATGATTGTAGTGCGACTGAATCGCCCAAGGTCGCGTGCTTCCTTTTGATTCCAGGGCGGTTTTCGCCGGCGGATCGATATGACCGCCTAAAGACAAATCAGGAAAACGCTGCTGTGCCGTGTCCGGATGCTTGTGGCGTTTATAGGGACTGAATGAATCCAGAGCCTTGGCTCCGAAGATTCCTACTATCGCACTGAATACGTTCGCCTGTTCGAAGTACAGGTCGACGAGTTCCCCGGCTCTTTCCTCGACATACTCAACGGCCCGCCGGATGTGAACTATCTCCAAGCCCCTTGGCAAACGGAAGCTGTCGCTTGGCATCGGCGTAAGATGCGCCGTTAGCCGGCAACTGCGCAAGTTGCGGGATAGCCTTCATCGCTACTCCGAAGAACTCGCGATCCGCCTCAATGCCAATGCTTTCGTATCCCACTGCTGTGGCTGCCGCGACCGTCGAGCCGCCGCCCATAAACGGATCAAGGACGACACCCTTGCCGAGCGGCAAAGATGCGCGAACTATCTGGCGCATGAACGCCTGGGGTTTGAGTGATGGATGTGGTGCCAGTGCGCGTTCCTCGGGGCGCGTCGGCGCCGAGCGGATAACGTCGAGAAAAGGTTCCGTCGCGGAAATTCGGCGCAGGCCTCCGGTTTTCCACTTGCGCAAATTGTCCTGCACCCTCCCTTCACACGGCTTGCGAAAGAGTCCCCAAGGCTCCCACGCCGAACGCGGCATCACGGAAATATCGGTGAATTCATGATGTGCATTCTTTGGCCGGTCACCGCCGCGCAGCGTTTGTACGAGTCGTATGACCTCTCCGCGCTTTTCAAATCCAACTTCTATCAGTGGCAGGTAAACTAGATGGGACAGCAGCGGGTTCGTCGCAATAAACAGGTGAGCGCCGGGCACGAGAACGCGAAACGCCCGCTGCGCGAAATCGTGGAAGAACTGACGCAGAGCCCACATCTCCGGCTCGCGCAGGACCGTAAATCGCGGCAGCGGGTTTCGCTTGCATCCATCGAATGACGGCGGGATTCGCCATACTCCCCCGCGGCCCGAGCGGAGTTTGATTTTTTCGCCCTCTGAGTATTCCTTGAGGCCATACGGCGGATCAGTGACGATTGCGTGAATCGATTCCGCCCTTCTCGAATTCATCCACTCGAAGCAGTCCGCAAAAAGGATTGCGTACTTGCCGGGAGAATTCGCTGTGCCGTTGGCTTCGCTCGGACTCTGTCTCTTATTGGCTATCAATCCGGCACCGACTTCGTTGGGACTATGCTGCTTCGGCCGCAAGCTTGCAAACCCAGGGTCCGCAGCCATGCCGAAACGCTCAGGCCGGCTCGTTGTGCGCTGATAGTGAATCGCCGCTTCTGCGCGCTGGTCAGCCGAATTCGAATCGAAGCTCCCTTGACCTGGCTGGTTGAGTGCACGCGTGGCATCATCTGTGTAGCAACATCCGGCCTACGTCACAATTCGATGGCGTGGGACTTGCGCGGTTGCTATCACAGTTGTGATGGCATCGCACACTGACAAGGTCACTCTCGGGCTCATCCAGATGAGCTGTGCGGCCGAGCCGCGCCTCAATCTCGACAAGGCCATTTCGAAAATCGAGGAGGCCGCTCAGCGCGGCGCGCAAATCGTCTGCACCCAGGAACTGTTCGGCGCGCATTACCCGTGTCAGGTCGAGGACCCGAAATTTTTCGATCTCGCCGAGCCGATTCCCGGACCGACCACCGAAGCGCTCGGCGCAGTGGCCAAGGCGCGCAAGATCATCATCGTCGCGTCGATCTTCGAGCGCCGTGCGGCCGGCGTTTATCACAACACCGCCGCCGTCATCGACGAGTCGGGCAAAGTCATCGGCCGCTACCGCAAGATGCATATCCCCGACGATCCGCGCTACTACGAAAAATTCTACTTCACGCCCGGCGATCTCGACTTCGTCGCGCATCCCACCTCGCGCGGCGCGCTCGGCGTGCTCGTATGCTGGGATCAATGGTTCCCCGAGGCCGCGCGGCTGACTGCGATGGCCGGTGCGCAGATCCTGTTCTATCCCACGGCCATCGGATGGTGGCATGGCGAGCCCGAAAAAGTCCGCCCCAAGCAGGTCAATGCGTGGGAGACGATCCAGCGCAGCCACGCGATCGCCAACGGCGTCTTCGTCGCGGCGGTAAATCGCGTCGGCGTCGAAGGCGAGCTCGAATTCTGGGGCGATTCGTTCGTCGCCGATCCGTTCGGCGAAGTAATCGCGCGCGCCAGCGCCACCGCCGAGGAAACGCTGCTGGCCGAATGCGACCTCGCGAAGATCGAGCAGGTCCGCCGCAACTGGCCCTTCCTGCGCGACCGCCGCATCGACGCCTACGCCGACCTGACGCGCCGCTATCGTTCGTAGCCGTGAGCATATCGCCTGAGCATCGCCGCATTCTCGCGGGCTATCGAATGCCGCCCGAATGGGCTCCGCATCTCGCGTGTTACCTCGCTTGGCCGCACAATCGCGAGACCTGGCCCGGTAAGTTCGACATCATCCCGCCGATCTACGCCGAGATGGTCGCGAAGATGGCGCGCTTCGAGCCGGTCCGCCTGATGGTCCCCGCCGAGAAGCAGCTCGACGACGTTCGGGCGATGATTATCGACGCTGCCAGCCGTACAGAAAGTGAAGCCCCGGCCCGTTGCTCCCGATCGATATATTCCACCTGCCGAACAACGACGCATGGGCGCGCGACCATGGACCGATTTTCGTCAATCGCCTCGCCAACGCAGCGCCTGGCGGGCCGAATCAGATCGCACTCGACTGGCGCTTCAACTCATGGGGTGAAAAGTACGGCGCGTTCGATCTCGACGACGTCGTCCCGCAGAAACTTGGCGCGCGCTACGGCTTCGACGTGATCGAGCCGGGCATCGTGCTCGAGGGCGGCTCGATCGACGTCAACGGCGCCGGCTCGGTGCTGACGACCGAATCATGCCTGCTGAACCCCAACCGCAATCCGACGCTGAGCCGCGCCGACATCGAGGATTACCTGCGCACCTATCTCGGCGTGAGCAGCGTGCTGTGGCTCGGCGACGGAATCGCCGGCGACGACACCGACGGGCACATCGACGACCTCGCGCGCTTCGTCGCGCCCGACACGATCGTCACCGTGCTCGAGGACGATCCCGCTGACGCCAACTACGCCGTCCTCCAGGACAATCTCGCGCGCCTGCGCGCGATGCGCGATCAAGACGGCCGCCCCTTCAAAATCGAAACGATCCCGATGCCCCCCGCGCTCATCCACGACGGCACGCGCCTGCCCGCCTCGTACGCGAACTTCTATATCGCCAACGGCGGCATCCTGATGCCGACCTTCGACGCCCCGACCGACGCCGCCGCATCCGCAACGCTCGCGCGACTCTTCCCCGGCCGCCGCGTAATCGGCGTCCCCTCGACCGACCTGGTCTGGGGACTGGGCTCGGTCCACTGCCTGAGCCAACAGCATCCCGCGCCCTGAGGACCCTTTCTTTCTGGTTGCTTTTCCCGCTTTGAGCAGTTTTCAAGCCCGATTCTTAATAATCTTAATCTTAAACTTGACAAAGTTAATATTTGGATCAATATTAAGCCTCAATGCGGCCGATAATTCTCAAATGCCCCTCATGCGACGGAAACCTGACCGTCGCGCGGCTCGATTGCCCCGATTGCGCAATCTCAATCGAAGGCGAGTTCGCCCCGCCCGCATTCCTTAAGCTGACCGGCGCGCAAATCGACTTCATCGAGGTGTTCATCAAGAACCGCGGCATCATCCGCGAGGTCGAGCGCGAACTCGGCGTCTCCTACCCGACCGTGCGCGCCCGCCTCGACGAGGTCATAGCCGCGCTCGGCTACTCGGCCAAATCCGCGCCCGAGACTTCGGCCTCCGACGAGGGCGGCTCGCGGCGCCGCTCTGTCCTGGCCGATCTGAAAGGCGGCAAGCTCACGCCCGAGGAAGCGCTCGCCGCGCTCAACGAACCCCGCACCAAAGACAGTTGAACCGTTAGAAAATTAAACGGAGGAAGTCCGCCATGGCTATCTCGACGCTCGAAGGAGTTGAATCAGTCCGCATCCTGCGCGCCGCCGGAAATTTGAAAATCGCCGGCTCGGCCGGCATCGTCCCGCCGTTGAAATAGATTCGGGCACCGCGCCGCGCGTCAGCACCAGCGCCGGCGTCGCCGAAGTGACGCTGCGCGACAACGCGACCCTCTCAGTGCCGGCCGGCGTCACCGTCGAAGTCGAGGATGTCGCGGGCAACCTCGACCTCGCCGATCTGTCGACGCCGTTCGTCGTCTCGCGCATTCGCGGCAACCTCCACGCGCGGCACATCGGTGCAATCTCGATGCGCGATACGGTCAGCGGCAACGTCTCCATCAAGGAGGCCGGCGCGATCGAAGGCCTCAGAGTCCGCGGCGCGCTCTCGGTTGAATCCGCCGGCGCCGTCACCTTCAGCCACGTCGCTGGCCAACTCGATTGCCGCACGATCGGCGGCGAAGTGGCAATTGAAAAAATTGCAGGCGGCGCGCGGTTGTTCGGCGTGAATGCGCCCTTCATCGCCCGCGTTATCGGCGGTCATCTGGAAATCGAAGACGCCGCTCACTGCGAAGCCGGCGTCGTCGGCGGCAAGGTGCGCGCCTCGAACCTGTCGGGCGGTCTGGAGATAGGCAAAATCGGCGGCAAGCTTGCGGCCGACGGCATCGCGGGCGAAGTCGCTGTTGGCTTCGTCGGCGGCCACGCGCGTATCAGCCGCGTCGCGGGCTCGCTCAATCTCGAGGAAGTAGGCGGCGCCGTCGATCTCGCCGGTCCGTTTCCCGCCGACAAGGCATGGAACATTCGCAGCCGCGGCCGCGTCAACATCGAAGTGGACGCCGCCGCCTCGCTCGAACTCGACGCGTCTGCCGGATGGGGTCGAATTCGCACTTACGGCATCGACGACGCCGCGCTCAAGTGGATCGACCGCAATCATGTGCACGGCCCGATCGGACCCGACCCTGCTTCGGGTGCGCGCACGAAAATCGCGGTCGAGACTCGCGGCGCCGACGTGATCGTCGCCAGCGCCGACGCGCGCGATCGCGATTTCTCCGGCCGCGGCTATCGCTCGCGAGCCGGCGGCGCGTTCTCAGCGCCGTTCGAGGACCTCGCCGACGAGCTCGGCGGCGAAATTCCCGCCTTCATGCGCAGCGTGCTCGATGCCGCCGGCCAGTTCGTCGCCGAGAGCGGCGGCCTTTCCAGTGGAATCGTGCGCGAAGTCACCCGCGACGTGAAGCGCAGCGTCAAAGACGGACTGCGCGAAGTCGAGCGCGCGATCGCTGATATCGAAGAGCAGGTGCCCGGCGACGTCGGCGAACGGCTCGGCAAACTGGGCAAGGAAATCGGCGACCTGGTCGCCAACGCCGTGCGCGGCGGCTCACGCGAGGCGCGCCACGAAATGCGCGAGCGGGTGCGGCAGGCGGCGCGCGAGATGCGCGACAAAATCCGCGAAGCGGCGCGCGACGTCCGCAATCGTGCGCACGATGAAGCGGGCGGTACTACTCAGTCACAGCACTACTCAGTCGGATACTGAAAAACCCTCTGCCGAAAGTCGGACGGCAGGATTCGCTCCCGGCGCAACCGCAAGGCTGAGCCGCGAAGACGCGATCCTGGAAATACTGGCGGCAGTCAAAGACGGCCGGCTCGAGCCCGATGAGGCCGACGATCTGATCAACGCCTGGATGGAAGTCAATCGCGGCACCGACGCGCGCCGATGATGGTTTACGAGATCTGCCGGCTAAGCTCAGGAGGGGCTGCTTGTGGCGAAGAACGGTTGGCGCGAGGCTTGGGACCACTTAAAGGGACGCGGCGCGTATCCGCATCAGTTCGCCTTCCTGCTGCTCAATCCACTGCGCAGCCTGATGTTCTCGCCGCGCGAGCTGGTCGAACGTCTTCATCTGAGCCCGAATTCCCGGGTGCTGGAGCTTGGTCCCGGTCCCGGATTCTTCAGCGTTCACATTGCACGCCGAATTCCCGGCGGTCATCTGTGCCTGGTGGACCTGCAACGCGAGATGCTGGATAAGGCCCGCGCGCGAATCAGGCGCGCTGGCCTCTCCAACGTCAGTTTCGCCCAAGCCAGCGCGAGCGCGCTGCCGTTTGCGCGCGAGGTCTTTGACGCCGCCTTTCTGGTCACTGTGCTGGGCGAGGTTCCCGATGCCGCAGCCTGCGTCGTCCAGCTGCGCGACGCATACGCCGCGGCGGTCTCTTGTCGATTACCGAGCTCGTGGGCGATCCCGACGCGATGACCGAAGGCGATATCGCGGCGCTGCCAAAGCCGCGAGTCTCGAACATTCAGAGACGTTCACGAAGCGCTTCGGCTTCACGATGAACTTCAGAAAAGCGGGCTAAGTCGCGTACGGGTCGTGAGCGCGCGTGATCGCTATTTGGCGAAGGCCCTCTTCAGCGCGGCTGCCGCTTCTGCGGCGCCCTGCTTGCCCTTGTCGAGCATGTCGGCCATCGAGACGAATCCGTGCACCATCCCTTCGTAGCGCGAGACCTGCACGGGAACGCCCGCCGCGCGAAGCTTCTGCCCGTAGTCCTCAGCTTCGTCGCGCAGTGGATCGAATTCAGCCGTGATGATCAGCGCCGGTGGCAGCGCGCTGAAGCTCGCCGCGAATGTCGGCGATGCCATTGGATTGACGCGGTCGGCCTCGTTGCGCAGGTAGTGACCCATGAACCAGCGGATATCTGCAGGCGTCAGGACATACTCGGTATTGGTCTTGTGCGAGGGCGCCGAGCAGGTGATATCGGTCGCGGGATAGATGAGGAGCTGGAATATGATCCTGGGAGTCTTCCGGTCGCGCGCCAGGATCGAGATAACGGCTGACAAGTTGCCGCCGGCGCTGTCGCCGCCGACCGCGAGCCGGTTGGCGTCGGCATTGAGTTGCGCAGCGTTTTCGGCGACCCATTGCGTCGCCGCGTAGCAATCTTCGACCGCCGCGGGAAACTTCGCTTCAGGCGCGAGCCGATAGTCAACTGCGACGGTCACGCATCCCGCGCCGTTGGTCAACGTGCGGCATAGTCCATCGTGCGATTCGAGATCGCCTATCACAAATCCGCCGCCATGATAGAAGACCAGCACCGGGAAGGGACCGTTGCCCGCAGGCGTGTATATGCGCACCGGGATCGAGCCGGCGGGCCCGGGAATTTTGCGATCTTCGACTTTGGCGACCGCTTGCGGCTCGGCGTTACGCAACGCGCGCATCGCACCCATCTGCTCGCGCGCGCCGGCGGGCGTAAGCTCGCTGAACGAGGGCGCCGACTTCATCATATCGATTAATGCTTTGGCTTGAGGATCGAGCGGCATAATTTTTTCTCCTGTCGAGGATCAGCTTCCCTTCTAGTCCTGAAAGAGCGCCCCCACAAGGAAGCGGCTAGTCGCGTTCGCGGTGACGGGTTTCCAGCGTCCCAGAACTTAGGATCGCGGGCACGGCGGCCCGCGCCACCAGGATCGCTCTCACTTACCGCTGAACTGAGTCAGCGACAGCGTATTGCCGTCCGGGTCCTTGAACCAGCCTACCTTGGCGCCGTCCGGGGTGGTCCAGATGCCGGCGTCATCTTGCGTCATTCCGCTGAAGCGCTCGAACTTGACGCCCTTGTTCGCGAGTGCCGCGGTGGTCGCCGCGATGTCGGCGACCGTCCAGCCAATCGCGGTGAACGGCAACGGCGAAAATTCCTTCACCTTCTGAATATGCAGCCGCGTGCCTCCAGCCATGAACACCAGCGCGAACCATCCATCTTCAATCAGCTTGAGCCCAAGCGTTTCCGCGTAGAATTCTTTCGCGCGTTCCGGCTGCGTCGTCGCGATCATCGCTATCAACGGTGGTTCGCCGAGCATCGTTCATGATTCTCCTTGCGCGCCAGGTGTTGCTCCTATAGCAGTTTCGGCCGGATGCAGTCTTGCGCTAGATTGCCATCGATGCGACGAGCTGCGCGCGGAGGATGGTTGATCGGTAGCTCGATCGTCGGCTTCTTCCGCGATGCGCCGTGGCTCACTCGCCGGCGTCTCGTCGTTTATCCGAAACTTTTCCTCGCCGTTTACATCGTCAGCGCCGCGATCTGGCTGATGTCGAGCAAGGGGCTGGTCGATCCGCGGGGCATGCCATCGGCGCCGACTTCACCGATCCGTGGTCGGCGTCGTGGCTGACGCTTCATGGCGGTCCGGCGGTCGCCTACGACGTCGCGGGGCTGTGGTCGGTCGAGCGCTTCGCGGTGGCGGACCCGGCAGCGGGCTTCGCGGGGTTCCATTATCCGCCGATGTATCTGCTGGTCGTGATGCCGCTGGCGCTGTTGCCGTACGCATGGTCGCTGATCATATGGACGGTCGCGAACTTCGCCGCCTACCTCGGGGTGATGTGGAAAGTCGATCCCGAGCGCGAGGCGCTGTGGCTGGCGGTCGCCTTTCCCGGCGCGCTGGTGAATCTGACCAACGGCCAGAACGGGTTTCTCACGCTCGCACTGCTTGGGACCGCATTGCTGACAGTCGAGCGCCGGCCGATTGTGGCGGGCGTGCTGTTCGGCCTGATGAGTTACAAGCCGCAGTATGGAATCCTGGTGCCGATTTTCCTGGCGGTGAACGACTTCGAGCGGCCAATCTCTATTGAGCCGGGAGTCGATGGCGCACGATCGGAGCGGCGGCGCTGACGGTGGTACTGTTCGCAGCCGCGTCGCTGGCGATGTTCGGTGAGAAAACGTGGCGCGCATTTTTTTCCAGCATCAGCTTCACGCGCCATGTCGTGCTCGAGCAGGGCGGCAGCGGATTCGAGAAACTGCAGAGCACCTTCGCCGCGGCGCGCCTGCTGGGCTTCGGCGTGCATACCGCCTACGGCTTTCAGTTAGCGGTGAGTTTGATCGCGATGGCCGCGCTCATCTGGATTTGCCGGCGAACCGCGAAATTCGAGCTGCAGGCCGCCGCGCTCGTAACCGGCATCCTGCTCGCGACGCCGTACATGATGGATTACGACCTGGTGCTGCTGGCGCTGCCGATCGCATGGATAGCGATCGAAGGCCGGCGAGGCGGCTTCATGCCGTGGGAAAAATCGCTGATGGTATTGGTTTGGACGCTGCCGCTGTTCGCCCGATCGCTGGCCGGCGCCGCAATGATTCCGATCACGCCAATTGCGATGCTGCTGCTGTTAGGCGATATAGCGCGGCGCGCAGACTACGCGTCCGGCGGTGCGGTTACGGCTTGTAGTTTTTGAGCGCGTTCAGGATTCGGTTTACCAGCGCCGGGTTCAGCGTCTTGCCCTCGAGCGCCATCGCTTCCATCAGCAGGACCAGCAACTGCGGAATCAGTTCGTAGTCGTCGCCGGCGCCTTCGGGTTTTGGAAAGAGTTCCTTGAACGCCTGATCGGTGGCCTCGGCGATCCGGTCGTTCGCTCCGCTCACCGACTCGAGCAGATAGGCGTCGGTGCGGCTGGCGACGACCAGCTCGATCCAGGCGGTCGCCAGGCGGCCGTTGGCAATCTCCCACATCACGTCGATCGCAACTGAGCGCCGATCGTTCACATTGTTGAGCCGGCTGATCTTTTCTTTCAGCTCGCCGAACATCAACGAGAAGAGATGCTCGACGGCGTTGGTGAGCAGCTCTTCTTTCCTGGGAAAATGGTAGAGCTGCGCGCCACGCGAGAGGCCGGCGCGCTCGGCGATTTCAGAAGTGGTGGTATTGGCGTAGCCGCGTTCGACCAGACAGAGGATGGCGGCGTCGAGCAGGCGGCGCCGCGTTTCCGCAGTTTTTTCGTCCTGTGTAAGGCGCGGCCGGAGACCGCCGGTTGGTGAAGAAGCCCCCATGGTCGGGTCAATGGTAGCAGACCGCACCGGGTGATCAAGGAAGCTTGGAACGAAGGAGCAAGGGTTCCTATGTTGGAAAGCTACAGATTCGCGCGGCCGAGCTGTGTGCGGTGGACGGGGTAGCCTGGGTGGCAATTCTGCAACACGTGTCTGCAACAATATCAAGATCGTATGATTACGCTACGCGACGTAACTATTATTAGCATAGCTTCCGACCCGGCATGTCGTTTGCTTTGTAATTGGGGGACGGGGGGGCGGGGAGTCTTGAGCCGAGTTGGACAACATGCACCTGTCCCGAAAAAAAATGTCTGAGGGCGCGCGGAAGGCGACCTCGAAACGGAAAGCCAGACAGTGATTTGGGTCATCCTGGTCGTCGCGGGGGGAAGCGTTGGCGTGGTCCGGTGGATTCCCCGTGGCCAAAAGCGCAAGCCGGTCACGTGGCCGGAAATTATCGACGCGGACACGCTGGAGACGGCAGGGAACGCGAACGAGCTGATGAGGTTGTTTTTCCTGGAGGATTCGATCAACCCTCCGGACTTTCTCGCGAACTTCATCGAAGTGACGGCGGCGGAGCCTAAGCCTTTCCACGAAGGAGCAGGTAAGGCGACGCCATCGGCGGCGACTTTCGACAAGGGCGCCAATGCGCCGCCGGGGTATCCGAGCTGGTTTCTCGCGGCCTATCCGGACGTCGTTGTATGGCTGGCGTCGCGTGACGAAAACGCGATGCTGCGGGTCTCGGCCGAGGCGATCTACGGGGTCGAAGGCGCCAAGGAACTGGTCCGCATGCACGGCTTGCAAAGGATCGGCGAGCTGATGGATGAAAAGTTCGAGGAATTCGATCTGCCGCAGCTTCGGCGGCTGGTTTCCATCTACTGCAACAATACCAAGAAGCGACTCGAATGCGCGCTGATCGTCAAGGAACAGCGGCCGCGGTGGTGGCTGTTGGAGTCGACTTCGAAGCGAGTGTCGATCGCAACCTGAGATAGTCGGGTCGGCATCGACTTCGATTTCCCGGGCAAAAAATTTTATTTTTCGCGCGCACCGGTCGATCTTTGATCGACGGGGGTGGCGTGGTTCGTGATATGAAGTTGCCATGCCTGCGGCACAGGATCTGACGACGGGGACGGCGACGGGCGCGACTGGTTGGCGGCGATCGCTCGGGCGATACACCGACCGCCGCGTGATGTTGATCCTGCCGCTTGGCTTCGCCAGCGGCCTGCCGCTGCTGCTGACGTTCTCGACGCTGTCGGCGTGGTTCGCGAAGGCGGGAGTCAGCCTCAAGACAATAGGTGCGTTCGCGCTGGTCGGGACGCCGTACGCGTTTAAGTTTCTGTGGTCGCCACTGATTGATCGGTTGCCGCCGCCGATCCCGATAGGTCGACGCCGAGGCTGGGGCGTGTCGATTCAGCTTGCGCTCATCGCGGCGACGATTGCCCTGGGAGCATGCAACCCGAGAGTCGATCTGGAACGAATGGCGGCGTTGGCGATCCTGGTGGCGTTCCTTTCGGCGAGTCAGGACGTCGTGATTGACGCGTATCGGGTGGAAATACTCACGCCGGAGCAGCAGGGTCCCGGTGCCGCGATGATCCAGACCGGATACCGGATTGCGATGCTGATCTCGGGCGCAGGGGCGCTGATTATCGCGGCGACTTATGGCTGGTTCGCGGCTTACGCCACGATGGCGGCGCTGCTGAGCGTCGGGATGATGGTATTCATTTTCGGACCGGAGCCGGCACCGCAGACTGACGCGATTGGGAGGAGTGAGCCGGGGATGGGACGCGATTCGCGAATGGATCGCGACAGCGGTGACCGGGCCGTTTGCGGATTTCATGCGGCGGCCGGCGTGGCTGGCGATCGTGATTTTTATTGTGGGTTACAAACTGGGCGAGGCGATGGCGGGCGTGATGGCGATGCCGCTGTACATCTCGATCGGATTCTCACTGAAGGAATCGCCGCCATCTCCAAACTGGTCGGATTCTCGCGACCGTTGTCGGCGCGCTGATCGGCGGCGTAATGACGCGAAGATCGGCGTGATGCGCGCGCTGATCCTGTGCGGGGTGCTGCAGTCGGCCGGCAATTTATTTTACGTGCTGCAGGCGGTCGGCGGCCATCGGCTCGACTATCGCGGTCTGCGTAGCGGCGGAAATCACTGGCGCGATGGCCGGCACCGCGCTGGTGGCTTATCTCTCCGGGCTTTGCTCGCCGGCTTTCACCGCGACTCAGTACGCGCTGCTGTCTTCGCTGGCGGCGGTGGGACGTACGCTGGTCGCGTCGTCTGGAGGGGGGCGTTGGCGGATAAGTTCGGCTGGGTGCCGTTTTTTATCATGACGACGATTGCGACGGTTCCTGCGCTGCTGCTGCTCGTGTGGATTGCGCGGCGCGACCCTGCATCGATGCGCGAGAGCGGAGTCCACGGCGGTGGCGATCCCCTGAGCCGCTGCTGGGGCGGGTACCCTCTATCTGTCACGTCGGTTACAACGCGCTGGGGAATGAATCGGGCCGCGAGCGTTATTCAGCATCTGCCCGTCGACGCCTTCTGATACCCTGCGTCTATGTGTGCAGTTAAAACCTCTGGTACTCGCAAGCTGCGGGGCCTTAAGAATATTTCGTGGCTGACGGCGCGGCAGCTCGACCAGTTATACAGCGCGCTGACGGTCAGCGTGATCGAGAAGCGAGCGATCATTTTCGACGAAAAACATTCGCCCGATTCGGCGTACATCCTGCTGGCGGTGTCGCGCGAATCACCTGCCGCAATCGCAAAGGCCAGCGGACGCTGGTGATCATGGTCGCGCCCGGCATGGTTCCGGAATTCCCGCCGCCGGTGCCCGGCATCAGTTACAACTTTCGATGCGAAGCGCTAACGATTTGCCGGATCGGGACGATCGGACTCGAGGCACTGGTCGAAATATCACTGGGTGTCGCGTCGGATGATTTCAAGCGGATGGCGTTGAGCTATCTGGGCCGCTGGGATCTGGTTCAACTGCGATGCGCAAATTTCATGAGTTGCAGCCTGGAAGAGCGGCTGGCTTTGATCCTGCTGGAGTTAAGTGAGAATTTCGGTATTCCAGATCCAAAAGGGGTCCGGCTTACGCTGCCGACGCGGCATCGGGATCTTGCGGAACTGGTCGGCGCCTCGCGTCCGCGAATCACCGAACACCTGATCATGTTCGAGCAAAAGCATTTGATTTCGCGCAACAGTCGTCAACTGGTAGTCAATCGCGATCGGCTGGAAAATTTCCTGGCGCAGACTCACGTCTCTGCCAGTGATGGCGCGTCGGCCAGCGGCAGTCTCTTGCTCCAGCGCAAATTAGCTTCGCCGCCACCCGGCGGATGCATAAACCGCACCCGCTCAAATTTTAGTTCTTAGAACCAATCTCCTGTTATATGCGAGACATTTTATTTCTTCGAGCTTGTAAGGGCATAACGTCTAATGTCTGGGACGGTGTAATTTTGAATGAAAGAAGCACTTCACGCGAAACCGATCTGGACAGGCTGAGCCGGCTCAAGGCATTGTCGTGGCTATCTCCCAATGAGCTCGCACTTCTGGTTGGCGCGCTGGCGCTGGCAAACTACAAACGACATTCGGTGATTCTGGGCGAGATTGCGCTCGCTCAGGATGCACACATTCTGTTAGCAGGAATCGCGCGCATCACGTGCCGCAACGCGCGCAATGAGCGGATCACGGTGGCGATGCTGGCGCCCGGACCAATTCCTGAATTTCCGGCGCTGCCGTTGAGCCAGTCCGGTTTTCAGTGCGAGGCATATAACGATTGCCGGGTGGGCACTGTGAGCTGGGCGGATTTCAACGGCATCACGGTAAACGCCACGGAGTCCGCCTTCAGGCAGTTTCATCGTAACGATTTGAAGCAGTGGTATCGGCTGCTGCTGCGCAGCTCGAGCTTCCTGAATCTCGGTCTGCATGAACGCATAAGCATCGCGCTGCTGGAATTGTGTTCTGACTTTGGAATCGAGGAATCGCGCGGCACGCTGCTGCGGGTATCTTTCAGCCATAAGGACATCGCGAACCTGGTCGGCGCGTCGCGGCCGAGAGTAACGGAGCATCTGGCGCGACTGGAGCGCGAGAAGTTCGTGATTCGGCAGGGGCGGCAGATGGTCGTGCAGGTCTCCAAGTTGTTCGATTCGATGAATGCTCAAGCTGGCGCTCTTCTCGATTGAGGGGCGGCCGCTAACTAACCTTTGCGGCTCGATGGGCACGGGCCGGGATTTTGACCGAGCGTGTCGCGGCAGGCCACTTGACCCGCTCTGTTAACTGTAAGTTTACGGGGGGTCACCTTGGAGTCTCATTTAAATTTTGTTCGAATCGAGTTGATCGACGATCCGGCCACGATCGCGGAGGTCGGGTTCGAGGCCAGCTGCGAAGGTGATGATCTTAGCTGCCGCCGCTGTGGGGACGCGAAGATGTCGATCGCGACAATCCTGGCGGTGCCGGTGGGCGGACACGCGCGGTGGGCACTCTGCGCGAATTGCCTGCAGGAATTGCCGTGAAGCGTCGACGAAGGGCGATGAGTCGAACTGTTGATCCATGGTGCGAGACCGGGCGGCCCTGCTGCACGCAGTCCTGGAAGGATGGATTGTCGCCGAGATAAGGCGATGAGACACTGCTGCGCGTGTTCTTGAACCGCTGACCGAGCTTCGCCGCGGCCGGGGAATCCAAGCTCCAGGCCCGGCCGGGTCTCGGCCTCCCCCCGCTTCACAGCGCGCAGGTAGAAATTCTCCCACCTACAAAACGTCACGAGCTCAAGCCGAGGCGCGCGCGCGCGTAGAGTTCAGCCGAATTGTCAAAGTCGATACTCGCGTGCTGCGTCCCGACGTTAATGTTGCGAAACGCGGCCTGGAGAGCGCTCGGTGCGTACACCGCGTGCGCCCCCGATCCCGCGAACATCCTGTCCACAGCGCGGCGGCATAGCTCGGCGGCATAGGCGGCCTGCCACTTCGCGCGCACCCGGTGATTGTTGTTGGGCGCCCCGCTGCTCGCCACCAGGTGATTGAATTCTGCGAGCGTGCTGCGAATTAACAGATTGGCCTGATGAATTTCGGCGGCGGCTTCCGCCAGTCGCACTTGCGTCGGGCCATGCTCAGCCTTGCGCGCACCGGTCAGAATGACGCGCCGCTCTTTGGTGCGCTCGACGAACTGATGCAGCGCGAATTTCGCGGAGCCGAGCACAGCGGTCGCAACCGACGTTGAGAGCATCGCCTCGGCCGAGAGCTTGTACAGAATTCCGGCGATGTGGTTGGCAGCGTGAGGACTCGCGCCGCGAAAACATATATTCTGGCCGAGTCCATTGCGCGGCGCGCCTGCACGAAGACGTTGTGCGTGACCACGTCCTTGCTGCCGGTTCCCTGCAAACCCATCACGTGCCAGGTGTCGTCCACCTTGAGGTCGGCACGCGGCACTACCACGTGGACGAGCGGCTTGCGAGTCGCGGCGTCGGCACAACCGAGGATCACCCAATCAGAATGGTCGACGCCGCTGCAAAACCGCCATTATGCTTCGACGCGTCAGCTGTCCATCCACCGGGCGCGCAGTGCCCTGCGAGGACAGCGTGCCTGCGACCAGCCCGTCGCGGCCCTCGCCAAAGACTTCGTCTTGCGCCGCTTCGGTAAACGAACCCATGCACCAATGATCAGCGCCCATGACCATCAGAACCCAGCCGCTGGAAGGGCACGCCTCGGACTTAGAGGTAACGGCGTCGGCGAGCGTCCGCAGTATGCAGCCCTGAGCCGCCGACCCGGCGCGGTTGCGGAATCCGGAACATGCCTGCGCTTACCGACAGTGGCCATGCTTTCCGGGGTGAAGCCGGCGTGCGGCGTCGCATTCGCGGGCATGGGCGGAGAGCGTCGGCGTGATCGTCGCCAGCTCGGCGCACGATCTCAGGATCATCGATTTCTCCGTGGATAACTCCGGGGTAAAGTCACATCTCTGATTACGCCCAAACTCGAGACAGCAGACAAACGGCAAATCCAGCGGCCTGTCGGCACGAATCTTTGATAGTCTGGAAAACAGTCGTGAAGAGAAACATTTGCCTGGCGATGTTTGCGTTCCTATTTTCGTGCGCTGGTGCGACAGGGATAGCGCCTCGCCCAATGCATGCGGACCGTTTGGCGATCCGTCGGCCGCGGTCGATTCGAACGTCAAACCGGACTGCGGCAAAGGCCGCCTGCTGGGTCCCTGGAAGGACGCGGACGGCATCGATCGCTACGCCTGCCTGTACGATCCGAAATCGGCAGCCGCGAATAGCAAGTTACCAATGATCGTATACTTACATCCGTCGCTGTTCTCGGCCGGATGGATTACTCAGACGAATATACTTGAGCTGCAGAATTCCGTCTCACTCAGCAACGATCCGAAAAATGTCGGATACATAGTGCTCGCTCCCGAAGGACGCAACACAACACACTACTATCCATTCTGGGACAGCAAGGGCATCGGATGGGACAATTGGTATCGTCAGTTGAATCCGGCGGGTGACGTGAAGATTGGCAATACAACCTGGCGGGAGAATGTGGATGCAGCCACGATCGATCACTTCATCGCGGCCGAGGTCGCGACTGGAAAGGTCGACACCACGCGGATTTACCTGACCGGATGGTCCAACGGAGGCGCGATGGCTTACCTCTATGCGGTGAATCGTCCGAACATCGCGGCGACCGCTGTGTATTCCGCTCCCAGTCCGTTCGGCGCGCTCAACGATCCCTGCCAACAGCGGCCGGTGGCCGGCGCGCCCGCGGACAACACGCAGATCCAGATTTTCAATCCGGCCGCGCGAACCATGCACGTTCACAACGCCTGCGACATCGGCGGCATCTGTCCCAACGGCGAGCAAATGGCGACCGAACTCAACGGGGCCGGCGTGGTCGTCGATGACGTGATCCTCGACAATGGCCACAAGCGGGTGAACTCATGCACAGATTCGTGCGGCACCGACCCGAAGGCGCCCGCGGAATCAACAGCCACTGCAGCGGGATCGATGGTTGGTCTCGGTAATCACATGCGATGGCCGGAGGAATGGATGACGACGATGCTCGATTTTTTTAAGCAGCATCCGCTGAAGACTGCGCCTTAGGGAAATAGCAAGTTGCCGCGATTGTGCTATTCAGATCGCGGTCGTATGGTCGAAAAACGAGGTCGCTGTGAGCATGCAAACGAAGGCCGTGAACGAAACCAGCTCGACGCCGTGGTCGCCCGCGGATCTGATCGATCTCGAGCGCTATCCGATCCTGGAGCTGAGCAGCGAGGTCACGCGCGAATTTACGCGTCACTGCCGCGAGCAACTCGACCGCACCGGCGCGTGCGAACTGCCCGGATTTCTCAAGCCCGAAGCGGTTGCGATGCTCGTGCGCGAGGGCGATTCGCTCGCGGCGAGCGCTTATCACAGCGTCGTGACGGGCACGCCGTACCTCGCGCCGCCGGACGCTTCACTGCCGGAGGACCATCCGCGCAAATTCTTCGAGCCGACCTCGGTTGGCGTCGTGGCGTACGATCAGTTTCCGCATGACTCCGCGATGCGGCGGCTGTTCGAATGGGATCCGCTGATGGAATTCATCGCGGCCGCGCTGAAAAAGGATCGCCTCTATCGCTACGCCGATCCGATGGGCGCGCTGAATCTCGCCGTGATGGGTGAGGACGAACGCCTGCACTGGCATTTCGATCAGACCGACTTCGTCACGTCGATTGCGCTGCGGCCTTCAGAGGCGGGCGGCGATTTCGAATACGTTCCGCTGATTCGCAGCGCCACCGACGAAAATTATCCGCGCGTGCAGCGTCTGCTCGAAGGTTCCGGCGAAGGCGTGGTGCGCGTCGCGATGCATCCGGGGACGATGCTGCTGTTCGAAGGGCGCAACTCGATTCATCGCGTGACGCCGATTGCCGGCCGCACGACGCGGTTGGTCGCGCTGCTCGCGTACGATACGAAGCCCGGAACGCGGAGCAGCAAGGGGCTGCAGATGGCCCGCTATGGCCGTATCGCGTAGGGCGCGCACGACGCGAAGCTCGCGCGGATTGATTCGCAAGGGCGCGCCGCGTCACCCGGGACTCGCATCGAGAAAGATTCGCTGGGCGAACGCGCCATTCCAGCCGATGCGCTTTACGGAATCCAGACGCTGAGAGCAGTCGAGAACCTGCAATTCTCCGGACGTCTGCTCGCAAATTATCCTGACTACATTCGCGCGCTCGCGACGGTCAAAAAGGCCGCTGCGCGCGCAAATCGCGATGCGCGCGTCATCGATGCGCGGCGGCATGACGCGATTGAACACGCGTGCGATGAACTGATTCGCGGCGGGCATCTCCCGCAATTTCCGGTAGATATGCTCGGCGGCGGCGGAAGTATCGCCGTCAACATGAACGTAAATGAAGTGATCGCGAATCTCGCCAACGAGTATCTCGGCGTCGCGCGTGGAACTTATCGACCCGTGCATCCCAAGCTGCACGTCAACGCCTCGCAATCGACCGCCGACGTGTGCCATACGGCGGCGCGGATGACGGTACTGAATCGATGGAGCGGATTGCGGCGCGCGCTGAGTCAATGTGTCGCGGCGTTTCGCGCAAAAGCGGTGGAGTTGCGCGCGGTCGTCACGATCTCGCGCACCTGCCTGCAGGACGCGTCGCCGGTGTCGCTCGGCGAATTTTTTGGCGGTCATGCAGAAGTCATCGCGCGGCGTGCGGCAGAGCTCGCGCGAAGTGTGCGAGCGCTTACACAAATAAATCTGGGAGGTACTGCGATTGGCTCTGGAAGCGGCGCCCCGGCGAGCTACAAGCGGATGATCGTGAAACGGTTAAACGAGATCAGCGCGCAAAAGTTTACCTTGCGGCGCAATCTTTACGACGCCGCGCAAAATATCGACGATCTCGCGGCGGTCTCGGCGCAGATCGGGATGCTGGCGGAGGTGCTGATCAAGGTCGCGCAGGATCTGCGTCTGCTCGGGTCGGGTCCGGAAGGCGGCTTCGGCGAAATAATTCTTCCCGCCGTTCAGGAAGGCTCGTCAATCTTTCCCGGAAAAATCAACCCGGTTGTTCCTGAGACGATGTTGCAGTGCTGCTTCCAGGTGCTCGGATGTGAGCGCGCGACGCGGCTGGCACTCGAGCGGGGCGAACTTAACCTGAACGTTTTCGAGGGCGCGGCGGCGGCAAACGTCTTCGACGCGATAGAGATGATGCAGCGAGCAATCGCGCTCTTTGCAGAGCGATGCGTCAGCGGGATCAGCGCGAACCGAAAACGATGCCGCGAACTCGCTTCGCGCGCACGCTACTGATCAGAGATTGTTCTTGTAATCCTGCTCAATCGCCTGATCGACTTGCCGGGCAAGTTCTTCTCCGCCGCCAACCTTTGCGCTCAGGAGTTTTCCGAAGGAAATTTTCTGACGCTTCTGCCACGTCTCCGGCTTCCAGAGCTGCGAGCGGATGAAGGCCTTGGCGCAGTGGAAAAAGCACTCGTGCACGGTGACTCGAATCGCCAGCAGCGCGGGCGCGCCCCTGGCACTGAGCCGAACGAGCAAATCGGGATCGTTGCTCAGCTCCGCGGTGCCGTTGACGCGAAAAGTTTCGTCGGTGCCGGGAACGAGAAAAATAATTCCCACATGCGGATTGGCGATGATGTTCCTGAGACTGAACATCAGCCGATTGCCCTTGCGTTCGGGAATCAGAAGCGTGCGGTCGTTTTCGACAGCGACGAAGCCGCGCCCGTCGCCCTTGGGCGAAGCGTCCTCATTGCCTTCGGCGTCGGCGGTCGCAAGTACCAGAAACGGTGATCGCCGGATAAAATCGATAGCAGCTTCATCGAGCGCCGACAGCAGCTTTTTCGGAGTCATCGGGCTGGGCTCGCCCATCAGCGCCACGAGCTGCGCAACTGTTTCAATTCGATGGTTCATTTCGACGGTCCTCCGAGTAGTCAGTCGTCGGCTGACTGAGATTCCTTATTCCAGGCATCGATCGACTGCGCGATTCCATTTTCCAGCGTTGAAAACGGTTCAGTATAGCCGGCCTTGCGCAACTCCGAGAGCTCAGCTTGCGTGAAGCTTTGATATTTGTCCACCAGGTTTGGCGGAAACGGTATATAGTCAATCGCGCCCGCGCCGAGCTGCGAGATTATAGTTTCAGCTACGTCGTTGAAGGTGCGCGAGTTCCCGGTGCCGACGTTAAAGACTCCGCGGCGAACCGGACCTTCTGCAAGCGCCAGGTTCACCCGAACAATATCGTCCACAAAAACAAAATCGCGGCGCTGTTCGCCGTCGGCGTATCCATCAGAACCCACGAACAGTCGCGCGCGTCCGCTCTCCTTCAACTGCCGGTAGAGCTGATACACCATCGATGCCATTTTGCCTTTGTGAGATTCGCGCGGGCCATAGACGTTGAAGTATCGCAGACCGGCCACGGTGCTCCCGGATTTCGCTGGCAACGCAGCGAACATGATTGTCGAAAGCGAGTTTGGATAGCGCGTAGAGATTGAGCGGACGCTCGTTCTCGCGCGACGGGGCGAACGCGCTCGACGATCCGTAAACGGCCGCGCTTGACGCGTACACCATCGGGATTTTGTGCGAGAGCGCGAAGTTCAGAATCAACTTCGAGAACGTGAAATTGTTTTCGATCATGTAGCGGGCATCGTCGCAAGTGGTGTCCGCGCATGCGCCCTGATGAAAGATCGCTTCGATCCGTTGCGGGAGAGCCTTGCGCCCCAATGCCTGGGCGAATTCGCCCGGTTGCATGAAATCCGAAAATCGCAAATCCGAAAGGTTGCGGAAGCTATCGCCTCGGCGATCGACTACCAGCACGTCGGTCATGCCCCTCGCATTCAGCGCGCTCAGCAGGTTGCTGCCGATAAAGCCTGCGCCGCCGGTGAGTATGATCATGGGGTCACTTCTTCACGGCCGCGAACCGAGAATTCAGTCGTCTCCAGCGCGTGCCCGGAGCGAACTATAGAGAGAGTGTGCGCGCCGGGCGAAGGAGTCCAGAGGAACTCGCCGCTGACCCGCGCGAGGGAGCGGCCGTCCAGTATCCAGTCCGAATCCTGCGCGCCTCGGCTCGCTTCGAACACGACGCGCTGCGCGTCTGACGGTATATCGGGATCGAGGGCGATGATCGTACCCGAGGTGGGCGCAAGAATTTGCGGGTTGGCGTCGTCGAGAGCGCTCAGCGCGGAAGTCGGCTGGGTTTCTGCGATAAACCATTCCCGCCGCGGCGGCTCAACGGCACCGGGAAAGCTCACCTCGCTTAGAGTCACGTCGGCCGGCGGCGAGATTTGACCGCTGCCAAAACGGTCGTGCAGATAATCCATCACGGTGATCCAGGTGGGCGCGGCGCCGGTGATTCCGGTCACGTCGCGCATTGGCGCCCCGGAAGAATTACCGACCCAGACTCCGACAGTAAATTTATCGGTATAACCGACGCACCAGTTGTCTCGCATGTCCTTGCTGGTTCCGGTCTTGACTGCGCTCCAATAGCGAGTCGCCAAGCTGTTTTCCAGGCCAAACGTAGTACTGCGGCTGGCTCGATCGGATAGTATATCGGAAATCACGAACGAGGCTTCAGGCGAGTATACTTGTGTCGACATTTGACTATTCGCGTCGGTAGTCAGTCGAAGTTCTGAGTATCTACCGCCATTAGCCAGTGTGCGATAAGCGTTAACGAGCTGCCATAGGGTTACATCGGCGGATCCAAGCGCCAGCGCGGCGCCATAGTAGTCACCTTCCTCGACCAAACCGCTGAAGCCGAGTTGTCGCAGACGATCCGCGAACACCTCGACCCCGACCATGTCCGCCGTGCGCACCGCCGGTACATTCAGCGACGACGCCAGCGCAGTACGCATCGAAACCAGGCCTCTGAACCCGCGGTCGTAGTCAAGCGGGCGATAAATCCCGCGCGGTTCAGGCAGCTCGAGTGGAGTGTCTTCTATCAAGGAGGCTGCGGTCAGCAAATGCTTGTCGACGGCGAGTGCGTAGAGGAACGGCTTGAGCGTCGATCCGGGCTGACGCTCAGCGCGGACGGCGTCAAAATCAGGTGCACTCGAGAGGTCGCCGGCACCGCCAACGTACGCCCACACCTCGCCGGTGGAATTCTCGACCACGACTACGGCGCCGTCATCGACGTGGCGGTCGCGAACGTCGATAACCTGGCGCCGCAGCGTTTCGATGACGAAGCGTTGGAGATCGCGATCGATCGTGCATGGCGCGGAGCCGCTCGCGCCGTGCAACAAACGCTCGGCGAGTTGCGGTGCGAGCGCAATTCGCGCGTACCCGTCGCGGCGACTTGCGAAGGCGCTGTTGAGCGCAGTTTTGATTGCGGCTCGCGATGGGCGGGAAGGACCGATTGCGTGGCTGAGAGCGTTGGCGCGAATCGCGACCGATTCTTGCTGCGCGTTCGGCGCGCGGATCAACGCGGCGAGCACGGCGGCCTCGGCGTAATCGATTCCGTGCGGCGCTTTGCCGAACATGACGCGCGACGCAGCGCCGATTCCCTGCAGCTCGCCGTGGTAGGTGACGAGGTTCAGGTAGGCTTCGAGGACTTCGGGCTTTGACCATCTGCGTTCGATCGCGAGCGCTGCGACAATCTGTCTGAACTTCCGAATCACTGTGTAGTGCGTCGAAGTTCGTTCGAGTGACGGATCGAGCAGGGATGCGAGCTGCATCGTGATTGTGCTTGCCCCCCGGCTACGACGGCCAACGACAGCGCGCGCGGCCGAAGCGGCGAGTGCGATAAAATCAACGCCGCGATGGCTCCAGAAGCGGTGGTCCTCGGCAGTGAGAATCGCTTGCGCGAGCGCTGGCGAAATTTCATCGAGCGGCGTCCATGCGAAACGTCTGCCGTGCGGCGTCGATTCTCAGTTCGTCTATCGGATCGCCATTGCGATCGAGCAGTTGCGCTTCCGACGGACGCCATCGCGCACGCACTTCGGCGAACGTCGGTGTCGGCGGTCCGCTCATGGCGAGCAGCAGCGCTGCAAGTGCTGCGATCGCCAAGCTGAAAATTGCGATACGGCGTGTCATCTACGGCGCGACCTCGAATGGAGAGTTGGGAAGCTCGCCGAGCATTTCCGGCTCGTAGAGCGCGCCGACATACGTCGCGGGAAGTTGGAAGGTCCCCGACTGATTGAGGCGAATCGTGTACTCGATCTCGAAGGTGCCTTTCGGCACGTAGTCGTAGTAGGCGCGGAAAGCGTCGAAGGCGCGCTCGGAGTAAATCGGCCACACGAAACTCTCGGTGTCGATCCTTTCTCCAGAGGTGGCGATGGCCGAATCGCGCGCGAGGCCGGTTCCCATGTGTGACGCGCCGGCGGGAATTGGATCATTGACGACCACCCAGGTCATGTCGGTTTGCGCTTCGATCTTGAGATGCACTCGCACGAGGTCTCCGCGTTTCCATCCGTGCGGGTTCGCATTTTCAACCGGCAGCAGGGTGCGCGTAATTCGATAGCCGCTCGAAAAGGGCTGCGTGATGGGCAGCGCCGCGAGCACGCGAATCTGGACCCACGGCTTTCCGCTGCCGGAGTGATCGATCTTCAGATCCGATACGACAGGCGGCCAGTCGAACGCGAGAGTTCCGCCCTTCGGGTCGCTCGCCCAGTTCAGTTTTTGGCTCGCCGCCTGAATCGATGCGCTCGTGATGCCCCCGACGGGAGTCGATTCGAACGCGCTTACAAATTTTTTGACTGCCAGTGTGCCCCACGCGTTGGTGATCGTCTCGGTCCACGCACCTCGTGTCTGCAGCGCCAGCGCTCCGCGCATCACGAGCGGCAAATCGTCGTGCCATAAATTGTTGTCGAGCAACAGCAAGGCGAGCCGCACCATGTTGCAATCGGGCGAGACCATCAGCCACCACATGTCGTTGCGCGGATCACTCGACAGGTGCATCGCGGTGCCCTGCTGGTTGAGGCGCGCGCGCATGATTTGCTCGACGTCCTTGAGGCGCTGATCCCGCGCGGGAATCTGCGGAACACGAAGCAGGATGCTCCACCAATCGATCACGGCGGAATCGGGCCACAGATTCGGCTCGATCGTAATACTGCTGATGGTCGCAGGGTCGGCGTGGCCCGCTCTCGCGAGCGCGTCGATGGCCGCGAGTTTGCGCAAGGGCAGATCGGCCGCCAGGATTGGTTCATCGCGCACTATCTTGCCCTCGACAAAATCGCTCAGACCCTTTTCCAGCGTCGCCTCGGAGTCGGCCGGAATAGTCAGTCCCGCTTCATGTGCTATCGAAATGAAATAGGCAGTGAGTACCTCACTTCCATTAGTCATTGCGGGAAAGTACTTGAGCAAGCCGTCGGAGTCGGTATAGGACGGCAAGTCGGCGATGATCGCGCTCCAGAGCTTCGGATCGCCGAGAGCAATTGCGACCGACACGCGCTGTTCGAGGCATCCGTAAGGATATTCGCGCATCCAATCGCGCACGCCGTCGAGTCCAGCTGCGAGCGAGGGGCTCAGCGAGACCTGCAGGCCGCCCACGCCGGCGATGGCACCGGCCGGGAGCGAGACCGGCTGGACGATCGGGTTTTCGTACTGCAGGAGAGTGGCTTGCAGCGCCCGGACCGGCACCGCAGGTATCACGCGCTGGGTAATCAGCAAATGATCCGATGGTCCGTGCTCGACGCTTGCGTCGACGTGGTACTTGAGTTCGCGCACGACGGCGGGGATGGCGACGTTCCACGAGATGGTGGTGCCCTGGCCGGGTGCGAGCGCAAGTTTTTGCGGCGCCAGCACCTGCGCGAGTCCGTCGATTTTCGCGTTCACGGTTGCGTCGAAGGCACGGTCGGAGGCGTTGCGCACGGTAAACTCGGCGGCAAAGGAATCGCCGTTGCGAATTATCGGCGAAACGCCCGATAGCAACATCAGATCCTGAGTCGATCGGATACTTGCGAATCCGGTTCCGAACTGATCGGCGGCGGAATCCGCTATCGCGACGATACGGAAACTGGTCAGTGAATCGTTGAGCGGTACTTCGACAGTGGCGTCGCCGTTGGCATCGAGTGCGACGGACGCTTTCCACAGCAGCAGAGTGTCGAACAGCTGGCGGGTGATTTGATGGCCGCCGCCACCGCCGGGCGGAATCGCCTTGATTCCGAAGTGGCGCTTGCCGACGACTTCCATCTCGGCGGCCGAGGTTTCGACCTGGTACGCGCGCTGGCCCATCATCGCGTCCAGCAGTTTCCAGCTGTCGTTGGCGCGCAGCTCGAGTAAGCCTTCGTCGACGGCGGCGACCGCGATCGCACTGCCCGGGGCCGGTGCGTTGCCGTCGAAAGTTCTCACCGAGATCTTCACGAGCGCCTTGTCGCGCACGTGGTACACGGATTTTTCCGGCACGACTTTTACGTTCAGGCGATGGTCTCGCCATCCGACGCGAATTCCGGCGATGCCGAGCTTGAACGCCGGCTTGCCGAGATCGAGCATTGCGGTCGGCTGCACATCCGCGATTCTGCCCCGCACCACGAGCGCCGAGACGAACACGTTCGGCGCCCAATCGCGCACGGGAATTGTGATGACGGGATTGCGCCCCGACAGGTGCACGATCGACGCGGCCAGCACGCCTTCGCGCTCGACGGTGACGAGTGCAGTGGCGTCAGCGAACGGCATCCGAACCTGGAAGCGCGCGACGTCGCCCGGCTCGTAGGCGGGCTTTTCGGGGAGAAAATCCATGCGGTCGTCGTCGTTGCCGGCGAACCACTCGCGCTCATTTCCTGGAATGAAAATTTCGCCGTTGGCAGAACTCGAGTTGCCCGAATCGTCGGTGACGGTGGCCTGCAGAATCGCGTCGCCGGTTATCGGCGGTTTCGCGTCGCACGAGAGTCGGCCGAGATCGTCTGTGATGCCCGAGCATAACTCGCCGGCGGGCTTGGTCTCTTGCGTGTTCTCGTACGCGTAAAATCCCCCGACCAGGCGCTTGCGATACGAATATTGGAGGCGGCTGAAAATCTCGACGCGCACCGGCACATGCGCGACGGGTTTGCCGGAGTCGTCGACGACCGCGAGATGCGCGCGAACCATGCCGGGCGACGACGCCCAATCCTCGACCTGGATTCCGACCAGCCGCTTCGCCGGCCAGATCATCACGTCGTTGGAGACCGTCTGACTCTCGCCATTGGGGTCGCGATACTCGAGCTCCGCGTGCACCTGGACGGGAGTGGGCTCGCGCGGGATATCGCTGATGTCGGTGCGCGCACCGCCGGCGTCGTCGAGCGTGAGATCCTTGCGCTGATGCACGCCGGGATTCTGCTCGGTCTCCATCCCTTCCGAATATCCTTCGCTGTGAACGATTCCCGGTTTAACCTCGCCGTTGGCAAATGTGTAATCGTCGAAGTCGGGAAATTGCGGCGAGAAGTTCGTGAGGATCTGACTTCGCAGAGTGACCGGAAGCCCTTTGGCGACGCCGCCGGACAGGTACTCAGCGCTCAGGTCGAGCGGAATGTCGGTCACCGCGACGAGCGGCTGCGCAGGAACTTTGATCGCGGCTTTCATCAGCGGGATTCGAAATTCCTCGACGCGAAAATCCCCGGTAGTCAGTACCATCGCTGATTGATCGCCCGAAACGCCGCCATCGGCAGATGGCGTAGCACTCGCCGCTGGAGCTTTCCGCGACATGGTCACGGTATATGTGCCGAGCTTGGCGGCTTGCGGAATCTGCCAATCGTTCTCCGCACTGCCGGAATCGTTCCACTTGAGATCAAAGTCGTAGTGCTGATCGCCGCCGGAATAAGTAATCGAAAGCGTGTCGGGTAGATTTTCCTTCGGCACCAGCGACAGGCCCTGCAGGGTCTTCACGCGGATGAAGTGCTTCATATGAACCGTCTCACCGGCGCGCAGCAGCGTCCGATCGAAAACGGTGTCGGCGATATATGGTGACGGCTGATAGTCAGTCGGCAAATGAAATCGCCACGACTCGATTCCCTGCTGCCAACTGGAATGCACAAAGCTGAAGTCTTCGCCGAGGCTGGCTGTTACCAGCACTCCGCGACTCAACCCGCTGAGCGCTTCGACCTGGTGCGAATAGTAGTCGCTCTCCTGATCGGTCTGCGTCGAATTGCATCCCGGAAGATTCGCGAACGCTGCCGAGGTGGGAACCAGCGCCAGCCCGCGAGCGTCAGTGCGGCCGGTCCACAATTCCGTTCCATTGCAATCCGCCACCGCGACGTCGGCGCCGCCCACCGGACTGCCGGTCTCGAGCGCCGTCACCCATACCAGCGAGTTCGCCTGTCCCTGCTTGAAATGCACCGCAAGGTTGGTGACCAGCGCGGCGGTCGGCACGTACATCGGCTTCGGTGCGCCGAGTAAAACGGTTCCCAGGCGGGTGCTTTTCAATTCCACGATGTACAATCCGGGATGCTTGAGCGGAATTCCCATCACCTCGAAAGCATTGGGCCCGTTAGGCTTCGGCATCGTGAACTGCTGTGCGCCGGAAGCGTCGCCGCTGCCGAAGACCGACTCCGCGCGCTTTGCCTCGGCCACCCGGTTGAGCCATGACAGGACATCACCGGCCTTGGGTTGCGGGACGCGCCAAAGCGTCGCCTCGATTCGTGCGAGCAGGTCGCCGACGCTCGAACTCGATGAGCCTGCGGCGGATTCGCCGAGCTTCAGTTGATTGCCTGCGATTTCCGCTTCGAGATTTCTCACGGTGACGGGAAGCACCGGATCGACTGATTCGATTATTCCAAAACGCGCAGAGAACTTGGCCAGCGGCGGAAACTCACCGGTCTCAACTGTCATCGGGAAGCGCGAGGCGTTGCCAAGTTGGCGCCCGGAGCCATCGACGAGGCCCGGCGGAATCTCAATTTTATAGGGCGACGATTCTTTGAACGGACCGTTGAACGAGAGCGATGAAGTTTCGCCCGGATCGGCAATAGATGCGAACTGTCGCGTACCGTCGGGACCGACGAGTGCGATCTGCTTGGCCTGAGCCGCCGAGATCTCGGACGAGAATGAAAGCGTGATCGGCGTCAGCGGGATACATCCGGCTTTCGCGCTTTCGCGCTCGCACAATACTTTCGCCTCGAACAGCTTGCGGGTCTTGTAGCTGATCGTTTGATCCTGGTCGGTCGCGATTCCGCTTATCGATTTGATTCCCTTGCCCCAGATCAGCGTAACCGCCGTGTTGTTCGGAAAACGCTGCCTCGCCTGCAGGATGACGACCGGCTTCTTCGTGGTCAGGTTCGCGAAGCGCTTCAGCAGAGTCGCGCGATCGGCGCCGCTCATGATCGTCGCACCGATCAGCTGCGGCATTCCCTCGACCGAAAAGCCGGCGTGCGCAAGAATCGATGCCTGGTCGGGCTCCGTGTCGAGAATCAACACGAACGCCTGCTCCTCATCTATATTGTTGCTGTCCGCCCACGGCCGCTGATCGACGATCGACGGACCGCCTGTGTCGAAATTGAACGCGCTCAGGTTGATGAACGCGTTTCCCGCCAGCGACTTCAAGCCCGCGCGCAGTTTGAAGCTGCATCGCAGACCGGCGGGCAAATCCTGATCGAAGTCGTACGACCAGTTGCGGCTATCGATCCATCGCGCGGATCCGTGCGCCGGACAATCGATTTCGAACGGCGCGGTCGTATCGCGTGGATCGCCGAGCGCGACCATCGGCTCGGAAAATCGCGCCGTCACCTGTCGAACCTGCTTCACAGTTCCCTGCGGCGAGAAGCGCACCACCGACGGCGATTTTGCACCGGCGGACGCCGCGGCGCTGAAGAACGAGAAGGCCGTACTGATCGCCAGGAGAATCGCGCAGATGCGCGCGACGTGCAGCGGGAAAGGAGTGAGCAGACGAGCACCCGATCGCAAGCTATTGATAGGAGTCCCTCCCCTTTTACGGCGTAGACGAGCGCGCCCAAGTGCTACTGGGTAATGCAATCACCAGTCAGAATGAACCGGGCATCGCGCGCCCGCAAGCATCGAGTGAAATTTCGCGCTGGTGCTAACCGACGCGGTAGAGACGCGCGGCTTTGGCATGACGCTGAGCGATTTCCTTGCGCAGCGCGGCGGGTTTGAGCACCTCGATCCACGGCCCCATGCTCATTATCCAGTTCGCCAGTTCGGTCGTGCCCTTCACTGTCATCGTCATGATCGTCACGCCGTCGCGGCGACGTGAGAAACGCTGGCTGCGATGAATCGTCCGCGAACGGACATAGGCCTCCGTCTGTTCGCTGTGAATTTTCAGTTCAACGTTGGTCTCGGGGCCGTCAACGATTCCGAAGGTCCCTTCGGTATGCGCGGCCGGATCGAAGTTGCGCGGAAAAATGAATCGCACCAGCGCGCCGTCGGCTTGATGAATGAATTCGACCGAGCGGATTCGCTCCACCGCAAGATAAATGATCGCGCTGCTCCGATGGCTGTAGCCGAGCAGATAAAGACCGCCGCGATAGGCAATCAGCGAGTATGGGTCGAAGTCATGCTGCCGCCCCTCGCCGGTCAAGCCGGCGTAGTCGACCGTTGAGCCGGCTCTGATCGAGCAGCGCGCGCAAAATCACGTCGAGCTGTTCGCTGAACGCACTGTAATCCTTGGGGGCGTACGGGACGGCGTAAAACTTGCGCTGGAGATCGGAGAGCCGCGTCTGCTGCGATAGACTGAGGTTCTGATAAATTTTCTCCCACAGCCCCTCGACCCCCTCCTCCAGCACCGTGCCCTCGAGGAACTTGAGCACGGTCATCGAGAAATACAGCAGCGCGACCTGGTACGACGACGCCTCCGCCGCCTTCATCGAGCTGACCAGTCGAAGTTTGCGCTCACCACCTGCGCTGAAGACTTCAACCAGCGGCCCGCCACGCCAGTCGAGCAGCTCGCTGCGGAGCACCGACACGTAGCGCGCCAGCGTGCGCTCGGAAATATCCAGGCTCTCCGCGATCGATTTGAAACTCCAGCCGTACGGTCTCGAGAACAAACCGGCGGCTATGCGCGCCAACCTGATCGCGGCGCCGTAGGTCGGTTTGCGTCGCAATTTTTTCATAATTGCTTCGAGCTTAACCCGGTTCGATTGTCTAATGTTTTGATGACAACCGTTGTCAGCATCAGATTATATGTTTCAAGAGTGAAAAGCGCGTATAGCTGACCGCGATGATCCGCCTCTATTATTCCAATCGACTCGAAAATCTGATCACCCCGCTGGCCGAAGCGGTAGCGGAGCATCAACGGCACGAGCCGCTAAAGCCAGTCTCGATCGTCGTACCGAATCGGGTCGTCGAACAGTTCGTCCGCTATCGGCTCGCCGAATTGAACGGCATCGCGGCAAATCTGAAATTCCCGTTTTTGCGGACCTACCTTGCCGAACTGCTCCAGGCGACCGATGAGAATCTCAGGATCCTCGACGCAGATGAGCTGCAGCTAATCCTCTTTGAATGCCTGCGCAGTTCCAGCCATCGCGAAGACTCCAACCTCAAGCCGCCGCGCGACTATATCGAGGCGGGATCCGGAACCGACGCTGATCTCGAACTCAGAACGATTCTGCTGGGTGGCCAGTTGGCGCGGCTATTTCGCGAGTATTCGATTTCGCGGCGGCGCATGCTCAGGAAATGGCGCAATGCACGCCAATCCGACCTGGACGCGATGAACGCGACTGAGCGATGGCAGCGGCACTTGTGGAATTCGGTGTTCGATTCCAATGGCCTCGTGCGCGAGCAGTGGCTGCGCAAACCCGGGACTCGATCGATGCTGCTGCCCGACGCGTTTGAGGCGACCGACGGCAACCGTCTTGAGTCCGCCCTGCCGCAGACGCTTCACGTTTTCGGTTCTTCGTATGCGGGGAGTGCTTATGCGGATATTTTCGCGCGACTCGGCGCACTCGGCGATATTCGGATCTACGCGCTCAATCCATGCCGCGAGTTTTGGGAGGACCTGGACACCTCGCGTCGCGGCGCTCTCCTCCAATGGGCTCGTCGTGAGGACAGAGTTGGCGAGAAACTTGCCGAATCCGAAGACCCTTTCGAATTGAGCGAGTCATCGGACCCGCCCGCTCTGCGGCTCTGGGGGCGGCCGGGCCGTGAATACATTCGGCTGCTCAACGAACTGTCGCAATGCGATTTCGCGCCGCTCTTTTCCGATCACGCTCCCGGCGAAATCACGTACGTTGCTCGAAACTCTTCAGCAAAATATCTCTCGATCGCGCACCGCAGCCTGCGAACGTCGAAGACGGCGAGGGCAGGCGATCCGATGCGAGTATCCGCTTCCTCGCCTGTCCCGGAATTCGACGCGAAATCGAAATAGTCGCGAACGAAATCTGGTCGATGATTCGCGGCAATGAAAAACTTGCCGTAAACGGCGTCGCCGATCGCATTCGCTTTCACGAAATTGCCGTGCTGATTCCCGACGGCGCGGTTGACGATTACGCAGCGCACATCGAAAGCGTTTTTCGAAAGCAGCATCGGATTCCTGTCGATCTCGTCAGCCGCAGCACCGCCGGCGCCAGCCGCGTCGCCGAAGCCATCGAATTACTTCTTCAACTACCCAGCGGCCGCTTCTCGCGCGCGGAAATGATCGCTTTGCTGACGCATCCCGCGTTGAACGGCGACGCTCGAATCGATGTCGAGCGGTGGCCGCGATGGAGCGAGGAGCTCGGTATTTTCTTCGGCGCTGACGATGACGATCTAAAGGACACTTACATTCCGCGCGGCCTCTACCACTGGGATCAGGCGATCAAACGCCTCGCGCTGGGCACGATGATGACCGGGCAGCGTGGCGGTGATCCCGTCTTCTACGAGTCCGGTGCAACCGATGCCAGCTACCTTCCGCTTGAAGTCGCGCAGGATGAGCTCGAGGCGGCCGCGCGGTTCATGCGCCGCGCACGCTCGTTGATCGCCGACGCGCTCTCGATTCGCGAAGCGCGGCTGACGCCCAGGCAATGGTCGCGGCTGCTTATCGAATTTGTCAGCGCGTACATACGTCCGGAGGGCGCGATCGATGAACAGGTCAGGGACAGTTTTCTCGAGGCGATCGAGTCCATCAGCGGATCGGAACTGAACATTGGCGCGATGTCGTACGAGTCGGCGCGCGAGATGCTCGCAGCACGAGTGACGGATCTGGACTCGCGCCGCGGACGATATTCGGGGCGCGGCGTTGCGGTCGGCTCGTTTTCCTCGCTGCGGTCGGTTCCATTCAAAGTGATATTCGCGATCGGTCTGAACGAAGGCTCGTTTCCCGAGCGCGAGCATCGCGATCCGCTTGATCTGCGGACGCTCAAGCGAGCTGCCGGCGACGTTACTCCGGCCGAGCGCGACCGTTATCTGTTTCTCGAAACCATCCTCGCAGCGCGCGAGCGGATTGTTTTCTCCTACATCGCGCGCGATGCCAAAACCGGCGACGCACTCGAGCCGTCTTCTGTCATCCGCGAGCTTCAATTTGTGCTCCGCGGGTTCGTTGATAAGGAAGCGCTCGACCAGCTGACGGTGACACATCCAGTGAGCCGCTACGATTTGAGGTATTTCCCGGAATTTGCCGACGGCAACAAGTCTGACTCAGCCGATGAATTCGTCAGCTTCGATGCCGACGCGCGCCGCGGCGCTCGGATAACCGCGCTTCGGGAAAAACTCGACCGTGTCGCAGGTCATGACGGACAGCGCGAGGGTGAGAGCTTGCTGGATCGTCTCGATGCGGAATCGCGCCAGCGCGTGCGAAGCGAACTGCAGTTTGTTGAATTCGCGGCGTCGTCCGACGCGGGAAATCAGATGAAGACGGAAGAAATCGCGCTGCCGATAGCCGCGATTCGAAAATATCTCGAATGTCCTTTGCAGGGTGCCGCGCGCTACTCGCTCGGGATGCTCGACGACGAAGATGCGCCCGAGGAGTCGGAAGATGAACCTATCGAGCAGTCGCGGCTCGATCGGACAGTCATGCTCCGCAATGTTTTCTGGCGGGCGGGCGCCGACTCCGGCGCGCTCAACGGCGAATACGCGCGCGAAGTTCGAATCGCGCAGACTCGAGGGCACGCTGCCGCGGGTCAGTTCGCAGAGTCTGCGGCAACCGCCGATACTACGACGCTTCATGAATGGCTCGCGCAGGCTTCCGAAGCCGGAGTCACGCGATTTCGATGGATGGAAGGACATCCGCATTGGGCGCGCTGACGAGTTCGCCGATGCCAGCGAGGTGCTTCCCGCAATCGCGCTCAGTGCCGAGGTTCGGCGCCATGATGGAACGATCGTGACGCAGCGCGTGAATCTCTACGGAACGATTCATGGCACGTCGCCAGCGGCGGGCGCAGCGATCAATTGCGTTTTGCACAAGACGATCAAACCGACCGATTTTCTGCCGGCGTTTCTCAACGCAGTCGTCCTCGCCGCCGCTGGAACGAAACTGCCCGACAAGTTTCGAGCGATTGTGATTGGAACGCAGTCGAAGAATCCGACCGAATGGATTCGCGAGTTCCGGCCGCTGGACCACGATTCGGCCCTCGCTTACCTCACGACCATCGTCAGCGATCTGCTTTCAACCGGAAACAACTACTTTCTGCCGATCGAGGCGGTGGCGGAGGTCGTCAAGAAATTGAGCAAGCCCGACGAGATTCACGATTTAGTCGAAACCGTCGATCTCGTCCGCCTGAACGAATTCGCGAAGACCAGATCCGAATACGGACCGGTCCGCAACGCCACCGACTTCGAACCGCCTGACGAAGAAAGTATCGAAGAAATCGTCGCGCGCCGTTTCAATCCGATCATCGGAATATTCAAATGAGCGCGCCCGCGGCCACAACCGGCTTCGAATATCATCGGCCGGCGATTCTCGACGAAATACTCGACCATCGCCACAAAGTTATCGAGGCGAGCGCCGGCACCGGCAAAACTTTTACTCTCGAGCATCTCGTCGTCGAACTTCTACGCACCGGCGTCGCTTCGCTCGATCAAATCCTGGTCGTGACGTTTACCGAAAAGGCCACAGCGGAACTGCGCGCGCGAATCCGCGCAACAGTCGAAGCAATGCTGTCGGCGAATGGCTTGGCGGACGTCGAGCGCGAGCGACTGAAGGATGCGCTGTTTTCATTTCATCGTTCGCCGATACATACGATTCATAGCTTTTGCCATCGAATGCTTACCGAACTCGCTTTCGACAGCGGGATGCGATTTGGAATCGACCTCGCCAGCGGCCGCGTGGAGTTCCACTCGGCGTTACGCGCCGAGTTGCGCGAGCGGTTGAAGTCGGACGTGCGCGTCCAGCGGCTCATCGCCGAATGGCTCGAGGAAAGCACTTGCCAAAGATCTCGAGGAGCTGTTGTGGCGGGCTCAATCTCAACGCTATCTGAGGAACCCCGGACGCGAACTCAATCAGCAGGCGCTGTTGGACCTGATGAACGCATTCGACGCCAGCCGCGCTGATCGACGCTTTCCGGGTTGCGGCAATCACTGATGACGCTCGCGAGGAAGCGATTGCCTCAACACGCGAGCTCAAGAAAATCATCAGTCACGCGAATGGCTCGACATTGGTTTTGGCTGACAGTTTGTGCGACTTCGATCTCGATCTCATAGTTGATCCAAAAAGCGCCCGACGCACGCGAAGCGAAAGACGACCGTTCTTTCCCGACCAGATGCCAGATCGTGTGCTCGCGATCGTCAATGCAGCACAGCGAGTACATGCGGCGCTTGCTGTCGAGCAGCGCATAGTTGACGAGTTCCTGTTCGCTGTCGTCAATCGAATGGACGCGCGAAAACGTGAGCGCGGGACGCTCGACTACGAGGACATGCTGTTGTGGCTGGCCGACGCACTCGACGGTGCGCGCGGCGCGACGCTCGCGACGACGCTGCGCGCGCGCTACCGGGTGACGCTGATCGATGAATTCCAGGACACCGACGAACTTCAATGGAAAATCTTTCGACAGGTATTTCTCGAAGGCGATTGCGCCAATACTGTTTACGTAGTCGCGGATCCCAAGCAGGCAATTTACGGATTCCGCGGCGCCGACGTCCACGCTTACCTCGAAGCTTGCAAGCAACTCGAAAAATCGGGAGCAGGAACCGTCCACTTGCGGGAAAATTTCCGCTCGACCGGCGACATGATCGAGGCGTGCAATTTACTGTTCGACCAGAATGCCGAGGCGCCACTATTCACCGGGCAGATCGGGTACAGCTATCCAGTAAAATGCGGGCGTCCGGCTCTGAGAGCCATCGCGGCGAACGGCCGACCGATTGCGCCCGTGACTCTCATCAAATTCCAGCCGCGTAATGACCGCTACAAGTTCTCACGCCGCATGCGCGAAGCGATCGGTCTACGAATAGCGCAAACGATACGTCGAATCATTTCGGAACCCGATCACGCAATTGAGATTTGTGACGAAGGACAGCCGCCGCGCAAGGTTGCAGCAAGGAACATTTTCGTCCTTACCCGGAGCAACCGCGACAGTGCGGAAATTGCAAAATACCTGCGGCGGGCGGGAGTCCCATTTGCTTTCTACAAGCAGGACGGTCTGTTTCAGACTCGCGAAGCCGCTTTCATTCTCGACCTGCTGAGAGGAATCGACGAGCCCGGCCGCCGCTCGAACCGGCTCAAGGCGTGGGCGTCGCCTTTCTTCAAGATCGATTACAACGACCTTGCGCGCCTTGACGAGGAGCGCAGCTCGCAGCCTGCGTTCGAGAAGCTGTTCGAATGGCGCGCACTCGCCGAGGGCGGGCGTTTTGCGGATTTGTTTGACGCGCTGCTTCATCAAAGCGGACTGGTCGAACGCCTGTTGCTGTTTGCGGACGGAAGCCGCGAACTCACCAACTACGAACACATTTTCGAGATTCTCACTCAGCAAGCGTCGCAGCATGGAATCTCGATCGCGGAAATAATCGAACTGCTCGACGCATACATTTCGGAACGCGCGACGCCGCCGGGCGACGGCGCGAATGTGCAGCGAGTCGAAGACGATCGAGACGCCGTGCAGATTATGACGATTCACAAAAGCAAGGGCCTCGAAGCCGACGTCGTCGCTCTTTACGGAGGATTTTTCGCGAACACAGTTCCCAATCCTGTCACCGTTTATCACATTGGAAACGAGCGGCGCCTGGCGATTGGTAAACGTGCGCAGAAAATTGCAAAGAGCGCGATCGATAAAGAGAAACGGGAAGAGGAACAGCGACTGCTCTACGTTGCATTGACCCGCGCGCGCGCCAACTGATTCTGCCTTACATTCCAGAGGGGGCACTGACTCGGGATCTGACTGGTTCTTACGAGCAACTGAACGATCGCTTACGCGCCCTCGATCACGAAGCTCGATTGAAAACGCTGTTCACGACAGACACCGTAGACGGCCGTTCAACTGATGGGGAGAGCGACAGGAAGGCCGACGCGGTGCTAGACGAAAATGCGTTGCATGAATGGCTGGCATCGACGGCCGAGGCTGGCCTCTCGGACGCCGAATTCGCCGACTTGGCGGCAACGCATCGAGGCCTGATCATCGAATCTTACACGTCGCTTCAGGCCGCGGATCCCGACGAATTCAAAACCAGCGTCGATGCGATCGAGGCGCGCGCAGATAGCGTTGATCTGCCGGGCGGCCGAGACGTTGGCATTTTTCTACATGAAGCGATCGAGAAACTCGATTTCAAGTCATTCGGCGATGCCCCCAAACTCGAATCCTGGATGGCGCGCGACGATGTGCGCGAGTTATTCGTCGGCGCGATGCGTCGGCATGGTGTGGATGACCCGCGATGGCTGGATCGCGGACGCGAGATGGTTTTCAATGCGCTCACTTCGCCGATCGCGCTCGGCCCGAAACTGCACGAGGGCGGTCTGTATCGATTGCCCGAAGTCCGTGAAATGGAATTTGCGTATCCGATTCCCGAGAAAGACCAGGCACTCCTCGGCGCCGGACCGGACGGCGCGTGGACCGTCGGACGCGGATACATAAGAGGGTTTATCGATATGGTGTTCGAGCGCGACAAGCTGATGTACTTCGCCGACTGGAAGGGCGATCTGTTGCCGTCGTATGAGCCTCCCGCCGTTGCCCGGCACGTGGACCGTCACTACCGGCTGCAGAGCGCGAATATACTCACTCGGTGTCGTGCGCTTGCTGGCAATTCATAATGAGCAGGACTACGACGCGAAGTTCGGTGGCTTGCTGTACGTCTTTCTTCGCGGCGTATCGAGGACCGGACGACGGGAAGGCAGGATTATACTTCGCGCGTCCGTCGTGGAATGAAATAGTCAGTTATGAATCTGAACTACTAAGTCAGGAACCTGGCGGCGAGCTTCCCGCATGAATGATAGATACTCATTGCTGGGACTGAATACCGCATGGCGACGGTTTAGTTCGGCGGACGACGGTCGCTCTACATTCAATACTCGTCTGCGTGCGCTGGAAGTAGCGGTCGCCGGGCTTAATCTTGCACCCGAGTCGGTCCATTTGGCAGCCGAGCTTGCGGCGCTTGAGCCAGCTCTGGAAGCCGATGAACGAATAGCGTTGATAGTACTTATACTCATCTCTCTGGGTCGCGCTTCAGGAAGGAAGCACTCGCTTTCCGGTAACCGGTCCCCTCTCGAATGCACCGATGCGACGCGTTCTCGGTTCGCTGTTAGCGTACGGGTTCGCGGATGACGATATTGACCAAATAGCCACTTCAATTGAGGAGCTGCTGGCCGGCGAACCGCGCATCTATGGTCATCGGCCAGCGAGCAGATGAATATAAACCTCTACTGTATATCGAGCCTTACATTGTTCATCAACGCGTATTTCGGTGCGAATGTGAACTGGCTAGTCAAATTACCGCGTTAGTGACTATTGGATCGGAAAGACAGATTGATGAGGAGACAATTGACCGAGCGCTTAAGGACGTCGTTGCGCGTCCCATAATCGTGCAGGGCAAGCACATCGTGCTGTCCGATGAGCAGCGCAGAGTGGTTGCCGCTTCCGCGCGCGGCGGACTGACTGTCATTTCGGGAGGCCCGGGCACCGGTAAGACTTCGATCATAGTCGCGATCATCCGGTTGCTGGTGCGTCTGGGCATCGACCCTGCCGAAATTGCTCTCGCTGCGCCAACGGGGAAAGCAGCGTTTCGTATGGGCGAGTGCATCACCGAATCGCTGGCACAAATCGGAGTGCGGGACGATGTGGACCAGAAACTCGTCGATGCGCACATCGAACCGGCGACGATCCATCGCATGCTTGGTTACTCACCCGATTCAGGTCGCTTCCGTCATCATCGCAACAATCCGCTTTCTGCAAAGGTGGTAATCGTCGATGAAGGATCGATGCTCGATGTCACTTTGATGGAACGGCTGACGAATGCGATTCAGCCTGGGGCGCGGCTGATAATGCTGGGCGATGCGGATCAATTACCGTCGGTGGCAGCGGGTTCAGTGTTCCGCGACCTTGTCGCGCCCGCGGGCGATTCTGGTCCGTTGGCTGCAGCTTCGATGCGGCTCGAAGTGAATCATCGCATGAAGACCGAAAGCGCCGCGGGGCGATCGATTCTGCTCGCGGCCCGCTCAATCAACGATGGCGATACCAACCTTCTGAATCTGCTAGACGAATCGAACGCTCCGATTGTTGCGCGGCGCTCGACGCCGGAAGAATTAAATTTCGCCGGGGTGGAATTTCTTGCAGCTGGTCCGCACGAGCTGGGACCGTTTCTGGATCGTTGGTACGCGGATCGAGTGCGCGCGCCGGAAATAGCAGAACTGGTGGCACGTCAATACGTCGAGCGCGACGGGGGTTTCGGCGATGCGGACTGCGAGCGGCTGCGCCGCCTGTTTGCGCACGCCGGCAGATCGCGGATTTTGTGTGTGACCCGCGTCTTCGAAACCGGTGCCGAGCGAATAAACGCACGACTTCATTCGCGCGCCGCTGAATCCGCGGCGGTCGCAGCTGAGCGTGCTGCCTTCGTGGTCGGCGAGCCGCTTATGGTGCAGCGCAACGACTACGAACGCGGACTTTTCAACGGCGACAATGGAATCAGGCTGTGGGTCCGGCGCGCCAACGGTTCGCAGGCACCGATGGCTGTATTTCCGCGCGGAGACAACTTCGTCGCGTTTCGATTCGAGGCTCTGCGCGAATTCGTCGAACTCAGCTACGCGATGACCGTGCACAAGGCACAGGGTTCCGAGTTCGATTCGGTGGCGATCGTTCTGCCCGAAAAACCTATCGCGGTTTTGACGCGCGAGCTGCTCTATACCGCGATCAGCCGCAGCAGGACTTCGGCCGTCATCGTCGGGAACGAATCGACGCTCAGCGCAGCGATCGCTTCTCGCGTCGAGCGATTCTCCGGACTCGGCGACAGGATCAAACTGGCGCTGGCCGGCTAACTCTTCGGCGTATGCGCGATCAGAAATTCGCGCACGCGCTTCACGGTTGCGGCAATCACGTCGGGAGTCTTCCAGTTCTCGACCAGTTCGGCGTTCGGCGCGAGCGCGGCAATCTCCTTCGAGGTTTCCATCGGATGATAGTCGTCGTTGCCGCATAGAATCAGCATCGGCGTTTTGCATGAGCGCACGAAGTCGCGCGAAACGTTGAACACGAAATCGCCGCCATACATCCGGTCGCGGAACCGTCGCTGCGCGGCGTCGTCAAGTGTTGGATGCTGCGACTTGAGCGCGTCCGCCCAGGTGTCGAACATTTTGAAGAACAGATCGCGATTGCGCGGGCTGAGGCCGATTGGATTCTGTAGAATCGCGGCGCTGATGCGATTCGGTGCGGCTTTGATGATTCCGAGGCTATACGACCCCCCGATGCAACCGCCCATCACGTGGCATTGCTTGATCCCAAGATGATCGAGCAAGGCAATGTGATCGCCGGTGTAGGTTTCCCATCCGTCATCCGCGCTGATCGGCCCTGACGACTTGCCGGCGTTGCGCTGGTCCATCGCGATCACGCGGAAGTTGGCCGCGAGCTCCCTGGTCGGATCGAACGGGCTGTGGGCCCAGAATTCGATACTCGAGCGCATTCCGCCGGGCGCAAATAGTAGAATCGGATAGCCAGTGCCGTATTCCTCGTAGTATATCGATACGTCGTCGCGCTTGAATGTTGGCATCTACATACTCCTTTCTAACGATCGGATTTTCGCATCACGCTTCAGGTAACGGTGGACGCAGATGGCGCCACGGGCGCGCGGACTCGAAGGCGGCTGCCAATGTGAGCAGATCGAACTCACCATTGGGTCGTCCAACAATCTGAAATCCAATAGGCAGTCCCGCTCGGTCGAATCCCGCAGGAATAGTAACTGCAGGTTGACCGGTGGCGTTGAATGGATACTCAAATGCTATCCAAGTCCATAACTCATCGAGGTAGCGCTCTGGCCTCGATGGAAACGTACCATTCCTCATTGCGGTTCGCGTCATCGTGGGTGTCAGCAGCGCGTCGTAAGGCTCGAGACGTTCGACGATCGATGCGCGCGATGTTGTGCATAGTCACGAGCAGGTTCACGTAATCGGCGCCGATTACCTTACGCCCGAATTCGTACATTTCGCGCACGACTGGATCGATCCAGTCGGGATTCGTAACGGGTATCGCCGCGATGCCGACGCAAATCAGGATACGCGTGCAGTCGACCAGCATCGCGCCGGGATCGAGGTCGAGCGGCTCGACCCGATGCCCCATCTCGCTGCATCGTCGCACATGCCGACTCGAACGCGGCGGTTACATCCGGATCGACTTCGCCAAGTTTCGAGGTCGCGATCGACGCGAGTCTGAGGTTTTTGGCCGGGACCTGAACAGCATCTTCGAAGGGACGCGATGGTGGTGGCGCCCAATACGGATCGCCCATTTCCGGACCCGCTATTACGTCGAGCATCATCGCAACATCGCGCACCGATCTCGCGAGCGGGCCGCGCGTCGCGTACCCTCCCCACGCTTCTCCCCTATGCGGGGCATAGGAAATCCGTCCGCGCGACGGTTTCAGCCCGACGACGCCGCAGTTCGAGGCGGGACCGCGAATCGATCCTCCGCCATCGCTGCCCTCGGCCAGCGGGCCAAGGCCGGCAGCGACAGCCGCGGCCGCGCCACCGCTCGATCCGCCGGCGTTGTAGGCGAGATTCCATGGATTGCGCGCGGTCGGGCAAAGGCCGCCTTCGGTCGTCGGACGTCCGCCGAATTCCGGAGTAGTAGTTTTGCCGAGCAGTATTCCGCCTGCCCTCTGTAAACGCTTCGCGATCGCTGCGTCCTCGGGCGGAAACGAGTCGGCGTAGTTGCGCGATCCAATCGTCGTGCGAATTCCTGCGGTCGGCGTGAGATCTTTCAATGAGTACGGTACACCGTACAATTTCATCGACGCCGTATCGGCCGGCGACGCTTCCAGCCGCGCGGCATCGGCCAGCGCGCGATCGGCGGTTACGGTCATGTACGCGCCAAGTTCCGGGTTCAGCCGCTCGATTCGCGCCAGGTAAAAGTCCGCGACCTCGCGCGGGCGCACCTCGCCTTTCATTAGCAAGTCGCGCAGCTCCCAAGCGTCGATGAACGGATCGAACATGGTAGTTACTCGAATAGCTACTGGCTATTGTGCCGTTAGTCCGCCGTCCACCGACATTGAGCATCCCGTGACGAATGAGGCGGCATCTGAGCATAGCCACACGACGGCTTCTGCTATTTCCTCGGGGCGCGCCTTGCGGCCGATTGGTTCCACTTCGTCCAGTCGCGCAGCCAGCTTGGGCCGTCCTGCGACCATTCCTTCGACCAGTGGAGTATCGACGACGCCCGGACAAACGTCGTTGATTCTGATTCGCGAGCGGGCGTACTCGAGCGCCGCGCATTTCGTCAGGCCGACGACCCCATGCTTCGCTGCGGTGTAGGCCGGCATCGAATGCGACGCGACCAGGCCCGCGGCCGACGCAGTGTTTACGATCGCGCCGGGGCTCTTCTGCGCGAGGAACTGGCGAATTTCGGCGCGCATGCAGAGCCACACGCCCTTGAGATCGACGGCGATGATCTTGTCGAACTCATCTTCGTCGTAGTCCGCCGTCTTCTTTTGACCGCCGGCGATTCCGGCGTTGTTGAACGCGCAATCGAGCCGCCCGAATGCTTTAACCGCCGCCGCGACCATCGCCTCGACGTCCGCGGCGCGTGAAACGTCGCAAGGCACGAATCGCGCCTCGCCGCCTGCGTCGCGGATCGCGCGAACGGTTTGTTCTCCGCCTTCTTCGGCCATATCGGCGACGATGACGCGCGCGCCCTCGCGCGCAAAAATAATCGCCGCCGCTCTGCCGATCCCCGACGCCGCGCCAGTGACCAGCGCGCTCCTGCCAGCGAGTAATGCCATTGTCTTGTCTCCCGATTTCGCCGCGATTGTGGCACTGTCGTCCGTGATCTACCAATATGTAGGCGCGCGAACCAGCGACCGAGACCGGGAGGAATTACCATGCTACGAAGTGAGAACCGCATTCTGACGACGCACGCGGGCAGTTTGCCGCGGCCGGAAAGTCTGGTCGCGATGCTCGTGAAGAGCAGCCGCGGCGAAGAAATCGATCGCGCCGCGATGCTCCGCGAGATCGAAGAATCAACGCGCTCCGTTATACAGAAACAGCTCGAAGCCGGGATCGATGTCGGCAACAACGGCGAGCAATCGCGCGAGAGCTTTTTCACTTACGTGCAACATCGAATGACCGGCTTCGGCGGCCGCAGCGAGCGGCCTATCATGCGCGATCTCGTCCGCTATCAGAGCTTTCGCAAGATGCTGGCGCCGGTGTTTCAGCGCTCGATGGTCGATCTGCTGCACGCGCCGAAGGCGATTGGCGAAGTCGAGTATCGCGACCGCGCCGCCGTCGCTCTCGAATGCGCCGACACTCTGCGCATTCTCGACGATCAACCCGAAAAATTCGCCGAGCCTTTCATGACTGCGCCGTCGCCGGGAATAATCGCGTCGGCAATGCTCAATGAGTATTACGAAAATTATGAGAAGTATGTAATCGCAGTCGCGAAAGCACTACATACTGAGTATGAGTACATAGTATCGAAGGGATTCGTGCTCCAGGTCGATTGTCCCGACCTCGCGATGGAACGTCACACGTCGTACGCGGACCGGCCGCTCACCGATTTCCTCGAGTACGTCGAGCTGAACATCGCGGCGATGAATCGCGCGCTTCATGGAATCGCGCCCGATCGCGTCCGCATGCACGTATGCTGGGGCAACTACGAGGCGCCGCACGATCTCGACGTTCCGCTCGCCCAGATTCTGCCGCTGCTCTACCAGGCCAACGTCGGCGCGCTCGTGCTCGAGGCCGCCAACCCGCGCCATCAGCACGAGTATCGCTGCTTCAAGGAATTCCCGCTGCCGGATCACATGAGCCTGGTCACCGGCGTCATCGACACCAAGACCAACTATGTCGAGCACCACGAGGTTATCGCCGACCGCCTCGAGCGCGCGGCCAATGCGATCGGCGATCCGCGCCGCGTGATGGCCGGCACCGACTGCGGCTTCGAGACTTCTGCAGGACTCGGTGAAGTCGCCGAGGAAATCGTGTGGGCAAAGCTGCGCGCGATGCGCGCCGGCGCCGACCTCGCCTCGCACCGCCTCTTTCATTGAGGCGTGCGCGACGCCGCTCGCCGGTCAGCTATGCCACGGCTCGACCAGGATTTTCGCGTGCGTCTCCGGTGACGCGAGATCCTCGAACGCCTGCGCGACGCCTTCCACTCCCACCTTGCCGGTGATCAGCGGGTCGGCGTTGACTTGCCCCTCCGCGAGATGGCTCAGCGTCGCCGCGAATTCCTCGGGCGCGTAGCCGAGCACGAACTGGATATTCAGCTCCTTGCTGATTCCCGTCAGCGGCTCGATCTGGTCGCGCTCCATGCACACTCCGACGACGACAATTCGCGCGTTGCCCGGCGCCGCCGACATGATCCCTTCGATCACGCCCGGCACTCCGACGCATTCGAAAATCACCGCGGGCCTGACCGCAGGTCCCGGCATCCACGGCGGCAGCATCGGCGCCTTCGACGGATCGCTGTACACCGCCATCTCGCGCCAGCTCTGGTAGGGCGACTTTTCTTTTGGGTCGACGACCACGTCCGCGCCCATCTGCAACGCCAGTTCGCGACGTCGCGGTGAAAAATCCGCCGCCACGATCGGATGCACTCCGCCGAGCTTGAGCGCCGCGATCACCGCCAGGCCCACCGGTCCGCATCCGATGACCAGCGGCGCATCATCTTTGCCGAGCCGCGCCTTTTGCACCGCGTGATATCCCACCGCCATCGGTTCCGTCAGCGCCGCGCGTTCCGTCGAGAGCCCATTTGGCACCTCGAGCAGCAGAAATTCGGTGAGGCGCATCAACTCGCCGTAACCGCCGGGATTGTCGTTCGAGTAGCCAACCGCCTGGACGCCAGCCGCGCTGATCAACACCGGCATCGCGCACACCCGCGTTCCCGGCTTCAGACGCTGCTGCGTCTGCGGCCCATAGTCGACCACCTCGGCGCAGAATTCGTGACCCATGACGATGTCGCGATTGAGATCCATCACGAACTGCGAGCCCGCCTTGCGCGACCCCTCGACCATCTTCTCCGCGTGCTTCAGCGCATGCAGATCCGAGCCGCAGATACCGCACGCGAGCGTTTTTACCAGCGCCTCACCAGCTCCAGGAGCCGGTGTGGGAACATTATCGACGACGAGCTTTTTGCCTCGCATTATGGCTGCACGCATGATTGATCTCCTTCCTGTACCATTACTCTAGCAGGGTTGCCGCGTCGCTCGTAAAGTCCCGCGTTTGCGATTCTCGCTTCGGTTGATCATTTTTGCACTGGAAACTGTAATATGTTTCCGGGTAACGACGATGGGCCGCAAAATTCTTTTCATAACAACCGATCAACAGCGTTACGATTCGCTCGGATGCAACGGCGGCCGCATTGCGCGCACGCCTGTAGCCGACTCGCTCGCTGCCGCGGGCATCAACTATCATCGCGCCTACAATCAAAACACAGTCTGCATGCCGGCCCGCTCGACCATGATCACCGGCCAGTACGTGCGCACGCACGGCGTGTTCGCCAACGGCGTGCCGCTCCCCGCCGACGCGCCCAGCGTCGCCGCATGGCTTCACGATCGCGCCGGCTATCGCACCGCGCTTATCGGCAAGGCGCACTTCGAGCCGATGTTTGATCCTGCCGGCCGGTGGGCCGAGAATCGCATGGGTCGCGAAGGCACGCACGGACCGCATCGCGGCTTTGAGTGGATGGAACTCGCGATGCACGGGCCGATGGCCTACTTCCACTACTCGATCTGGTTGCGCGAGAACTATCCCGCCGAGGCCGGTGGCTTCGTCACGATGCTGAGCGGGAACGCCGGCGGCGACAGCGGCGCGTCCGAAGTCGCCTACAATCCGATTCCGCGTGAGCATTATCACACCGACTGGATCGCCGACCGCACCATCGCGTATCTGAACACGCTCTCGCCCAAGGACGACTGGTTCGTGTGGATGAGCTTTCCCGATCCGCATCATCCGTGGGATCCGCCGGCGTCCGAGGCGCGGCGAATCAACTGGCGCGATCTTGATCTTCCCCCTGGTCATCCAGGCTCGCGCGAAAAGATCGAAAAAATCCTCGCGCAGAAGCCGCGCCATTGGCTCGATTGGTATGAGGGTCGCTTTCGCAACGAGGAGGGCGGCGCCGGGGGCTTTGTGCCATGCGAGATGACGCATGACCAGGTGCGCGAGATCAACGCGCTGGTCCACGTCAAGAATGAGCTCATCGACGAAGCCTGCGGCCGCGTACTCGCGACCGTCGCCGCGCGCGGATGGGACGCCGACACGGACGTTTTCTTCACCACCGACCATGGCGAGCTGCAGGGCGACTTCGGCCTGCTCTTCAAAGGCCCGTATCACGTCGACGCGCTCATGCGCGTGCCGCTCATCTGGCGACCGGCACCGTCGGCAAAAATGTCGGCCGCCGAAATTTCCGAGCCGGTCGGACATCTCGATCTCGCACCGACCTTCTGCGCGATCGCCGGCGTGCCGATTCCCGACTGGATGCAAGGTTCCGCGCTGCCCACCACGACCGGCTCGTCGCGCGAGCGCGCTATCACCGAATGGGACAGCCAGTTCGCGCAGCTCGGGATGCATCTGCGGTCGATCTATCGCGACGGTTATGTCTGCACAGTGTACGAACCGACGACGCGCGACACGGGCTTCGATCTTTCGCGCGCGTACCAGGCGCTGCGCATTACGACACCGCTTCCTGACATCCGTTACGACGGCAGCGAGGGCGAGCTCTACGATCTGCGCAATGATCCGCTGCAGTGGCGCAATCTCTGGAGCGATCCCTCTCACGCCAAGCTCAAATCCGATCTGATCGCTGACCTTTACGACAATCTTCCACCAGCGCGCACCCCGCAACTGACAGTAGAAGCCCCGGCCTGACCCGATCGCCCGGGCCCGACCGCAGATCTCGCCTCTTGCATCACGTGACTAATAAGATTAGTTAAATAACTATGATACATAGTAACACGACGACTACTACCATCGTTGTCGCCGCTGCGCTCGCGGTCGCCGCGGCCTTGCCGGCCAGCGCCGATCAGCAGCTCGCTGGCGCACCTCGCCCGACGCAATTCCTCAAACTGCCCGAGGGACAAATCGCGTATGACGATTCCGGCGGCGACGGCCCGCTCGTCATCTGCGTCCCCGGCCTCGGCGACGTGCGCGGGCAATATCGCTTCCTTGCGCCAAAACTCGTAGCCGCCGGCTTCCGGGTTGTCACGATGGACCTCCCGGGCCACGGCCAATCGAGCGTTGATTGGCCCGCCTACTCGCCGGCGCTCGTCGGCGCCGATATCGTCGCGATGGTTCGTCATCTCGGCGCCAGCAGGGCCTTCATCCTCGGCAACTCGATGGCTGGAGGCTCCGCGGTCTGGGCCGCCGCCGAAATCCCCGACAACATCGCCGGCATCGTGCTCATCGATCCATTCACACGGGTGATTCCGACCTCCGCGTTCCTGCTCGCGTTTCTCAAAGTCGCGATGCTGCGTCCATGGGGTCCGTCTTTCTGGTCGATGTACTACGGCTCGCTGTACAAAACCGCGCCGCCCGCCGATTTGGATTCCTATCGCGCCGCGTTGGTCGCAAATCTGACGGAGCCCGGCCGCATCGAGGCCACCAAGGCGCTGATCTTCGCTTCGCAGGCTCCGTGCGAGGCGCGTATCGCCGACGTTCACGCGCCGGTGCTGGTCGTGATGGGCTCGCGCGACTCAGATTTTTCCGATCCCGCCGCCGAAGCCGACTGGGTCGCGACTCATCTTCAAGGGAAAAAATTGATTGTCGATGGCGCGGGACATTACCCGCACGTCGAGTATCCTGACGTCGTAGCGCGGGCTGTTATCGATTTCATGAAGGAGGCGCAGGATGGCGAAGCGCGTCGGGATTGACAAGGACGCCGTGGTCCGTGCCGCCGCGAAAATTGCCGACGACGAAGGATGGGACGCGCTGACGCTCGCACGCCTCGCCAAAAAGCTGCGCATCCAGCCGCCCTCGCTTTACAACCACGTCGGCGGTCTCGAAGACCTGCGCCGCGAGCTCAAACTGCTCGCTTTGCGCGATCTGAATCTAGCGCTGAGCCGCGCGACAGTCGGTAAATCCCGCGATGACGCTGTGCGCCATCTCGCAGCCACCTATCGCGCCTTCGTCAAGCGAAATCCCGGAACCTATGCAGCCACGATGGTCGCCGCGCCGAAGAATGATCCTGCGCTCGAAGCCGCGGCCGCCGCGGTGGTCGAGACCTGTCTGTCGGTCGTGAGCGGCTACGGATTGAATCGGCGCGAGGGAATCCACGCCATTCGCGCCGTGCGCAGCGCGGTCCATGGCTTCGTCGCGCTCGAAACCGCCGGCGGCTTCGGGATTCCCCTGGACATCGACCAAAGCTTCAATTGGCTGGTCTCAGCCCTGCTCAAGGGTTTCTCGCTATCGCGCTCAAAACGATCAGCGCGGGCGTGACTTTCTGCTGATCTCCTTGCTAAAAGGGGGAGCGTCTTAAAACGCGCGGTAAAGTCATTCAACGTGGCCGAGAGGATAATTAATGGCTAGAAACACTTCCCGCGAGCGACCCACTGGCACTTCATCGCATAGCAGGCGTGCTTTTCTGAAAGGACTCGGCGCCGCCGGCGCGGCGGTTCCTCTCGCAGCGATCGCGGCCGGTGCCGCCGGGCTTCCCGACGTCCTCTCCGACACGGGTTCGAAGGAAGTTAACCTCAAGACTCGCCACAACACGGCATTCAAGAAGCGGCTCCACGCGGCCGCGGATGATCGCGCGGTCAAGGTCCCGCCTCATCCTAACAACGGCGACGAGACGCTCTACACATCCGGCATCGCGAATTTTACTAAGGGCTTCCCACATAACTCGTTCGGCGAAGTTGATCCTTCCGTCTATGCGGCCTACCTGGCGGCAGTGAAGACCGGTAAGCGCGCTGACTTTGACGCCTTGACGATGGGTGGCACCGAGCAACTCGTGGATCCTCAGGCCGGCCTCGCCTATGACCTCGAGTCCTATGACCCATCGCAAAATTCGATTCCACCATTTGATACTCTAAATAGTCCCGGCCTGGCCGCGCAGATGATCGAGGCCTACTGGCAGGCCCTGGTGCGCGACGTCCCATTCTCACAATACGGAACGGACTCCTCGATTGCCGCGGCTGCTACTGAACTGACGGGCCTCTCGTCCTTTGAAGGTCCAAAAATCGGCGGCAACGTCACACCTCAGTCTATCTTTCGCGGCTTCACGGCAGGAGACCTGATAGGACCTTATGTCTCGCAGTTCTTCATCTCGCCCTTCACCTATGGCGTGATGCCCTTTGTCGGCTACATGACTACCTTACCAGGTGACTTCGTGACCGACCTTTCGCTATGGTTGAACGTTCAGAACGGCGCGCCCTCGCCGATTCAGAGTGAGAATCCCGACTCGCAGTTGCGATATCTCCGCAGCGGACGCGATCTCGCCGAGTACGTTCACAACGACGTGTTGTTCCAGGAGTACCTTAACGCAGCGCTGATGCTGATAAAGATGAAGGCGCCGCTGAACTCCGGCAATCCTTATCCTCCTACCCTCAAGTCCGAAACGGGTTTCATAACCTTCGGATTTCCGATGATAGAAGTGCTGGTGGCCGAAGTGATCGCGCGTGCGCTGAAGAACGCATGGCTGCAGAAGTGGTTCATCCACCGCATGGCGCGTCCCGAAGAAACCTCGGGCCTGGTTCACTTCACCATCACCGGTCAGAAGAGCTATCCCCTGGACTCAAGCGTGCTGACGTCGAACGCAGCCGCGACTGTGTTCGCTCGCAACGGCAACTATTTCATACCGATGTCCTATCCCGAGGGATGTCCTCTGCATCCGTCCTATCCATCCGGGCACGCCACCGCCTCAGGAGCGGCCGTAACAGTCCTTAAGTGGTTCTTCGACGAGTCCTATGTGATTCCTAACCCGATAACCACAACCTCCGATGGCCTATCAGTGGTGCCTTACACCGGCTCAGACGCAGGTCAGATGACAGTAGGTGGTGAATTAAACAAACTAGCCTCGAACGTAGGCTTTGGACGAGTATTCGCAGGAATTCACTGGCGCGAAGACATCCAGCAAGCGATGCTCTTAGGTGAGGCAGTAGCGATAAGCCTGCTAAGAGACCAGGCCCACCTATACAACGAAAACTACACCGGCTTCACCTTCACCAGCTTCAACGGTGAAACAGTGACGGTCTGATAAGTCTTAATACCAAACTGCAGGGGTCACCCCTGCCCAAGGAAGAAACCCGGGAAGGGTTTCACATACGATCAGGCATCGTCAGATACTACGCGCCGTCAGCTCTCCCGAACAGTTGGGGCACACGTGCTTCATCTCGTCGGCGCAATCTGGACAGAAGGTGCATTGAAACGAACAGCACTGCGCCGGCGCGGGAGGCGCAATCGCGTCGCCGCACTTCTCGCACGAGTCTTTCACGGCGGTCATCGTCTTGAGCAACGCGGAATTCTGCTCCTCGCGCTCGGCGCCGGCGAGCAAGGCCGCACGCGCCTTCACGTTGTTTTCGCTCGCCGCGAGCGACTGGTAGATGCCGGCGCCGCCATGCTCGAGCCGCGCGAGGATCACCATCATCTCGCGCCGCGACTTACCCTCCAGCAGCGCCGCGATCACACGGTCAGGCGTCAAATCCTTCTCAGCCATTTTGTTTCTCCTGTCTAGCCCCAGACTTCGCGAGCTACTTCCACGACCAGCCGTAGCTTCGCCTTCTCATCTTCAATCGACAGTGGATTTCCGCCAACTGTGCTGGCGAAGCCGCATTGCGGCGAGAGCCCGAGATTTTCGAGCGGCACGAACCTCGCCGCCTCATCGATGCGCCGTTTCACCGCGTCCTTGTCCTCGAGAACCGGCGTCTTCGAGCTTATCAGTCCCAGCCGCACGAACTTGTCCTGCGGCATCAATCGCAGTGGCGAGAAGTCACCTGCGCGCGGTGAATCGTATTCGAGAAAGAAGCCGTCCACTTTGAGGTCGTTGAACAGCCGCTCCGCGATTGCTTCGTAGCCGCCGGCCGCCATCCATCGCCCGCGCAAATTTCCTCGGCACAGGTGCATACCAATCGTCATGCCCGGCGGACGCTGCTCCAGAATGCGGTTGACGGCGTCGATATACAATCTGAGCAGGCGATCGGGATCGTCGCCGTGCTCGCGAACCTTCGCGCGGACGTTTTCGTCGCACAGCATCGCCTGCGGTACTTCGTCGAGTTGCACGAACGTCGCACCCGCGCGCGCCAAATCGGCCAGCTCATGCTGATAGATTTGGATCAAGTCCGACCAGAATTTATCGAGCTCCGGGTAGATCTTCGGATCGGCGCATTCGCCGAGACGAAAGAAGTGCAGGAAGCTCGGCGCCGGCATCGTGACCTTGGGCGTGCGCCGGGTATTGCGCCGGACGAACTCGAACTCCTCGAGCGTGATCGCGCGCGGCCGGCTGAGCGGTGCTACCGCATAGCAGGTGTCCCAGCGCTGCGAGTCGCCGGCGTCGTCGCGAAATTCAAAGATCGATTGCCGCGAATCCAGCCCGTCGATCGCGCTGATGAAACCGGTTGACCACGCGACGCGGCGGAACTCGCCGTCGGTGATCACCTCGAGGCCGGCGTCCTCCTGCATGCGGATCGCATCGACGATCGATCGTTCGAGGATCTCGCGATATTCCGGCTCTGCCAGCTGGCCGCGAAGGCGCGCGCCGAAGGCGTCCTTCAGCTCGCGCGGCCGGAGCAGGCTGCCGACGTGCTCGGCTCGAAACGGCGGATTCAGTTTCAAGCCTGTTTACTTGCCACCATTTGCGATTACCATCAAGCGCGCGATGCGGGGTTCGCCGCGACGCACGGCGGCGTATTATATTTCGGGCAACGCGCTCGAGCCGTGAAAGTAAAAGCAGCAATCGCGAACAGGGCCGGCGAACCGCTCGAAGTCGCAAGCGTCGACCTCGAAGGGCCAAAGGCCGGCGAAGTCCTGGTCGAAATCAAGGCCACTGGAATCTGCCACACCGACGCCTACACCTTGTCGGGCGCCGATCCCGAGGGTCTCTTCCCCGCCATCCTCGGCCACGAAGGCGCCGGCGTCGTGGTTGAATGCGGCCCGGGCGTCACGACGCTGAAACCCGGCGACCACGTCATCCCGCTCTACATTCCCGAATGCCGCAACTGCCCGTCGTGTCTCTCGGGCAAGACCAATCTGTGCACCGCGATTCGGGAGACGCAGGGCCGCGGCGTGATGCCCGACGGCACCAGCAGATTCTCGCGCGATGGCCAGCCGCTGCATCATTACATGGGCACTTCGACCTTCGCGAATTTTACCGTCGTGCCCGAGATCGCGTTGGCAAAAGTTCGCGACGACGCGCCGTTCGAAAAGATTTGCTACATCGGATGCGGCGTGACGACCGGCATCGGCGCCGTGCTGAACACCGCGAAGGTGCAGGCCGGCGACCGCGTGGTCGTGTTCGGGCTCGGCGGCATCGGCCTCAACGTCGTGCAGGGCGCGCGGATGGCGGGAGCGTCGATGATCGTCGGCGTCGATCTCAATCCTGCGCGCAAAGCGATCGCCGAGAAGTTCGGCCTGACGCATTTCGTGAATCCCGCGGAAGTCGCCGGCGACCTGGTGCCGTACATCGTCAACCTGACCCGCGGCGGCGCGGACTTTTCGTTCGAATGCGTCGGCAACGTCAAGCTCATGCGCCAGGCACTCGAATGCTGCCAGCGCGGATGGGGCACGAGCGTGATCATCGGCGTCGCCGGCGCGGGCCAGGAGATTTCGACCCGTCCGTTTCAGCTCGTAACCGGACGCACATGGAAGGGCACGGCCTTCGGCGGCGCGCGCGGACGCCGCGACGTTCCGAAAATAGTCGATTGGTATATGGAAGGCAGGATCAATATCGACGATCTGATCACGCACGTGATGCCGCTCGAGAAAATCAACGACGCCTTTGCGCTGATGCACGAAGGCAAGTCGATTCGCAGCGTGGTGACGTTCTAGGGTCGGTGCATTGATGCCAGGAAAAATCAGACTTCGCGCTCGAGTTGGCAGTTGCGACATGCGCGATCGCGCTGGCGGGATGCTGGCATTCGGAAACGCCGCAACAAAAATTCGTCGACGCGATGAATCACGGTAACACCGCGCAGGCGAGCCAGATCTGGCTCAACATGGATGCCAGCGAGCGCGCCGACTTTTCGCATGGCCAGGGAATGCAGCCCGACGTGTCGACCGACGAGATCAAAAAGCAGGTGATGGAGCACTACCAGAAGGAGCAGGAGACGGGCGAGGGCGACAACGACGGCGAAACGATCGAGCGGCCGGCCACTGTGCACCTGGGCGGTTTGCAGAGTCTTCCCGAGTACGTCGGCCCATCAGGCGCGCCGCCGCAGACCGTGACGGTGCCGACGCAAGACGCGCCGCCCAACTGAACTACAAAGACGCGACCGGTGTCAGGGGCGGATCACCGTGAGCCGGAGCGGACCCACGTCGGTGGCGGCGTGGGCCACGGCGTCGTTGACGTCGTCCAGTCCGAACTCGGTCAGGTCGAACTGAGCGAGGTCGATCAGCCCGGCGCGGATCAGCCCCACCATCCGGGCTACAGCGTCGCGCGGATACATAAACTGGCCGCGCAAGGTGATGCTGTTCTGCATCAGCCAGACATAAGGCAGCGCGAGGTCACCGCCTTCAGCCCTGACGCCCCCCATCAGCACTACGCGCCCGCGCGGACGCACTGCCAGCGCGGCCGCGCGCACCTGCGACCCGGTCGCCTCCCGCGGCAGGAAATCGAGCACACAGTCGATCGGCCCGCCGGCGACTTCGCTGATGAGGCGGCGGTCATCCGCTTCGACGCCGGTCATTCTGGCCGGCCGCACTCGCGGGCCGAAGCGGCGGGCGAGGTCGTCCAACGTGCGCACGTTGCGCCCTGTCGCGACGACTTTTCCCGCGCCCATCGCCAGCGCCACGACGACGCCGGCGCTGCCGAAGCCCCCGGTGGCGCCGTTCACAACCAGCGTCTCACCGGCTTGCAGATCGCCCGCCAGCAGCCCGCCGTACGGCACGAGCAGCCGGCCCAGCACTGTCCACCGGCCCGCATCCGCCGCGTCGATCTCGCCGATCCGCGTGACGTTCTCGGTCGCGACCAGCATCTGCTCGGCAAAGGAGCCGTGGTGAAAGTAGCGATGCAGTGGCAGGGCTGCGGCGCTCCGGTAAGTCCAGCCCTGGAGTATCAAGTCGGGATTGGCGGCGTCGTCGCGCGATCGGATCGTCGGGTCGCAATAGACCCAGTCGCCGACCTGGAGCCTGGTCGCGTCCGGCCCCGTCGCGCGCACCCGGCCGATTCCGCCCGGCCCTGGCACGACCGGCAGCTCCAGCAGGTAGTTGCGAGCGCCCGAGAAGACATCGATGGCATAGCTGGTGACGCCGGCGGCGACGACATCGACGATGACCTCACCGGTGCCGAGGACAGGGTCGGGCAAAGTCTCGACCGCAAGTGGCGATCCGAACGCTTTCAGGATTGCAGCTTTCATAGGTGAACACCTCTCTGCCGTTGACGTATGCCCGTCGGACAGTGGTAAGAATCGTCTTCACTGAACTTCAATGTCAGTACTCAGTCCATACCGCGTGCTCGACCTCACGACCGAGCGCGGCCTTCTATGCGGCCAGATGCTCGCCGACATGGGCGCCGACGTCATCGTGGTCGAGCCGCCGGGCGGATCGCCTGCGCGCGGCATCGGCCCATTCTACAAGGACGCGCCGCATCCCGACCGCTCGCTGTATTGGTGGGCATACAACCGCAACAAGCGCGCAATCACGCTCGACCTCGAACGCGAGACCGGTCGCAAGCTTCTGCGCCGCCTCGTCGAGCGCGCCGACTTTCTGATCGAGTCGCACAATCCCGGATATCTTGGCGCAGCGCAACCTCGGGTTTGCCGATCTGGCGAAAATCAATCCCGCGCTCATTTACGTTTCGATCACGCCGTTCGGACAGGACGGTCCCAAGGCAAATTACGCCGACAGCGATCTGATCATCATGGCCGCAGGCGGGCCGCTGATACTCGCCGGCGACGCGGATCGCGCGCCCGTGCGCCTGTGCATTCCGCAGGCCTACCTGCACGCATCCGCCGACGCCGCGGTAGGCGCACTCGCGGCTCATCACGAGCGCGTGCGCTCGGGCCTCGGTCAACACGTCGAGGTCGCGGCCGTGCAATCGGTTGCGATGGCGACGCAGTCGTCGATCCTCGCGGCACCACTCGGCTCGACGGAAATACGGCGAATGTCGGGGGGCGTAAAAGTCGGCCCGTTCGAGTTTCCGCTGGTCTGGCCCGCCAGCGACGGTTTTATCGCGATGACTTTTCTGTTCGGTTCGGCGCTCGGCGTTTTCACCGCCAGGCTGATGAACTTCATTTGCGAACAGGGGATGTGCGACGAGGCGACGCGCGACAAAGACTGGATTGCTTACGGCGAACAGTTGGTAAGCGGCGCCGAACCTCCTTCGGAATTCGAGCGCGTCAAGGAAGTCGTGCGAAGATTCACGCGCAGCCACACCAAGGGCAAATTGCTCGAGCTCGCACTGGAACACGGCTTTCTGATCACGCCGGTCACGACAATCGCCGAAGTGGTCGAAAGCCCGCAATTCGCTTCGCGCAATTACTTCCAGCGTGTCGCGCATCCCGAACTCGGCGAGTCGTTCAGCTATCCGGGACCGTTTGCGAAATTCAGCGCGACGCCGATCGAGTATCGGCATCGGCCGCCAACCGTCGGCGAGCACAATTCCGAAATCTACCGCGACGAACTCGGTTTGAGCGAACGCGAGATCGCCGAACTCGACCGGGCTGGGATTATCTGATGCCGAACGACCTGCCGCTCAAGGACGTCAAGATTTGCGACTTCATGTGGGTGATGGCCGGTCCGGCGTCGACGCGGATTCTGGCCGACTACGGCGCGACCGTCGTGCGAATCGAATCGCCCACCCGCATCGACACCGCGCGAACGCTCCAGCCCTATCACGGCAATCAACTCAGTCCCGACGGCTCGGGCCTGTTCGCCAATTGCAACGCCGGCAAGTTCGGGATCTCGCTCGATCTGCGCAATCCCGCGTCACGAGGGGTGATACACGATCTCGTGCGATGGGCCGACGTCGTCACCGAGTCCTTCTCGCCCAAGGCGATGCGCGCGTGGGGCTTCGATTACGAAGCGTTGCGCAAGGTCAACCCCGGCCTCATCATGCTGAGCTCGTGCCTGATGGGACAGACCGGGCCGCTGGCGAAAATCGCCGGCTTCGGCAACATGGCGGCGGCGATCGCCGGATTTGCCAATCTCACCGGATGGCCCGACCGGCCTCCTGCCGGGGTTTTCGGCGCGTACACGGACTACGTCTCGCCGCGCTACACCGCGATGGCGATTCTTGCGGCGCTCGATCATCGGCGCCGCACGGGCGAGGGGCAGTATATCGACCAGTCGCAGGCCGAGTGCTCGATTCATTTTCTGGGGCCCGCGATTCTCGATTACACGGTGAACGGCCGCGTCGACCAACGAATGGGGAATGCGGATCCCGTCTTCGCGCCTCACGGCGTTTATCCGGCGGCCGGCGATGACAACTGGATTGCGATCGTTTGCCGCGACGATGATGATTGGCGCCGCCTCTGCGCCGCAATGGAAAATCAGGAGCTCGCGCGCGACGCGCGCTATGCGTCAGCGGCGGGACGCCGCGAGCATCGCGAGGCTATCGACGCGTCAATCAGCGCCTGGAGCCGCGCCTTCGATCGCGGCGCGATCGAATCGCGCCTGCAGTCGCACGGCGTTCCGGCGCACCAGGTGCAGAACAGCGCCGACGCCTATGCCGATCCACAGTTTACGCATCGGCGGCACTTCGTCGCGCTCGATCATCCCAGTCTCGGTAAATTCACTGTCGAGGGTCCTCGCGCGAAGCTGTCGCGCACGCCGGGCGTCGTCAACCGCGCCGCGCCGAGTCTCGGTCAGGACAATCAACACGTGCTCGAAAACATCCTCGGCTACGACGAAACGCAAATCAGCGAATTGGCGGCGTCGGGCGCACTTGGCTAGCCGCTTCAATCCAGCACCGGCCGCGCGACGTACCTGAAGTAGAAGCCAGGTGGCGATGCCGGCCGATAACAGGATTTCCGATGAAGCACTCGTGTCTGCCATGGCCGCCGGCGATCAGGACGCCTTGGCCACGCTGAATCAACGTTACGGCCGCGCCCTCAGCGCAGTCGCGGATAGAATTTTGCGCGACAAGGCCGACGCCGAAGAAGTCGCGGCGGACGTGTTGTGGCAACTCTGGCGCGAGGCGTCGCGCTTCGATCGCAGTCGCGGCTCGGTCGGCGCGTGGATTATGATGACCGTTCGCAGCCGCGCGATCGATCGACTGCGCGCGCGCAAGGCTCGCGAACCGCGTGACGACAATGCCGCCGAACCCGCGGCCGCCAATGATCCATCAAACGAAATTCACAGCGCTGAGCGGCGCCGCAAAGTGGAAATCGCGCTCGCAACCTTGAATGACGGCGAACGCGAGCTGCTGCGGCTGGCGTACTTCTCGGACCTCTCGCAGTCCGAAATCGCCGAGCGCACCAGCATCCCGCTCGGCACCGTAAAAAGCAGGATGCGCAGTGGTTTGATCAGGCTGCGGGACGCACTTCAGGGGAGTGTCGAGTAGGCGCGATGGACCACGCGGAAATCAAAGACCTGCTCCCGCTCAAGGCGCTCTCCCGCCTCGACGGCGAGGAAGCGCGCGCCGTCGACGAGCATCTGGCGACAGGATGCGACGAATGCCAGCGCGAGCTTGCGTCATTCAACGAGGCGCTCGCGGCGATGGCAATCGTGGAGAGCGGCGGCGACGGTGCTTCGGATCCAGTCTGGACGCGCCTGCAAGCCCGCCTCGACGCTGCGCGCGATGAATCTCAAATGGCAGATCGTCCGCCGCAACGAATCGAGGATCGGCCGATGCGTCAATCCTCGCGTGGTCGCGGCTTTGCGATCTTCGGTTCAGCCGCCGCCGCGGCGCTGGTTGCGATCGCAGTCAGCTACGCCTTGGTCACTTCGCGGATTCAGAACATTACTGCCGGCACTTCGAACGATATCGCGGCGCTTACCACGCGCATTATCGAGATGCAGCGCAATCTCGACACTACTGGCGACCAGCTCGCGGCGCTGCAGGCCAAGGTCGCGCAGACCACCGACTTGACCCTCGCTAGCCTCGGCCCCGACGCGCGCGTCGTCCGTCTCGCCGGTCTTCCCGCGTCTCCTTCTGCCAATGGCACCGTCGCCCTCAGCAGCAGCCAGGGCAGCGCGATGCTCGCGGTGAGCGGTCTCCCGCCGACTCCCGACGACAAGCAGTACGAGGTGTGGTGGATCGGCGAAAAACAGGGCCCGCTGCGAGCCGGTGTGTTCGATCCGTTGAATCAGGGTGCGACGATCGTTTCGCTCGACCCGCCACCGCCGGGAGAAGTCGTGCTCGCCAGCGCGATCACTCTCGAGCCGCGCGGCGGCGTCGACAAGCCGACCGGCGCAATGTATCTGAAGGGCGATTTTCCGCGCCGCTAGCAATAATTTCTCTCGCGAAATCCGATTCGGCATCGCGCCCGTATCTCGGGCATGGACGCGAACCAAACCGCCTTCGACCTCGATCGTTACCTGCGCATCTGCGGTGCAACCAAGCCCGAGTGTTTTGATTGGACCGCGCCGCAACCGCGGCTCAGCGACGACGCGCTGTTCACGATCGCCTACATGATGGACATCGAGTCGCACACGATCGTCTATCTGCGCGACCTGCTCTCGACGCGCGTCGTCCGCGACAACGAGGTCACCGCCTTCCTGTCATGCTGGGCCTACGAGGAATTTTTTCACTCGCTCCTGCTGCGCCGCTTTCTCGCGACACAGGGAGTTGCAATCGAAGATCAGCGCTTCGCCGATTTGCGCAGCCGGACCAGCCTCGCCGATCGCGTGATCCGTCCCGGCATCGCAATCCTGTCGCGCGCTACGCGCCATTTTCCCGCCGTGCACATGACCTTCGGCGCCATCAACGAGATCTCGACGCTAACCGGCTACCAGGCGCTGATCGCCCGCACTGACTTCGCGCACGACCGCTCTGACAGCCAGCGTCCGCTGCTGACGACAATCCTGGAACGAATCATCAAGGACGAACGGCGGCACTTTGCCTTCTACTTCAACCAGGCGCGGCGCCGCCTTGGCGCACCCGCCGCGCGGCGGCTCACCGCATTCCTGGTGCGAAATTTCTGGACCCCGGTCGGCGTGACCGTGCGTGGCGATCCCGCGATGCGCCGCGTGTGCGCCTACTTGTTTCCCGGCGACAGCGGCGTCGAGCGTCTCGCCGCCGTCGACAAATCGATCGCGCGCCTTCCCGGCCTCGAATGGTTTGATCTCGGCGCTCGCTACGCGCGGCGCGTCCAGGCCACTGCGCCGCGAATCTGTCGCTTGCCCGCGTGTCCGAGTTTCTAGTAATTCGGACTGCATGTTCACCGGCATCGACCACGTCGCGATCGTCGTTAACGAGCTCGAATCCGCGATTGAAAGTTATTCGCGCGCAGGCTTCACCGTCGTCCGCGGCGGCAAGCATCCGATCGGCACTCACAACGCGCTGATCGCATTCGCCGACGGCAGCTACTTCGAGCTGATCGCATTCGTGAAACCGAACACCGGTCATCCTGGCAAAAGGCGCTCGAGAAGGGCAGCGGCATCGTCGACTTTTGCATGGCGACTGACAATCTTGCGGCGGACGTCGAGTCGATGCGCCGCGCGGGCGCAAAAATCGGCAACGCGTTTCCGCTGACTCGCGATCGCCCCGACGGCTATCACCTCAGTTGGGTGCTCGCGACTCCCGAGCCGCCCTTCAATCGCCAGCTTCCGTTTCTGATCAAGGACGACACGCCGCGCGACGAGCGCGTGCCTCGCGAACGCTCGCATCGCAACGGCGCGACCGGCATCCGCACGCTCGCGATCGCAGTGGACGATCCCGGCATGACCAGCCGCTACTATGCGCGCGTGCTCGGACGACCCGGCGCACCGGTCAATCGCGCCGATCTCGAAGCCACGGGCGTTAAATTTACCGTCGGTCCCAACGAAGTGCAGTTGCTCGCGTCGAAATCCGAAAACGGGCCACTGGCGCAGTGGATTCGCAATCACGGTCAGTCGCCGTTCGAGGTTGTGCTCGCAAATTCCAGTGCCGACGCAACGCCGCTCGATCCCGCATTGCTGCAAGGCGCGCGCATAAGGTTCCGCCTGAGCGCGATGGTTCCCTCGCGCGAAATTCCCCGCGTCGTCATCGCCGCAACTGCCAGCGGCGTCGGCAAGACGACTGCGACAGTCGCGCTGATCGGTGCGATGCGCGCGCGCGGGCTCAAGGTCGCTGCATTCAAGTGCGGTCCTGACTATCTCGATCCCACCTATCACGAACGCGCCGCCGGTGTTCCTTCGCACAATCTCGACGGCTGGATGATGGATCGCGACGCGGTAATCGCGACTTTCGCGCGCGCGTCTGCCGGCGCCGACATCGCGGTCATCGAAGGGATGATGGGTCTGTTCGATTCCGCGACGCCGACTGGCGACGACGGCTCGACCGCCCAGCTTGCGAAATGGCTCGACGCGCCGGTTATCGTCGTCACCGACGCTTCGGGTGTCGCGCGCACGATTGCCGCAGTGGCCGCTGGTTTCGCGCGTTTCGATCCCGCCGTTCGCGTGGCTGGGTCTGATCTGCAATCGCGTCGGCTCGCGCGGGCATCTCGATCTTTTGCGCGCCGCGCGGCCCGAGGTTCCCATCGTCGGCGGATTTCCCGCCAGTTCCGATCTCGCATTTCCCGAGCGCCATCTCGGCCTGCTGATGGCTGACGAGTCGACAGTGCCGCAACGATTGATCGACGGATGGAGCGCGGCTCGCAGCCGATTGGCTCGATCTCGATGCGATCATTGCATTGGCGCGCTCGGCGCCCGCACTCGAAGTTGGCCGCGCGTTCGACGCGAGCAAAGTCGATTCAAGTCTGCGCCAGGGCTGCCGTATCGGCGTCGCGTACGACGCGGCATTTCATTTCTATTATGAAGACAATTTGAATCGTCTTCGCGCGCTCGGCGCGGAGCTCGTTAACTTCTCGCCAATCCGCGATCGCGAGTTGCCCGATGTCGACGGACTTTACTTCGGCGGCGGATATCCCGAAGTATTCGCGCGCGAGTTGTCCGCCAACCGCTCGATGCTCGCGGCGATTCGCATTTTCGCTGCGCGCGGCGGGGTGATTTACGCTGAATGCGGCGGCCTGATGTACCTCGCGGATGCTATCCGCACGCTCGACGGCGCACTATGGCCGATGGCCGCGATTGTTCCCGGCGTCGCCGTCATGTCCGATCGCCTCAGCGCGCTCGGCTACGTCGAGGTCGAGACGCGCGCAGACTCGATCCTCGGTCCTGCGCGGACGCGATTTCGCGGCCATCAGTTTCGCTACTCGACGCTCGAGGGCGCCGATAGCGCGAATCGGATCGATCGCATCTACAATGTGACGCCGCGATGGGGCGGCGCGCCATTCGCCGAAGGCTATCGCGTTGGCAACGTCGTCGCGTCGTACGTTCACGCGCATTGGGCGTCGAACCCGGCAGTCGCGGAGGCGCTGATCAGCTCCTGCGCGAGTTCGCGCGTCGCAAGACAACCGGCTGCGTAGCGTCTAGAATTGTCGGCATGAGCAGCGACCGCGCGAAAATTCCCGGCGATTTTCCCGCCGCGCCTCTCACGCTCGAAGGTTACAGCATTCTCCATCAGATGTTCCGCGTGCGGCGCCGCGAATTGCGCGCGCTCGACCTGTTGAAGCGCGACGCTGCTCTGATGGGCGCCGGGAAGCTGTTCGGAGAGATGGCCCGGCGCGAAGACGGTGAGTCCGCGCTCTTCTCAGCGTTCGGGCACAAGGGCGATCTGATCATCGTCCACTTTCGCCGCACTTTCGAAGAACTCGCCCGCGCCGAGCAGGCCGTCGCCGAGCCTCGCACTCAGCGAGTACCTGGAACCGACTACGTCTTATCTTTCGGTGATTGAAATCGGCCTCTACGAAGCGACCGTCGCCCTCTATCGCAAGCTCATCGAGCAGGGGATCGCGCCGAATTCGCCGCAATGGAAATCCGAAATCGAGTCCGAGCTTGCGCGCCAGCGCGAAAAGATTTCGCCGCGCCTGTTCCCGAAAATCCCCGCGCGGCCCTACCTGTGCTTCTATCCGATGGACAAGAAGCGCGACGGCGCCGACAACTGGTATCGTCTGCCGATCGAGGATCGTCAGCGACTCATGCATGACCACGGCCTGGTCGGCCGCCGTTTCGCCGGCGAAGTGACGCAGATTATTTCCGGCTCGATCGGATTCGACGATTGGGAATGGGGCGTCGATCTTTTCGCCGACGATCCGATTGTGTTCAAGAAACTCGTTTACGAGATGCGCTTCGACGAAGCCAGCGCGTCGTACGCCAAGTTCGGCCCGTTCTACGTCGGCATCCGACTCGAGGCCGCCGACCTCGGCAAATTCTTTTAGACCCTTCGACTCGCGCCAGGAGACAACCATGATCACGCAAGGCGACGACTATCCGATTCACCAGACGCCGGAGCCGGTGCAGCAGGTCTTCACCAGCGACCGCAACTTTTACGATCGATTTTTCTTCAACGGCTACTTTCGCGAGGGCGAACCATACTTCGCCGCCGCGATGGGAATTTATCCGAACGTCGGCATCATCGATTGCGCCTTCAGCGTCGTCGTCGGCGGCGTGCAACATTGCGTGCGCGCGTCGCGCGTACTCGGCGCCGAGCGGATGGACACGCGCGTCGGCCCAATCTCGATCGAGATCGTGCGCCCGATGCGAACGATGCGCCTGCGCGTCAATCATGAAGCCGTTAAGGCCGACCTGATGTTCGAGGCGCGTGCCGACGCGATCGAGGAGCCGCGCTTTTCGCGCCGCGCCGGCCCGCGGCTCATCATGGATCTGACGCGCTTCACCCAGCACGGCGGCTACAGCGGCAGCCTGACCGTCGCCGGCAAAACTTACGACGCAAAACCGTCGCGAGTGTGGGGTTCGCGCGACCGTTCGTGGGGCGTGCGCGGAATCGGCCCGCAGGATCCGGCGGGAGTGCCGTCGCCGACGCCCGTGATGGGCCAGTTCTACTGGCTGTGGTCGCCCACCAACTTCGAAGACGTCTGCACGCATTGCGATTGCAATGAAAACGCCGACGGTTCGCGCTGGCACCAGTTCGGCGCGATCACGCCTGCTGAACTCGGCGCGCCGCTCGAACTCGCAACCGGCGTCGATTTCAACATCAACTATGCTTCCGGGACGCGCCACGCGAAGAGCGCCGAAATAATTCTGCACAGTGCGCGCGCCGGCGAAAGCCGCATCGAGCTGACGCCGCTGTACAACTTCTACATGCAGGGCATCGGCTACTTTCATCCGAAGTGGGGCCACGGAATGTACGTCGGCCCCGACGCCTCGACCTACGAATCATTCAAGACCGCCGAGGTCAACGAGCGCGACCTGATTCATCAGCACATCCAGGCCGTATGCCAGGCGAAAATGGGCTCGCGCGAAGGGATGGGAATTCTCGAGATGGCAATCCTCGGACCGCACGTTCGCAGCGGCTTCAAGGAATTCCTCGACATGCATTCGTAATGGTTACGAACCGCCGGCGCGCTCAGCGCTTGAGCTTTCCGCGGATGCGCCCGAGGAATCCGGCCGGCTTTTTTTCCTCGATCGGCGCGGGCTCGCGCCCTTCCTTGAGCGCTGCGAAAATTTCCTCGACTTCGCCATCGACCGGGAATCTGCCGCTGCTCGCTTTCGAGAAGACCAGCCGTCCGTCCACGATCACGTCGAACTGACCCGATTTCCCGGCGGTGATTTCCGCTTTCTCGCCGAAGGTTGAACTGATTGATGCGGCCAGACTGGCCGCGCGCGGCTTATAGCCTCAAGCAGAGCAGTAGAGAATTTCGGTAGCCATAGTTACAGCGTACGCGCCGACCCGGCGCGGTACAAACTACTTGCCGTTGGGAATATCGACGAACACCGCCGCCGCGACCACCGACGACCACAGCCCGTCGCGATCGCCAATCGCCGACTGCGTCACGTTGCGCGTCGTCACGATCTTGTCCGACATGCGCCACAGATCCTTGCGCTCGTCGTAGCTGAGATTCGGATCGAAATCGACGCCGAGAATCGTCGCGAGCATCATCGCCGCCAGATCCTCCGCGTAGTCGCCCGCCTTCTGATCCGTCTCGCCGGTGCTGTGATGCTCCGACAGGTATCCGTACTGCGCCGGATTGCTCGGCAGCGCGACGCCGACCGACGACGCGATCAGCCGATGCGGTTCATTGGTCGCGTTGTCGCTCATCACGGCAAAAACGATCTGCCCCGGCGTCAGGTACTTCAAACCTTCCTGCTGGCTGAGCAGTTTGCAGTTGGCGGGGAAGATCGATTTGACGCGCACCAGGTTGAACTCGGCGATTCCGGCGGAACGCAATGCCAGCTCGAAAGAGGTCAGCTTCTCGCGATGGCGCCCCACGCCCTTGGTCAGAAATGTCCCTTTCGGGATCGGCCCCATTTATCTTTTCTCCAATCGATCGCGCGCGTTGCCGCTATGTTTTATACGAATCTGCCCGCCGTGCGCTACACGGTATTTACCGGCGAGTACTCGCCGAAGACCGCGCGCATCGCATCGGAGATTTCCCCAAGCGTGCACCATCCGCGCACCGCATCGACGATCGGCGGCATCAGGTTCTGCCCATCGCGCGCCGCCGCCTCGACCCGCGCCAGCGCTTTCTTCGCCGTCTCCGCGTTGCGCTCCGCCCGCACCCGCGCGACGCCCGCCTTCTGCTTCTGCTCGAGCTCCGGCTTGACCCGCAGAATTTCGCCCGGCGGTTCGCCGCCGCCGGTAAACTGGTTGACCCCTACGATAATTCGCTGCTTCGTTTCAATCTCGCGCTGATAAATGAACGCGGCGTTCTGAATTTCGCGCTGCATGTACCCGCGCTCGATCGCCGCGACCGCGCCGCCAAAGTCGTCGATCTTCGACAGGTACTCGACCGCCTTTTTTTCCAGCTCGGTCGTCAGCCGTTCGACGTAGTACGAACCGCCAAGCGGATCGATCGTGTCCGCCACGTCGGACTCGTGCGCGATTAGCTGCTGCGTGCGCAGCGCGAGCAGCACCGAGGATTCCGTCGGCAGCGCCAGCGCCTCGTCCTTCGAGTTGGTATGCAGCGATTGCGCTCCGCCCAGCACCGCCGCCAGCGCCTGCATCGTCACCCGCACGACGTTGTTGTCCACCTGCTGCGCGGTGAGCGTCGAGCCCGCGGTCTGCGCATGAAACCGCATCATCATCGAGCGCTCATCTTTCGCACCGAAGCGCTCTTTCATTATTTTCGCCCACAGCCGCCGCGCCGCGCGAAATTTCGCAACTTCCTCGAAGAAATTGTTGTGCACGTTGAAAAAGAACGACAGCCGGCTCGCAAACGCGTCGATCTGCAAGCCCGCTTTCAGCGCCGCATCGACGTATGCGATGCCGTCGGCAATCGTGAACGCGAGTTCCTGCGCCGCAGTCGAGCCGGCCTCGCGGATGTGGTAGCCGGAAATCGAAATCGTATTCCAGTTCGGGACTTCCTTCGTCGCAAAACTGAAAATGTCGGTGATGATCCGCATCGAGCCGCTCGGCGGATAGATGTACGTGCCGCGCGCTATGTATTCCTTCAGCACGTCGTTCTGGATCGTGCCGTTGACCTTGTCCCAGCCGATTCCGCGGCGCTCTGCGGTCACCAGGTACAGCGCCAGCAGGATCGACGCGGTCGCGTTGATCGTCATCGAGGTCGAAATTTTGTCGAGCGGCAGCTCGGCGAGCAGCACTTCCATGTCGGCCAGCGAGCAAATCGGCACGCCGACGCGTCCGACCTCGCCTTCGGCCAGCGGATGATCCGAGTCGCGGCCCATCTGCGTGGGCAAGTCGAACGCGACCGACAACCCCGTCTGCCCCTGCTCGAACAGGTAGCGATAGCGCCGATTCGATTCCTCCGCGCTGCCGAAGCCCGCGTACTGGCGCATCGTCCACAGCCGCCCGCGATACATCGTCGGCTGCACGCCGCGCGTGAACGGATACTCGCCGGGAAAGCCGAGGTCGTTGACGAAATCGAAGTCGCTCAGGTCTTCAGGATCGTACGCCCGCTTGATTTCGATTCCGGAGCTGGTGTCGAACTTCGCCTTGCGCTCCGGTCCGCGCTTCAGCGAGGGATTGAGTTTGCGCTCCTCCCAGTTCTTGCGGGCATCCGCGATTTTGCGATCGTCTTCAGGCATCGTAAATTGCCTCCGGTCGAGTCCGGCGTGGTCTCCTATTCGATAACAATCATCAGCTGGCCCTTCTCGACCGCCTGTCCCGCCGCCACCTTCACCTCCACCACCTTGCCGGCCTTGGGCGATTTGACTTCATTCTCCATCTTCATCGCTTCGACGACGACGATTCCCTGGTTGTCCTTCACTTCGTCGCCGACCGCGACCAGCACGTTCACGACCCGGCCGGGCATCGCGGATTTTATCTCCACCCGCCCGCTGACTTCGCGCCGTTTGCCGGATGCGCGCGCCGTTCGCCGCGCCGTATCGACGACCGTGAGCCGCGTCGATCCGCTCCGCGATGCGACTACGGTTTCGTCGCCGTCGCGCGCCACGTCGAAATCGAACGAGCGATTGTCGACGATTACCGAAAACGACACCGGCCCGACTTTGCGCAAATCGGCCTGGAAACTATTTTCGCCGAAACGAATCGAAAACGAGTCGGCGGCGAGCTCTTCAATCTCGATTTCATGGTCCTGGCCGTCAAGCGTCGCGAGGTAGCGCATCGGTTATTGTCCGGCTATCGCCGCAGCGCGTCGAGCCGGCCGATCATCCGCCATGCGGACGCGTTCGGCGCGCTCACCGGCTGCGCGGCGGCGCCGTTGCTGTGATTGGCGTTCTTCTGCGCTGCGATTGCGGCGAGAAAAATCGCCGCCAGCTCCGCACCGCGCGGCGCCGCGCCGTTTTCATTCGGATGGTATTCCTGGTTGATAAAGTTGGTGTCGAAATCGCCTTTCAAAAACTTCGGATGCGTCATGATCCAGCGATGGAAGTCGAGGTTGGTGCGCAGCTCGCCGGAAATCACGAATTCGCCGAGCGCGCGCCGCATCCGATCGATAGCCTCTCCTCGATTCGCGCCCCACACCGCCAGCTTCGAGATCATCGGGTCGTAAAACACCGGCACCTCGGCGCCCGCATAGACGCCCGCGTCGTTGCGCACGCCCGGGCCGTCGGGAAATCTGAGCGTCTCGATCTTTCCCGGCGCCGGCACGAAGCCGGCCGCGGGATCTTCCGCGTAGATGCGGCACTCGATCGCCCATCCGCGCTGCGCGAGATCCTTTTGCTTGAACGGCAGCTTCGCGCCCGCGGCAATTTCGATTTGCGTGCGCACCAGGTCCACGCCCGTCACCAGCTCGGTCACAGGATGCTCGACCTGGATGCGGGTGTTCATCTCGAGAAAATAAAAGTTGCGCTCCGAATCGACCAGGAACTCGATCGTTCCCGCGCTCACGTAGTTCACCGCCTTCGCCGCGCGCACCGCGACCTCGCCCATCTCGGCGCGCATCTTGGGCGTGATGAACGGCGACGGCGATTCCTCGACGACCTTCTGATGACGCCGCTGAATCGAGCATTCGCGCTCGAAGACGTGCACGGTGTTGCCATGCGAGTCGGCGAGCACCTGTACTTCGATATGGCGCGGTTTATTCAGAAACTTCTCGACGTAAAATCTTCCGTCGCCGAATGACGACTTGGCCTCGCTGGCGACCGTGCGCACCACCGAGGCGAGGTCCTTGGCGTTCTCGACGAAGCGCAGGCCCTTGCCGCCGCCGCCCGCGGCCGCCTTCACCATGATCGGGAACCCGATCTTTTTCGCGATCGCTGCGACTTCCGCTTCGGTCTCGAGCGTGCCGGGCGAGCCGGGCACGACCGGCACTTTTGCCGCCGACATCAACTTGCGCGCGGCCACCTTGTCGCCCATTTGTTCGATCGCATCGGGCGGCGGCCCAATCCAGGTCAGGCCGGCCTTCTGCACCGCGCGCGCGAACGCGGCGCGCTCGGAGAAAAAGCCGTAGCCCGGATGCACCGCGTCGGCCTTGGTGCGTTTCGCGGCTTCAAGAATTTTCGCGGTGTTGAGATAGCTCTCGGCGGCCGGCGCAGGGCCGACCGGGTAGGCATGATCGGCTTCGCGCACGTGCAACGCTGCGCGATCGGCGTCCGAATACACGGCGACCGACTCGATTCCCAAGTCGCGGCACGCGCGGATGATCCGCACTGCTATTTCACCGCGATTGGCGATTAGAATCCGCTTGAACATCAATCTTCCCGGATACCGGCTCTCTCCAAATTCTATACTGAATCTTCAGCGCGCGAGCTAACCGCGCGGCCGGTTCCGTCGTTAGCGCTCAAAGTGGAATGTTGCCGTGCTTGCGCGGCGGATTTTTCTCGCGCTTGTTCGCCAGCGCCTTCAGTGCGCTTATCAGCTTGGGACGCGTGTCGCGCGGCATGATCACTTCATCTATATAGCCGAGCTCGGCCGCCTTGAACGGATTCGCAAAAGTCTTGCGATAGTCCTCGGCCAGGCGCGCGCGCTCGACGACCGCATCCTTGGCCTTGGCGAGCTCGTTGCGAAAAACGATATTGATCGCCTGCTCGGGACCCATCACCGCGATCTCCGCGCTCGGATACGCAAAGTTGAAATCGCCGCGAATATGCTTCGACGACATGACGTCGTACGCGCCGCCGTAAGCCTTGCGGGTTATCACCGTCACCTTCGGCACCGTGGCCTCGCAGAAAGCGTAGAGCAGTTTCGCGCCATGCCGGATGATTCCCGCGAACTCCTGCTGCGTGCCGGGCAGGAATCCGGGCACGTCGACGAACGTGACGAGCGGAATATTGAACGCGTCGCAGAAACGGACGAAGCGCGCGGCCTTCACCGACGAGTCGATATCGAGCGCGCCCGCCAGGAACGACGGCTGATTCGCGACGACGCCGACCGAGTATCCGCCCATCCGCGCGAATCCAATCAAGACGTTGTGCGCGTAGTCCTTTTGCACTTCAAGGAACTGGCCGTCGTCGACGACGCGCCGGATGATCTCGCCCATGTCGTAGGCTTTGTTGGGGTTCTCGGGCACGACCGAGTCGAGCGCCGCGTCGATGCGAGCGGGATCGTCGCTGCCCGCGACAAACGGCGGGTCGTCGACATTGTTCGACGGGATGTACGAGATCAGTTCGCGGATCATCGTGAGCGCGCCCGCGTCGTCGTCGGCCTCTAGATGGCAGACGCCGGACTTCTGGCTGTGCGTATCGGCGCCACCGAGCTCCTGCATCGTGACTTCTTCATGCGTCGTCGCCCGGATCACGTCGGGGCCGGTGAGGAACATGTACGAGGTGTCGCGCACCATCACGATGAAATCGGTGATCGCGGGCGAATACACCGCGCCGCCTGCGCACGGTCCCATGATCGCGGAAATCTGCGGGATCACCCCCGACGCCATCACGTTGCGCAGAAAAATATCGGCATAGCCCGCCAGCGACACGACGCCTTCCTGGATTCGCGCGCCGCTGCCGTCATTGAGTCCGATCACGGGGCATCCGGTCTTCACCGCGAGGTCCATCACCTTGCAGACCTTCTCGGCGAAGGCGCCCGACAGGCTGCCGCCGAAAACCGTGAAGTCGTGGCTGAAGATGCATACCTGGCGGCCGTCGATCGTGCCGTAGCCGGTCACGACGCCGTCGCCGGGCACTTTTTTCTCGGCCATGTCGAAGTCGGTGATTCGATGCGTCTTGAATTTGTCGATCTCGACGAACGAGCCGCGGTCGAGCAGGAACTCGACGCGCTCGCGCGCGGTCATGCGGCCCTGGGCGCGTTGTTTCTTGACGCGATCGGCGCCGCCGGCGGCCTCCGCCTCGCGCGTGAGCTGCTGAAGTCGTTCGAGATTTTCTTTAAGGCCCATTTGTCAAAACCGCGATAAATCAGGATAAACGGCAAACAAAAAGGCGCCCATCACGCGCCACGGCAAGAATAGATACCGCAAGTAAGCCGGCGGTTAAAGCGCTCGGCTATTCGGAGGCGTGGGGGTAGAAGTTTATGAAATTGAAGTGGTCGCCGGGCTTGATTCCGTTTTTTGCGCAGAAGCCGCCGTTCACTTCGAGCACGTACTGCGACGCGCCTTGTACGCCGCGCAGCGAATCGGTCTCGGGCGCCGCATTGGCCACGATTCCGGTCACCCGGAACGACGAGTCGGCGAAAATCATGTCGAGCGGAATCTCGGTGTTGTGCATCCAGAAATCTCGCGGCGCCGAATCCGGGAAAACGAAGATCATCCCCGCATTGTCGTCGAGATGATTGCGAAACATCAGGCCGCGTTCGCGCTGCTCGGTCGTGTTTGCCACTTCGATCGCGACCGTCGCGCGCGTCGTGCCGTCGGGCGCGACTATCGTGACGCAGGGGCCGCGCGCGCATCCGAGCAGCGCAAGCAGAGCGACTAGCAGTGCAAAATATCTGAGTCGGATATGCAAGCGGCGATACAACTCTGCTGACATGCCTCGCCGCAAATCTAGCGCGTCGATGAGTCGCGGGAAATCAGACCGCGTTCGCTTCCGGCGAGATGTCCTCGAGCTCGCGGCCGGAGGTCTCGGGCAGGAACCACATGATCGCCGGCGAGACTGATCCAGAAGACCGTCAGGTAGCAGACCGCGCGCGCGTGCGAGCCGGTGACGTTGTACAGCACGCCCTCGAGGAACAGCCCGAGCGCGCCGCCGGTGGTGCCTGCGACCGCGAGCGCGCTGCCCGCCGTCGAGCGATACGAGGTCGGGAACAGCTCCGCGCTGTACGCATTCAGGATCATGCCCGACGCGATGTCGAAAAATGTTTCCAGAATCCACGCCGGCACAATCGACCAGCCGGCGGCCGTGTACATCCAGATCGTCAGGATCGGCGACAGGAACAGGAACGCCGCGCCCATCGCGCGCCGGCCGTAGCGATCGCTCATTCGGCCCGCGACGATCGAGCCCATTATTCCGAGCGCGCCGCCGAACAGAAACAGCGAGGAGACGTTGCCCGGCGTCCAATGATGCGCTTCCTGCAGAAACTTGGGAAACAGAAAGCCGGCCGCGTTGCCGCCCATCGAGCTCAGGAACGCGATCGACAGCATCATCATGAGCCGCCCCGGGTAGGCGCGATATAGTTGCGCGAGCGGCTCCCAGATTTTCACCGGCCGCAGGCCTTCGAGTTTTTCCTTCTCGAAGCGCGCGCTTTCGGGCAGCACGCGGCGCAGCGGAATGATCAGTACGAGAGGCACCAGCGCGATCGCATAGAGCCCGCGCCATCCGTAGGGAATGACGTTGACGAAGGCGAACACGACCGCGGCGAGGCCATAGCCGATATTCGAAACTGCGCCGAGCAGCCCGATCGCCCATCCGCGATGGGCCGCGTCAACTTCCTCGGCGACTATCACCATCGCGATTGCGGCTTCGGCGCCTGCGAATGCGCGCGCGATTATTTCAAACACGACGAAGGTGCGCTCGCCCGGCGCGATCGCGATGAGGCCGGTGAAAATCGTGTAGCCGAAGACCGTGTAGAGCAGCAGGCGGCGGCGGCCGAACACGTCGGCAAAGGGAGTCATCAGCAGGGACAGCAAATAACCCAGCCGGACCAGCGAGAGCATCGCGCCCAGATGCGACTCCGCGATCTTCAGGCCGGTCTGGATCTGCTTGAGCGCGAGACTCAAGAGCGCGCGATCGTACTGATCGAAAAATCCCGCCGTCGACGCGATCCAGAATACCCGGCGCTGCCGCTTCGTGAATGGCGGCGTCTTGCCGAGGAACCCAAGACGGACGCTCTTGCGGTCTCCGTCATCAGCGGCAGGGCCGGGATCGGGATTCAGTTCGAGTTGGGCAGCGGGATCGGTCATCGGAATTCCAGCTATCGAGAATTAATCGATCGCTACCGGCAACGATTCGAGGCCGCGCAGGAAGTACGAGCCTTTGTAAACCGGTTTCATCGCGGGATCTTTCAGCCGCAGCCGCGGGAAGCGCTCGAGCATCGCCTCGAACGCGATCCGTGCCTCCATCCGCGCGAGCGGCGCGCCGATGCAGAAGTGAATGCCCTCGCCGAACGCGACGT
>CAVVGR010000014.1:0-125548 GCA_963747845.1 uncultured delta proteobacterium
CGAAAATATCGTCGGAATCGGGTCGCCTTCGATATGCCACGACCTGTCGCTCGCCTGCTTCATGAACGGGAAATGCTGATAGATGCACCCGGGGAACTCGTGCAGGTACTCGATTCGGAGCCCCGTCGCCGCCAGCGCAGTGACGATGTCCCCGAGCCGGTACATCCACTGATGCGTCGCGGAAACGATCTTGCTTTTGTCTGAATAGTCGGGGCCCGGCGGGTCTTCGCGCATCGCCGTGTGGAAGTACGAGATCTCGTATTCGAGCTTGGTCGTGCCCGCGTCATTCGGACACATCTGCGTCAGCGGATGGAACTCCGCCATATAGAAGAAGCCGCCCGGCTTCACGAAACTCGCCGCGACCTGCGCCCATCGCGTGATATCGGGCAGCCAGCACAGCGCGCCGTACGACGTGAACACGATGTCGAACTGTTCATCCAACACCGCCGGCGCGTCGTAAATGTTGGATTGAATAAATCGCGCAGGAATCTTCAGCTCGTCGCTGATCGACCGCGCCAGCGCGATCGCGTCATCGGAAAAATCCACTCCCGTGACCTTCGCGCCCAGCCGCGCCCACGACATCGTGTCGAGTCCGAAATGACACTGCATGTGCAGCAGCGACTTGCCGCGCACGTCGCCGACCTCGCGCAGCTCGATCGGCTTGAGCACATTGTCGCCCACCTTGAACTCCGCCAGCCGGTACCCGCGCGACGCCGCGTGAATCCGCGCCATCTGGTTCCATGCGTCGAGATTCGCTTTCAGCCGCTCGTCCATCGCACGATCGAAATGCGCCTACGGACTCTCCTGGCTGTAGTCCCACGACACCGTGTGCGCCGGCTTGAAGCTCACGATGACGACCTTGTTGCCCTTCATCGTCTTGGCGTACGCCTTGCCCGCCTTCTTCCCCAGGTACTCGATCGCCATCCGCTCCGTGCGCTTGTCGTCGACTTTTTCCTCGAGCGTCGCGCGCCCCTTCAGCACCACCGTCTTGTACGGCATCTTTTTCGTATCGACCACCAGCGTGATACGCGGGTCGCGCACCAGGCATTTGTACTTGAACGCCTCGGCCGCGGTGTGAAACACGATTTGCCCATCGGCGTATTCAAACCAGGTCGGCACCGCGTGCGGCGCGCCATCGGGCGCCGTGACCGCGACCACCGCCACGATCGGTTTCTTCAGCAGCTTCTCGATATCCTTTTTCTTCATCGGCATGCGAACGGGATCTCCTTATAGCGAGGAAAGGCGGGAACTCACTTGCCCTTGAAATTCGGTTTTTGTTTTTCGCGGAACGCGCGGATACCCTCGCGCACGTCCTCGGACGGATTCGTGATCATCACGTTGAGCGCCGCGTCTTCGAGCGCATTCTCCAGCGTCATCTCGCGCTGCTTGTACATCATGCGTTTGGCCAGCCGGATTGCCAAGGGCGGACCGTCGGCGAGCCGCCGCGCGAAGTCCTGCACGCGCGCCTCGAGCTCCGCATGCGGCACCACTTCCGTCACCAGACCGAGCTCCAGCGCCGTCTTCGCGTCATAGACTTCCGACAGCAGCGTCATCTTGAGCGCGCGGTCCAGGCCCATGAAGCGCGGAAACAGATACGCCCCGCCTTCATCGCAGAGCAGCGCGAACTTGAGCGCCGTGTCTCCCAGCCGCGCCTCGTCCGACGCGATTCTGAAATCGCACGCGAGCGCCAGCGTCAGGCCGCCCGCAACCGCCGCACCGTTAATCGCCGCGATCACCGGCTTGTCGAAGCGATGCAACGAAATCACCAGCTGATGGAATCCCTCGCGCATCTCGAGCATGTGGCCCATCGGATGCCCATGAAAGCGCGAGCGGCTCTCCGGCGCGCCGCTGATATCGCCGCCGGCGCAAAACGCCCGCCCACTGCCCGTGATGATCAGCACGCGTACGTCATCATCCTGCCGCGCAAGATCGATCGCCGCGCACATCTCCTTGACCATCGTCTCGTTGTAGCCATTCATCCGCTCGGCGCGGTTGATAGTAATCTTCGCAACATGCTCGCGCGCATCGTAGATGATCGTTCTGAATTCCATAGTCGAATTGCCCTCCTATACATGGAGAATCGCCGCGCCTCTTTCTGTCTCCTCTCCCTGCAAGGGAGAGGATGATGGTGAGGGTCCTTATCCAGCGCGCATTTCTCGCGCGCGATTCAAGATTCCGCCTCCGCTCCGAGCGCCGCGCCTCTGTTCCTGACCTCTCCTTGTCCGAGGAAAGGTCGGCGTAAGCTGCTTGAAAAGCGGTGTCGCCGGGAGAGGTGCAACGCCCGCCAACGCAGCAACGATCACACCGCGCTGCATTTCAGAAAGTGGTGCCGTCGTCGAGCGCAGCACCTCTCCCTAACCCTCTCCTCGGACAAGGAGAGGGTATAAGAAGGTCCCCCGAGACTCCCCCCTATCGCCCCTTGAACGTCGGCGGCCGCTTCTCCAGAAACGCCTTCACCGCCTCGCGATGGTCCTCTGTGCGCCCAGTCATCGTCTGCCCCCACGCTTCGCGGTCGAGAAGCTCGTTGAACTCATGGTTCAGTGCCGCGTTGAGATTCGCCTTCATGTACGAATACGCAATCGTCGGGCCGTTGGCGATTCGCGACGCAATCGCATGCACCTCGTCGCGAAATGACGCCGCCGGCACCACGCGATTCGCCAATCCAATCCTGAGCGCCTCGTCCGCGCCAATTACGTCAGCCAGAAAATACAGCTCGCGCGCCTTCGCCGATCCCACCAGATGCGTCAGCGACCAGGTCCCGCCGTAGTCGCCCGAGAAACCGACCTTGGCGAACGCCGTGCCGAAGCGCGCCGCATCCGACGCGATCCTGAGATCGCAGGCCATCGCGACACTGAGACCCGCGCCCGCCGCCGGGCCGTTGACCGCCGCGATCGTCACCTTGGGCATCTGATGCAGCATCAACGACGCCTCTTCGCCACGCCGCAGTCCCGCGACGCGATCCTCGATAGTCTGCGCCGCGCCCTCGCTCGCGCCGGCGTTTTCGTTGCGCTCGCGCATCCCGCCGATATCGCCGCCCGAACAGAATCCGCGCCCCGCGCCCGTCACCACCACGGCCCCGATTTCAGGATTGGTCGCGGCGCGCGACAGGTTGTCCACCAGCCCGCCCATCATCTCGGCGCTCATCGCGTTGAGCTTGTCGGGCCGATTCAGCGTGAGATAGAGCACGCGGTCTTTAACTTCAGTCAGCAGGTCCGCCATTTTAGGCCTCCAAAACTTTCCGGTTCGACTTTCACTCTCGTACTACTTCACGTCCGCCAATCTGTCGAGTGCCGCCGCGACCGCCTGCGTGCCGTCGAGGTCATGCCCGAGCGCTGCCGCCGAGTTGAACATCGAAGTCATCAGCGCCAGCCCCGGCAGCGCCAGCCCCGCTTCGCGCGCTGCCTCCGCCACCAGCCGCAGGTCTTTTCGAACCAGCTTGATAAAAAATCCGGGCCGGTAATCGCCCGCGATAATTTTCGGCCCGAGATTCGACAACTGCCACGACCCTGCCGCGCCTGCGCCAATCGCCTCGACCATCCGCGCCGGGTCGAGCCCGCCAGCCCTGGCGAACTTTATCGCCTCGGCCGCCGCCTCGAGCGCAAGTGCGACTGCGATCTGGTTCGCGAGCTTGGTCATCTGGCCCGCGCCCGGCGCCCCCATATGCGTGACCCTTTTTCCCATCAGCTCGAACAGCGGCCGCGCGCGCTCGAACGCATTCGCCTCGCCGCCAACCATGATCGCCAGCGTGCCCTCGCGAGCGCCGACGTCGCCGCCCGAAACTGGCGCGTCGAGGTAGTCGACGCCACTCGGCTTCAACCGCGCAGCAATCGCGCGTTCCGCCGCCGGCGCCACCGTGCTCATATCGACGACCATCTGCCCCGACTTGAGCGCAGGCTCGATCTTCGCGACGGTCGCCTCGACGTCAGGCGTATCGGGCACCATGATGAACACAACTTCCGCGCCCGCAGCGCACGCCGCCGCGTCCGCCGCAACGCTCGCGCCGTCAGCCACCATCGCCCGCGCCTTCTCCGGTGTGCGATTGAACACGCGCACCCGATGCCCCCCGCCAATCAATCGCCGCGCCATCGGCGCGCCCATTATTCCAGTACCAATCCATCCAATTTCCATTGTGTGAAGCTCCGCATCTTTTCATAGCATCTCTGTGTCGGGAGAGCTTTGCGCAAATCGATCCGCTCTTTCTGTCTCCTCTCCCTGCAAGGGAGAGGATGAAGGTGAGGGTCCTTGTCCAGCGCGCGATCTTTTTCGCGCGCGATTCACGATTCTGCTCCGCCTTGCGACTGCGCGCAGTGGACGATGCGAGCGACCTAACCCCTAACCCCTTCCCCTGGTGGAAGGGGAACCGGATTTAAGAGACCTCTTTCCTGCGCGGGAAGGGGAACCGGATTTGAGACAGTTTCGCGAAGTTCGCTTCCGCAGTGATCCAAAAGTACCGATTCGGCAGTTTCTTTGTTCCATCAGTGACACATATGTCGACAATTTGTGTTCGTCGAATAGTCATGCTGTCAGCATCGCGATAGAACAGTTGCCGGGGGAGACAGAAAGCTGTTACGCATCAGGCACAGCATCAGACATAGCACCGCTTTGTTCTGCTACGGCTGCGCGTGGCTCTCGATGCTCGCGCTGATCGCGATGCTCGTGATCGCCGAGACGCTCCAGGGCGAAGCCAAGGTCAGCGACAACCCACTCGACGCCGACGCCGTCGCGAATCTCTACCTGGTCCGGCGCTCGCGCCGCTAGCGCTGCCCGACCCAATCGGCGGGCGCGACCGCACGCCATCGCGCACGAATCGCTTCATACTCGGCCGGCGGCAGCGGTCCCGCGCCGGCATGCGCAATATTCTGCGCAATACGCTCCGGCCGCGTCGTGCCGACGATCGCCGTTGTGACGCCGACAGTACCCAAGCGTAAATCGGAGCGCGACCGCGACCGCGTCCTCGACCCCGCGCCGGATAAAATCGTAATCGAGCTTTTTCAAACGATCCCAGTACGGGCGCGTGTACCAGTCGCCCGGCGGCTGCTTGCCGTTGCGCCACGCCGCATTCGCGATCGGCCGCTTGACGATCACGCCCATCCCGCGCGCCGCCGCCATCGGCAGCACGCGCTCGATCGCCTCCTGATCCGCGATACTCACCGATATCTGCAGCGTGTCGAACGCGCCGCTTTCGACCGCGTACACCGCTTCGTCCGCGTCGGCGCTGCAGCCCACGAAGCGCGCCTGCCCGCGCTCGCGCGCCTTGTGCAGAACTTCGATCACGCGGCCGTCCTTGAGCGTCGCCAGCGGCGGGCTATGGAACTGCATCAGGTCGACATGGTCGGTGCGCAGGTTCTTGAGACTGCGCTCGATACTGCGTGCGAGCATCGCGGGATGCCAGTCGGGCTGCGCGTATCCCAGCACGCGGTCGGCCACGGATTTAAGCGGCGCATGCCCGCATTTGGTCATCAGGACGACTTCGGCGCGCCGCCCCGCTATCGCCTTGCCGACCAGCACCTCGCTCTCGGCGTAACACTCGGCGGTATCGATCACGTTAATCCCGGCGTCGAGCGCAGTATTGAGAATTTTATCGACGGTCTTCTGCGCAACCGCCTGGTAGCCGATTTCGGAACCGCCCAACCCAAGAGTGCTGACGCGCAGCCCACTCTTCCCCAGCACGCGATATTCGATTGCCATAACTTCCGAACACTTATGCGCAGCAAACAACCGAAGCAAAGTAATTTCCGCTGTCTCTTTCCATGAAATTGCCTCGCCCCACGAGGGGAGAGGCCGACGCGCGTCCACGCGCGCGCGGGTGATCGCGATTCCGAATTTCTCGTGACATCTGAACGAAATGTCCTTCGCGCCGTGAAACGTTCGGTGTCTGTGCACTCCTCTGCAGGAAATGACGCGACCTCCTGTCTTCTGACGAAAATTCGCAACGTAATTTCGCGTCTGCGCACCCACAAAACAAAAGGCCGGACGCTTTCGCATCCGGCCCTTCGAGCATTTCGCTCTGTGCTATCCCTATGCGGCCTGCTTGGTCTCGATTGCCAGGCTCTCCTCTGCGATCGATCCGCGCTTGGAGAAAATCACCGCGACCGAAAGTGCGATGATCGACAGCACGACCACAGTCACCCGGATCGGCGTCACTCCGCCGAGCGCGACCGTCGTAAACGGCGCCGCCAGAATAGCGACCAGGTTCATCACCTTGATCATCGGGTTGAGCGCCGGCCCCGCCGTGTCCTTGAACGGGTCGCCGACCGTGTCGCCCACGACCGACGCCTTGTGCACGTCGGTGCCCTTGCCGCCGAGGTAGCCGTCCTCGACTTTTTTCTTGGCGTTATCCCAGTTCGCGCCCGCATTCGACATGAAGACCGCCATCAACTGGCCCGTCAGGATCGTGCCGCCGAGGAATCCGCCGAGCGCGCCCGCGCCCAGCCCGAAGCCGACCAGCAGCGGCGAGAAGATCGCGAGGATTCCGGGGCCGAGCAGCTCTTTCTGCGACGCCGCCGTGACGATATCGACGCATGCGCCGTAGTCGGGCAGCTCTTTGCCCTCCATGATTCCCGGATGCGTCCGCAACTGGCGCCGCACCTCGAACACGATCTGATACGCCGCGCGGCTGACCGCCTTAATCGCAAACGAGCTGAACAGGAACGGCACCGCGCCGCCGATCATCAGGCCAACGAACACGGTCGGCATGTTGATCTGCACGCCAATCGCGCCGAGATGCGCCTCGTCGATAAACGATCTGAACAGCGAGACCGCGGCGAGCACCGCCGTCGCAATCGCCAGGCCCTTGGTCAGCGCCTTGGTCGTGTTGCCGATCGCGTCCATCCACGACAGCGTCTTCGACGCCTCCTCCTGATGGATTCCGCCCATCTCGAAGATGCCGTGGGCGTTGTCGGTGATCGGTCCGTAGGTGTCCATCGCGAGGATGAAGCCGGTGGTCGTCAGCAGGCCGAGCCCGGTGAGCGCGATTCCGTAAAACTGCAGCGCGAGCGACTCATGGAAAATCGCCATCGCGCCGATAATCGCCGCCGCAATCACCAGCAGCGCCCAGACCGACGACTCGAGCCCTTCGGCCATACCCGACAGGATCAAGGTTGCCGGGCCCGTGCGCGCCGCCATCGCGGTTTCGGTGACGGGGCCTTTATCAGGATGGGTAAAATAGTTGGTGAGCCACAGCGTCACGACCGCGAGAATAATCCCGAGCGACGCGCAGCAGGCGAAGCGCCAGTCGGTCGCGCCGGTGCGCGGGTCGTCGAGGTAGAGATAGTTCACGACGAAGAATCCGATCACCGAAGCAATCGCCGACGTCATGTAGCCGATGTTGATCGGGCGCATCGGGTCGAGCATTTTGCCCGCCGGCACCCGCACCGCCATGATTCCGATGATCGACGAGAACACGCCGACGCCGCGCAGGATCAGCGCGAACATGATGAGCTTGACCGCGAACGCGCCCGCGTACTGGCCGTAGGCGGCGATAAAGTCCGACTCCTGCAGCGCGTAGGCCGCCAGGATGATCGCGGCGACCAGCGTCACCTCGTACGACTCGAAGACGTCGGCCGCCATCCCGGCGCAGTCGCCGACGTTGTCGCCCACGTTGTCGGCGATCGTCGCGGGATTGCGCGGGTCGTCCTCGGGCAGGTCCTGCTCGATTTTGCCGACCAGGTCGCCGCCGACGTCTGCCGCCTTGGTGTAGATTCCGCCGCCGACGCGCATGAACAGCGCCGCCAGCGATCCGCCGAAGCCGAAGCCGACCAGCACCTTCATCGCGTTTTCGCGAAACACCAGGAAGATGATCGTCGCGCCGAGCAGTCCGAGGCCGACCGTGAACATCCCCGACACGCCGCCCGCCTTGAACGCGAGTTCCATCGCATCCTTGAAGCTGGTCAGCGCGGCGTTGGCGCTGCGGACGTTGCCCTTGACCGCGAGCCACATGCCGACGTAGCCGGCGCCGTAGGAGGCCGCCACGCCCATCAGGAAGGCGATCGAGATTCCGAGCGGCAGGTACAGGCCGTCATAGACGTTGCGGTACATGAAAAACAGCGCGATAAAGATCGCGCCGACGAACCAGATCATGGTTTTGACCTGGCGCCCGAGGTAGGCCATCGCGCCGAGCTCGATCGCGTCGGACACGTCGGTCAAGGATTTGGGTCCGGGGTCGGCGGCCAGCACTACGCGGATCAACACGACCCCGTAGGCCAGCGCGACCAGCGCCGAGACCAGCACCAGCCAGAGGATCATTACCTGTCCGCCGGTTAAAGTGGGCAGAACGATATTCGCTTCGCTCATCGCAATCCGAGTCTCCTGAAAGGTCGAGGTTTATTTAGGGGCGGCGCCCGCTGTGCAATTGAATCAGTGAATACGCCGATAGTAGCCGGGCGATTAGCCTCTCTGGGTATCTGGCGCAGTCTAGGTTTTCCTGAAACCGAAGTCCAGTTATCGCAGGGGTACCCGAGGCGCGATCGTGGTCATTATTCACCAACACAAAACCCGAACCCGATAACGCGCCCCCTGATTCCCGGCTATCCGGTTCCCCTTCCACCAGGGGAAGGGGTTAGCGGTTAGGTCGCCCGCATCATTCGCAACGCCAACCCACCATCTCTTTGCACCATCCTGCCGAAGCGAGCGACGCGAGCGATGCTGTCATCCTGACGACCCGAGCATCGCGAGGGGAGCAAGGACCTCGGACAGCTTCGCGTGAGCGAAGCCGGTTCCGGTTTCCGAAAATCGCGCAGCGCTCCTTACTCTTCTGCCGCCGGCGCGCGAGCGCGACGAATTCTCATCGGAAGGCAGCAACGCAAACCGGAACCGGCGGCGCTTGCGCGCCGCTGTCCGAGATCCTTCCATCCGCTCGCGTTCGCTCGCTCCGTCAGGATGACAAAAAAAGAGCGTCGCGAATGATGCGAGCGACCTAACCGCTTCCCCTGGTGGAAGGGGAACCGGATGGGGAGAGAACCCCTTCCCGCGCGGGAAGGGGAACCGGATAAGAAAGAAATTCTGCTTGACGTCACAGAACCGCTCACCTAACCTCTCCCGTGAAATAATGGGCGACGGGATTCGCGACCAGCACATCCTCTCCCCAGCCCCATGGCAGAGCGAAAGCGCGTCCGCGCGATTTCGCTCTTGTTCTTAATCACTGGGTGCAGGGGTCACCCCTGCCCAGGGAGGTGTGGAACCCACGGCGGGTTCCACATTTAATTGTAATTCCGCTCCTCCTGCGCGCTCCTCGGTTGATTCCCGCGACTGCGATATGTTTATCTGTGAAGTTCAACTGCCATGAATGTAAATATCGAAGAACCCAACGGTCTCCGGCGCAAACTTACGATTGAAGTCGAACCCGACGAAATCAAGCATGAGCTGGATCGCGCTTACAACGAACTCAAACGCGGCGTCGTGCTCAAGGGCTTTCGCCCCGGCCATGCGCCGCGCAACCTGCTCGAACGTTTCTTCGGCGAGCAGGTCCGCGGCGAGGTAGTTCAGAAACTCGTCGAGGAATACACGAAGAAGGCGCTCGAGGAGCATGACCTCAAGCCCGTGCTCGCGCCCGAAATCGTGACCGAGCAGACCGACCTGCAGAAGGACCTCGCGCTCAAGTTCAGCGCGACCTTCGACCTGCGCCCGACTATCGAGGTCAAGGATTACGAGGGCCTCAAGGTGCCCGAGTCCACGGTCGAGGTCACCGACGCGCAGGTCGAAGAAGCGATCGAGCGGTTTCGCGTGCGGCAGGCGACGCTCAAGAAGATCGAGGATCGCACCATCGTCGAGGAAGGCGACTACGCGCTCGCAACGGTCGAGGCGTTCGAGGACGGCAAGCCGATGTCGGCCACGAAAACCGAAGACCGGCTGGTCGAAGTTTCCGAGCGCTCGCTTGCGCATGGCGTCCACGAGGCGCTGATCGGCGGCGAAATCGGCAAAGAGATGAAGGCGTCGAAGACCTATCCTGCCGATTACAGCCAGAAAGAGCTGGCGGGGAAGACCGTCGAATGGCGCGCGACTCCGAAAGAAATCTACCGGCGCGAGCTGCCGACCGTCGACGACGACTTCGCCAAGGATCTCGGCGACGAGAACCTCGAGGCGTTCCGCACCCGCGTCCGCACCGAGCTGCTCGCGCATGCGCAGCAGGAGGCCGACGCGCGCGTCCGCCAGGGCCTGCTCGATCTCGTGATCGAGCGCAACCCGGTCGAGCTGCCCGAGTCGCTGGTCGCGCGCGAGCAGAGCGCGATGGAAGCCGAGCTGCATCAGACGCTCGAAGCGGGCGGCCTCTCGCATGAGGACGCGACCGAGCGGGTCAAGCAGAGTGCCGACGACCTGAAGACGCGGGCCGAGAAGCGCGCGCGCACGGCGCTGATCGTCGACGCGCTGGCCGATCAGGAGAAGATCGAAGTCGATGACGAGGCGTTGGGCGACCGGGTGGCGGAGATTGTCACCCAGAGCGGACGCAATCGCGACCGCGCCGCCGAATTCTATCGCAAGGAAGAGAGCCGCGAGGCGCTGCGCCAGTCAATGCGCCGGGAAAAGGCGCTCGACTTCATCCTGAGCCGCGCTCAGCGCGAACAAACCGCTCCAGAAGCCAGTCCAGGAGCATCTGCCGAGTCAGAAGCTCCCGCCGAGCCGCGTGAAGACGGTGCATCTGAGCAAAAGTAGCATCGTCGCCACGCTCTTCTGCGCCAATCGCGGTTGCTCGACCATTTCACAGACGTTACAATTTGAAGGCGTCAGCGGCCTTCTCTCAATCGTCGTCGGATCCTGGCTGTGGCGCGGGTCGGATTAATGAGCAACCTGGTACCGATGGTGGTTGAACAGACGGGGCGCGGCGAGCGTGCTTACGATATCTACTCTCGCCTGCTTAAGGACCGCATCGTCTTTCTCGGCACCGAAGTAAATGACGACGTCGCCAACCTGATCACGGCGCAGTTCCTGTTCCTCGAGTCCGAAGATCCCGAAAAAGAGATCAACTTCTACATCAATTCGCCGGGCGGCTCGGTGACGGCCGGGATGGCGATTTACGACACGATGGAGTTCATCCGGCCGCCGGTCTCGACCCTGTGCATGGGCCAGGCGGCGAGCATGGCCGCGATTCTGCTCCTGGCCGGTGCGAAGGGACGGCGCTACGCGCTGCCCCATTCGCGAATCGTGATGCATCAGCCGCTCGGCGGGATGCGCGGTCAGGCGAGCGACCTTGATATACACGCGAAGGAAATTCTGCACGCGCGGGAGGACATCAACAACATCATAATGAAGCATACCGGACAGAATTTGCGAAAGATTGAGAAGGACACCGACCGCGATTACTTCATGTCGCCGCAGCAAGCGGTTGAATACGGCATCATTGATGAGGTAATCGTTAGCCGAAGGCCCTCCAAGTGAGCCGCGGGAGGCACTATGGCCAAGCATGACGACCGCTCGGGCAACCTGGTTTGCTCCTTTTGCGGCAAGAGCCAGGACGAAGTTCGCAAGCTGATTGCCGGCCCCACGGTTTATATTTGCGACGAATGCATCGACCTTTGTAACGACATAATCGCCGAGGAGACTGACAGCGAAGAAGCCTTCAGCCAGAGCTCCGCGGTGCCCAAACCCGCCGAAATCAAGCGGGTGCTCGACCAGTACGTGATCGGACAGGAACGCGCCAAGAAAATTCTCTCGGTCGCGGTCCACAATCATTACAAACGAATCGACTCGCAGATGGTGACCGGCGACGTCGAGCTGCAGAAATCCAACATCCTGCTGATTGGCCCGACCGGCGTCGGCAAGACGCTGCTGGCGCAGACCCTCGCGCGCTTTCTGCAGGTGCCGTTCACGATTGCCGACGCGACCTCGCTGACCGAGGCCGGCTACGTCGGCGAGGACGTCGAGAACATCATACTGTCGCTGCTGCAGAACGCCGACTACGACATCGAGCGATGCCAGCGCGGCATCGTCTACATCGACGAGATCGACAAGATCGCGCGCAAGGGCGACAACCCGTCGATCACGCGCGATGTCTCGGGCGAAGGCGTCCAGCAGGCACTGCTGAAGATAATCGAAGGCACGATGGCGTCGGTGCCGCCCAAGGGCGGCCGCAAGCATCCGCAGCAGGAGTTCCTACAGGTCGACACGACCAATATCCTCTTCATCTGCGGCGGCGCGTTCGTCGGGCTGGACGATATCATCCGGCGGCGCATCTCCGGCAAGACGATGGGCTTCCGCGCCGACCTGACGCATCGCGATCCCAAGACGGTATCCGAGCTGCTGTACGAAGTGCAGCCGGAAGACTTGCTGAAGTTCGGCTTGATTCCGGAGTTCGTCGGCCGCCTGCCCGTCATCGCGACGCTCGGCGAGCTGGACGAGGAAGCGCTGGTGCGGATTCTCACCGAGCCGAAGAACGCGCTGGTGCGCCAGTATCAGAAGCTGTTCGACATGGAGAACGTTCACCTGAAATTCACCCAGGGTGCGCTGCGCGCGATCGCGCGCGAGGCGCTCAAGCGCAAGTCGGGCGCCCGCGGACTGCGCGCCATCATGGAAGCGATCATGGTGGACCTGATGTACGAAATCCCCTCGCAGCCAAATATCAAGGAGGTGTTGATATCGGAGGAAGTGGTTACTCAGAAGGAGCAGCCGCTGCTGGTCTATCAAAAGACCGCCGAAACCGCATAGCTCGGGAGACTTGAGATCTACAAGATGCTTTTTCGCAATGACAAAAAAGATAATCGCGATGCAACGACGAACGTGGTCCCATTGTTCCCGTTGCGCGAACTGATCGTATTCCCACATGAAGTCTATCCAATCTTCGTCGGCCGCCAGAAGTCGATAAAGGCTCTGGAAGCCGCCGAGGCGAAGAAGACGCCGATCCTGCTGGTGACCCAGAAGGATCCCAAGGTGGCTGAACCCGCGCCCGGCGACCTCTACACGGTCGGCACGCTCGGCGTGGTGGTGCAGCTGCTGCGCCTGCCCGACGGCACCGTCAAGGCGCTGGTCGAAGGCAAGAAGCGCGCGCGCGTAATCCGTTACGTCGCCGACGAGGAATATTTCCAGGTCGAGGCCGAAGAAATCGAGGAGGTCAACGACCGCGGCACCGAAGTCGAAGCGTTGATGCGCTCGGTGGTCTCGACTTTCGACAACTACGCGCGGCTCAACAAGAAGATTCCGCCCGAGATGGTCACTTCGATCGCGGCGGTCGACGATCCCGCGTTCCTGGCCGACAAGCTGGTCGGACATCTGGGCATCAAGCTCGAAGACAAGCAGGCGTTGCTCGAATCGACCAACCCGGCCGAGCGGCTCGAGAAGATTCTCGGCTACATGCGCTCGGAGCTGGAGATTCTCGAGGTCGAAAAACGCATCCGCTCGCGCGTCAAGAAGCAGATGGAGAAGACGTCCAAGGAGTACTACCTCAACGAGCAGATGCGCGCGATTCAGAAGGAGCTCGGCGAGAAGGACGAATTCAAAAACGAGATTCAGGAGTTGGAAGAAAAACTTAGGCAGAAGAAGATGCCGGCCGAGGCGCGCGAGAAGTGCGAGCGCGAGATCAAGAAGCTCAAGATGATGTCGCCGATGTCGGCCGAGGCCACCGTCGTGCGCAACTATCTCGACTGGTTCCTCGCGCTGCCGTGGTTCGAGTACACCGAAGACAAGCTCGACATCAAGGAAGCCGAGCGCGTGCTCGAGGAAGATCACTACGGACTGGAGAAGGTCAAACAGCGCATCCTCGAGTACCTCGCGGTTGAGACGCTGGTCGGCCAGATGAAGGGACCGATTCTGTGCCTGGTCGGACCTCCGGGCGTCGGCAAAACCTCGCTCGGCAAGTCGGTGGCGCGCGCGACCGGACGCAAGTTCGTGCGCGTGTCGCTTGGCGGCGTGCGCGACGAGGCGGAAATCCGCGGCCATCGCCGGACTTACATCGGCGCCCTGCCCGGCAAGGTAATCCAGTCGGTGCGCAAGGCGGGATCGTCGAATCCCGTGCTGCTGTTCGACGAAGTGGACAAGATGTCGACTGACTTCCGCGGCGATCCGTCGTCGGCGCTGCTCGAAGTGCTCGATCCCGAGCAGAACTGCACCTTCAACGATCACTATCTCGACTGCGATTACGATTTGTCGAAAGTGATGTTCATCACGACGGCGAATACGCTCGACCGGATTCCGCGGCCGCTGCAGGACAGGATGGAAGTCATCCGGATTCCCGGCTACACGGAAACGGAGAAGCTCAACATCGCGAAAAAGTACCTGCTGAAGAAGCAGCAGGAGGCCAACGGGCTGCGGCCGGAGAACATCGAGGTGTCCGACGGCGCAATCCAGGGCATCATCCGCCATTACACGCGCGAGGCGGGCGTCAGAAATCTCGAGCGCGAGCTCGCGTCCATCTGCCGCAAGGTTGCGGTCGAAGTCGTCAAGACCGATCGCAATGCGCACGTCAAGGTTTCGAGCTCGAGCCTGTCGAAGTATCTCGGCGTGCCGAAGTTCCGCTACGGCACGGCGGAGACCGTACCGCAGGTGGGAGTCGCCACGGGCCTGGCATGGACCGAGATGGGCGGCGAGCTGCTCAGCGTCGAGGTGACGATAGTGCCGGGACGCGGCAAGCTGACCATCACCGGGCAGCTCGGCGACGTGATGCAGGAATCGGCGCAGGCGGCGCTTTCGTACGTGCGTTCGCGGGCCGAAGTGCTCGGACTCGATCGCCAGTTCTATCATCGGATCGACATTCACATTCACATTCCCGAAGGCGCGATTCCCAAGGACGGACCGTCGGCAGGAATCACGCTCGCGACGGCGCTGGTGTCGGCGCTCACGCGCTCGCCGATTCGCAACGACCTTGCGATGACCGGCGAGATAACGCTGCGCGGCCGCGTGCTGCCCATCGGCGGGCTCAAGGAAAAGGTGCTCGCGGCGCATCGCGGCGGTATCAAGACCATCGTGATGCCCAAGGACAACAACAAGGACATCGAGGAGATTCCGCCGCAGATAATGAAGGGCATCACGTTGATCCAGGTCGATCACATGGACGAGGTGCTCAAACATGCACTCGTGCTGACTGACCCGGATACGTTCTTCAAGCCGGGCAAGGGCGAGAGCGACCTCGCGTTCCTGCGCGAGCCGGAGCCGAAGATGCCGATGACGCCGGGGGACGAGGACGACACGACGGTCTCGACGAACTTGTCGTAAGAATTGCGCGGGGGACACCGCGCGCTGCGGGGGGACCGCATGCGCGCGGCTCAAATATGCGGTCGCGAATTAGCGGCGGGACCGCCGAAGGTTACATATGACCAAGGCTGAACTTATTGAAGCGTTGTCAAACAAGCTTCCCCTCAACAAGGCCGATGCCGAACGCGCAATCAATATCGTGCTCGACGACGTCATAGCCGCGCTGCGCCAGGGCGAGCGCGTGAACATTTCAGGTTTCGGAACGTTTTCAGTATCGGAACGGCAGGCGCGCACCGGGCGCAATCCCAAGACCGGCGAATCGATCGAGATAGCGGCGAGCCGGTCGGCAAAGTTCAAGCCGGGCAAGCAGTTGAAGGACTCGCTCAACGAAAGCGCGGGCGCGGCGCCGGCGTCGCCGTCGGGTTCGTAAGCGGCAGCGGGATTCTCGCAACCAGGCAGGGTTCAAACGGGCGGCCCGTGTGTCGATGACACATGAGGCCGTCTTTTTTTGCTAGCATTTCGGGCGCGGGCGGTTAGCTCAGTGGTAGAGCATCGGCCTTACAAGCCGGGGGTCGCAGGTTCGAAACCTGCACCGCCCACCAGTGATATCAATTGTAAGCCTGGATCGCGCGCGACATGCATCAACTCAACTCACCGTTCAGGCAGTCCGATGTATTGCAAGTCCGTCAACCCCTTCTCGTCCGCACGGCGATCTCGTAGTTCGTAGTATCCTGTGCCGGCGACACCCCTCGGCGGCCAGAGGTGATACATGGGAAATTCAGTGTCCGGTCATCGCGAGGTAACCGTTATGACCGTGAACGTCTACTTCGGGACGGACCTGGGGGTCCTGTTCGCTGCTAAAGATTTGCCAGAGCTGCTGGAGGGGGTCGGGAATGCGTGGGCCGAGGTTCAAGCCACTGACATCCCTGGCCGAGCCGCGAGCATCGCGCACGAGATAGCCTCGGCCACGCCGGACGTGGTGAGCTTGCAGGAGGTCGTACAATGGTCGACGGGAGCGCCCGGTGCGATGTCGCCGAAGTTCGATTTTCTCCTGCTTATTCTTGAAGCGCTTCGGAACGAGGGCTGCTTCTACACACCGATCGCCATCAGCAAGGATCTCGATCAGTCGGGGCCACTCGACACCAATGGTAATTTCGCGCGGATCGAAGATCGCCACGCGGTGCTTATCAGGATCGAACCGCCTCCTACGAAGGTGCGTCCGTATAACGCCCAGACACACGCTTTTTCGAAAGTGTTTGCAATCGGAAGCCCGCTCCTGGGATCGCTGACGGTGCCGCGAAGCTGGATTGCGGTTGACGCCATGCTCGATGACAGGAAATTTCGGCTCGTGGAGACCCATCTCGAATCGATGGATGAGGCGGTGCAGTTGGCGCAGGAAAGGGAATTGGTTGCCGCACTCGCCAGCACCGAGTCCCCGATTATCGTCATCGGGGATTTCAATTCGAACGGAAATCAGCAGCCCGGCGTGCCCGACAATACTGCGACCTATCCTGAGCTGCTCGCCGCGGGATTTAGCGACGCCTGGGCCGCAGTGAATCGCGACGATCCCGGCAATACCTGCTGCCATGCGGCTGATCTACGCAACTCGGTCTCGGCGCTCAACCGCCGCCTCGATTTCATTCTTACGCGCGGCGCAATCACGCCACTTTCGGCGAGGCTGGTTGCGGCGGAACCAGCCGCTCGCACCCCATCGGGACTATGGCCCACCGACCACGCCGGCCTGCTCGCGAAACTGCGCTTCGACTAGCACCATCCGTTCAAGCCGATTTGCCCGCGGAGGTAGCACTGTCCGCGCTGCGTTTGATCCATCCGGTCATGCCGAGCGCGCGGAATTGTTTAAGAGCCACATCGACTTCGAGTCTCGACTCGAATGGCGGCTCGATGTTGTAGGCTCTCAGTTGATCCAGCGGAAGTTGGCGGAGGACCACACGCAGCTCGCGCTCGCCTACGGAATCCACGCGAATGCCGGGGGACGCCGGGTCTTCGGCACTTAGTCGCAGCAGGTCGAGGTCCCTCAGGCTGGCCCACACGATGTCGCGGCGGCTGCCTGCGTGCCGGAGTCCGGCGGCGGCGATTTCCCAGGCGCCGCGCATGAGGCCCGCCGAGTACATCGTGCGGGCCGCGTACGCCAGATAGTCGGCGGCGGCTTCAGGGCTTTCGGCCGCCGCAATCAACTCGCCCGCCTCCAGCGTGACGCTCGGCGCTTTTTCTTCGTTCAGTGTCCAGACCAGGCCGACGCCGAGACGGGCCAGCACGCGGGGCCGGCGCGGGTCGGCGTGAGGCAGCAATTCCAGTGCGATGCGCAAAAAATCCGTAACCTCGTCAAAGGCATAGGCCGATTCGGCATTGTCGGCGGCGGCGATGGCGTACTCCACGCCGCGTTCAGCGCCGGCGGCAGCAGCGCCGCGCCAGAACTGATAAGCGACCTCGGCCGCGTGTTCCGCCGCCCGCTCGCCCCACACCCCCTCCATCTCTTCGGCTATTTTGCGATGCAGCCGCACGCGCCGCGCCGAGTTGAGCTCGGAATACGTGGTGTTCCGAATCACCGCATGGGTGAAATCGAATCTGTCGGAATCGGAACCGGGGCGCAGAAGCTGGGCGTCAAGCGCTTCGTCGATCGCCCTGAGCGCGGAGTCCTCATCCAGATTGGCGACCGCCGCGGCAATGTTCAGCGAGAATTCGCCGTTAAAGGCGCACGCAACCGAGAGCAACCGGTTGGCTTCCTCCGACAGCCGCAGCAGCCGCCGGCCGACAATCTGACGCACGCTTTCCGGAATACCGAGTTGCTCGACGCTGAGCCGCGAGAGCCAGCCTGGGCCGCCCTGCAAAATCTTTCGCTCTTCCACCAGGTGCAGCAGCAGCTCGCGGATGAACAGCGGGTTGCCTTCGGTCGCTCCGTCCAACGCCTTGACCAGCGCGTCCGGCGCATCGTCGTCCCCAATCATGCCGAGCAAATTGGCCAGATCGACTTCTTCGAGCCCGCTCAGCGTCAGCTTGTCGAAATTCCGCATCCGGCTGATAGCGACGAGCGCGGCCGCGAGTGGATGCTTGCGGTCAACTTCTGCGTCGCGATAGGCGCCAATCAGCAGAATCGAATTGGCGGGGACAAAATGCGCGGCGTGAGTGAGCATCGCCACCGTCCCGCGGTCTGCCCAGTGCAAGTCGTCCAGGATGATAACGAGCGGCGTCTGCCGCGAAACAGCAATCAGGAACTGCGACAGCGCATCGAACAAACGTACCCGCTCCTCTTCTTTACCCAGGGAAGGCGGTGGCTGAATGTCCGCTAGGATGTCATTCAGAGCGGGCGCAATGCGCGCCATGATCGATGCGTGTTTGCCCAAAGCGGCCGAAAATTCCGCCGGCCGCAGCCGCCGCGAACGATCAACGATCGCCTCTGCGAACGGACCGTACGGCGCCTGCCATTCACCGTCGTAGCAGGCTCCGGTTATTACGATTGCACCCCGCTGCCGCGCCAGGTCTGAAAATTCCTCGAGCGTGCGGGTTTTGCCAATTCCCGGCTCGCCGCAAAGCATCGCGACCGATCCGTGACCGTTACATGCTTCATCCAGGCTGGCGGCCAGTCGTTTCAGTTGCTCGGCACGTCCCACGAACGGTGTCCGCTTCAACATCGCGGCCGGGTCGTTGCGTTCGTACAGCACCTCGGAAACAGCGGTGGGCGCGGCAACACCCTTAAGCTCCAACTGGCCGAGATCGCGGAAGTCGAACGTCTGCCGCGTCGCCAGCAGGTCTGCGACCATCTTGCTGCACAGAATCTGGCCGCTCGACGCACGATCGCACAGCCGGCGCGCGACCACGAGCGCCATGCCGAAATAACCGCCTTCACGCCTCAGCACTTCGCCGAAATGAATCCCGATGCGAATCTCGAAGCGCGCGCCTGCTACCGGTCGTCGCGCGGTCTGCTCGATACCAATCGCGCAGCGCACCGCGTCGGCCGTCGACGAGAACGCAGCCAGCACACCGTCGCCCAGCCACTCGAGCTCTTGCCCGCCACTACCGGCGACCGCATCGCTTATCAACTTATGATGAGCCTCGAAGAACCGCTCGCCGGCCTCATCGCCGACCGACTGCAAAATCTCGGTGGAATTGACCAGGTCGCTGAACAGCAGCGTTTCTGTGCCTGATTGCCCCGCGACCATTTCCCAGTGCCCCCTGGTCTCAACCGACTATTGGATATTGCGCAGACCCTGCAGTCGAAAGGATCCTCCCTTACTCATGCCAATATACCCAAAACATCCTGCGCGAAACCAAATTGGCGTTGCCCCAAACGACGCGCGATTTGCGATGATGACACCGCGTCAGCGCAGTCCACGCGGATTGACAGTGAATCTACCTGGAGAGGAGTTGACGCAGAGAGTAACAATTCTCGTCTGACAGGTAGCGCAGATGCGACGGCAGCATCTGCAAGTGAGTTTGGTGGCCATGGGGGAATTCCTCCGGACTCGAACCGCATAAAAGTCAGTCTGCGACTCACGCGGCCGGCTCCAACTTCAAGCTGAGAGCCTCGATTCCGGAACGTTTGGCAGTTGGGGGGAACTGACGATGGAATCGCGGGCACGCGCTGCCTCTCGCAAAGCTGCAACCGAATCGACCAGGCTGAAGCGAGTCGCACCGTTCGTGCTCGGCGCGATCATGCTGCTGGCCTTCATCATGGGGAGAGGCGCGCCGGCGTCGGCGCAAACCGTAGTCACCGTCAGCAGCACTGCCGACCCCAGCGCCAGCGGACTCTGCACTTTGCGCGATGCAATAAATGTCGTGCAAGGCGGCTCGCCTTCAGGTGGCGACAGTTGCCCCACCAGTGGAAGCGGTGCGTACCTCATTCAGTTCAGCGTGACCGGCACGATCGGGCTCAGCAGCAAGATGCCCACGATTACTACCACCAGCGGTCTGACGATCACCGGGCCAGCCGGCGGTATCACCATCGACGGCGGCAACACATACCAGGCGATGTATGTGAATTCTGGAGCCGTGATCAGTATCAGCGGGCTGACCATTCAGAACTGCACCAGCGTCATCCCAACCGATCCAACCGGAATCCCGGGCGGCGCCATCGTCAATAGCGGTACGCTGACGCTGACCAATTTCACCTTCAACGATAACGACACGGGCAACAATGGTGGCGCCATTATCAATGAGGGCGGCACGCTCACGCTGTATAACAGCACGCTGTTCGGCAACTTCGCGAGCGGCGCCGGTGGCGGCGTTTACAACTCAGAGCGGCACGCTGACGGTAAACAACAGCAGCTTCAACAATAACGAGGCTGGCACCACTGACGGCGGCGGCATTGACAATGCGAGCGGTACGGTGACGGTGACAAACAGCACCTTCTCCGGCGACAGCGCCTCATCGTCCGGCGGCGCTATTGCGAATTACGATACGCTGACCGTCATCAACAGCACCTTCGCTGGAAACCAGGCGGGCAGCGGGGCCATTTACAACGCCGGCAGCAGCACGGCGAACGTGAGCTACAGCACGTTCTACCAAAACATTGCTTTCAGCAACGCCAGCGGGATCGTCAACGGCGGCACGTTAGTCTCGAGAGCACGATTCTGGCCGAGTCCGAGAACGGCGCCAACTGCAACGGCCTTAGCTCTGCCGACGATGGGGGCTATAACCTGTCCGATGACGGCACTTGTAACTTTACCGCCACCGGCAGCCAGAACAACGCCAGCAACCTGAATCTCGATGATACCGACGGGCTGACTAACAACGGCGGTCCGACCGACACCGTCGCGCTCGAGCCCGGCAGCATCGCGATCGCCGCGATAGCGGCGGCCAGTTGCAACTACCAGACGGTGAACCCATGCACCGATCCTCCAACGCTTTCGGCTTCGGGCGCGCTGACCTGCGATCAGCGCGGCTTTACGCGCCCCGGCACCAGCGGTAACTGCGATATCGGTGCCTATCAGTCCCAATTCACGGCGACTGCAACGCCAACCGCGACCGCAACTCCTACGGCAACCGCGACCGCGACAGCCACCGCAACGGCTACCCCGACAGCAACCGCCACTGCAACTGCCACGCCAACTGCAACGGCAACTGCGACGGCGACCGTTACTAGGACTGCGACCGCAACGGCGACCGCCACTCGGACTGCGACTGCAACGGCGACCACGACAGCCACTGCGACACCGACCCGAACGGCCACGGCGACAGCGACCAGAACTGCAACTGCTACAGCCTCGCCAACTGCGACCGCTTCCCCCTTCGTGCTCCTCCCAAACAGCGAGAGGGTGCAGATAGTCCATTCGACCCGCGTCGATTCGGATGAGGTCAACCTGGCGGTGACCTTCACAGAGAACGGCGCGCCTACCTGCCGACCTGATCAGGACGCACTCAGTTCAGGCCTCGGGGTGAAATTGTTTGCGGGTGATTGCAGCGGTCCGCTCACCAACGGACTACACCTGACACTAAGTCCGTTTATCGTGACTACAATCGACCACGTGAGCTATGGAACCCTCTTTCAGACATTTGCGCCCGCGGAGACCGTCTTGGCCAGGATGATCGCACTGGCCCCGCCCGCCTCACCTGGATGTGGACAGTGGACGCTGGACGTTGAGGTGTCAGAACTCGATACGGCGTCGCTGGGCCTGGGAGGCGGCAATCCGTTTGCGTTGGTGTTGACCACCGCCGATGGCGACTTCGCCCGATGCTTCGATATCACGAATGCGATCGTCGGCGACCAGATCGATCTGCCGGAGAAGCCAGTGGTGCGGCGCGGAACGCGACGGTAAAGGCGTTGGCGGACCTCGGCAAGTCGTAGCTTGCTGCGAAGGCGCACGCCCACAGGGATTACGCGCCAACAGTGCCGGATCTCAATGGCGGCCGCGGACGCCGAATTGCCTGATCCACGCCGGGTTGATCGAACTGGGGAGTTAAACGACTCCGAGCAGGGAGGATATATGGCAAGCTCGAGAATGATGCTGGTCGTTTCCTTGACGCTTCTGCTGGCCACTGTTGCCGCCTATGGCGGCGGCTCGGGTGGATCGAGCTCGTCTTCGGCGGGCGGGTTAAAGGGTAGCCGTAGTCTAAAGTCAACTGCGAGATTTAGTTTTCCATACGATGTTGCAGTCGACGGTGATGACAATCTGTGGGTTGCGGATTCTGGCACAGTGAGATCCGGGAGATCACGATCGCTGGCGCGGTGACTACATTTGACGGCGTCAGCTCGGGGCTCGAGGACCCCGTGAGCGTGACCGTAAGCGGCTTCGACGATCTGTATATCAGCAATTCAAACGAAATCCTGCTGATTATGCCGAATCGGGTGGTGAGTACCGACGCTGGTTCCGATGACCCGGGATCAGGGAACGGTACCGGCTCCGGCGCCAGCTTTGACGCGCTGGCCGACACTGTATTGGACAGCGCCGGCAACCTCTATGTCGCGGATTTTGGCAACAACGAGATAAGAAAGATCACGCCTTCAGAGGTAGTGACCACATTCGCAGGCTCGACTACGCCGGTTTCCGCCAATGGAACCGGGACCGCTGCGAGCTTCCATGGGCCGTACGGCATCGCGATGGATGAAGCCGATAACCTTTACGTCACGGATTACTATAACGAAGAGATCCGGGAAATCACGCCAGGCGCAGTGGTTAGCACGTTCGCGGGTTCAACCACGCCCGGCTCGCATGACGGCGACGGAACCAATGCGAGCTTCAGGCTTCCGGCGGGCATTGCGATCGATAGCACCAGTGGCAACCTCTACGTCGCCGACCGAGGCAACAACGAAATCCGTCAAATCAAGCCGGACGGAAAGGTCGAAACGGTAGCGGGTTCGACAACGCCCGGAAACAAGGATGGCACGGCGCTGCCCCGATAGAGGCCACACGGCGGCAGCGCTCGGAAAACCCGATCATTGAATTTCGTCCGGTGCAACAGCCAGACCGTCTCCGGGTGGAACTGAGGTTCTGGGCGTAACTCCGCAAATAGGGAGAGGAGACGGAAAATGTATCCTCGCATGCTCGGCACCGCGTTGGGTCGGTTGTTGCTGCTCATCTTTGGTCTTGCGCCACTGCCCGCGATGGCTTCGTTGCCGACGGGGCCCGGAACCAACATTCTGACGAGCGTCGCCGCCTCTCCTGACAGCGTTTCTGGGTTCAGGTGGATGGCGGCGTTGATAACGACGAAAACGGCGGTTCGCCGACGCTCGCGATCGGCGGCGCCGCAGTTCGACAGCGTGCCGTTTCGCGGAAGCATCGCCGCCATACCCGGCAAGGAAGGCTACTGGATCGTCACCGACCTTGGAGCAATTTGTGCCAGAGGCCTGCACCGCCCACCAAGGTTTTGCTCAGTGCATGAAGCCCTGCAGGAGCGGGCCGATCATTGATGTCAGCGGACTGCCTGCTGCGCCGTTGGGGTTGGCTGCTCCGGTGGAACCGGGTGCGCCGTTCTGCGCTCCCATTCCGGTGAGCGCGCCGAGTAGGAGCCAGACGCGCCCGGACCTGGGGCGCCGCCATTCGCCGCAGCGTATCCTTGCGCATTGTACCCTTGCGGCGCGCCATATCCCTGGGGAGCGCTAGCGCTGTAGCCGTTACCCTGCTCATGTCTGTTGTGCGATCCATACGTCCGGACGAGGCTGGTTCTGCGATAGCCGCTGCCGGAAGGCGCGCTCCATTCGGCCGACTGCCGATCTCTGGTTGACGGAGTCGAGCTGGGACGCAGCTGATGGCTGTTATAGTCGTGATAGTAGTCAGCCTGCGAATCTGGTTGTTGAGTCCTCGCGCTGCTCTTCAGCTGGGCGACCTGAGGATTGCTGGCGCTCCATACCGCCGCCGGAGGCGTTGACCCTCCACCGTAGCCGCCGAGTTCTGGGCCAGCGCCGCGACCGCATCGCGATATGACGCCGCGCTACGATCGCCATCAATCGCTGCGTCATGAGTGATACCTCTCCGCTGGAGTCTCGATCCACATCGCTCCATTACCAATACGATTACGCGCGGTCGCCGTTTCCCAATCGCGTTGGCGATGGCTGAGCGCTTGACGACGACCGGGGGTCGGGACGCCGTCCGCGTCGATTGTCGATGAATCCTGCCCATGCCGATGATTTTGGAGCTGTACTTAACCGGATCTTTGGCTATTTGCTCATTTTCAGTAGAGGAAGAAGGCCGAATGTCGTAGAGCCGGGTCCACGTATGAAGACCCCGGAAAGAACACACTGCGTGCCGGGCGCTGCGGCTGCGCTGCTGCTCATTCTGGCGTTTGCCGGAACGAGCGAGGCTGGATGGCACCATTTCCAGTTCAAAACTCCCAGTTTACTCGCTTGCTGTCGCTCCCGACGGCACGACGCACTACTTCCTCTACGACTCTCCGGACCTGAAGCATCTCGAGATCAGTTCAGCCGGCAAAGTGATCAGTGAAGAGACAGTCCCGCTAACGGGGGAAGAAGGAATTTCGAACGTAGTAATTAATCCGGCCGGCATTTGCATCTGATCAGCTACTCCGAAGTCTCGGGAGTTACCTCGATTGCTTACGGCGTTCGCGACTCAGGCGGGTGGCACTTTCAGACCATCCCCAATTCAAATTGTGGAAACTATTTGTCAATCGCGCTGGATGCGAACAATTATCCGCTGATCCCATGCGAGCCCATCGATCCGGCTACCGGATTCCCGATCGATGGGTTCACTTTGATCAGCTACGACGGAACGAACTGGAGCTCTGAGACGATAACGACGGAAGACCTCGGTACGACGGCCAAATACGCGTCGGTGGCGGGCGGCTCGGATGGATCGATCAGGTTGTATACACCGACCCGAGTGACGACATGATCTACGCAGTCAAACGCGCGGGAGGCTGGAGCGTCACGACACGGGTTTGACCACGAGCTCGATTTTCGGACCGTTCCTGGCGCTTGATTCGATGAATGAACCTGAAATCATCCTCGACTCGGGTACCTCGACAGCGTACGCCCACTTTGACGGCACCAGCTGGTCCGAGCAGACCGTCCTAGCGAATTCAAAGCCTTCCAATCTCATCTTCGGTGCTGGCGATGTTCCGACCACGGTCGAGATAGAGAACTCAAAAAAAGCGTATTCGCCCAGGACATCGATGGTGCATGGCAGTTTCAGACCATCGGACAAGGCCCGGGACTCGGTAGCGCCATGGTCGGTCTGGATGCGTTGGGTATTCCGCACCTGGGAGTGGAAGCAGGCACGATGGATGTGAGCGTCGCGGTATTTGCGTATCTGGCGGAGCCCGCGCTCAGCATCGCCCTGGAACAGGTCCAGAGCGCGACCGTGAAGAGCAAGCAAAAAATTACGGGTAAGCTGCAACTGATGAATCAAGGCACTGGCGGCGGCGGGAAATTCAAGTCGCTATTTTCTCTCGGACGGCCCGACGCTCGACGGTTCTGCCATGAGCCTGGGTACAAAAGATGTAGACGCCCCTCAACCCGGAGCGGGCGCAACCTCGAGCTTCAGCTTCAGCTCAACCGCCAGTGTGACCGGGAAATATCTGATCGCACAGATCGCGCCGCGCAACCCGTCGCAGCCTTCGATCCTGATCGAGAGCACCGCGGCCGCGCCAATTCAGTAGCGGACGGTCAATTTCAGTTTGATGGTCGCGGCTTGCGTGCCTGAACTCCACAGTAGTCAGGTTCGCCGGTGGATTGGGTCGATCCACGCTACGGACTCGGGCTTCTCCGCCGGTTCAATGTCGAGGTTGACCACGACTGTCTCCTGGTCGCTGCGCACAACCACGCATTTCAGCGGCTCCTTCGCCAAAGCGTTTATTTCCTGATGCGGCACGTAGGGCGGAATATAAATGAAGTCTCCCGGCCCCGCCTCCGCGGTGAACTCCAAATGTTCACCCCAACGCATGCGCGCGCGACCGTCTACGACGTAAATAACGCTCTCGAGCGATCCATGATGGTGCGGTCCGGTTTTGGCATTCGGTTCGATTTTGACGGTCCCGGCCCAGATTTTCTGGGCTCCGACGCGCGCGTAATTGATAGCCGCGGCACGGGTCATTCCAGGCGTTTGCGGAGTGTTCTGATCCAACGAATCGCTGGGAATGACCCTGACGCCGTTGGTCTTCCAATCGATTTTGTCTTTGTCTGACATTGCTGTTCTCGACTATTCGAAACGTGAGCGGCCTCAGTCCGAGCTTCGTTTATCTTCCTGAAGGAAGAAATAGGCAATGCCCTTCGCGCTTGCCCCTGGCAGGCGATAGCCGGGTAACCCTGACCCTTCCTTCCAGAATGGGGAAGGGGAACCGCATGAAGAACTCGCGACCGTCCTCGAAGGAAATTTTGGCTTTGATGAATAGACAGTCGAGCTAGAAATCGGTAGTAACTCGGGGGCGAGTTTTACTATCTGAATGAGTGGATCACCGATCAGCCGGCGCGAGTTTCTGCTTAGAGCTGGGCAGGCCGGGCTTGGTTTGGGTTTCGGATCGCATTTGCTTGCGCTGGCCGGATGCGGCGGCGGCGGCAACACCGTCACGGAGACTCCCGGCGGTTTCGATGCGATCATCGTCGGCGGCGGCGCGGCCGGCGCGATCGTCGCCGCCAAACTGCAGGCCGCCAGCGGCGGGCGCAAGCGCGTCCTGCTTATCGAAGCTGGCGGCCCGACCAGCGCGACCATCGGCGGCAACGACTTCCCGTCGTGGCTCCCGTCCGACCGCACCGACCTCACGATTTTCGACGTGCCCGGCGAGTACTCGCTGCTGGCCTGGTCAACTCTGGCCGCACCCTACCGGCTAACCGAGACGCCGTTCACTTGGCAAGGCATCGGACTCGGCGGCAACGCCATGTTCAACGGGATGTTGTTCCAGACCAATCCGTCGGAGAAATTCGACCAGGACTGGCCGGCAGGATGGAGTTCGGCCGAGATGGCGCCCTACTTCGCGACTGTGCGCCAGAATATCCCGGTGACGAACACGCCGTCGACCGATGGCGTCGCGCAGAATACCGGCCCGGCGGACATCATTCACCCGCTTTACGCGGGCAACGGATGGGTCGAGGGCGACACCAGCACGGGGATCAGCGGGTCGGGCGGAGTTTACAGCCGGCCGTATGTCGCGGCGAGCAGCGGCCGTCGCGCAGGACCGATCAGCGGATATTTTGCGGCCGTCGATCCGGGCGGGGTGCCGAATGCGGGCCTCGAAATCCTGCAGTTTGCCAAGTGCGATCGAATCGACTTCGACGCCGATGGCACCGCGACGGCTGTGATCTATACGCGGCGCCCCAGCCTGGATCAGTCGCAGCCGGGTACCGAAGGTGCGGCTTTTCTGAAGCCCGGCGGCGTAGTCGTGATGGCGGCGGGCGCGCTTATCACGCCGCGCATATTGCTTTTGAGCGGCGTAGGTCCGCGCGGACGCGAGGCTGAGATTTTTCCCGGCCGTTCGAAGACCCCGAGATTTAAAATCAACAATCCGCAGATCGGCATCGGCGTGTTCGACCACATCATGACGATGGTCACCTACAGCTACAGCGGAGCGGTGCCGTACCAGGCGTACAACTACGGCAACTTCGCCGCCAATGCGGCGGACCTGGCCAACTACCTGGCCAACGGCAGCGGGCCGTATGCGCAATACCAGCCGGTTTCGATTTTGAATTACGGGCTGGGCAGCGCGACGCCCAATATCGAGGTCTTCCTCAATCCGAATGGCGCCGGCGCGCAGGGCGGTCCGTTCTATGGTCCGACCGCTTTTTCGGCCTACTGCATGCTGCTCGATCCGCAGGCGCGCGGACTGATCACGCTCAACGATCAGGACCAGGTCATCGCCCCCGACATCTACTTTCCGAACAACGCCGACGGCGACGCCGATGCGACGCTGATGACCCAGGCCGTGTTCGATATGATTCAGCTGTTCGAGCAGAACCCGGATTTGGAGATCGTGTTCGGTCCCGGCAGTTCGAGTCATCCTGATCTGAATCCCAACAGCCTCGCCGACATCCGCACCTACGTCACCGGCCCGCAACCGGTGGACGGCGTCTATTTCAACAAGCTGGTAATCAATCACTTCGGCGGCACTGCCGCGCTCAGCGACGGTCCCGGCGGCGTCAATCCGAAAACGCTGATCGTGCGCGGCACGACCAACGTGGCGGTGGTGGACGCGTCGCTGATCCCGACCATCGTGCCGGCCCATCCGGTAGGCACGATCATGGCGGTTGCCGATCGTGCGGGCGATATCCTGGCAGCGCGTTGGAAATGAGCGATCGCCGCTGGTGGTGGAATCGCAGCAAGAGAAAATTTCGAGATTTATGTTTTGGGAGACTTGATTTTGCGCTCAATTGTTGCGCCTCGTGGTAGCATTTTGGCGCAATTTGCGCTTAAACGTTTAGCGCAAATGTGATTGAGGGGAGGTTTGCTCGGAGTGCGTGTGCGGGGAAGGAAGTCGCCACTGCGACTTTCGGGGGACTTCGGTTCTTCAAACAATCTTCAGTGTTCGTTCAGATCTATCCGTTGCCTGTTCGGCAGCGCCCAACTGACATGGTTTCGGCCTGCCGGGCATTAAGGATTTTTCAGAGGCGAGAATGGCTGTTTTTGGAAAGACCAAATCAGACGCTCAGCGCAACTCTGTTGCTGATCGTTGCTTTGGGGTTCTCGATCGCGGGGTGCGGCGGATCGGGTGGTGGCGGCACGCAGGGGCCGTCGTCGGCTGGGCCCGGACTTTGGGTGCCAAACTTCTTTGGCTACATTGTCACTGCATTCAACTCCAAACAGCGGCGCAAAAGCGGCTCGCCCGATGCGGCCCTGACGAATGCCAGCACCGCGATCGATTCGCCGGAAGAGGCGCTGTTCGACACGTCCGGCAATCTTTGGCTGACTAATTGTTCGGATGCGATCAACGGCGCCGGGCAGATCCTGGAGTTCACCCACGACCAACTGAAGGAGCTGTCGAAAGATAACGCTCCCAATCCCGCCCAGACGCTATCCGATGACGGCAGCTTCAATATTTTCGGTTGCCCATATGGCGCGGCGTTCGGGAGCGACGGCAGCCTGTGGGCGGCCAACCGTTTCTCGGCCGATTTGGTCAACTTCACGCCCACCCAGTTGAGTGAGGGCGGCGTGCAGTACCCGAACACGAAAATCTCGTCGGACAGCTTCGGCCAGCTGGAGGGAATTCAGTTCGACTCGGCCGGGACTCTGTGGATCGCCGACGTATTGAACTCCGAGGTATTCGGATTCAAAGCTGCCACCCTAACCGCCGCTGAAGGGACCAACGCGGACCTGACTCCCGACATCATCAACTCGTCAGCGAGTATTATCGGCCCCACCGATGTTCTGTTCGATTCGTCGGGCAATCAATGGGTCTCGAATTGCCTTGCGGACACGGTGGTGGAATTTGCCGCTGGCGATATAGCCGAGAGCGGAAGCCCTACTCCCATCGTGGTGCTGAGCGCCACCGGCGTCGGCAACTCCTCCAGCCTGAGTTGTCCCGAGGGGATGGCGTTCGACAAAGGCGGGAACCTGTGGGTGAGCAACGCGCTGAGCGACAACTTCGGCAGTATCGTTCAGTTCACTGCCGCTCAGATTGGCGCGAGCGGCAGCCCGGCCCCGAACATCTTCCTGGATTCCAATTCGACAGGGACCAACCTGGATCAACCCGCGCTGTTCAATTTCGGCCCGAGTGTCGATTAGCAGGATGAGCATCCGAAACTGCCAGCGGTTTGGAATGAGCTGAAGTCGTAGGTCCCGCGGCGGGCGCGGGTTTCGTTTGGAGGAGAAGCATGAGTTGGCGTCCCGAGTTTCAGTTTCGTAAAGGCCTCGAGCATCACAAGGGCAGTTCATGGTCTTCGTGGTCGGGCTCTCGTTCGGAACGCTATTCAGCGGCGCACTATCGTCGAAAGCGGATACGTTTGCGCCCGTGCCCCAGGCCGGCAAAGCCGCAGCGCCTGCTTGCGAAGGGGGCGGACTGAAGTATGGCAAGGCGGCAAAGAATCTCGAGCTCGCGAGTACGTTTGCGGTCATGCCTCCGGTCAGCGAGGTCAAGGGAGCGCCGACTTGCGACGGAGCGCTGAAGCCATCGAAAACGTCGTTGGGCGATCTCGACGTCACAAAAGCATGCACAGTTGCCGGCAGCAGCTCGCCCACCGCGCCTACCACGTACGTGTACGACAACATCGACATCTACGGCGGCGGATCGCTCGCCTTCGCCGACGCCAATACCGACTTCTGGGCCAAGTCGATAATCATCGAAAACAACGGAACGCTCACCGCCGGCATCGCGCCTGACGGCGTGACCATCTCGCCGGTCGGCACGAACCTTGGAAAAATCACGATCCATCTGTACGGGGCGCAGCAGAGCAACAAACTCCACGCCGTGGGTGTCCCCTGCCACGACACTACTTGCGGAGTCGACAAGGATCTCTTCATGTCCAACAACATGAAGACGCTCGATCCGACGAGTTGCAAGCCGGCCTCGCAGTTCGGCGGCACGCTTCCCAACAACGACTGCTTCTACATGTACGATTCGATGCCCTATGACGACGGCGGCAACGTGCCGGCCTACTACGGCTACAAAGTTCTCGGCATCGGGTACGGTGGCACCTTGCGTCTCTACGGCTTGAAAGGCGGGACTTATCCCGACACCACAGTCACTCCGAGCAACACGGGCACCAGCTGGGCGCGGCTGAACAACTGCGCGACAGGTAACATGGACCCCAATTGCACGACCGACGGCGTGCTGAAGGCGGGCGCGACCACGCTGACTCTGTCCGTTCCTGCATCGCCGGGGCTCGGCTGGAAGAAGGGCGACGATATAATCGTCACGACGACGGACTACCTGGCCTCGCACACCGAGCACTTCAATCTCAGCGCAGACTCGGTCGGCAACACAGTTACGATTCCTGCGCCCGGACTGCAGTATCCGCATCATGCCGCCGTGATCAGTCTTTCTTCACGACTTCCATCCGGGCGCGGGATGAGTGATCTCACGTCGGTGGATACGCGGGCCGCGGTGGGGCTGCTGTCGCGCAACATCCGCATCGTGTCTGGCGGCGACATGCCATTGACTGATCTTGTCGCTCCAGCAGTGCCGCCTAAACCCAACCCGGCGCAATACTTTGGCGGACACGTGGTCTTCAGGCAGGGCTTCAAGCAGCTCCAGATTCAGGGAGTTGAGTTCTATCAGCTCGGAGAAGGCGGCAGGATCGGACACTACCCGGTGCACTTTCATATGGCGCGGCAGGTGCCGCCCGGCACTTACGTCAAGGACAGCTCGATCTGGGACTCGATGACGCGCTTTATCGTCGTGCACGCGACGCAAGGCGTGCTGCTGGCCCGCAACGTGGGCTACCGGTCGATAGGAATGGGCTACTATCTCGAGGACGGCACTGAGACCGGCAACCAGCTCTACGCAAACCTGGGAGTCTCAGCGATTGCGGCGGTCAACGACTACGCCAACTATCGGCTGGTTCCCGGGATACTTGCGAATAACAAGTACGGCGACGGGACGCCGTATCTCCCCAATTCCGAAAACACGCCTTACGACTCCGACTTCGAGCATCCTTCGCTGTTCTGGTTCATGAATGGCTGGAACGATTTCGAGTACAACATGGCGGTCGGCGCCGAGATGTGCGGAAATTGCTACTGGATGCCGCCGGGCGCCAACAGCGCCGGATCACGAAAGATGTACTGGACCGGCTACGCGTCCGAACAGAAGAACTACAGCACTAACCAGGCGACGTCGCCGCTGATGGAATTCCTCGGCAATACCTGCTCGACGGCGATGATGGCCTTCCATATCAACGGCAACACCACTTACTGCGCCGGGGTAAATACAAACTTTGCCGGAATGAGCAGCGTAGGGACGCAATTCACGTCGGTGCCTAACGATCTTCTGCCACTGCCGGTGGGTGTGCCAACCGACAAGAAAGCGCCCGACATACAGAACGAAACCTTCTATCCCAGGGTGAATTCGGGCGGAAATCGTCACCCGACGAAATGTCCCAGTCTGACCGGCGATTGCAGCGCGCAACCGGATTGCTCGAACAGCAACCTTGGCAACTGCATGGTCCTGGTGCTTGACCGTTTTACGACGTCCTTCAATTTCGCCGCGAAGAACTTCGCCGCCATCTGGCTCCGTCCGCAATTTAACCTGGTACTTAACGGCGCGATCACAGACGTTCTCAACGGTGGCCTGACCTTCGTGACGGGCGGCGGTTATACGCGAGCCGACGCGCTGCTCGGGATTTGGGACCTGGCCAGAAAGACTGTATTCATCGGCAACACTCAGAGTTATGCGTCCAACCCTTATGGTTCCAACGGCGGCCCGGTCAATCCAACCGGACTGAAGTGCGGCAACAAACAGCCCGCCACCGGCTATTGCGCTCCGATTGACGCCAATGGAAACGACACGGGAGTTTCTTTCAACCGGGACAGCTTCTCGACTAATCAACGGTTCTTCAACATCTACGACGGTCCAGCGCTGGAGGACTCGAACGCCTTTCTCGACATCAACACGACTCCGTTGACGGACTGCGATCTTAGTACCCCCAACTCCGGCATCGATTTTCGGTGCTTCAACAGCAAATGGATGGAAGGAACGCAACTCGGCGTCCCGGGCGTCTTCACAGGCGCTGGCATGCCGCCCTCAGCCTGCTATCTTCCCAACGCGGCGATCGCATGGAAGCAGCCTAACGGGTTCTACTATCCGCCCTCGTTCCACTCGACCAATCTATATTTCAACAACGTCGATATTCACCATTACGTGATCCAACCCAAGTTCCTGATCGGGCAGTTACAAGACCGACAATTCCGCGACCAAGCCTCTCTACTGTAACAGTCAGCCGAATATGTTCAGCCCCGACTTCACTGATATCGATCGGCAGACTGAACTGAACGATGACGATGGAACGCTGACGGGCCTGATCGATACGGTATCGGTTAACCAGGATCCTTTTTTCCAGGCGCCCACGCAGGATGTCGAATGCAGATCGGACGTGGCTGGAAACACCTCGGGTACTGCAGTTACCAGCCCGTATGACTACGTCACCACGGTGGTTTATCCGGATTGCGCGACAGTGCCGTGGAACGGACCGGTAAATCCACCCTTCAAAGGTGCCTGCAACGATCCGACAGTGACGCCAGTCCCGTGGACGTGGAGTTATGACTGCGCCAATTCGGGGTGTTATGGCGTCCCGCTGTATCGCCAGTATCTGAATCCTGGCGAAGCGACGGCGCCGTTTATCCGGATGTCATCGCAGGCCACCGGCCAGCGCGAAACGATGGCGCCGAACAACGGCCTCTTTTATATCGACACAACAGTGGACCAGGGCACGCAAGGTCAGGCGGGGAATTTGTACAGCGTGTTCCAGAAGGACAAGAAGTACCATGTGTTCCTGCTGTTCGCGAAACCAGGCCCTCCTATCACAACCACCGCAGGCACCAAGGAGACTTACCAGTTATTTGTCGGTAAGGGGCTCGACACGACAACTCTTTTGAATTCAGTGGTGGCCGAGAAGGCGAATGTGTCGACTGCGGCCGCCTCGTTCACGACCTTCGCGTGGCCTACCGGATGGACGAAGACTTATCAGCCCAACGATACGGGTATGCCGGCCGACGGGAGGAGGCATTCTGACGGTTACGGTGGACCTTAGCGCGGCGGGAATGAGCGGATTCGGCACCGACTACAGCAACTCGGTCTACAATCCCACGATGCCCACCGAGACGCGCTGCCAGCCGTCAAGCATGTGCGCGTGGAACACCACCAACTCGGACTGCGAATGCAACATCCCCGACTAACCCCGACGATCCGCTGGGCCAGTTCTATCTGTACAACGATTGCCAGGGTAAGACCGATACCAGCGGCCCCAGCACCGGCCCGGCCTCGTTCTGCAAATGGGCGATCAGTGACATCGATTATCCGGACGCCGGAGCTTACGGGTTCTCGTTTGTCCTGGGGGATAGCTTCGCAACCGTGCCGACCCAGGCCGGGAGGGATGCACTGCGGCCGCCACCATCGTGTTTCCCGCAAACGCAAACCAATCCGATGCCGCCGCCGCCGATGATTGCTTCGCCGTGGAACGTGCTGTTCAACCCGGCGTCGATGGACCTCGCGCAGGGCTGCTTCTATAGCAGCACACCGCCCGCGCCAAAGTTCTGTACCACTCCGGGGGAGGAACCGAGCGAATAAGCATCGCAAAGAGCAGGAGCGAAGCGTCAGCCGGGTCTTGCGCGCAACAGCGGCCACGCCCGGTACAGCAGGTAGAGTGCTATCAACAGCATGACGGGACTTTCGGCTGACGCTATTTTCACGTGGATGCGCTGCGACTCGACGCCCAGGTTCGAGAGGATGAAGATCGCGTGGCCGGCGATGACTTGCGCCATGTAGAGCAGCCCGAGGATGAGTCCCCAGCGTTGGCGTCGCAGGATTCCTAGGCCGAAGGCGGCGATGATGATGGCTTGCAGAGCCATCGTGACGCGCGCCTCGTCGCCGTAGAACTTCACGCCGAAGATTACGTCCTGGAGCGGTGCGCCTCCGCCTGAGAGGTTGAATATTGCGCGCGCTGCCAGGAAGACCGCCCATACGACGCAGAGGCCGGCGAAGATTCGAAGGTCGCGCGGCCAGCGTTTGGCGTCGCTGGCGATTAGCGCGTCAGCCATTTTGGATTATTTATCGCGAGAGCGTCGGACGAGCGACTGGCGGACGTGAGCACGCAGCGCGGGATCGTCGATCGCGATTGCGCCTGTGCGAATGCGCTCCGCCAGCTCGACGCTGAGCGTCTCGACGTCGCCGTCATGGCCGAGCATCGCAACCAGACGCGAGTGCTCGGCGTCCGCCTGCGCGCCGCGCAGTTCCAGCTCGCGCCGCAGCGTGTTCAGCACGTTGACGGTGACGCGCGTCTGGAAGTGGAAATAGCCGTTGAGCGTCGGCATCAGCTCGGATTCCAGGTATTTGACGGCCGCCTCGAGCAGGATGGCGGCTTTCGGAGTACTCTGTGGCATAGTCAGTCCTTGAATCGCGAATAGTCAGTAGTGATTCGGCGATTAGTCAGTCGCGCCCTTCAATCAGATTCAGAAAGTCCCACAGCGGCTCCTCGACTCGGCGGCCGATGGCGCAGCGCTCGATACTCATTTCCTCAACTCCGCGCGTGCCCAGGCCGAAGCATCCGATGCCCCAGCGCACGCTGCCGTACGCCTCCCAGAAGCGCACGTGCGCCGGATCGACGGACTGGCCGCTTGCTTTCTCGTACGCCTCGAACAGGTCCTCGCGCGTGCCGAAGCCGCCGACCGGCTTCTTGCCGCCGAAGCGCCAGGTTTTAACGCAGACCCAGCCGAGGTCCTGCATCGGATCGCCGCGCTGTCCTATTTCCCAATCCAGCACGAGCCGGATTCCCTGCTCGCCGACGATAAAGTTGCCCGCGCGGAAGTCGCCATGCACGACCGTGTCGCGGGTGCTTTTCGGCGCGTGCTGCTCGGCCCATTTGAGCCCGAGCTCGAGAGCCGGCAAATGAAATCCGTGGAACTCGATGATCTGGCGCTGCGCCGCGATGTGCTGCGCGGGCGTCAGCTTCATCAGGAAGGGAACTTCGGCGACGGGAATACTGTGGATGGCCGCCAGTATCTTGCCGCACTGCTTCGCCATCGTCGCGCGCGCGCCGGCAAAACGTTCTTCGCGCAGGATGCGGGTCGCGAGCGTCTCGCCCGCCACTCTTTCGGTGACGTAGCCGGGGCCGAGCCCGTCGTCGTCGTGCAGAATTGCGCGCACGCGCGGCGCCGGGACGCCAGCTTTCACCGCGGCGATCATCAGGCGCGCGTCTTCCTCGGCAGTCAGATGCGGCGAGACGCCGGCCAGCGGATTGCTTTCGTCGTTGGCGCGAGCGCTCGCCAGTTGCAGGATGAATTGCTCGCGCGAATTTGCAATCTCAGCGTCGAACGACCAGGTCGTTTTGTTCGCGCCGCCGGTCAGCCGTTGCAGGTCGTGGACGGTGCCCGGCGGTCCGACGTGACGCGCGACTGCGGCTTGCAGGCGCGCGGTGAAGTCTTCGTTGCTCATATTTATCTCGTGCGCGAGCGTCTCACTCTTCGGCCTGCTTGCGGTCTTTGAAAAATCCGAACAGGTATTGCGCGACGCGCCGCATCTGGATTTCCTCCGAGCCTTCGGTGATGCGGTAGCGCCGGTGATGGCGGAAAATGTGCTCAAACGGTTTATGCCGCGAGTAGCCGATCGCGCCATGCACCTGCATCGCACGGTCCGCGGCGTCGCACACGAGCCGGTTCGCGCGGTAGTTGCACATCGCGACCTTATCGGAAAGTTTGAGCGCGACCTCGGGCTTTGGCATTTGATCCATCTGCCACGCAGTCTTGTGGATGAGGTTGCGCAGCATCTCGGCTTCGGTGTGCAACTCGACCAGCGGCCACTGAATGGCTTGGTTGCTCGACAACGGTTTGCCGAACGGCTTGCGCTGCTTGGCGTATTTCACACTCTCGTTGATGCAATATTGCGCCGCGCCCAGCGAGCTTGCGGCCTGGCGAACGCGGTTCTCGTGGACGAAATGCTGCGCGACGGCCAGCCCGTTTTCCGGATCGCCGAGAATCGAGTCGGCCGGCACCGCGACGTCAGTCAGCGAGACGCGCGGATGATCGGTCGGCATGTTGAAGGTCCACAAATATTCCTCGATTTTGAAGCCGGCATTTTTGGTGGGAACGATGAAGCAGGTGATACCGCGCGGGCTGCCGTCCTTGCCGCTGGTGCGCGCGAAGACGAAATCATGCGTGGCGACATGCAGGCCGGTGTTCCACATCTTGGCGCCGGTGATGCGCCAGTGATCGCCGTCGCGGACGCCGCGCGTTTCCATCCAGGTCGCGTCGGAGCCGTGATTGGGTTCGGTGAGTCCGAACGCGATGCGCATCGAGCCGTCGAGAATTTTGGGAATGAACTCCTTTTTCTGCTGATCGTTGCCGAAGTCGCGAAACATCAGGACAGTTGGCAGATTGCCGACGATCGAACTTTCGTTCTGTAAATCGTTGTGCAGGCCGAGACCCTTGGCCGCCAGGTACTCGCGGATTATCGCCATGGCGAGATTGGTGCCGTTCTTGCCGCCGTATTCTTTCGGCAGCGCGTAGCGATAATGCCCGGCCTTGTCGGCGCGGCGGCGCATCTCGCCTAGCAGTGCCTCCCATTCGTGGCGCGGCAGGCCGTCGCGCTCGAAGTCAGTGCGCGCCCATTCGCGGCGATGATCGAAAAAGCGAATGTTGTCGTTCTCGCGTTCGAGCGGCTTGATCTCTTTTTCGATGAAGGCGTCGAGCTCGGCCAGGTAGGCTGTTACATCGGCAGGAATATTAAAGTCCACGGCGTTTCTCCTCGGGCGAATACGTTATGTGCGAGGCGTACCAGAGTGCGGCTTCGAACTAAAGCGGAAACTTACGTCGCCAGGAACTCGCGCAAACGATTGGCGAGCTCGGCCGGCTTCTCCTCGGGAATGAAATGGCCGCAATCGGCGACCGCGCCGCCGGATGCATGAAGCGCAACGCGGCGAAGCGATTCGACTACCAGTTCGCCGCGGCCGCGCGGACCGCCGCCGCCGAGTCCCAGCGTCGGCATCGGCAGTTTGAATCCTTTGGCGAAGGTGGCGCGATTGTCGGCGACGTCCTGCGGGAGTGCGCGGTAGAAGTTGAAGCCTGCGCGCATCGCGCCCGGCTGCGAGTAGGTTCGCACGTACTCCGCGATGTCGTCGTCGCCGATCGCGCCGGCCTGGTCGCATCCGTTCATGAAAAACCATTCGAGATATATTCGTTCGCGGCCGTACACCAGCGCCTCGGGCAGGTCGAGCACCTGGTGGAACATGTGCCACCATCGCGGCGTGCCGCCAATCGCAGAACCGGCCGGCTGATCGCCGGGCACTGGCACGTCGAGCAGCGCGAGATGCGTCACTTCAGCGGGATGATCAGCGGCGAGGCGAAATGCTACGGGCGCGCCCCAATCATGACCGACAACTGCGAAGCGCGCGTGCCCGAGATGCTTGTTCATGAGCAGCCAGATGTCGTTGGCGACGGTCTTCTTGTCGTAGCCGGCGACGGGACGAGTGGAGTCGCCGAGGCCGCGCATATCGGGCGCGACCAGCGAGTGCTTGTCTGCCAGCAGCGGCATCACGCGGCGCCATTCGTACCAGGTCTGCGGCCATCCATGGAGCAATACGACGGGGGCACCATCGCCCATCGTCACGTAATGGAGTCGCACGCCTTCGAGGTTGGCGTAGCGATGCGAAAACTCTGACGGCATCGACAATCGGCTCAGTTCGCCGCGGCGACTCGAGCGCGCCGCGACTTCGTCAGCGCGTCGACATCGAACTTGAACAGGCGCGCCGCATTCAAGCCGAGAATTTTCGCGCGCGCGTCTTCCGGCAGCGATCCCATCTCGCGCTCGATCGCTTCCGCCGAATGCGGCCAGCTTCCCTCGTGATGCGGATAGTCATTGGCCCACAGGAAGTTGTTGGTCAGGTTGTATTTCACCGCGAGATCGAGGCCGACCGGATCTTCCTGGAACGAGGCGTATCCATGCGCGCGGAAATACTCGCTCGGCAGCATCTTGAGCCGCGGCAGCGCCCACATGTGATGCTTGTGATAGGCCTCGTCCATGGCTCCCAGAGCCCACGCGACCCATCCGATGCCCGACTCGATGGCGGCAAATTTGATTCCCGGGAAGCGCTCGAGCACGCCGGAACCGCAAAGATTTGCGACCGGCTCGATAGTCGGGACGAGCGAATGCGAAACGTAGTTGATGACCGCACCGCCGTCCTTGCGCGCGGCGCGAGGATCGCGTCCGGTCGAGACGTGGAAGGTGATCGGCAGATCAGCTTCCTGGATCACCGACCACAGCGGATCGAAAATCTGCATGTTGTAGTTGGGATGACGCGCGTCATGGGCGCCGAAGATCGGCTTGCACGGCAGAGTCAGGCCGCGGAATCCCAGCTTCGCGACGCGTTCGACTTCCTTGATCGAACCCTGCAGGTCGGCCGTCGCGATCGCGGCGAGCGGCGACATGCGATCGTTGTATTTCGCGAAGGCCTCCCATGCCCAGTCGTTGTAGACCCGGCATTGCGCGTGCGCAAAATCGGCGTCGCTCGTCGCCCACATCGTGAGGCCCTTGTTGGGGAAGATTACTTCGGCATCGACACCGTCGCGGATCTGATCTTTCAAGCGCTGCTCGGGATCGGCGCCTGCCTTCGAGCGCAGATGGTCTTCGCCTTCGAGGTTGCTGTCGAGCAGGCGCGAGCGCGCCCAACCCTCTGAAATTGTCCATTTTACGCCGTTCTCATCGACTTCGATTCGCGGCAGCCGATCGCGATACTTGCGATCGATCCGCTCGACCCAAAGATTCGACGGCTCGTTGCAATGACAGTCGGCCGAGATCATCAGGTACTTGTCGGGATCGTCCGGCCGCGCAGTGCGCTTCCAGCCGGAATGCCCGGGAGTCTCCAGTCGCCAACGGTTGGGTTCGTTGATTTCGCCAATATCTGCGCCTGCCATTACGATACCTCCGAAGTGGCCACTCGGTTCGCTAACACTCGTATGTTAGACGGACCCCACGAAAGGTCAAGGAAGGGCTGCACCCGCTCGCGCGCGCCGGTCAGATAAGAAGGAGCAGGCCGGCGGCGACGATGGCGACGACTCCAAGCACGACCAGCGACAGTTTCACCATGATCGCGGCGAGCAGTCCGCCGAGCAATCCCGAGAGTGATTCGGCGCCGACCTGCAAGGCCTGGTTGTTGCCCATCACGCGTCCCTGGTCCGCTTCACCAATCGAGGTCGAAAGCATCGTCGCGCATGACGGCAGGCAAATCGCCAACGAGAGCGAAGCCATGAACAGCGTAACCCAGAGCGCGCCGCGATTTGGCGGAACGACCACGATTACCACGAAGACTCCGGTCAGCAGTGCGGACCAGAGTGTGATCGAGCGCGTGGTGAAGTGTTTCGCCAGATAGCCAGTGAGCCACAGATTAGCAAGTACAATAGGCAGTCCGACCCAGGCTATATACTCAGATTCCCGCGATACGCCGAGATGAAATTCATCGACGAGATACATCGGATAGCATCTGAAGAAGCCGAAAATAGCCAGATAGAGTAGAAAGTTGATTAGGTAGAGGACTCGAATCCGCTTGTCGGTGAAGACGCTGGACAGATTGGTAAACGCGTCGAAGTAGCTAATCTGCTGGCGCTTCTCCGGCGGGTTCGTCTCGCGGAATTTGACCAGTGTGCCGAGCGTCGTCAGGACCAGCAGTCCAAACACGACCCAGAACGGCGTCGCATCGTTGAACCAGCTTACGATCGAAGGTTCCGCCAGCTTGCCGCCCGCCAGCGGGCCGACGATGTAGGCGAGGCTGACGCACATGTAGATGTAGCCGAAGAATCGATTGCGATCTTCGGCGGCCACCACGTCGGCAATCGCGCTCTGAGCGGTCACGATATTCGCTTCAGCCAGGCCCGCGACGAACAGGCTAATCGCGAGTGTCGCGAGACTCATGGCCTCGAGCGAAAGCGCGATCGCCGCGTAGCATGCAGTCGTAATCGTGAGCGAGATCAGCAGCACAGGCCGGCGCCCATAGCGATCCGATAGCGCGCCGAGGACGGGCGATCCGATAAACTGGCCGGCGGGATAAAGTCCCAGGATTATTCCGAGGACGATCGTGCGATACGACGATGAGACACCGGTGGAAGAATGACGCTGTCCGGCTTGAGAAACATCGGGGTAAAGATCGTGATCATCAGGCTGTAGCCGACGAAGCCGAAAAAGATCACGATGTAGAGCGGCAGCAGCGAGCTGAATGCACGCGCGTCATGATCGCTGCGTGTCGCGAGGCCCGCTTCATCCATCATTCGCCGCACCCGTCACGACGCCGAAATCTAGCGACATTTTGCGCCGTTCGATAGTAAGGATGAAGTGACATGGTTGTAATCGTTATGGGCGTCACCGGCGCCGGCAAGACTACAGTCGGGCGCGCGCTCGCGTCGTCGCTCGGATGGGAGTTTCACGACGGCGACGATCTGCATACCGAAGCGAGCAAGCTCAAGATGCATCGCGGGATCGCGCTCGATGACGCCGATCGGGCGCCGTGGCTGCGCGCGATTCGAGAGTTGATCGTGTCGATGCTGGCGGGCGGCAGAAACGGCGTCGTCGCATGCTCCGCGCTCAAGCAGTCTTATCGCGACGAGCTGGTCGTGGACCCCAGCTCGGTGAAAGTCGTCTATCTAAGGGGATCGAAAGAGTTGATCGCCGACCGGCTGCGCAATCGCGGCGGTCATTTCATGAATCCGGAGCTGCTTCAAAGCCAGATCGACACGCTGGAGGAGCCTCGCGACGCGATCGTCATCGACGCGTCGGCCGCTCCAGAAGCCATCGTCGGTGCGATCAGAGCGCGGCTGGCGCTTTAGCCAGGGTCCTACTCCGTGGTGACCGGGGGCGTCTCCGCGTTTGGCGAGAGTTCCTCGAGCGTCTTGCCGCGAGTCTCGGGCACGAAAAAAATCACGATAACGACGCCAATCAGAGGGCCAACGGCAAATATCGACGCCGCGTTGCCCAGACCGCCAAGCGGCCGCGAGAGCATGCCGATAGCCAGCGGCGACAGCATCCAACAGACCTGCCCGATCACCTGGACGCACAGGCTGTAGCCGGTTGCGCGAATCGCGGTGGGAAACAACTCGGTCGAAAGCGCAGAGGTCGCGGTGCGCGCCGCTTGATAGGCAAACATCGTGATCACTTCGGCGATAAGGATCGCGCCGTAGCCGTCGCTGGTGAACAGCATGTACATCGCGGCCGCCGACATCAGGTAGAAGAAGCTGGTGGTGAATTTTCGTCCCAGCCGGTCCATCAGAAATCCGCTCAACATGCTGCCGATGGTGCCCATGGCGTAGGCGAGAATTATTGCCGCGGCGACCTGGTGCGATTTCCAGAGATGATCGCGCTTGGCGTAGAGGCTGAAGTAGGTGACCAACGGCCCGCCGACCAAGCCAATCGAGTTCCACAGCGCGGCCATCACCAGCAGTCGCGAGCGATAAGGGCCCGCGAGCGGCGTCAGGCAATTGCGAATCGAGACCCAGAATGCGGGACGCGCCTTGCCCGCCGCGGTCCGCGCCCGCTCGAGTGCGATGAAGCGGGCAGTCTCGCGCAGCCCGCGCCGCAAAAAAGCTATCAACAGCAGCGGCGCGATCCCGAGCAGGTACATGCCGCGCCATCCCCATCGCGACTCCGCCATGATTGCGTACGTCAGCGCAGCGGCCGTCACGCCGAGAAACGCGACCATGTGCAACGCCGCGATCGCGCGTCCGCGCCGCGCGTCGGGAAACTCCTCGCTGATCATAGTGACGGCGACGCCGAATTCGGCCGCGAGGAATATCTGCGCAGCACTTTGACAAATCGTAAACGAGCCCACGCCTCTCGAAAGCGCGGTGAACAGCGTCAGCACCGTGTAACAAAGTACGGTGACGGAGATGATCGGTTTGCGACCGAAACGATCGGCCAGGATTACGACGAAGAACGACAGCATCCCGCCAAACCGCACCAGCGTCGCCATCAGGCCGATGGCGGGATCGGCCAGGTGAAAGGTGCGCGCGATTTCGGGAGTCGCCAGATGGAAGATCGTGATGTCGTAGCCTTCGAAAATCGTCGCCGACATCAGCATCGCGAACAGCGCCGACAGGTAACGCTGCGGCCGCGGGATCCAGGTGGCTAATTTCGCTGGTTCGGCCGGGCGGTTTGGATGAGCGGCTTGCATTGCAAATACGATGAAGCGCGCAAAGCGCAGGTCAATTCGACAGGCTTTCAGATCGCGGAACCCCCGGCAAGCAGGGTTGCACGAGCTGAGATCTTGACCCGTCAATATCTATTTTGAACTGCCGTTGAGTTCGATGTGTTGCGGGCTCTTGGCTGCGTCGTCCTGGAGTTCGAGCGTGCCGGTGTAGCTGCCGCGTTTATCTGGCGCGAACTCGACGGAAATTGTGCAGGTTCCCCCGTTGGCCGCCAGCGTCTCGCAAGTGTTGGCAGTCACGTTGAACGGCGGAGTGGCCGCGGGAGCGGAGCTGAACGAGATAGGCGACGGATCGTCGTTGACCAGCGTGATACTTTCCGAGGAACTGGCGGTGCCGGCCGCCTGGGTTCCGAAACTCAACGATTCCGGATCCATCTTCAGTTTCGGCGGGACGCCTTTGCCCTTCAGTTTGACCGTGGACTTTTCGAACTGGGCGTTGCTGTTCACATGGAGTCGCCCGTCCTGCTTGCCCTTCGCGGTTGGAGCGAACGCGACTTCCATCTTGCATGACGTCTTCGGTGCCAGCACCACCGGGCAGTCGCTCGCGACCACGACAAATCCGTCGCTCACCGCAGGCTGTCCCAAAGTCACCGGTGTTTTGTCAGACTCGTTGGTCACCTTAACCTTTACGGTCTTGCTCTGCCCGCCCACGACCTGGTCCGGGAACCGAATCAACTTCGGCTTGGCTTTCAGTGTCGCATCAACCTGGGTCGGGCCCGGCGTCGCCGTCGCGGTCGGAGTGGCTCCAGTGGCAGTCGCGCTGGGGGTGGCAGTCGCGGTGGCTCCGGTGGGCGTCGCGCTGGGAGTGGCAGTGCTGGTCACAGTCGCGGTGGGCGTGACGGTTGCGGTTGCAGTCGGGGTTGTCGAGTCGGCCTTACTCCGTCGGGAAACAGGCCGAACACGGCGAGCTGGGTTTGCGTTCCCATGTAGACCGAGCCGTTGGCTACTGTTGGCACGCTGAACTTTGATTGCGGGGCCGGGGTTATCAGCACTGTACTGGTTGCTGTCGTACAGCTCGGACGTAAGATTGGTCGCGTCGAAAGCATAGAGAATCGCAGTGCCGGCGGTTTTCCATGCCGAAGCGTTGATCGCCCACAGGATGCCGCCGGTCGTGCCGTTGGCCGAAATAACCGGCGATGGGCCGGGGTAGTTGAATTGGTAATTGGAGGCCACCGATGCGGGCGGCGTCTGAATCATTCCATTGCTGATGACCCACATTTTCGGATGGTCGCCGTTGCCGACGGTGTAGATCATGTTCTGCAGACCGACGCCCGGTACGTTGCCTTGCCAGTATGCGGGCGTGCTGAACATTCCACCGACCGCGCTGTCCAGTTCCTGCACCATCATGTCGGTGGTGGCATTGAATCCGCCCATGTTGTCGCGATTGACGAGATAAAGGTTGCCCAGCTTGCCGGCACCGAGCATGAGATGAGGATTTGGCCCGGGCTGATCGGGCAGTAAAAGATTGCCGCCGGAGCCCATGTCGAAGTCGTTTTCGGAGAGGTACAGTTCATCGGACGGCGTGAAATAATCGTCGAGCATCATCGACGTCGTTGCGACTTGCGGCGTCAGGCGAAGGAAGCTGTCGCCGAAGTCCGCGATCGGCGTAACCGTGGTGTCGAAAGTTCCGTTGCCCGTGATCACATACAGGTCGCCGTTGGTATCGACTCCCGGACCGCATCCGGCTTCCCAGATGCCACTTTCCGTGCCGTTGGGCGACGTGTTGAACACCTCCTTTTGCATCAACGACGTCTCGTCGTAGCCGAGAATCCATCCGTGATACGGCCCGTAGTCGCAATGCGACGCGAAACTCAAATAGACGATGCCGTTGGAGAGCGTCAGCGCCGGCCGGTCATGCTCCCTGAACGGATTAAAGGAAACTGCGCCGCCGAGGCCGTCCGTCGCGGTCCCCGGCACTTTGGCGGTAATCGTCACCGGGCTGTTCGCCTGCTCGGCGCCGGTGGTGATATCGAGCGCGTGGAGTTGTTGCTGATAGGTGGCAGGGCCCCAGCTTGACCTTCGAGACGACGTACAGCGTGCCGGTCGACGAATCGATAACGGGCGTGGCGGTGATGCCGATAATGGGGGTCAGGTCGTTGCATCCAATATCGGAAGACGGCATCGCGGTGATTCCTTCAGCCGGATTGATGAAGCTGGTATGCCAGAGCGGAGGTCCCGCCGCGTCGGCGTCGAACGCGTACACGCTGTCGTTTTCCGTCGCGACGTACACGACGTTGTGCGTTCCCTGGCCAGGGATCTGCACCGCCGGCACATACAGCGGCTGCGCGTACTCCTCGCCGTCGATAGGGTCGGTGAACTGCAGGCCGAATTTCGACGCGGTGACAGTCGAGGGCGTCAGCACGCTCTCGTTGAGGTTTTGCCCAGTGCGGAAATTATCGTTGCGGTACTGGAACGTACCGAGGTATCCGGCCTCGACCGCGCGCGCCGCGACATGCTTGCGCGCAGGCGTGCGACTGCCCGTCAGCCGCAGCCGCGTCGTCTACTGAATCGACGCCTGAAACAACTGCGACGAGTGCCGCACACGCCGAGAACCAAAGCCCCCCACGATCTGTGAGTCACTGTCCCCCGCCCAATGTTACAGTCATGTGCGCCGCATCTTACTGATGCAAGTACAGTACGTCTAGAATCGAAACCCGGTTACGTACCGTGGCCTACCTTAGGGCGTCGCTGCCAAGGGCGGGAGTGACGAAATGGACACAGGCCCGGAACTCCGGGCCTGCTCCCAGGCGAAGTCGCGATGGTGTCCTCCCGATCACATCGCGGCGGAAAGAGCGAAAAGAAAATCGATCAGTGCGGCCCGATGTGGAAAGACGCCATTCTCGCGCCACTTATCATCCCGACGCTTGGCGGTGTAATTCTGTAGTGGTGTAGCGTCGAGACGAGCATCCACGCGATCGCAATCACCGCACCTACGATCAGAATCAGATCGTGCGATGACCTGAGGACCGACTTTCGGCTGACTTGCATATATCCTTCCGGCGCGTCCCCCTACCTGCAAATACGCTGCCGCTCCACTGGAGTACTCTCGCAAAAGCTGGACCGGGCGCCGTATTACAGCATTTGCAACGTTTTCGTGGTTTTAGAGGAGCAACTTTGGGTGAATTTTTCCCTTCAATACAGGACATTTTTCCCCGTTTTTGACCTCCATCGTTTCAAATCGATATGTTTTGAAAATCCAACAGTTTGTAGCATTGGACGCAAATACGCGGTTGCGCCGATGCACCTCGTTTCAAGTTGATTGATACGCCCCCCTCGCCACGCTGTGCCGCCAGACCCGACCGTGGTGATATATGGAGTTCGCAGCGCGAAAAGCGTCGGCACACGAAGGAGTTGGCAGATGAGCGGCAGGAGCATCACGATCAAGGCGCAAAACGGCGGAACGTTCAGCGGCTATCTCGCGACGCCGCCTTCGGGATCGGGTCCGGGAATATTGGTGCTGCAAGAGATTTTCGGCGTCAGCGCGCACATCCGGTCGGTCGTCGATCGGTGGGCCGAAGAAGGATACGTCGCGCTCGCGCCAGACCTGTTCTGGCGTCTGCAACCCGGCGTCGATCTCGGCTTCACGCCTGACGACGTCAAAACCGCGCGCGATCTGGGCGGGCGCTTCGACATCGATCAGGGCGTGCGCGACATGGGCGACGCGATTGCAGCGATGAAGGCGCTACCCGAATTCAAGGGCAAGGTCGGCGCGGTCGGCTATTGCCTTGGCGGGCGCCTCGCCTTCCTGGCCGCCGCGCGTCTCGGCGTCGACGCGGCAGTCAGCTACTACGGCACGCGGATGGACGGCCATCTCGACGAGGTGAAGTCGGTGCGATGCCCGATCATGTTCCACTTCGGCGGCAAGGACGCCGCGGTGCCGCCCGAAACGCGCGACAGGATTCGCGCCGCGTTCAGCGCGCATGACGACGCCGAGTTCTACGTCTATGCCGACGCGGGTCACGCCTTCAACAACGATCGGCGCACCGAGGCTTACGATCCGTTCGCGGCGCAGCTCGCGCGCTCGAGGTCGATCGGGCTGTTCCGGCGCACGCTCGGTCCGCGCTACGACTTGAGTGAGCTATGGGACAATCATGCCGAGCAGGAATTCAAATATCGCGATCCCGCCGCGACCGTGGCGACGATGACGCCCGACGCCTACGTCAACCACGTGCCGACTCTGACGGGAGGCTACGGCGCCAAGGAACTTCTTCGCTTCTACAAATATCACTTCATCTCGCGCCTGCCCGCGGACACCCGCGTCGTGTCGGTTTCGCGGACCATTGGTCCCGACCGCGTCGTGGACGAAGCGATCTTCTGCTTCACGCACGATTGCGAAATAGATTTCATGATCCCCGGCGTCGCGCCGACCGGAAAATACGTCGAGGTGCCGCTTATCGTGGTCATCGAGTTCCGCGGCGACAAGCTCTACAACGAGCACATCTACTGGGATCAGGCGTCGATCCTCGCGCAGCTTGGCGTGCTCGACGCCAAAGGCCTGCCGATTGCCGGAATCGAAGCCGCGAACAAAGCCAGGGGTGAGCAGGTGGCCTCGAACGCGATGATGCCGACGTGGAAAAACAGCGAGGGCAAAAACTAGCCCGGTAGCTGGATGGGCGCGAATCGGTCGGATACGATCGCGCGATGGCTATCAAGCGAGTCTGCGTTTATTGCGCGTCGAGCCGTCAATGCGACGCCGCCTATCACGACGCCGCCACGCGTCTCGGGCGCGAGTTGGCGCGCAACAAGGTGACGCTGGTCTATGGCGGCGGCAGTGTCGGATCGATGGGGCATCTTGCCGACGGCGCGCTGGCTGAAGGCGGCCGCGTGGTCGGCGTGCTGCCGCGGTTCATGTACGACCTCGAATGGGGTCACCGGGGCTTGAGCGAGCTGATAATCGTGAACGACCTGCATGAGCGCAAACGCCTGATGATCGACGAAGTCGATGCGGTCATCGCGCTGCCGGGTGGATGCGGCACGCTCGAGGAGCTGTTCGAAGCGATCACGTGGAAGCGGCTGGGATTGTTCGGCGGCCCGATCGTGCTGGTAAACACGCTGGGGTTCTATTCGCCGTGCGTGTCGTTCCTGGAGAGCTGCATCGAGCGGCGCTTCATGGACGATCGTCATCGCAAGATGTGGTCGCTGGTCGAGCAGCCCGAAGATGTCCTCGACGCTATCGCGAGCGCGCCGCCATGGCCGCACGAAAACCGAGGTTTCGCCGCTCTCTGAAGAGTAACCCAGCGGCGAGCGCTTACCAGTTGATTGCTTGCGGAAAGGCTACCGTTATGCCGAACGCTATGCTGGTTTGCGGCGCGATCGGGGCGTATTGCCTATACGCCATCCACTGGCCGGCTACATAGAAGTTTATCGGCGGCAGGCCCGGGCGCACCATCACGCGGCCCAGTCCCGCACTTAGCGGTATCATCGTCGGGTAGTGACGCCGCCAGCCTAACGTCCAGGTTGCATCGGCCGATCGCAGGTACCATCCGCGCCACAGGTGGATCAACGCGACAGGCTGAAATTCGAACGTGTTTTGCGGTGGCCGGTGAGGATTCGTGTATGCGAATGAGATCGGATTCTGCAGCAGGAATCCGGCCAGGAACCACGGAATCCCCAGGTAGGCGGTGGCAAAGGCCGGACCTGCCTGCCACGCGCCCTGCCCTGCGCTGGTAGAGGTCGCGGTCGGGAACACAAAGGTTGGACCCACACCGAATTTCAATCCGGTTTCCGGCCACGGCCACGGCAGCACCGCCAGGTCAAACAGGCTGGTATCGCCCAGCTCAGTGCGAGATCCGCCGCGCGAGCTGGGGACAGTCACCAGCGAAAACGTCGGCCTGATGAGCTGGACGAATGGAAGAAGACTGTTGGCCGGTATCCGGGGAATGATCGCCCGCAGGATAGCGGTGTTGGTCTGCACGTGAACGCCGTAAGTTGCCGGCGCCCAGGTGTCCTTGAAGAACACTTGCGGCAGGACGGTTAGCGGATCGGTGAATTCCTGCTCGAGCTGCTCATTAGGAGTCGCCGCCGACTGAGCTCGCGCGAATCCAGCATCCAGGCAGCCTAGACATAGGATTATCAGTAAGGCGCAAAGCGTTCCGCGAATTTTCATCAGCAGCAATCCGAGACTAGGACGAGCGCCGTTATAATCTGTCAGGGAGCCGTCGAGGGTCTATTGTACCTTCGTACAATGGATGCGGGCGGGGCGGCGCAGGAGGACTAACGTTCGACTTGTCGAGGGTGCCGGGTCCCGAACTTCGGGTGTCAGCCGACCGCAGCGGACCGCGCTACTTCGTCGACGCCGACAGTCATGGCCTTGATCGCTGCGGCGCTGTGCGGGCCTAGTCCGTGCCGCTGCGCCAGCCACGCGGGATCGTTGTAGGTGAGCCAGACTTTGCCGTTGGCATCTTCCCAGGCCAGCGCCTTGACCGGGAGATCGATCCCCGCAGTCTGCTGATCCTGCACCAGAGGTGTGCCGAACTCTACTACCGTTTTGGGTTGCTTCGCTCTGGCGACTGAACCGATAACGAAGTCAGCCGACAGTACCGCCATGTCAACGTTTGCGCGGTTGGACGGCATCGATACGATGAGGCCTCGCCGAATTTCAGCGATGAGTTCGCAGCAGAGATGACTCTCGGTATTTTCAGCGGCGCTCGAAGTCGGTCTCGCCTCCGGGATCTCCACTGTTTGATCGCGATCGACTCGAGCACGCGCGCGGCCGCACCCACAAGATGAACTTCCTCCTCAGGCCCATGCGGACAAATCTGTAATGTCTTCACGAAGCGAGCGTTCTAGTTGTCGGGCACCAGGTGGCATTCCGGGGAGACTGACTTGATTCCGCCGCTCTCTGTCTGGAATGAAAAGGCCTGCCCGTTCGCTGCGGTGACCAGGTAGTTGTCGCCGTCGCGGGAATAGGTCACCGCCATGGAGATGGGAGCCAGCGGAGTGGCCATCGTCATGGTCTGGTCGCCAAACTGGATCGAGCTTAAGGTGAAGCATTCGTTGGGGGAGTTCGGCGCCAGCTTCCATTTGCCGAGCAGAGGATTTGATTTCGAGCATCCCGAAGCGACAAGGATCGCGCAGCAGGCCACAATGATCCGCAGATTCCGCATTTATACCTTGCTCCCTGTTAGATCTAAGGAAGGTGGGATTTCCGCCTTCGGGCAAAGAAAAGCAGATCGTGGCGATATTGCCAAGAGGCAAAAGCGGGACGTGCGAAGACGACGCAGCACGCGACTGATGTCGAGATCTTCGCGGGCACAGAAATGACGCAAACGAAACGGGCCGTGCCCTTTCGCGCATCCGGCGACGGAACAAACGGAGCGGAAAGACTACTGGGTGTTTTCTACCGGTTGGACGTTTTCGCCGTCGCGAGCGGCCTGGCCTACGTTCACCGCTACCTTGTCGGATTTCTCGATGCCGCTGTTTATCTCCACGGTCTGCCCGTTGTCATAACCCAGCGTCACTTCGACCAGGTGCAGTTGATTGTTGCGAACGACCGGCACGTAGACCTTGCCGTCGCGGAATATCAGCGCGTCGTCAGGGACCATCGGAACTCCCGTTCCCATCGCCACGGTGAATTCCGCGGTCGCGTACATTCCGGGATAGAGCGCTTCATTTTCGTTGGGGAGATCGACTTCCACCAGCATCGTGCGCGTGTCGGCCGAGAGTGCCTCGGGATGACGCGTGATGGTCCCGATGAATTTCTGACCGGCGTAGCCGGCCGCGGTGATCGTGGCCGCATCGCCGTCCTTGATGAACGGCGCGACGTTCTGCGGCACGTAGATAAACACGCGCAGGGGAGCCATGCGGGCCACACTGATGATTGCGCCGTTGCCGGGCGTGCCTGGGGTGGTGTTCGCGGGCACGAGGTGGCCGGGATCGATATAGCGCGCCGTGACGATGCCGTCGAAGGGCGCCGTGATTGTCTCGTAGGCCTGATAGGCGATGTCCTGTTTGAGGGTAGCGAGCGCCTGCAGCATCGCGCCATGGGTGTCATCGGCAGTCTGCTGCGGAATTACCTGGGCGCGCACGAGTTCCTGGTTGCGCTTGTCAGTGATGAGGGCGAGGTTGTAGTTGGCGCGCGCATTGGCGGTCTGTTGATCGAGTTCGGGCGACGTGAGGATGGCGATCAGCTGGCCCGTATGGATGCGGTCGCCCTTGTCGACCTTGATCGTCTTCAGGTAGCCGGGAACCTTGGCGTAGATGTCGGTCTCGTCGAAGCCGCGAATGGTCGCGGGCAGCTTGAGAGCGCGGGTCGGCGGGGCCTGCAAAACGTCGGAGACCAGCACGTGCGGGCCGGGCTGCTGCTGCTGTGCGAGATCCGAGGTCTGGCGGCCGAGCCAGAGCTCGCGGGCGAGCACGAGGCCCGCAGTCGCAACCAGAACGATGATGATGGCGATGATCCAGCCGGCAAAGAAAAATCCGCCGGGTGCGGGTACGCTGAAGTTTTTCGGATCGTCTTCTTCTTGGTCAGCCATGTTTATTAATTCTAAGCACCGGGTAGCGTGACTGCTTCGATCTCGGCGTCGCGCTGCTTTTTGCCGATCACATCGCGGCCGAAGATTGAATAGACGGCCGGCACGACGAACAGCGTCATCATTGTGGCAGCCATCAGGCCGCCGATCACGGCGCGCCCGAGCGGCGCGTTCTGCTCGGAACCCGAACCGAGCGACAACGCCATCGGGAGCATGCCGAGAATCATCGCGAGCGCGGTCATGATAATCGGGCGGAAGCGGATGCGGCCGGCCTCGATGGCGGCGGCGAGCGGACTGTAGCCTTCCTCGCGCAGCTCGTTGGCAAAAGTGATGAGCAGGTTGCCGTTGGCGACGCCGACGCCAACCGCCATGATCGCGCCCATCAGCGATTCGACGTTGATAGTCGTGCCTGTTATCGCGAGCATCCAGAGCACGCCGGCCAGCGCGCCCGGCACCGCCATCATGATGATGAAGGGCTCGAGCCACGACTGAAAGTTCGCAACCATCAGCAGGTAAACGAGGATGATCGCGAGCACCAGGCCCTCGCCGAGCGTCTTGAACGAGTCGCGCATCGCCTGGCTCTGACCGCGAATGACGACGTGGGTGCCGGCGGGCATTTTGCCGAGACTGTTGATCGCGCGCTGCACCGCTGAGGCGACGCCGCCGAGGTCGCGGCCCTGCACCGCGCAGTCGACGTCGATGACGCGCTGGACGGTGTAATGCGCGACGACGGCGGGATCCCATTTATGATTGATAACGCTGAGATTGCCGAGCAACTGCGCCTGGGCCTGCGTGTTCGGATCAGTAGTGGAGGACGAGGCGATGCCGTTGATTCCAGACGACGACGAGGGAGTGCTGAGCGGTATGTTCGACAGCGAGGCGACCGAGTCGATCAGATGCTGCGGCGACTGCGCGACGACGGTGTAGTTGACGCCCGACTTTGGATCGAGCCAGAAGTTGGGCTGCAACAGCGTGGCGCCGGAGAGCGTCGCCAGCATGCTCGAGGCGACCTCCTGCTGCGTAATGCCGAGTTGCAGGGCCTTGGCGCGGTCGACGTCGACCATGAAGGTCGGATAGTCCTGCGGCTCGGCAATCCTGAGATCGCTGACGCCGGGAATGAGGCCCATCTTGTTCTTCAGGCGCAGCGCGATGTCGTAGTCGGATTGCAGATCGTTGCCGTTGATCTGCGCGTCGATAGCCGCGGGCAGGCCGAAATTCAGCACCTGGCTGACGATGTCGGCGGCCTGAAAATACACGGTGACGTTGGGAAACTTGGCGGACAGCAGCTCGCGAATTTTCTGCTGATAGCCGGCGGTCGGCTTGTGGTCGGGCTTCAACTGGATCAGCAGGTCCGCATCCTGCGGCCCGATCGAGTCAGTCTGGTAGAAGGCTAAATCGTACGACAGCGGCAATCCGATGTTGTCGCTGATGCCCTGCAGTTCCTCGGCAGGCACCACGGTCCGAATTGCGCGTTCGATTCTGTCGACTACGAACTCGGTGTGTTCGACCCGCGTTCCGGTCGGCATCCGCACGTGCAGGCTCATCATGCCGGCGTCGATGCTGGGGAAGAAGTCTTCGCCGACCACCAGCAGCAGCGCCAACGAGGACAGAATTATTATGGCGACAAAGGTCAGTGCGAAATTTCTGCGCGCGATGAATCCGGCGAGCGCATAGCGATAGTGATGCTTGACCCGCTCGAAGCGGGCGTCGAAGCCGCGCACGATGCGGCCCCATCGGCCACTGCCGAGGTTTTCCTCGTGATCTTCGGGGAGCAGCAGGCGCGCCATGGTGGGAACCAGCGTGCGCGAGAGCAGGTACGAGGTAAGCATCGAGAAAACGACCGCGAGCGCCAGCGGTGTGAACAGAAATTTTGCAACTCCGGTCAGCAACACGACCGGGAAAAAGACGATGCAGATGGCGAGCGTGCCGACAAAGGTCGGCGTGGCGATTTGCGACGCGCCGTCGAGTATCGCGACCAGCAGCGGCTTGTGCAGCGCCTGGTTGCGATGGATGTTTTCGACTTCGACCGTCGCGTCATCGACCAGCATGCCGACTGCGAGCGCGATCCCGCCGAGCGTCATCGTGTTGATCGTCTGTCCGGCCAGGTGCAGGAAAATGATCGCGTTCAGAATCGAGAGCGGAATCGAAGTGATCACGATGATCATGCTGCGCGGCGAGCCTAGGAACAGCAGCACCATGATCGCGACCAGCGCCGCCGCCGTGATCGCCTCCTGCACCACGTCTTTCAGCGCGGCGCGCACGAATTGCGACTGGTCGAACGTGAGCATCACGTTCAGGCCCTTGGGCGCGGTGGCGCGGATCTCGGGCAGCTTCGCTTTGACCGCATCGACGACGCTCAGCGTGGACGCGTCGGCGTGTTTGACGACGAGCAAGTAGGTGGCATCCACTCCGTTGAAGCGCACGACGTTGGTTTGCGGCTGATGGGTGTCGGTGACATGCGCAACGTCGTCGAGGAAAACCGGCGCACCGTTGAGGTACTTGATCGGCAGCTTGTTGAAGTCCGAGACTTTCGGCACCGACATGTTCATGTCGACGTTGTATTCGTAATTGCCCATCTTGGCGGTGCCAGACGGGATGACGACGTTGGTCGCGTCCAGCGCGTTGCCGACGTCGTAGGCGGAGATGCCGTTGGCGTAGAGCGCGGTGGGATCGAGGTTGGCCATCACCGCGCGGCTGACGCCGCCGAGCGGAGCGGGCGAGGAAAATCCGGGAATCGTGAAGAGCTGGATGCGGATGAAGTTGAGGCCGTAGTCGAACAGCTTGCTGGTCGAAAGAACGTCGCTGTAAATGTTGAGCTGCGCGACCGGAACGTTGCTGGCGTTGTACGAAATGATCTGCGGCGGCTCGATGCCGCGCGGCAGATTGCTCAGGATGGTCTCGGACACCGCGTTGATCTGCGCGATCGCGCCGCCGATGTCGGTCTCCGGCTGGAAATAAACCTTGAGCAGGCCGATGCCGTTGATCGATTCGGATTCGATGTGCTCGATGCCGTTGACGGTGGTCGAGTAGGCGCGCTCGGAGATGAAGACCATGCGGCGCTCGACGTCGAAAGCGGACAGGCCCGGATAATTCCACACCACCATGACGACCGGCAGATTGATCGCCGGGAAGATGTCGACGTTCATGAGGCCGAAGCTCAGCACGCCCAGCACGAGCATCAGGAGCGCCATGACGGCAACCGAGAGCGGCCGGCGAAGCGCGAGACGAACGATCCACATAATGAAGTGCCGAAAGTCGAGTCTAAGTTCGCGGTCGTGGATATAACGACCGAAGGTTACACATATTCAGCGAGTGCATCCTCCAAAATATTGGACGGTAATGAGCAAGGCAAGTTTGAATAGATGAACGCAGGGTTTCGTATAGTCAGCGGGATCAGCTGCGCGCGGAGTCCGAAATGCGGCCTCTCCCTGGCGGATCGTCCGTGGCAAGGGAGAGCGGTGCGCAACTGAGGCAGAATCGCGATTCGTCGCTAGCCAGCTAGGCAGAAGTGACCATGCACTCTTCTGTCCTCCCCTTTCCATTCTGGAAAGGGGGAATCAGACAAGAATCTAAGCTCGCCTCTCCCGTTACGACGGAAGCTGACAGAGTCAAGTGACCCAAAGCTCTCGCAGCTGCGCAGCGAGAGCGCTATCAGGATCACGGAACCGGGGCGGCGTTCAGGAGGCCGGCGGCTTCGTCGTAGCCGAGCATCAGGTTCATGTTTTGAACCGCCTGGCCCGCGGCGCCCTTGCCGAGGTTGTCGATCGCGGTGATCACGAGCAGGGTTTCGCTGCGGCGATCGAGGACGAACGCCAGCTCGCAGTAGTTGGTCGCGCGCACGTTGCGCAGCTCCGGCAGCTCGCCCGGTTTCAGCAAGCGGACGAAGCGCGACTTGGCGAAGCTGGCTTCAAAGGCGGCGTGAACATCGCTCTCGGTCGTGCCTGCCCGCGGGCGCATAAAAATCGAGCTCAGCAGACCGCGCGTAATCGGCAGCAGATGCGGCACGAACAGCAGCGCGATGTCGCGGCCGAGCGCGGCGGAGATTTCCTGCTCCATCTCGGGGACGTGGCGATGGTTGCCGACCTTGTAGGCGCGGAAGTTCTCGTTGACCTCGGCGAAGAGCTGTTCGACCGATGCGTGCGCGGCGAGCGCCGGTGGTGCCGGACTTTGCGTCGATGATTATCGACGACGGCTCGATCAGGTCGCGCCTGATCAGCGGCAGCAGCGCCAGCAGCGCGCCGGTCGGGAAGCATCCCGGGTTGGCCACGAGGCGAGCCTCGCGAAGTTCATGGCGATGGAATTCGCTGAGGCCGTAAACCGCCTCCTTGAGGAGCTGCGGCGCCGGATGATCGACGCCGTAAGTGGCGCGGAACTGCGCGGCATCCTTGAACCGAAAATCCGCCGACAGATCCACCACCTTGATGCCGGCCTTGATCAGCTCGGTGGTATGGGCGGTGCCGACCGTTTCGGGCAGGCATGAGATGGCGACGTCGGCGCGGCCCTGCACCAGGTCGGGGCGCAGTTCTTCGAACGGCGGCAAGTCGATGCCGGCCATGTGGCGGTGAACGTCGGCCACCTCGCGCCCGGCGTATTGCTCGGACGTGAGCACGCTCAGCTCGACGAACGGATGGCTGGCGAGAATGCGGACGGCCTCGATACCCGAGTATCCGGAGGCGCCGACCACGGCCACCTTGACCTTGTCGTGCGTAGCCACTTGGGGAATCTCAATGCTCCTTTGCGAGTTGCGACAGAAGTCACTCAGTTAGCAGAATTGCGCGCGCGGAGCCAGTTACTTGCTCTCGAACTCGAAAACCATCTCGGTTGGAGGATGTTCAGGGTCGGCGGCCAGCTTATCGAGGTAAATCTGCACCGGAGTATCGTCGGGGCGCGTCTCGCCGAGCCGTTCGAGCTCCTGGCGCGCGGAGAAGATGTTGCCCGCACGGATCATCGTCAGCGCGTCGGCGAAATGGCGATAGAACGAGGGATCGACGCTGTCGTTCTCGCGGCCGGCTACGTGGACTATCGGCACGTAGAGCTGCTTGCCCTTGACCTTTACCAGTCCGAGCTCGCGCCCGATGTAGCCGCCGCCGGCTTCGCTGTAGGTCTGGCGGCTGACGAGCAGATGCACCTTGAAATGGCGCGTCAATCCTTCCAGGCGCGAGGCGAAGTTGACGGTGTCGCCGATGACGGAGTAGTCGAAACGGTTTTCGCCGCCGAGGTTGCCGACGACGACGTCGCCGGTCGAGATGCCGATGCCGATGTCGAGGTCGGCGAAGCGCGGATCGTTTTTCTGGAGCTCGTGCAGATTCTCGAGCATCCGAAGCGCGCAATCAATCGCGGCGCGCGACGGATTCTCGAGGTCGTTGGGCGCGCCCCAGAACGCCATGATGCCGTCGCCCATCAGCTTGTCGACGACGCCGCCGGTTTTGAAAATGACGTCGATCATCGAGGTCATGTAGGTGTTCAGCAGCGCGAGCAGCTCCTCGGGCTCGGTCTTCTCGGCGCGCTTGGTGAAGCTGACGATATCGGCGAAGAGGATCGCCAGATGACGCTTCTCGCCACCGAGCTTCAGACCCTCGGGCGATTCCAGCAACGAGGTGATGACGTCGGGATTCAGGTAGTGCTCGAAGGCGAGGCGCAGGTAGCGCTTTTCGCGGCCTTCGGTGATGTACCGGTAGCCGGCCAGGAACATGTACATGATGACGACGGTGATTAGCGGGAAGACCACGCCGACGACCAGGCCGTCCTCGAGCAGGCGCCGCTGGGCGTAAGCGAAATAGCCGATCAGCAGGATCCCGCCGAGCGCCGCCGACGCCATCGCGGACAGCCACGCGACCCCAAGCGATATCGCGACTCCCATCAGCAGCGCGCCGAAGAACGGAATCTCGACCGCGCCTTCGTAGGTGCGCCGGATGAAATCGCCCTGCAGCACGTTGTCGATTGCGTGGGCGTGGATCTCGACGCGCGCCATGTCGCCGTCCACAGGAGTCACGCCGCGGTCGCCGAGGCCGTGGGCAGTTGCGCCGACCAGGACGATCTTGCCGGCCAGCTTGTCGGGCGCGATCTTGTGGTTGATGATGTCCGAGATGGAATAGTGCGGGAACGGATCGGGGCCGCGGCGAAAATTCACCAGCATCCGGCCGTCGTCATCCACCGGTATTCCCACGCCGGCGACCGACACTCCCGCCACGCCGAAGGAGTCGAGTCCCAGGATCATCGTCGCGCCGTCCGCGTACGCATCGACGATCGCGAGGAACAGCGGCACGCAGTAGCGGCCGTCGAAGCGGATGACCGTCATCTCGGTGCGGATTACGCCGTCCTCGTCCGCGTCAACGTCGAAGTATCCGGTCGAGTGCGCGGCGTCGTCGAGAATCGCGTACGGCGGCTGATAGGCGAGCGCCTTGATCAATTCATGCGTGGGGCCCGGCGCCTGGCGAACGATGTTGTAGCCGAGCGGCCCCGGCGGTCGAATTTTTTCCTGGAACCCCGACATTTTGTCGATTGCGAAGTGACTCTGGAAATGATGGCTCTGGAACGCGTAGCCGAGCACGGTCAGGCCCTGCGCTTTCATCGACTCCGCGAAGGCTTCGTCGTTGCTGGGACCCAGCACCTCGCGAATCGACTGCCCGGTGAGGCCAAGCTGCGCGAGCTTCTCACTGGTTTGCCCGCGCGTTACGTCGCTCTTGTCCTCTTCGCTGAAAATCGCATCGAAGCCGACGACCTTGACCTGGTAGTCCTTGAGCGCATTGACCAGCTGCGCCAGCACCGCCCGTGGCCACGGCCATTGCCCAAGTTTCGCGATGCTCTTGTCGTCGACCGCGGCGATAACGATCGCGCCCGAGGACGGATGCGGCGGGACGGTGTTGATGCGCAGGTCGTACGCAATCAGATCCATCCGGTCGAATGCGTTGAGGAAGCGGTTGTGGAAGCCGAACCACAAGCCCAGCAGCACGATCCCGAACAGGAACGTGCGCCAGGAGAATCTCGCAGCCAGGATTGACGCTCTTGCGCTCGCCATCGTCAGCGATTCGAGCTTAGCTCGCCGGCGCGGGCTCCGCTAACCATGCGGGGGCGTTCGCGGAAGACGTCCTCCGCGGATTGTCTGCTAATGCGCGTGAAGCGTCGCGACTACTCGAACCAGCTTAGCTGCTTGTACATGCTGATCTGGCCGTACTGATGCGCGTTGCCATAGCCCGCCTGCGCGCTGACGCCGATCTGCCACGGACGGTAGTAGAAGCCGAGGTCGGGACCGCCCTGGCCCTGCCCTTCGGTCAGGAAGCCGCCGAAGTACATCGCGCCGCCGATGCCGCCCATGACCATGAACTTTTCGGTCGAGAGCAGGATCGCATTCACGTCGATCTCGCTGCTGGTGACGCCATTCTGAAAATCATGGATCGAGCTGAACGAGCCGTTGAGCGGATGCTGGCTGTGCAAGAGCACCCAACTCGAGAAGTCGCCTTCGATCACGCTGGCGTCGCTGTCCGCCACGTCGTGGCCGCCGGAGACGTAGAGATGAGTGCCCGGGAACAGGGTGAAATCCGCGCCGCCCTGGAAGCGGCCGAAGTTCAGGCGCGGAAAACTGCCGCTGCCCGGCGCCAGCGGGCTCTCGAAGCCATTGCCAATCCACAGTTGATAGCCGGTGGCGCGGCCGAAGACGCCGATATACGGCGTGATGCTTTGCTCGGCCTGCACGCCCTCCTGCAGGACGCCATATTTGTCACTGACGAAGCCGCCGCCGAACAGCGTGGTCTGGAAGAGTCCGGGAGTCTGCAGCGAGAAAAATCCTGGATAGTTGTCGTCAAACCATTGCGCGTTTGCAGCCGGCGCCCTGGCGAATGCGCCCAGCGCCAACGCGAGCACGACCGCGATACTAACCCGGAATCTTCGATTGGTCGCCACGTTTCACCTCCTCCCCTATCGCCCCGACGTACCGACGGTCGTCATGTTCGTGCAGACCGGACATGCCGGCACCGGTGCGCCGCCCGATGACGGCGCCGCTCCCGTGAACTGGGCGCCGCCGGCGCTGGCGCTTTCGAGCGACACCGCACCGGTCATCGCCAGCGGCCCGGGAGCCGTCGGGGGTTTGTCGCAGGGCAGCGTCGCCTCGTAACCCGCGCTGACGTCCTGACCCGCGTTGGGAGTTCCGATCGGCGCCAGGTTTACGGTGCCCTGATATACCGAGACGTCGGTATATCGCTCGCATCCCTGGTAGCCGGGTCTGATTACATTCTCACTGTAAGCAGTATCGAATCGGGTTCCGCGCACTGCCGCGACCGCGTTGGGAGTGTGTACCTGGTAATCCGCACGCATGCCGCCTGACGCGCTGTTTACAAGCGATCGCAGCACGCCGGAAAACAGGCTGACGCGCGTCGTGTTGGCGCCGCCGGTAATTGTGAACTGGTCAAGCGTGATAGTGCTGGCGGGACCGAGTTCGAGGCGGCTCTGGTCGTTGAGCAGGATGACGGCATGGCCGTTGGGGCCGGTGACGATTCGATCGCCGGTGTTGACGCCGACGCCGGCCGCCGCTCCGATCGTCGCGCCGCCGCCGCGCTGAATTTGCACCTGGCCGCTTACCGACTGGAACGAACCTGCAGCCGTTTGCGCCAGCACGGACCCGGATGCCATCAGCACCAGGGCGCTTATCAGCATCAGCCCGGCACCTAACCCGGTGCTAAAACGGCTACGGCGATCTCGACGCATCTAGAGGCGCTCCTTTGTCGCTGGCGCCTTCCTTGTATTGGTCCGCGTTGGGATTTGTCAAATGGGGTCGCCTAAGTATCTGTATTATAAGCATAAATGAAAAGGGCGCGAGCATCACTCACGCCCTTGTCACAATTGAATCCATTCGGGCGCCATATGCACCCGGAGTCGGTCTTCGCTACCGCTTGGAGTATTGCGGCCGTTTGCGCGCCTTGTGGCGGCCGTACTTCTTGCGCTCGACCTCGCGCGGATCGCGCGTCAGCATCCCGCCCTTGCGCAGCGTCGGCCGCAGCGTCTCGGTTGCGGTGATCAATGCGCGCGATATCCCATGACGGACCGCGTCGGCCTGCGCTGCAATTCCGCCGCCCTCGACGCTTACCAGCACATCGTACTGGCCAACCGTCTCGGTCGCCTCGAACGGCTCCAGGATCCGCATGCGCGACGTCGGCCGCGGGAAGTAGTCCTCGAGCGTGCGCGAGTTCACGGTGATAGTGCCGGTGCCGGGAAGCATCCTGACGCGCGCCACCGCGGTCTTGCGACGCCCGGTCGTCCAGATGATGTTTTTCTTTTCTGCCATATGACGATCGTGCCTTGTTATGCGCTGATTGTATTATTCAAACGCTGACGCTTTTGGGCTTCTGCGCGGCATGCGGATGCTCGGCGCCGCGATAGATTTTAAGCTTGTTGAAAATCTGATGGCCGAGACGATTCTTCGGCAGCATTCCCTTGACCGCTATCTCGAGCAGGCGCTCGGGCTTGTCTTCGAGCAGCTTGCCCGCCGAGGTCGTGCGGATGCCGCCGGGCCATTCGGTATGACGATGATACAGTTTGGTCTGCGTTTTCGATCCCGTCAGGCGAACCTTGGCGGCGTTGATGATCACGACGAAGTCGCCGGTATCCTGGTTGGGGGTGTAATCGGGGCGCGTTTTGCCGGTCAGCAGGCTTGCGGCGCGCGACGCAACTCGTCCAAGCGATCGTTCGGTCGCATCGATCACGACCCAGTTGCGGTCTCGCAGTCCGCTTTCGCGGGAGATGCTGCGGGTTTGTTCGGTCAGCTTCAAGTTGATGCACCTAAAAAGGTAAATTTTGGCGGGGCCGATGGGATTTGAACCCACGACTTCCGACGTGACAGGCCGGCGTTCTAACCGGGCTGAACTACGACCCCGCCCGAACCATCTGTTGTGACATTTTCAAGCCCGCGTAGCAACAACGCACTGCATCTGGCCCGCTCAGAATAGCCTCTCCCTATCAGGGAGAGGCCGCGCCTCCGGCGCGGGTGAGGGTCCAAATTCCTAGTTCTTAATGGCCTCCCCTATCAAGAGACCTTGCAAAACCTTGGTCGAGGTTCTCTCTCCTCTCCCTGCAAGGGAGAGGATGAAGGTGAGGGTCCTTGTCCAGCGCGCATTTTTCGCGCGCGATTCACGATTCCGCCTCTACTCTGATTATACCTACGCGACGCGGCGCATCAGCTCGAGGATGTCGTAGCCGGTTATCTCGCGGCTCTTTGCTGACCAATCGCGCAGCTCCGTCTCTGACACCATGCCGGCTTGGGCGCCCTTGGCAAGATCCATCAGGCCGATTTTTATCGTCGCTTCGTCGATCATCTCGCCCGATTTCGGATCGGCCATCGAGCCGCCGCCCTTCTCGTGGTAGAGCTTGATCACGCGGCGCGCTTCTTCGACCTGATCGACGCTCGGCGTGTAGCACGAGTTGGCGATCTCCGCCTGCTGCGGATGTATCACCCAGGTGCCGTCCATCCCGAGGTTCGCGGCTCCCACATTCTTCTCGCGCAGGCCCGCCTGCAGTTCCTTGACGCGCTCGGGCGAGTCGGTGTTGCGCCACAGGCGCAGGTAGACGTTGTCGATCGCGTGCAGGCCGGCGGCCTTGGCGGCAACGACTACCGCCTGCTTCGAGTAGTGAAAATTCTGGTTCTGATTCTCGACGATCTCGCGGATGCCGAGATTTGCGGCGTAGTCCGCGATGCCAAACACCAGCCCGCACATCCGGTCCGACGCGGTCGCGATTTCGTATGCGTGGATCAGCGCGTGTGGCGTCTCGATCAGAGACTCGATCTGGATGCGGTACTTCCATCCGGCGCGCTTTTCGAGATCGTCGAGCAGCTTCGACACCTCGCGAATTTCCTCGGGACCGCGCGTCTTCGGCAGCATAATGCCGTGAAAGCGATTCGGTGCGCCAAGCACGATCGCCTCCATATCGCCCTTGAAAAACTTCGAATGGATATTGTTGGGGCGCACCGTCACGACCTTCTTGCCGAAGTCGAGCGTGTTGAGCGCCTCGACCATCACCTTGCGGCTCTTCTCGCCCTTGAATTCGTACGGGCACGCGTCCTCGAAGTCCGCCATCACGTGATCGACCGGCGCCTTCACCGCGTCGGCGGCCGTGATGTGCAGCTTCATGTTGTGACCGGGATAGGTCATCTCGGTGCGCGGAATTACGAAGCGTGTGCCTTTGTCGAGTACGTACATTGATAGTTCTCCCGCAGATTTTTTCAGGCTGGCAGGTAATGAGTCTTGCGCTTGATCAAAACGGTGCGCTCGATTTCGACGACGACGGTGCCGTCAGGCTTCTTGCCGATCAATTTGAACTTCACCAAGCCGGCGTCGGGCCGGTCGGCGTCGCGCTTTTCGAGCACAGTGGACTCGGCGTAAATCGTATCGCCGTGAAAGACCGGGTTGGTATGCTTGCCGTTGTCCATCTCGACTTCGGCGATCGCGTTCTCGCTGGTGTCCTCCGACGCGAGCCCGACCGTGAACGCCAGCACGACGCCGCCGTACACCAGCAGCTTGCCGCCGACGTACGCGCCCGGATTTTTGTCGATCAGAGTCCTGGTTGAAGTGCAGCTCCGCCGTGTTCATCACGAGCGAAGTGAAATTATGATTGTCGGCTTCCGTGATCGTGCGGCCGCGCTGATGCACCAGCGTGTCGCCGACCGTGAAATCCTCGAAGTAGCTGCCGTCGCCGGTGATGCTCACGTTCAGTTCTGCTCCATGATGCGCCGGCCGATGACCTCGTACTGAATCTCGCTGGTGCCCTCGAAGATCGACAGCACGCGCGCGTCGCGCCAGAAGCGCTGCGCCTCGAACTCCATCGAGTAGCCGTAGCCGCCATGCACCTGCATCGCCTCGCGCGTGACCCGCTCGGCCATCTCGGCGGCGAACGCCTTGGCCAGGCCGGCCTCGTAGTCGCATCGCTTGCCCGTGTCTTTTTCAGCCGCCGCGAAGTAGCAAAGCTGGCGCGCCGCCTCGATCTCGACCGCCATGTGCGCGAGCTTGTGCCGTGATCACCTGGAAGTCGCCGATCGGCTGGCCGAACTGCTTGCGATCCTTCGCGTACTTGACCGCGCATTCGAACGCCGCCTGCGCGACGCCGACGCCGCGCGCCGCAGTCTGGATTCGCGCCGCCTCGTAACTCGCCATCAACTGGTAAAAGCCGCGCCCTTCCACGCCGCCTATCAGGTTCGCCTTCGGCGCGAACGCGTCGTCGAACTGGAGCGCGTAACTGCGCATCCCGTGGTAGCCGATGGTCGGAATCGGCGATCCGGTCAGCGTCGGCGGCATGAAGTCGTCGCCGGGCTGCTTCTCGAACAGGATCAGCGACAGTCCCTTGTGCTTCTTCGACATGTCGGGGTCGGTGCGCGTCATCACGGTCAGCATGTGCGCGCGATTGGCGAACGTGCACCACATTTTCGAGCCTTTGATCAGGTAGCCGTCGCCATCCTTCACCGCGCGCGTCTTGAACGACGCCGTGTCGCTGCCCGAATCGGGCTCGGTGAAGGCCGCCGCCGTCAGAATTTCGCCGCGCGCAATCGGCGGCAGGAATTTCTTTTTCTGCTCGGGCGTGCCGTTGGCGCTGATCAGAGTGCCGGTGATGATGTTGCGGGTCATCACCGAGCCGACGCTGAGCCATCCGCGCGACAACTCCTCGGTGACGATCGCCATCGAGATGTAGTCGAGGCCCATGCCGCCCTCTTCGGCGGGGAAGATCACGCCGAAGTAGCCGAGCTCGGCCATCTGCTTGAGGATGCGCTCGGGGATTTCCTTGTTCGCGCGATCGAGATCGTTGGCGATGGGCTTGACCTCGGCCTCGACAAACTCGCGGACCGATCGCCGGATAAATTCATGCTCAGGCGTAACCAGAGGCATCGTGTGCTCCTAAGCGGGAGGATTGCGCTTGCGAATCAGGACCGGCCGCTCGTACTCGAGCACTTTTTCGCCGCGTTGGTTGTAGCCGGTGGTGCGGAACTTGACGACGCCGCGATCGGGCCGCGAGGTGTCGCGCTTGGACAGCACCAGCGACTCCGAAGTAATCGTGTCGCCGGGATAGACCGTCTCGTGCCATTTCATTTTCTCGTAGCCGAGATGCGCGATGGCGCGTTCGCTCAAATCCTCGACCGACAGCCCGAACACGACGTTCATCACGAGCATGTGATTGACGACTACATTCTTATAGCCGAGGCCCTGCGCATACTCGCGATTGAAGTAGATGGGGTTGAAGTTCATCGTGACGCTGGAGAAAAAGCTGTTGTCGCCTTCGGTTACCGTGCGACCCCAATGATGCTTGAAAAGATGGCCCACCTCGAAGTCCTCGAAGTAGTGGCCACGCTCGATTTTGCGCACCGCCATATCAGTCAGGCTGCCTTCTTCCGGTTAACGTAGAGTCGCGAAAAGTCCTGAGGCCGAACTCGTTTTTTATGGAATTAACAGATGCGCGTCAACCGAGCGCCGGCCACAGGAGCCGCGAGATCTTCTCTCCGCGACTGAAATTTGGTCCCTCTTCCCGCGCGGGAAGGGGTTAGGGGTTAGGTATTCTGTAGGCAGCACCCGCGCTTATTAGCCGTTCCCTAACACCTGAAAGGTCAGTATTGTCAAATCTGCCACAAACAGGTAGCTAATTCCGACGCGCATTTGACCGCAAATCGAGCCAGACTGGAGCCAACCGGGATCGCCGCTCGTCACGGAGCATCGGCGCGGTAGTAACCGATTGATATGAGCCAAAAGGAAATCTACGAGATTGGACAGGTGCCCCCGATTGGGCACGTACCGCCGCAGATGTATGCGCAGGTGATCCGCGCGGACCGCTTCGGCGACCCGATGCATGCGTTCAAGGTCGAGAAGATCGCGGTGCCCGAGATTCGCGCCGACGAGGTGCTGGTCTACGTCATGGCGGCGGGCGTCAATTTCAACAACGTGTGGGCGGCGCTCGGCTCGCCGATCAACGTGATCAGCGCGCGCCAGAAAGCGAAATACGATCACTCGGATTTTCATATCGGCGGCAGCGACGCGTCGGGAATCGTCTATGCGATCGGGCATGACGTGCATAACGTCAAGGTCGGCGACCGCGTCGTGATCCATTGCGGCATCTGGGATCGCCATTGCGCCGCGGTCCGCAACGGCGACGATCCGATGTACGACCCGACCTTCAAGATCTGGGGCTACGAAACCAACTGGGGCAGCTTCGCCCAGTTCGCGCGCGTGCAGGCGCATCAGTGCATGCCCAAGGCGAAGCATCTGACGTGGGAAGAAGCCGCAGGACCCACGCTGGTGGGCGCAACCGCATACCGGATGCTGATGGGATGGGCGCCGCACGTCGTGCGCCGCGACGACGTCGTGCTGATTTGGGGCGCGTCGGGCGGCCTCGGCTGCATGGCGATTCAAATCGTGAAAGCTGAAGGCGGAATCCCGGTCGGCATCGTCGGCGACGATCGCAAGATAGATTTTTGCATCAAGCTCGGCGCCAAGGGCTGCATCAACCGCAAGAAGTATCTGCACTGGGGCATGATGCCGCATTGGAAGGATACCGCGGCATACAACAAGTGGGCCGCGGAATGCCGCGCGTTCGGCAAAGCGGTCTGGGACATCGTCGGCGAGCGGAAAAATCCGCGCATCGTGTTCGAGCATCCCGGCGAAGACACTATTCCCACTTCGGTGTTCGTCTGCGACACCGGCGGGATGGTCGTCATTTGCGCTGGCACCACCGGCTACAACGCGGTCGCGGACTTGCGCTACCTGTGGATGCGGCAGAAGCGCCTGCAGGGCTCGCACTTCGCCAACGACGAGCAGGCGTACGCCTTCAATCAGCTCGTGCTCGACGGCAAGATCGATCCGTGCCTCGCGAAAACCTACAAGTTCGACGAGATCCCCGAATGCCACCAGGCGATGCATGAAAATCGCGCCCCCGAAGGCAAAATGGTCGCCCTGGTAGGCGCACCGAAAGCCGGCCTGAAAGATCTCCCGCTGTAAAATTCTGTCTCCTCTCCCAGAAAGGGAGTGGATGAAGGCGAGGGTCTTTTTACATCGCCCTGCGCGATTCAGGATTCTGCCTCCCTCTGTGATCAGCTCCCACCGGCGATCCGGGACACCAGATACACATACACCGCGACTGTCGGATAGAACGTCGTGGCGAAGCCGAACGCGCGCGCAGGGCCCGAGTGATGGTACCCGATCCAGAACGTCACGCGTCCAATCACGAACAGCATGACCAGTACTGCGACGGCGCGAATCGACTCGGGTGCGACGATCGTCACGAGCGCGAGGTGCGCGACGATCGCGAGCACCAACTGCTCCAAGGTGTTCTGCAGATAGCGCCGGTCGATCTCGATTGCGGGCGAGGTGCCGCCCTCAATCGCGTCGGCGATGAAGAACCGCCGGTTTGCGATCATCGCAACGCCCGCGACCATGCATAGCGCCGCGAGCACTTCCCATCGCAGCGCATATTCGAGCCGCCATGACGTCTCGATTCCGCCGGGCGGCGTCACGCCAAAGTCCGTCAGCCGAAATACAACCTCGAAGAACACCACGCTGAATATGCTTGCCGCGGCCATTCCGGCCAGCACTTTTTTCTGATCGTTCGACATATCGGCCTCCGCCGCTCACGCTGGATATTCGACCGGATTACAATCATCGTCGATCATGGCCTCGGTTGCAGCGGTCGAATCTCACCTGCGCGACATAATCGAAGGTGAAGTGCGCTTCGACGCGGGCACGCGCGCGGCCTACGCCACCGACGCGTCGAACTATCGCCAGGTACCGGTGGGCGTGGTGATTCCGCGGCATGAGGGCGACGTGATTGCGGCGCTGTCGATCGCGCGCGAAAACTCGATGCCGCTGCTCGCGCGCGGCGGCGGCACCAGCCTCGCAGGACAGGCGTGCAACGCGGCGCTCGTGCTCGATTTCTCCAAGTACATGAACCGCGTCCTCGCCATCGACCCCGACGCGCGCGTCGCCCAGGTCGAACCCGGCGTCGTCCAGAGCCATCTCAACGCCGCGCTCGCGCCGCATGGCCTGTTCTTCGCGCCGGATCCCTCGACCAAAGATCGATGCACGATCGGCGGGATGATCGGCAACAACTCATGCGGCGCGCATTCTGCGGCGCACGGCAAGACGGTCGACAACGTCGAGGCGCTCGAGGTCATCCTGTACGACGGCACGCAGCTTTCGCTGACGGGCTCGATCGACGATGCGCAGCTCGGCACGGCAATCGGGCGCGGCGGCCGCGAAGGCGATCTCTACGCGCGCGTCCGCGAGCTGCGCGACCGCTCCGCCGATTCAGTGCGCGCCCATTTCCCGAAGCTGCCGCGGCGCGTGTCGGGCTACAACCTCGACGAGCTGATGCCGGAGCGCGGCTTCAATCTTGCGCGCGCAATCGTTGGCTCCGAGGGCACGCTCGCAGTCGTCCTGCGCGCGACGATCCGTGCAGTGCCGCGCCCGAACGAGGTCGCGCTGGCCGTGCTCGGATTCGACGACGTGTTTGTCGCGGCGGATCAAACTCCGTGGCTGCTCGAGCATCGCCCGGACGCGCTCGAAGGCTTCGACCAGAATCTGCCCGACCTCGCGCGCATCAAAAACATGCCCGGCGTGCGCTTTCTGCCCGCCGGGCGCGCGTTTCTGCTGGTCGAGCTCGGGGGCGCGTCGCGCGACGAAGCGCGCGAGCGTGCCGAACGCGTGATTGCGCATGCGCGCGCGCTGCGCGAATGCACAGGAGCCGCTTATCTCGCCGATGCGCGCGAGCAGGCCGCGGTCTGGAATATTCGCGAGTCGGGACTCGGCTCGAGCGCGTACATCCCGGGCCGTCCGCGCTTCTGGCCGGGCGCCGAAGACGCCGCGGTGCCGCCGGCGAGGCTCGGCGCGTTTCTGCGCGGCTTCGATCGCATCCTCGCGCAGCGCAGCCTCAAGGTTGCGACCTACTACGGACACTTCGGCGAAGGATGCGTTCACGCGCGCATCAATTTCGATTTGGCGAGCGCGCCGGGCGTCGCCACGTTTCGCGCAGCGATGCTCGAGATCGGCGAGCTCGTTACCAGTCTCGGCGGCTCGCTCTCGGGCGAGCATGGCGACGGGCTGGCGCGCTCCGAGTTGCTGCCGATGATGTTCCAGCCCGACCTGATCGACGCGTTCCGCGACTTCAAGCGCATTTTCGATCCGGGTTCGATGATGAACCCCGGCGTGATCGTCGACGCGCATCCGCTCGACTCGCATCTGAAGCTGGGCGCGAACTACCAGCCGCGCGAAATCGCCACGCATTTCAATTTCAGCGAGCGAGGGCGGGCTCGCGGGCGCCGCGCTCAAATGCGTCGGGATCGGAAAATGCCGCAAGACCGAGGCGGGCACGATGTGCCCGTCGTACATGGCGACGCGCGAGGAAATCCATTCGACGCGCGGCCGCGCGCGAATTCTGTTCGAGGCGTTGACCACCGACCTGCTGCCCGAGGGTTTCGCCGACCCTGCCCTGAAGGATGCGCTCGACTTGTGCCTGTCGTGCAAAGGATGCAAGGGCGAGTGCCCGTCGTCGGTGGATATGGCGGCGTATCGCGCGGAATTTTTCTCGAACTACTATCGGAGCCATCGGCGTCCGCTGTCGTCGGCGTTCTTCGGCCGGCTGAATGAAGTTGCGCGGCTCTCGTCATATGCGCCGTCGCTCGCTAATGCGTTGGCGCACGCGCCGATCATCGGCGACGTCGCGAAGAAAGCGCTCGCGATTCATCCGGATCGCGAGCTGCCGCGTTTTGCGCGACGGACTTTCCGCTCGTGGTTCGAGCGCAGAACGGCTCCCAAGGCCAGTATGCGCGAAGTCGTGCTGTTTCCGGATACCTTCAACAACTTCTTCGAGCCACAGGTCGGCGTCGCCGCGGTCGAAGTCCTCGAGCGCGCCGGATTTCGCGTGATCGTTCCGCGCGATCAGCTCTGCTGCGGCCGCCCGCTCTACGACCAGGGCATGCTTGAGCGCGCGAAGGCGCGGCTGCGCGACGTGATGGACGCGCTCGATCCCTTCGTCGCCGTCGGTATTCCGATCGTCGGGCTCGAGCCGAGTTGTATCCTTACGTTTCGCGACGAGTTGCCGTCGTTGTTTCCCAGACGACCCGCGCGCGAAAGCGATCGCGTCGAATTCATTTCTGCTCGACGAGTTCCTCACGCGCGAAGCACCGGACTTCGCGCCGCCCGAGCTGCGCCGTCGTACTATCGTTCAGGGTCATTGCCATCAGAAGGCGATCGCCGGCATCGGCGGCGAAATTGCGATTCTCTCGCGCGCGGCGGGCGCGGAACTGGAAGTGCTCGACGCGGGATGCTGCGGGATGGCGGGCGCGTTCGGCTACGACCGCGCGCATTTCGAGGTCTCGAAAGCGATCGGCGCGCGAGTTCTGATTCCATCGATCGAAAAGGCGCCGCCCGACGCGATCATCGTGGCCGACGGCTTCTCATGCCGATCGCAGATTCGTCATTTCTGCCCCTCGCGCCGCCCGATGCATCTGGCGGAAGTGCTTAACCTCGCGCCCGGCGGGCGGTAGGCGAAATGCGTGCGGCTGCGGTAATGTCGTCGGACTGAGGAGTTCAGAAACATGCGACTTGGAATTACAATTCCTTCCGACCCGTTCGTTGGCGTTCATTTTCCCGAGCTGGTGCGCACCGCGGATCGATGCGGCTACACCGACGGATGGTCGTACGAATCGTTTTCGACCGACGCGTTTGCGCCGATTGCCGCGGCCGCGATGCTCAGCGAGAAGATGCGCTTCGGCTGTGCGATTATCCCGGTGTTCACGCGGCCCGCGCCGCTGATTGCGATGTCCGCGGTCACTACCAACGAGCTGGCGGGCGGCCGTTTCATCCTGGGGCTGGGAATCTCGACGCCGAATATCGTCGAGCAGTGGATGGGCGTGCCGTTCCAGAAGCCGGTGACGCAGATGCGCGAGACGGTCGAGGCGCTGCGCGCAATCTTCCGCGGCGAGAAAGTCACGATGGCGGGCGCCAAGGTGAAGATAAACGGGTTCCGGCTCGACGCCCCGATTACGCATCCGCCGAAAATTTATATCGGCGCGCAAGGCACCAAGATGTTGCGGCTGGCGGGCGAGCTGGGCGACGGCGTGATCGTCAACTTCATCACGCCGGAGACGGTCGCGCCGATGCTCGACCATACGCGCGAAGGGATGCGCGCGGCGGGCAAGGACCCCGCGGCCCTCGACGTCGTGTGCAGAATAATCTGCGCCGTCGATGAAGACGAAGACGTCGCGCGCACGCTCTTCCGGCGGTCGCTGACGGCGTACGTCACTGTCCCGCAGTACAACAAGTTCTTTCGCGAAATCGGCTACGACAAGGAAGCAGGAATTGCGATGGACGCGTGGAACGCCGGCGATCGCAAGAAAGCGCTCGAGACGATTCCCGATGAGATGGTCGAGAAGATTTTCGTGTTCGGCTCGGCAGAGAAATGCCGGCGGCGGCTGGATGACTACGCCCGCGCCGGAATCACGACCACCGCGCTGCAGTTCTCCTCGTTCGCGAAGACCGGGGACGAGCGTCGGGCGAAAGTGCTGAAAGCGGTCGAGCGGCTTGCGGCGGTGTGGTGAGCGGGGGGAAAGGCACTTCATCTAATGCGGAACCCACCGTGGGTTCCGCACCTCCTTGGGCAGGGGTGACCCCTGCACCCAGTATTGGAAAAGAAGGAGCGAAATCGCGCGGACGCGCTTCCGCTCCGGGGTTTTGGGGGAGGGTCATGTAGCCTCTCCCTGTCAGGGAGAGGCCGACGCTCGTCTTCGAGCGGCGGGTGAGGGTCCATGTTCCTGGTTCCGCGCTTCGCTTCGCCGCCACAAAGAAACGCGCCCCGCCGGGAGGGGACGGGGCGCGCTTGTCGTCAACCAACGCGCGGGAGGATGCGCGTTAGCTGAGTTACCGTATGTACTGAAGCAACGGTGCCAGCATCGAGCCGCCGCCATAAGGCTGGTTGTAGCCGCCGCCGTATCCGCCGCCGTAAGGCTGGTTATAGCCGCCGTTGTATCCGCGGCCGAGTCCACCTAGTCCACCGAGTCCGCCGAGCATGCCACCGCCGGTCGCCGCGCCATTCGTGCATCCGCTACGGAATGCCCATCGGTTCTGTGCGAGCAGATCGTAGGCTGCCGCCGGATGCCCGGTGTTGCGGTCGCGATAATAATTGTTCACCACGCTCCGCGCCGCTCCGCATCCACCACCGCCGCCGATAGCACCGTAGTAAGGTGCCGCCGCGCCGTAGGCGGGAACCGCCGCGTATGCTGGGGCGCCGTAGACGGGAGCCGCGACGTAACCGGGTGCCGCGTAACCCCGGCCGTAATTCCGGTACGCGTTGAGGTCGGCCATGCGACGCTCTTCGCGGAAGTCATGACGCGCCACCGCATTGCCGTGGAACGCGTTGGTGTTCGCGAACGAGTGATTGAAGTTTCGCGTCGCCGCAAAAGAGCGCGTCGAGTTGACGGAACTAGCCACCCGCGCTGCATGCGAATTGTTGTGATTGTAGTTGTTGTCGTAGGCAGCCGCCGTAATCGGCGTCGCCAGCATCGCGAGACCAACCAGCGCCGTCATCAGACTTCGTTTGGAGTTCATTTGTTGGTTACCTCTAACGATTGAGAGAGCATTAAGGATGCCATCGAGCCGCTTCGGGAAACTTCCTGTATCACCCTGGATCTTCACAGCAGTGAATACGCCATCGGCACAGTTTGGTTGCACGATTTCGAAAATAAAAAAACAAAAAACGTCAACGGAGAGAACGACTTAATGAACGTTCAGGTTTGGCGGCGCGGAGCTAAACAGGCGTTCAGACTGAAGCCTTCAGGCGGCGTTCGAGCGGCTGGAAATAAACAAATCTTCAGAAACGCGCGCGCGAAAAATCAGATACCAATGTAGGCGAGGGGTCAGACAAAAGTGCGGCGCGCAAGATAGTACATCACCCCGCCGACTACGGCGTAGGCTGCGATGCCCTCGAGCAGCGTCGCGCCGCTGGTGACGACGGCGACGCCGACTACCAGCACAGTCGCGACCACCGCGACGACCTGCTCGATACGCTTCTCGCGCGCGCGGGCCCAGGCGACGTGCTCGGTGATGCGCGCGCCGCAGTTGGGGCATACGCCGCCGCGCTTGACGACCAGGTCAGCGTCGCACTCGGGGCATTCGATTTTAGTTCGCAGCGGCATCGCGGAATCGCAGCAGGATGAAACGCTACGAGGTGCGCGTTCCGCTGGCAAGGCTGATGAACCGCGGCGGAATTTAAGGCGGAACCCGCCGTGGGTTCCGCACCTCCCTGGGCAGGGGTGACCCCTGCACCCAGTGTCAAGAACAGAAGGAGCGAAATCGCGCGGACGCGCTTTCGCTCTCGAGTTTTTGGGGGAGGGTTTTAGTCCTAGCCTCTCCCTGTCAGGGAGAGGCCGGCGCTCGTCTTCGAGCGGCGGGTGAGCACTGTATTGGGGGATGGCGGCGGCGGGTTGCCCACAGGGTCCACAGGCTGTGGGATTGCTTGAAGCGTCCTGCCTGTGGACTTGTGGACAACGCGCCGACTTTTTAATTTTCTCAGATGCTCGGGTCCGGGCATGGCGGCCTCCACAGGCTGTTGGTTTTGAGCATGGCGTTGAGGATCACGATGAGCTTGCGCATCACCGCGGCCAGCGCCAGCTTCTTGGGTTTGCCGCGCGCCACCAGCCGCTCATAGAACTGCTTGAGCACCGGGTTGGACGCGCCGCTACCATCGCACACATGTAGAGCTTGTTGCGCACCTCGAACCGACCGCCGGCAATTATCCGCCGGCCGTGGCGGCGACCGCTGTCATCGGGCATCGGCGCCACTCCCACCAGCGCCCCGATCTGCCTGCGGTTGAGCGTACCCAGCTCCGGCATTTTCGCCAGCGCTATCGCGCTGAAGCGTGGGCCGAAGCCCGGCACACTGCGCACGATCTCGCTCTGCGCCGCCACCCATCGGAACGCCGCACGGTCTTGTCGATGTCCTGTTCGAGCTCCTTGAGGCGTCCCTCCAGATACGCGATGTGATGGCGCAGTTCCTTGCGCATGGTGCCCGCCGCGCGGTGCAGCCGCTGCTTCTCCGCCACCAGCATCTCGAGCAACTGCTCGCGCCGCATCACCAGGTCCTGCAACGCCTGGGTCTCGGCGTCGGCCGGTGGCCGTGGCTCGGGCCGTTCCCGTCCGCAAACAACGCCAGCAACTCGGCGTCCTTGCGATCGGTCTTGGCCATGACGCCGCGGCCTTTGGCGAAGTTGCGTACCCACGACGGATTGACCGCCGCCACCGCGATCCCCGCCAGCCACAACCCCGCCACCACCTGGCGCTGCAGCCCGCCAGTCGCTTCCACCACCACCAGCGTCGGCTTGAGTTCACCCAAGCGCCCGACCAGGCGCTTGATTCCGGCGCGATCGTTGGCCAGCGTCAGGCGCTCGCCTGACGGCCGCACCGCCACCACCAATTCCGCCTTACTCACATCGATCCCAACGTACGATTCTGCGGCCATCGCCCTGCTCCTTCCTCGGCGTCCCACCCTTCCTTGTCCAATGCGGGCTCGTGCGCGCGGCGCGGCCCTGTCAACTGTTCGGGCTCTGGACGCGTTAGCTAGCGGACGCGGCGATCGATGCTCACCCACGGCCTCTTGCGACCCAGGGACCTCCGGTCTGCCGCGCCCACTGCTATCTTGGTACGCTGACTCCCAGATACAAGGGTCCAAATTCCTGGTTCTGCGGTTTGGTTTGGGATTCGTGGAGAGGAGTCGGCGCGGGGGAAAGATAGGAAGGGCATCTGTATGAGCGGACCCTCACCCGACGTGCGCGGACGCACGTCGGCCTCTCCCTGATAGGGAGAGGCTAGGATCGTGTTGCGCGCGTTGCTAGTCTAATTGACTGTTTCAGATTAAATGGTCATTTGGTCAGTTAGTCAACGGAGGTATCGGTCATGGCAGACAATCACACTCAATCACTCAAGGGGCGCACCGCGATCGTCACCGGTGCGTCGAGCGGAATCGGCCGCGCGATCGCGATTCGGCTCGGCGAGGCGGGCGCGCATGTGTTTATCGCGGGGCGCACGGAGTCCGCGCTGGCCGAAGGCGTCAAAGCAATCGAGAAAGCTGGCGGACGGGCTACTGCTGTTGTGCTCGATGCGCGCGACGTGCGGCAGGTGCAGGCGCTGGTGGACAGGGCGGTCAAGACCACGGGCCGGCTCGACATCATGGTGAACAACGCGGGGCTCAGTTTCCCGAGCTCGATAATCGACGGCGACCCCGAGCGCTGGCGCGAGATGCTCGAGGTCAATGTGCTCGCGCTGCTGGTCGGGTCGCAGGCGGCGATTCGCGCGATGCGCGCTTGCGGCGCTGCCGGGCACGTCGTAAATATCTCATCCACTGCCGGCCGCACCGAAGCGTCGGGGGTTTACGGCTCAACCAAGTGGGCGGTGAATTCGATCGCGACGACGCTGCGCAAGGAACTGGAGAACGACAAGATTCGCGTGGTGAATATCATACCGGGCGCGGTTGCCACCAACTTCGCGCGCAACTTTCCGCCTGAGTTCGTCCAGGGAATCGCAAGTTCGCTGGGGATCAAAGCGGACATCGAGCCCGGCAAGCCAGTGGCGCCCGACGTGCTGGATCAAATCGCGGCGGCGGGCAAGTTGTTCCTGGCGTCGGCTGACGACGTCGCGCGGGCGGTGCTGTTCGCCGTGACGCAGCCGATAGAGTTGAATATCTTCGAGATGGTGGTGCGGCCGCAGCGGCTACTGCAATTGCCGGCGTAACGGGAGCATTCGCCAGACCGCGGAGATGAACACTCAAAGACGAGGTGCGCCGGAAGCCAAACGCGCCGCTATCCTGGATGCGGCGATACGGCTGTTCAGCCAATACGGCTACCGGCGCACCTCGATCGATGACATCGCGCGCGAGGCAGAAATCGCCAAGGGCACCGTCTACCTGAGCTTCAAGAGCAAGGAAGAGATCTTCCGCGCGCTGTGCGAGAGCCTGATCGAACGGATGGAGTCGGCGGTGACGACAGCGCGCGCGACGCCGGGCAGCATCGACGAGCGGCTGGTCGCGGTGCTCGAAGCCAAGCACGGGTTTCTGTTCGAGACGGTATACAAATCGGCGCATGCAGCCGAGCTGATGGATTCGAAGAACCGATTGTCGGCGGATTTGTTCGCGCAGTCGGACCGGCGCTACATGAAGGTGCTGCGCGAGGTGATCGAAGAGGCGACGCGCGCGGGAGAGCTCGCGCCGGCGCGGATGGAACTCGACGCGGACGATCTGGCGCAAATGCTGGTGGCGGCGGCGCATGGAATCGAAAAGAACGCAACCAGCCTCGCGCGGTACCATCGCAAGCTGCGCGAGATAGTGCGGGTGATCGTGGCGGGGCTGTCGGCGGCGCGCGGGGAGGCGCGAGCGTAGGCGGGAGTTGAAAATGTAATTTTCAACTCGCGGCTGCGAATGCGAAGGGGAGCGCGGGTCGAAGACCCGCGCTCCCCTTTCTATATTGTCGTGCTAAGCGCGCGCTTTGCGCAGTTTTCCGGACGAGCGCTTCGCGATGCGAACGCGCTCGGGGCGGCGCTTGACGCGCGCCGCCGCTTTGCCCGCGACCTTGGTCGCGGGCTTCTGCCGTGCGACCGCTGGCGCGGGCGCGGCCGCAACCACCGGCGCCGCCGCTATCGCGGCGTCGCCCGCCGCCGGCTGCAGCGCAGCCTCCGCGGCTGCGCGCTCCGCCTCGAGCACCATCGCCGCCCGCCGACGCGCGATCGCGTCGAGCCGCTTGTCCTTCCACTTGCGCAGACCCATCCGCATGTACTCGGGATTGATATCGAGCATGTCGCAGACGTTGTCGAACGAGAAGACCCAGCGCTTGTCCTCGTGCGCGATCCATTCGTCGGCGTCGCGGAACAATCGCTGGCCCTTGCTGGTGGACGCGTCGATGCATTTCATGAAGCATTCGATCGCGTCCTCGAGCACGCTCAGGATGAGCCGTTTTTCGCCCTCGAGCAGATGCTTCTTGCGCATCGCCTCGAAGTATTGGATGGGCAAAAGGGTGTCGGGCTCAAACAACCCCGGCAATCTTTCGTCCAGTGTTTCCTTTTCCTGCATCTTCTCTCCGTTACCCGCCTTCAGTGTCGTGCTATGTGCGTCCACCACCCCACCTCCCCGTTAATTTTGACGTAGCCACTTCTACGCCTATTCAGAGTCTATTCCGCGTCGTCTTCGTTCTGTTCCTTATAGATTTCGTGCCATGCCATCTGGATTGCTTCCAGTTTTGCCTCGGTTGAACCCTCGCGGTTATCGTCAAATTCGTCGAGATCGATTACCCATTGACGCAGATCGGTGAAGCGCGCGTCGAGCGGGTTCAACCCCGGATGATTCTCCGCCAGCACTTCTGCCAATTCTTCGGCCTGATCCCACTTCAGTCCCATCGCTAATGTACGTCCCTCGTCAGAATTCCGTTGCAAACCTGCTACGAAAGCTCCTCGACTGACTTCTTCTCGAGCGCCAGCTTGATAGCGGCGTCCATGATTCGCTCCGCAAACGGAGTCGTAACCTCATTAAGCTCCTCGACGAGTTTTGCGATTAGTTCTCGATCTGTTCCCGTTCGGGCCGCCTCCAACCGCTCCGCCACCTCATCCATGCGCGCTCGCTCGCCGGCTGGGGCCAGCCGGCCGTATTCGCCGAGCTGCTTGCGCAGTGCGCCCAGGATCTGCTCGGCGTCGTTACGGGCCGAAATCAGCAGGCGCTCTTCCAGATCCTGCTCCCCAAGATCGATCGCCTCTTCGAGCATCCGCTCGATTTCGTCGTCCGTCAGTCCGTAGCTCGGCTTGACGTCGACCGAATGCTCGCGGCCCGTGCGCTCATCGCGCGCATTGACATTTAGTATCCCGTTTGCATCGATGAGGAAAGTGACTTCGATGCGGGGGACACCCGCCGGCTGAGCCTGGATCGGGCCCAGCTTGAAGCGCGCTAAGCTCCGGCAATCTTTAGCAAGCTCTCGCTCTCCTTGCAAAACATGGATATCAACATGTGTTTGATTATCCACAGCCGTGGTGAAGCCTTCAGTTACGCTGGTCGGAATCGTGGTATTGCGATGTATAAGACGTTCCATCACGCCGCCCATCGTTTCGATACCGAGCGACAGCGGTACGACGTCGAGCAGGAGCATGTCGCCCTGTGTGCCCATTAGCACAGAAGCTTGAACTGCGGCTCCCAAAGCGACCACATCGTCTGGGTTTATCGAGCAGAGGGGTTCTCTATGGAACATCTCGGCCACTCGATTGCGGACCAGCGGCATCCGGGTCGAGCCACCGACCAGCACGACGGCGTTAATATCTGCAGATGTGAGCTTGGCGTCTGATATCGCCAGTTCGCATCGCTTGAGCGTGCGCTCGATGAACGGCGCTGCGAGCTGCTCGAGCACCTCGCGCGTCAGATGTTTGCGAATCGAATGGCCGGGTAGTTCGACGATAACTTCCGTCTCGGTAACGTCGGTGAGGCGCTTCTTGGCGTCCTCGGCGGCCATGCGCGCGCTGTTCCAGACGTGGCGATCGAGCTTGAGCGTGTCGGGGAGTTCGGCCAGCAGCCACTCGACGACCGCGCGATCGATATCGTCGCCGCCGAGATGGGTATCGCCGTTGGTCGCGAGCACCTCGAAGATTCCTTCCTTGATGCTGAGAATCGAGATGTCGAAAGTGCCGCCGCCGAAGTCGAACACTGCGACGTTGCCGGTCGCCATCTTGTTGAGGCCGTAGGCGAGCGACGCAGCGGTCGGCTCGTTCACAAGGCGCACGACTTCGAGCCCGGCCAGGCGGCCGGCATCCTTGGTGGCCTGGCGCTGGCCGTCGTTGAAGTAGGCGGGCACGGTGATTACGACGCGATCGACTTTCTCGCCGTTGCCCAGCGCGCGTTCGGCGCCGTCTTTCAGCGCGCGCAGAATTTCGGCCGAGATTTGCGAGGGCGTGAAGACGCGCTTGCCGATTTGAAAGCGCACGACCGGGCCGCTGAGATCGGCGAAGGTGTAGCGCGCGCGATCTTCAGGCGCGATTTCGTCGCCGCCCAATCCCATATAGCGCTTGACGGATCGAATGACCGCGCCGTATTCGCCGCCGGCGAAGCCGACTGCGCTCACGCGGCCGTCGCGCTCGACGGTGAGGTGCGGTTCCATTTCGATTGCGCGTTCGCCGACGGTGACTGCGCCATCGGGCGCGATCGCAACGACGCTCGGCAGCAGTGCGCTGCCTTTCTCGCCGACCGCGAGCACGCGCGGCTCGCCCGCTTCCATAGCGGCAATCAGGCTGTTGGTGGTGCCGAGGTCTATGCCAAAAATTCGTGCCATTCATTTCAGTGTTAAGGGCTCAAGCGGCCTTTGCGTTCTCGAGCGCGCGATCGACGTCGCGAATCAGCGTGCGCAGATAGGCGATGTTGGACAGAATTGCCTTCAACTCCAACGTAAGCATTTTTTCATCGGCCGGCTGATCCCATTTCGCGAAATGCCGTTCGAGCTCGACCAGCTTTTCATCCATCGTGAATTGAAGTTCGACCCGGCGCGCCGCGATTTGGGTTGCGCGTTCGTGCGCCTCTTCGGGATCAGCAAGCTGCATCTCGGCCAGCTGCTCCTGCACTTCGAACACCAGCTCGGCGACTTCGGGCGGCACGCGCTTGTTGTTATCGGCTAGCTTTTCGCCGTTGAGTTCGAGCCAGTAGAGGCCGCGGGCGACGGGGTCGCGCAGCGTGCGATAGCTGCGGGTGAGCGTGGCGGTAGCGCGCAGACTGGCGTCGCGAACTTTGGGTCCTTTCGAGACGAAGCGGTCGGGATGAAGTTTGCGGCTCAATTCGTGATAGCGGCGCTCGAGTGCGTCGAGATCAATCGTCAGCTTGCGCGGGAGTCCGAGTGCGGCGAAACAATCGAGCGGCGCCGCGAGCGGCGTGCCGCATTCAGCGCAAGTCAGCAGCGGCTCTTGCCGCTTTCCACATGAAGGGCATTCGATCATCTTGAGACAGCAGTCCCCACGTCCACTCGTTCATACGACGAACGATTCTCCACATCCGCAACTGCGTTTGGCATTTGGATTGACGACCTTGAAGCCCGACGACATCAGTTCTTCGCCGTAGTCGAGCTCGGAGCCGTTGAGGTACAGAAAACTTTTCTTATCGACAATCAGGCGCGCGCCGTCGCGCTCGAAAACCTTGTCGCGTTCCTTGGCGGCGTCGATTTCCATCCGGTACTGCAAGCCCGAGCATCCACCGCCGACGACTTTTACGCGCAGCCCCGCGCCTTCGCCCTTGTCGGCGACCAGTTGCTTGATCTTGTGGGCAGCGCCCTCGGAAAGTGAAATCACAGCCACGAAACCTTATGCCTCCTTCGACTTGGAGGGCTCTTGCGTTGCCGCATCGTCAGCCCTTGCGCTTGCGCCAGTCGGTGATCGCGGCCTTGATCGCGTCCTCGGCCAGGACCGAGCAGTGAATCTTCACCGGCGGCAGGTTCAGTTCCTTGACGATGACGGTGTTCTTAATCGTCATCGCCTCGTCGATATGCTTGCCCTTGACGAGTTCGGTGACGTAGCTCGAACTGGCAATCGCGCTGCCGCAGCCGAAGGTCTTGAAGCGCGCATCCTCGATGACGCCGTCGTCGCCAATTTTCAACTGCAGCTTCATCACGTCGCCGCATTCCGGCGCGCCGACGACGCCCGTGCCGACGCCCGGCTCGTCCTTGGCGAAGCTGCCGACATTGCGCGGATTGTTGTAGTGCTCGATAACCTTATCTGAGTAAGCCATAAATTTTTTCCTGATGTCGGCGTTACGACTTCCAATTGACCGACTTGAGATCGATTCCTTCTTTCGCCATCTCGTACAACGGCGACATCTCGCGCAGCCGCTTCACTTCGCGGCTGACGCGGTCCGTCACGTAATCGACTTCTTCCAGCGTGTTGAAACGGCCCAGCCCGAAGCGAATCGAGCTGTGCGCTAGTTCGTCGTCGATTCCCAGCGCGCGAATGACGTACGACGGCTCGAGCGTCGCCGAGGTGCATGCGGAGCCGGAGCTGACGGCGATATCGTTGATACCCATCAGGAGCGACTCGCCTTCGACGTACGCGAAGCTCACGTTCAGGTTGCCGGGCAGGCGCTCGGTCGGATGACCGTTGACGTAAATCTCGTCGAGGCGCTCGAACAGTCCAGCCTGTAGCTGGCTGCGAAGCTGAATGAGGCGCTGCGCTTCGTCAGGCATTTCCTTGCCCGAGATTTCGCACGCCGCGCCGAGGCCGACGATGCCGGGAACGTTGAGCGTCCCGGAGCGCATCCCGCGTTCATGGCCGCCGCCGTCCATCTGCGGAGTCAGGCGCACGCGCGGTCCCTTCGAGCGGACGTAAATCGCGCCGATGCCCTTCGGCCCGTAAATCTTGTGCGCGGTGATCGACGCGAGATCGACGCCCGCCTTCTCGACGTCGACCGGCACCTTGCCGATTGCCTGGACCGCGTCGCAGTGGAAGACGATGCCCTTCTCTTTCGCGATCTTGCCGATTTCGGCGATCGGATGAATCGTGCCGATTTCGTTGTTGGCCCACATGATCGTGATGAGCACGGTCTTGTCGGTGATCGCGCGGCGCACGGCGTCGGGATCGACCATCCCGTACTTGTCGACCGGCAGATACGTGACCGTCGCCTTGCCTGCGCGCTCGAGCGCGCGGCAACTGTCGAGCACGGCCTTATGCTCGGTGACGCAGGTGATGATGTGGTTGCCCTTGTCTTTGTAGAACTCGACGACGCCCTTGATGGCGAGGTTGTCGGACTCGGTGGCGCCGCTGGTGAAAATAATTTCCTTGGACTTGGCGCCGATGAGCGCGGCGATCTGATTGCGCGAGCGATCGACGGCCTCTTCCGCTTCCCAGCCGAAGCTGTGGTTGCGGCTGGCGGCGTTGCCGAACTTCTCGGTGAAATACGGCAGCATCGCATCGAGCACGCGCGAATCGACGCGCGTGGTCGCATGATTGTCCATGTAAACGGGCTTCTTCAGCATCTTGTTCTCGATATAACTATTCAGGCTTCGTGTCCGTCAACAGATTGCAATCCAATAATAGTGGACCCGCTAGGTATAGTATAAGGCTTCCGCGCGAGCAGTCAAATGGAAACGGCCTCTTGGGAATACTGGACCCATTCAGTCTAGTAAAGCGATTCTGTTGCGTTGTCAAGGGTAATATCGAGCTATCCGAGCGGTCAGAGAACTTGCGAGCGGAGCGGTGTAGCCGTGGTTGGGGTGCGTCGGCGCGCGTCGAGAAAGATCCGGGGTCCCTCGGCTTCGCTCGGGATGACACGAAGATCTCGGGATGAAACAACGATTAAGAAAACACGAAAATGCAGCGAGTGGGCGACGAGCTTACTTCGGGCGCGGTTTCAGGTCCATGCGGCGCTCTTCGCGCCAGTCGCTGAAGCCGAGCCGATGCCATGCGGTCGCGCCCACCCAGTTGCGATGCAGAACGCTCAGCGTGATGACCGTGATGCCCGCGTCGCGGAACCATTCGTAGGCCGCCTCGAGCATCGGCTTCATTAGCCCGCGTCCCCGGAAGTTCTCGTCCATGAAAGCCTGGCTGATATAGCCGATGGACTGAGGAATCGCGCCGTCGGCCTGGCGCTTGAGGCGAATCCACAGATGGCCGACGAGATGGCCGTCGGAACTCGCAACCCAGACCGCATGATGGCCGCGATTGAGCACGAGCTTCAGCCAGTTGGGCGCGTCGCGAATTCCGTCCCAATCAAATTGCACGCGCGGGTCGAGCGCCTGCTCCCATGCGGCTAGCGCGGCGACGAGTCGCGAGAGCTCGGGGATATCAGCTTCGGTGGCGCGGCGAATCTCGATGGGCATTGGGGGAAACCTCTGAATGAATCGTAGCGCGGATATGCGCGCGCGGGGAAATCACGCGATTGAATGTGAAACCCTTCCTGGGTTTCACGCTTCCTTGGGCAGGGGTAACCCCTGCACCTTAGAATTAAGAAAAGAAAGATGCGGGACTTCGTCCCTGTTAGAAGGGGTTGGGTTCGGAAGGGGTCCGAATCTTACCTCGCCCGTTCGTTTACGGGAGAGGCGGCTGGCCGCATCGCGGCCAGCGGTGAGGGTTCTGCGATCGCAGCACAAAAGCTCTCGGGGCGCGCTTGCGCTGCCTCAATCCGGTATCTGGCGCTCCGCTGGTTATGCGAAGGGGCCGGGGTGTTCGTTGTCGAACACGATCTCGAGCAGCTTGTGCTCGGTGCGGATCGATTTCAGGGCGGCTTCGCGCGTTTGCTCGAATTCGCGCTCTAGCCATGGCGTGATTCGTTCGATCAGCTTTTCGGAAGAGTCGGCAGGATCAAGCAGCGCCGTCGCTATGCGAAATCGCAGCGCCACTTTTTCAATTCCGTCGGCGCGCTCGAGGCTTAGCGTCAGCACTACCGCGTCGGCGCTGCGCTCGATTGGCCGAGCGTTCACGATCGCGTAGATTCCGCGGCCGGTTTTCAACGAAGATCAGGCTGCGCGCGACGATCCGGTGCGCGTCCTGGTGCGGCCGGAGTCGCCTTCCCAGAACAGGACCACCGGGCCCGCGATGTAGATCGACGAGTAGGTGCCGGTGATGAAACCGATCAGCAGGGTGAACGCCGACGGGCGCAGGATGGGGCCGCCGAACGCGAGCAACGAGAGCAGCACGACGATGGCGGTGCCGGAAGTCAGGATGGTGCGCGAGAGTGTCTCGTTGATCGCGCGATTCATGATGCTCGCGATCGGCTCGCGCCGGCGCTTGGTCGAGTCCTCGCGGATGCGGTCCGAAACAATGATGGTGTCATGCACCGAGTAGCCGATAACGGTGAGCACCGCGGCCAGCGTGGTCAAATCGAACTGGTACTGGCTGATGACCAACGCGCACATCACGACCAGCACGTCGTGGATGAGAGCGATCACGGCGCCCGCGCCGAAACTCCAGCTCACATGGCGGAACTGGATGGCAATGTACACGCCCATGAAGATGGTCGCGATGATGACGGCGGCAAAGCCCTTGCGGCGCAGGTCGCTGCCGACCTTGGCGCCGACGCTCTCGACGCGCACGACCTTGGCGACGCCGGGGCCGTAGGCCTTTTCCAGCGCGCCGTCGAGCTTGGGCCCGATGCTGCCGATATTCTTGAAGGCCTGGAAGCGCGCGAGAAACGACTGGCCGGCCTTGCCGAAGTCCTGGACCGTGACCTCGCCGAGATCGAGCGGCGCGAGCGCCTTGGTGACCGCGTCGCCGTTGGTGCGGGTGGTGAATTCGATTTGCGCGACGCTGCCGCCGGCGAAATCGACGCCGTAGTTGAGGCCCCTGGTGAACAGCAGCACGATCGCGAGAAGGTTAATCGACGGTCGAAAGCGCGACGAAGAAGAAACGCTTGCCGACGAAATCGAGATTGATATCGGGACGGATGAGCTGTAAAGACATCGGCCCTGTTTAGCTTTTCGTTGCCATGCGCACAAGCACGGTCAGCTTGCGGCGGCGCGTTTTTTGGCCGGTCGCGTCGGGCGGCGCGTCGTTCCGCCGGTGGTGTCCTTGGCCGCAGCGGCCGCCGCGGTAACGGCGGCGGCCTGGGCCTTGGCGCATGCGCCGCACATATTATTCAGATTGGCGGGATCTTCGCTGAAACCGTCGTCGAGCGAATGGCAAACTTTCAGGCATGAGCCGCAGATGAAGTAGATGCCCTCGATGGTCTTGTTGATTCGCTCGCGGTTCAGGACTCGCCCGCGCAGCTTTTCGATCCGGATGCCGAGCAGCTCGCCGTACTGGCGCTTGATTTTTCGGCGGCCGGCTTCGTCCTTGGGAAGGTCGGCATCTTCGTCCGCCTCGTCCGCCATATCGCCGAACGAAGCGTACTTGTCGCGCTTGGAGGTCTTGCTTTTGCGCGCTCTGCCCATCGAGTGTGTACCCCCTGCCCGCTTAGCGCGTGCGTCCGACGAAGCCGCAGGCCTTCTCGCAGACGAGGTAGAAGCCCCGGCGGCCGAAGCCGGCGAACTTGGTCACCTTGCTCTCGGCGCCGCAACTGGGGCAGATGTGTTTCTGCTGGATGCCGGCGTTTTTCTCAGCGGTTTTTGCTTTTTTCTCTGCCATGACGTGCGACGCTCTCGAGTTGGATTAACGGCTCTCGAATTGTCCCTGGAATCGGATCAACGTTGACGCAAAACGACCCGGCGATGGATGCTGCCATCCGGCCGGGTGCATCATCAAAGGTAAGGTCGCAAGGTCGTATAGTCAATAGGCAGTGCGCGCAACAACGGAAGTGAGAGCGTGCGAGCTTTCGTGGTGCGATCGCAGAACCCTCACCGCTGGCCGCGATGCGGCCAGCCGCCTCTCCCGTAAAACGAACGGGCGAGGTAAGAGCAGACCAACCCCCAACCCGTTCTAACAGGGACGAAGTCCCGCATCTTTTCTTAATACCGGGTGCAGGGGTCACCCCTGCCCAGGGAAGCGTGAAACCCAGGAGGGGTTTCACATTGGATAAAGTGTATTCCTTGCCCGCGTGTTGCCCGCGCGCTTGCTGCGTGCAAGCGTTGATCACTTTGGACTCGCGGCTTAAAGAAAACGACGCTGTTATTTTTATTGACCGCAAGGGGCGGCGATACATGAAGATGCTGCGGGCGGGCAAGAAGCTGCTCATCCGCGGCGAGCTGCGCGCTGACGATTTGTTCGGCGTCGAGGAAGGATCGCGCGTCAAGTTTTCGACCGGCGAGGCGTTCCTGGTGCTGCGGCCGACGTACGCCGACTTGATCCCGCATCTGCCGCGCGCGTCGCAGGTGATTTATCCCAAGGATACCGGGCCGCTGCTGATTTGGGGCGACGTGTTTCCCGGAGCGACGGTGATAGAAGGCGGCACGGGTGCGGGCGCGCTGACGATTGCGCTGCTGCGCGCGGTCGGGCCGGCGGGGCGCGTCATCTCGTACGAGCTGCGCGAGGATTTTGCCGACGCCGCGCGCAAGAACGTAGCCGCGTTTTTCGGCGATGCGCCCAACTGGACTATCAAGGTGCGCGACCTCTACGCGGGCTTCGATGAAACCGGCGTCGATCGGATGTTTCTCGATCTCGCGGAGCCGGGACGCGCGCTGGCGGTTGCGGCGGCCGCGCTGCGGCCCGGCGCCGTGCTGGTCTGCTACGTGCCGACGGCGGTGCAGCTCAAGGACACGTGCGAGGCGATCCAGGCGCGCAGCGATTTCGGCGAGATCGAAAGTTTCGAGACGATGCTGCGCCATTGGCAGGTGAAGGGGATGAGCGTGCGGCCGCATCTCAGGATGATCGCGCACTCGGCGTTTATCATCGTGTCGCGCAAGCTGGTCGCGGACATGTCGAGTGCGCAGGAGCGGTTTGCGATCGCCGAGTCCGACGACGCTGACGGCGCGGATGCCGACGAGCCTCTGGAATGAGCGCCTAGCGGAGCAGAGTCGCGGTGTGCAGGGCGCGCGCGGTGGCCATCGAGCCGGTCGCGACGAAGCTGCCGCCGCCCGCGGGATTGAACAGCTCCGCGCTGCTGAGCTCGAGGCCGTGCGCAGCAGGATCGGCGGCGCCGATTCCACCGGCAATCAGCACGCGATGGGGTGTCGGGCCGCTCGCGAGCAGCGTGGCAGTATGACCCGCGCGCGCAGAGGTCATCGACTGGTTGCATCGCGTCGTGTCGGTGTTGAATCCGCCGACGCAAGTGAAATCGCCGGTGTTCGGATCGAAGGTCTCAGCCGAATTGCTGATCAAGCCCGACGCGCCCGATAACACGCCGCCCGAAACTGCGACGGTGCCGCTGAAGCCGCCGGCGAGCAGGACCGTGCCGTCGTCGAGCAGCGTCGCGGTATGCATCGAGCGCGGCTCGTTCATGAAGCTGGAGAGCAGGCTGAATTCCTGCGAGGCCGGATCGTAAATCTCGGCGCTGCTGTCCTTGAAGAAGAAGCTCGAGCCGCCGACGCCGCCGGTTATCAGCACCTTGCCGGCCAGCGGGCCCGTCGCGAACAGCGTCGCGGTATGCGCGGCGCGCTGATGGTCCATCGGGAAGGTCGCGGGCGTGAACGAGTTCGACGCGGGATCGTAGATGTCGGCGGAGTTGGTGGTGTCGCCGGTGAGGTTGGTCGCGCCGCCGGCCAGCAGCACTTTGCCGCTCAGCAGCAGCGTCGCAGTGTGAAACGCGCGCCGATCGCTCATCGTGTTGGTGACCAGGGAGAACTTGTGCGCGACCGGATCGTACAGCTCGCCGGTGTCGAGCACGTTGTTTTGATCGTCGAAGCCGCCGGCGAGCAGGACCTTGCCGTTGTTGAGCGCGGTCGCAGTGAAGCCCATCCGCGGCGTGGTCATCCTGCCGGCGAGTGAGAAGGTGCCGGTGGTCTCGTCGAAAATCTCGGCGCTGCCCAGCACCTTGCCTTCGAGGTTGAGCGAAAAATTCTTGATCGCAGCATCGCCGCTGAAGCCGCCGTCGAGCAGCACCTGGCTCGCCGAGAGGGCAGCGGCAGATGCGCTCGCGCGACTCAGCGCCCCGCTTCCGGTCGCGACGAATTGGCCCGACGTCGGATCGAAAAACTCAGCGCTCGCGAGACTTCGATTCGACGCGTCAGCGCCGCCCGCAATCAGCACGTCACCCGCGTCGGGAATCGCCGCCTTGGCATTGTGAATCGCGGCCTGGCTGCCGTGCGAGACGGCGGGATCGTCGATGGACGATGAGTCATGCGACGGCGATTCGATCGTCTCGCCGTTGATGCATCCGCTGGCCGCGAGCAGACCGATCAGTCCGGCGGCTGCTAGCGCTGCGCGCGCAGTTCGCGCCCATCGGGGGCTGTTATGCAGATGATCTTGCAAGCGTGCTCGGCTCCGGAACTCGGCGGTCACCACCTGATTGTACCAAAATGGCAAGCATCAGGCGGGCGTACATCCGCGGTCATTAGACGAATCTCAGGCGAAAAAGTTTCAGATTTTTCGTAGCCTCGGCTGTCAGGGAAAACGAGAAGAAATCCTCCAGGAAAGCGGACCCTCACCCGCGCCTTCGGCGCGACCTCTCCCTGACAGGGAGAGGCGAGAAGAGACTAGGGCGAGAAGATTCCTTTTAGGAATTTTCCGACTGCGCCGAAGACATCGGAGGACGACGGGCTTGCCGATGCGACTGGCTGCGGCGGGGTCGATCCCGGCATTGGCGATATCGCCGGCATTGGAGGAGGTGCGGGTGAGCTCGCGAAGATTCCGCCGTGGAGCGTGCACATCTGCGTCGGCGCGGTGCCGATTAGAAATGGCAGCTCAACCTGCTTGGGACATGCCGAGGTCGCAAGACCGCCCGACTCGGGATCGATCGTCGCCATCGTGACGCCCGACGGCTCGGGGAAATCCTCGGGATCCGCCGGCGCCGCATCCTGCATGAACTGAACCCATGCCGGCAGCGCCGCTTGCGCGCCGGTCAAGCCGAGACTCTCGGGCTGGTCGAAGCCGACCCAGACGCCGCAGACGATCGCCGGCGTGTAGCCGATAAAGTACGCGTCCTTGTAATCCTGGGTCGTGCCGGTCTTGCCCGCCGCCGGAAAATCCAGGCCGAGCCGGCCCGCGCTCGCGCCGGTTCCATAGCGCAGGACGGCTTTGAGAGCGCCCGTGATGAGATACGCGACGGCGGGACGAATCACGCGATTCTCCACGTCCTCGTGAAGGTAAATCTGATGGCCCTTCGCGTCGACGACCGCTTCGACCGCATACGGCGGCGACTGCAGGCCCTCGGTCGCGAAAACCTGGTACGCGGAAGTGAGCTCGAGCAGCGTGGTCTCGTCGGCGCCGATCGAAATCGGCAGCACCGCCTGCAGGTCCTCGTTGATGCCCATCTCGTGCGCCGTTTTCACAATCGTCGCGGGGCCGAGCTCGTTGCCAACGTACGCGGTCGGCACGTTGAGCGATTCGTACAGCGCCTGCACGACGGTCACCTGCGGCTGATAGGTGCGCTCGTAGTTCGCGGGCGTCCAGCCGCCGAAGGTCATCGGCTCGTCGGGGAGTGTCGACGCGAGCGTGAGCGGCGGCGAGAACGGCGCGCGCTCCGGATCGAGCGCGGCAAGATAGACAATCGGCTTGAAGGCCGAGCCGGGCTGGCGCTGCGCATTCGCCGCGCGATTGAACTGGCTCTCGGAGTAGTCGCGCCCGCCAATCATCGCGCGAATCGCACCGGTGTCCGCGTCGAGCGCGACCAGCGAGGTCTGCAGCTTCGCGTCGTTGGCAGCGCGGCGCAGGCGTCGATGGTTTTTTTCGAGCTGCGCGATATTGTCGGTGACGGCGTCGACCGCGTCGGCCTGCAACTCGGTGTCGAGCGTCGTGTAAACCTTGAGGCCCTCTAAATGTCCGTCGAAGCCGGGAATTTTCGTTCACGAACGCAGTCACGTAGTCGGTGAAGTACGGCGCGCGGCGCAGCCCCGGCGGCTGCGTGATCTGAATCGGCGTCGCGATCGCGGCCGTGTAGGTGGCGTCGTCGATCACGCCCGCGTGTTTCATCACGCCGAGCACGACGTTGCGCCGCTTGAGGCATGCGTCGGGATGACGCCGCGGATCGTACAGCGTCGGCGCCTGGATCATTCCGATCAGCGTCGCGGCCTCGGCGGGCGTGACCTCGGAGAGATCCTTGTTGAAAAAATATCGCGCCGCCTGCGGCATCCCGTCGATCGGCGTGCCCTGGTACTCGCCCATCGGCACGTCGTTGATGTAGCGCTCGAGGATTTCATCTTTCTTGAGGCGAATTTCGAGCACCGCCGTCACCGCCAGCTCACGGAACTTGCGGCTGAAGGTGCGCTCGTGACGTTCCATGAAGGTCCGCGCGAGTTGCTGCGTGAGCGTGCTGGCGCCCTGCACGAGGCGGTGCGCGCGCAAGTCGGAAATCGCGGCCTCGACGATGCGGATCGGATCGATTCCCGGATGGTAGTAGAAAAAACGATCTTCGCTGGCGAGCAATCCCTTCACCAGGTAGGGCTTGAGCTGGCCGAGCTGGACCTCGACGCGTTCGGCTGGCGCGCCCGGCAGCAGGCGGCCGATAACCTCAGGCTCGAGCATCGCGTCCGACTTGGCGACGCCGAACGAATCGGCGACCAGCGTGATTCGCGTGCCGTCGAGAGCAACGCGCACCATCTCGGCCGGATATTCCTTCGCGCCGACGTTGAACTTGCGCAGGTAAATCGCGATCGCGTTCTTTGCCCTCGTGTACTCACCGGGTGCGCTGGCGAACGGCACCTGCGAGTAGCTCAACTGCGCCAGGCGATCGAGCAGTCCGCTGCGATCGAAGTCGTCACCGGCGCGAATCGGAAAGGGCGCAGAAAAAATCGCGGAGGTGAGCGCGGCGCGGCGCTGCTCGATCAGCGCGGAGATCTCGCCGTAGAGCTGCGCAAGGTAAAATCCGATCGCAAAGAACACCAGCAGGAATCCGCCGGCGGCGAGATTGCGTACGCGCCATCCACGGATTCGCCACTCGGCGCTTTTCTTCGTCGCCGGTTTCGGTTTCGGTTTTGGTGGTTCCTGCCGTCCGCCGCCCATCAGCGTCACTAACCTCAGCTACAAGGTTAGCCCCGGCCGGGCATCTGATCCATCGAGGCCTATTGCTTGTAGCCGAATCGTCGGAGCATCGCGTGCCGCTCGGCCTGATCGCCCGCGCTTTCGACGCCCTTGGGCGAAGCTGCCGTCGATTACGCCGACGACGCCGCGTCCGCCGCCTTCCTCCGCCACGATTACCCGCAGCGGATTCGCCGTCGCGCAGAATATCGTACAGACTTCGCTCACCGACTTGATCTGATTGAGCACGTTGACAGGGAACGCGTTGCCGAGAATCACGACGAACACGTGCCCTGCCCCGATCGCCGCCGCCGCCTCGACCGCCGACTCCTCCAGCGCCACGTCGGTGCCCGTGTGCCGAATCAGGCACGGCCCCGACGCCTCGCAGAACGCCACCCCAAACTTGATTCCCGGCACCGCCTGCACGAGCGCCTCGTAAACGTCCTCGACGGTTTTGATGAAGTGCGATTGGCCGACGATCACGTTGGCGTCCGCGGGTTTTGCGATTTCGACAATACTCAGTTGCATAGTGCTTGCCCCTTGTGACTATTGCGCGGATGATACTTTCGTGGATGCGGCGCCGGAAGTGAGTATCCGGCAATGGAGGCGTGGTGGCTACCGGCCTGACCTTTCGCACGAATTCCGAGACGCGGCTGCCGTCGTTTTTCTATCGGCTCTCGTCGCGCGCGCAACGAACTTACCTTAAGAGCGACTCGGTCGAGCGCTTCGATTTTGTCGCCAATGCTGCGGCGCGCAACTCGCTCGACGCCCTGATGCGCGTGCTCGAGACCGGCAACCTCGCGGCGACCACGACTTGCGCGCGCGCGTTGACTGCCGAGATCTGCCGGACGCTGATGACTCCGCCGGTCAACGTCGAGGTACGCGGCGTGCGCCCTCGCAACACCCGCGGCGAGCTGCACGGGCTGTTCTATCCTTACGATCCGCGGATGCGACGGCAGCCGTACATCGTGCTGTGGATGCGCACGGCGCAGCGCCACGACGTGGTCAAGCCGAAGACTTTCGTGCGCACCTTGATGCATGAAATCGGGCACTACCTGGACTATGCGCTGCTGCGGCTCGACGACTCGTACCACACGCAGGGATTCTTCAAGCGCGAATCGTCGCTGGTGCGCGCGCTGTTCAACTCGTAGCACTCCCTTGACAGAGGCGGCTTCGATGCCGATAGCTATTGTCGCGATGCGCCACGCAATCGCCTGACAACAACGCGCATCGGGTGGGGGAGATGGCTACTGGTATGGGATTTTTTCAGAGATTGTTTTCGCCGGATTCGGCGCGCGCGGAATTGCTGGAGGAGCTGGCCGCGATCGCCGGCCGCAACCAGGGGCTCGTCGATCGCCTGAAGCGGCATGCACCGCTAAACGGGCGCGAGTATCAAGCCCGGGGTCGAAGCGCTCGCGGAAAAGGAAGCAGCACACGTCAAAGTGCTTCACTCGATTCTCGCCGATCACAACGTCTGGGCGAAACTGCCTGAGGCCGCGCTGCACGACGGCTCGAATAACTGGGCGCGTCTGAGCGGCGACCTCGCAGTGCTGGCCGAGCTCGCGTCCGACTTGCGCACCAACGCAATTAAGTGGGAGTCCGTCGACGAAGACATCGTCGGCAAACTGCGTCAACTGTCGATTGAAGACGACGATCACGAAAGCGAGCTGCGCAAGCTCGCGATGAAGTGCGACGCGCTCGCGCTCGACTGACTACAGGTAACGCTTCAACCCGCGCCGCTCGAGCTCCTTGGTTAGACGCCCGACATCCGGCGACCGCTCGCGATGCGCAATCAGGATAGCGTCGCCTGCGTCGACGACGATCAAATCGCGCACGCCGAACAGCACCATCAGGCGCGAATCCGGAAATGCCAGCACCCGCTCGGAGTCGAGCGCGATCGCGTTGCCGCGAATAACGTTGCCGCCCGCGTCGCCGACCGCATCCCAGAGCCCGTCCCACGATCCCACGTCATGCCATGAAAATCGCGCGCGCACGCTGAGCACGTTGGCGCTCTTCTCCATGATGACGCGGTCGAACGAATCGAACTGCAGGCGTCCGTACGCGCGCGCGAGCTTCGTCCGCGGCGTCTGCGCGAGCTTATCCGCCGCGGCGCCGAGTTCAGGGCAATGCGTCGAGAACTCCCGCGCCAGCGTGCGCGTCGAGACTACGAACATCGAGGCGTTCCACAAGTAGCGTCCGCTGCGCACCATTTTTCGCGCGATCGGCGAGCGGCGGTTTTTCGACGAACTTCTCGATTCGAAATCCTGCGCCAACTTTGGGACCGATCTTCTGATAGCCGTAACCGGTCTCGGGCCGTGTCGGCGGAATTCCGATTGCCACGATCGAGTCGTGTGTATCGGCGAGGCCGATCGCATCGGCAAGCGTGCGCCGATATGGCGCAGCGGTCGGAATATAGTGATCGGCCGCGACCGCGGCGATGATTCCATCGCCGAGCCGGCGCTTGATCACCGCGGCGCCGTACGCAATCGCCACCGCGGTGCCGCGCGCTTGCGGCTCGACGATCAGGTTGCGCGCCGGAATCAGGCCGCGCAGCGCGCGCCGGAACGGCGCCTGATGGGCGGCAGCGGCCAGCACGAAAATCCGCTCGCGCGGAATCAGCGGCACGTGACGCGCGATAGTGTCGGCGAGCAGACTGCTCTTGCCGTTGATTGAAAACAGCGGCTTGGGTTTTGCCTCGCGGCTGGCGGGCCAAAAGCGCGTGCCGCGGCCGCCCGCGATAATCAGCACCGAGGCGTGCGCGGGCGCGGAACTTCGGACCATCGCGTCAGATCGCGCCGAGTTCGCGCAGTTTGCCATCGAACAGCGCGCGAATTTCGGCCAGGCGTTTTTCGCTGGTCGCTTCGAAGCGCGTCACCAGCGCGGGCTGCGTATTCGACGCGCGCACGAGGCCCCATCCGTCGGCAAAATTCACCCGCACGCCGTCGATGTCGATAACCTCGTAATGCTGCGCGGAAAAAATCAGCCGCCTGCCGCACCACTTCGAACTTTCGATCGTCGGGACAATCGAGGCGAATCTCCGGCGTGAAGTGGCTAGCGGGAAGATCGGCGAGAATCGCGGCGAGTCCGCGGCCCTCGCGGCTGACGATTTCGAGCAGCCGGAACGACGCGTAGATGGCGTCGTCGAAGCCGAAGTAGCGGTCGGCGAAGAACATGTGCCCGCTCATCTCGCCCGCCAGCGCCGCGTGCTCCTCCTTCAGCTTGCTCTTGATCAGCGAATGCCCCGTCTTCCACATGATCGGGCGGCCGCCATTTAGCGCGATATCGTCGTACATCCGCTTCGAGCATTTCACGTCGCCGATAATCGTCGCGCCGGGGCGATCGCGCAGAATCGCGCGCGAGAACGCGACCATCAGCTCGTCGCCCCACACGATCTTGCCGTTCTCGTCCACCGCACCGACGCGGTCGGCGTCGCCGTCGTATGCGATTCCGATCGCCGCGTGATTTTCTTTCACCGCCGCGACGAGGTCGCGCATGTTTTCCTCGACCGTCGGGTCGGGGTGATGGTTCGGGAAGCGGCCGTCCATCTCGGTGTAGAGCTCGATCGTGTCGAGCCCGAGACGCTTCATCAACGGCGCCGCGATCACGCCGCCGCATCCGTTGCCGCCGTCGACGACGACCTTGAGTCCGGGCTTGAGCTTGAACTGCGACATGATGAAGTCGTTGTAGTCGGGAATCACGGCGCGCTCGGAGAACGAGCCCATCGCGCCGGTCGTGACGAAATCGCGCCGCTCGATTATTTCGCGCAGCCGCTGAATCTCCGCGCCGTGAATCGTCGTCGGCCCCACGCCCAGCTTGAAGCCGTTGTACTCGGCCGCGTTGTGGCTGCCGGTGATCATCACGCCGCCGTCCATCTTCCAGCTCAGCATCGAAAAATAAAGCAGCGGGGTCGGCACCACGCCGATGTCGACGACGTCGATGCCGGCGCCGAGCAGGCCCTCGGCCAGCGCGTCGCGCAGGCGATCCGAGGACAGTCGGCAATCGCGGCCGAGCGTGATCGTTTTCTTGCCCGCGCGATGCAACAGCGTCGCGTAGCCGCGCCCGAGATCGATTACGAACTCGTCGTCGAAATCGTCTGCGACGATGCCGCGGATGTCGTACTCGCGGAACACTTGCGAATTCATTATCGTCAGTCTGTGCGAGCGACTAACTCAGCGCAAGATGTTTGCAAATGACCGCCGCGGCTACACCCGCCGACCGCGTCGCCGTAGTCACCGGCGCCGGCCGCGGTATCGGGCGCGCGGTCGCGCTTGAGCTCGCGCGCGCCGGCTACGCGCTATGCCTCGCCGCGCGCTCGCAGGATGAACTCGAGGAAACCCGCTCCCAGAGCGGTCTGGCGCCAAAGCAGGCGCTGATCGTGCTGGTCGATCTCGCGAGCGAAGAGGCACCCGACCAGTTAATCGGCGCCGCGCTGGATTGCTATGGACATATCGACGTGCTCGTCAACAACGCCGGATGGGCGCCGTCGCGAACGCCGCTGCTCAAGATGCGTACGGCCGATCTCGACCGCATGATCGCCGTAAATCTGCGCGCGCCGATCGCCCTCACGCGGCTGGCCGCCGCGGCGATGACTCCGCGTGGCGCCGGCACGATTATCAACGTCGCATCGACAGCCGCGATCAAGGCCTCCGCAGGCGAGGCGGTTTACGCCGCGACCAAGTCGGCGCTGATCGCGTTCACGCGCGCGGCCTTCCACGAGATGCGGCGGAGCGGCCTCAAACTCAGCGTCATCGTTCCGGGCCTGGTCGACACCGCGTTGATCCCGGACAACAAGCGTCTCGATCGCAGCGCGATGCTTTCCACGGCCGACGTCGCCCAGGCAGTGATGCAGATTGTGAACTCGCCGGCGGGCGCATGCCCAGTCGAAGTGATCCTCGAACCGCAGCAAGATCCGGAGCGTCCCGCTGAGTCCCGAGGTTCCCGCGCGCCCGCCGATGTCGTTCACGGCGCGATTCGCGCTGGTGCTGGTTGTGGGAGTCGCCGCCGCGATCGTGCTCGCACCGCTCGTCGCAGTCGTAGTGTCGGCCGCGGGATTGCGCTACCCGTTCCCGCGAATTTTCGATCGGACCGTGATGGCTGCGCTGTTCATCGCGATGGTGCTGTCAGCGCGCGACTTGAATCTGGTCGTGCTGCTGAAGCGCGGTTTCAATCATCCCGCGGCGCCAAGCATCGCGCGCGCGATTCGCGGCTTCGCCGTCGCGATGCTCGCGATAGTCATCCTGTACGCTCTGGCGATCGCTCTAGGCGGGGGCGGTGTCGGCGATCACGAAGCGGCCGCAGCCTTGATACCGAAATATTTTCTGTCGGCGATCGCGATCGCGTTTATCGAGGAAGCATTCTTCCGCGCATTCCTGCTCGGCGGCATGAGGAACGACTTCGGCAGCCGGATCGCGTTGGTCGCAAGCGCCGTCAATCTACGCCGTGGCGCATCTCGTGCGCTCTCCCGCCCGCTTCTACGTCTCCGGCTACGAGCCGGCGCGCAGGATTGATCACGCTCGCGCACAGCGTCGACCAATTCATGGATCCCGCAATCGCGATTCCTACGCTGATAGGCCTCTTCCTGCTCGGAATCGTGCTCGGCGAAGCGTATATCCTCACGGGCAGTGTGTATTTCTCGATCGGGCTGCACTGCGGCTTCGTGCTGGGCGCGAAGATGTGGCCGAAAATAATCCTCAACCGCGCCGCAATCCCATGGTGGATAGCAGGCGCCGGCGCAGTCCCAATGATAGGCGGCGCTGTCGCGTGGGTGATCGCGATAGCAATACTCGCAACGCTGCGGCCGCTTACGGGTGCGCCAGCGGCAGAGGTCTGAAGGAGCGGCTAGGCTTCGCGGGCCCTCAGCGAGGTCGAAGTGTCTTTGCGCCGGGAAAAGCCCTGCATCTTCTCCTTTGGCGCGCTCTTTTTTTGTCATCCTTCCATCCGCTCGCGTTGCTCGCTTCGTCAGGATGACTGATTAGGCTCGCGGCGCTGTCGATCACACAAAAATTTCAGCGGACAAAGGAGACGCCCGTTTTCGTGCACCGCGCCGTCCTAGTCGTACAGCGACGGGGTGCCGCTTACTGGCCTTGTGCGGTAGCGGCGGTGGGTCCAGAGCCATTGCTCGGGGTATTTTCGGACCATCTCTTCGATGGCTTTTTGATAGCGGGCGGTGTTTACCAGCGCGTCGGCGTCGCGGTCGCCGGTGCGCTGTTGCGGGATCTCTTCGAAGATTTCGATTACGTGGCTGCGGCCGTCGGGCTGGCGCACGATGAAGACCGGGACGACCGGCGCGCCGGCCATCATTGCGAGGCGATCGAAGCCGCCCGGCGTCGCGGCCAGCTCGCCGAAAAACGGCACCCAGATAGCCTCGGAGCGCTTGGCATTCTGATCGAGCGGGATGCCGATTATCTCGCCGCGCTTGAGCGAGCGCAGCATCTCGCGCGCCGCCGTGTGCTTGCGAATTATCTGCACGCCCGCGCGCTCGCGGATGAACGTCACCAGCGAGTCGCCGGCGAGAAACCGCTGCGTGTGATGCACCAGGCTTATCTGGAACCCGTGCATCGCATGGCCGGCGGGCAGCAACTCGAAACCGCCGAAATGCGCCGTGAGGATTAGCGCGCCCTTGCCCGGATAGCGCGGCGTCAAATCGTTCCAGACGTCGAGCCGATTGTAGGTGACGCGGCGCGCCAGGCTGCGGTAGAAGAATCCGCCCATCCGCACATACTCGGCGCCGGTGCGGCCGAGATTTATGTACGACGCGCGCAGGATGCGCTCGCGCTCGGCGGCGCTCTTTTCAGGGAACGCAATTTCGAGATTGCGAATACCGATTTTGCGATGCCGATGGTCGAAGCGATGGAAGATCAAGGCGCAGGCAATCCCCAACTGGTAGAGGATGAAGTCGGGCAGCAGGCTGAGCGCGTGCAGCGCCGCGACCAGCATCCAGAAGATAAGATTGTCCTTGAGTCCGAGCTGAAGGCGCGTGCTCTTAGGCTTGCCGCGCGAGAGCGGGAAGTCCGACTTCTTCGGCCCGTCGCTGGGCAAGTCGGCGGGAGCGGCGCCACGGCGCAACACCTCGCCGGCCGATTCATCCAAATCGCGGCGGTCGAGCTCGGGATTTGCCGACGGTGAAGCGAGCGCCACTCTACAGCTCCGACCGTTCGCGCTTGGGGCCCTTGGGAATCACGACCAGGCCCGAGTCGGTGACGAAAAATCGCTGGCGATCGCGCTCGAGGTCGTAGCCAATCTCCTCGCCCTCAGGCACGTAAACATTCTTGTCGATAATCGCGCGCCGGATCTTCGCATGCCGCCCGATTGTCGCGTAGTCCATGATGACCGAATCCTCGACCAGGCTGTACGAATGGACGAACACCGAGCGCCCGAGCACGGAGTTGCGAACCGCGCCGCCCGACACGATACAGCCCTCGCCGATCACCGAATGCAGCGCCAGTCCACGCCGCCCGTTCTCGTCGAACACAAACTTCGCCGGCGGCTGATCGTAGTACGCGGTGCGCAGCGGCCAGTACGCGTTGTACAGATTCAGATGGGGGCGCGCGTCGCGCAGGTCCATGTTGGCTTCGTAGTAGGTGTCGAGCGTCCCGACGTCGCGCCAGTAGCTGAGATTGACCTCCGAGTCGCCGCGGATCCGATTGGTCATGAAGTTGTACGCGTAGACCGGCACGCGGTTGATCAACGACGGGATAAGGTCGCGGCCGAAATCGTGATTGCTGTCTTCGCGGATCGAATCTTCGATCAACGCCTCGCGCAGCACCTCGGGACTGAACAGGTAGTTGCCCATCGAGGCCAGCGAGCGTCCGGGCGCGCCGGGCATCTGCGGCGGATTCTCGGGCTTCTCGACGAAGTTCGAAACGCGCAGGCCCGAGTCAACCTGCACTATCCCGAACTGACTCGCCTCGTCGACCGACACCGGCAGCGTCGCGACCGTGACGGCCGCCTTGCGGTCCATGTGGAACTCGATCATCTGCTGGATGTCCATCCGGTAGATATGGTCGGCGCCGAAGACTGCGACCAGGTCCGGCTTGGTGTCGTCGATAAGATTGAGATTCTGAAAAATCGCGTCGGCGGTGCCCTGGTACCACAGCTCACCCATCCGCATCTGGGCCGGCACCGGGATGACGAAATGATCGGGCAGCATCCCGCCAAACTGCCAGCCGTCTTTCAGATGTTCGATGAGCGATTGCGAGCGCCATTGCACCAGCACGTAGATCGCGTAGATGCCCGAGTTGACGAGGTTGGAGAGAACGAAATCGATGATGCGATATTTGCCGCCGAACGGCACCGCGGGTTTGGCGCGATCGCGGGTGAGGGGATGCAGCCGCGTGCCCTGCCCTCCGGCCATTACAAGCGCCAGCGTTCTCATCTGCGGCAAACGGACTCGAATCGTCATTACGCGGCTCGCCTCATCGAAATCAGCCCGCCAAGTATAGGTGTCCCGCGCCAACATCGGAAGCCTGCGCCTCTTTTCGGTGATTGGTCGCCGAATTGCGGCAAAACCGCAGGAATTTCCGGATGGTGACAAGAGTCAGTCATACAGAGGAAGCATCTACCGGGGGAATTTACCTTGAATTTACTCGATTTTGCATCGTGCCGCCAATTGTTACCTGAGGCACGTCATTTGCTTGAAACTTCTTCGTGGATCTTACGTCTAAGTTGCTAGGTTGATTTATTTTAGCGGATGCGAGCCACTCGCGGACTTAACGCGAGGCAGGAGGACAGAGAAAATGCAATCAGCGGCCACCAGGAATGAAACCAGAACCACGACTAACCAGGGAATCGTTTACCGCACGGTGTGTCAAAATCCCGGCTGCGGGTTCAGTTTCGATCTCAGGATAACGCCCGAAAACGCCAGCCTGCTGAGCGGTTCGATGCCGTGTCCGCACTGCAAGCGGCATGGCGGGCAACTGAAGTCGCAGGGGCGAATAGGGGACAAGCTCTTCGCCGCCAAGCTGTTGTTCCGCCCGACCGGGGTCGGTTCGACGCGCAGCGACGACGACGAAATGGGCTCAGACTCCCGCTATTAAACCGAGCGCGGATAGTCTAAGCTGTCTAGTCCGTCACTAGATCCGTAGTCTCATCATTACGACGCGCGCCGCCCGGGAAACCGGACGGCGCGCGCCGTTTTTTGGTTTCGTTGCGACCGCGTTGAGACTCGAAACGTGAAAGCGTAGATCTGGTGATGAGGGGGGTCGCGCAACCGCGAGATTGAAGCGAACATATTATTCGACGCCGCTCGCTGCGGCCCATCGAGTCGGACTGCTTGCTGCTGCGTTGATGCTTGCGTTGTCGGCTTGCTCAGCGGCAGCGCCCCCGGAGCTTCGGCCAGCACCAGGCCGGGTTTTTGTCAGGACCCAACGGCTCGATCCAAGAATTCGAGAAGCCGTTCTTTCCGGCGGACATCCAGCACCACACAACCTCTCGTTAACGGTCTGTATCGCGTTGACGATCGTGAATCAGGGCGATTTTGATCGGCGATTGGCGGATTTCGCCGATCGTAACTCGCCATCGTTTCAAGGCCGATTTAGCGAGGAGGATCTAAAGAAGTACGAGCGACCACGATCCGACTATGACGCAGTCGAGCGATGGCTAACTTCGTGCGAAATCAAGATCCTGAGCGTTGGCACGCGGGCGGCGTTCGACCCCAATATCCGCGCGCAGGGTACGGTGGCCCAGTTGGAATCAGCAATGGACATCCAGATTGATCAATCGGCCAACGGTATGTGGTTCGCCAATACGTCCGACCCGCAGGTTCCTGCAAGTCTTGACGGCATCATCGCCAGTATCAGAGGGCTGAATAATCTCGATGGATATGTTTCGGAACCAAAGATCCCCTGCTTGTGATGGCTCACGGCAAGCGAGAACTCTTGAGAGGGAGCTGTCGGCGGATATGGAAAGCCGCGCGCCGTCCGGGAAACCGGGCGGCGCGCGTCGTTTCTTCTTTCAGGAAATTTACCGCCAGGAATTCGATGCGCCGAGCGCGTCGAGTCCCTGCACGAGGCGATCAGCCGCCTGCTACCGGCACTGCGGCGACGCCTTGCAGGTTGCGGATGCTCGGCCGCTCCAGCATCCGCTTGATCCAGGCGTCGATATTGTTGCGGTTGTTGCCGAGCACGTCGATGCCGATCTCGTTCAGGATCAACATCCGTGGCGCAAAACCGATGTCGGCGACCGAGAAATCGCCGGCGAGAAAATTGTTGCCCTGCAATTCGTGATTGAGGTAGTCGAGCACCCGCTCGACCGACTGATGAAGCCGCTGCACACGGCCCTGGTCGCGCTCGCCCTCGGGCTTGGACATTTCGGCGATCAGCTGGCCGACCGGCGGCGTGAACGAGGTGTCGGCGAAATCCTCGAACGATCGCGCGCGCGAGCGCATCGCACTTGAACCGACCGGCGGCAGCACGGGAGGCTCGGGATACTCGTCCTCGAGATACTCGTTGATAATCGTCGAATCGTAAATCGTCGTGTCGTCATCGACCAGCACCGGCACGCGTCCGAACGGGTTGAGCCGCAGGAACTCGGGCTTGCGATTTTCGTGCTGGGTCAAATCGACCGGAACCAGGTCGTAGGTCAGGGCCTTTTCGGCCAGCACGATGCGGACCTTCTGACCGAAGGGGCAGGAAAGGAAGTCGTAGAGTTTGATCATATCGGGCAAGTCCTCATTCGGCTTGCGCCGCGACGGTAATCTTCAAGCTGGCCTCAACCTCGGAATCGAGCTTGACCGGCACCGTGAAATCTCCGAGCTGCTTGATGGGCTCGGGCAGGTGAATTTTGCGCCGCTCGATATCGAGACCGTTCTCGCGCAGCGCGCGTTCGAGGTCGATATTGGTGACCGAGCCGAAGAGCTTGCCCTCTTCGCCGGCGCGGGCGTTGATAGTGAGCGCGAGCGCCTCGATCTTAGCCTTGACCGACAGCGCGTCGGTGCGCTTGATCTCGCGCCGGCGCGAGGCCGTGCGCTTCTGATGCTCGAAGGCGCGGAGATTTTTCTGATCCGCCTCGACCGCGAGCTTGCGCGGCAACAGGTAGTTGCGCGCGTAGCCGGCGCGAACCTTGACCACGTCGCCGGTCCTTCCCAGGTTGGGAAGATCCTCGTTGAGTATGACTTGCACGTTCATCTTCTTTGCTGCCTCGTTGTCTTGACCGAACTGTCTCCGCCCCGCCTTTAGAAAAAATCCCCCAGGTTGTTCGCTTCCGGGCTGGGGGGCTTGAGCCGCCGGAAGTCGATCCACATATCGAACACGCCCGCAATGCATACGAGCGCGGCCACCACCGGTTGCGCAAAGACGACGAAATAAATTATCCCGCGCACAATCGACGGCACCGAAAGTGATTGAAAATAGAACCCGAGAATCGCCAGTCCCTGGCAAAAATACACCGCCGCGATACAGATGAAGCCGTTGAGCGCGATGTCGCTGATGGCATGAACCGGGATGAACAGGCCGAAGCCGCTCGCGAGCAGCAGCCATACCAGCCATTCCGGCGCCGACCATCGCGACAGATCGCCGAACAGGTTGTAGGTCAGGCGCTGCGGCCCCGACCATCGCCAGAACACGCGCAGGTTGAGCAGGATAGTGCTCGCCGCCACCAGCATCGCGAACGCCGGCGACAGCCGCATCGTGAGCGCGATGACGGTGGCTTCGGTGTCGGCCGGGATCGTCTGCTGCATCCCGAGCTGCTTGTAAAACTCCTGCCCGCGGGTCATCCCAAGGGCAAGTTCGTCGTGAACGGTCTTGATGAGCGCATCGGGTCCGCCCAGTATCGCCAGCGCCGCAATGACCGATGCCGCGACCATCGCGCCCGCGCCGATCGCGGTGATCGTCTCGAAGGAGTAGCGCCGCTCGAGCATGTAGCAGATGATCGCGGTGGCGAGGCCGAACGACACGAAGAAGCCGAGGCCGCCGTACCAGGTCGCCAGAATCGTCACCAAGCCGGTCGCGAGCAGCACCGCGATATTCGCGCGCAGATGCGGGCGCGGACGCCCGACCGCATAGACGATGATGGGAGCCGGCGCGAGCATCATCAGGATGCCGCCGACCAGCGGGATCGCACCGCCGGCGAGGAAGAACGCCCCCGCCAACGCGGACGCCCGAACCATCCCGATAACAGCCTTGCGCGTCACTGGGTTAAGCCGCCGCTAAACTCCGAGCGTCGAGAACGGCAGCAACGCGAGCACGCGCGCGCGCTTAATCGCGACCGCCAGTTGGCGCTGATGCTTGGCGCAGTTGCCCGAGGTCCGGCTCGGCACGATCTTGCCGCCCTCGGTGATGAAACTGCCGAGCGTGCGGACGTCCTTGTAATCGACCTTGAGCGTCTTGTCGGCGCAGAAACGGCACACCTTGCGCCGTCCGCCGGGCCGCCCACGACGCATCCCGCCGCCGCGACCCTCGCCACCGCGGCCATCGCCGCGATCGCCGCCTTCCGGACGCGGGCCGCCGTAGCGTCCGCCGCCGCCCTCGCGCGGCCGGTCGCCGCCTCGTTCCGATCGTTCCTCGTCAGCCATTTATAATCCTTTGCTTAGGTTCGTTCCGTAAATTTTTATTTCGACTCGCTCCGCTCGATCGATTCGGCGACGACTTCAAACGCTCCGCCGGATTTCAAGCTACCCTTGAGCGATCTCATTCTACCGATAATCTTGACCAGCCGTCCCCGCTCCAGGAGCGGTTTTGCCGCCAGTGCCGCTTCACCGGTCATCACTATTCCAAGCCTCAGTTCCTCGCCGGCCGCGCCGCATTCGACGGTGAAGCGGAGGACCGGAGTGCCTGCGGGCGTGATGCGGACTTCGGCCTTGTCGAGCAGCCGGCCTGCGAGCTCAATCCGGTTCCCTGTCACCTTCGGGACCGGCGATTTCCTCGGCCGCCGCTTCCATTATTTCTTCGGGAGCGTCGGGCGCTTCCTCGGCCCGCTCCTCGCGCGACGCCATCAGGGCAGCGGCGCGCGCTTCCTGCGCGGCCTTGGCTTCGGCGATACGGCGGTTGCGCGCCTCGAGTTCCTCGCGCGCCTTGGCCACGTCGGCGTTGTCGTCGACCAGCACCGACAGGTAGCGCAGGACGGTGTCGGAGATGCGCAAATTGCGCTCGACCTCGTTCATCACGGGGCCGGGCGAAACGTAGTCGAGACGGACGTAGAAGCCGCGGCGCTCGCCCTTTATCTTGTAGGCGAGTTCGCGCGATCCCCACTCCTCGGTTTCGATCATCTCGCCGGCGCCGGCCGCGATGATCCCCTCGTAGCGTTTGATGGCTTCCTTGATTTGGGGGTCGCCCGAATCAGGGCGGAGAATAAAAATAGTTTCGTAGCGCCGCATGCGCTGCACGTCCTCCTTACGGATTTCAGCCCCAGGTTGGAGCAAGGAGCAATCCCGTACAGTACCATCGTGGATATACGGCCTCAAGGCCTTTCTCGCCTCTCTCTGTCAGGGAGAGGTGCGAGCGCGCGTCCTCGCGCGGCGGGTGAGGGTCCATATTTCCGAATTCCCGGACCGGAGAACAATTTCAGCGCGGCATTACAGGCTCCGAAGTCGCTGTCCAGGTCATGGAAGCGCGGGCACGGCGGCCCGCGCCACTGCGCCACTGCTCTTGCCATTGGCGGGCGGTCTGTTATGAGAAGATGCGGTCGCGCTCGAGCAATCCAGGAGGATTCGTCAGTGGCAAAGTCCAAAAAGAAGATAATCAAAGCGGCGCCCAAGGCCGCCAAAGTCGCTCCCAAAGCGCTCAAGGCAAAAAAGCCGGCGGCGAAAGCCGTAAAGCGCCCGCTGGCGGCCAAGCCTGCGAAGCGGCCGGCGCCGAAGAAATCCTCCAAGCCGATAGCAGACACGGTCGCCGATATCGTAACCGCAGCGACGCGCGCGGCGGTCGATATCGAGAGCGCGGCCGGCAGGATGCAGCGCGCGGCGGTGCGCAAAGTCGGCGAGGTAGCGGCCAAAGCGACGCGCGCGATGAAAGACGCCGTCGCGCCTTCGCTCGGGATTCCCAGCTACGATGAACTGCCGGTGCGGGCAGGCGCGCCGGCGGGCGCGGCGTGGGGCGTGTTCGGCGACGACGACGAAGTCGGCACCATCAACCTGCTGACACCGGCGCGCGTGGTCGATGCGGCGTCGTCGATTCGATCGGGTAAAGTTTTCGCGCTGAATCTGCCGATCAACATTCCCGACCCGCCGCTGTTCACGCGCGGCAAGCATTCGCACACCGTCAAGATTTTCCCGAACCTGGAATTCGTGCTCGACGACTACCTCGACAATTTCTATCCGCAGGCGTCTTCCCAATGGGACGCGCTCGCGCACGTGAAGCATCCCGTGCACGGCGCCTACAACGGAATTCCCGACAAGGAGATCACCGGGCGCGGCGGGATGCGCCTGGGCATCGACAACCTGGCGCGGCGCGGAATCGCGGGGCGTGGAGTGCTGGCTGACGTGGCGCGGTACTACGATCGCATCGGCAAGACGATCGATTTCACCACGTCCAAATCGATTCCGCTCGAAGACGTGCAGGCCGCGCTCGAAGAGGAAGCCGTCACGCTGCAAGCGGGCGACATCCTGCTGATTCGGATCGGATGGACGAAGTTCTACCTGTCGGCGAGCGATGAGATAAAGGAGTCGCTGGCGAAGGAGACGGTCGTGCCGGGAATCGAAGGCAGCGATCGCACGGCGAGATGGCTGTGGGACAATCACCTCGCGGCGGTCGCGTCGGATTCACCGGCGCTCGAGGCGCTGCCGAAACAGGCGGGCGAGGAAGACGAGTTTCTGCACTTCCACATGCTCGCGTTCTTCGGGATGCCGATAGGCGAGATGTGGAATCTCGAAGGGCTGGCGGATGATTGCGCGGCGGACGGGAACTACGATTTCTTTCTGACGTCCGCGCCGCTGAATATTCCCGGCGGAGTAGGCTCCCCGCCGAACGCGTTGGCGATCAAGTAGCGACTGTAGAGGGAGGCGCACGTTCTAACCTCTCCTTGTCCGAGGAGAGGTCGGCGTGAGCCGCTTGAAAAGCGGTGTCGCCGGGAGAGGTGCAGCGCTCGAGAGGGCATCAACGCCTGCTCGTTTATTCGCAGTTGATAGACACTCGGGCCGCCGCCGGACCGCGGCACCACTTTTCGACTTGGTACAACAGACACGCGCGCGCAAATGCGATGGCATGCGTCGCACCTCTCCCGTCGCCACCTTCGGTTGGCGCCGACCTCCCCTCGGACAAGGGGAGGTTAGGTCCTCGCTAGTGTCGCTAGTGGCCGGCCTTCGTCAGCGCTTCGGTCGTGAAGAAGCTTCTGTCCACTGCGCCCATGTTTATGTACCAGCATTCGCGCTCCGGCGTGTCGGCGCCAGGCAGATAGCAGGTCGTTGAGACGCCGGACTGGACGTCGATGCTCGAGGCGGCGGTGATGAACTCGCGCTTGAACGGATAGACGGCGACCCTCGCGTCGGGCACCGGGCGATCGCGATACGTGTTGAGATAGATCTGCGTCTTCCACAACTCGCCCTTCCGGTCGTAGCTGTCGACGTACGGATTGAACCATCCCTCGCTGTCAACGTACACGATGGTCTTCGACTGCAGCACGCCGGTGATTCTTTCGGGGCGCGGCGTAACTTCGACGACGTACAGATGACGCATCTCCCAATCGTCGCCGCATGAGGTCGCGCCGCCGTCACTCTTGCATGGTTCCGCGGGCGCGTTGCGCGCGTGCGCGCAACCGAGCATGTTCTTGTCGCCGAGATATTTGAAATTGTATTCCTGCGGCTTGGCGCCAAATCCGCCGGCGTGATCGGCGTCCCAGGTCGAAAGGCCCGGCGACGAACTCATGATCACTTCGCTGACCCGGCGCACGCGCCGCTCACCGGCCAGGAACGCCCACGCATCGTCGGCGTGGTTCGCGTCCCAGTAGCGATAGCGAATCGCGCCGCTGCCGCGATCTTCCGATGGCGCGAGCGTGGGATACGCGGCGGAGCGCTGCCAGATAGCCGTAGTCTGGAAATCGGGATCGGCGGGCATCGGCTCGACTTCGGTGCGTCCGATGTCGGAGTAGCCGGCGAGATGCCCGATCTCGGTCAGCTGCATGAGCGACTGATCGGCGCCGGGATTTTGCTTCGCCACCTGGCATTCGAAAAAGCGCAAATCGAAATCGTCGCTCGCGATCGGCTTGAAGTACTGGTTCCACATGATCTTGGTAGCGACGTCGGGATCGTTGGGATCGAGAATCGGGAACGGCTGGCCGGCGACGTAGCCGAGCAGGTCGCGATGGTCGGGGCCGAGGCGCACCTGGCCGGAATACTTCTCAGTCGCATCCTGGAACGGCGGCGGCCAATCGACGCGGCTGGGTGCGACGATATTTATCTGCATTCCGCGGGAGACCGCGATGAAAGTGCCGGGGCTGACGAGCGCGCGAACCTGCTCGGCGTTCTTCGCGGTGATCACGTCGCCCGGTTTGACCTGGGCGCGAGCAGGAGTGAAAGAAAATATCAGCGCGAAAAAGACTGCGATGACGGACAGCATGGGCGGGACGAGGCGTCCGCTCGGTTTTTCCATATCTTAATGTATCACTTTAACTCGACGTGTGTATGTACGAGAAACAGAATCCTGAATCGCGCAGGGCGCTGTATTCGGACCCTCACCTTCATCCTCTCCCTTACAGGGAGAGGAGACGGACAATTAGCATCAAGCATGAATACTACAGATCGCGGCGGTAGGTGATGAAGTTGCCGGTGACGCGCGCGCCGAGGCTGAGCGCGGTGCGGCGCGACGCCCAGTTGTCGTCGAGCACGAGGGTGTAGCCGGCAAAGCGCATCCGGCGCCGCGACATCGCCATGAACGATCGCGCCGCCATCGCCAGCGCGACGCCGCGTCCGCGCGCGCGCTCGACGACGCCGATATTTATCAGCGCGCCGCGGGTGCCGCCGCCACGCTCGGGATCGAGCCGCATGCCCTTGCGCACGCGCGCAAGCGCCGTGCTGAGATCGGGCACAGAGAAGACGGCGCCGACGCATTCGCCGTCGATGATCGCGAGCATCGAGAGGTCGGCGACTGGAGTCTCCCACAGCGAGGTGAGCATCGGACGCACTTCGGCGCGCGTGACGGGATTCCATCCCCAATGGCGATCGAACGCCGCGTTGGTCACGTCGGTCCACGCGTCAATCGCGGCCAGGTAGCCGTACTCGCGCCAACTTTGAATCGTGATGCCGGCCGCGCTGGCCGCCTCGGCCATCCGTCGATAGCGCGTGAGGATTTCGGGCGTGAGCGGCGCGGTGTAATCGACCTGTCCCTTCTCGGTGACGAAACCGGCGTCCTTGAAGTAGCGATGGTACGACGCCGGATTGCCGCGCAGCAGGAACGACGGCAACGAATCGTAGTTGTCGATCGCGTAGGGATAGTCGAGAAACGCCGCGAAGCCGCTGCGAACCGCGCGCATCCCGCGCTCGCGAATCGATTGCACGGCCTCCTCGAGCATCGCGGCGACGGCGGCGTCCTCGCCTTCGAGCGCCTCGAACTGAATCAACTGACCGAGCTGCTCGTTCCAATGTTCGATGTAGCGGCGATTGATAACCGCGGTGACGCGCGCGACCACGCGTCCCGCACGGCGCGCGCAGAAGGGAGTGACTTCGAGATAGCCGGAGAGCAGGCTGCGGCGCGACAGCAGATCGATCTCGTTCTGCACGTCGGGCGGCCACCACGCGTCGCGCGCGCCGTAAACCTGAAACGGCAGGCGCGCGAACTCCTCCAACTGCTGGCGGCTGGTGGGCCGTTCGATGCTGACAGTGTCGCCGGTTAGTTTTGGATTTGCCGCCATGACTGAGACTGCATCGCGCATCCAACAATTCTTATAGCCGCAGGACGGCCAAAAAACATCAGCGTGTGAGCAGGCGGTCGGCGAGCCATCGAGCGAGCATTCGGTTCATGGCGGCGACGGCGTCGTGACCGTCGGCGCTGGCCGCGACGACGTCGCAGATTTCAGCGAACGTCGCGCCGCGCGAGGCGGCCTCGAGCGCATCGGCTTCGGCGCGTTCGAGATCGCGATGGAAGACGCGCGCATTGCGGCGCCATACCAGGACTTTGACCGCGCCCCGCTCCGCGGGCTGCCACGGACGATCCTCTTCGACCGCGCGCAGCAACTCTGAAACTCGCCAATCGAGCGCGAGTATCTGCGCCGACGGATGAACCGTGAGCTTCATCGCGGGCCAATCGTCAGGTGCAATCGCCCGCAGCGCGTCAGGCTCGAGCACGGCGGCGTCGGCGCCATGAAAAACCTCGACAGCTGGCGCGTTCGAGCCGCGCGAGATCCGCGATAAACGGCGCGCTCTCGCTGAGCGGATGGTCGCGCAAATAGTCCGCGAGATAGCGGCCGCAGTAGTAGAGCGACGGCTCGGTCGGCGGATATTCGAGGATGTAGCCGGTGACGAGGTTGTGAAAATTATCGGCGCCGAGCACCGCGAGCGTAGCGGGGAAATCTTCTTTCAGCGCGTCGAGCAGCCGGTAGAAATACATGTTCGCGTAGATATCGACGCGATCTGCGGCTGACAGGCGTTCGTCGCCGAGCACGATCGAGTCGAGGCCGCGCGCGCTCAGTTCGCGCTCCGCCGCGAGTCCCTCGGCAACGCCGCTAGGCGCGGTGATCAGCCGATAGAGCAGGCTTTGCAGATTTTTGAGTTCTTCCATGTGAATCGAAAATCGCACGCGCGCGATCCGCGGTTTGCGCCAGCTCCGCGAACTCCGGGATGTTGTCGTCCCATTCGACCAGCGCCGAGACTGCGCCGAAGCGCCGCGCCGCACGCTCGTAGAGCGCCCATACTTCGTCGCGCACCGGATGGTCGTGCGTATCAAGCAGATAGGTGCCGTGATCGCTGTGACCGGCGAGATGGTACTGCACGACGCGATCGGCCGGCACCGCGTCGATGTACGCATTGGCGTCGAAGTTATGGTTGAACGCGCTCACATAGATGTTGTTGATGTCGAGCAGGATGCCGCAGTCGGCTTCGTCCGCAATCGCGGAAATAAATTCCCACTCGGTCATCGTCGAATCCGCGAACGTCATGTAACTCGACACGTTCTCGATGAGTAGCGGGCGTTCGAGTACGTCCTGCACATTGCGGATGCGCGCGACGACGTGCCGAATCGCCTCGTCGGTGTACGGAAGCGGCAGCAGGTCATGCAGGTTGCGGCCGCCTACACCGGTCCAGCACAGGTGATCGGAAATCCAGGCCGGATCGAAGCGCCGCGCGAGGTCGCGCAGTTGGCGCAAATATTCGCGATTCAGCGGGTCGGTCGATCCAATCGACATCGACACGCCATGCATCGCGATTGGATAGTCGGCGCGCACGCCTTCGAGGACCTCGAGCGCGCGTCCGCCCGCGACCATGAAATTTTCCGAGATGACTTCGAACCAATCGACCTGCGGCCGCGCTTCAAGGACGTGGCTGTAGTGCTGGCGTCTAAGCCCGACGCCGTAACCGAGCATCGGGAAGTCGGAACGCTTCATCATCGCGATCGCCTAGTCGGGCTTCGGTGCGCTAGCAGGCTTCCCGCCTGCCGCCACGCATTCCTTGGCCGACGGCGTCATCACGTAGCCCTTGCCCTTGCACGCATTCTGCCCTTTGCATTCACTGTTCGCGCTCTGGCATGCGCTCTGCCCCTTGCACGAATTGCCGCCGACGCACTTCACCTGCGACGCCGCCGCATCGGAACCGTCAGCCGCGTAGACGGCGTTGCCCGCAAACATCAGCGCGACCGCTGTCGCGAGCAGTGCGCCACTGAGTTTTGTTTTGCTCATACTTGTATCTCCTCAGCTAATGTAGCGCCGCCTGAGTGGGCGCAGGTAACGAATTACAGTGTAAACGTCCCGATCTAATGAGCGCTAGTGGGAACATTTCGGGCTTATGGAAGATTTCAATGATAAGGGATGCTATGTTTCTGAAATCAGCGTATGGCGGACAAAGGCGGCACCGGCGCGGACCGGCGCAAGCGCTTCGAAGACGAGGCTTTGCCTCATCTCGACGCTCTCTACACGATGGCGATTCGCCTCGCCCGCAATCCCGACGACGCCAACGACCTGCTGCAGGAGACGGTGCTCAGAGCGTACCGCTTCTTTCATCAGTTCGAGAGCGGCACCAACTGCCGCGCGTGGATGCTCACCATCCTGTTCAACAATTTTCGCAACGGCTATCGCAAGGCCTCGCGCGAGCAACCGGCTTCATCGGCCGAGGAGTTCGATCGCAAGGTCGAGGGCGAAAGCCTGCGCGTCGATCCGGCCGGATCGAATCCCGAAGCGCTGCTGTCGGGACAAGGGATGGAGGGTGAGGTAGAGACCGCGCTGGCGGCATTGTCGGAGGAATTCCGTGAAGCGCTCCTCCTGGTCGACGTCGAGGAACTGAGTTACCAGGAGGTTTCGGGGGTTCTGAACGTACCGATCGGTACGGTAAAATCAAGGGTGTCACGCGGGCGTGCGATGCTGCGTGATGCGCTAGCCGGCTTTGCCAGGGAGCGCGGAATAATACGCACTTGACGCCGGAGAAGCATGCGGCCGTAATCGACGATTGGCGGCATGCCGGAGAGAAGTGAGCCGGGCACGACAACGATAAAGTGGACCACAACACTTACATAGAGCAGTACCTGTCAGCGCAGGTTGACGGCGAGTTGAGCGCGGCGGAGTTGCGCGATGCCGAGGAGCATCTCGCGGGATGCGTCAACTGCCGCGCGCGCTTCGCCGAGGAGCGCGCGGTCAAGACGCTGCTGCGTGAGCGCGCCGAGCTGCGCCGCATCCCGCCGCAAGTGCGCGGCTCGATCCTGGCGGCGCTCGATGCCGTCGATGCTGCGGGCGCCGCGCCACGCGTGCGTGATCGCGCCGCCAGTGCGGATCGCGCGGGTTGGTTCTCGGTTCGCCGCGCGCGCAGTATGGGTGCCGGCTGCGATGGCCGCGGTCGCGGTCTTCGCGTTCGTGATGCTGCATGGCGGCAACCCGCCCCAGGCGCATGCGTTCGCTCCCTTCGACGTCGCGACACAGAACTACGCGCAGTTCGAGGATCACTTCGAGCCCAACGTGAAGTCCAGCTCGCCCGCCGACATCTCGGACGCTTACATGGAACATCAGCTGCCGGGATTTCTGTGGAACTTCAATCAACGCGGCTACAAGCTGATCGGCGCGCGGATAGATCGCATGCCCGACGGCAGCCCGATCGCGTTTACGTTTTATCGCGGCGACAACGGTACGATCTTGTGCACGTACATGAAGGCGCACGGGGTACAGCCGCCGCCAGGCGAGATGCAGGACGCAACAGCACAAAACGCCTACGGCGCCGGCGAGCATCACTACTACGAATACAAGGGCTACAGCGTCTGCCTGAGCCTTCAGCAAAACGGCTTCATCTGCATCCTGGTCTCACACCGCCCGATGCACGAGTTCGTGGAAGACATCGTAGACTCAGAGCCGTAACTTTCTGATTCCACGGAAGAAAGTCGCACAGGGCGCTTAGTCACGGAAGCCCTCACCTAACCTCTCCCTTGAAGGTTACGGGCGAGGGACCGGGCACTAACCTAGCGGCGATCCGCCTTCAGCCCATCCTCATTGGCGAGGAACAAATGCAGCTGCGCAGGGGTGGTGTCGCGCGGAATCTCGACCGGATAGTTGCCGGTAAAGCATGCGTCGCAATATCCCTCGCGGCTCTCGCCGTTGAACGAGTACAACCCGTCCCAGGTCAGGTACGCGAGCGAGTCGGCAGTGATGTAGCGGCGAATCTCTTCGACCGAATGCGATGACGCGAGCAGCTCCTCGCGCGTGGGCGTGTCGATACCGTAAAAGCACGAGTGCGTCGTCGGCGGCGCCGCGATGCGCATGTGGACCTCGCGCGCGCCCGCCTGCCGCAGCATCGGGATAACTTTGCGCAGCGTGGTGCCGCGCACGAGCGAGTCCTCAATCAGCACGATTCGCTTGCCGCGCAGCAGTTCCGCGATGGGGTTGAATTTTATCTTCACCCCGAAATGGCGAATCGACGCGCGCGGCTCGATGAAGGTGCGGCCAACGTAATGGCTGCGCACCAGGCCCATCTCGAACGGGATACCCGATTCTTCCGCGTAGCCGAGCGCGGCCGGCGTGCCCGAATCAGGCACCGGCACCACGATATCCGCCTCCGCCGGCGCCTCGCGCGCGAGCGCCCGCCCCTGCTCCTTGCGGACCTGGTACACGTTGCGGCCGTAAACCTGGCTGTCGGGCCGCGAGAAATACACGTACTCGAAAATGCATCGCTTGGCCGGCGCATGCGCGAACGGACTCATCGAGCGCATCCCGCTCTCATCGACGACGATCATCTCGCCGGGATTTATTTCGCGAATATACTCGGCGCGCACCAAATCCAGCGCGCAGGTTTCCGACGCCACGATCGTCGCGCCGTTCAGGTTGCCCAGCACGAGCGGCCGGAAGCCCTGCGGATCGCGCACCGCGATCATCGAATCTTCCGTCAGTACCACCAGCGAGTATGCGCCGCGCACCTGCGCCAGCGCCTCGGCGACGCGCTCCGGCAGCGTCGGCGCATGCGACGCCGCGATCAGATGAATCATCACTTCGCTGTCCGACGACGACTGGAAAATCGAGCCGGTCGACTCGAGCCGTTCGCGCAGTTCAGTGAAATTGACCAGGTTGCCGTTATGCGCGAGCGCGAGCCCGCCGCGCGCATACTCGACCACCAGCGGCTGGCAGTTGCCGATAGTCGTCGAGCCGGTCGTCGAGTAGCGGTTGTGCCCGATCGCGCTGGTGCCTTCGAGCTTCGCGATGATCGAGTTGTTGAAAATGTCGGCGACCAGTCCCATCCCGCGATGCGAGATCAGCGACTTGCCGTTGGACGAGACGATTCCCGCCGACTCCTGCCCGCGATGCTGTTGCGCGTAAAGCCCGAGGTACGCGAGGTTGGCGGCCTCCGGATGCCGGTACACGCCGAACACTCCGCACTCTTCGTGGAAGACGTCGAGGTTCGACTCCTCGACTGCTTCGACTGCAAGGACCGAGTCTTCTTCAGTCACCGCTTCCAAGCCTCCTGGGAATCGCGTCTTCGTAAATTCGCCGCAGTTCGGAAACGTCGTCGTCGATCGCCGCGCCAATCCTGAGCCGCGGATCGGCGGTCACCTTTCCGATAATCGCAAACTCCAATCCTCGTTCCGCGAACAACTTCTCGACCCGGGCCGCGTCGCCCGGGGCAATCGACAAAATGACGGTCGATGCACCCTCGCCAAAAAAATCAACCGCGTCAGCGTTTCCAGCTCGCCCAAGTTCAACTTCGGCTCCCAGAATCGCCCGCGGATTGAAACAGGCTTCGGCCAATGCCACCGCAAGCCCGCCCTCGGCGATATCGTGCGCTGATCTTATCAGCCCCAGTTCGGCCCCTTCAACTAGCCCGTCTATCAGGCCGGCTTCGCGCGCAAGGTCGATCGCGCCGAGGCTGCCGCCGTCGAGTCCGAAAATCGCCGAATACTCGCTCGCCGCCAGCGACGGCGCCGATGTCCGCACAAGCGCGATAGCGTCGCCGGCATGCTTGAAATGCTGCGTAACGTGCCTGGCGACGTCCGTCATCACGCCGAGCACCGCGATCGTCGGCGTCGGCGGAATCGCGTGGCCTTCGGTCTCGTTGTAAAAGCTGACGTTGCCGCTGACCACCGGCGCGCCGAACGCAATCGACGCGTCGCGCAGTCCCTCGACGCCGCGGATAAACTGCCACATCACCTCGGGCCGCTCCGGATTGCCGTAGTTCAGGCAGTTGGTGATTCCGACCGGGCGCGCACCCGCGCACGCGACGTTGCGCGCCGCTTCGCAAACGACGCCGACGGCGCCGAGATACGGATCGAGCGCGCACGCGCGCGGATTCGAATCGACTTTCAGCGCCATCGCGCGCCGCGAATTCTTGATTCGAAGAACCGCCGCGTCGCTGCCCGGTCCCAGCACCGTGTTGCTCTGCACGATCGAATCGTATTGCCGATAGACCCACTTCTTCGACGCGACGTTGGGACTGTCGAGCAGCGCACGCAGCGCCGTGGACGTCTCAGGATGTTTTTCAGCGCGCGGCGGTTTGCTCTGCGGCTGAATCTTCGGCGCAGCCGCGGGACGATCGTAGAGCGGTGCATCATCTGCCAGCGCGCCGATCGGAATATCGGCGACAACCTGCCCATGCCATCGCGCACGCCATCGCTGGTCGTCGGTGATGCGCCCGATAACGACCGCGTGCAGGTCCCACTTCTCGAACACCGCCTGCAACTCGGCCTCGCGCCCGCGCTCCGCGACGATCAGCATGCGCTCCTGCGATTCGGAGAGCAGAATTTCGTACGGCGTCAGATTCGCCTCGCGCAGCGGCACCTTGTCGAGATCGAGCTCGATCCCAAGGCCGCCATGCGACGGCATCTCGCTCGACGACGAGGTGAGTCCCGCCGCGCCCATGTCCTGAATCGCGACGATCGCGCCGGTCTTGCCCGCTTCGAGGCACGCCTCGATCAATAATTTCTCGGTGAATGGATCGCCGACCTGCACCGCCGGCCGCTTGGCCTCGCTTTCCTTGTCGAACTCCGCCGACGCCATCGACGCGCCGTGAATTCCGTCGCGTCCCGTCGCAGAGCCAACGTAAAGCACCGGGTTGCCGACGCCGCGCGCCTTCGCGCTCATCATCTCGCCCTTGCGCACGAGCCCGAGGCAGAACGCGTTGACGAGAATATTCGCGTTGTACGCCGCGTCGAACATCACTTCGCCCGCGACCGTCGGCACGCCCACGCAGTTGCCGTAGCCGCCGATTCCGCCGACCACGCCGCCCAGCAAAAACCGCGTGCGCGGATGGTCGAACGCGCCGAACTTGAGCGAGTTCATGCTCGCCACCGGCCGCGCGCCCATCGTGAAAATGTCGCGCAGGATTCCGCCGACGCCGGTCGCCGCGCCCTGGTACGGCTCGACGAACGACGGATGGTTGTGGCTTTCGATTTTGAAGACCGCGGCCCAGCCGTCGCCGACGTCGATCGCGCCCGCGTTCTCACCCGGCCCTTGCACGACCAGTTCGCTCTTCGACGGCAGCTTGCGCAGATGAATCCGCGACGATTTGTACGAGCAATGCTCCGACCACATCACCGAAAAAACGCCAAGCTCGGTGTAAGTCGGCGTGCGCCCGATGATCTCCTGAATTTTGCGATACTCGTCCGGCGCAAGGCCGAAGACGCGGGCCTGCTCGACGTTGACCGCCGGCTCGCCCGCGAGCGAAACAGGATGCTCGCTCATCGCGCGCTCCCTGCTATCGACTGAAATATCTTAAGGCCGTCCTCGCCGCCGAGCATCGGCTCGACCGCGTGCTCCGGATGCGGCATCAGTCCGAACACGTTGAAGCGCTCGTTGGCAACGCCCGCAATCGAGCGCATCGAGCCGTTGGGATTCGCCGCGTCGCTCTCGCGCCCGTCAGCATCGACGTAGCGGAGGATCACCTGCCCGCGCTCTTCCATCTGGCGCAGTTCATCTTCGGGCGCGACGTACAATCCTTCGCCGTGCTTGATCGGCAGCCGCAGCACGTCGCCCTGCTTCGTCGCGCGCGTGAACGGCGTGCTCGCGTTCTCGACCCGCAGCCACACGCGGTCGCATACAAAGGAGAGCGAGCGGTTGCGCGTGAGCGCGCCGGGCAGCAGATGCGCCTCGCACAGAATCTGAAAGCCGTTGCAGGTGCCGATGACCAGCCCGCCGTCGCCGGCGAACTTCGCCACGCTCTTCATGATCGGCGAGAAGCGCGCGATTGCGCCCGTGCGCAGGTAGTCGCCGTAGCTGAAGCCGCCCGGCAGCACGACGCATTCGACGCCGTCGAGCGATTCGTCCTTGTGCCACAGGATACGCGCGTCCTGGCCCATCACGTCCGCGAGCGCATGGATCGCGTCGCCGTCGTCGAGCGAGCCGGGGAAGCGCACGACGCCCCACTTCATTCGCCGTCCACCTCGAAGCGGTAATCTTCGATCACCGGGTTGGCGAGCAGCGCCTCGCACATTTTTTTGGCTTCGTCGCGCGCCTCGGACGTTGTGCGGCGCGTCGACTTCGAGCAGGATATATTTGCCGACTTTGACGCCGGAGACGTTTTTGAAGCCGAGACTCTGGAGCGAACTTTCAACCGCGCGGCCTTGCGGGTCGAGGATGCCCTTGCGGGGCGTCACGAACACTCTTACTTGCAACTAACTCCCTCGCGCGCCGCTGCCATTTAGTTCTCCACTCGTCGCAGCATCTCGTGATACGCCTCTTCGACGCCGCCGAGGTCGCGGCGGAAGCGATCCTTGTCGAGCTTCTGTCGCGTCGCCTTATCCCAGAAACGGCAAGTGTCGGGACAGATTTCATCGCCGAGCAGAATCTCGCCGTGATGCCGTCCGAACTCGAGCTTGAAATCCACCAGGATCACGCCGCGCTCGTCGAGGAACTTCGTCAGCACCTCGTCGACCTTCAGCGCCATCACGTCGATCTGCTTCAGCTCCGCCGCGGTAGCCCATCCAAACGCGATCGCATGCTCGGCGATGATCAGCGGATCGTCGAGCGGGTCCGACTTGTAGTAGTACTCGACAATCGGATGAGGCAGCGGCTCGCCTTCCTCGCGCCCGAGCCGTTTGGCCATCGAGCCCGCGACGATATTGCGCACCACGGTCTCGACCGGAATGATTTGCAGGCGCTTGCAGAGCATCTCGCGATCGTTCAGGCGGCGGACGAAGTGCGTCTTGATGCCGTGCTTCTCGAGCAGCGTGAAGAACAACTCCGATATCCGGTTGTTCATCACGCCCTTGTCCTCGATCGTGTCCTTCTTCTTGCCGTTGAAGGCGGTCGCATCGTCCTTGAAGTAGGCGATTACGAGGTCAGGGTCGGACGTGGAGTACAGTTTCTTCGCCTTGCCCTCGTAAAACATTTCGAGTTTTTGCGGAGTAGTTTCCACGCTGTTTTCTCCCTTATGTTTGATCACGAAATCTTAATCTAATCATCTTACCGACCGGGTGTGTCATCACAACGAAACCGGCACCAGTTGTCCACAAACCCGCGGTCGGGCATGTGGATAGACGAGCTCACCGCTTGGCCGCACGTGCCTTTTTCGCCAGCGCGATATCGGTTTTGGCTTGCGGCGCGAATTGCTCGACCAGCTTCGCCGCCAGCCCGACGTAGCTATGCGGACTCAGCTCGCGAAGCGCACGCCGCGCGCGATCGTCCAGCGGCAGCGTCGCGATGAACTCCTCGATGACGCGCCGATCGATTCTCCTGCCGCGCGTCAGCTCCTTCAGCGTCTCGTACGGTTTCGGCAGCCCATGGCGCCGCATCAGAGTCTGAATCGCCTCGGCCACGACCTCCCATGCCTGCTCGGCTTCGAGGTCCTCCGCAATGCGCGGCTCGTTGACCTCGACGCGCGCGAGCCCGCGCTCGAGCGACGCGAGCGCGACCACCAGATGTCCGAACGCTGTGCCCATCGCGCGTATCGCGGTGCTGTCGGTCAGGTCGCGCTGCCATCGCGAGACCGGCAGCTTCGCCGCCAGGTGATCGAACAGCGAGCTCGCGATTCCGAGGTTGCCCTCGCAGTTCTCGAAGTCGATCGGATTGACCTTATGCGGCATCACCGACGATCCGGTCTCACCCGCGACGGTCTTCTGCGCGAAGTAGCCGATCGAGATGTAGCTCCACATGTCGCGGCAGAAGCCGAGCAGGATAGTGTCGATGCGCATCAGGATCGCGAACAGCTCGGCGATAAAGTCGTGGCTTTCGATTTGCGTGGTGAGCGGATTCCAGGTGAGGCCGAGGCGCTCGACGAAATTCTGCGAGTGCGCGATCCAGTCAACCTCGGGATGCGCGAAATGATGCGCGTTGAAGTTGCCGACGGCGCCGTTCAGCTTGCCCAGAAATTCCTGATGCCGAAGTTGCGAGAGCTGGCGCGCAAGGCGCGTCGCAAATATCGCCATCTCCTTGCCGACCGTCGTCGGCGACGCTTCCTGACCATGCGTCCGCGCCATCATCGGATGCGATTTGTAGCGATGCGCCAGCTTGATAATTGGCGCGGCCGCCGCTTCGAGCCGCGGCGTCAGGTCACGCTCGACGAACTCCTTGAGGATGAGCGCGTAAGCGAGGTTGTTGATGTCCTCGGAAGTGCAGGCGAAATGCACCATCTCGATCGGCAGCGCAGAATCGATCGCGGCGACCCGCTCCTTGACGAAATACTCGACCGCCTTGACGTCGTGATTGGTGGTCGCCTCGAGTTCCTTCACCCGGCGCGCGTCGGCGAGCGTGAAGTCTTCGAAAACGGCGCGCAGCTTCTTCGCAGTCGCGGCGGGAATCGGTTTCAGCGCGCTGATCGCGGGATGCCCCGCCAGCGACAGGTACCATTCGATCTCGACGCGGACGCGGTAGCGAATCAGCGCGAACTCGCTGAAGTACGCCTCGAGCGGCCGGGTGCGCGCGCGGTAGCGGCCGTCGATAGGCGTCACCGCGGTCAGAGCCGCGTCGGTCTCGGTTGCTTGGTCTTTCACTTTGTCTTGATGAAATTAAATTACGCGAGGAAGCGCGCGCAATCGAGAGGCTCGCTTCGAATCGTTCAGCGGCCGGTGTGGCCGAAGCCGCCGGAGCCGCGCGAGCTGGGCGCTAGTTCATCGACCTCGACGATTTCGGCGCGAATGACCGGCGCGATGATCATTTGCGCGATTCGATCGCCGGGTTTAATCACGATCGGCTGCTCGCCCAGATTCGCAAGTAGCACTTTAACTTCTCCGCGATAGTCGGCGTCGATAGTTCCGGGCGAGTTGATGAGCGCGAGGCCCTCCTTCAACGCGCGGCCACTGCGCGGCCGCACCTGCCCCTCGTAACCAACCGGAATCTCGACGGCGATGCCAGTCGGAACAGCGCGACGCTCGCGCGGCGCCATCTCGATTGGCGCCGCAATATCGGCCATCAGATCGATCCCGGCCGCATGCTCGCTCTGGTAAGCGGGGATCGGCAGCGCACTTTTGCGCAGACGTTGGATTTTCAGCGTCGGCTTCATCTCGAACGATCGCGCGAATCTTCGCGCAGATCGAAGCCGAGCCGCAAGGTCGCAGAGTCGAGGGACTCCATTACAAGTGAAACCCCTCCGTGGGTTTCACGCTTCCTTGGGCAGGGGTGACCCCTGCACCCAGTATTAAGAAAGATGCGGGACTTCGTCCCTGTCAGGAACTTTCAGGCGCGAAGACGCGGGAAGCTATGCTATCGCCCTGCGACGCTGCTGAACGCCTGCGACAGGAATTCCTTGACGCCGGGGCGGCCCGTCAGGCTTAGCCATACCGGGCCGGAGTCGGGCGCCACGTCGATTTTGAATTCGAAAAAGGGACAGCATTTTCTCTCGAACGAGATCCATTCGGCGAGTTGTGTTAGCGCCATCCGCTCGGCCGATATTTTTATCGCGATGCCATCGGGCACCTCGCGCTTGCCTATCACCGACGCCGCGAGCATCCGCCGCAATTCGTTGTAGCGCGGGCGATCGCTCGCAGAGATCGCGTCGAGGTTACACGCGAGTGGAGTATCGGAGCAGCAGGCGTCGTTGGGCATCGAGAATTCTCCTCAGGGTTCATGCCATACTCTTCCGGCAAAGCGAATCAACTGGTCGGCCTCCTTCGGCCCCCAGCTGCCCGCCGGATACTCGACCAGCGGCACGCGCACGACGTCGCTCCATGAGTCCAATATTCCCTGCACAAACTCCCAAGACTTTTCGACGAATTGCGCGCTGATGAACAGCGTGTGGTCGCCGTCCATCACGTCGAGGAGCAGCCGCTCGTAGCCTTCCGGCGACGCGCCCGCGCCGAACGCGGCGTTGTAGCTGAGATTCATCCGCACCGGCTGCAGCACCAGGTCGAGGCCGGGCCGCTTCGTCATCACGTCGAACGAAAACCCTTCGTCGGGCTGTATTCGAATGATCAGCGCGTTGGCAGGAACCTTCGAGTCGCGATTGAAAAGAATTTGCGGCACGTCCTTGAACTGCACGTAGATCGAACTCGCGCGCGACTTCATCCGCTTGCCGGTGCGGATGAAGAACGGCACCCCTGACCATCGCCAGTTGTCGATGTACGCCTTCAACGCGACGAAAGTCTCGGTGCGCGAATTGTCGGCGATACCCTGTTCGTCCATGTAGCCGGGGACCGGCTTGCCGTCCGTGTCGACGCCCGCCGCGTAGCGCGCCCGCACCGTATTCGCGCGCGCTTCGGCCGGCTTGATCGGGCGCAATGTGCGCAACACGTTGAGCTTCGCGTCGCGAATCGCCTCCGAGTCGAGCGACACCGGCGCTTCCATCGTGAGCATCGACAGCGTTTGCAGGATGTGGTTCTGCACCATGTCGCGCAGCGCGCCCGAATGATCGTAGTACATCGCGCGGCTGCCGACGCCTTCCGCCTCGGCCACCGTGATTTGCACGTGATCGACATTGCGCGAGCCCCACAGGCGCTCGAAAATATTGTTGGCAAAGCGCAGGGCCAGCAGGTTCTGCACGGTCTCCTTGCCGAGGTAGTGATCGATGCGGAAAATCTGCGACTCGTCGAGATACTTCACCAGCGTGCGATTTACTTCGAGCGCGCTCGGCAGATCGTGACCGATTGGTTTTTCGACGACGACCCGCGTGAAGTTCGGCGCGCCCGGCTTCGCTATCAGGCCCGCCTGGGTCAGCCGCTCGACCGAGTCACCGATCGCTTCGGGCGGAATCGCGAGGTAATAAACGCGGTTGGGCGGGGTACCACGCGCCTTTTCCATAGCTTCAAGTTTAGCTTTAAGTTTTATAAAACCGTCGGGATGGTCGAGGCCGGAGAGATAGTCGAGGTTGTTGGCGAAAGTCGCCCAGCATGACTCGTCGACCTTGAGGCGCGAGTATTTGACGGTCCAGTCGTGCGCGCTTTTGCGGAACTCGTCGAGCGACATCTCGCGCCGCGCGAATCCAAGCACCGCGCTCTTGGGGGGCATCATACCCTCGCCGCAGGCCTCGAGATTGTACAGCGACGGAATCAGTTTGCGCTTGGCGAGGTCGCCCGACGCGCCGAAAATCACGACGGTGCATGGCGGCGCAGGCTGAGCTTTCTGGATGGTGAGCAGATTTTCCATGTGGCGGCTTCCTTTCCGGATGACGTACCGTGCGCCCCCTGCTGGCAACGCGTGGCTGCGACTGATAATTTTGACATGTTTCCGGTCTACATGAAAAAGCTGCTCACTCGACCTCCCCGCATGACTTCGACCCGCGATTTACGAGCAGGCGTCGCGAGGGTGGCTGCCAGCTAGATGGCATCGGCGAAAACTTTGCCGGCCGGCGCCTCGGAGCCCGCTCCGCTCGGCGAATGGATCCCGGTGCTGCTGTGGGGCGCGCTGATCTTCACGCTCTCGACCTCGGCCTTCTCGGCGGCGAACACCGCCAAGGTCATCGACCCGCTACTGCGCTGGTCGATACCCGGCATCACGGCCGCGACGGTTGAAGTCTGCCACATGCTGGTGCGCAAATGCGCGCACTTTACCGAGTATGGAATTCTCTTCTGGCTGCTGGTCCGCGGTCCGATGAAAGATCGGCCCTATCTTGCGCTGCTGCTATGTGTCCTCTATGCGCTGAGCGATGAGGGCCATCAGATATTCGTGCCCGGCCGCACGGCGTCTCTGTATGATGTAGCGCTCGACTCGACCGGCGCACTCTTCAGCCACTTCCTGACGACGGCAATCGGCGAAATCGTTTAGCAGTCGTCAGCCGCTCGAATCTTCGAGCACCGAGCTGATTCGATCGACGCGGCCGAAGAACGCGCGCAGATTCTTCATGTCGGCGGGAATTTTCTGCTCGCCCGTGAATGCAAAGTAAAAGAGCTGGCCATAGAGCGCGAAGTCGGCGAGCCCAATCCTGCCGGTAAGAAACGGCGTGCTCGCGAGCTGCTCCTCGAACGGCGCCAGTGCGGCGCGGGCATGGTCCCAATTGGCCGCGTGATCGGCGATAACCCGGTCGACGAAACCCGCGCCGTATTTGCGCTCGCGAATCAGACGCCACAGCGCGCCGCGATCCGCACCCTGGCTGCTGTAGAAGGCGAGCTCGTCGGCGAGCGCGACGCGATAGAGCACGTCCTCGAGCTGATTGTCGATATAGTCGGCGAGCACCACATGCATCCCGCGCCAGCCGGAGGGGAAAATCGTGGGCTCGGGATACAGCTCCTCGAGCCGCAGCGCGATTCGCGCGGAGTCGGCGATCGTCTCGCCATTGTCGAGCGTGACCGCCGGCACCATCATCTGGCCTGACGCGAGCAGCAATTCCTTGCGCTCGAGGTAATCGACCTCGACGACTTCGAACTCGACACCCTTGAAGGCGAGCAGCTTGCGCACCTTGGCGCAGTACGGGCTGCCGAGAAACTGGTAGAGCTTCGCCGCCATCATCGTCCCCTGAGTGCGCGGAGTACGTCGTCGAGATCGAGGCTGGAAATCGAATCGCGCACGACGTCGGCCGCTGCGAGCTCGCTCGCCGGCGCGCTCTGGCATAGCGCGAGCACCTTCATACCTGCGCGATGCCCCGCCTCGATCCCGGCCTGCGTATCCTCCACCACCAGGCATTCGTCCGCCAGCACCGGATCGCGCTGCCGGAGCAAATATCCAATACGCCCGAGCGCCGCGATGAAACCGTCAGGCTCAGGCTTGCCATGCTCGACGTCCTCAGCCGCAATAATGTCGAGGAACAATTCGCGCAGCCCGGCGCGGCGCAGAATCGTCTCAGCCTCAACATGCAGTGTGCCGGTCGCGATCATCAGCGGAAAGCGCTGCGCACAATCGCGCACAAATTTCTCCGCGCCGGGATATAGCACGTCGCGCTCAGCAATTATCGCCTGGTACACGGCCGCCTTGCGCGCAATCAGATCCGCAACATGCGCTTCGCTGTCATCCTTGCCGCTCTCGCGCAGCACAGTGGAAAAGCAATCATGGTCGTTGAGCCCAATCAGCCGAGCAGTATATTCGTCGAGCGGAATTTCAATCCCGTCGGGACGCAGAACTGTATTGAAGGCCGCAAAGTGCAACGGCTCGGTATCAACCAGTGTCCCGTCGAGATCAAAAATAACAGCCCGAATCATGCCAGCGAGTTTTTACACGCCCAACAAAGCTTTGGAAGTAGCCAACATCCAACACTGGGTGCAGGGGTCACCCCTGCCGAAGGAAGTTTGAAACCCACGGTGGGTTTCAAGTTAAATCAAGTGACCGAATCGAGCAGCGCGACGATTTCGCGCTGGCGCGGTTCGCCGCTTACGAGCGCGCGGCCGTTTTCAATCGTCATATCGAGTTCGCTGCGCACGCCGAACTTTCCTGGCAGATAAATCCCCGGCTCGACCGAAAAGCAGGTCCTGTCGATGAGCGCGCGATCGTCCAGCGTCTCGAGCGAGTCGAGATTTGCGCCGGTGCCGTGCACTTCGCGGCCGATTGAGTGGCCCGTGCGATGTACGAACGCGTCGCCGAAACCGGCCGCCTCGATTACCGCACGCGCGGCGCGGTCGGCTTCGCGTCCGCTGACCGGCTCGCCGGCCGCGACGCGGCGCTGCACGAGACCGACCGCGGCGTCGCGCGCGTCCGCGACAATCCTGAACACACGCGAGTGTTCGGCAGGAACCTTGTCGCCGGCGAATGCGACCCAGGTGAAATCGGCGTAGACGCTGTCTGGCGCTACCTCTTTGGCCCACAAGTCGAGCAGGATGAAATCGCCGCGGCGAATCGCGCGGTCGTGTTTCGCGGTTGGACCATAATGCGGATCGGCGCTGTGCTCGTTGACGGCGACGATCGGCGGCGCGTGCGTCACGAGACCCTGCGCGCTGAATCGCGCCATCACCGAATCCTGCACGGATACTTCGCTGACCCGGCGGCCGGACGCGATGAGCTGCGCGATCTCGCTGAAGGTCTCGTCGACGATCGATCGAAGGGCGCGAGCCGCGCGCTGATGGCTCGCGAGCTGCTCGCCGGTCAACCTGGCCTCGAAGCGCTGGATGAGATCGGCGGCAGTGACGACCTCTTTGCCCATCGCGCGGACGATTTCGATCGTGCCTGCGTCGACGCGCGAGACGTACGGAATCGCGCATCCCGGCGAATAGTTCATCGCGATTCGACGGGCGCCGTCGAGCGCGACGCGCAGCGCCACGAGCATCTCGTCATGCGAGCGATAGACGATTTTTTCGGCGCCGAGCGGGTCGAGCCGATGCGCCTCGACTGCAGATACAATTGCCTGCGGTTTGCCGCGCGCCGGGACGTAGCAGAACCATCGGCGGGTCGCGATGCCCTCTTCCGACAGTCCGAGAATTCGATACGCCAGCGGGTCGCTTACGCGGAAGTCGTAAAACAGCCATCCGTCGAGGTGCGCGTCGCCGAGCGCGAGCGCGATTTCGCCGAGCCGCGCCGTCATGAGTCAGCCTTGAAGCGCGCGCCCCACAGATGCACGGTTTCCGGTTCGACTTTCACGATGGGATTTTTCGCGGGCGTCAGATCCATCGCGCGATACTGCGGATATTTCTCGCGCAGGTAGCGCAGCGCGCCGCTGTATTCCTCGGGGTTTTCGACCACGCGCGCGAATCCGCGAATCAGCACGTATGCGAGCTGCGACCAGTCTTCTTCGTAGTGATCGATCACGACGGCGACGCGCGGATTTTCCGAGATATTGCGCATCCGCTTCAGCGCCAGGCCCTTCTGCCGCTTGGGTTTGTCGTCGATCGCGAAATAGATACGCTCGCCGTCAAACCAGAAGCAGAACGGGACGTTGTGCGGAGCGCCGCCGCCGTCGGCGGTCGCCAGATGAGCCACGCGCGCGCCGGCGACAAATTCGTGCACGTGCGGCTGGCCGAATCGAGTCGTCGGATCGTATTCCGGAGCGTGTATCGGCTTCGTTTCCGTCATGGTTTCTCCAATCGCACTTTCTGCAGACGGTCGAGTGAGCCGCGCGCGGCTCGGGCAAGCGACTCGTCGCTGGGGTCGGCCGCCGCTGACGTGAGCGCAGCGATTGCGTGCGCGGTCGCGCTTTGAATGTTGCCGAGCGCCGAGGCGGCGGCGCGGCGCACGCCCGCATCAGGGTCGGACTTCAGGCATTCGAGCATGATCCGCACGGCTTCGCCCGACGCGTCGCGGATGCGTGACAGAACTGAAAGCGCGGCAAGTCGCACGTGAACATCGGGATCGCGCACGGCACGCTCGACGACGAGGAGCAACTCGGGGCCGGCAAGCTCGAGGTCGCGAATGCAGTACAGCGCCATCTTGCGCGCGTTGCGATCGTTGTCGGCGGCGAGTTTGAGCATGCGCGCGCCAACCTCGACGAGATTTTCGCGCCCAAGCTGCACCATCAGGTTGGTCGCGGCCCATCTGATATCGCCGTCGTCGTCGGCCATCGCTTCGCACAGCGCGTCGGCGGAATCCATCGCGAACGCACCCGCGCCGATTTGCGCGAGCGCATACGCGGCGGCCCATCTTACGCGTCGATCGGCGCTTGCGATCGAGTCGCGCAGCATACGGGCGACGATTGAATTGCCAGCGGCGGCAATCGCCGCGAGCTCGTCGATCGCACGGCGCTGAACCTCTTTGCGCGGGTCGCCAAGCGCGAGAATCAGGTTCTCCACAACCGTCGCTTCGTTGTGATTGGCGTCGTTCAATTCACACCCGCGATCAGCCGCACGAGATTGGACAGCTCGCCGGCGCCCAGAAAGAAGTTGCCGTTGCTACCGAAAACTTTCGTGACTGTTTGCGAGACGGACGCGAGATCGAGCGGACGTCCGCGCAGTTCGCTTTCCAGCTCGGCGATTGCCGGTGAATTAGCGATA
>CAVVGR010000015.1:0-120645 GCA_963747845.1 uncultured delta proteobacterium
ACCTTGCTCGACGATTCCGCTTGAAAAGACGAACTGGAAGACGCGATTCAGCGTCGCCTCGGACATCCGGCGCTTCGAATCGCGGTCAGGAAGATAGCAATACGAACAGTCGAGATTGCAAAAAGGAGTCGGCTGGAGGACGAGCAGCTCGAGTGGCCCGGCGATTCGCCATCGATTGCCCGCAGCCATCTTGAATCTTACTCGATGCCGCGTGATGCGTGCCGGATTGCATCATCCGGCCCGGCTTCGACGATTTTTACCAGTTGCCCCAGTTGTGCCAGTTGTGCCAGTTCGGCCAACCCCATCCGCGCCATCCGCCGTTGCGCCAATTGCGCCACCACGCGAGCTGGATTTTCGAATCACCCGTTGCTGCAGATTGGCGTTGGCGTCCTGTGCCTGGGGCCGTACTTTCTCGACGCGCTGCTTGAGGCTGTCGCCAGGACTGCTGTCGGCGACATCGGCGCCGGCGGGAATCGCGCCCAGAATAGTCGTCGCGAGCACGATAGTGCTGGCGCCCGTGCCGACTATGGTGCGAAGCCGTTCTTTAAGCTTGTTCCGGTTGGCTGGTTTGTCGGATTCCACCGGTTTCTCTCCTCAGGGTAAACTCAGTCCCGGGTTGTATAGGCTATCGACGAAATCCTAGTAGCTATTTCGATCTAACGATTAGTTTAGTCCAAAGTCAAACCAAGACAAGATCACCTATGTTAGATTACGCGCGCAACTCCCAAGGGTTACAGTTGACATCGCCAATTTTCTTTCAGTAGGATCGTAATTGGCTTAACTACCTGTTTCCCTGCGACTGCCTAAGTCGCTCAGGAGGTCTCCTCATGAGGTTCCGGCCGACACTTTCCGCGGCAATCCTGGGCTCCAGCCTTCTTTGCGCAAGTTTCCTCGCGATCGCCGCTGACGATTCACATCCGCCGGCGCCGGCCAATCCGGAATACCAGCAATGGTCCAAGTTTAAAGTCGGCACCTATGTGACACTCGAGCGCAAGGTGTTCGAACATGGCGAGAACAATGTCGGCGTCGTCGCGGCTATGGCACATCCGCCCGGCGCCGAGTATATGCGCATCAACACGAAGCTGGTCGATCTGAATAAGGATCAGGCCGTGCTAGAGGAGAGCAGGACCGACCTCGGCGACGGCAGCGAAACCCAGATGCCGGCCGACAAGGTTACGCTCTTTGCCAACGGCGAAATCACCGACGCGAAAGAGTCTCTGTGGGAAAAGCCAACCGAGGCCACGCCAACCGTCACGGAAACCCAGGGCGACGAGGAAGTGACAGTACTGGGCAACAAGCTCAAAACTCACTGGGTCGAGACCACGATCAAGACCGGCAATGAAGTGTCCACCTCGAAGGACTGGCTGTCGGACGACGTCCCTGGCGGTCTGGTCCGCGAAGAAACCAAGAAGACCTGGAAAGGAAAGGTCCTGGTAGAATCGGTCACCAAGGTGATCGACTACAAGCTGGGCACCTGATCGACTACTGACGTCAAGCACTCTGCAATTCGAGCCGGCGATGACGACATTCATCGCCGGCTTTTTCTCCAGCTACTTTTCCTCGCGACGCCGGGATGCTAGTCCCTTGGGTAGTGGCTGACGAATACGACGCCGAACGGTTTCCCGGAAATTTCTACCAGGGGATGATTCTCAAGCTCGACCGCGCCCGCGGCCGCGGCATCGTCCGTTCGCATAGCGGCAAGGAGATCGCCTTCGAGTTCCCATTCGTCGCGGTAGTCGGCGCGCGCATCGGCGGCACGATGCCGGGGATCGACCTGATTCGCGAAGGCGATATCGTCGGCTTCGATGTCGGCTGGACCTCGCGCGGCCTGCGCGTCACCACTATCCACCCGCGCGACGCCGCGAACTGATTACCGCTTGCGCTGATACATCCGCCACGTCCTGACGCCTATCGGATACAGCTCGCCCACGATTTCGTAGCCCCTGGAACTGTAGAACGCGACGTTGGCCTCGGTCATGGTCTCAAGATACACGCCCGCTATTTCAGGCCGCGACTTTGCTTCGAGCGCCAGATGGTCCACCAGCGCCTTGCCGTAGCCTTTGCCCTGGAACGGCGGGTCGCAGCCGAGCACCTGCAGGTACAGATGCGGTTCCTTGGGATGATTCTTGGCCAATACGCTGACCAGGTTCAGCCCGCGCCAGAGCCCTCCAAATCCGAGCGCGCGGACCATTCGCGGCATCTGTCCAAGTCCGGTGGTAACCATGCCGAGCGCGCCCGGATGCCCAATGCCTTCGGTCATCGCCGCTGCGACGACGCGCCCATTGTCATCGATGACGCCGAACACCGGCTGGCCTGAGCGGCGTTCTATCGCCAACATCCCGCGGAACAGGTCCGCCAGGTGTTTCGCACGCTCGACCGGGTCGGTGATGTCGGGAATCAGCGCCTTGAAGGTTGGATCGTTGATGAACGCGCGGCCCAGCGAAAGAGCGGCCTGCTCGTCCTGCTCCGGGTAGAGGGAGGTGACGTAAGGTTTTCCGTTTTCAGGCATTGGTTTGATTCCTCTTCTTAATGCGACTGCCTGGTTAGCGCACGCGAGACCGCATCGTGCCATCCGGCCAGCAATTTTTCTCGTTCATCGGTCCGCATCTTCGGCTTGAACACGTCGGCGCCCTTGACGATCGAGCGCAACTCATCCGGCGATTTCCAGACTCCCACGGCGAGCCCCGCCAGCATCGCCGCGCCCATCGCAGTCGTCTCGCTTATCTTCGCGCGCCGCACCGGCTTGCCTAGGATATCCGCCTGGAACTGCATCAGGTAGCGGTTCGCCGTCGCCCCGCCGTCGGCGCGCAACTCGCTCATCGGAGCGCCGGTGTCGGATTCCATCGCAACTATTACGTCGCGCACCTGGTAGGCGATACTGTCGAGCGTCGCGCGCACGATATCGGCGCGGGTCGTGCCGCGCGTGATTCCCACGATAGCGCCGCGCGCGTTCGCATCCCAATGCGGCGCGCCGAGTCCGACGAAGGCAGGCACCACGTAAGGCTGCGTGCGATCTTTATTTTTCGCAACGCTGGCGAGCGCCTCGGCGTACGTATCGGCGGCTGTACGCACCAGCTTCAGGCCGTCGCGCAGCCATTGCACGGCCGCACCCGCGATAAACACCGAGCCTTCGAGGGCATACGCGGGATGTCCGGCGGCGTCGAGCGCGGCAGTCGTGAGCAATCGATTCTTCGACGGCACCATCTTGTCGCCGGTGTTCATCAGCAGGAACGCGCCCGTGCCGTAAGTCGCCTTCGAGTGGCCGGCCTCGACCGCGCCCTGCCCGTACAGCGCCGACTGCTGGTCGCCGATCATCGCGGCGATCGGAATCGCATGCGGCGTGATAGTGCCCGGCGCCGTCTCTGCAATCGGACCGCGCGAACTGACCGCCGCGGGCAGCATCTCGCGCGGCACGGCGAGCATCGCGAGCATCTCGTCGTCCCATTCGCGCCGCGCCAGGTTGAACAGCATCGTGCGCGACGCGTTGGTGTAGTCGGTCACGAAGCTCGCGCCACGCGACAGCTTGTACGCGAGCCACGTGTCGATCGTGCCGAAGCACAGATCGCCGCGCGCACCTCGCTCGCGCAGTTCGGGCTTTTCGTCGAGCAGCCACTTGAGCTTGGTGCCGGAGAAATACGGATCGACGAGCAAGCCCGTGTGCTGCGCGACTTCGGGTTCGCGCTCGAGCAAAGCGTCGCAGATAGCGGCGCTGCGGCGGCATTGCCACACGATCGCGCGATGAACCGGGCGGCCGCTGCGCCGCTCCCACACAACGAACGTCTCGCGCTGATTGGTGATACCGATTCCGGCGATCGCGCCGGGCGAAATCTTCGCCGCAGCGATCGCTTTTTTCGAGAGCGTGACGACCGATCGGTAGATTTCCTCGGGATCGTGCTCGACCCATCCGGGCTTCGGATAGAACTGGCGAATCTCGGCGTAAGCGCGCCCGCGAATCCGCCCGCGCGCATCGACGACAAAGACCGTCGTGCCGGTAGTTCCCTGGTCGATGGCAAGTATGACCTGAGGCATGCCGAAAATTCTCCCGCGGCAGTGTCGCACGTTTTCGCGCAAAGTCGAGGGGCATTTAAAGCGGAACCCGCCGTGGGTTCCGCACCTCCCTGGGCAGGGGTGACCTCCTTCGGCTTCGCTCAGGACAGGCTCTGCACCCAGTGAAGGAGAAGGCTAAGCGCGAAATGTCGAGGACGACCTTTCGCTATCAGGTTCCTCCGGGAGCGAGGTCAGGCGTTGGTCCTTGTGTCATCCTGACGAAGCGAGCAACGCGAGCGGCAGGAAGGATCTCGGACAGCGTCGCGCAAGCGCCGCCGGTTCCGGTTCTGAAAATCGCGCAGCGGGTTCCATGCTCGCCCGCCGCCTCACGCAATGGCAGCGACCGGAATGCGTCGTAGTTTCGCCTGATTTGCAGAAAACACCGCTTACCTACTGTAGTTTAAAGCGAAAGTGTTTCACGTGAAACGGTATTTTAGTTCAGGAGAACGAAACACGAATGCTCGCGGCTCGCTGTTTGCCTTCACACGCGGATGCCTAGTCACGCGAATTATCGGCGGCCGTCAGCGACAGTTTGTGGCGTGGCCGTCCGGCGCTTCTGCTTCCTGCTAGCCGGTCTATTGAAAAATAAAGGAATTGAACGACGGCGCTCCGGGATACGGCATTACAACTGCCAATATAGCCGAGGCCTCGTAATAAAACTCTGTGGTTCTTTCCCGATTCGCAAGAACATCCGTGTACCAAACACAACCGTGAATGAAGAGGAGGCCGCCCTTGTTCGTTTCATTCCACTCGGGCGGATAATTTTGGAACGTGATCGTATATTGTTGTCCTTGCAACAACAGCGGCATTTCGCTCGTCCACTTCGCTTGTTCCTTCAATGCGAGACAACTTTTCCGATTAACAAAAGGCTTGACGCTATATTCCGCAGTTCCGTGAAGGCCGATCGCCGGAGTTTTTCCTGCATTCATCCAGTCAATATCGATTCCCATATACTTTGGGCCATTGGTTGCTTGCGCTTCCCAGGTCTTTGTCTTGCCAGTCGGGACGATCCAAGCGCGACTTGCAGCGATCTGAGCGTCGGCACTTCGCTTGGCCGCCACCGCCGCGTCCTGATTAGCGACTGCCTGAATGCTGGCAGAATTGGCGTACCAGATCAGAAACAGCAGGGCGAAAAACTCGACGATGAGCCGAGTCCACTCGCGACACGAATCATAATCGTCCTTGGTGCCATAATCGGATTCATCGGGTGGTGTCTGGTACGAAAAGGGAATGGTTGGGCGTGCGCGCTGGGTTTGGTCTTGTTTGTCGGCGGACTCGCGATTTTCTGGCACGGCTTAACGATACGGGATGCTATTCGTGAGAACGTTTCCGCATCGGCTTTATTCGTTTCGATTTAGCCTCGAGAGGTAGGCATTCATCGGAGACAATTATTTTGTCGATCAAAGAATCAAAATCGACGCGTGCATTGAGCGCTTCGGGCGCTTCATCCTGGAGCCGTCTATCAAATCCACATCGCGTTCTTTATTCGTGCCTTTTCTTATTGATCCGCAGTATAACCGCTGTTGCAAATGTCATCTACAGCGGGGGACTTCCGATGTTGATCAGGCGATTCGGCCAATGGATAGCTGCCGTGTTCAATAGATGGCGAGCGGCAGTAGCGGGCTTGGGGATCGCGCTCGCTTTGAGTTCTCGCCTCGCGGATTTTTTCAAGCTGCCGACCGACAACACATTCAGCTCCATCATTCGCTCACCATCGGTCACCGCTGTTGGATACGGGGCTATTGGTATTGCAGTTTTTTGGGCTTGGAAGATAGAGCGTGATCGAATCGAAGCTTTGGAGCATCAACCAGTCCTCGGAGCGCACCCGCCTTCATGGCATCAGGTATATGCTGGCGGCACACTTGATTTAGTAATTCCGCTTACGTGTTTAAGGGGCGAATGTTTGATGCGGTAGCTGTTGTGTACGTCAATTTTGGTCATCGCCTGAATGCGCTTCCCCAGCCTGAGAGCATCCGAATCGGTCACTTGACGGAAGGACAAACCTATCAACTGAAGCCATCACGGATGGTCGTGCCGGACGGGATAGCTGATTTAAAGCAACTTGAGGGTAAAGGGTTCGATTTCGAGTGTGAACTTAGTTTGAACTATACCAGCGCTTGGGACCAAAGACGGTACGAAAGCATGGAAATCATTACATACGATCCTCGCAGCGGTTTGTTTGATGTACGCAGACCGCATCCACCGCACGCCTCGGACACTGTTCGTGCTATCAAGCGCCGACAACGAGCGAATTTAATCCGGTCATGGTTCAGCGGCATAGGTGGTTGAAGAGCGATTTGAGCTGTTCTGGCTTGCTGGTTCTGGCTTCCGCTGAGGCCGGCGCCAGCGTGGCGAACTCAGCATCCTGCTATGATCGCATCGAAGATGTCCGGATTCTTCCGGTTGTTGAACCGGAACGAAAACTCATTCTGATAGAGCGGCAGATATTCGCGGCTGACGTGGGTTTGACGGTGTACGAGATTTTGCTTGCGCCGCGGAACCCTCACCTTACCTCTCCCGTGAAATAACGGGCGAGGGATCAGACGAGGGCCGAATGGCTCTGCTGCTCGATCGTGCAGAAGATCTGTCACCAGCCCTCGAGGATATTTCCCTTGATCAGTTTTGGTATCACTGGAGTGATCGCGACCTGGATGTTCCAGCGTTGGCCGAAGACCGAGGGGTTGACCGGCATGTATTGGCCCTGGACCTGGAACTTCACCGGCAGGATACCGAGCTTCTGCACCTTCGACACGTTGAGGCCGATCGGAAAGGTCACCTTGTTCCCGTCGCTCGCATACCAGTTGACCAGCATGTTCGGTGAAGTGCCGACCGACCAGCCGTGAGGCAGAAAGTACGACGCGAAGTATTGCAGATTCATCTGACTGGTCTGCTTCGAATCCGTTTCCGCCGACCGAGAACCATTGCTGTGGGAACAGGCCAACGATGAAGTGCTCGCCCAGGTAGCCAAACACTCCGCCGGGGCCGAGCTGCCATTTTTTCTGGCCGACATTGGTGGTCGTGGCCGTGGGAAAGATGAAAGTAGGTCCGGCGCCAAGGAGCCATGGCCCCGCCAGTTTTGGGCTCGGCGAGAGCAGAGTCGCCAGGATAGTGTCTCCGAAACCGGTCGCCTGATAGATACTTTGACCCGTCGACGTTACCGTCCCCGCGACCGGGATTCGAACACCGGTCGCCTCAGAGACAGGACCTGTCGGCGTTGGCACTGGAACTGAGTTGACCACCTGAAATACCGGCCTGGTGATCAAATTCCAATCGTCGGTTAGAGACAGCGGCAGCACCGGCTGGAATTGGACGTTAACCGAGTTGCGGCTCGACTTGTCCTCGATACCGGGATGGATGAAGTAGGTGTTTTCCTGAATCTGGAGTGCCCAGATGCTGGAGATCGGATTCGAGAGTTCCTTGTTGACCTCGGTCGCTGATTTCTGGTTATCCGGCAGCTGCGACTCATCGACTGGCGCTTGATTCGGTGCGGTTTGTGCGGCGGCGTGAGACGCTCCATATAACAGGACGAGGCAAAGAAGAGCGACACGAGCGAGCACTCTGCCAGCCGCTTTCATAGGTCTATTGCCCCCCGCATCGCATTGCGATTATTGAGCCACCGCGACCCCCGGAATCGTCCAGGTGCCGTCCAGCAGCGACGGAGGAGTCTCCTTAGGCCAGTACAACCGCAGCATCAAGATGAACTTGTCCGGGGGAGCCGGCAGCCAATTGGACTCCTTGCCCTTGCCCGGGTTTTCGTTTTGCAGGTAGAGGTCGACCGAACCGTCCGCATTCTTCTTGAGCTTGTTGCGTGCGCTCAGCGTGTAGCGGTTGAGGGGATTGTCCACGAAGAAGTACTCCGCGTCGTACATCGTCAGCGACCAGAAGCCGTTCGCAGGAGGCGTCAGCCCCTTGTCGAAGTGCATGACGTACTTGTTGGCGCCCGAGTAGGGTTTTCCGGAGGCATCGGCTTCTGAGGTTGGATAGACGGCATCTTGCGGCCGGTTCGCGCCGAGCCCAATGGCGGCAATGAACGCACGGTCGAGATAGTCGGTGCCGTAGATTCCTGTCTTGGTAAAGAATGCCCATCCGTTTTCTACTTTCCCCCCATCCTTGAAGTAGCCCATGATTTTGCCGAAGGCGGCCTTGGGTACCGTCTTGAGCGCGTTTTGCGCGTCAGGCGCGAGCTTGGTCAGGTCAAACGGTTGTCCCGGTACGATTCCCAGCTTCGCCATTCTCGCCACTATCGGCGCGTCTTCGGCAGTAGGCGGATTGTCCTTCATCAACTGCGCCATGAGGTTGAAGTAGGCCGCCACGTCAAGTGCGTTCACCTGGTCACGCACTGCGGTTTTCATGTCGATGCTCGGATCGACCGTCCCCGGCGGTGGCGTGTATGGCTTGCCGTATGAGCTCAGCGGGACGAGCGTGATTTTGTCCTGCAGCTCGTGCACGGCCTTGTAGTCCTTCGGTGTACCGGTGCAGTAAATTCGGCCAAGGATCCACACCATCGCGGTCGGGGATTTGTATTCGGTCACGCCGGCGGGAAGGGTTCCGGTCCAGCCGGGCCCGGTGATCGCATATGTCTGCGGACCTGTGCCGGTCGTGCGCTTGCCGGGCACCTGGAAGACCGTGGTCCAGGCATCGAGCATCGGGAACAGGTAGTAGCGGTCGTGCGCGTCGGGAATGCTGAGGACGTAAGGCTCCTTGCTAACGTCAATCCACGCGTTTGTGTAGAGAGTATCGGCATTGGGTGCAGTAACGCCGCGAAAAGCGGCAGTTGGGTAGCTTCGCGATCGGGCCAATTGCCCCATCGGCGCTTTCAAACCACTATCCTGCGCAGCATTGGTCAGAACGCGACGCGTGTACTCCATCGTGACCAGCGGATAGCCGTAGACATATGCGTCGGTCGCGATCGCCGATGCTTCATCCGCGCTCAGTGGAGCCGCAGCTTGCTGCGCCCAGGCGTGCGGGCCGCTCAGCGCAACCAATAGGAGCGCGAGCGCCAAGACGCGCGCGCCAAAGCGAAATCCTGATGCAGTGGTATTCTCTTTCATTGCGGCATCCTCCGGACCTGTCGTGAAGATTTAATCTCGGCGACGGTCGTGAAATCAGGTCTCGGAAATGATGCCTGTGCCACGCCGCATTTGTAAATTGTACTTTGGTACAGTGCGGCGCTGTCCTAATTCTAATTCGGACAGCGCCCCGCCGGGACAGAGAATGGCGGTCGGACGCGCTAGCTGTTAGAAAATGCGAATGCGGTCCTGTCACCTAGCGGCGCTTGCTTTGATCGGCTGGTATCTGTTGCTGCCGCCGGCTGGGCGTGACTATCCGGTGGGTAAGGTGGATCTGCCGCCCCTTAGCCAATGGTTGAAGCGGCCTACTGTCTATCGCAACAAGGATGAATGCGAGCATGTGCTGGACCGGCAGCTACGCCTGGCCAACTCGAAGAACCGGCAGACCGCGGTTAAGTACTACAAGCAGGGGCAGTGCGTCTCGGCGGACGATCCGCGGCTCAAATCAAAATGATCTCGCCGCGCTGCTAGTCGCTGCTCTCCGGCTTCGTCAGCATCTCCAGCGCTTCGCCGACGGAGAAGCTGCCGGGCTTCTGACGCGGTGGAAAGTCCCGGAAGGTGGCGATGAAGCGGCCGACGATAGTTTTGCGGGACTCAGGACGAACAGGTGCTCGATGAACCATTTGTCGTAGTCACCCGCCTCCTCTTCGGCGCGCTCGAAAGGATCGGATCGCAGATTGAAAAGCTTCGGCGCACGCAGCGGGATCAACGGCTGCATCCAGACCTCCAGGCCCTTCCGCCTGCTGCTCCATGAAGACTGCCTTGTACTGGTCATAGCGCAGGCCGGCCAGATCGCCGTCATCGGTCCAGTAGAAGAATTCGTGGCGCTTGTCTGGCGCCTTGCCCGCGAGCAGATCGCGCTGATCGTAGCCGTCGAGATGCACCTTGAAGGTCTTGTCACCTACGCTCTTGCCCTGCAGCAGTTCGTTCTGGATGTCGGGGTCGCCGGCCGCGCCAACGAGAGTCTGCACCCAGTCTTCGGCCGAGACGATGTCGTTAATCTCGGTGCCGGGTTTGACCAGACCGGGCCATCGCACCATCGCAGGCACGCGATAGCTGCCTTCCCAGTTGGTATTCTTCTCGCCGCGAAATGGCGTGGTGCCGCCGTCGGGCCAGGTGAAGGTCTCGGCGCCGTTGTCGGTCGTGTAGATGACGATCGTGTTGTTCGTGATTCCCGAGGTCATCGAGCTTCTTCAGTAGCTGACCCACCTGGCCGTCGTGCTCGACCATGCCGTCGGGATAAACACCCAGGCCAGTCTTTCCCTGCGACGAAGGTTTCAGACGAGTCCAGATATGCATGCGGCTTGGATTGAACCACACGAAGAAAGGCTTCTTGTCCTTGTTGGCGCGGTCGATGAAGTCCATCGTGGCGTCGAGAAACTCCTCGTCCACGTTCTCCATGCGCTTCATCGTCAGCGGCCCCGTGTCGGTGCAGCTCTGCTTGCCCCATTTGCCGAAGCGGGGATCTTCGCCCGCGAGTCTCGGTCGTGGTCGCCGTGCAGCGCAGGACGCCGCGCGGCCCGAAGCGCAGCTTGAATTCGGTATTCTGCGGATAGTCAGGATGCTCGGGTTCATCCTCGGCATTGAGATGGTAGAGGTTGCCGAAGAACTCGTCGAAGCCGTGAACGGTGGGCAGAAACTCGTTGCGGTCGCCGAGATGGTTCTTGCCAAATTGTCCGGTAACGTAGCCGAGCGGCTTGAGCAGATCGGCCAGGGTCGGATCCTTGTCCGACAGACCTTCCTTGGCGCCCGGCAATCCCACCTTCAGCAGTCCGGTACGCATCGGGCTCTGGCCGGTGATGAATGCGGCGCGGCCGGCGGTGCATGATTGCTGGCCGTAGTAATCAGTGAAAATCGCGCCTTCCCTGGCTATGCGATCGATGTTGGGCGTGCGGTAACCCATCATGCCGCGGTTGTAGGCGCTGATGTTCCAGTAGCCGATGTCGTCGGCCATGATGACGAGGATATTGGGCTTGTCGCCAGCCCATGCGGAGCGGACGAAGGACGAGCCGATGATGATGGCGACCACGAGCGCGATCGCAAAACGCTTACTACTCCGATCGAGCATCAGAGGCTCCTCAGTATTGCCGGCATTGTAACGTCAACAGTTAGCGGGTTTTTCGGGCGACGGATATTGTACTTTGGTGCAGTACTTCTTCGAGCGTCGCCGGGTTTTTCCTGGCTCGCTCGGGCGCTCCGCAATGCGACTTACTGTGCGACCGTCGGGAAATATTTTCGTCGCGCCCATTGAGCGACATCGACCAGGCCGATCATCACTGGAACCTCGATTAGCGGACCGATCACGGCCGCGAACGCAGCGCCGCTGTCGATTCCGAAGGTGGCGACCGCGACTGCTATCGCCAGCTCAAAGTTGTTCGACGCCGCACGTAAACGACAGCGTCGCACACTGCGGATAGGTCGCGCCGACGCGCCGGCTCAGCACGAAGGACAGCGCGAACATAATCGTGAAGTAGAGCAGGAGCGGAATTGCGATGCGCACCACGTCCAGCGGCATTCTGAGAATCGCCGCGCCCTTGATCGAGAACATCACGACTATGGTGAAAAGCAGGAAGGTCAATGTCAGCGGGCTGATCTTCGGGATGAAGGTTTGGCGATACCACGTCTTGCCCTTGATGGTGGTCAGAAGCTTCCAGCTTGCGAGACCCGCGACGAAGGGGATGCCCAGGTAGATGCCAACGCTCGCGGCAATTTGTCCGATCGTGATTTGCACGATTGCACCGCCGAGACCAAGCCATCGCGGCAGCAGGGTGATGAACACGAAGGCGTACAGCGAAAAGAACAGCACCTGGAAGATCGAGTTGAATGCCACCAGGCCTGCGCAATAGTCGGCGTCGCCGTTGGCCAGGTCGTTCCACACGATCACCATCGCGATGCAGCGCGCGAGGCCGATCAAGATGAGCCCGACCATGTACTCGGGACGATCGCGCAGGAAGATGATGGCCAGCGCGAACATCAGAATTGGACCGATAATCCAGTTCTGCAGCAGCGACAGGCCGAGAATTTTCCAATCGCGAAAGACATCGCCGAGCTCGTCGTAGTTCACCTTCGCCAGCGGCGGATACATCATGAGGATGAGGCCGACGGCGATTGGAATCGAGGTCGTGCCGACGCTCATGCGGTCGAAGACGGCCTTCACGCCGGGGAAGATTGCGCCGAGCGCGACCCCGCCGGCCATCGCGAAAAAAATCCACAGCGTGAGGTAGCGATCGAGGAAGGAGAGCCTGCGGAGCACCGGCGTTTGCGCTAGCGCTTGCGTTCTGGTGGCAGTTTAATTTGGCCGATTTCGATGACCTGCTGCTGAATCGCGAAGCTATCGAGCGCCTCGATTCTCAGACTCGTGAAAATCCTGATGCGATTTTCCAGCTCGCGGTAGATGCGAAAAAAGAAGCGGCGCTGCTCGTCGTCAGGACCTTTGAAGGCCGCTGGATCGGGTACTCCCCAATGCGCGGTGATCGGTTGGCCCGGCCAGAACGGACACGGCTCGGCAGCGGCCTGGTCGCAGACAGTGAAAACGAAGTCGAGGCGAGGACTGTCGGGCGCCGCGAACTCGTCCCAGCTTTTCGAGCGCAGCTGCGAGGTATCGTATTTCAGCTCATTCAGCAGCTCGAGCGTCATCGGATGCACCGCGCCTTTGGGCTGGCTGCCGGCACTGAAGCCTTTGAATTTCCCCTTGCCCCAGCGATTGATCGCGCACTCGGCCATGATGCTGCGCGCGGAATTTCCGGTGCATAGAAACAGCACGTTGTATTCACGATTGGACATAACGCGATCGTCGCAACTTCGCGGCGTCACCGCTCGGTTGGTTCAAACAGATACCTTTCGATTCCTTTTTGCCGCGCGCGCGGGCTGAGGCGCGCATTCGGATCCGCAGTTCGGCATGGCGGCGGGGGCGCATAGTTCGGGGCGTCCGCCGCAGCAGTTCTCAGTCAGGTAGGCGAGCAGACCGTTCATCGCCTTGAAGTTGGCGCTATAGATGATCGACCGGCTTTCGCGGCGCGAGGTGATGAGGCCGGCGAATCTGAGTTGATTCAAATGAAACGACAGCGTGGGCGACGGCAGTCCAAGGCGTTGGCCGAGGTCGCCGGCGGCGATCCCGGCGGGTCCCTTTTGGACGAGCAGGCGGAACAGGTCGAGGCGGGTTTCCTGGGCGAGCGCGCCGAGTGCGCCGAGCGCGGTTAATTTCTTCATAGTTCCATACTTATAGAAATGTTGTGAGGTTGGGTCAAGCGGATCGCCTGCTCCAGGGTCCGGCGCCGGATTTAATCCGAAGATGGTCGTCGTGTGCGAGGGAGTTTGCTTGCACCGCAGAACCCTCACCTAACCTCTCCCGTGAAATAACGGGCGGGGGACCGGAGGACGGGCAGGGAACGGGCGGGCTACTTAATCCTGCTTGCCTCGCATATCTGGCGGGGCCATTATAAGCGCGCTTGCGGTAACCTCTTTTCAAGGGGCGCGTGGGTTTGATTCATGAGTGAGTTGCTTGAAAAGAAAGACGACCTCATCCGCTACTTCCACGACGGCGCCAAGCCGCGCGCGCAATGGCGCGTCGGCACCGAGTACGAAAAGGTCGTCGTCCGATCCGCCGACGGGACCGCTATCCCCTACTCTGGCGCCAGTGGCGTCGAGGAGATCCTGCGCCGGATGGCGGCCGACTACGGCTTCAAGCCCGGCGACGAGCACGGTCATATCCTCGAGCTCGACGGTCCGCGCTCGAGGATCACGCTCGAACCCGGGGGCCAGATCGAGTTGTCCGGCGAGCAGTGCGAGGATCTTCACTGCACCCGGGCCGAGTTTGCCGAACACGTCGAGCAACTGCTCGCCGTGACCAGCCCCGTCGGCGCGACCGTGCTCGGTCTCGGCATGCAACCCATCAGCCGCATCGACCAGATCGAGCTGCTGCCGAAGGCCCGCTATCACATCATGTACCCGTACATGGCGCGCAAGGGGACGCTCGGCCAGCGCATGATGAAGCAGACGGCGGGCGTGCAGGCCAACCTCGACTACAGCGACGAGGCCGACGCGATTCGCAAGCTGCGCGTCAGCATGGGAATCGTGCCGCTGCTGTACGCGATTTTCGCCAACTCACCACTGAGCGACGGCGGCCTCAACGGCTACCACAGTTTTCGCGGGCATATCTGGACCGACACCGACAACGAGCGCAGCGGAGTGCCGGAGTTTATCTTTCGCCCCGACTGTTCGTTCGAGGATTACGCCGAGTACGCACTCGACGTGCCGATGTATTTCCTGATTCGCAACCATGAGTACATCGATTTGACGCAGCCGCCCGGCCTGACGTTCCGGCAGTACCTCGACCGCGGTTACGGGCGCGAGCGCGCTACGGTCGAAGACTGGACCAATCACCTGACCACGATTTTCACCGAAGTGCGGCTGAAAAAGTACGTCGAGGTGCGCACCGCCGACAGCCAGCCGCCGCAGTTCATCCTGGCGCTGCCGGCGCTGCTCAAGGGCGTGCTGTACAACGACGATTGCCTCACGGCGGCGTGGGATCTCGTCAAGGGATGGAGCTATCGCGAGCGCCTCGAACTCAGCGACGCGGCGCACAAGAACGGGCTCGACGCCCGCGCCGGAAAAATCAAACTGCAGGAGCTCGGCTACGAGCTGATGCAGATAGCGGCTACCGGCCTCGAGCGCGCCAAGGCGCTCAACAGTCGCGGCCAGGACGAGAGCATCTACCTGTTGCGCCTGATGGACCTGGTGCGCAGCGGCCACAGCCAGGCGAGCCTGGTGATCAGCCGCTGGAAAGGCGAATGGAACTACGACGTCGGCCGCATGGTCAAAGGATGCGCCTACGACACCGAATCGTTGCTGTAAAGAATCAGCGGTTTCCTCTCGCCCGCTGCTGGTTCTGCAATCCGGGCTCAATATTACGCGGAGCGGCGGCAACCTCGTAAATTTCGACTGAAGAGTGTATTTTTGAAGCTGCGATGCAGCTCAGATTTTCACAGATTCACGTCACGATTCTGAACTTCGTGCTGATCGCGGCGCTGGCGATCGTTTCGGCGATGTGCGTGCGCGATATCATCGTGCGCAGCGTTTCGAGTGACGCCGATGCGCCGATCTCGCAATCGTACGCGCCTAAAAACGCAAACGGCACGCGCTCCCGCGCCTACTACGACGCGATCGTCAGGCGCGACATTTTCAACGAGCATCCCCAGGACACCGGGCCCGCGCCGGTGGTCGAAGCGGACCTGACTATCAAGCTCATTGGCACCTCGCTCGTGACCAGGTCGAAGCCGTACGCGATAATCGAGGATCCTACCGGTGAGGAATCGCTCTACCAGGTCGGTGAGGATATTCCCGACGCCGGGCGGCTGGTCAGCGTTGAGACCAACCGCGCGATAATCGACCGCAACGGTCATCGCGTCGCCATCGAGCTGCCCACCAGTGATATGAGCGCAGTACCGCCATCGGATTTGGGCCCGACGAACCGGCCGATGCCCGGCCAGATAAGAGCGCCGGGATTCAGAGGTTTCTCCGACGCGATGCGGCGCAGGATAGCCAGGCTGCGTCACCCCGCGGCCGCGGCCGCCGCCGATGGCAACGATAACGACAACGATAACGATAACGACGACAGCGACGACAATGACGATAGCGACGACAACAGCAGCAGCAGTAAGCTGGACGTCAAGAAGCTCGGCCCGGGCAAGTTCGAGGTCAGCCGCGCCGAGGTTCAGCAGACGATGGAGAATCCGTCGCAATTCTTCACGCAGATGCGTGCGCTGCCTCACATGGTCGATGGCAAGACGGACGGATTTTCGATCTCCCAGGTCGAGCCTGGTTCGGTGTTCGAACAGCTCGGCCTCCAGAACGGCGACCTGGTGACCAATATCAACGGCCAGGCGGTGACCAACCCGATGCAAGCGCTCGGGCTGATGCAGGCGATGAAAACCGCGTCAGCGATCGACCTCACGGTGACTCGCGGCGGCACTCCCACCTCGGTTCATCTCGATTTGCGATAGCAGCCTGTTCCCCGGTTGAAAGAAACCGACTCCACTGCAGCACAGCCTGAAGATCTTCGTCTGCTGCACCTCGACGCCGAAACTATTTTTCTGCTCACCGCATCGGGGCGCATCTCTGGCGAGAACGATCCTGATCGTTCACCCGGCCCGCGCATGTTTTTCGCGGGATGCAGTCAGGGCAATATCGTTCACGTCCGCGACGACGTTGATGATCAGCTGGCTTCGCGCCTGCTCGCGACGGGCTCGCAGGAACTTCCGTGGCGCAGTGCTGATGTCCTCCCGCAATGCCTTGGGAAGATCATCGAACTGCTGTCGGCGTCCGAGCCGGTCGTGACGATCGGCCCCGGCCTGATTTACAAACTCCCGAGCGGTCTCAGTTATGCGCACTCAGCGAGGATCGTGCGCGGCGATTCGGTCGAAGGCGCGAAGATGCGCGCGCGCTTCGCGGACCGCGGACTGCCTAAGTCGATGCTTGATGCGGGCTTCAAGAACGTCGGCGATTTCTGGGAGCCCTGGTGCGTCGCGCTCGACGGCGAAGAGATCGCGTCGATCGCATTCGCCGCTCGCATCGCCGCGGCAGGCGCGGAAATTGGCGTCTACACGTTTCCGAAATTCCGCGCGCAAGGATTTGCAGCCGCCGTCACCGCGAGCTGGTCATCGATGCCGTCACTCGCCGCCCGCGAACTGTTCTACAGCACGCAACGCTCCAACCGATCCTCGCAACGCGTCGCCGCCCGCCTCGGCCTGCGCTTGATCGGTGCAACTCTGCGGATAAGCTGATTTCCTTTGGCAGCGTCTGCCCAATTACGCCAACCTCGTTACACTCGATCTACGCTAGCGACAGCGGGCCGGCGTTCGCACCGAAATCACTCGAATAAGAAAGAGAGGTCGTGGATTGCTACATATTTCTCGTAGCAGCATTCACAGACCCAATGCTCGCCGTGGTCTTTGTATCCGTCTTCACCGATATCGATCGAGACGAGACACAGTTCGCAGTGCTGATGGTCCCAGCCGGTCGCGAGGATCTCTTCCAGCTTCTTCTGAGGGTCTCCGCCGATGACCGGGTAAAACCTCTCTTTACCACTGCCGGTTGAATCTTTCACTCGGATCCAGGTTTTGACTTCCTGTCCCTCGACGTCTCGCGATTCCTCGGCAACGAAGACCTCAGCGACGACTTGATTATTCAATACGCGCGCCCTTGTCCAAGGCCACGAAGGCTCCGCAACCATCCAAACATGGTACGCTTGCCAGTACCCGTATACGTACGAGAGCTTCTTTCCAACCAGGTCCGGATGCGGCTCATCGTAGTCAACAAAGACCGCCGTTCCAGCTCGCGAATCGAACGATTCGAGATCTCCTAGCAAGTAATCCCTTTCGGACAGCAACAGCCAGCACCTTCCTTCACGCACTCCTGCGGTCTGATCGAACATTCCGCGCAGCTTAAACGTATTACGGCCCGTGGGTCGGTGGGTCTCGCCCCTTTCGACTGAGGAAACGAGAAAATGCGGAAGATCCGGATGCGTCTTGGGATAGGCCACAGCGAGACGTTACCACCGAGGCCGAAAGCGATTCAAAGTAGATCTCGCGATGTTCTGAGGTCCCTATAGCGATGCGCGCTGAAGTCCGTTACTAAACCTGAATCATGGAAGTTCGCGCGGCGCATCGTAGTGAGCGGGACGAGGTGCTCGACCTGCTTGCGCGCTGGTATGACGATCGCGCGTTTTTTGCGCGCTACAACCAGAACGATCCGGGCTTTCGCGATGCGCTCTGCCTCGTTGCGCGCGATGGCGGGCGGCTGGTTTCGACCGTGCAGATCTTCAATCGCGCGATCAATCTTGACGGGCAGTCGGTGCCGATGGGCGGTATCGGCTCTGTTTTCACGCTCGAGGAGTACCGGCACAAGGGCGTGGCGTCGGCGCTGATGCGCCTGTCGGTCGAGACCATGATTCGCGAGGGTTTCGAGGTGTCGTTGCTGTTCGCGGAACGGCTGACCTTCTACAACCAGTTCGGCTGGCGCGAGGTGGATCGCAAGTTCAGCATTCTGGGCGCGGCCGCCGGGCTCGACGTGCGCGACGGTTTCGTGATCGACAGTTTCGAGCCGGAGCGCGACCTTGCGGAGATCGCGGCGATTCATCGCGGCTACAGCGGCCGCTTCAACGTCACCGCGGTCCGCGACGACGCCGCATGGCGGGCAAATCTGAAGTTCGCCGGCAATCAGCCGCTCCATCCCGGCGAAGGCTCCGAGGAATATTTCATCGTATGCCGCGACGGTGCGCGAATCGCCGCGTACGCGCGCGTCACCCGCTTCCATGGCGTCTCGATGATCATGGAATACGGCTACGTTGACGGCGCGCGCGGGACTGACGCGATGCTCGCGACGTTCAAGTACCTCGGCCAGGTGGCGGGCAGCATCCCGGTCACCGTGAAGAGCGTCGGAGATCATCGGCGGGCGGCGCTGCTTCACAGCGCCTCGAACCCGGCTGAGCCTTCGGTGCTCGTCACGCATACCGCGCACGATCCCGCGCTTGAAAAAGCGCTGAATGATGCGGGAAGCCCTGTCGCGCATCATACCGACAACAACTACATGTGGCGGGTTCTCGCGCCCGACCAGCTCGCGCGACGATTCACAACGACGCCCGAGGCCGCGTCAGCGCGCGCGTTCGAGCTCTTCGCCGATTCGGGCTCTGTGTTCTGGACCGCCGACCGCTTCTGAAAATTTTCCAGGCGCGCCCGTTAACGCTCGCCGCAAATTGAGTTGTTAGCTAGTATTCGTGCGATCGGTTCATGTGCTGTGGAGGTGGGTGCCTGATGAAAGCTGTTTCGCTGTCCAGCGAATCCGTCGCCGGATTTTCCCTTAGCCGAAAATTTGGAATTTTCGTAGTCGCGATCGTGATCGCCGCTTTGATGCCGTCGAACAGCGCGTTCGCCAAGCGCCATCACGCCGCTGCTGCGCCCGCCGCCGAGGAAGAAAGCGCGGCCAGCGCGTCGAACACAGCGCTGGGCGCTTACTCCGAAGCGTGCGTGGTCGAGCCCACGACCGGCACCGTAATCTTCGAGTCCAACGACCATGCGCCGTGGCCGACCGCGTCGCTGGCCAAGATGATGCTCATGCTGATAGTCGCCGAGAAGATCCACGACGGCTCGCTCAAGCTCACCGACCAGATAACCACTTCGCGCAAGGCGGCCGAGATGGGCGGTTCGCAGGTCTATCTCAAGGAGGGCGAGGTGTTCTCGCTCGACGACATGATGAAGGCCGTCGTCGTGCATTCGGCCAACGACGCGTCGGTGGCGGTCGCCGAGTATATTGCGGGATCGACTGAAGCGTTCGTGGTGATGATGAACCAGCAGGCCGCCGCGATTGGGATGAAGGATTCGCACTACTACTCGGTTCATGGCCTGCCGCCCGAGAAAGGAGAGCAGCCGGACGTCGCCAGCGCCTTCGACCAGGCGATTCTCGCGCGCGAGCTGCTGAAATATCCCGACGTGCTCCGATGGTCGTCGATCGACACGGCGCCGTTTCGCAACGGAACATTCGTGCTGCGCAACACTAATCACATGGTGCGGACGTTCCCCGGATGCGACGGCCTCAAGACCGGATTCTACGACAAGTCGGGCTTTAATGTGGTAGCCACTGCAAAACGCAACGATCTGCGGCTGATTGCGGTCGTGCTCGGCAGTCAGCACAAGCTGACGAACTTCAAGGAAGCGTCGGAGATGCTGTCCCAGGGATTTCTCAACTACGAGATGCATCAGGTCGCGAAGAAAGGTGCGCCGATTGCGCAGTCAGTCGCCGTGACCGACGCCGACGCCGGCAGCATCAAGCCGATATGGGCCGACAACGCAGGGGTTTTCGTCAAACACAGCGACGAGAACAGCGCCATCAAGGTTGATTACAATTTACCGGCCTCGATCGCCGCACCCGTCAAGGCGGGCCAGCAGATCGGTACGGCGACCGTGACGGAAGGCGGCAAATCGGTCGCCACGATCGCGTTGCTCGCGCCTTCCGATATCGCGAAGAGTACGTCGTTAACTAAACGTTTATTAAGTATCTTCTGATCCGCTGCGAGCCTGATTTGTTCCGTAGAGAACATTGTTGATTAGGTTATCTTGCCGATAAATGGTAACCTCCGGCACGTCGGCTACGTAGTTTCTGCTTGATGACCCCGAAAGATAGATTTTATCGCGCATACATGGATTTCTTCGAGGTTGCGGAGCGCAAGCGCCGCTGGAATCTCTTCGACGACGTCCCGTGGAACACGCTGTCGCGCGACGCCAACACCGAGGCCCGCGCGATTCGCATCGAGACCTACTGCGCCGAAGAAATGTTTCTGCCGGACTACATTTCGGCAAGTAACGAGCTGTTGCGTGGGGTGTTCGGGCTCGCATGGTTCCAGGCCGCCTGGAGCTTCGAGGAATCGCGCCACGGCCTCGTGTTTCGCGAGTACCTGATCCGCTCCGGTCTGCGCACGCAGGCGCAATTCGACAAATTCGAGATCGACGTGTTCGCGCGCACGTGGAAAGCTCCGTTCGCGACGCGCCGCCAGATGAGTTGCTATGGAGCGCTGCAGGAATCGGCGACCTATCTCGCGTATCGCGCGCAGAAAGATCGCGCCGAGCTCGAAAACGATCCGACGCTCGCGGCAATTTTCTTTCTGGTCAGCCGCGACGAGGCTGCTCACGCCGGTTTTTACCGCGAGATGATCGCGATCGAGATGGACGAAGACCGCGTCGGCACGCTGGCGGATCTCGCGTTCGTGATCGCGAATTTCAAGATGCCAGGTGACGGCCTGATTCCGAATTATCACGAGAACCTGCGAATTGGCGGCGGCGGCATCAGCGCCCGTCTCTTCCTCACGCGCGCAGTGTTTCCATTGCTCAAGCAGTTGGGCACCAGCCGCGACGAACTCAAGAGCGCCACTGCCGCAGCACTTCCACTGCGCGTCGCATCCTAGCCGTCCGTGATATAGTTTCGGCCGTAGTCGCTGCTTGATGCCGACTCCGCCCCGATGAACCGGTACCGACTTCTTCTGTATGGAGCTGCGGCTGTCTTTCTGATCTGGATTGGCGGCAACCTCGCGCTTCACTTCGGCCAGAAAGCCCACGATCGTCTCGACTACAATATCGACGAGGTTTTCCCGCCCGACAAACCGACGGTGCCCGGCGAGATCTATGCGTCGACGCTCGCCGCAATCATGGACCATGAACTGCACACCGGCTTTGGCTGGCGTCCCAACGATCTCTACATCTGGGGCCCTAAAGTCGGCGCCGACAATAACGCCGATCGGCAACTCGGGATCCTGCAGGCCGTTCGCGAGACGATGCGAATCTTCAAGGATCACCTGACCAAGGTTTCCTCCAACGAGTACGATCCGAATCTCGTGATCGCCGACACCGATTTTCGAAACGATGCGCTGAAGTGGATACTGCCGGCGCCCGAAGGCAAGTACGACGACGGCATCCAGCACCTCCGAATGTACGTCGCCGGGCTGCATACCACGCCGCCGTCGTCGCGTCCGCTCAACACCCGCGCCGTCGAGCTAATCAGCCTGCTGCAGGCCTGGACCGATCTGCTCGGCGACGCGCACGCGAACCTGTACCGCACCACGAAAGACGACGGCAGCCCGGTTCATAGCTGGGATTGCGATCATTATTTCTATCACTCGCAGGGTTACGCGCACGTCATCTTCCACATGATGCAGGCGCTCGAGCGCGAATACGGCGGACAGCTCAAGGACGACCCGGTGCTGAAGACTCTGCTCGACGATTCGATCGACGCGCTGGGCAAGGCCGCTGTGATGAAACCGCTGATAATCCTCAACGGCGCGCCGGACGGAATTTTCGCGAATCACCGCCGCAACCTCGACGGCTACATCACCGAGGCGCGCCAGAAAATATTGTCGATGCGCGAAGAGTTGGAACGCTCGCCGGAGTAGCGCTACAGCTCGATGAACGGGCACAGCAGCATCACGCCGCCGCGCACGAGCATCTCGAACATCGCGGGCGCCCAGCGGCTTGGAATCCCCAGCGCGGCCGCGGCTGCGCGAATCGTCCACGGCGTCGAGACTTCGGCGCTACCGCCGCGAAGATCGAACCATCGCCGCTCGGCGCGATAGGTCACCAGCTGATGCCGCTGATCGTCGCCGAGATGCGCGCGCGTCCGCGCGATCGCGACCGCTGCCGACATTCCGCCAATCTCATCGACGAGACCGTTCGCCTTCGCCGCGAGACCGCTCCAGACGCGTCCCTTGGCGACCGCTTCCGCCTGTTCGGCGCTGAGACGACGCCCCTGTGCGACCTTCGCGGTGAACGCCGAGTACATATGCCCGATAGTTTCGTTGAGTTGCGCGAGCTCGCCGTCGGTCATCGCGCGCGCCATCGACATCGCGTCGCTGATAGGCGCGCTCTTCACGTAGTCGAGATGGACGCCAAGCTCGCTCAGCAGGTTGCCGAGATTGAACTTCGCATACACGACGCCGATGGAACCGGTAATCGTCGCCGCTTCAGCCACGATTGCGTCCGCGCCCGCCGCGACGTAGTAGCCGCCCGATCCTGCGACGTCGCCCATCGAGACGACGACCGGCTTGCCCCGCCCCTGCGCCTCGCGCACCGCCCGCCACACCAGGTCTGATCCGACCGCGGATCCGCCCGGCGAATTCACCCGAAACACGATCGCGCTGACCCGTTCGTCGCGCGACGCACGATCGATTTGCGCTGCGGTCGCTACGCCGCTGATGAATTCTCCCGTCGCCGGCCCCTCGCCCGACACTACCGGCCCGCTGGCATGCACCAGTGCGATTCGCGCGCGCTTGCCGCGCTCGCGCGTGTAGACTGCGTGTCGCCGGTATCGCGCCAGGTTGACGAACACCTTGCGCTTCGCTTCGGGATCGAATTCAGCGCGGATGTCCTCGATATAACCTTCCTGATCGATGAGCTTATTGTCGACGGCGAATTTCGTGCTGACGAATCCCGCCGCGATCAGCTCGCGCACGCGCTCCGGCGTGATCTTCCGCGCCGCCGCGATCGCCTCGACCAGGATTTTTTCCCAGTCCGTGACGATCGCCTCCATGCTCTCGCGCAGCGCCGGTGACATCGTGTCGCGGCCGAACGTCTCGGCGGCGCCCTTGTATTCTTTCCATTGCAGGGTTTGAGCCTGAATTTTCAGCTTGTCCATCGCGCCTTTCAGAAAGACGCTGCCAGTCGCGACGCCGAGCAGGCTGAGCATCGTGTCGGGATTCGCAACTATCTCGCCGGCCCCGGTTGCGACCAGGTATTCGCGCAGGCCCGCATCGTCGCCGCGCAGCAGCGCGATCACCCGCTTGCCGCCCGCCTGCGCCGCGCGCAGCAGGCGGTGAACCTCATGCGCCGTGGCCAGGCCGGCGCCGAAACCTGCTATCTCGACGACGATCGCACGAACCTCATCGTCGGTCGCCGCGGATTCGAGCGCGTAGCGGAGATGGTCGAGGCTTTGCGCGCCGCGCCGCATGATCTGATCGAGCGGCGAGCGCGTCACGTCCTCTTCGATTGGACCCGCCAGCCGAATCACTACTACTGCGTCATGCGGAATTTGCGCGGGCCTGACGATCGCAAACCAGAACGCCGCCACCATCGCCGCCGCGACTCCAAGAATCGCGATTCCGATCTTCCAATCGCCGGCCGCGCATGCCACCCCGCCGACGGCGCAGAGCACCGCGACTATAATCCCGAGCCGAACCTCGCGGCTCAGCCACAAATTTTCAATAAACTCATTCTTCATCTGGTCAATCGGTCGCCTTTTTTGATCGCTCCAAATACACTATCGCTTTTCGATGCCCAGGTCTGTCCTCATTCTGATTCTCGCCCTGACTGCCGTCAGCGTTGCGTCGTGCTCGAGTGCGAAACCGCCGGCGCCCGCTCCTCCACCGTTTGTTGCTCATTCCGCCACTCTCGACGTGACCGCCGGCCTCAAGGTTCTGACCAACGTCCAGATGCCGGCAGGGTTCGCGCCGATTGCGACGCGTCCGCCCATCTGGCTGGAGGAAGGCGACGAGATCGGCGTCATCGGAACGCAGTCGGGACACACTATTATGTACGGCCTTGGCGGCACGGGCTGGCGCAACGGCCGCATACTTGCGGCGGAGACGGGGCCGGGCGCCGCCGAGGAAGGATCGATCGCGGACATCGCGGTGAGCCCCAACGGCCTGACCCTCGCGAGCGCGGTGGTCGTGCCGGGCGCGAATCGAGTCGACGTGGTCATTCGCGATCTGATTGCCACCGGCGCCGGCAACGTGATCGCCAGCTTCAACGGCGAGTACGATTCGATCTCGATGAGCTGGCTGAACAACGCGACCATCGCACTGGCATTGCGTGCGCATCCTGAGCCGCTCGAGCCCGGTGTCAACGAGGCGCCGCCGCCGCAAACCGATCCGGATCAAGCTGACGCGCAGCCACCGCCGACTCGCGCCGACGGACTGCAGCTCATCGTGATCACTGGCGCCGGTACCGTCGCTCCGCTGAATCTGCCATGCCCGATGTCGGCGCTCAGTTGGAGCGCGCATGGCGTCTACGCCGTGGCCCAGGGCGATGCGGGAGCTGCGCCTTTCATCATCAATCGGCGCGCGTCGACCTGCACCAGGTTTCACGTTCGCGACCCGATTCACGTGCTCGATTGGGACACGGCTGACGAAGGATCCTTCCTCTACGTCGGGCCCGACCCCTCGCGCCATACCGTCGGAGTGTACAAGTACAACATCGCGACCGGCGCCGAACATGTGATGGGCGTATCGACCAGCGCCGCTGCGTTCGCGGCGGGCAGTGACACTGTCACGTTGGGCAATCGTGGGCTCACGTTCATGCGGGCGATCGATCGGCCTCGTGATGCGATCCTCGCACAGGTCGCGGTGGCGCAATCCGACGAATCGCAGATCGATGTGAAGTCACTCGGCTTCGACACTGTGCCGGAGATGCTGGCGCAGAGCTCGATGGAGTATTCGACGGGTGCGAATGAAGCGGCGATGGAAATCTATGCGCCCAATCTGCCGCTCGCAGTACGCAAAATCGTCACTTACTCCCTGCATTACGACAGCGCGTTCCTGGTTGCCCAGGGTCCCGCGCGCGGCACGGTCACGATGAGCTGGTCGCTAAGGGGAAGATGGCTGGCGTTCCTGGACGGCGACGCAACCACAGGCACAGTGATGACAGTCCTGACCCCGCCGCAGTAGATCATCTATATACTTCGCGTCGATGAGCGACGCGGAAGTATCAACACGACCAGGATCTCGATCTCGAACCTCGTAGACGATGCGATAGTCGCCTGCGCGAACGCGCCAGAGATCGTCCGCCCCTTGAGCTTCTTTGCGCCTGCTGGACGTGGGTCGTTCGCAAGCGCGTCGATGTGTGAACGCAACCTAAGCTGAATCTCGTTGGCGAGTTTACGGAAGTCGCGCCGGGCACGCGGGGAGAACTCGACCGCATAGGGCATCGCTCTGTCAGACCAGTCCCGACTCCTTCTTAATCTGCGACCACGGAATCGTTCCTTTGCGTTTGACTTCGCGCAGCGCAGCGCGAGCCGCCTTAAGGTCTTCGCGATCCTCCAGCTCTTCAAGCAGTGCGACATCCTCAATTGGTACCACAGCCACTAGCGGGCGATTCCGGCGGGTCAGCAGGATCCGGTCCTTACCATATGCAACGCGGTTAATGAGGTCAGAAAAGTTCTGGCGCGCCGCGACAGTGGTGATCGCTTTGCTGGGGGGTTTTTTCCTGGCTGGCATGGTATATCTGCTCCTGCGCCTTAAACTGGCCCAATTGTACATTTGCGCCAGTAAGTACACCAGCTATCAGGTATCGAAGAGGTTTAGCTAACTGCCCAACCGCGCGCGGTTCGACCAATAATCCGAGACGGTGCGGAATGCTGCTGCGGCGCGCTCGAAGCTGTCGAACACCACCAGTCCGCGCGCTCGCGCCAGCTCCTTGCCGCGCGCCACGATCCCTTCGAGATGGGCGGGATGCATCACGATCGCAAAGGGTTTCGTCGAGCGACTCGCGAACTCCGACAGACGATCGAGCAGGCCCGTGATTTCATCCTCGTGATTGGTCCACCGGGCTGCGCGAAAGCCGGTGCCGACCTCCAGCACAATTGCGTCGATGAGCGAGTCACGTTCGAGAATTTCGAGGATGCGATCGAGATTGCCCTGGTGATGCGCTGCGCCAATCGTGCCGCCCGCATCGAGCGGATTGCGGTAGCTGCCGCCGATTATATTGAAGAACGTTTTCAGCTCGTCATACGACGACTCCGAAAGCGCCGGAATATCGAGCCCCGCCGTCGCGAACGTGTCGGTTATCACCACCGACTGGCCGCCGGTCATCGCGACGAGGCCCATCCGCTTGCCACCAATACGTTTGGCGCGCGCGAACAGCTCGACCGCGTCGAGCATCGCGTCGAGGCTCGCCACTTCCACCGCTCCACTCTGCTGCACCACGGTGCGCCACGTCGCTTCGGCCGTCGCGAGCGAGCCGGTGTGCGAGAACGTTGCGCGCGCTCCCGCTTCGGTCACCCCGCCCTTCCAGATGACCACCGGATGTCGCTCGGCCGCGCGCCGGACGCTGTCGAAAAATCGCCGGCCGTCACGCACGCCTTCGATATACATTCCAATAACGCGCGTGGCCGGATCGGCCGTCATCAGATCGATGTAGTCAGCTGCTTCGAGTATCAGCACGTTGCCGATCGACGCCGCCTTGTTCATCTTGATGCCGTGGTGGGGCGCCTGCACGCAGAAGTTGATGGTGTGCGTGCCACTTTGAGAAATGAAGCAAACGTCGCCCGGGTCGCCGGCCTTTTCGTCGGGATAGTTGCAAAGCCCGGCCGGCGAACTATACAGGCCCATGCAATTCGGACCGACCAGCGCGATCTCCGAGTTGAGCGCGAGCTCCCGCAGCTCGGCTTCGAGCCGGATCCCAAGCTCCTCCGAGGTCTCTGAAAAGCCTGACGTGAAAAATCCGATCGAGCCGACCTGGTTGGCGATACAGTCTTTCAAAATTCGCGGCGCGATCTGCCGTGGCACCGCACTGATAGCGTAGTCAATCGGCTCGGTGATCTCGGCCAGACTCTTGCGATTCTCGACACCCATCGCTTCGATTCCCGGTATCTCGTTGGGATCGATTTGCACCGAGTAGAGCTTGCCCTTGAGCTGCGTCATCGACCGCAGCCACATGTACCCGCCTGCGCGTTTGTCACCGATCACGACGACCGTGCGGGGATTGAATGCGCGCTCGAGATTTTCGAGCCGCGCCGCCCGATTCGGATCGGGCTGCGACGCACTCTTCGAATCGCCGGCCAGCACGATTCGCGCGTCGAGGATCGCGAGGCCGTTCTCGTAGGCGACCACCGGATTGAGGTCCATCTCGGCTATTTCCGGATGCGCCGCCGCGATTCCTGAGACCGTCTGGAGGAGCGAAATAATCGCGTCGATATTAACGCCGGGCTGGCCGCGGAACCCGCGCAGAATTCCGGCGCCGCGCAGCCGCGCGAGCATCGCCGACGCTTCGCGCCCGCCAATCGGCGCCAACGCCAGCGCAGTATCTTTCATCACCTCGACGAACACCCCGCCCAGCCCAACCATCACCATCGCGCCGAATCGATCGTCGCGAAACGTACCCATGATCAACTCGAGGCCATTCTTCGCCATCGGCTGCACGGCCACGCCTTCGAAGAGCGCGTCGCGCGCGTGCTCGGCGAGACTTCGGCGGATTCGCTCGAACGCCTGGCGCACCGCGGCTTCATCGCCGAGATTCAACTCGACGCCGCCGACGTCGCTCTTGTGACTGACCTGTGGCGACAGCACTTTCAGCACCACCGGGAAGCCGATACGGGTTGCCGCTCGGGCCGCGTCGTCAGCCGTCGATGCGGCCTCGGGCACGACGACCGGCAAGCCCAGCGAATGCAGGATTCGCTTGCTCTCGATTTCCGTGAGAACCGACCGCCCGCTCGAGCGAGCCGACGATATTAGCGATGAAACGATAGAGTCAGTCACGTTGTCGCGTATAGCAGAGCCACGGAACTATTTGAACCGTCGGGCACTATCGATCCCGCAGCCCTTAAACGCATACGGGCGCAGAAATCCGCAAGTCAGGCTGCGCGGCGAATCCACGGCAACCTGACCTGCTCTTGTTATGCGTTATTTTGCGAGGCGGAGAAGAATCTTCGACGCGATTTCCTGGAAGACGGTATTCAGGTCAGCTGCATCGGTAAAATCCGCCTCTCCGGTCGGCAGACTGGAATTGTAGGTACTGGCGGCGGGATCATTGGCAACCTCCCGCAGGAATTCCTGCGCGGCTGGCTGGCCTGTGATCGCGGTGCCCATACCGATCGCGTAGATGTAGGTATTCTGGTACTGCAGTCCTTCCTGACCGGTGTAGCTGTCGACGTTGGGATCGTTGGCCACGAGAACCGAGCGGTACATCGCGTCGCTCGAGGGGGTCTGGCCGGGAGCGGTGCCGCCGCAGTAGGTGACGTTGCTGAGCGACTCGGTGCCGTTAGTCTGTTGATCCGGGAAATTCACGGGAAGTCCGGGAGTCGCGTTCTTTCCCGTTCCGGTCACCGTACCGCCGCAGGTGCCATTTGGCGGCGTATTGCAGGTGTTGTCCGAATTGCAACTGGGAGGCGTATTGCTCGTAACGCCGGGAGTAAAGAATATCGTCTGGCTGGCGTCCGAATTGCACAAGTTCAGCGATTCATCGCCGGGATCGCAGCCGCAGTAGAGGAGCCAGGCTGACCCGGTCTTGCCGCCGGTGCCACCCGCTGGACAAGTCAGATTGTCCTGCAGAATGTTGGGCCAACCATCGGTGAAAAATACCAAAACTCTGAGCAGGTTCGGAGTTGGAGCGATTTTCAGAATCTGCGCCTCCCCCAACGCCAGTCCAGCCTGCGAATTTGTATAGTTGATGACTCCGCCGCCCCAGAAATTCGTCCCCATCGCGGTGTCGATAACGCCCTTGAAAGGCGAAGAGTTAGGCACGGTCGTGATTGCGGAGGTTCCAAACGTGATGACAGACACGTTATCAATCGTATCGTTGTTATTCGGGTCGAAATCGTTAACGAAGTTCTCAACCGCGGTCGGGAGCGCCGCCGAACCGCCGTTGTTCTCCATCGAGTACGACACGTCCAGCACCAGCGACATAACCAGCGGGTTGCGTTGAGCCTGGGCGGAAGCGGAGACGGTCAAGGTATCGAAGCTGGCTCCGAAGATGCGGATGAAATAAGTGCTGATACTGGCCGAGGCAGTGACATTCACCAGTGTGTTGTTGTTGGCATCGAGCGAGAAACATATCGTCGGCGTCGGCGGTGAGGGAGTGAGGTTCGGCACGGACGTATAGTTAATGTCGAACGCTTGAAGTCCTGCGAGTCCGGCCGGACTGGTTGTATTACAGGTGAGGCCGCCAGTCCCCTGGGCAACGTTCTTCATGGCGGTCAGCGCAGCCGAATCGACCGCTTTTGAGAGGGTCGTCTTGGTGACATAGGCGAGGCCGAGATCGATGCCAAGGCCAACGAATCCGAGCAGGACGGGTAAGGCGGCCGCGATCAACCAGAAAATCTGGCCTCGCGGTCTTCTTCTATTTGGCAATCGAACCAACGGCTTCACCTCAGCCCCTCAGCTTTAGAAATACGCGACGTCATACAAGACCGATGGCATGCCGACGGCGCCTCCCGTCAATGCTCCGATTCCAGTGAGTGCCGTGTATGTGTAGAAGATTTCCGTAACAAACAAGCTCTGTCCGGTCTGCAGCGCCGGTGCCCCGGTCAGGGTGATTGTACCGCTGCCGCTCGGCGCCACTTTGCTCGTCTGCGAGATACCGGTCAGCGAGTACGCCTGGGCAGCAACGGTGTAGGGTCCGCCAGCTCTTGGGCGTAGCCTGAGTGAGCTGAGTAATGACCACGCGGCCGTTGGAGGACAAACCCAGACCGGAATCCCCAGCCAGCAAGTCCGCGTTTGTTTGCGCCAAAGTGGTCCCGCGTGACGCCAGGTTCGAGCCTTGCCTGGTGAGTTCCGACAGGATCTGCATATCGTTCAGAGCGCAACCGAAATCGGCCGCCGCGCACATCAGAACGAGCAGGATGACTGTCGTCATGGCCAACTCGACCGCTGCCTGTCCGGAGCTGTTAGCTCTAAGATTTTTGCGCGCGGTAAGAAAAAACTTGGACATATTCACTCAATCCGTAGTGGTCGGGGAAAAAGGCTCATTCTTGAAAGTGGAAGTCGAGACCAAAGTATAGCCCGTTGACGGAAACAGATTTGCCAGGAAGCCGATGGGCGCCAGCAGCTTCATGGGCACTGTCATCGTGATCGTCACCGTGTCCAGCGGACCGCCTGCCGCACCAAGGTTTCCGCTGGTGGTGCTGCAACCACCGAGATCGCTGCAAATCACGATATCCGAGGCGGTCACTCCGGGTACGCTTATTTCGTTCAGAATTACATTCTGAATCGAGGTAATCCGGGCACCGCTGGCGGTTTCCTGCCCCGTGGAGGCATAACGACCGCCATCATCCACCGCCTGTTGAATGTTCATTTTCGCGAAGAAGGCCCATCCGTAGTCGATGATCGCAAAGAGAAGCGCGAAGAAGAACAGCGAAACTCCTGCGAATTCGGCCATCGTCTGGCCTTTGGCCATGCCGAGTCGCGATGCGCAGAACGTGCGCGGTGGATTCGGACCTGTTTGGTTTAGTTTGCGAGTATTAAAATGCGCCATACGCTCTCTCCAGCGTTAGAGGAGCCAACACGCATCGGCTGTGCCAGCTAAAATACCCTTGTTTCTCTGCGCTTTTGCAGAGAACTCCTTCCCAGTTGGCTCAATTGCTACGTCGAGAAGTGGCAGCAACGCGACACTTAGGTTAATCGACCTGATTCTTCTCTGGCTGCGCTACGCATTGCGAGACCCAGCATTGCCGATTTCGGCGTCTTCACAACGACAAATGCTGCTAAGTGAAAGCGGTTCAGCATACCGGAGAATCTCCCCACCCCAATCGGGAGCAATCTGCCGAAATCTGCTCCCGTCGGGAGATTTCAGTCGGCCGTCCTAGAGCTTGCTGTCCACAGTCGACAGCACGGTCGTAATTGTGCTGCCCATCTTCTGGTAGCTGGTGAATACAATGATCGCGACTGACGCGAGCAGCAGAGCATACTCGGCCATCGTCTGGCCCTTCGACCACTGGAAACGGCGGACTGCGTTTTTCAATATCCTCATCGAAGCATCTTCCCGGGTTCAGTTAGAGCGGCCAGGGAACAAGGCCCCGCCCGCTACGGTTATTCTGCAGGCTGACGACTGTTCTTTCCGACTAGAGCTTGGTGTCGACAGTGCCAAGCAACGACGAGATGCTCGAACCCATCGTCTGGTAGCCGGCGTACACCAGAACAGCGACCGCCGCGAGAATCAGCGCGTACTCAGCCATCGTCTGTCCGCGCGCGAACGCGTCAGCCTTCACGTACAGTTTCCTGATCAGATCCATTTCCGTATCCCTCCGTCCGTTTTCATTTCGACCATCTGACATCGCGCAGGAATGCTGTGTCCCGTCGCTTCTTGCACGACCCTACAAATTGTATGAGTTTTTCTCTATTAGTTATTGGGGCCTATCGCTGCATTATCTGCTCAATCTTCGCCGCTGATTGCTCTTGACTGCTTACGCTTCGTTCAAGCTGTGAATTCATGTCTTTACTCAGCTTGGACATTGTCTACATGCCTCATGTACATGTCAAGTGCATTTTATCGCCATATCTCCATTGCATTATTCAAGACTAGCAGCGCGAAACCGATCTGAAACATCTTTAAAGGATTAAAAGATTGATTAACAATCACTATCATTGAATCAAGTAGCTATAGCGACAATCCCTCGTGCGCGATCAAAAACTTAGCTGGCGGCTGCCGTCAATGCGTCGTTCAGGCTGAAATTTCCTTCGTACAGCGCACGCCCTACGACTACGCCGACGACTCCCGCGCCGAATCGCGTGCGAAGCGATCGCACGTCGTCGAGCCTCGCGACTCCGCCTGACGCGATCACCGGGAGACGAATTGCCTTGGCGATGTCTTCCATCCGCGCACGCGTCCACACCCACTTGAGCGCCGTCGCGCGCAATGTCGGTCACGATTGCGGCCGCAACTCCCGCCGACGCGAAACCGCTCCGCCGCTTCGATGACGGTGAGTTGGCTGGTCTCGACCCACCCTTTGACGGCGAGCCGGCCATCGCGAATGTCGAGCGACCCGAACACCCGGCCCGGGAACTCGGCGCACGCGCTCCGGAGCAGTTCGGGGTTGAGCAACGCGGCCGAGCCGATCGAGACGCGATCCGCGCCGCTCGTGAACGCCATGCGCACCGACTCGATCGTGCGCAGTCCACCGCTCACGTCGATTTCGCATTTCACCGCCGCGCGAATCTGCGCGATCGCCTCGACGCTTCGCGGCGCGCCGGAAACTGCGCCGTCGAGATCCACGATGTGTATAAGCTCCGCGCCCGCATCCTCGAAACGGCGCGCAACATCAGCCGGGCTGGCCGCCGTAAACGGTCACCCGGTTCATGTCGCCGCGTAGCAGGCGCACGACCTGGCCGCCCTTCAGATCGATCGAGGGAATAACGGTGAACTTCTCGAACACGAGAACTATGCCGGCGGTTTAGCTGAGCGTGCCCTTGGTCGACAGCACGCCTGAAAGCCGCGGCTCGCGCGCCGTCGCATGATCCATCGCACGCGCCAACGCCTTGAACGTCGCCTCGATGATGTGATGCGGGTTGCGTCCGCTAACGAGGTTGAGATGCAGGTTCATCCCGACTTCGTCGGTGAGCGCCTTCATGAAGTCGTGCACCAGCTCGGTCTGGAAGTTGCCGACGCGCTCCTGGGCGATCGGGACGTTGTAGCCGAGGTACGCGCGCCCGCTGATATCGACAATCGCGGTGCAGACCGCTTCGTCGAGTGGCACCGTCGCTTCGCCGAACCGCTTGATTCCGGCGCGGTCGCCGAGAGCCTGGCGAAACGCCTTGCCCACCACGATTCCGACGTCTTCGACCGTGTGATGGTCATCTATATGCAGATCGCCGGTGGCCTCGACCTTCAAGTCGAAAAACCCGTGGCGCGCAAAGCTCTCGAGCATGTGATCGAGAAACGGCACGCCGGTCTTGGCCTCGCCGCGCCCGGCCCCGTCGAGCTTGAGCGCGACGCTCACCGAGGTTTCGCGCGTCCTGCGATCGACGTCCGCTACTCGTTTCGCCTTGGCCGGCGCGAGTCGCGCGACGGGCGCGGCGGTCTTAGCCACGTTTCGTAATATTTTGCGTTTGTTTTGCATTTCGATTTCCGTGTGCCCGTTTCGTCTTGCCGTCCGACGCGCCGCTTCGAAGTTCCATCGCGCGCGCATGCCCCTCGAACCCTTCCATCCGCGCCAGGTGTGCGACCGACGGTCCGAGCGCCGCAATCGCGCCCATCGACGCCTCGATTATACTGGTTCGTTTCAGGAAGTCGTAGGCACCCAAAGGCGACGCAAAACGTGCAGCGCCGCCCGTCGGCAGCACGTGATTGGGACCTGCGAGATAGTCGCCCAGGGGAGCCGGCGTGAGCGGTCCGAGGAAAACTGCGCCGGCTGCCGTGATCCTGGGCAGCCATCGCGATGGATTTCGCAGGTCGAGCTCGAGATGCTCGGGGCCGATTTCGTTGGCGAGGTCGAAGGCCTCGTTGAGATCATTGACGATGACCATTGCGCCGCGCTTGACCAACGCCGCCTCGACCTGGCGCGCGCGCGGCAGGCTTTTCAGCGCGGTCTCCACTTCCTCGGCGACCCGATTCGCGATGACTGCCGAGGTCGTCAGCAGCACGGCCGCCTCGTCGCCGGAACCATGCTCGGCCTGCGCGATCAGGTCGGCAGCGATCCATTCGGGACGCGCGCGGTCGTCGGCTATCACCAGCACCTCGCTCGGCCCCGCCATCTTGTCGATATCGGTAACACCGTAGACCATGCGCTTGGCGGCCTGCACATACGCGTTGCCGGGCCCGACGATCTTGTCCACCGGCTTGATACTCTCGGTGCCGTACGCGAGCGCCGCGACCGCATGCGCACCGCCGACGCGGTAGAACTCGTCGACGCCGGCAATTTCCGCAGCCGCCAGCACCGCGAGCCGCTCGCCTTCCGACGACGGCGGCGAGACCATCACGACTTCCGCGACGCCGGCGACTTTGGCCGGAATCGCGTTCATCAGCACCGACGACGGATACGCGCCGAGTCCGCCGGGAACGTAAATCCCAATCCGGCGCATCGGTTGCACCATCTGGCCCAGCCGCATCCCCGACTTGTCGCGATAGATGAACGATTTCTCCATCGTGCGGCGATGGAAGTCCGCGATTCGTTCGGCCGCCAGCTCGAGCGCGCGGCGATCGTCAGCCGGAATTCGATTAATCGCCGAATGCCGTTCCGCAGGCGTGACGCGAATTGTCGCCGGCGTCAGCTTCACGTGGTCGAATTTGGCCGTCAGCTCGATCAGCGCGCGATCGCCGCGCTTTCGCACGTCGGCAATTATCTTCGAGACCGCGCCGTCGACGCTGGCGCTGTCACCACCGCGTCGCGCGAGTATCGTTTCCAGAAATTTCCTGAACTCGGGAGTCTGAGACTTAAGAACCCGCGGCTTCATGCGCAATTCAACCTGCCGAACTGATTTTTGAAGTTTATTCCTGGGCGCGCTCGATTCGCGCGCCGAGCTGCGACAGCTTGGCGTCGAGCGCCTCGTAGCCGCGATCAAGATGATAGATGCGGCTGAGCTCGGTGGTGTGCTCGGCCGCGAGCCCTGCGATGATCAGCCCCATGCTGGCGCGCAAATCGGTCGCCATCACGGGCGCTCCGCTCAGCTTCGACGGCCCGCGCACGACTGCGGTCGGACCCTTCATCAGGATGTCGGCGCCCATCCGCGCCAGCTCCTGCGCATGCATGAAGCGGTTTTCGAAAATCGTCTCCGTGATAACCGAGGTGCCGTCGGCCTGCGTCAGCATCGCCATCATCTGAGCCTGCAGGTCGGTCGGGAACCCCGGATATGGCAGCGTGCGCAGCTCGACCGACTTGAGTCCGTTGGCGCGCGCAACGCGCAGGCCCTTGCCGTTGGCCTCGACGATGACGCCCGCCTCGCGCAGCTTGGTCGCGACGGCGTCGAGATGCTCGACGGGCGCATTGGTGATCGTAACGTCGCCGCCGGTGATCGCCGCCGCCGCCATCATCGAGCCGGCTTCGATTCGGTCCGGTATCACCTCATGCTCCGCGCCATGCAGCCGGTCGACGCCCTCGATTTCGATCACGTGGGTGCCGGCGCCGCTGATTTTCGCGCCCATCTTGACCAGCACTCGCGCGAGATCCTGCACCTCGGGTTCGCGCGCCGCGTTTTCGATTACAGTTCGGCCGCTCGCTGTCACCGCCGCCATCAGGATATTCTCAGTGGCGCCGACCGACGGCGAATCCAGCCAGATGCGCGCGCCGGTCAGCTTCTCGGCGTGCGCCTCGACGTAGCCGTGCCGGAACTGGATCTTGCTGCCGAGCGCGCGAATTCCCGCGATATGCAGATTCACCGGGCGCGCGCCGATCGCGCATCCGCCGGGCGTCGAAACGCGCGCCCGACCCGTCCGAGCGAGCAACGGACCGAGCACGACGAACGAAGCGCGCATCGTTTTGACCAGCTCGTACGACGCTTCGTGCGAAGTGACTTTTGCCGCGTGCAGCTCGACGCGATGCTCATCGATCCAGCGCGCCGCAACGCCGAGCTGGATCAGCAGCTCCATCGCGGTTTTCACGTCGCGCAGGCGCGGCACGTTGCTGAGCAGCAGCGGCTCCGACGTCAGCAGCGCCGCCATCATGATGGGCAGCGCGGCGTTCTTGCTGCCGCTGAGCGTGACGGTCCCGCGCAGCGGAGCACCGCCATGAATGATCATTTTTTCCATCGCCTACTCGCCACCCTGAAATCTTCGCGCGCGCACTACGCGCGGATGTCCCGCGAAATCGTTTATCACAGTGACGACGCGCAAGCCCGCTTCCTCGACCAGTTTCGAGACCACGGCCGCCTGCCCTACCCCGACTTCCATGATCAACTCGCCGTTGCTCGACAGGTGGAGCGGCGCGGCCGCCATGAATCCTGCGCAGGATATCGAGGCCGGCGACGCCCGCGCTTAACGCAACGCGCGGCTCGTACCGACGCACATCGGGCTCGAGAGCCGTGATCTCTTCATCATCCAGATAAGGCGGATTGGAAACTATCACATCGAAAATTTCGAGCGCCGGTCCGCCGTCCAAAGTGTCGAAGCAGTCGCCGCGGCGGAGCGTCACACGATCCTCGACTCCGATTATTCTTTGCGTTGCGCGCGGCTATCGCGAGCGCATCGGCGGAAATATCCACGGCGGTGACGCGCGTGCGCGGCGCGTTGACGGCAATCGCGATTGCAATCGCGCCGGACCCCGTGCCGATGTCGAGCACGCGTGCATCTGCCTTACCGGCAATAGACTCCAGCGCCACGCCAACGACGAACTCGCTCTCCGGCCGGGGAATCAGCACCGCGGGGCTGACCTCGAAATCGAGCGAGTAAAATTCCTTGTGCCCGAGGATGTACGCGACCGGCTCGCGCTTTTCGCGCCGCGCGACCATCGCGTCGAACTTTTTCAGCGTTTCAGATGACAGCTCGATCGAGCCAATGACGACAGCTTCACGCGTGACGCCTGCTGCGGCGGCGAGCAGAAGTTCCGCGTCGAGCCGCGACGACTCGATGCCCACCGTCGCGAGCCTGCGCGACGCCTGGTCGATCTCCTCCAACGCGCGCCGCGCGATCGTCTCGCTCATCACGAGCTAAGCGCTGAGCGACTTGCTCGCGATCGTAGGCCGCGAGCGCGTCGATAATCGGGTCGACCTCGCCGTCGAGGAAATTGTCGAGCTGATGAATCGTGACGTTGACGCGGTGGTCGGTCACGCGCGATTGCGGAAAGTTGTAAGTGCGGATGCGCTCCGAGCGATCGCCAGTGCCGACCATCGAGCGCCGCGTCTGCGCGATTTTCGCCTGCTGCTCCGACTGCGCCTGCTCGAGCAGCCGCGCGCGCAGGATCTTCAACGCCTTGGCCTTGTTCTTGTGCTGCGACTTTTCGTCGCGCTGGATTATCACCATCCCGCTCGGGATGTGCGTGATTCGCACGGCCGAGTCGGTGGTGTTGACGCTCTGGCCGCCCGGCCCCGACGCGCGCATCACGTCGATGCGCAGGTCCTTCGCTTCATTTATATTGACCTCGACCTCGTCCGCCTCGGGCATCACGGCGACGGTGACCGCCGAAGTGTGAATGCGCCCCGAGCCTTCGGTCTCAGGAACGCGCTGCACGCGATGCACCCCGCCTTCGTACTTGAGCCGCGAGTATGCGCCGCGCCCGCTCACCAGCGCGATCACTTCCTTGATTCCGCCGAGGCCCGTCTCGCTCAGGTTGAGCGTCTCGAGCTTGAAACCGTGGCGCTCGGCGTAACGCGTGTACATTCGGAACAGGTCGCCGGCGAACAGCGAGGCCTCTTCGCCGCCGGTGCCGGCGCGAATTTCGAGGATCACGTTCTTGTCATCGTTGGGATCGCGCGGGGTGAGCAGCTCCTTGAGCTTTTCTTCGACCGCGCCGAGATTTTTCTGCAGCGTCGGCAGCTCGGCCTTGGCCAGCTCGCGCAAGTCGGCGTCGTCGCCGTCGAGGATAGCCTTGTGGTCCGCTATCTCGTCCGCGATGCGGATATATTCGCGGGCGCAGTGAGCAGCCTCGGAAAGTTGCGAGCGCTCCTTCGCGAGGCGGGCGTATTCGCGCTGATTGCCGAGCGTGGCGGGGTCGGCGAGCTTGCGCTCGAGTTCCGCGACTCGGTCTTCGATTGCGCTTGCCTTGTCGAGCATCGTATCGGGCATCGCCCTTCACGCTCACTGCCGAAAAGTTCTCACACTGAAAAAAAACGGCGCGGCCGTTACGACCGTGCCGATGGATTCTCCCCCGCGCACCCGGGTGCGTCGAGCACCGCAGGCGGCGGGAGCTGCTATGCTACTTCTCGGCGGCAGTTTCCGCCGTCTTCTCTGCCGGCTTCTTGATGCCGTACTTGCGATTGAACCGCTCGACGCGCCCCGCGGTATCGACCAGGCGCTGCGTGCCAGTGTAAAAAGGATGGCACTTCGAGCAGACCTCGACCTGGAGCTGCTTCAGGGTCGAGCGCGTTTCGAAGGTGTTGCCGCATGCACAAACGACCGTGCAGCGGCGGTATTCGGGATGGATTCCAGCTTTCATTTTTGTTTCTCGAACTCTTCTACCGGCTGTGTTGCAGGATACCATCGCAAGGTAGCCCGCACAATTCGCCCGTTGCGCCTGCAATTTCGGGCTTTTCGTATCGCTCTCGTCACCTCGTCCGCAGCAATAATAATCATGATTGGAGCGATTGCCACCTACGCCGCATCTTCGCCTGCGAAACCCGCATCAGCGCCAACTTCAACCGGCGCCAGCTTCGCGCCCGATACCCGGACGCTGTTTGCACCTATCATCTATCTCGCGCCGCCTGGACCCGCCCGTGCGTCACGTGCGATCGAGATCTTTGACCGCCAGCTCAATTTTCAGCGCAAGATTTCGTTCCATCCGAAGCTGTCGCCCGCGCTTCAGGACGTGCTCGATCTGCTGCCGCCGCGCCAGTCCACGATGATACGAGCAGCCGCCCTGTATTCGAAGGCGACGATTCCATGGCGCGACCAGCCCGACGGTACGCATGAAATCCTCGTCGCCGGACATCCCGACGACGCCAATTATCTGTACACGCTGGCCGAGAATTGGCGCAGTCCCGAGGAGCCCGCGCGATTTTCGGGCGTGTTCGGCCTCAAGCCTTCGGCCGACTCGACCTCCGACAATATTTCGAGCGTCACCGGCACGCTCGCAGGCGAGCTGATGCTCGACACTTACGGTATCGGCGCGCTGGTCGATACGCTGGCCGACGTGCTGCGCGAGCTTCATGGCGACCTGAAACCGCCGTGGGACTTCGTGCCCGGCACTTTCAATCATCATGATCGCGCCGCGATGGATCGGTTCCACCGGCAGATGCCGCATCTCGCGGCGAAGTTCGATCACTATTTCAAATTCAACAACCTGCTCGACGAGTTCGATTCGCCGGCGGGACCGATCGTGCTCTTCAACGTCGATGCGGAAGTTCGCCTCGACGCGCTGAAAAAATATCCACTGCTTTATAATTTCTATCGCAAGCTGGTTCCGGCGGTCACCGGAAAATCAGAGATTCTCGATTCGCACGGCAATTACTGGTTCCGCGAAGCGTTCGACCACGGCCACGTCCGCGTCGTGATGATGATTCGCAACGGCCTGCTGACGCCATTCAACGCCGCGATGCAACCGGCCGGCGATAGCGTCGCGCTTGGCGACCTCACGCGCGGCAGCTATCGCACCGTGGCCTCCGGGCAGATCACCAGCCTCTCGATGAATTTCGGGCTCGCCAATATTGCATTCGCGACCGACTATCGCCGCGAGCCCGGCGCGACGACGTTCGTCAACCGGATGGATGCGGTGCCGCAACTGATAGCGCCGCCGGGAGTCCATCAGATGATGGATTTGATCGCCGGCGATTTTCTGCGCGTGCTCGCCACCGGTAACGGCGGCCTCAACACCAAACTGGGCTCGCGAATGCTGCCCAACGGAACTTACGACTTCGCCGGCGGCGTCACGATGGAGCTGAACTACTCGCCCACGCTCGAATTGCTCGCGCGAATCGGGGACGCGATCGCGCAGGAGCACAACGACAAGGTGCGCGCCGAGGAGCGCGCATTCTTCGAGGAACTTTTCGACGCTTTCGTCGCCGACTACAATGATGCGCGTCCCGCGATCCTCGGGTTGGACGCGGACAAGGATAACTGGCAGAAAAAATCCAGATGAACTGTTTACCATCGAAACGTTTTTTCACCGCCGCGATTTTGGCTGCCGCGATCTTCGCCGCGGGATGCGCTGCCGATGACAAGCCGCCTCCGCCAGCGCCGGGCGCCGGCGCGCAGCCAAAGTTGTTGAGCGATTTGTCCACCGTAACCGACGCGCCGATCGATCCGCTCGGCATCAACACGGTTCCCGCGACGGGTGAAGGAATCGTGCACGAGACTCCGGAGGTCTCGCGAGGACCGGGTACGTTCGAGCAGGATCCCAACATCTCGTTTGACGTTGGCAACGAAAAAAATCCCGGTACCGAGCGCTTGCTCAACGACAAAGCCGCGAAGTTCGGCAACTTTTGCGAAGTGATTCTCGATCGGCTGTTCGCGCGGCTCGAGCTCGCCGAGAAGACCGATGAAATTTCGCGCACCAAGCTGCCCACCGATCTCAAGCCCGTCATCGTCACTGCCATCATGGACAGGCACGGCCAGCTCCAGGAAATCATCCTCGAGCAGCACTCGGGCAAAGCTAAAATCGACAATCTGCTGATAGATGTTTGCAAAAAGGCGATATTCTACGAAAATCCTCCGCCAGATGCGCTTTCGGATGACGGCAATTACAAGTTCACGATCAAACTAAGGCTCGAAAACTTCGCCTCTATGGACGAGACCCATTGGAACTTCAAAACCGACATCAGCCTCGGGCTCGGCTAGGGCTTGCGCCGCATGCGGGCGGCTATCCGCGGCTTCTGCTAGTATCGCCGCTGTGCAAATGATCGACGACTACATCCCGCGCCCGGGCCTTTCGGTCCCCATCGTCACGATTCTCGACGCCCGCGGCCGCATCCTCGAAGATCAGCAGCGCGCCGTAATCCGCTTCGCGCTGCAGGACGGCGCCGGCGCCGACATCATCTTTGCAGCGGGCACGACCGGCGAATGGGATCACATCGACAACCCGCGCAGGCAAGTCCGTCGCGCGCATCGCGATCGAGGAATGCCGCCGTGCTCGTGCTTCAGCCGCGAAGAAAATCGAAGCATGGGCCGGCATCACCGCTCACACGCGCGCCGATACACTCGACAACCTCAATCACGCAATCCACGCCGGTGCGGACGCGGTGGTTGTTGCACCGCTGTCGATCAAGGACGTCGAACAGCCTGCCGAATTCGTCGAGCGCGACATCGGCGCCATCTTCGAGCGTGCCGGCCGGATGCTGCCACTGTTCCTCTACGACAATGCCGACATCGCAGCGCCGGGCAAGGCGGCGCACCTGCATACGCGCGACGTCAAGGCGATGGCGCGGCTGCCGTACGTTCGCGGAATCAAAGTCACGGCGAGCAAGACCGTTATCGGCAACTACACGCGCGCGGCCTCGCACTTCAAAGCGGGCCACGAGTTCGCGATCTACGCCGGCAACGCGTATCTCATCTTCGATCTGTTTGCGCCGCCCGAGGGTGTCGGCGATCGCATGCGCCATTACTGGAATCGCTACCTGACGCAGCGCACGCGTCCATACGGCGTCGTCGCGGGGCCGGCCAACGCGATGCCGCGTGAATGGCAGCGCGCATGGCAGGTCTGCCGATCCGGCGATGCCGAGCTGATGCGCCTTGTACGCGGGTGCGATCGACGAGTTTCGCGTCGCATGTACATTCAAACGCGGCGCCAGGTCATATCGCCCGACCATTGCAACGCTGAAGACATCGCTCAAGGAACTCGGCGTCATCGACAGCGACGCCGTCGCCGCCGGCACTCCGCCGCTAAGCGACGGCGAGCGTCAACGAATTCTCGACGCGATTCTCGGCACTGCGCGAACGCACGGCTGAGATGCTCGAGCGCGGATGGGTCAGCGAACACGCTTCACGCGCCTTCCAGGTACCGCCAACCGAACGAAAATCGGCGGGGCGCAATGGCTGAAGAAAAACTCGACCTCGTCGGCTGCGGCAGCATGGTCGTCGACCTGTTTTATCGCACACCCCGCATTATTCGCGCTGACGAAAAGATCCTGCTCCGCCCGCATACCGCCAGCGCCGCGATCGAGCGCACGCAAGTCGGCGGCCTCGTGCTGAACCATCTCGGATGGGGCAGGATACTCGGCCTCAAGACCGGCGTCTTCGGCAAAATGGGCGACGATCGCAACGGCGAATTCCTCCGCGACGGGATGGATCGCCTCGGCATCCGTCATCACCTGACGTTCGACGGCAGCGCGAGCGCCTTCGCCACCATCTTCGTCGACGCAGCCGGCGATCGCGCGATCTACATGGCGCGCGGCGCGACCGGCGAGCTGACTCCGGCCGAGGTCCGCAACCGCCACGGCGCGTTCATCCGCCGCGCCAACCTCGTCTCGACCGAGATTTCGCAGCTCCCGTTGCGGACAGTGCTGGCGATACTACTGTTCGCGCGCACTCATTCGATTCCCACGATTCTCGACGTCGACGTGCCGCCCTCCGATGCGATCGGAACGCTCGGCACGCGTGCCGAACTCGAGCGCGCGCTGAAGCTCGCGACCTGGCTCAAGCCATCGAAGGCCGCCGCGCGCGAAATCGCCAACGGCAACGGCCGCGATCCTCTGAAGACTGCGGAAGCGATTCGCACCCGCTACGGAAATCGCGCCGTCGTCTTCACCGAAGGCGACAAGGGCTGTTCGATTGCGGCGCGCGACACTTCCGTTCGCGTGCCGGCGTTCAAGGTCAAGCAAGTCGACTCGACTGGCGCCGGCGACGCATTCCTTGCCGGTGTTTGCGCCGGTCTGCGCCTCGGTCTGCCATGGGACAAGATCGGCCGCCTCGCCAACGCGGCCGGAGCGGTCGCAGTGACGCGGCTGGGCGCGTTTCCCTCTGGATTCGAGGTGCGCGAGGAAATTCTCGAGGTCTACGGCGAGCCGATTGCGCTGCCGGCGCCGCGCCTCGACGCCGAGCCGCGCGAGACTGCCATCGGCGACTCGACCGGCGAAGTCGAAAAATTCTTCGACCTCGCGCTGGCTGAACTCGCAGCGCTGCGCGGCGGTTTGAACATCACCGCCATCTCGCGCACCGTCGAGATTATCCGCACCGCGCTCGGCCGCGGCGGCCGCGTCCACGTGACCGGAGTCGGCAAGCCCGAGCATGTCGCGCGCTACGCCGCCAGCGTGTTCTGCTCGGTCGGCACGCCCGCAACTTTCCTGCACGCGACCGAAACCCTGCACGGCAGCCTCGGCCAGGTGCATCCGCGCGACGTCGTCATCGCGATTTCCAACAGCGGCAACACCGACGAATTGCTCTCGACCGCGACCGCCATCCGCGAGCAAGGTGCGCAGTTAATCGCGATCACCGGCAACAAGGATTCGAGCCTCGGCCAACTCGCCGACCTCGTAATCCACGTGCCGGTGCCCAACGAAGGCGGCGGACTGGGACTCGCGCCGCGCATCAGCGTGCTCGGCGAAGTCTTCGTGCTGGCGGGATTGTCGGTCGCGCTGGAACTCGCGCACGGCCTGACGGTGGAAGAATATTCGCGATGGCATCGTGCGGGCGCAATCGGCGAAGCCGCGCGGCGACTGGCGGAATCGCGCGCCGCAACGCGTCGAGCTTAGCGCAGGCTCAGCAGAAGCAGAATCCTGAATCGCGCGCGAAACGCGCGCTGGACAAGGACCCTCACCTTCATCCTCTCCCTTACAGGGAGAGGAGACAGACGGACGCGCTACTTTCTTCGATGATGCCGGCTTCAGCGCCACCGAGGCTTCGGTCGTTAGCAGCAGGAAGGTCATCGACTCCTGCAGGTACAGGGTTACGCTCTTGTCGTTGTGGCGCAGGTAGCCTATCGAGACGTCCTGGCCGAGGTGCAGTTCGAAGTCGCCGCCGCGCGTGGTCAGCACGAACGCTCCTGCGATCGCCGGCGCGAAGATAATTTCCTCGTTGACGAGCCGCTGGATGTGCTGAATCACAGGATAGCCGTGATCGCTGGCCTCGCTCAGCGCGGTGTACGCGTCGGCGCCCAGCACCACTGAATACGGCCCGTTAACGCCGGCGAGGCGCAGCGTGCTCAGCGCCTCGGCGACGGCGTCGGGGTAATGAGCAGGGTCGGCGGGCAGCGCCGAAACTTTGTTGCTGGTCCCCTGGCGGATGCCTTCGATTCCGGCGGCGCGCGTAGCCATCGAAAATTGCGCGATCCTCGGAAAACGCGATCAGTTTCGCCGCGTCCTTCAGCGGCTGCCAGTCGGAGTCATTCGCGCCGCGAGCAACGTCGTCGATATCCTGGCGTTCGAGCTCGAACGCGGCGCGCAACTCGACCAGCGCCATGACCTTGCGCTGACGCGCGAGAATGCCCGCCGACGGAGCTGCGAGATCGCTCAGATGGCCGGTGCCGACCGCCGACAGCATCACGCCGCCAGGGCCTTTGACATCGACGACCCGCCGCCCTGCCAGGTAGCGTTTCAGCGTGCGCTCCGCTTCCTCTTCGATTTGAGCCCACGCGAGGTCTGAAATCGGGGCAAGCTCGCGGTGCAGATTATTCATCGCGCGATTCTCCTTTCAATGAGCCGATACCGAGCGAGCCGTCGCTCGCGCGCTGTGCATCTGGTGAAGAGCCGGTCTGCGTTGGGGCGGGAGCTGCGGGAACCCCGTCGGGCGTAACGCTGTCGAGAAACGAAGCCGATGGCGAGAAAAACAGCGTGCCGGTGACGGCGCGGCTGAAGTCCAGGATTCGATCGTAATTGCCCGGCGGCGACCCGATGAACATGTTCTGCAGCATTTTTTCGATCAGGCTCGGCGTTTTCGCGTAGCCGATGAAGTAGGTGCCGAACTCGCTCTGTCCCGGCCGGCCGAAGATGCCGTTGGCGCGGAAGATTTTCTATCTCGACCCCGTCTTCGACGATCGTGTTAAGCGCGTTATGCGCCGAGGTCGGCTTGACGCCGTCTGGAAGTTCAATATCCGAGACCTTGGTCCGGCCGATGATCCGCTCCTGGACTTCCGTCTGCAGCGCGTTCCATCCGGTCAGATCGTGCAGATACTTCTGCACGATAACGTAGCTGCCGTCTGGTGAAGGCCGGGTCCTCGTCGGTAATCAGGACCGCGTCGAGCGCTTCCTGGTCCACCGGATTCTCGGTGCCGTCGACGAAGCCGAGCAGATCGCGGTTGTCGAAATAACGAAAGGCTTGAATTTCATCTTCGACCGACACGGCGTCGCCGAGCGCCGTCATAATCTGCGCCGCGAGCTCGAAGCACAAATCCGTCCGTGCCGCGCGAACGTGGAACAGCACGTCGCCGGGGGTCGATACCGCGTGGCGCGGCCCGCCGATGATCTCGCGGAACGGATGAAGTTCCGCCGGCCGCGGTTCGCCGAACAGGCGGTCCCATGCGGCCGATCCAAAGCTCATTACGCACGACAGGTTCGCCGTGGTATCGCGAAACCCAACTGCGCGCAGCAGGTTGGCAAGGTCGGGGCAAAGTGAGCGCACCGCCGTCGCGCTCTCCGGTCGCGGGTCAATCGTGACAACGAGGAAGAGCGACGCCGACGTCGGTCCCGTCACGATGGCCTGTGGCGAGCTGGGCTGCGGCGAGGATGCGTTCCCGATGGAATCCGCGTTTGGCACAGCGCAGCATTTGAGCACGATGCGCGGTTGGATGAAACAGAATTCCGCCCGGTCGGATAGCTCGAGAAAATCCTGTACTTCTTTATCCGCGCGATCTATGACTGTCCGTAGGCTCGGCGATTCGGTCCAGGAGGTCATCGGTTATGCATGTAGGCTACGGCGCTGTATTCCAGAATCCCGGCAACGCGCTCCCCGACGCCGAGGTTTATCGCAACGAGCTGCGACTGGCCGAGATGGCCGAGCCGCTCGGCTTCGATTCCATCTGGTCCGTCGAGCATCATTTCGACGACTACACGATGTGCCCCGATGTGCTGCAATTCCTCTCCTACATGGCCGGGCGCACGTCGCACGTGAAGCTCGGCTCGGGCGTCGTGGTGCTGCCATGGCACGATCCCATCCGCGTCGCCGAGCAGGTCTCGCTGCTCGATCACGTTTCCAACGGCCGCGTCATCCTCGGTCTCGGCCGCGGCCTCGCGCGCATCGAGTACGACGGCTTCCGTCTCGATCAGAACGAAGGCCGCAACCTGTTCGTCGAATACGCGGAACTGGTTCTGAACGCGCTCGAAAACGGTTACATGGAAGGAGGCAGATTCACCCGCCAGCCGCGCCGCGAAATTCGTCCGCGCCCCGCGCGTTCGTTCAAGGGCCGAACCTACGCCGCCGCAGTCTCGCCTGAGTCGATGCCGATAATGGCGAAGCTCGGAGTCGGACTGCTGGTAATTCCGCAGAAGCCCTGGGAGGCCGTGAAAGCAGATTTCGAGGTGTACCATAAGGTCTGGCGCGAGGTTAACGGCGACGCGCCTGCGCCCAAACCAATCTCCGGCGGTTTCTGCGTGGTCGACGAAAATAAAGATCGCGCCGAAGAGCTCGCGATGAAATGGATCGCGGCCAACTACCACACCGTCATGAAGCATTACGAGATGACCTCGCCGGAGTTCGGCACCAAGAAGAGCTACGAGTTCTACAGCAACGTCGGCAAATTCATCAAAAAGACCGGAGCGGATGTTGCCGCGCGCGACTTCGCGATGCTGATGCCGTGGGGCACGCCCGACCAGGTGCTCGAGAAGTGCGCGTTCATCCGCGACACTATCGACGCCAACGGCGTGATGTTCAATTTCAGCTTCGGCGGGATGCCCTACGATGACGCCGAGCGCAGCATCAAGTGCTTCGCGAAGTACGTGCTGCCAGAGCTGAAGAAGTGGAACACGGAGCCGCTGATCGATCCGGTTCTGATTCCGTACATCAGCGGCCGCCCGCTGAGCATCTTCGCTCCGCGATTGCTTCGCTTCCTCCGACGGAACGATGCATCTGATTCCCTCCTCCCAGATGGGAGGAGGGTTAGGGTGGAGGACAACTTGAGGAGCGATTGTCCGTCGCGCCGCCATTCTGCCAAGCAACGCAGACAGTCGATTCCGTTGTGAGCGGATTGCGGGGATGCTCCAGCACGCGCCGCGAAACAGGAAAGCGCGGCGGTAATGCGCGGCGCAACAAATCGCGCCGCCAATGGTCCTCCACCCTGACCCTCCTCCCACGGTGGAGGAGGGAATCAGCCAAGCTCGCGCCGCAGCATGGGCGCGATTTGAGATATCCACAATAGTGCGCCGTCTCTAGACTGCATTCATCCGGCTGGACAATCGCGCAGCGGAAAACTCCAGAACCCCTCGGAGGACTTCGGTGGCCACTCCTGATCTCGAACATACCGTGCCCGTCACTCATCACCGGACGGCCAAGGTCGATGGCACGAATATCTTCTACCGCGAGGCCGGCCCGTCGGATGCGCCGGTCGTTCTGCTGCTGCACGGCTTTCCGACCTCATCGCACATGTTCCGCAATCTGATCCCGGCGCTGGCGGATCTCTATCACGTGATCGCGCCTGACTATCCGGGCTACGGCCAGAGCGATATGCCCGATCACACCAAGTTCGCGTATACCTTCGATCACTTTGCCGAACTGGTTGACGGTCTGCTCGATCAATTAAAAGTGAAGAGCTATGCGATGTACGTCATGGACTACGGCGCGCCCGTCGGATGGCGGCTGGCTCTGAAGCATCCGGATAGTATCTCGGGACTTATCGTGCAGAACGGCAACGCTTATGAAGAAGGATTGAAGGAGTTCTGGGATCCAATCAAGGCATACTGGGCCGACCACTCGGAAGCTCATCGCAAGGCGCTGAACGCGCTGGTCATGCCCGAGACGACCAAGTTTCAGTACACCGACGGCGTCGCCGACCTAAGTCGCATCGCACCCGACAACTGGGTTCACGATCAGGCACTCCTTGATCGCCCCGGCAATGCTGATATCCAGATGGACCTGTTTTACGACTACCGAACTAATCTGCCGCTCTATCCAGCCGTCCAGGCTTACTTCCGCGAGCGCCGGCCGCCGACAATAATCGTCTGGGGCAAGAACGACAAAATATTCCCTGCCGACGGCGCGCATCCGTACAAGCGCGACCTGCCCGACGTCGAGCTTCATCTGATCGACACGGGGCACTTCGCGCTCGAAGACAAGGCCGATGAGATGGTCCCGCTGATTCGCTACTCTCTCAAGCGAGAGATCGCAGGAAAGTGACTATGAAAATTGACAAAAACGATACGGCAGTGGTGTTCATCGATCCGCAAAACGAGGTGTTGAGTGAAAAAGGGCTGGCGTGGCCGCTGGTCCACGAGAGTCTGCGCGAAAACAACACCATCGAGAACATGGAGCGCATTTTCAAGGCCGCGAAGGCGAACGGCTTCGAGGTTTTCATCTCGCCACACTACTTTTATCCCACCGACAAAGGCTGGAAGTTCAACGGTCCGCTCGAAACCGATGAAGCCACCGACGGATATTTCGCGCGTAAGGGCCGCTACACCCTCGATGGCTTTGAAGGCTCCGGCGCGGATTGGCTCGAGCGCTTCAAGCCGTATATCCAGGACGGCAAGACCATCGTGGTCGCGCCGCATCGCGTGTGGGGGCCGGAAACCAATGACCTCGTGCTCCAACTCCGCAAGCGGCGGATAAGCAAGATCATTCTCGGCGGAATGCTGGCGAACATGTGCGTAGAGTCTCATTTGCGCGAATTGCTCGAGCAAGGTTTCGAAGTGGCGGTCGCCAAGGACGCGACCGCCGCACCCAGGCATCCCGAGTGGGGCTACGGCTATACTGCGGCGCTAATCAACTACGCGTTTCTCGCGCACGCGGTGTGGACGACCACCGAAGTCGTAGCGGCGATGGAGCACGCTTGATGGCGGCTATCGCATCAACAGCGGAGGGGAAAGCCAGGAACCTATAAACCAGGCTTTTCGCCGTCGTGCGCGTGACCGATCGCATGGCGCAACTTCTTATCCAGCTTCGCGCAGTTGAGCACAACTTTCTCCGAATGCACCGCCTCGACTGCGCTTAGCGGGACGGTGAAATCGCCAGCATTCTCGACATAGATCACCAGCTCAGGCCGTCCGCCCGGCGAGACCTGGCGAACTGCGCCGAATTCCTCGCCGCCGTCGGAAACAAAAGCCTGAAACCCAACTTGAATTTTTTCCTGCACGAGATATTTCTCCACGGCGCCAGCGCCTAGACGATCGATTGCGTTACCTCGTCAGTATCCGCCGAAAGCCGCAGCGCGTCGAGTTGAGTTCACTGAGTCTTCTAACTATTTCCCGACGAACTTTGGCGCGCGCTTCTGCTGAAAGGCGGAGATCCCTTCCTTATAGTCCGCGGTTTTCCCCGCCGCGCCTTGCGCCTGCGCTTCGCATTTCAGAATGGCAAACAGGCCCATCGCCTCTTCGTCGATTCGGCGCACCAGCCGCTTGGATTGCATGAACGCCGCGGTCGGACCATTCGCCACCTGCGCAGCGACTTTGCGCGTCTCAGCAATAAGAGAATCCTTCGGCATGCTTCGATTCACCAGTCCCAGCTGCGCCGCTTCGATGCCTGAGAGTAGGCGGCCCGTGTAGATCAACTCGAGCGCGCGATGGGCGCCGAGGCGCGAGACGAAAAACGAATGGCCGCCCGAATCGAGCACCGCACCGATTCGCGCGAACGGCGATCCGATCTTCGCATCGTCGGCGATATAGACCACGTCGCATCCCAGCGCGATTCCGAGTCCCGCGCCCAGGCACGCGCCGTGAACGGTGGCAAACGTCGGCGCAGGAAACGCGACGATTCGCTTCATGAGCGGATTGAAGGTGCTCTCGATTATCGCCTCGGCGTCTTCGTCCCCCGGATGCGCGTCCGCGAGGTCGCGACCCGCGCAGAACGCCGGCCCTTCGCCGCGAATCAGCAGCGCACGCGCGCCCGCCGACGACGCGCGCTCCAGCGCTCCGTTCAGCTCGGCCACCATCGCGTCGTTCAACGCGTTCATCTTGTCCGGCCGGTTGAGAACGATTTCCGCGAGTCCGCTTTCGACCGACAAATCGACGCTCATATTGGTCGCCTCAGATTTTTCAGTACATCGGAATATTTTTCAGAACACCGGGATGATGTCGTCGGCGGTAATGTCGCCCACGTCAACGCCCTCGATATCAAGTTCGGGAATCGCGGGGAACTGGATGTCCCAGCGCTCGACCAGCTTGCGCACGCGCGCGATCGCGAGCCGCCAGTTGTCGGCTTGTTGCTCGTAAGTGAGAATTCCGAGGCCCGCCTCACGCGCCTTGCGCAGCAGGATCCGATGGTTGTGCAGGAAATATCCCGGCAGGTCCCAGAACTGTCCCGGCGGCTCCCACAGCACCATCGAGAGGAACACGAATCCGGCGCGAAGCTGCTTGGTGATGAAAGACTTGTGCTCGTCGGTGAGGCCGGGCCACTCCTTCTCGAGCAGGTTGATGCAAATTTGCAGATGGCGCGCTTCGTCGCGCCCGATCTTGGTGAAAATGTCGCGGAACACCGGATGCGTCGTCGCGTGTGCCATGCCGTGGAACAGCGTCGATGACGCAACCTCGCCCATCATGAACGATGTGAAGATCACGGCCAGCGGATATTTGTCGATCGCGCGATTATAGCCGCTCCAGTAGCGGCCGCCGTTGTGGTACAGCCAGCCGATATTGTTCAGCGCGACGCGCTGCAGCTCGCTCGCCGGCGTGAAGCCTTGCGGACCGTTCGGCACCAGGCGCTGGATGACGCGCTGGCAGGTCTCCTCGTGATTGGTTTCGTCGCGGGTGATCGAAAAGAAGCACTTGCGCACGGGATCTTCCTCGTGCATCTCCCACGCATGAATCGTCGCGCGCGCAAACACCGCCGGTCCCGACGAATCGAAGTTCGAAAGCAGCGCCCACCAGTACATGATCGCGACCTTCTCGTCATCGCTCCACACCTCGGGCGAAAGATCGTTCCAGTTGATGTCGGCGGGATTGAAGCCCTCGCGCTTGGCGCGCTCGTAGATTTCCGCGAGCTTGGGCGTCTCGCAGCGCCATTCGATCGGAAAGATATTGGGCTGGGCGACGGCGGGCGCCTCGACCAGGCCGCCCTCCGGAATTTCAAATTCGCTCATATGCGTTATCTCCTGAAATTAATCTACCAACCGTTCGGTTGATTTGTCAAAGCCCGCCGCGCGCCCTGTTCCAGCCCCTCGAATGCTATCCGGAATATTGCCTCGGCCACCTCCGGCGCGTCCAGCCCGCCGCCCGGCCGGTACCATTCCGTTACCGAGTTCAGCATCCCGAACAACAGCCGCGTCGCGAGCCGCGGCTCGACGTCGGCGCGGAGATCGCCCTGGCGCTGCGCATTGCGCATCAGCCGCGCGATCAGATGGTCAAACGTACGCCGTCGTTCCATGATTCGCCGCTCGACCGGGGTGTTGCCGCGCACGCGCAGGAGCAGCGCCACTTCGGGCAGTTGGTCGACCGTCGTTTCTATCGTGCGATGCACGATGTACCTGAGACGCGCCTCGGCGCGGCCCCGCTTGGCGGGCCGCTCGTCGAGCACCGCGAACAGCGCGTCGAGCGCGCGGCCGACGCCGCGCGCCAGCAGCTCTTCCTTGCTGCGAACGTGGTAGTAGATGCTGGCCTTGGTGATTCCCGCCGCCCGCGCGACGTCGTCGAGCGAGCTGCCGTCGTACCCGCGATCGCGAAATACGCGCACCGCCACGTCGAGAATCGCGTCGAGATTGTACGGCTTGCGCTGTTTCGCTGATGGACGGCCCACCGATGTCGCCTCCAGTGGCCGGTTAGTTTGACTGGATGCGCGGGCGCTTGCCAGTCTTTGGGTAACAGCGCGCGAATGCGCCGGGAGAATCAGCGATGAAGTATGCAGTCGCAATCCGCAACATGGGCCCGCAGTCCAACCGCACCACGATTCGCAGCTGCGCGCGAATCGCAGAGCAGGCCGGCTTCGACGCGCTCTTCGTCTCCGATCATTTATGCATCCCGCCCGACCAGACCGAAGGCTCCGGCGGCCGCTATCTCGACGTGCTCGCGACGCTTGCGTTCATCGCGGGCGCGACTGAGAAAATCAGGCTCGGTGTTTCGGTGCTGGTCGTTCCCTATCGGCCCGCCGTGTTGACCGCGAAGCAGGTCGCGACGATCCAGGAATTATCGGGCGAGCGAATGATCCTCGGCATCGGCGTCGGCTGGATGAAGCCGGAGTTCGCGGCGCTTGGCGCCGAGTTTCGCCGCCGCGGCGCAATTACCGATGAGACGTTGAAGATAATCCATCACCTGTTCAGTGCCGACGTGCCGGGCGCTTACAACGGCGCGCTGGTACAGTTTCCGTCGTTCGTTTTCCTGCCGCGACCGCAGCGTCCACCGATCTGGATCGGTGGCAACGGCCCGGCTGCGATGAATCGCGCGGTGAAGTTCGGCGACGGGTGGCATCCAATGCTGCCGGCGGCCGAACTTAAAGTAAAAGTTGAAGAATTGCACACGGCGGCGCACGCAGCGGGACGCGCGGTCCCTGAAATCATCGTGCGTCGAGGACTTAAGCTCGATGACACCTCCGCGGCGCGCGCAAAAGTCGCGGCCGAGAGCGAGGCCGGCGCGACTTATTTCATCCTGGACCTGGGGCGCTATCCGGACGAGCATGCGTTCGCCAAATCGGTCGAGGCGTTCATGGCGAAGGTCGCGAGCTAGATAACTTTATCGCGTCGCAACGATTCGAGATCGCTCGCGCTGACTCCGAGCAGCTCGCGATAGACGCGATCGTTGTCATGCCCGATCGGCACCGACCCACGCACGACCTTTCCCGGCGTCAGCGAAAACTTTGGCGCGATGCCGATACCCTTGACCGTGCCGACCTGCCCGTCTTCCCACTCGACATGCATTCCACGCGCGCGGTATTGCGGGTCCTCGGCGATGTCCTTGCTCGACATGATCGGCGAACACGGCACGTTGCCGGCCGCCATCGCGGTCACCACGTCATTCACCGTGCGCTCGGAAATCCATCCGCGCAGAATCGCATCGAACTCGATCCCTTCGATCGATTCGAGTTGCGTGCGCGCTGATTCCCATTTCGGGTCCGCAGGATCGAGCCCGATAACTCGCAGCAGCCGCGAGTACACGTCGCCGAGTGCGCCCATCACGACCCATCCGTCTGCGGCCTGAAATGTGTCGAGCGGCTGAAAACCCTGCGCGCGATTTCCCGAGCGCTCACGCACGACGCCATTCTGAAAGTACTCGACCATCGTGCCGCCCATCGTTTTGTGCACCGCCTCGTACTGCGCGACGTCGATCGACTGACCCTTGCCGGTCGCCCGCGCATAGGTCAGTCCAGCGAGCGACGACCACATCGTGAACAGCGCGGTCAGGTAGTCGCCGGTCCACGGCGCGGCGCGGGTCGGCGGCGTCGGATCGGGAAACCCGGTCTGGTACATCATGCCGCCGACGGCCTGCCCGACCACGTCGTACGACGCGCGATGCACGTAATCAGGATCGCCGCTCTGCCCGAAGCCCGAGACGTGCGTGATCACCAGCTTCGGATTGACCTTCCAAATCGCGGCGTCGTCGAGATTCCACTTCTGGCAGGTGCCCGGCTTCGAGCTTTCCATCCAGATATCGGCGCGCGCGATCAGTTTCAGGAAAATTTCGCGGCCGCGCGGCTTCGACAGATCGAGCGAGACGCAGAACACGTTGCGCCGTTCCTGGATCCAGGTCGTCGCGACGGCGGATTTGCCGTCTTTGGTCGCGAGCCTGATGCCGATATTGCGCCATCCGACGTCGCCAATTCCCGGCCGCTCGATCTGGATCACCTCAGCGCCCATCTCGGCCGCCAGCTCGGCGGCGAATGGTTGCGCGATCAACGTTCCAGTCGAGACGATCTTGACGCCCTGCAAAGGCCCAAACTTTTCACCAACCAGATTTTCGATACTCATAACGGGCCGATGATGCCCGTTTTTTGTGCGAAGGGAGCAACCAGACCCTTAATGCCGGGTGCGTTTTCCGGCGCGGCGCTGCGGGCTATTATATTGGTAACTGGAAACTTGTGCCGAGGGTGGCGTGAATTCACCTCTAGCTCTACTGAAAAGCGACTCTCTGAACCGGCGCGAACTGACCTTCAAGGCGTTGGCGGGCCTATGCGGCGGCGCGATTGGATGGCTGCCGGTCGAGCTCGCCTCGCACAATTCTCACCTCGGCGAGGCGCAGACCACCGGCGCGCTGGTCGCGTATTACGTGTCGGCGGCGCTTGCCGCGGGCGCGATTGGCGGGTTCATCACGGCCGTCGATACGTCCGACATTCGCGTCACGCCCGAGGCCCAGCGCCGCTTCCTGCTCGGCTTCGGCATCTGCTTTGCGCTCTCGTTCTTGTCGACGTGGCTCGGAAATTACGTGTTCAACTTCGTGCTGCAGGCCGGCGGCGTCGGCTTCAGCCCAAGCGGCGAGCTGGTCTCCGGCTCGATCGCGACTCTCGTCGTCGCGAGATTGCTCGGATGGGCAATCGACGGAGCGTTGGTGGGCGCCGGCGTGGGCTTGGCCACGCTCACGATGGAAAACGTTCCCAAGGGCGCGGTCGGCGGACTGGTGGGCGGAGCAGCCGGCGGAATAGCGTTTGATTTGATCGGCTGGATCGCCGGCGGCGGCCTGGCGTCGCGATTTTTTGGCGAAGCTGTCACCGGCCTCGCGATCGGATTGTTCATCGGGCTGGTGCAGGAGCTGACCAAGGCCGCATGGGTCACGGTCGAGCAGGGACGGCTGCGCGGACGCCAGTACCGAATCGAGGGCGCGCGCGCGTCGATCGGTCGCGCCGAGGAAAATCCGGTTGGCTTGTTCGGCGATCCGTCGGTGCAGCCGCGCCATGCGATAATCGAACGCCGCGGCGCTGACTACGTGATCAAAAATCTCGCGGTGCAGGCCGGCACTTTCGTCAACGGCAATCGAATCGAAAGTGTGGATTTGCATGACGGCGATCGAATCGGGATCGGCGGTTACGAAATCGCGTTCCATCTGCGCGGGACGTCGGCGCCGGCGCGGCATCAGGCGTCGCTCGCCGTCGATCCGGTGAATCCCGCGCACATCGCCACGCGGCTGGCGGGTTCGAAAGTTAAGGTTGATGGGCCGAGCCTGGTTGACGCGTCGGGGCAGCCCTACCCCGTTCATACCGGCGCGGTCACCCGCATCGGCCGCGCGCTCGACAACGAAATCGTGGTCAGCCATTCCTCGATCTCGCGCCATCACGCGAGCATCGAGAGTTCCAACGGCAGCTTCGCGGTGCGGGACCTCAACAGCCAGAACGGAACCTTCGTCGGCAGCAAGCGCGTGACCGAGCCGACGCGCATCAACGACGGCGACACCGTAAGGTTCGGCGACGCGCAGTTTATCTTCCGTGGCTGAAGCGGAATTCGAAACGCCAAGGTTCTGCTCGCGATGCGGCGCGCCGATCGTCGTGGCCGACGCGACCTTCTGCAAATCATGCGGCGCACCGGTAAGCCGTTTCCCGCTGCTGCGGCGCGACCGCGGGTACAGCCCGATACTCGCGCTCGTGCTGAGCATCGTGCCGGGCGTCGGCCATATCTATCGGGGCAAGCCCTTCAAGGGAATTCTGTGGTTTTTCTTCGTCTCGATCGCGTACGGCATGGGGCCGCCGCTCGGAATTGTGATTCACCTGATATGCGCCGCCAACGCGGCCTTTTCAGATACGCTGAGCGAGGATGTGCTGGCGCGATAGAGATGGAGGGCCGTCGGCTGCTACAGAATCGAGTAATGGTTAGATTCTAAGCGTAGGCATGATTGCGTCCAACACTATCGTCGGCGGCCGGTATCGCGTGATGAAGCCGCTCGGCGGTGGCGGGATGAAACTCGTCTATCTCGCCGAGGACCTGCGCCTCGCCGCGCGCCCGTGCGCGCTGGCCGAGATGGTCGACACCTTCACCAGCCCCGAAACCCAGCAGCAGGCAATCGCCGCGTTTCAGCGCGAGGCCGACATGCTCGCGCAGCTCAACAACGAGCACATCCCGCGCGTGTTCGATCGCTTCAGCGACCAGAACCATCACTACCTCGTGATGGAGTTTATCGAAGGCATCACGCTCGAGCAGAAGCTCAAGGACGCCGGCGGCAAACTGCCCGAAGGCGAGGTCATCGATGTGGCGCTGCAGGTTCTCGACACGCTCGAGTACCTGCACAATCTCGAGCCGCCGGTGATCTATCGCGATCTCAAGCCGTCGAACGTGATGCTGACGCCGTCGGGGCAGGTAAAGCTTATCGATTTCGGCATCGCGCGCCTGTTCCAGCCGCTCAGCAACGCGACGATGATCGGCACCCAGGGCTACGCACCGCCCGAGCAATACCGCGGCAAGGTCGAATTTCGCTCGGACCTCTACGCGCTCGGCGCCACGATGCATCATGCGTTGTCGGGCCGCGACCCTGCGCTCGAGCCGCCGTTCAGCTTTCCGCCGCTGCGATCGCTTTGTCCCGATGTCACGCCCGCGCTGTGCGATCTGGTCGATCAGGCGCTCAAGTACGATGTGATCCTGCGCATGGCCGACACCACGGAATTCAAGGAGCGGCTGAACGCGATCAAGTCGGGCACGCCGATCACGATGCCGCAGCGCAGTGCATCAGGAACGGCGTCGGCGTCGCGGCCGCAGCTCAAGCTGCCGCTGGGCGGCGTCAAATCGCGAGAGCAGCAGGCGTCCGCGCCGACGATGCTGAGCAACGCGATCGACACCGAATGTCCGCGATGCGGCCGAATCATCCCGGTGGATTCGAATTTCTGCTCGTTCTGCGCCGCCGACGTTACCGGGCGCTTGCGAATGCCTGCGCTTGATCGCGGGCATGAGGCGCAGACCATCGTGCTCGACGACGTTGCCGCGCCGGGGAATTTCCCGGGTCCGATTTTTCATGAGCGGCGTCGCCGTCGGCGTCCCGCGCGGGTGCTGGCGTTGGTGATCGGTGGATTCTTCCTCGTCGGATACCTGCTGTTCCGTTCGTCGCAGCCGCAACCTTCCGATGGCGACACGGGACCCGACTACGGATCGGCGCCGTCGGCGCCCGATGGTGGCGGAGCCGCGCCTGACGCGTCCGAACCCGCGCATACGGAGCCGCGCGAGATAGCGCTGCGCCGCACGCTCGACGAGCAGGGCTACAACTCGGTGCATTTCAAAATGGATGGCGACACGATCATCTTGTGGGGTACGGTGCCGACGGAAGCGGATCGGCTGATGGTGCAAACGCAGATTTTCCTGGTCGCGCGAATTTTTTCGATCGAGGATCATATCCAGGTGCGCGACATGTTCGCCGAGCCGTAGCATTCACCTGATGATTGCCGATCTGCACGTCCACACCAGGCTTTCAGCCGACTCCAACGTCACGGCCGAGCAGTACCTGGAATTCGCGAAGAGCACGAGCCCGCGGGCTCGGCGCGATTTGCTTCACCGAGCATCGCCTGTTCCCGACCGACGCCGAAATCGACCGGCAGTACGCTGAACTTGCGGAGCGATTTCAACTTGCCATCTTCAAGGGAATCGAGGCCGATACCGACCTCGGCCATCTGCTGTTGTTCGGCGTCAACGACGAAGTGATGCGGCGATTCGACCTGACGTCGCGGATGCTCAAGAGCGACAGCCTGATCGAAGTGATTCATCATGAAGGCGGCGTTGCGATTCCGGCGCATCCGTTTCGCGACTCCGGCTATGGCGCGCGACTCGACGCGTTGCTCAGCCGCCACGGCGCGGCGCTGGGCGCGGTCGAAGTGCTGAACGGCCAGAACTCAGACGAGGAAAATCGGCGCGCGGAAGACGCGGCGCTCAAGCTCGGGCTGACCGCAGTCGGCGGCAGCGACGCTCATTTCGCGACTGCGAAATGGTTCATGACGGTGGCGACGGAGTTCGAGCGCGATGTGAAGACCGTCGAGCAGATGTGCGCGGAAATCCGCGCCGGCCGCGCGCGTCCCTACGTCTTTCCGGATCCGCCGGCCTGAGCCGGCGCCGCGGCCGGTTCCGCGATCTCCAACTCGTGCGTGAATCGCCGGATGTCTTGCGGACGTCCGGCTGCAATCAGCTCGTCGCCAGCCTTGAGCGGGCGATCGGGCGAGATCGGCGCAAATTCTCCCTGCGGATTGCCCGCGTCCTGAACGGCCAGGATCGTGACGCTGAATCGAGCGCGAGCGTCGAGCTGACGCACGGTTTTTCCTGCGGCATTGGCGGGGACGGTGACGCGCGTCACTCGATAACCGGTCGCCCAGTAGATATTCGGATCGCGGGTTGCAAGCGTCGAGAGAGAAACCGTCACGCGGTTCAGCGCTTGCGCGATTTGCCGACTGGTAACGAGTCCGAGGAAGTGCCGCGTGCCGCGCTCGACCACCGGAATCTCGTCGAGGCCGTCGTGTTCCATCAACTGGTTCGCCTCGTCGACGTTCGCGTCGAGAGAAACCGTGGGACCGTGCACGTTGCAGATGTCGAATGCGTTGACCAGCGGGCTGAGCTCCTGTCCGCCGCTGATCACGGTCAACAAATCGCGCACGACGATTGTGCCGGCGAGCTCGCCTTCGCTGTTGACCACCGGCAGCGTGGACTGTGCGGTCTCGCCCGCGGTGCGCAGCACCTCCGACAGCGAAGTGTTCTCGCTCACGATCGTAACGTTGCGGGTTACGACCGCGCTGACCGGGATGAGCGTGAGCGCGAGCCGCTCGCTGCCGATTTGCAGGGTCTTGCCCTGGCGCGCTAGGCGGAACTCGTCGATCGATTCGGTTTCGATCGCGCGCGCGACGACCAGCGCCGTGATCGTCGCGATCATCGAGGGCAGCGCGATAGTGTCGCTGTGCGTCATCTCCCAGAGCAGGAACAGCGCCGTCAGCGGAGCGTGCGTGGTGCCGGCCAGGAACGCGCCGAGTCCCACCAGCGCGTACGATCCGCGCGGACCGGTGAGGTGCGGAATCACCTTTGCCGACACGCGCTGGAACAAGCCGCCGGCCATCGTGCCGATGAAGAAAGTCGGGCCGAAAGAGCCGCCGGGCGCGCCGCATCCGAGCGAAACGCTGCTGGCGAAAATCTTTGCGACCATCAGCGCCGCCAGCATCTGGATGCCGAAGTCGCCGGCCATCGCGCTGTTGATGACCGGATATCCGTCGGACAAATTTTGCGGCAACCAGATCGCGATCACGCCGACAACCGCGAGGCCGAGTTCGAGCTTCACCCAGATCGGCAAATCGAGGCGACGGAACCATGCCTCGGTGGCGTTGAAGAACCGGATGAAGCCCGCGGCGAGTGCGCCGAGCGCCGCGCCCATCAGCGCGTAAGTGGCCATTTCCCAGTAACTGCGCAGCACGAATTCGGGCGCGATGAAGACTACCGAGTTGCCGACGATTGCGCGCGAAGTGATCACGGCGCTGAAGGTCGCGATGATCAGCAACGTGAGGTTCGCGATTTCGGTGTGGCCGAGCAGCACGATTTCCTGCGCGAACATCAGCCCGCCGATCGGTGCGTTGAAGGTCGTCGCGATTCCCGCGCCGGCGCCCGCGGCCACCAGCACCTTGGCGCGGTCGGGCGACAACTTCCAAAGCTGCGCGACTGTCGATCCGATCGCGCCGCCGACCTGCGCGATCGGACCTTCGCGGCCGACCGACGCGCCGGCGCCCAATGAAATCGCGGCGCCCGCAGCCTTGACGAAAATCCAGCGGCGCTTGAGCCGCGCGGTGCCGAGATTGACCATCTCGAGAAAATTCGGAAAGCCGTAACCGAGCACGTCGCCGGGGAACATTCGGTTGAGCAGCAGTATCGCGACGCCGCCGCTCAGCAGGATCACCGGAATCAGAGCCGCGATGCAGGCCGCCGAGACCGATTCCAAGCGCGTTCCATTCGAGCACGCGAAAGAGCCACGAGAAAAATTCGATCAGTTTGCGGAAGCCGAGATTTCCCAGCGCCGCGAGCACGCCGACCGTCACCGCCAGCAAAATGAGCTGGACGTATTCGAACTGATCGCTGCGCAGCGAAAGTGAAGGTCGTCGCATCAGCAGAGCCGCCGCAGAGTTATCCGCTAGACGCCGAGAAACCGGTGCGTGACCGCCAGGAATTCGTCGAGACGATCGTGATGCACCCAGTGGCCGGCCTTGTCGACGGTCACCGACTCGGCGTGCTTGAACGCCTGGATGCGCCCGTCCTTGACCCAATCGCCCGCCCACGACTCGGTGCCGCGAATCAGCAGCGTCGGGCACGTGATGCGCCCCCAGATTTCGCGCGCGTCGCGGTTGTTGAACATGTAGGGCGAGGTGGCGTGAACGTAGTTGTCGAACTTCCACGAGTAAGTGCCGTTCTCGTTGCGGCGCACTCCCCAAATCGTGAGATGGGTCGCCTGCTCGCGGCTCAGATGCGGGTTGGCCTCCCGCATGCGCGCGAGCGCCTCCTCGATCGACGGATACTCGCGCACCTTGCGCCGCGCCAGCGTCTGCATCTGGCCGATCCAGTTGTTCATGCGCTCGTAGGCGGGCGAGTCCTTGATCATCCCCGGCGGCGGACCCATCCCTTCGATCGAAACGACGCGCTTGACCGCGTCGGGATGCGTGCCGGTGTATTGCAAAACGATTCCGCCGCCGAGCGAGTGGCCGATCAGCGTCGCCGGTTCCTTCGACACCGCGTTCATGAGCTGCGAGAGATCGAGCACGTAGTCGATCATCGAATAGCCGCTGCCGACTGCCCAGTCGGAGTCGCCGTGGCCGCGAAGGTCGGGCGCGATGATGTGATAATGGCGGCGCAAGTCGAGCGCGACCCAATCCCAGTTGCGGCAATGGTCGCGGCCGCCATGCACCAGCACGAGCAGCGGCTTTTCGGGATTGCCCCAATCGACGTAATGCAGTTTCAGGCGCTGCGAATAAAAATAATGCGAAGTCGGCCCGATGATGCTATCGGCCATATGCCGGTCTCTCCACGAAGCTAAGACGTGTCCTGCAAACGCTACAGGTTAGGCTGGATCTCGTCGAGAGCCGCGCGCGCGGTGCGAATGATGAACTCGATTTCAGAATCGCCGATGATGAACGGCGGCGTGATCATCATCGCGTCGCCGCCCGCCTTGCCCGCCATCCCGGTCGCCGGATAAAAGAACATCCCCTTCCGCACCGACGCGCCGAGCACGCGATTGGTAACTTTCTTTTCCGGCGCGAACGGCATCCGCGTCGCCTTGTCCTGCACCAGCTCGATCCCCCAGAACATCCCGGAGCCGCGGATGTCGCCGACCATCGGATGCCCCGACAATTCTTCCTTCAAGCTCGAACCGAGCCGCGCGCCGACTTCCGCCGAGCGCTCGACCAGCCGCTCGCGCTCCATGATTGCGAGCACTTCGTCGGCGACCGCGCACGCGACCGGATGCGAGCTGTAGGTGTAGAACATGAAGTCGGCCTTGGCCTGCTCGAGCTCCTCGACCAGCGATTCCTTGACCGCAATCATGCCCATCGGCATGTAACCGCCGGTGAGTCCCTTGCCGCCGACCAGGATGTCCGGCACGACGTCCCAGTTGTCGACGCCGAAGCGCCTGCCCGTGCGGCCGAAGCCGGTCATCACTTCGTCGGCGATCAGCAACACGTCGTAGCGCGTGCAGATCTCGCGAAGCTTCGGCCAGTACTCCTTGACGGGAGGCACGACGCCGCCGCTCGAGCCCATCATCGGCTCCGCGATGAAGGCGGCAATCGAGTCGGGGCCGTGCTTGAGGATTTCTTTTTCGAGGGCGGTCGCGCAGTCGAGGTCGCACGACGGATAGGTTTTGCCCCACGGGCATCGGTAGCAGTAGCTCGGATCGATCTTCGGCCAGTCGAGCAGAATATGCTCGTAGTCGGCGCGCCGCCCGCTCCCGCCCGCCGACAACGCCGCGATGGTGTTGCCGTGATAGGAGAAGCGCCGGCCGATGACCTTGCTCTTCGACTGCTTGCCGCGGGCCTTGTTATAGAGAATCGCAAACTTCAGCGCCGCTTCGACCGACTCCGATCCGCCGCTGGTGAAAAAGAAGCGCGTCAGCCCGGGCGGAGTCCATCGCGTGAGACGCTCGGCCAGCCGCTCGCGCTCGGCCGAAGTCCATACCGGCACGATGTAATCGAGCTTGGAGATCGTGCGCGCGGCGACCTCGGCGATTTCGCGGCGTCCCTGCCCGATATTCACGACCACGGCGCCGCCGCCGGCATCGAGGATCTTGTGGCCGTCGGAGGTGTAGAGCCATGGACCTTCGGCGCGCTCGATTCGAAGCGGATCATTCGGGCCGCGCATGAACATCGGAGATTGCGGTGGCATAGAAGGAATCTTAACCGTGATTGGATACGGCGAGCAACGCGGCGAACATCGCGCTCGCTAGCGGCGCGGAGCAGAAGCAGAATCTTGAATCGCGCGCAGAAAAGCGCGCTGGACATCGATCTCCCTCATCCTCTCCCACAAAAGAATGCAGAGGCCCTCACCTCGTCGGAGGCGCGTCCTCTCCCGTTGGGAGAGGTAGATTTGGGCTCGCAGCTTTTACGGACTCGGCGCGCTACTTGATTGCGCCGGATTCGCGCCAGCGGTCGAGATCTTCCTTGCTGTAGCCCAGCTCGCCGAGGATTTCGTCGGTATGCTGGCCGAGTTGCGGCGCGAGCGACCTGATCGAGCCCGGGGTGTCCGAAAATTTTGCCGAGATGCCCACCTGCTTGACCTTCTTGCCGCCGGGCGCTTCGACCTCGACGATCATATTGCGCGCGAGCACCTGCGGATCGTTCGGCACTTCGTCGAGCGTGAGCATCCGGCCGGCGCAGATGTCGCTCTTGCTCAGAATCTCGAACCATTCGTCGCGCGTTTTGGTTTTGAAGGTCTCGGTGAACACGGCTGCGATTTCCGCGCGCTTGGCGGAATCGTATTCGTGCGGAATGAAATCTTCGCGGCCGAGCGCGCGGCATAGGTTGGCGAAGAACCACGGCTCGATCGCCGCTATCGTGATGTATTTGTCGTCCTTGGTCAGGTAGACGTTGTAGTTCGGTATCCCGCCGTCGTTGATGGTCTCGCCGCGCCGGGGAACTTTCCCGTTGGCGAAAAATGTCGACATCGCCTGCGCCAGCAGCGCGAGGCTCCCGTCCATCATCGAAATGTCGACGTATTGCCCGCGTCCCGTCTGATTGCGCGCGACCAGCGCCGCAAGCACTCCGATCGCGCCATGCATCCCGCCGCCGGCGTAGTCGGCGATGACGTTGTGCGGAATCGTCGGCGGCTGACCGGGACGTCCGAACATCGAGAGCACGCCGGCGGTCGCGATGTAGTTGATGTCGTGGCCGACCAGGTCGCGATACGGCCCGGTCTGCCCGAAGCCCGTGATGGCGCAATAGATCAGCCGCGGGTTGCGCGACGCGAGCTTCTCGTAATCGATACCGAGCCGCTTGGCGACGCCGGGCCGGTATTCCTCGACGATGACGTCGGCGCGCTGCGCCAGCCGCGTGTAGATTTCCTTGCCCATCCCGCTCTTGAGGTTGATGCCGATCGACTTCTTGTTGCGGGCGAGCGCGTTGTAGGGCGAGCTGTTGAAGCTTCGAACGGGCCTGCTCGCTCCTGCGGCTCCGGCCTGCTCAGCGCGTCGGCCAGTCGGAGGACCAGGCTCCTCGATCCTGATCACGTCGGCGCCAAGGTCCGCCAGGATCATCGTGCAGAACGGGCCGGGCGCGAGCTTGGTCAGGTCGAGTACTTTGATTCCGTCCAATGGTGCGGGCATGTTGGTTCCCTCGAGTGACGAGTGCGGTTGAAAGTGAGCGAGCCGACGAGGGCCTGGCGAGCTGCGATTCGCGCGCGGCGCTACTGCTGCGGGCTCATTGGCTCCGACTGCGGAAGCGGGTTTATCGGTGGTACCTCGCCGGAATCGTTGTCGTTACCGTTGAGGACCGTCGGCGGGACGGGCTGATCGTCGCCAGCGTTGTTTTGATCCGCCTCGCCGCCGTCGCCGTTCTGATTGCCGTTGTCATCGGCGCTCGCGTTGGGATCGTCGGCGTCGGCGCCGTTATCGTTGTCGGTGGCGTTATCGCCTTCGCCAGTGCCCATCGCCGGTTGTGCGTCCTGAGCGACGACAATGCCGGGTCGCGATTCGTGCGCGTTGCTGCTTATCGGTGCGGGATTAATCGCGTCGCGAGTTGAAGCACACGCCATCGGCGGCGCGGTCAGCAACAGGAACGCGGCTGCCAGGCTGATTTTCGGGATCATACTAATCTCCCTTCATTAGATTGACGCACGCTGTCCTGTCCATCACCGCATTGCGATCGAGGTACCCAATTATAGAACCGCGGCACGCACGCGCGCCATTCTTTCCGCCAACGACTTGAGGCCCTTGACCATGTGAACGCCGTACCAATGCAGGTCGCGGCCGCTGACTATCAGCAGGCGGCGACTGAGCGCGGGCGGCAGCAGAGTCTTCAGCTCGGCGACGTCGGAATCGTCGAACTCGTAGGGCTCGTCGGGAAGTATCACGATATCGGGGCGGCGTTCGACCGCCTCCTCGAGCGTCGTCTGCGGATAACGCTCGCCCGCCGACGCGTAGATGTTGTTGTAGCCGAGCATCCGCAGCACGTCATGCGCATAGGTGTCGGCGTTGAAGGACATCCACGGCTTCTTCCATATCGGGCAGAAAACGCGAAGCCGTAGCTTGCTCCATACGCCGAGCCCGGCTTCGATTCCGCTCACGCTGAGCGTGATCTCCTTGGCCAGCGCGGCCGCCGCCGACTGGCGACTGAGCGCGCGGCCCAGCCGCAGAATCGATTCGACCGCGCCTGGCACCGTGCGCGGATAGGTCGTGAACACCGGGATTCCCGCGGCGCGCAGCCGCTCGACGTCCTCGCGCCGGTTCTCCTCGGCGTTGGCGATAATCAGTTCGGGCTCGAGCTTGACGATCGCGGCGATATCGGGATTCTTGGTCCCGCCAACTTTTGGAATCGACGCGACCGCCGCGACTGGCTCGACGCAGAATTTCGTGACGCCCACGACCTCGGAATTGAATCCGAGTGCGAACAAGGTCTCGGTCCAGCTCGGCACCAGCGATACGATCCGCGACGGCGGATGCGCGAGCTCGACGCGAAAGCCCATGTCGTCAGCTACTTGCATCGTGGCCGCCACCGGTCGATCGTCACCTGTCCTTTTTAATGAGCGCGTCCAGCGCGCTGCGGTCGCTCGGCGTCAGTTGCTCGGACGTGGCAGGCGGATTCGCTCCTGTTGCCGGCGGCGGCTGATCGGGCGGCCGATATTCGATGTAATGAAGAGCCGACGGAATCATCACGCGTTTAGCCAAAAATCCCAAAATCAGCGCCACCAGCGCGGCCAAGGCAAATTTTCCCAGCCGTCGCTTCTTTCTAGCCGGCCGTCGCGCACTTGCGCGCTTGCGCGACGACGCCGCTCGTCCTCGATCCGCCACCTGTTCCGCTCCACCCCCAACAACAACCGGAATGCTACCGCAGCAGGCTCACCTAATAGAACCGCACGCGCCCAGCGCGCAATCAGGCGATGGGTCGGCAGTTCGTCGAGATGGCGGGCGCCGTTGTACCAGTCAACGCCGAGCTCCTGCGCGCGGCGGCTGACGCCGGCAATTCGAAAGAACAGCCGATGACGCGGGCCGTAGAAACTGCGCGCGGCAAACGCGAGCTTGCTCATCTTCTTGCCCACCGCATCGTGATGCAGCGCGCGATCATAGCCGCGCAGCGCGCCCGAGTCGCCGTCGAGGAATTTGCAGATCGCGCCGGCCGCCAGCTTGCCGTGCTCGAACGCGCACGAAATGCCTTCGCCCATCAGCGGATCGACGCCCGCGGCATCGCCGGCCAGTATGACACGGCCGGATGCGTAGCTGTCGGCAGCGTTGAACCATCGAATCGGGAACGAATGCCATCGCGTTGCGCGGCGCTTCAAGCCATCGAGTGGGAGTTCGGGAAAGGCGGCGACGAGTTCCGCAATCATCTGTGATTGTTCGCCGCCATTTTCAGTGAATTCGTGCGCGCGTTGATCGTAAATTCCCACATTAAGATGCGGCGCGCCGCCGATCAGGCACGGAAACGACCACGAGTAGCCGCTGATCCCACGGCTCACGCAGCGAAAGTCGAAGCGGTAGCGCTTCGAGGTAAATTCCGGCGTGCGCTCGGGATCGACGGCGATGTCCGTCATCAATGCGCGGCCGATAGCTTCCTTGCGCGCGCCAAATACCGCGCGCCGCACGCGGCTGCCCGATCCGTCAGCGCCGACCAGAATCTGCGCGTCGAAGATGCCGCCGTCGGTGCTGACGCGCACGCCATCCGCGTCCTGAGTAACGTCGAGCACGCGGCTGCGTTGGACAATCTCGACGCCGGCCTCGACGGCCGCGCGCGCGAGCATCGCGTCGAACCGATCGCGTCGAATGACAGTCGCCAGCACGTCGCCGCTGCGCGACAAATCGACGCTACCGACGGGAGTGGCAGCTTCGCCGCGAATTACCTCGACCGCGGGCACGTCGAGGGGGATTCCAAGCTCGTCGAGCGCGAGCATCGTTTTGGGAATCAAGCCGCCGGCGCATACCTTGAATCGCGGATGCGCCGATTTCTCGATCGCGACGATCCGACCCGCGAGCTCCGGCCGGCGTTTCACCAAAAACAGCGCGGTCGCCAGCCCCGCAGGACCAGCGCCAGCAATCACCACGTCAAATTTTCGCGAGGAATCTGTCACGCGCTTCAACGCCTAGCATCAGGCTTACCGGCGCGAAAGCTCAATCCGAGCCAGAAACAAACGCGGCGCATCGATCAGCTCGATGCGCCGCGGGTTGAATCCGTGAAGCTTACCTTGCGATCAGCCTTGCGCTACGCCGGCCGGCTTGATCACCGTGTACAGCGTCGCGCCGCCGCGTTGCACCAGCAGCAGCGCCGGCTTCTTCGCCGCCTGCGCTACCTTCGCCTTGGCGACGAAATCCGAAACCGCTGCGACCTTGTCGTGATTGATTTCCAGCACGACGTCACCCGGCTGCAGACCCGCATCCGCCGACGGGCTGTCCGGCGCCACCTTCTGAATCACCACGCCCTTGGTGCCTTCGAGATGGAACTGCTGCGCAATCTCGGGCGTGATATCGCCGACCTGCATGCCCCAGTTGCCGCCCGGCTCCTCGGCCTTCGCCGATGCGACTTCCGGCTCCTTGCGCTCGCCAATCGTGACCTCGAGCGTCATGTGCTTGCCGTTGCGCACGACCTCGACCGGCACCTCGGTGTTGATCGGTGTCTGCGCGACCAGCGCCGGCAGCTCATGCTCGTCGTCGACCGGATGGCCGTTGAAGCTGAGCACGATATCGCCGCGCTCGATTCCGCCCTTGCCTGCCGGGCCGTCCTTGTCAGCACTCGCGACCAGCGCGCCTTCGGGCCGCGGCAGTCCAAACGACTGCGCGAGGTCGGGCGTGACTTCCTGGATCTCGACGCCCAGCCATCCGCGGATAACGCGGCCGTGAGCCTTCAACTGATCCATCACGTTGCGCGCCATGTCGATCGGGATGGCGAAGCCGATGCCGTTGTTGGCGCCGGTGCGGCTGTAGATCGCGGTGTTGATGCCGATAACTTCGCCTTTCGTATTGATTAGCGGTCCGCCCGAGTTGCCGGGATTAATCGACGCGTCGGTCTGAATGAAATCGTCGTAGTCGCCGCCGAGGATTCGTCCCTTGGCGCTCACGATTCCCGCCGTCACCGTCATGCCGACGTTGAACGGATTGCCGATCGCGATTACCCAGTCGCCGACGTCAGTGGTATTCGAGTCGCCCAGCGGCGCCACCGGCAGTGCGTCCTTGGTATCGATCTTGATAAGTCCAAGGTCGGTCTTCGCGTCCTTGCCGATCACCTTGGCGGTGAACTCGCGCTTGTCCTGCAGCGTGACGTGGATTTCCTCGGCGTTACCGACCACGTGGTTGTTGGTCAGGATGTAGCCGTCGGGAGACACGATCACGCCCGAGCCCAGACCGTGCTGTTTGTATTCGCGCTGGGGGCCCTGGCCGAAGTAGCGGCGCAGCTGATCGAACGGATCGGCGCCCGGCGGGGTTCCGCCACCGCCGCCCTGGTCTCCGCCGCCGTTATCGCCGTTGTCGTCGCCATCGCGCCTCGCCGTTTTCATCGCCAGGTCCGGCCTGCTCGCCAAAACCCGAAACCTTCACATCCTGAACGACGTTGACGCTGACCACCGCCGGTATCATCTTCCTGACCAGCGGCGCGAACGACGTAATTACGCCGACCTTCTCGCCCGGCTCAGGCGTGTTCGGCGCTGCCGGCGGAGCTGGAGGCGCTACCTGCACCCCCGGCACGGGGGGCGCCGGCAAGGGCTCGGGCGCTGCCTGCGCCTGCTGCGCCGCGGGCGGCGCCTTGGATGCGTCGGAATCGGAACCCCAGAAAGGGAACGCGCCGACGCGCGCAAAGGCGATGACCAGGCCGATAAAAACGCCACCGGCTATGGCGGCGATCTTCTTAACCATGCATTCCTCCTGGAATGTATCGAAACTCTTGCGTCATGAGGCGGGACAAGTACCTAACCATCTAGTTATCGGACGATTAATTTCGTCCGAAATTCAGCCATCCGGCTGAGCACATTCTGTCCGCGCCGCCTGGTCAGGGCCCTTGCCAACTTGATCCATCAAATCAAATTCGCGGCAATAATAAAACGTTCCCATTTTGCCGCATCATGGCCCCCGGCCCGCCCCTGACGCCTCAGCTCTTTTGCATCGTCTTGATGTCCTCGAGCAGTACCTTTTCATGCCCCTGCGGATTCACTTTCTCGTACACCTTGCGCAGGTTGCCGCTGGGATCGATCACAAAGCTGGTCCGGTTCCAGTACTTGGTGCCGTTATAGTCGGTTTGCGAGATGCCCGCGGCCTTGAGCAGCTCCGCTTTGGTGTCCGCGAGCAGATCGATCGTGAATGCAAATTTGTTGCAGAAGTTCTTGTGCGAGGCGACGTCGTCCGCGCTGACTCCGACCACCTTGATTCCTGCCGCGTCGAAGTCCGCCTTGCTCGCGGTAAACGACTTGCCCTGGATGGTGCAGCCCGGAGTGTCGTCCTTGGGATAGACGTACACGACGAGCCACTTGCCGGCGAAATCGCCGAGCTTCATCGTGCTTGCCGTCCTGGTTCTGAAGATTGAAATTTACAAACGGTTTTCCTGTCTCGAGCATGGTTGCTGTTTTCCTTTCGTCGCGAACGACGGGCTGATTACGATGATTGCGGAACCCCTGCTCACGCGCAGCGACACCGCGGCATGAAGCTTCTGCTCGGCAAAAGCCTATCACGCATGCGTGCCTGTGGCGCGCACCAAAATGTACCTACTTCGGGTGGCGCGGGTCGTCGGGGGTGCGCTCCGCGCCGCTCTCGGGCGGGCTGGCGAACAGTATCGAGGCTCCAGTTGACGCGTCGAGCTGATGCCACCGGTCCTGCGGCACCACCACCAGACGTCCCGTGCGAATCAGTTCGCGTTCTTCAGTGCCGGCTTCCGACAGGAGGGTTATCTGAACTTCGCCGTCCACGACGTACAGCAGTTCGTCGCCGTTGCGATGGCGTTCCCACGGCGATACGCCGGAGTAGCGGCCAAGTCCAAGCGCGTATTCGTTCAGCGTGCCGAAATCTGCGTTGGCACGACCGCGGGGATTCTCGGTTGCCAGCCGGAGAACCTCGTCGAGCGCCAACTGCAGGTCGTGGATTTTCACTTCAGCTCAGCGTCTTGTATCCCGCGGCTTTGCCGATAGCGTCCATCTCGGCCGCCGACAGTTCAGCCGTGCGCGTCGTCACGAACCATCGATGGCCGAACGGGTCCTTCAACGTGCCCGACCGCTGACCCCACGGCTCTTCCTCGACCGGCGTGATTTGCTCCGCACCGTCCTCGAGCGCGCGCTTGAAAGTCGCATAGGCGTCCTCGACCAGCAGATGGAGTCCCACGCCGGAACCGCCAAGCGTCTCGGGACTGATCACGCCAATTGCAGGATGCTCGTCGCTGATGAACACCGGGGTGCCGCTGATTTCGATCTCGGCGTGTCCGACCCTGCCGTCCGGCCCCGTCCAGCGCATCAACTCCTTGGCGCCGAAGGCTTTCTTGTAAAACTCGATTCCCTTCGCGGCGCCCTTGATAGTCAAGTACGGTGTGATCGCGCGCGGTCCGACCGGAATTGGATCGATTTTCTTGGTCATCGTTCGTCTCCTAGAACATGAAAGTTATCGGGTTCGATGCCGCGATCATCCACGCAAACCAGAGCGTTTCGAAAACCGCGATCAGTGTCAGATTGCGCGACACGCTGTAGGCCGACGCCGAAAATATTTCGATCATCACGAACGCCAGCGCGATGATCGGCAGGAGCAGAATCAGAACGAACGGCAACGCGTTCAGGCTCACGCCGATCACCATCAGCACGAGGATTAGAACACGGCCGAGCGAAGCCCACATCGTCGAACCCAGGATGTCACCGCGCCGCAACAGCAGCTCGAAGCCGATCCAGAACGGAAACAGCAGCACAGCCGCCATCGCCATCACCAGCAGCCGTTCCGGTGACAGCGACACCCGATGCAACATCACCGACATCGCGACCTGGCACACATAGACGACGGCGAATCCCGCCGCGCCGCCTGTGATTGCCGCGCCGACGCCTTCGCGGATGCGATACCAATTAAGCAGATTCGCCAACGCGAGCACGCCGATGATGATCAGCCCCGCAACCGCGAACCACGAGATCTGGACGTCGCCGATCACCACCGGTATGAACCCCGCCGGGTCCGCCGCCGCCAGCGGCATCGCCGCCAACAGCGCGCCACCGAGTATCAGCAGCCCCATCCATCCCCGCGGACCTGAGCGCTCGTCTACCCAGTTCGGCGCTATCGAGCCGCACACTCTGCCCAGCGGGATCAGCAGGAACGCAAAGATGATCAGGGCGAATCGCGCGGTCCGCCGCCGCGGATCTCCGAGCCGGATCGCATCGGTTCTCGTCGTTCCGAAGGTGCTGTCGAGCCATTTTACGATGGTGGTCGCGGCCTCGGGCGAATACATGATCGTTATGTGATTGACGCGCGGGATCTGGATCGCCTCGACCGCGTTGCCCTGCGTGAAATCGCCGTAAGTCTTGCCGAGCTGGATTGGCGACACATTCGCGAGGTGGGCCGCCAGCTCGGTTGACGGTACCTGGATCGGATCGACCGGGTCGCGCTCGGCAAAGATGAACAGCGCATTCTTCGGCGGCACCGGACCCAGCGCCCAGCCGCCCGAAATCATCACCGCGCCTTTGAGATTCGGATCGTGAGTCGCGTAATCGAGCGCCGCGCCCGCGCCCATCGAATGCCCCATCACGACGATTCGCGATCCATCGACCAGCGGGCTGTTGCGAAGAAAATCAACCGCGGTCTTGATGTTATCGCGCAGACTGCCGCTCGCGACCTCGTCGCCGTTGAACGGATTGCGATTCTGGCCGTGGCCGTTGACGTCGATCGCCAGGACCGCGTAGCCGTTCTCGGCCAGCCGGCGTGCGAGCATGCTCATCACCTGCCGATCGGCGCTGAATCCATGAATCAGCACGACCGCAGGCGGCCGCTCCGCCGCCGGTTTGGGAAATAACGTATAGAACGGATGCCCCGGCCCCGGCAGATACATCGTCGCCGGCTCATTCCCGGGCAGCATCACGAACGCATGCGGCGGGCCGCCATTTTCAAGCCGCGTCAATCGCGCAATCAACAGCACGAAGATGACCGCGAGACCGATCGCAATGATGCGAGAGATTTTCATCCGTGCTTCGCCCGCGCTGGCCCCGCGCGAAGTTTTTTGACGTCCTCGAATGACACGTCCCTTTTATGAGTCGCGATCATCCAGATGTGTCCAAAGGGATCTGTCAGCGCGCCCATCCTGTCGCCCCATTGCTTGTCCGCCACCGGCTCCATCTCGGTCGCGCCAGCGGCGATTGCGCGTTTGAATACCGCGTCCGAGTCCTCGACGTAAACATAGAAATGCACCGGTGTGCCGCCTAGCGATTGCGGACTGCGCGACCAGCCTTTCGCCGCCCACTCCGCCCCATGCTCGGAGCTGTCGTCCGCGAGCCTCACGATCGAGTCGCCGATCTTCAGCACCGCATGGTTGACCTTGCCATCCGGCTCCGCCATCCGCTCCAGCTCCGTCGCGCCAAAGACCTCGCGATAGAACTCGACCGCGCGCGCCGCGTCCGTGACGCTCAGGAACGGAGTCACGCTATGCCAACCGTCGGGAACCGTCTTCACTTTGCCTGCCATGGTTCTACTCCTCACGCTCTTATTTTGTATCTTTCGGCGGCAGATCCTTCAGCGGCGTTCCCAGCCACCACACGTGACCGTAAGGGTCCTCGATTCCCGCCGTCCGGTCTCCCCACTCCCGATCCTCTGGCTCGTCGATAGCTTTCGAGCCGGCGTCAAGCGCGCGCCTGAAGACGTCGTCCACGTCCGCGACGTAGAGATACAGATGCACCGGCGATCCGCCGAGCGACTGCGGCGTGCGCGACAAGCCATGCACGTCATTCTGCTTCACGTCCGCCGAAGTGGGATCCGAAAGCATGACGGTAGTGTCGCCCATCTTGAGCATCGCGTGGCTCACGATTCCGCTCGGCTCCTCGTCGCGCATCAACACCGTCGCGCCGAATACACTCTTGTAGAACTCGACGGCGCTCGCCGCGCCCTCGATATACAGAAACGGCATAATGCTGCGAGGAGCAGCCGGCGCGGGTTCGGCGGCGACAACGCGAGGATCGTCCGCCCTCGAAACCTCACCGTGCTCGATCGGCGTCCCATACAGCATCGACACCGACTTCTCCGCGAACTGCCGATGCCACAATCCCTGCGGACACACGAACGCCTCGCCCGCGCGAATCTTGCGCGTCACCGGCCCGTCGTCAGTCAATGCGGTCACTTCGAGTTCGCCGTCCAGCGCCAGCAGCAGCTCGTCGCCGCCGGGATGCCGCTCCCAGGGCGTCAGACCCGTGTAGCTCATCACGCCCAGCGACAGATTGCCGATCTTGGCGACGTTGCGCACCGCAGCGTTAGCATCCTCGCCGGTCGTCTGCGTCCGTGATCGTAAGATGCGGCACCTCGCGCAGCGCCGCTTGCAAATCATGCTCTCGCAGCATCGCGGCGTCGCGAGTGCGCGATCCTTTGCGCCCGCGCTTCGCGCGCTCTTTCTTTGACCGCGGATCCTTCGCAGCGGAGCCTTCGGTGTTTCTGGGTGTCAGGTAAAACGCCGATACCGACGGCTGCGGCGTCAGCCGATGCCACAACCCTTCCGGGCATACGAACAACGAACCCGCGCGGACGGTAGCCTTCACCGGCCCGTCCTCCGTCAAGGTTTCGACCTCGGTCTTGCCCTCGGTCACGTAGATCATCTCGTCGGAGCCAAGATGGCGCTCCCAATTCGACCGCCGGCTCCCGCGCGACACGACCAGCAGATGGTCGTTCATCGCGGCGAGGAATCGCATCGTCATGCCGGGCAGGTCGCTAAGCGCGGCGTTCACATCGTGCACGATAAATTTCGGCTGCTCGGCAATCTGCTTGAGCCGCTCTTCGATATCCTCATGCGTGATCAGCGGCTTGCCGCCCACCGGCGACGATGCGGACGATTCAAGTTCCTTCGATTGCGCCGCCAGCTCCGCCTTCAGGCGGCTTCTGAAATCGGCGCGCGGCAAATCGCGCAACTCGCCCGCGATTCGCAAAATCGCCCCCAGCCGCGGATCGACGTTCGGCTGCGGTGCGTTCGGCTTGGCCACCAGAGACTCCACCGCATCATTCAGTTGTTCGATCAGTTTCCCCTTAGCCATTCGTATCACCCAACCGCACCCGCAAATTCTGCAGGCCGCGGAATTGAAGCTGCTTGATACTGCCCTCCGTGCGCCCGAGCGCAGTCGCGATCTCGCGAATCGATTTGTCTTCAGCAAAGCGCATCACGATCACCCGCGATTGATCGCGCGGCAGCCGCTCGACGAGCTTGAACAACCGCGCCCGCCGCTCAGCTTCGTCGAGGTCCTCGGTCATCGCGACGGGAGCATCGCTTTCCTGAAAGACGCGCTGATGCGCCCGGCGCCTGGCGATGCTCTTCGATCGATCGGCTATCTCGTTCGATGCGATCCTGAACAGCCACGCCACAAAAGGCACGCCGCGCCATTCGAATTGCGGCAGATTCTTCAATGCGAGATGAAAAACCTCGGCGGTAAGATCCTGCGCCTCGTCGCGATCGCGCACCCGCCGCGCAACGTAGGCATAGACGCGCTCGAAGTTAGCCTCATAGAGATCGGCAAACCGGCCACGGTCCCGCTGCGCCGCCTCGATCAGACTCCGCTCGGCGGAATCGCCGGCGTCGATCTTCGCATGCGGCCCGCACCTTCAATCCAACCTCCGGCACAGAGCGCGCATATAAGGATGCGGAACGTCCAGACACATCAGCCTCTATCTATAGAAACCGCGCTATCGCGAAAAGGTTACGCCCGAATAGCCTCTCCCTGTCAGGGAGGCAGGAGTCTTCTGATCCCTCGCCCGTTATTCACGGAGAGGTTAGGTGAGGGTTCCGGGCCTAAGGATCAACCCGGCCTCCGTTCGGCTTGACGCGATGAGGCATGCTGCGAATGCTCATCGCGAGGAATTCGCAGAACCCTCACCTGCACTCAAGGTCGCGCGTCGGCCTGCGCCTCTGACAGGGCGAGGCAAGAAAAGAACGGATTCTTTGCTTAGGTCCAGAGTCGAGACCCCTCCGCTCCAAAAACCTGGAGCGGAAGCGCGTCCGCGCGATTTCGCGCTTCTCTTTTCCAGATACCGGGTGCAGGGGTCACCCCTGCCCAAGGAGGTGCGGAACCCACGGTGGGTTCCGCATTAAATTAAGTTCCCCTTCCTCACTGCGCGGGTACCCAGTTGCCGTGGAAGCCCCATGGCACGCGATGCTGCAATTTGATCCTCGCGACGGGCGCGCCGGCGAAGTTCTGCGCGTCGAGCACGACCATTTCGCTGCGATTGCGCTGCTCGTCATACCAGACCGCGAGCACCCAGCCGTCGTCCTCTGAGGACTGCGCGCTGCGCGGGACGAAGACCGGCTCGCCGGCGGCGAAGTTGGGTCCGAGCTCCTGAACTTCAACCTTGTTCGACTGGTAATCGCGCTTGAGCAGGCCCCTGGAGTTGGACTTGTTATCGGGCGATTCAGTATCGCCATTGGTGAAGTAGCCGTAGCGATGCTTGCGGCCGGCCAGGCGCTCGTCGAGGCGCGGAAATTCGGCGGGAGTGTCGTGCATCTGGTTCTGCCGCAACGAGCCGTCCTTCAGATTCAAATTCCAGCGCCACATCAGCGGCTTGGCGCCGAACGAATCGCCGGTCATGTCGAGCGAGTCCATCCTGCATCCATCGACGACGATCGAGCCGTTCTCCTCGTACGCGTTGAGGAAATGAAAAACGAAAAACGCCTCGTCATTGAACCATTTCACCTCGCCGGTCTTGCGATTCATCACGCCGATTTTGGTGCCGTGCTGAGGTTCCCAGATGAACAGCGGCTTTCCCGCCGGCGCATTCTCGATATGAAAGACGGAAGGACAGACAAAAAAGATCGCGTAGTTATCGGTCGCGATAAAATCGTGCATCATCACCGGCAGGCCCGTGTCTATCGGCCGCGACTCGAGGAGCTTGCCGTCGCGGCTAGCGCGATACCACGTCACGTACGGCGGGAACGGCTGGTAGCCGAAGAACAGCAGGTCGCCGTTGACCGGATCGAACTTCGGATGCGCCGTGACGGGTCCATTCAGCTTGCCGCCGAAATCGTACAGACCGACCGTCTCGAGCGTGAGCGGCTTGAGCTCATGCGGCGACGCCGCCTCGAACAGCGCGAGCAGGCGATTGGCGTACCCGATGATGTTGGTGTTGGCGGCGTTCTTGAACGGCGGGAGATCCGGCGGCAGCTCGCGCGCATGCTCGATCAAGCTGCCGAACAGCGCCCGCCCCGCCTTCATCTCGGCCTTGAGGCCGTCGGTGCGCACGTAGCGATTGCGATAGGCGGCGCGGCCGTCGCGCAGGATGAACGCATGCACCATTCCGTCGCCGTCGAACCAATGGTAAGCGCCGCGCGGCTTGAAATGCGGGTTCGGGCCGACTCGGTACAGCGCGCCGTTGAGCTCGCGCGGCAGCTCGCCTTCAATCTCGAGATCGAATGCGTCGCCTTCCTCGCGCCACGGCGCGTAGTTGCCATTCAGGAACGGATTGTCGCTGTCGTACATATGCGAATCTCCTCTCGGCAGAGGATTGGTCTATTGCGGTCCCGATGCAAGCGGAGCCGCCGGCGTTGCCAAGCGGCTGCGCCGCGACCTACGATCAAAGCAGATGCTCACCGACGCGCTCATATTCGCCGCTGGTCTCTTCACCTGGACTCTCGTCGAGTACGTCATCCACGGCGTCCTCGCGCATACGCATCGCACATCGTGACGGCGCTCCACGACGGGCATCATCGCGATCCGCATTGCGTATTCGCGTTCCGCGCGTGGATTCCCACGGGCGTCGTGCTCATCGGCGCGATCGGATGGTTCGGGCTCGCGCCGGGCGTGATCTTCCTATGGGGAATCGCGGCCGGGTTCGCCGCCTACGAGTATATCCACTACCGGATTCATTTCGTCAGCGCCTCGTCTGCGTTCGAATCGCGCCTGCGCGCGCGGCATCTGGCTCATCATGTAGCTCAGCCGGATGCGATTTTCGGGGTGACCTCGCCGTTGTGGGACATGGTCTTCGGCACCGAGCCCAAGCCCGAGCAGATGCGCGAGTATGCGGCTGCGGGTGCGCGAGTCGCGCCGCTTGAGGGTCCTACCAATGTGGTCAGTTTCATCCGCAGTTACATCACTGCACCCTGATTCCGCCAGCTGATTGACAGATAGCTCAAGTCGAGCTATTGGCTCGATAGGTATGCACGAGGTGTCCACTACATCCGCGGTGAACGGTACTCGGAACTATCGTTCCGCCGCGCCGCTGTTTCCCGCGAAGTCGGCGCTCGGATTCGACAAGACGCCGCCGCGGATGGACGTCAAGTTTCCCATCCTGGGTTTCCTGATGGAGGCGGAGGCGACCGGCTACGACTTGAAGCAGCGGTTCCAGGACCCGGTCGGATTTTTCTACCGGGTGAGCGACGGTTCGATTTATCCCGCACTGAAGAAGCTGGCGCGTGACGGGCTGGTCAAGCTGCGGACGGAGCGGCGTGGGCGGCGCGCGCGCAAGGTTTATGCGATCACGCCGCGCGGCCGGGCGCATTTCATGCGGATGCTGCGCGAGCCGGCGCAGCCGCTGTTCGTGTTCGACGAATCGCAGATAAAGATCTATTTCGCCGACCGCGAGCTGGAAATCGCGCTCGAGCATGTGCAACGCTCGCGCCGCGACGACGAAGCCCGCACCGCTATCCTGACCGAGATGGTCGCCGCGATGCGCCGCGCGGGCGCCAGCCCGCTGCGCAGAATCATGGTCGAGCTCGGCTGCGAGATTAACGCCGCGAAGGCGCGCGTGCTGGCGAGGCTTTGCGCGCAATTGAGGCGTGAAATACAAATGGCGCGGCGAGCGCGAGTGCGGGCCAAGCCGCGGCGCGCCGCAGCGAGCAGGACTGCGTTGACTTCGCGCGCGCGACATATCAAGGGTCGAGTCTGATAGCAGGGTTAACCGGAGAAGTTTCGACAAAGGCAGGATGACATGGACGAAAAGTTTGCAATCGATCTCGAACACGTGACCCGAATCTACAAGCGCGACGAGTTCGAGGTCCGTGCGCTCGACGACGTGACCGTCCAGGTCCCGGTCGGCCGCTTCGTCGCGATCATGGGGCCGTCGGGATCGGGCAAGACCACGATGCTCAACCTCATCGCGGGTATCGATCACGCCACCAGCGGCCGCGTCGCGGTCGGCGGCGAGGAAATCACCGGGATGAAGGAGCGCGACCTGGCAGGCTGGCGCGCGCGCCATATCGGGCTGGTGTTCCAGTTCTACAACCTCATTCCAGTGCTCACCGCGTTCGAGAATGTTGAGTTGCCGCTGCTGCTGACGCATCTCAACAAAGCCGAGCGGCGCGAGCATGTCGAGACGGCGCTCAAGGTCGTGGGCCTGGCGGATCGAATGGACCATTATCCGCGGCAGTTGTCCGGCGGGCAGGAGCAACGCGTTGCGATTGCGCGCGCGATCGTCGCTGACCCGACGATCATCGTCGCCGACGAGCCGACCGGTGACCTCGATGCGAAGTCGGCCGAGGAAATTCTCGGATTGCTGGTGGATATGAATCGGCAATTTCAGAAAACGATCGTGATGGTCACGCACGATCCGCGGGCCGAGCGTTATGTCGATACGGTTTATCGGCTGGATAAGGGCGTGCTGGCCGGGGTTGAGCCCGGCAAGCGTGGAGCGCCGGCGGATGCTGCGGCGCATGCGTGAGAGACCTAACCCTTAACCCGTTCCCATCTCGGAAGCGGGAACAGATTTGGGAGGGTATGTCATGGCTATCACATTGGATCACACGATTGTTCCCGCACGGGACAAGGTGGCATCGGCAGAGTTCTTCGCGAAGCTGTTTGGATTGAGGTACGACGGTCCGATGGGACCGTTCGCGCCGGTGCGGGTCAACGAGAGTTTCACGATGGACTTCGATGACCGCTGGAAGGAATTCGGAGTGCATCACTATGCGTTCCGCGTTGGTGAAGCCGAATTCGATGCGATTTTCGGGCGGATCAAGGAAGCCGGGCTTGCCTATGGCAGCGGACCGCGGTCGCTCGGGAATATGAAGGTTGATGAGTCGGGCGGTGGGCGCACGGTGTATTTTTTCGATCTCGCGAATCATGTGCTGGAGATTCGGACGCGGCCTGGTTCTGGTGTTTGAGAGGTGGAGCGTTGAAGTACCTGACGCTGGTTTTTAAGAATCTGTTTCGCAGCAAGCGGCGGACTTTTTTGACCGTGCTGTCGATTGCGGTTTCGCTGTTTATTTTTTCGGCGCTCGTTTCTATACCTACCGTTGCCGATCAGATTCTTGGGAATACTGCCTCGTCCACGCGCATTGCGACGCATAACAAGGCGGGGCTCGCGTATTCGATTCCGGTGGCCTACAAGCAGCGCATCGCAACGATTCCGCATGTCGAAGTGGTGGTGCCGGAAAGCTGGTTCGGCGGCGTCTATCACGAGGTTTACGATCAGTTTCCCAACCTCGCGGCCGATCCCGAGCAGGTCGATCAGATGTGGCCCGACTGGGGAATCAGCCAGGAGTCGTTCGATCAGTTCAAGAAGACTCGCACCGCGGCGCTGGTCGGCGCCGACACGATGAAGAAGTTCAATCTGCAGGTCGGCCAGCAGATTCAGCTGAGGGGCACGCTCTACCCGTTCAACGTGACGCTGCAGATAGTCGGCACCATCAGCGGCAAGGCGCCGCCGGATTTCCTGCTGTTCAGGAGAGACTATCTCGAAGAAGCGGCGGGCCGGCCGGGAATCGTCGATAACATCTGGGTCAAGGTCGATAAGCCTGAGAACGTGCCGCAGGTGATCGCAGCTATAGATGAAGGCTTTGCCAACTCGTCGGCGGAGACGTTGTCGGAGTCGGAGGCGGCGTTTATCGGCAGCTTCATGGATCAGTACCGCACGTTTTTCAGGATGGCCGAGATTCTCGGTTTTATCGTGGTGCTGACTATTGGGCTGGTCGCCGCCAACACTGCGGCAATGTCGATACGCGAGCGGCGCGGCGAGATCGCGGTGATGCGATCGATGGGATTTCCGTCGCGCACTATTTTGTCGCTGCTGTTGGCCGAGTCGCTGCTGATCGGGCTGATTGGCGGAGTTATCGGATGCGGCTCGGCGTATTTTGTGCTGAAGGCGTTTTCGATTGGTAACGTGGGCGGGCCGTTAGGATCGATCCGGATGCCGCCGGTGGTGCTGGTGGAGACGTTGGTCGTGGCGGCATTGATAGGACTATTCAGCGCGCTGGTGCCAGCGAGCTCCGCCGCGCGGCGCAATATCGTGGACGCGCTGAGGACGGTTGCCTGAGATGGCGATACCGCTGAAATACAACGTGCGCTCGCTGCTGGTGCGGCGGGTTTCTACTGCCATGACCGGCGGCGGAATCGCGCTGGTCGTCTGCGTGTTCGTGATCGTGATGGCCCTTGTGGCGGGACTGAACTCGGCGATTTCTGATACTGGCGATCCCGACAACGTTGTTGTTTTGCGCAAGGGAGCCACAACCGAGACTTACTCGTCGATTCAGCTCGATCAGTTCGACGCGATGAAATTCCTGCCGCAGATTCGGCGCGAGCCTGACGGCACCGTCGATGCGTCGCCGGAGTTGCCGGTGCAGGCCCTGATGGACCGCGTCGGTGGCGGCCGCGACAATATAGTAGTTCGCGGAGTTCTGCCGATCGCGCTCAAAGTTCACCCCAAAGTAAAAATTGTCGAAGGCCGCATGTTCAATCCTTCCGTTAACGAAGTGATCGTCGGCAAGGGCCTGCAAGGGCATTACGCAAACACGCAGCTGGGCGATACGCTGCGCTTCGGTCGCGGCAACTGGAAGGTGGTCGGCATCATGGCGGCCGACGGCGGCTCGTTCGAGTCCGAAGTCTGGGGCGATATTCACAATGTCCAGGACGATGCGCAGCGGGGCGCATACTACGCCGACGTGCGGCTCAAACTGGCTCCCGGCGCGGACGCCAACGCGCTCATTCGCCGGCTGGCCGACGACCCGCGAATTAACCTGACGGGCGAAACCGAGGCGGATTACTACAAGGACCAGGCGGTCGTCGCCAACCAGATGCGCGTGCTGGGGATGATCGTCGCCGTGATCATGGCCGTGGGCGCGATCTTCGGCGCGATGAACACGATGTACGCGGCGGTCTCGTCGCGCACGACCGAGATCGGCACGCTGCGCGCGCTCGGCTTCGCGCCGATGGCAGTGATGACGTCGTTCCTGCTCGAGTCGCTGGTGCTGGCGGTCGCGGCCGGCGTCATCGGAATCCTGCTGGCGATGCCGATCAACGGGCTGTCGACGACGTTCGGCAATTTCGTTACCTTCTCAACCCTGGCGTTCAGCTTCCGCGTCACTTTTGCAATAGTGATCGAAGCGCTGATCTTCGCCGCCGTGATGGGTATGGTCGGCGGCTGGCTGCCGGCGCGGCAGGCGATGAAAATGCCGGTAGTTGATGCGCTCAGGAGCGTGTGACCTTGTCCGAAGCGCCCAGAGGACCGAATATCCGCGAGCTCGAATCGCTGCGGATTGCGCGCGCCGCGAGTCCGAAAAAGCCGAGCCGGATTATTCCTGCTGCTATCGGGCTCGTGGTTCTCGGGGTCGTCGGGGCCGCGGGCTATATCGTCTATCAGCGAACGCTCGGACGTCCGCCCGAAGTGCAGACCGCGATCGTCTCGGTCAAGCAGGCGGGACAGGCCGGCACCGTGCTTACGGGCAGCGGCTACGTGATCACGCGCCACAAGTACATCGTGATCGGCACCAAGATTCTCGGCCAGATAGTCGCGGAGCCGATCGAGGAAGGACAGCGGGTCAAAGTTGGCGACCTGCTTGCGCGAATCGACGATCGCGACTACCAGGCGCAACTGAAGCAGGCCTACGCGGATCGTGATTTGGCGGCGGCCAACGTCGTGCTCAAGACCGCGCGAGCCAATCGACTGCGCCAGCTCTACGCGCAGGGCGTCGAATCGAAGGACTCGCTCGACGACGCGGAGAATCAGCTCGCAGTGGCGCAGGCGGATCTCAAGAAGTCGGACGGTGAAATCGAATTCGCGAAGTTCAACGTGAGCCAGACCGTGATCACGTCGCCAATCAACGGCGTGGTGCTGCAGAAGTATCGCGAACTCGGCGACACGATTAATTTCGGCGGTGAAATCCAGGCCGGCGGCGGCGCCACCGATATCGCGCAGCTCGCGGACCTCAGCGACTTGCGCTGCGAAGTCGATATTAACGAAAGCGATATCGCGAAGGTCAAAATGGGCACGCCGGCGACGGTGATTCCCGACGCCTATCCCGACGATCCGTTTCCGGCGCAGGTGGTGAAGATTTATCCCGAGGCCGACCGGCAGAAAGGCACGGTCAAGGTCGAGGTCAAAATCCTCCAGCCGGATTTGAAAATCATCAAGCCCGAGATGAGCGCCAAGGTCACCTTCCAATCGATTATGACCGAGACGGCGCAGGCGCCGATGGTGCTGGTGCCGAAAAAAGCGATCGTCACCGACGGCAGCGCTAATTCGGTGTGGGTCGTGCGTGACGATACCGCCCACCTGGTTCCAATCACAGTCGGGCGCGAATTCCAGGACGGCATCGAAGTAAAGCAGGGACTAAGCGGCGGCGAGACGGTAATAGTGATGCCAGCGCCGACGCTGAAAGATGGGCAGCAAGTCACAGCGGTATCGGCGTAGGAAGAACTTTATCTAACGTGAAACCCGCGGTGGGTTTCACACATCCTTCGGCAGGGGTGACCCCTGCACCCAGTGATAGAAAAGAGAATCGCAAAATCGCGCGGAGCGATTTCGCTCCAGGTTTTTGGGCGGAGGGTCCGGCTTTTGCCTCGCCCGTTACTTCCACGGGAGAGGCGGCTGGCCGCATCGCGGCCAGCGGTGAGGGTTCTGTGGTTCGAGCTGGGAATTTGTAACTTCGCGACTCCTGGTTTTTGTGTAACTGCTTCTCTTTGTGTCATTCTCAGCGGCGCGGGAAATCGAAATTAAGCTTGTGGCCCAGAACCCTCACCTAACCTCTCCCGTGAAATAACGGGCGAGGGATTGGAGTAAGAAAATGGCGGAGACTTTTGTTTTGGTGCATGGCGCTTGGCATGGTGCGTGGTGCTGGGGTGCGGTTATCAACCAGCTCGAGAAACTTGGCGACAATGCTTACGCCGTCGATCTGCCGGGGCATGGGATGAACCGGGTTGATCGATCGAAGGTTACTCTTCGAGAGCTATGTCGATAGCGTTGCGGACTTTATCGAGCGGCACGATCTCAAGAACGTCGTGCTCGGCGGGGCATAGTCTCGGCGGGCTTTCGATTCCGGGCGTCGCGGCGAAGATTCCCTCGCGGATAAAGCGCGTCGTGTGGGTTACCGCGCTGGTGGCGCTCGATGGGCAGCCGATTCAGGATCCGGCTACTTCACCACTGCTGGCGGCGTCCGAATCGTTGCCGGAGCGCGCAATCCCGATCGAGATGATGGGGAAGGAATTTCTCGACGGGCTCAGCAACGACATGGCGCCTGCCGTCAAGGAATACGTGCTGTCTGCGCTGGGTCCGCAGCCGATCGGCCCGTTCATCGCGCCGGTGCCGATGGCGCCCTACTTCGCTACCGGAATTCCCAGCAGCTATCTCGTGTGCGAGGACGACCAGACGCCGGTGCCGGGGGCGGACGGCTGGCATCCGTTTTTTTCGAGCCGGTTGAAGAATCCCACGCTGAAGTTTGTGAAGAGCGGGCACGAGGTGATGTTCACGCATCCGGTGGAATGCGCGCGCGCATTGCATGAGCTGGCGCTGGGAGTGTGAGGCGCGGGGATTGGTGCACTCACCGCAGAACCCTCACCTAACCTCTCCCGGAAATAACGGGCGAGGAATCAGACGGGGTAGCGCGCTAGCAGGCCGCGCGCGATTACCAGCGCCTGGATTTCGTTGGTGCCTTCGCCGATCATCATCAGCGGGGCGTCGCGGTAAAATCTTTCTACCGGGAAGTCGGCCATGAAGCCGTAGCCGCCGAGCACGCGCATCGCGTCGAGCGAGATTTTTGCGCATGCTTCCGAGGCGAACAGTTTTGCCATGCCGGCCTCGACGTCGCATCGTTCGCCCGCGTCTTTCTTACGCGCGGCGTTGGCGACCAGCAGGCGCGCGGCCTCGACGCGGGTGCCCATGTCGGCGAGCATCAGCTGCACCGCCTGATGCTGGCAGATGGGTTTGCCGAAGGCCGTGCGCTGTTGCGCGTAGCGAATCGCGGTTTCGAACGCGGCCTGCCCTACTCCGACGGCGCGCGCGGCGACGTTGATGCGTCCGACTTCCAGCGCGCTCATCACCTGTTTGAAGCCCGCGCCCTCGACGCCGCCGATCAGATTGGCCGCGGGCACCGCGACGTCGTCGAACAGAACTTCGCAGGTGTCGATGCCCTTGTAGCCGAGCTTGTCGAGATTGCGGCTGACGGTCGGGCCGCGCTCGCTCTTCTCGACCGCGAACATGCTGATGCCGGCGTAGGCGGGCTCGGCGTGGGGGTTGGTCTTGGCGGCGACGGCGAGCATCGTGCCGTGACGCGCATTGGTGATGAACATTTTGGCGCCGGCGAGCGTGTACTCGTCGCCGCGGCGGACGGCGGTGGTGCGAATCGACTGCACGTCGCTGCCGGCGTGCGGCTCGGTGAGGGCGAGGCCGCCGCGCTTCTCGCCACGCGCCATCGCGGGCAGAAAATATTTCTTCTGCGCGTCGGTGCCATGATTGGCGATGACGTAGGCCATGATGAGATGGCTGTTGATGACGCCGGCCAGGCTCATCCATCCGCGCGACAGTTCTTCCATCACGCGCGCGTAGGTCAGGAAGCTTAAGCCCAGGCCGCCGAAGTTTTCGGGAATGGTGGCGCCAAAGAGGCCGAGCTCGCGCATCGTGGCGACCATCGCATGCGGATATTCGTCGCGATGCTCGAGCGCGGAGGCATTGGGGATGACGTCGCGCTCGACGAAACGGCGGACGGCGGCGACAATCTCACGCTCCAATACTTCATCCATCACTTTAACTCCTGAGAATGCTGCGCGCGCGGGCGCGATTGCACTGATTTATCAGAGGCGAGAGCGAATTCGGAAACGGCTTGCATGGCGGGCGGCGGCGTCCTACAGTAAGCGTCAGATTGACGCAAAGTAACTGTGAAGAGGACGGACAGTGAACGAATCTGCACAAACGGCGATTGACGCGGGCGCGCTGCGCGAAAAGCTCGCGGTGCTCGGCAACGACAGCTATACGGCGGAAACCTGCGAGCGCTACGCGGGCATGATCGCGGAGATCAAGGACTTGAAGAAGGCGCGGCGCGCAGTGGTGCTGGCGCATAACTACCAGCGGCCGGAGATTTTCGAGGTGGCGGACTTTATCGGCGACTCGCTGGAGCTGGCGCGCAACGCCCGCGACGTGCGCGACGCCGACGTGATCGTGTTTTGCGGCGTACATTTCATGGCCGAGACGGCCAAGGTCTACAATCCCGATCGCAAGGTGCTGTTGCCGGACCTGAAGGCGGGATGTTCGCTGGCGGATAGCGTGACGGCCGAGGCGCTGGCAGATCGCAAGGAAGAGCTGCTGAAGATTTATCCCGATCTGAAGGTCGTGTCCTATGTCAATTGCACGGCGGACGTGAAGGCGCTGTCGGACGCTTGCTGCACGTCGGCGAATGCGACCAAAATCGTCGAACGAATCGACTCGGAAAATATCCTGTTCGTGCCGGATCAGAATCTCGCGAACTACGTGCAGGGACAGACCCGCAAGCGCGTGATTTCGTGGGACGGCAACTGCTACGTGCATCATCAGATAACCCCCGACGAGGTGAACAAGGTCAAGCGCGCGATTCCCGGAATCAAGGTGATTGCGCATCCCGAATGCCGGCGCGACGTGCTCGCACTGGCGGACGCGGTGCTGTCGACCAGCGCGATGATCGCCTATGCGCAAAGCAGCGAGGCCGATAAATTCCTGGTGGTGACCGAGTGCGGCCTGTCGGACCGCCTGCTGATGGAGATCCCCGACAAGCATTTTTACAAGGCGTGCAAGCTATGCCGTTTCATGAAGATGATCACGCTCGAGGGGACGCTCGACTCGCTGCGCCACCTGCGGTACGAAATCGAACTTACCGAGGACGTACGCGAGGGCGCGAAGCGGGCGCTGGATCGGATGCTCGAGCTGAGCGTCTGAGCGCCAATGCACAGGACGGCGCTGAGGGCGTCGTCGTGCGCGGCGAGCGGCTGGCGCGGCCGATGGTCGCGGTTGACACCGTGCTGTTCGCGATCAACGGCGGGCGGCTGCAGACCTACCTGGTCGAGCTGCGGCGCGGGCCGGGCCGCGGGCGCTGGGCGTTTCCGGGCGGGCTGGTGCGAGTGGGCGAGCTGCTCGACGACGCGGCGCGTCGCGAGCTTCACGACTCGACCGGACTGCGCGGCGCTTACCTGGAGCAGTTGTTCACGTTTGGCGATCCCTCGCGCGATCCGCGCGCGCACGTGGTCTCGGTCGCGTACATGGCGCTGATTCCCGATGCGCAGGCAGTCGGTGCGCCGTGCGATAAATATGCGACCGGCAAGTGGTACGAAGTCACACGGCTGCCACAGCTTGCCTACGATCATTCGCTGATGGCGGCCTACGCGGTGAAGCGGCTGAAGTCGAAACTCGAGTACACCAACATTGCGTACGCGCTGCTGCCGCGCGAATTCACCTTCGCCGAGTTCGAGGAGCTCTACTCGCTGATCCTGGGGCGTCCGCTCGATCGGCGCAACTTCCGCCGCAGCATCCTTGCGATGGGCATGCTGAAACGCTTGCCGCACACGCGCCGCGGACCGCATCGGCCGGCCGCACTATACAGTTTCGCGACTCAAAGCCTAAGATTCATCGAGATGCTATAATTCCGGACCGCGGAAGACTCATGGTCATGGGCATCAAAGGAATCATCGTACTGCGCACGCGCTACGCGCACGGGAGCTGAGCTTGGCCGGACTGATCTCCACGTACATCGAACACTTCACTTACCTGGGATTGTTCGTGGTTCTGATGTTATGTGGACTCGGACTGCCGATACCGGAAGATGTGGCGCTGCTCGCGGGCGGCTACCTGGTGCATCGCGGGGTCACGCGCTATCCGATCACGCTGGTGGTGTCGCTGGTGGGCGTAGTCGCGGGCGACAACTCGCTGTTCTTCATGGGCCGGCACTTCGGCACTGGACTGGTGCGCTACTTCTCGATCGGGCGGCCCGGGCGCAAGCATCAGATCGAGCGCATCGAGGGGTTCATGCAGCGCCATGGGCATCGCGCGATTTTCTATGCGCGATTCCTGGCCGGCCTGCGCGCGCTGATCTATCTGTCGGCGGGATCCTTCGGCGTGCGCCCGGCGGTGTTCCTGGCGTATGATCTGCTGGGCGCGTTGATATCGGTGCCGATCGTCGTGACGCTCGGTTACATTTTCGGCAAGCAGCTCGAATTGCTGGTCAAGTACATCGGCGGCTTCGAGCGGCTGATCGTAATCGTGGCCCTGCTGAGCGCCCTGATCTACGCGACGCGGCTGCTGGTAATCCGCAAGACCACCGAGCCCGCAGAGAAGAGCGAAGAGGCCGGATAATTTGCGCGGCGGCGCCGGCCGGCCGCCGTTATCGAAAATGGAATCATATTTTCCCGCGCTGAACCTCAAGGCGAAGCTGATCGTGCTGATGGTCGGGCTGCTCGGGCTGACGCTGGGCGCCGAGGTGTGGGTGAGCCTGGGCACGCAGGCGGCGATCGTCGCGACCACGCAGGAGAAGGTCAAGGACCTGGCGCGCGTGATTCAAATCGGCGTGCAGGAATTGACCGCGGTGCGCGACACCGATCGCGAGCAGCTCCACAACTACGTCGACGATCTGCATACGCAGGGACTCGAAGTCTCGATCGCGTCGAGCGAGAACCTGATCCTCAACAGCTCGGATCCGCATCTGATCGGCGCGGCGCTGCGGCCCAAGCAGGCCGAATGGCTGACGCCCGAGCAACTCAAGCATCCCGACACGCTCCTGACGATTCCGCCCGGAAGGCTCGGCCTGGCGCCGGAGACCACGGTCTACCTGATCCCGGTCGAGGTCGAGGACCATCTGCTCGGGTACGTGCAGGTGGTGGCGAATTTCGGCGACTTCGCGCAGCCGCTCGAGGAGAGCCGCACGCGCGAGCTGCTGATCGCGTTTGCAATTTTCACAATCGGGCTGGTGTTCGCGTACATCCTGGCCGATCGCTACGTGAAACCGATTCATGCGGTCGCCAACGCCGCGCAGAATATCGCGGCGCGCGGCCTCGAGCCGGTGCCCGAGGCGCATCGGCGCGACGAAATCGGCCTGCTGACGCGCAGCTTCAACGACATGGTCGGCCAACTGCGCCATGCGCGCGAGCGCGAGCAGGAGCTGAATCGGCTCGAGCGGTTCACGGCGCTGGGGCAATTGGCGGGCGGCCTCGCGCATGAGATCAAGAACCCGCTCAACTTCATCAGTCTCGCGCTCGATCAATTGCGCGCCCGCTACGCGCCGCAACAGCCCAACGATCGCGAAGCGTTTCTGCATCAGCTCGGGATCATGAAGGACGAGATGCGCCGGCTGGCGGACCTGGTGCAAAGCTTCCTGCATTACGGCAAGCCGATCGAGATTTTCCCGGCGCCGACTGACGTGCGCCGGCTGGTGAATGAAGTCGTCGCGCTGTCGGAATCGAAAATGAAAAGCCAGGGCATCGACCTGGTCGAGGAAGGCGGCGAGCCGCCGCCGATTCTCAAGGTGGACGCCGAGAAACTGCGTACCTGCTTCATCAACGTGGTGGCCAACGCGATCCAGGCAATGCCCGAAGGCGGCACCATGCGCATTACGTTTCGGCGCGTCGAGGGTTCGATGGTGATTGCTTTTTCAGACACCGGCGCCGGCATCGAGGCGGAGGTCGTGAACCACGTCTTCGAGCCGTTCTTCACCACCAAGCGCGACGGCATCGGGCTCGGGCTGTTTCTGTCCAAGGCGATTGTCGAAGCGCATGGGGGTACAATCGACATCGGACCGAACGCGGACGGACCCGGAACTACTTTGACTTTCACCTTCCCGCCCAGCGCGGTACTAGACGGACGCAGTCATGACGCAAGCTTCAGTATTGGTCGTTGAAGATAACGATCTCGAACGCCAGATAACCGCCGACACATTGCGCGAAGAAGGTTTCGCAGTCGAAGAGGCCGCGGTCGGAAAGCGCGCGATCGAGCTGCTCGCACTGTCGCGCTTCGACGTCGTGCTGACGGACCTGATGATGCCGGGCATGTCGGGCGAGGAGCTGCTCGCGAAAGTGCGCGGCACGTATCCCGGCAGCCAGGTGGTGGTGCTGACGGCGCATGGCTCGACCGACAGCGTCGTCCAGGCGATGAAGGCAGGGGCGTTCGACTACCTCGAGAAGCCGACCGATCGCGAAAAGCTCGTGACGCGGGTCGCCAAGGCGGCCGAGTTCGCAAACCTGCAGCAGGAAAATCTGTTGCTGAAACGGCGACTCGAGGGCACCTTCGAAATCGAGGGCATCATCGGGCAGGATCCCGCGATCCAGGAAGTGATCCGGCTCGTGCGGCGCGTCGCGCCGTCGAATTCGACCGTCCTGATCCAGGGCGAGAGCGGCACCGGCAAGGAAGTCGTGGCCAAGGCGATCCATCGGCTGTCGCCGCGCGCGGCGCGCCAGTTCGTCGCGATCAATTGCTCCGCGATTCCCGACAACCTGATCGAAAACGAGCTGTTCGGGCATGAGCGCGGCGCCTTCACCGGCGCCACCGAGCGCAAGATTGGACTGTTCGAGAGCGCGGACAAATCGACGCTGTTTCTCGACGAGATCGCGGACCTGCCGCAGGGAATGCAGGCGAAGATTCTGCGCGTACTGCAGGAGAAGGAACTGCGGCGGGTCGGCGGCAACGACTCGTTTCGTATCGACGTGCGGCTGGTCGCCGCGAGCAATCGCAATATCGCGGAGGAAGTCGGTGACGGGCGCTTCCGCGAGGATTTGTACTACAGGATCAACGTCGTGACGGTGACGATGCCGCCGCTGCGCGACCGGCGCGGCGATATTCCGCTGCTGGCGAATCATGCGCTGGCAAAGTTCGGGCATCTCGCGGAAGGCCGCGTGAAAGAGATCGGACGCGAGGCGATGGAAGTGCTGCTCGACTACTCATGGCCGGGCAACGTGCGCCAACTCGAGTCGGCGCTCGAGCGCGCCATCCTGCTGTGCGAAGGCGATACGGTAACGCCGCGCGATTTGCCCGAAGAAGTTCTGTCGCGCAGGAAGCCGGGGCGCAGCGGCGACCGTCAGCGCGGGGACCGGTACGAGATTCCGAGCGAGGGCTTCAATTTCGAGACGTTCGAGCGCGACGCAATCTTGCAAGCGCTCGAGCGCAACGACTGGGTGATCGCCAAAGCGGCAAAAATGCTCGCGATGAGCTACCGCACACTGCAATACAGAATCGACAAGTTCGGGCTGAAACGCGGCGACCAGAACAAGCCACCCCCAGCGGAAGTTAAGTAGCAAGCGCGCGGCATCAGCAGTTCTTCCTCGCCCTCTTTCTGGTTCCCTCCTCCCCAATGGGAGGAGGGTTAGGGTGGAGGACAACTGTGCGGCGGATTGTCTGTTGCGCCGCACATTCTTCGGAACTTTAGAAAATTAGGTCCCTCACCCGCCGCGCACAGACGACGTCGGCCGCGTTGTGACACCCCCTCGTGGGGCGAGGCAAGATTTCGGATCAGTCGTCGGCCCAATCAGTAGGTAGATAAATCCAGCATTCGATTTTGTTGCCGTCTGCCGCGACGACTTCGATTCGTTCGCGAGTATATAGCGTCGGCACTTCTTCATAGTGGTCGAGGATCGCCAGGTCTCGCGCACTCAAGGATTCCAGGATTGCGCCGTCAGTCACCGCGTCAGCTTGTTTCGCGACGAAGTAGTAGCGCTTTTTGCCGCGCGCATAGCCGGACAGCCGCGCCGGGCTCGCGCTGATCACCCGGCCCAGCAGTCGCAGGCACTCGCCCGGATTCATCAAGGAGCCGTACACGAATAGCGATTGGTCGTCGTCAGCCATTTCGTATTGCCGCGTCCTTTGGGTTCGCTTACGCTCGCTTCGACAGGCGCGATGCTGGAAAGAATATACCTGTTCCTCGACGAGCTTGGCGAAGTCGGCATACTGACCGGCGAATTCTTCCGCTACCTCGTGCGCCGCCCGTTCGAAGGACGCCTGCTGCTCGATCAGCTCGACGCGGTCGGCGTGCGATCGGTCAACGTCGTCAATCTCACCGCGATTTTCTCCGGGATGGTGCTGGCGCTGCAGATGGGCCAGTTCCTGGCAAAGTTCGGCGCCAAGATTTACGTCAGCCGTATCATGGGGCTCTCGCTGTTGCGCGAGATGGGGCCGGTGCTGAGCGCGCTGATGGTCGCGGCGCGCGTCGGCGCCGGAATCACGGCCGAGCTCGGCACGATGAAAGTGACGGAGCAGATCGACGCAATGCGCTCGCTCGCCACCAGCCCCGTCAAGAAGCTGGTGGTGCCGCGCGTGCTCGCTACTGTCATCATGATGCCGATCCTGACGGTGCTGGCCGACGGCGTCGGACTGCTCGGCGGGCTGATTATTGCGGTCACGCAGCTCGGCGTCAGCGCTGACTACTTTTACAGCTCGTTGATTCAGAACGTTCAGCTCGGCGATCTGCTCAGCGGGCTCGGCAAGTCGGTATTCTTCGGCTTCGAGATCGCGATAATCGCATGCTCGAAGGGCCTGACCGCGACCGGCGGTGCCGACGGGGTCGGCCGCGCGACGACCTCGGCAGTGGTCGCGGCGTCGATCACGGTGCTGATCTCGGATTTCTTTTTAACCAAGTTTTTTCTATCGATCTGATGCCGGCCGACGGACGAAAAAAATTTATCGAGGTGCGCGATCTCCGCAAGAGCTTCGCCGGCAAGCCGGTTTTACAGGGCGTCAGTCTCGACGTGTTCGAGGGCGAGACGCTCGTCGTCCTCGGCGGCAGCGGCGAGGGCAAGAGCGTCATGCTGCGGCATCTGAACGGCCTCGAGCGGCCCGACAGCGGTGAGGTGATCGTCGAGGGTCGGCGGCTGAACGATCTCACCGAGGACGCGATGGCCGATGTGCGCAAAGAGGTTGCGATGGTCTTCCAGGGCGGTGCGCTGTTCGACTCGCTCACCGTGTTCGACAATGTGAGCTACCCGCTGCGCGAGCATGGCGCGATGGACGAGCCCGCGATTGAGCGGCGCGTGACCGAGCTGCTGGAGATGGTCGGGATGACGCGCGTCGAGCATCTTTATCCAGCAGAACTCTCCGGCGGAATGAAAAAGCGCGTGGCGCTGGCGCGATCGATCGCGCTGCAGCCGAAGGCGGTTCTCTACGACGAGCCGACCACGGGATTGGACCCGTTGGTGACGCACAAGATAAACTTGCTCATCCGGGGCCTCCAGCGGCAGTTGGGCTTTACGTCGGTGGTGGTGACGCACGATCTCAAGAGCGCGTTCATGGTCGGCGACCGCTTCGCGCTGCTCGACCAGGGGCGGATACGCTTCAGCGGCACCGCGGACGAGGTGCGCGCGACGCGGGACGAGCTGATGCGCGAGTTCGTGGAGATCGCGCTATGACGATCGTAGCGTCGATGCGAGGCGAGCGTGGCTGATTCCGCCTATCGCGCGAGTCCGGGTCGGCGCGCTGATTGCGGCCGGTCTGGGGATCCTGGCCTTCGCGATCCTGACTATCGGACACGGCGCGCAGTTGTTCACCCGCACCGAAATCCTGCAAGCGCATTTCGAACGAATCAACGGATTGCAGACCGGTGCGCCCGTTACCCTGTCAGGAGTGCGGGTGGGCGCGGTCGAGTCGATAGAGTTTCCACCCGAGCCTGAGAACGGCTACGTGATCGTGCGAATCTGGGTCGAGCAAGCCGCGGCGGAGCGAGTGCGCAGCGATTCGATCATGCAGATACATTCGATGGGCCTGCTCGGCGACAAGTTCGTCGCGCTGACGCCCGGCACCGCCGCGGCGCCGCCCGCGACCCCGGACACGATCCTCGCTTCGGTGAATCCCATCGACTACGAAGCGATTCTACAGCGCGAAGGCACCGACGATCTGATCTCGAATATCATGGCGATCTCCGGCTCATTGCGCACGATACTGACGTCGATCGAAACCGGCCATGGACTGCTTAGCCAACTGGTGCGCGGCGAGGACGCCAACCAGCCGAAAGATCGGCTGACGCTCGAGTCGATTCAGCGGACCCTCGATCACGTCGACAAACTTTCGATCGCGCTCAGCCAGGCGATGGATCGCGTCAACCTGGGCCAGGGACTGGTCGGCGCGATGCTCAGCAACGAGACCAACGGCAAGCAGTTCCTCGATAACATCGAGGCGACGACAACCAAGCTGCGCGAGACCAGCGCGCGGCTCGACACGCTAATCGCGCGGTTCGACAAGGCCAATGGCATCCTGCCGCAATTGATGGAGAACGAGCAGTTCTCGGCCGACGTGCTGCCGAACCTGCGCCAGTCGTCGCGCGATCTGAAGGACATCCTGGATAAAATCAACACGGGCAAAGGCACCGCCGGCCTGATGGTCAACGATCCGGCGCTGTACAATCAATTGACGAGCTTTATGAATAGCAGCGGCGGCTGGGGGATTCGCTTTATCAACGGCTTCTACGATCTCACGCATCCGTTCGCGAGCCCGTCGCCAGTCGTCGGGGCGCAGCCCGTGATGCTGACGGCCTCGCAGGCGGGCGCATGCGTCGCGCAACCGGAGCCGAGCACGATGTCGGCGGCGATTCCCGCCGTAGCCGCCCCGGCGCCATCATCAGCCAAGTGACGAGCATCGAGCCGAACATACTCGGTTGCCGGGGACATATTTGTTATGTTAGCTCGATATGGGGACTGAGGTGTCGATGATTACACTGCGGACTTTGCTTGTGCGCGCGGCGATTGGGCTGTTGGCGCTATTTGTCGTCGCATGCGCGGCGGCCCAGCCCACCGGACTCAGCGCCGGCATGACGCCCGACCAGACGGTGCAGGCGATGGGCGAACCTGATCTCAAGGACGCCATCCCGGATCCCAATCACAGCGGCGCCAGCGTGACCCGTTACGTGTGGCTCCAGCCGGGCAAGGCGGCGATCTTCGGCACCGACAATCGCGTCGCGAGCGTGCAGGCGGTCGAGACCGACACCCAACAGCACGTCGAGCAGCAGGCGCATGCCGAAGCGGCCGTCGCGCAGCCGGAGCCGTTCGATCCGATCGAGACGCCGCTCAACTACATGTTCTATCCGGCCAAGGCGGCGACTATCTATTTCGGCGCAGGCCTCACTTGCGCGACCGGCGGCGGTTGCGAAAAGCCGCCGCTTCCTGGGCCGTCAGCAAGCTAGTTTTAATTTCATGAACCGGGTGGCGCGCCGTTCGATCGTCAGATCGGCTGCCAGGAAGAACCTCTTCCTGAGCGGGCCTCAAGAAATCGCGGGTGTGGCGAGAACCTCAGCCTTGTTGACCATCCGTCAATTTGTAGCGTTGCCGGGCAAGTCACAGTGTCAAGTGCGCAGTCACACAATGTGTGCTTTCCGGCTCTTGCAACTGGTGGGTGTATCGCCGTACACTCCAGGTCCATAGCCGGAAGACTACTGGTTGTAGTGTTAGAAGCTGGACTACGTTCCATTACGGACGCATTGATTGCAGGGGGATTCTCGTAAGGGCCTGCGTTTGCCGGGCGCAGGGACTGAGAGAGTAGGAGACGCGATTGTCGATGCAGCAGAGAATTCAATGGTTCCACCGCTTGGCCAGGAAGCGGCAGATCTTGAGAGTTCGCTGAACTGAATCACCCACTACGCAACCGATGGGCACTACTGACGGGAAACGACCTATGAAGAAAAAGGAAACTCTCGGCCAGGTTCTCAAACAGCGGCGCGGCGCATACGCGTACACGCAGCGCGAGCTCGCGCGCAAACTCGGCGTCAAGGCCAGTCACGTCGCTTATCTCGAAAACGGACGGCGCCGCCCTTCCCTGTCGCTGCTGTCGCGGATCGCGGACACGCTCGAACTCGACAAGCAGCGGCTGTTCCTGCTCGCGCATCCGGAGGCGCAATGGCTGGTTGGAACGCGGCCCGAGTCTTCGCCGTCCAAACGGCAGGAAGACTCGTGGCGCAAGTTCACCGGCGATCGCGGAACGCTGGCGCGCCACAAGGTGACGGGTCAGGAACTCAAGGTGTTGAAGAACGTGAACCTGCTGGGTCGCGTCTCGGCGCCGAATCAGTTCCTGTTCATCTTGAACGCGATTCGCCAGGCCGTCGAAGAAGAATAGCCGGACTCGCGCCTCAGGCGCCTTTCGCCGGCGGTACACCGACGCCTTTGAGGAATTCGCTGCGTGCCGCCATCGGGTCGCGCGCAACCGCCTCGTTGTAGGCGGTCATGATGGCGCGCGCGTCTTCCGAGCACATGAGCTGCGTCATCTCCATCCGCTCGACGTAGAGCCCGGATTCGAGATCGCGATCGGCGCCTACGTAAACCGCCCGCTTGATCGCCGCGATCGCGCGCGGCGGCCGGCTGGCCAGCGTGCGCGCCCATTCCCGTGCAAATGGCATCAGCTCGGCCGGCGCCAGGACGCGGTTCACCATCCCCATCTTCTCCGCATCGCGGGGATTGTACACGTTGCCGAACATCAGCACCTCGAGCGCCCTGCCCCGCCCTATCAACCGCGGCAGACGCTGGGTCCCGCCGCCGCCGGGCAAAATTCCAAGCACCGCTTCGGGCAGTCCGATCTGGTAAGGGCCGTCAGCGGCGAGGCGAAAGTCGCATGCCAGCGCGACTTCGTAGCCGCCGCCCATACAGTCGCCGTTAATCGCCGCGATGACCGCCTTCGGCATCAACATGAGGCGATCGAGCATGCGATGAAACCCGGCGGAGGCCGCGGGAAAGCTCTGCGCGCACGCGGCCGGGTCGGCGGCCATCGCGGCCAGCTCGTCGACGCTGTAGTGCGTGATGAACTTTCCTTCGACTCCGCCGGTGAGGATAATCGCGCGTGTGCCGGCGTCGTTTTCGGCGCGTCCGATCAGCTCCAGCAACTCCTGCGACATCGGCGCAGTCATGTAGTTCATCGGAGGATTGCTGATCGTCCAGACCTGAACATCGTCATGCTGCTCGACGGTAAAATGTTTCATGGTATTTCTCCGCAGACCCGCGAGTAGTCCCCGCCACTTGCAATGTCAAGCCGTTGAGGCTGGGCATGCGATGGTTTAGGCTCTGTTGCTGGAAGTGCATTTTCGATGAAGATCGACATCGACCTCAAGTCCGGATTTCTGCAGAACCTCAAGCGCGAAGTGCTCGACTCGCTCAACACCGAGGAGCGCGCCATCATCGAGGTTTCCACCGGCGAGATGGGCAACAAGCCCGACGCGGTCAAGCTCGGATGGCTGAAAATGCGGACCAAGGAGACCTGGACCAAGCAGCGCTACACCAAGGCGCTCGGCCGCACGATGGAAAAGTTGCGCGAAGCGGTCGCGCAGGCAGAGAAGAATAAAGCCGACTGATCGCGCCGGTCAGGGCTCGATCCGCGCCACCCGGCGCTTGCCGACTTCGAGCACCTTGTGCTCGCCCGGCACGAAACGAAAATTAACGTCAGTTATCGTGCGGCCATCGACCCGCACCGCACCCTGGCTCACCAGTCGGCGCGCCTCGCTGGTCGAGGGTGTGAACTGTAGCTGCTTCATCAGCTCGCAAATCCAAAGATCCTCGGCGATTCGATAGACCTGCGCGCTGGCGGGTATTTCCTTGCGCTGGAACTTGCTCTCGAAATATTGCTCGGCGCGCGTCGCGGCATCTGCGCCGTGATACTCGATGACGATCGCGCGTGCGAGGCGTTTCTTCGCTTCCATCGGATGCATCCCGCCCGACTTCACCGCCGCGATCTCGTCGGGCGCGGCGTTCGTCAGCAGCTCGTAATATCGCACCATCAGCTGATCGGGCACCGACATCAGCTTGCCGTACATGTCCTCGGGCTTGTCGGTCAGAGCGACGTAGTTGCCGTATGACTTCGACATTTTGCGCACGCCGTCGAGGCCCTCGAGCAGCGGCATCGTCATCACCGCCTGCGGCGCCTGTCCGTAATGCCGTTGCAACTCGCGCCCGACCAGCATGTTGAACTTCTGATCGGTGCCGCCGATCTCGAGATCGGCTTCGAGCGCGACGGAGTCGTATCCCTGGATGACCGGATAAAGCAGTTCGTGCAGAAACAGCGGCTCCTCCGCCGCGAGCCGCTTCTCGAAATCGTCGCGCTCGAGAATACGGGCGACGCTCACCTTGGCGGTAATCTCGATCAGGCGGCGCACGCCGAGGTCATTCATCCACTCGCTGTTGAAACGGACCTCGGTCAGCTGGCGGTCGAGAATCTTGAACGCTTGGTCGCGATAGGTATCGGCGTTGCGCTCGATCTCTTCGCGCGACAGCGGCTTGCGCGTCTCGGATCGGCCGGTCGGATCGCCAATCATCGCGGTGAAATCGCCGACCAGGAAAATTACGGTGTGGCCGGCGTTTTGAAAATCGCGCAGCTTCTTGAGCGTGAGGGTGTGACCCAGGTGCAAGTCAGGCGCGGTCGGATCCATCCCGAGCTTGATCCTGAGCGGACGGCCGAGCGCAATTTTTGCGGCAAGCTCCGGCTGAGAAATCAGTTCGGTGGCCCCACGAGCGAGCGCCGTCGCTTGTTGATTCGCTTCGTTTTCGTTTACGGTCCGCTTCGCCAATTCCGTTCGCCCACAACTGCGCAGAACGCAGTGATGCTCAAGCGTACAGGAATTCTGACGCCGCGGAATAGCCCGAGGCGTAGTAACCTATCCGCGATTCACCGCCTCGCTGCCCCGCAGATGCGCCCGGTTGCGCGTCGCGATGCTTCGGCGTTGGCGCACAACCTCCAGCTGGCGGCCGCGAATCATTCCCAGCTCGCGCAACCCTCGTTTCACGACGCCAAGCGCATGCTCGTGGATCATGCGCACCTCACGCAGCCGGAACTCGCGATGCGGAAACCCCAAGCGCCCCACCGTGCAGGCGTGCGAATAGGATCGCCGCCGCACGCCGAAGCTGGTCGGTGCATAAATTTCGCTGAGTAGCCACAGCGCGACGTCGTCGAGACCGCGCATGCACCAGCCGATGCAACGGTGGTCGTCGAACGCATTGGCAGCCGCCGGGCAGGCATCTTCCGGCAGCTCGTGCGCCATCAACCTTCGCGTCCGTCCGCCGCGTAGCAGCTCGCGCAGGCGAAAATAAAAGCGCAGAGCTTCCTCCGCGCTCCTGAAGCGAATCTTGTTTTCGTCAGACATGGCCCTCTACGATGGAATGTAAAATTATTAGACTGCTCGACCCATAAGGCCGCCGGCGGCCAACCAGGACCCCCTCGTATTCCCGCGAATCGCAAACGCATTTGAGCTGTACGCAACACTTTATCCGCTCGAATGCGACGAGGTCCCCCTTGCTTTGATGCTTAGCGTGGCGCGCGCTGATCTGTCAACAGAATGCTTATACTTCAGAACAATTTGTTACCAGCTACAGTCTCCCTATGTACTTTAACTGCGCTGATTGTAGCGATTCATCGCGGCTTCAAGTCCCCGCTCTGCAATCGCCTCGACCGCGCTCGCTGCGCGTTCGAGAATCGGCGCCAATGCCTGTCTCTCAGCGGCGGTCATCGGACGCAGCAGGTAGTCTTTGTTTTCTTCGGTCTTCGGCTGGCGGCCGGGTTCCATTTCGACGGTGAAGCCGGCGGGACGGCCGATGCCGATCCGGACTCGAATGAAGTCCGCCGTGCCGAGCGACTCCGCAATCGAACGGACGCCGCGATTGCCGGCGTCGCCGCCGCCTTGCTTGATTCGCAGCCGTCCCGCTTCGAGATCGAGTTCGTCATGGACGACGATCAATTGCTGCGGTGCGATCTTGAAATATCCCAGCAGGTCCGAAACACACTCGCCGCTTAGGTTGTAGAACGTCTGCGGCTTGACGAGGATCGCGGGTTTTTCGGCGAGCATGATTTCAGCGGTGACGCCTTTGAATCTGCGGCGGCCGAGTTCGGCGCCTTTCGTTTTCGCGATTCGGTCGACGGTCATGAAACCCAGGTTGTGCCGCGAGCGGGAGTATTCCTCGCCGGGATTTCCCAGCCCGGCTACCACCCACTCAATCTTCGAGCGCGCTTCGGAGTCGGATTTCTTTGCGCGGGACGATCGGAAATTTCCGAACAGACGCTTGATCGCCGCCATCGAAGTCAGCCCGCTCGTGTTTGGACAGTGCGCTTCGATTTCGATTTGGAAGAAGTCGCGCGGCCATCAGCGGTTCGAGCGCCTTGAACAGCGCGTCCATCTCCGCCGGAGTTCCAATCGAGATTCGGAGAGCGTCCTGCAGCATCGGCGTCGCGAAATGGCGCACCAGGATTCCAGCGCGCCGCAAGCCGCGCGTCACCGGCGCCATGTCACGACCGGGCATGCGCGCGAGCACGAAGTTGGCCTGCGACGGCGGCACGATAAAGCCGAGCTTGCGCAGCCGCGCCTCGGTCCGAGTCCGGGTCCGAATCACTTTGGCGACATTGCGCTGCATCCAACCGGCGTCGCGCAGCGCTTCGGCTCCTGCAGCCAGCGCGACGCGGCTCAGATTGTAGGAATCCTTGACCTTCATCAGCGCGTCGATCACCGGCGGATGCGCAAAACAAAGGCCGAGCCGCATTCCGGCCAGCGAGTACGACTTCGAGAGCGTGCGCAGCACGACGACATTGCGATGGCGCCGCACGAGGCCGAGCGCATTGTCGTTCGCGAAATCCACGTACGCCTCGTCGATCACCAGCAGTCTGCCGTCAAGGCGTTTCGCCAGCGCGCCGAGACTGCGCGCCGGCGTCAGCGTGCCCGACGGCGAATTGGGGCTGCAAACGATCGTGAGATTGGCGCGCGCGTCCGCGAGCGCGTCGAGCGGCAGGGCGAAGTCGTCGCCGAGCGGAACATGCAGGATTCGCGCTTCCTGCACCAGCGCCAGCGTGTCGTAGAGCGAATAGGTCGGGACTGCATACGCGACGGTGTCGCCAATTCCGAGCGTCGCACGAAACACCATCGCGAGCAGCTCGTCCGAGCCGTTGCCGGCGATGATCATTTTCTGCGGTATCGAATAGATTTTCGCCGCGCTCGCCACGAACTCGTCGGCGCGCGGCGCCGGATACAGTCGCAGCGCCGATCCCGCCATCGCTTTCGCCACCGCGCGCCGCACGCGCGGCGACGGCGGATACGGATTTTCGTTGGTGTTGAGCTTGATCAGGCGCTGTCCCGGCCGCGGCTGCTCGCCGGGCAGATACGCCGCCATCTTTTTGATCGACTCGCGAAACATGGATGAATTATGAATCGAGCGGCAGCCTGATTCGACTGCCGCTGCGCGACGAAGGTAGCAGGCCTCCACTGCCTCGACCGCGCGCAGCCCGTCGTTGCCGTCGGGCGAGGCGATCGCGCGTGATTGAATCGCGTCGACGAAGTTTGCCGCGAGTTCACGAAACGGCGCGAGCAGATCGCGCGGATCGAAGCGGCTCATCACCTCGTCGCGCGAGAATCCCGGCGCCGGAGTGCCGTCGGACTTCAGAATCGAGATGTCGTTGCGCGGATAGTCGGTCATCACCCTGCCCTCGGTCCCGTAAATCTCGATGGCCGAGAGCGGCGGCATGCTGCTCCAACTCGCCTCGACCACGCCGATAGCGCCAGACTTGAAATGCAGGATCATCGCGCCCGTGTCATCGACGTCGATCTGTTTGGCGAGGGTGCCGACCTGTCCCGAGACGGAATCGATCTCGCCCATGTACCAGATGGCGAGATCGGCGACGTGAACGCCAAGATCGAGCATCGCGCCGCCGCCCGCTTCCGAAGCCGTCGTGAACCATTTCTGTCCGGGCGCCCAGGAATCCGGGCCGCCGTGCGAAAGCCGCGCGCGAATGAAATGCGGCCTGCCAATCGCACCGCCCGCGATGGCGTCCTTGATTGCGCGCTCGATTCCGCCGAAGCGCCGCTGCATCGCAACCATCAGCACCCGCCGCGCCTTCGCCGCCGCATTGACCATTTCGCGCGCGGCCGCAGCGGTCGGCGCCATCGGCTTTTCCACCAGCACGTGCGCGCCGGCGTTTAGCGCCTTGACGGTAAATTCGCAATGCAGATGATTCGGCGTGAAGATACCGACCGCGTCGGGCCGTTCGCGCGCGAGCATTTCGTCGAAATCGGAATAGACCTTCGGGCGACCGGCGTCGTCAGGCCAGGCGGCCCGCGCGACGCGCTCGGCCTTGTCCGCGGTGCGGCTCTGTAGCGCGACGATTTGAACGTCGGCGACGCTCCTGAGCGCCGGAATATGCGCGCGCTCCGCAATCGCGCCGGTTCCTGCAATCGCAATCCTGATCATCGCGAGCGTCCGCGCTTGACTCGTCGCGCGTTTCGCCGGACGCCTGGCCGCAGGCGCGCGACGTGGACCGGTCGAATCAAGCATCCACTGGATGTACGGTGGCGAGCCGCGATCCGCGTTCAACGCGAGCACTTCCGCGACTTCGTAGGTATGCAGTTCGCGGACGCGCGTCTCAACTTTCATATAAAGAGTCGCACGAGTCTTGATGATCAGCAGATACTCGCGATCGTCTTCGACCGCGTCGCGCCATCGATAGATCGATCGAACCGGGCCGACGATGTTGACGCAGGCCGCCAGCCTTTCGCCGACCAGAGCGCGCGCGATGGAGACCGCCTGTTCCTCGCTGCCGGTGGTCACGAGGATCGCTCGCATACGATGCGGAGTTCGCGCCGGCATCTCAGGCCCGCGCCTCGCGCGCCAGGCGCTTGCGCAATTCGCGCGGAGTGCATCGATACTTGAACGCCTTGCGATCGTTCACGAACAGAACCGGCACTTCGACTCCGAATTGCGCCTCGAGGCCCGGGTCGCCGTCGATCTCGATGCGCCGGATGCGCGCGTCGAAATTCGGCAACTCGGCCGCAACCACGTCTTCCATCTCGCGGCACAACTCGCAATCGTTTCGGGTGTAGAGAATCAGCTCGATCATGAATCAACGGCCGTTTCAGACGCGCATCGGGGTACTCTAGCGATCGTGTCGCAGGACTCCAAGCCGCTCGAGGACCGACTCGGTGACAGGGCATGGCGACGAGTCCGCACGACGACGCGATCGCGCCAGCAGCCGCAAATGAGCAGCCAGCAGCATCACGTCGGGCCAGCGGTCGATGTCGTACCACGCGGGGCCGAGCGCGTACGAAATACCGGCGCGCTCGAGACGCTTGACGGTTGCATCGAACACGCCGCCGCTGCCCCATCGGATGCCGGTGAAAATCGGAGGCATCGCGCCGCGCACGCCGACTGCGTAGTAGCCGCCGTCGAGACTCGGCGCGATCACTACTGGATCTCGCTGCAGTGCATCGAAGCTGGCCGCGAGCAGCGCGGAAGGAAGCGAAGGGGTGTCGGTGCCGATCAGCAGCGCGCCGTTGGATGAAAACGGCGCGAGTGCCCGCGCCATTCGCCTGCCCAATGAGCCATCGCCTTGATCGATCAAGTCGGCGTCAAAGCGGCGCGCGAGACGCCGAAAATATTTGCTGCGCTCAGCGCCGCCGCGCGCGCTGCCCGCGATGACTATGCGCGACGGCCGCACCGCGACAGCCTTGGCGAGCGTGTCGCGAATGAACGCGTCGGCTAATTTCGCCACGGCGACAGGCGTCATCTTGCCGATCAATCGTGTTTTGGCCTCGTGGGCGATAGGCTCGCGGCAAAATACGATCAGGGCTGGCCGCGGCCGGCTCACTTGATCGTGTTCGGGCGAATGATATTGATCGGCATCCCGAGCGTCTTCTTGATGAACTCGCCACCGACGTGATCGGCTGCGGCACGATCGATGGATTGTTCAGCGGACCGCTGACGTGGAAGTAAGCCGCGACCAGTTTGCCGGTGCCTTCTCCGATGCGGGTTCCGATCAACGGGATGTGGTTCAGGACCCAGTCGACGGTGTCGAACGGGAACATGCCGACCTGCATATCGACGATGTCGGCTCCGAACTGCACGCTGCCGTTGGCGGTGATGTCCATCACGGGACCCTTCAGCGCGAAGTTATCGGTATAGAAGAGCCCGCCCTTGCCCTTGAAGTCGGTGAAGATCGTTTTGAACGGAACGCCGTTGATGCGCGGGTCCGGAATCTGCGCGCTCAGCCAATTCTTGATGTCGATAAAACTCAGCAGGCGCGAGAGCAGCGTAAACTTGTTGAGCGTTCCGTCGCGGACGGTCACGGTGATGTCGCCGGCGAGAGTCTCGAAGAAGTTGGTGTCGGTGTTGGCCCATACATCGGTCCCGAGAAAGAGATGCCCCACCAGCGGCGACTGCTTCTCCTTGCCGCTGAGCATGAAGATGGGCGCAGGGTCGATGTCGGTGACGCTGGCCTTGATGTGAATCCAGTTGTCGGGAGCGCGGCCGACGAGATCCAGCCGCATCGTTCCGCGATAGGCGTTCGCGCTCATGTTGTACACGTGCCAATCGCCTTTCGGTGAGCGCGTGAAGTCAGTGGTGAGGTCGGTCATCTGAAATGCGGCGAGATTTCCCGCGCGCGCCTCGATATGGCCGCTGCATGGAACCGGAAAATGAAGCGGCGGGTGCGCCGGCGACCACGGCATCCGGATGAAGGTCATCACCTCGAGATCGAGCTTCTGCACCACGGCGTCGATGCGAATCGAGGGATGCGAGTAGTCGGGAACGGTAACCTTGAAGTTGATCGCCTGGTTCTCGAGCTTCGAGCCCGGCATCGACAGGATGACCTCATGGCCATGCATCGCGAGGGTCGCACCTTGAACCAGGATCGGCGCGCGCAGGAAGTTGAATTTTATATCGCCCTTGGCGAGCGTCAGCTTGCCCTCGGGCAACACGCCGCCGGGCGTCGCGAGATTGCCGTTGACGACAACTTTGCCGCCAATCGGACCGCTGACGCTGAAGTCGGATGGATCAACCAGCAGAGCCAGCCATATCTCCGACGGGAAGTCATGCAGGCCCAGCGTCAGATCATGCACCGAGACGCCCTTGGCGAAATTCACGGTGCCGTCGAGCGTCGCGTCGCCGCCGGTGGCTGCCAGCATCACGCGGTCAAGCCGGACCGAGCCCGGACTGAGCGTGATGGTGCCGCGAGAAACTTTCAGCGGCCCGGGCGAACCCTTGATCGTCAGAACGGTGCCGATCGCGTCGGCGCGCACCTGGTAATCCCTGGGCGGGATGTAGGTCTTCACGCTCGCCTTGCCGGACGCGCTCGCGGTCACTTCGACCTGGCCGCTCAGGTGCTGGAGACGATCGCGCTCGCGCAGTTGATACAACTCGAGCGTGTTGGCGATTGCCGGAAACAGTTCAGCGAGATCGGCGTCGACGGTCACGCTGGTTTTGTAGTCGGCGCCTTCGACTCCATTGACGAGGTTGGCGCTGGCGGCCAGCCCGCTCACCGAGGAGTTTCCGAACTTCGCGGTGCCCTGCGAAATCGTCAGCAGGCCTTTCGAGTAGGCGAGCTGCGCGCTCAGATTTTGAACCGGCGGCAGTTTCGTCTCGGCTGGAAGTATAAAGCCGATATTCTGGATGGTGCCGCTGACCACCAGGTTCTTGCGAATCGTTTCCAGCGGCGCAGTCTTGATCTCCTCGAGTGCGGCGCTCAGCGTCGCCGCGCCGACCGTTACCCTGCCAGGCCCGAGCCGTTTGAGCATATCGACCACGTCGGCCGGCAGATGGCGGACCCCGAGCAATCGCTGCTTGACCGAGTTGGCGTCGAAGTGGAAACCGCCGAGGTGAATGCCCAGCAGCGGTTGCGCGCCGTCCGGATGAAGCAGTTCGGTGTCGCCCGACAGCACGTCCGCGTTGACGTGGCGCAAAACGATCTGCGTGACGGAATATTTGCCGTCGGTGATGTCGAAGCCGGCATGCAGTGAGTAGGCGCCGAGCTCAACCGGCGCGGCGAGCCGCGCGCTCTTGAGCACCAGGCTTTGCGAACCGGTGTCGGTCTCACCGGTCATCGAGCCGTCGTCGTGAAGCGAAAATTTCAAGCGTGGTCTGGACGAGGCCCTGCAAAACGAACCCTTCGACCTCGATTCCTTCCAGCGGCACGTTCCAGGTCCATACGTCGCCGCGCCCAAATTCCCCCGGCCGTGAATCCGCGCTCGTGCCCATGCTCATTTTCCCGCTGATCTGCGCTCCCGAAATTCGCGAGCCGACCAGCGCGCCGCTGAACCCCACTCGCCAGCGCTCAGGCTCGCGGCGGGTGCGGAACGCAACCATTCCGACATGAGTGGCGAGTCCCGTGCCGTCGGCATAGCTCACGGTCGCGTCGCTCGCCTCGGCACGCCAGCAAATCCGCGACAGGGCATGCAGCGCGTCCTGAATCGCGTCGATGGTCGGGGTGCCGGGACGCGGAATCGAGATCGCAGCCGTATTGGTCGAGGCTGACCGGCAGCGTTATCTGGGGCTTGACCGCGGTCAGCCGATAAAGCGGAAGACCGGTACTGGTGAAGATCGAATGGTACGAGATGACGGCGCGGAGCGATTCCAGCTTGACGATTTCATGGCCGTTGGCGATGACCTGCGGCTGGTCGAGATCGACAATCAGGTGCGTGCTGAGATGAACCGAGCTCGAGCGCGGAATGATCTGGACGCCGGTACGATTGTGGACCGAGGCGAGAACGTAAACGACGATGCGCGCCTGGTTGACTGCGATCAGCGCCGCCGCCGCGCCGAACAGGAGTGCCAAGACGAGCGCGACTACCGCGGCGATTCGGACCAGTCTCATCATTGCCGCGACGCCGCCAGGAGCGGGGATGTGGCGCCGCGCGCCTGGCCCGCGAACCGATCAGTTGCTCTCGGCCATCTCCGACGGCGGCGCGTCGATGTATCCCGCACGATGCTTGTTCCTGAGCGCGGTCTTGAGGACGCGGTTGCGCAGCCGCACCGATTTCGGCGTGACCTCGACCAGCTCCTCCTCGTCGATCCATTCGAGCGCCGCATCGAGCGTCGGGATGCGCGCGGGCGACAGCCGAATTGCTTCATCGTGGCCCGACGCGCGCATGTTGCTGAGCTTTTTTTCACGGCATACGTTGACCGGCAAGTTTATCTCACGGGCATACTCGCCGACGATCATCCCCTCGTAAACCGGCTCGCCGGGTCCGACGAAGAATATACCGCGCTCCTGCAAATGGAAGATGGCGTAAGGCGTGCTGACGCCCTCGCGATCGGAGATCATCGCCCCGTTCGCGCGCGAGCGAATCGTTCCTGCCCACGGCGCGTAACCGTTGAACAGCGTATTCATCAGCCCGTTGCCGCGCGTGTTTTCGAGGAACTTGCCGCGAAATCCGATCAGCCCGCGCGCGGGAATGTCGTACTCCAGCCGCACCCGGCTGCTCGCATGCGTGACCATCGTGCGCATCTTGCCCTTGCGCGTCGAGAGCATTTGCGTGACGACCCCGATGCATTCCGCCGGGATGTCGATGACCAGCAGCTCCATCGGCTCGAGGATCTCGCCGCCGGACTGCCTGGTGATGACGGTGGGCTTGGAGACCTGCATCTCGTAGCCTTCGCGGCGCATCGTCTCGACAATCACCGCGAGCTGCAATTCGCCGCGGCCCATCACGCGCCACGCGTCCGGCGTCAATTGCTCGACGCGGGTGCTCACGTTGCGGCGCGCTTCGAATTCGATTCGTTCGCCCAGCTTGCGCGAGGTGACGAAATCTCCTTCGCGGCCGGCCCACGGCGAATTGTTCACCGAAAAGGTCATCGCCACGGTCGGCTCGTCGATGCGAATCGGCGGCAGCGGACGCGGGTTTTCGAGATCGGCGATCGTCTCGCCAATCGCGATGTCCTCGACGCCGGCGACGATCACTATCTCGCCCGCGCTGGCGGTATCGCGCTCGACCCGCGTCAGCCCCTGCCATCCGTAGATGTGGGCGACTTTGCAGACGACGGTCTTGCCGTCGCGCCGGCACAGCGAATAATTCTGCGACGCCTTCATCGAGCCGGCGATAATTCTGCCGACCGCGAGGCGCCCGACGTAGTCGTCGTAGTCGATGTTATTAACCTGGAATTGCAGCGTCGCGTCGGGATCGACTTCGGGCCCCGGCAGATGCGCGACGATCGCGTCGAACAGCGGCACCAGGTTTTCGCTCGGCACGTCGAGCTTGAGCGACGCGGTGCCGGCGCGCGCCTGGGTGTAGAGCACCGGGAAATCGAGCTGGCTTTCGTTGGCGCCGAGGTCGATGAACAAGTCGTAGACCTCGTCGAGCACTTCGGGCGCGCGTGCGTCGGCGCGATCGATCTTGTTGATGCAGAGAATCGCGGGCAGGTTCGACTCGAGCGCCTTCTTGAGCACGAAGCGCGTCTGCGGCAACGGCCCCTCGCACGCATCGACCAGCAGCAGCACGCCGTCGACCATCGACAGCGTGCGCTCGACCTCGCCGCCGAAATCCGAGTGGCCGGGAGTATCGACGATATTGATTCGCGTGTCACCCCACAGGATCGAGGTGTTCTTGGCCATGATCGTGATGCCGCGTTCGCGCTCGAGCGCGTTGGAATCCATCACGCGATCGATGACCTGCTCGTTGGCGCGGAACACGCCCGACTGCCGCAGCATCGCGTCGACCAAAGTAGTTTTGCCGTGATCGACGTGGGCGACGATCGCTAAATTTCTTATGTCTGGACGTCTCATTTTGTACTGAATACTAAAACGCGGCCGAGCCTCCTCAGGTTCGCCCGCGCGTGCGCTCTATTCTAGCTGTCGCTGGGGACAGAGTAAACGCAGGGGTCGCGAACGGGCGGCGAAACATCGCCGTAACATGCGCGTTAAGGCGAGACGTGCTGATTCTGCTGGAGCTTTTGCAGCAGCTGCTCGATGTTCTTGACCTCGGTGACGCGCCAGTAGCCGTCGTCGCCGCGCGCCAGGTGGATTTCCCACTCCTGCCCCTTGTTATCCTTGAAGTCCGTGTACGCGGTGTCGCCGTTGCGATGCAACAGCACGAGCGAACCGGCTACCGCAGCGCCCGGCATCTGCACCTCGCGCGCGCCGTCATCGACCTTTTGCACAGCCCACGCCTTTGCCATCTGCGCCATCGGCTTGGTGAGCATGTCAATCGCCGCATTACCGAGCATCGCGCTCAGCGGGTCGGTGCCGCCCTGCTTCTGGATCATTTCGTAGCCCGCATGCTTCACGACGCTTTCGAAGTCGACGTATTGCGAAGCGCCTTCGCCGTCATGCGCGTCGATCGCCTGCTTCATCTTGAGCACGGCCCAGCTTGGGGTGTTGGGCAGGTAGAACACCGCCCACGCGCTGATTGCGGCAAGGATGAGGATGGCGGTGAAATGGCGCAATACGAATCGGAGCATCGCGTCTATAATGCCCGATTCAGCGCGGAGAAAGCAGACTGGCGGCCGCCTTGTCGAGCAGCCAAATCACCTCGCCGTTATGCGGCGCGACGATCTGCGCGGGAAACTTGTCGGGGTCGCGCGGCCCTTGCAGAACGTCCTTCACCGCCGCCGCCTTGCCCTGCCCCGCCACCAGGAACATCACGCGCTGCGCATTGTTGATCACCGGCGGCGTGAAGGAGAGGCGCTTGCGCGGCTCGGCATCCACCTCGACCGCAACCACCATCCGCTGCGTTTCGTGAATCGCGGGATTGCCCGGAAACAGCGACGCAGTATGACGATTGTCGCCCAGCCCGAGCATGATCAGATCGAACTTCGGAAATTCGCCGTCGGCGACGCCGAATCGTTTGCGCAATTCATCTTCGTACGCAGCGCCGCCGACGCCGGCGGATCTTCGCCGCGCATCCGATGCACCTGGTCGGGCCGCAGTCCGAGCTTGCTGAGCATCGTGCGATTCGCCATCGCATAGTTGCTCTCGGCGTTATCGGGCGGGACGCATCGCTCGTCGCCCCAGTAAAATTGCAGTTCCTTCCAATCGACGCTCAGGCGAAACCGCGTCGCCAGCAGGTCGTAAGTGGCCGCGGGAGTCGAACCGCCCGACAGCGCGAACGTGAACTCGCCGTGAGTGCAGATCGCTTCGCCGATTATGTGCGCCACTTCTTCGGCGGCGCGGACATAGAGTTCCTGCGCGTCGTTGAGAATGATCAGTTTCGGTTCGGACATACACTTACCTGCGAGCGGATCAGCGTGAGAGCAATTTAAGCGCGCGCGCGACCACGTTGTCCACCGTGAAGCCGAAATGCTTCATCACTTCTTCAGACTTGCCAGACGCGCCGTAAGTCGTCATCCCGAGAACGTCGCCGTCGAGCCCGACCCATCGGTACCAGGACATGGTCGCGCCCGCTTCGACCGCGAGCCGGCGGCGAATGCTCGGCGGCAGCACCGAATCGCGATAGGCCTGGTCCTGCAACTCGAAAATATTCTCGCTCGGCATGCTGACGACGCGAACCGACTTGCCCTGCTCTTCCAAGCTTCGCTTTCGCATCGACGACCAGCGACAGTTCCGATCCCGCGCCGAGCAAAATGATGTCCGCGGGACGGCCTTGCGTTTCGCTTATCACATAGCCACCGCGCCGGGCGCCGCTGGCGGGCGCCACCTTCGTGCGATCGAGCGTCGGCATCTTCTGCCGCGACAGCGCCAGCAGCACCGGACCGTGCTTATGCGTCATCACGGTCCGCCACGCCTCGACCGCCTCGTTCGCGTCGCCGGGGCGAATCACGGTGAGATTGGGAATCGCACGCAGCGACGCAACGTGCTCGATTGGCTCATGCGTGGGGCCGTCTTCGCCGACGCCAATCGAGTCATGCGTAAAGACGAACACCACCTGCTGAGCCATCAGCGCCGCCAGCCGAATCGACGGCCGCGCGTAGTCGGTGAAGCACAGGAAGCTCGAGCCATACGGGATGAACCCGCCGTGCAGCGCGATACCATTGAGAATGGCGCTCATGCCGTGCTCGCGAATTCCGAAATGCGCGTTGCGGCCCTCGAAGTTCCCGCGCTCGAAATCGCCGCCGTCCTTGACGTCGGTGAAGGTGGACTCGTTGAGGTCGGCGGAACCGCCGAAGAGGAACCAGACTTTCTTCGCGATAGCGGCCTGCGCCTGCGAGGCAGACACGCGCGTCGCCAGGCTGTCCTTGGGCGTGAAGACCGGCAGATCGGCGTCCCATCCTGCAGGCAGCTCCTTCGCGAGCGCTGCCTGAAATTCTTTTGCCTCGGCCGGATGCTGCTTCGCGTAACCTTCGAACTTCGCGCTCCACGCCGACTCCTGCTCGGCCCCACGCTCGACGCATTCGCGGAAGTGCGCGAGCGCGTCGTCGGGCACGAAGAACGGCGGCTCGGTCGGGTATCCGTAAAATTCCTTGGTCAGCTTGACCTCTTCGACGCCGAGCGGATTGCTGTGCGCGGCCGAGGTGCCCTGCTTATGCGGGCTGCCATAGCCGATAATCGAATGCACCCGAATCAGCGACGGCCGGCTCGTCTCGGCGATTCCGTTTTCGATCGCCTTCGACAGCGCCACGAGATCGTTCGCATCGGCGACATCCTGCGTATGCCACTTGTAGGCGTCGAATCGCTTGACCACGTCCTCGTCAAAGCTGAGGTCGGTGTGTCCGTCGATCGTCACGTGATTGTCGTCGTAAAGAAAAACGATGTTGCCCAGGCCGACGTGGCCCGCGATCGACGCCGCCTCGCTGGCGACGCCTTCCATCAGGTCGCCGTCGCTGCAGATACCGAAGATGCGATGATCGAACAGGCCCGACTTGTCGCGCTCGAAGCGCGCCTCGAGATGCTTCGCCGCCAGCGCCATGCCGACGGCGTTGCCGACGCCCTGGCCGAGCGGGCCGGTGGTAACCTCGACGCCGGGCGTCAGGCCATGCTCGGGATGGCCGGGCGTCCTGCTGCCGAGCTGGCGAAACTGCTTGATGTCGTCGAGCGACAGGTCGTAGCCGGTGAGATAGAGCAGGCTGTAGAGGAGCATCGAGCCATGCCCGCATGACAGCACGAAGCGGTCGCGCCCGAACCATGCTGGATTCTTCGGGTTGTGGCGCATGAACCGCGTGTAGAGCAGGTACGCCGCCGGCGCCATGCCCATCGGCAGGCCGCAATGCCCGGAGTTGGCCTTCTGCACCGCGTCGATAGTCAGGACGCGAATCGCGTTGATACAGGTTTGATCAAGGTCGGACCGATTCACTTTGATTTGAGCTGCACTCGCCAAAATTTCACCACGCGTGGTTTTGGGGCGGTCGTTAGAGCCGCCAGTTTTGGTTTAGCGGACTTCTGAATTCACCTGCGGGACGCGCGCGACTCGACGACACCCGAATCGCGATCACCAATCCTTGCTGCCGTCGTCCTTGGTGTCGCCGGCCTTACGACGCATTACGTCCACGGTGCTCTTAGCGTCCCCTTTCTGACCGGCACCGAGCGCGGCGGTGAAGCGCTCCGCGATAAGCCGCATCATCGCGCCCTCTTCCGGGTCAAGCGAGCTGCCGAGATTTGCCAGCCGTTCCATCGCGACGCGAATCGCCGCAATCGACCCTGCCATATCGCCCCGCTCGCGGCACGCCAGCGCATCGCGCAAGCCCTCGCGCACCCCGGCAATCGCAGGCCGCGCACGCTCGCCGATCACAATCTCGAGTTCGCCCAGATTTTGCGCGAGTTTGGTAAACGGATCGTCTGCAGGATTGCTGAGAGTCACCAGTAAATTGTTTCATCCGTTCAAGTTTGGATGCAAGGCCAGCGGGGGATGCATAACGACTCGCGAAATCGCGTGCGTTAAGGCTACAGTGATCTCGCGAAGACGCTGAAAATCGGAACCGACTCTGACGAAAAATGCTTGTACAGCTGCCATCGCGCGTGGGGAGTTGAACCGAGGCCATGAGCCGAAGAAGTTCAATACGAATGAACGACGACAAGGGCGCGACAAGGTGGCGCTGTTCCAAATCGACCTGACAAAGCATCGAGAACTGTGGGAAGACATCCAGGACGTGCTTGTTTCGCAGTCGCGGCGTCACGAAAAGCGGATTCCGCTCAGAAAAGTAAAGGCGGGACTGATAAAGAGCGGCAAGCTCGCACGTGGGTAGCTGTCGCGTTTCCATAACCGCAAGCACAGAAAAAGAGCTGCACCGGCTGCCATCGAAAATTATCGCCCGCATCATTCCACGTCTCGAGCGTCTGCGTCAGCTCCCCGCCCTCCGGGCTGCAAAAAACTCAAGGGCGGCGATAAGGAATGGCGAATTCGTGTCGGCGACTACCGCATAGTTTACGTCGTCGACGACAGCACCAGAACCGTGGATGTAACGCGAATCGCCCACCGGCGCGAAGTGTACGAGTAAAGGGCGAAGGAGTTGTATCGCGGCGAATGAACCCTGTGCATCCGAATCTTCCGGATTCTCGACCGGCGTTGCTTTTTGATAGATGATTAAGTCTGAACTCGACGGAGGATGAGGGGCCTGATGAGACGAATGCTTGAACGCCGCGTGGTGGTTACCGGGGTTGGACTGGTGACTCCGCTCGGAGTCGGAGTGGAAAAGAACTGGGACGCCCTGATGACGGGTCGGTCCGGTATCGGCCCGATTACGCGCTTCGACGCCTCGGAATTCCCCGCCCGGATTGCGGGCGAGGTGCGGGACTTCAGTCCCGAGGACTGGATCGAAAAGCGCGACGTCAAAAAGATGGACCCCTTCATCCAGTATGCGGTCGCGTCCGCCGAGCAGGCGATGCGCCAGTCGGGGTTCAAAATCACCGAAGACAACGCCGATAACGTCGGCGTGATGATCGGCGTCGGCATCGGCGGCCTCTGCACCATCGAGGAGTACCACAAGGTCTTCATGGACACGGGCCTGCGCCACGTCACGCCGTTCTTCATCCCCAAGCTGATAAGCAACCTCGCGCCCGGCCAGATCTCGATTCGCTACGGCGCGCGCGGCGCCAACTTCGCCACCACCAGCGCCTGCGCGTCGGGCAGCCATGCGATCGGCGAGGCGTATCGGATGATTCGGCTCGGCTACCTCGACGCCGCTATCACCGGCGGCTCGGAGGCTGCGATCACCTCGCTCGGCGTCGGCGGCTTCGTCGCGATGCGCGCGCTTTCGACCCGCAACGAAACGCCGGAGAAAGCGAGCCGTCCGTTCGACAAGGATCGCGACGGCTTCGTGATGTCGGAAGGCTCGGCCGCGCTGATCCTCGAGGAGCGCGACGCCGCAATCAAGCGCGGTGCAAAAATTCTTGCCGAAATTTGCGGCTACGCCGCCAACAGCGACGCCTACCACATCACCTCGCCCGCGCCGCAGGGCCGCGGCGCCGCCAAATGTATGCGCATGTGCCTGGAAGACAGCGACCTCGATCCTAACGAAGTCGATTACATCAACGCGCACGGAACTTCGACCGAGCAGGGCGATCTCGCCGAGACCCAGGCGGTGAAGCACGTCTTCGGCGAACGCGCGGCCAAGCTCTCGATCAGTTCGACCAAGTCGATGACCGGGCACACGCTCGGCGCGGCCGGCGCGATCGAGTCGGTTTACACCGTCCTCGCGATTCAGAACGAGATGATGCCGCCGACTATCAACCAGGAAGTTCCCGACCCCGAATGCGATCTCGACTACGTGCCCAACAAGGCGCGCGCCAGGAAGATTCGCATCGCGCTGAATAATTCATTCGGCTTCGGCGGCACCAACACCACGCTGGCCTTCAGGCCGTGCTGACCAGGCTTAACCGGTTCATCATGGGTTCAAGAATTGTCGCCACCGGACGGGCCGTCCCGCGCACCGCCGCTGACCAACAAGGATCTCGAGCGGTACATGGACACCTCCGATCAGTGGATCCGGACGCGCACCGGTATCGGCCAGCGTTACGCGATGCGCCAGGGCGAGTCGCTCGCGCAGATCGCGATCGACGCGAGCCGCATTGCGCTCGAGCGCGCAGGGATCGCGCCCGCCGATCTCGACGCAATCATCGTCGGCACGGTCTCGTCGGAGTACGCGTTCCCGTCGTTCGCATGCCAGATTCAGTACGGGCTCGGCATCACCTCGATACCTGCGTTCGACGTCGCCGCCGCATGCTCGGGCTTCGTCTACGCGGTCCAGGTCGCGGACGCACAGATGCGCGCCGGCGACTTCAGCCGCGTGCTCGTAGTCGGCGCCGACGCGCTCTCGACGATGGTCGATTGGAACGATCGCAGCACGGCGGTGCTGTTCGGCGACGGCGCGGGCGCGTGCGTGATGGTCACCGAGCCGGGAAATCGCGGTGTGCTGTCGAGCCTGCTGCGCTCCGCCGGCGAGCATTGGGGCCTGCTCTCGCTCCGCGCCACCGGCACTCGCAGCACGATCGATTCCGAAGTGCGGCGATGCACCGATGACGCAATCCACATGAAAGGTCCCGAGCTGTTCAAAATCGCCGTCAAAAGCATGGAAGAGGTCAGCCGCCTGGTCGCCGATCGCGCCGCCGTCAAGCTCGAAGATATCGATTTGTTCGTGCCGCATCAGGCGAACATGCGAATTATTTCCGCCGTCGCCGAGCGCCTCGGGATGCCGCCGGAAAAAGTCTTCACCAACATCGATCGCTACGGCAATACTTCCGCCGCGTCGGTGCCAATCGCGCTCGACGAAGCGCTCGAGCAAGGGCGAATCCACGACAACAGCATCGTGATGCTCAATGCATGCGGCGGCGGCCTGACCTGGGGCGCGAATCTGATCCGCTGGTAGTTTCGAACTGTTTCACCGTAACATTTCTTCAAATTTGTCGCGCAGCCTACGCGGCAGACGGCTTGAGTTGCGGCGCAACCTCACGCGCAAAGAGTTCCATCGATCGGCGGCTTCGTTCCGGCGCAATTCCCGGCAGATGCATCCCGAGCACGAGATGCGTCGTCCTCACCTTGCCGAACGAATGGTTGAGCTTCGAGGCGACCTCGTCAGGACTGCCGACCAGCAGCGGAAACATGGTCTGCGCATCGCGCAGCTTCGCCGGCTCAGGCACCTGCGAAGGCTGCCCCGCGCCAAGGTAGTCGTTCGCCTCCGCCAGCCATCGCATGTACCACGTGATCATATAATGAAGATGATCCTGCGAATGCGCCCACGCCTCGTCGGTGGTGCGTCCGACGTAGGTGAAGTGGAGTTGCGCGGCGGAGAAATCTCCCGGATTGCGGCCGGCCTTCCGCAGCGCGCCATCGTACATCTCTTGCGCCTCCGGATTCGCGAGGCCCATGAAATTGACTCCCATCCGGCCCGCGCGCTCGATCGCTTTTGGCGCGCCGGCGCCGATCCACAGCGGTGGATGGGGCGACTGCACCGGACGCGGCATCAGGCGGATGTTTTTCACATTGTAATGCTTGCCCGCGAATGAAAAATCGTCTTTGGTCCAGGCACCTCGCATCACCTCGATACCTTCCTCGAGGCGGCCGGCGCGGGTCTTTCGATTTACGCCATACGCCGCGAATTCCCCGGGCGCATATCCCTGGCCCACGCCCAGGTCGAAGCGTCCATTCGAGATGATATCGATCGTCGCCGCATCTTCGGCGACGCGCACCGCGTTATGCAGCGGCAGCAGCACCAGGTAGGTCCCGATGCGAATGCGCTTGGTGATCGCGGCAATCGCCGACGCGATCGGCAGGATCGCGGGCGAATATCCGTCCTCGGCGAAATGATGCTCGGTCAGCCAGATCTCATCGTAGCCGAGTTGCTCCGCGAGGCGCGTTTGCTCCAGTTGATCGGCGTAAAAGTCGGCGAATGGTTTGCGCCATGCCGGCGGATTTCGAAACGGAAAGAGCAGCCCTACATTCAGATTCGCGCACATACTCATGGCGATTCACCATCCTCGCAACGTTCCTCGGCGGACCGTCGCACCTCGCGCGCGACGCTGTCAAGAAGCAATACTGCGGCTGGCGCTATTTTGAATTCGGAAAGCCTTTCCTATACTGAACGAGTTGAATGTTAAATCTGATGTTCTGTCTCCTCTCGCTGCAAGCGAGAAATGAAGGTGACGGTCGAAGTTCTGTCTCCTCTCCCTGTAAGGGAGAGGATGAAGGTGAGGGTCCTTGTCCAGCGCGCATTTTCCGCGCGCGATCCACGATTCTGCCTCCGCTCCGCAAAGGTCACGGACACGCCGCCATCCCCTCACAAATGCTGAACGAAATTCTCGCCCGACGCGTCGTCATCGTGCTCGGCAAGGGCGGCGTCGGCAAATCCACGCTCAGCGCCGCGATCGCCAAGCTCGCGACGCTTGTCAGACGCGCGCGCGCTTATCATGGAATGCGACACGCGCGCGCCGCTGGCCGCGACCTTCGGCGTCGAGTCGTCATTCGCACCGACGCCGGTCGCCCACAACCTCGCGCTGATGACGCTCGACGGACGCGCCGCACTCGAGGAATATCTGCGCCTGGTGGTGCCGGGCCGGATGCTGCTGAAGGCCGTGTTCGCCAGCCGTCTCTATCAATTTTTCGTGCAAGCCGCGCCGGGCCTGCGCGAGCTGATGATGCTCGGCAAGATTTTCTATGACGCCGGCCGAGATGATGCCAAGGCGCCCGCCCGCAACATTATAGTTGTCGATGCGCCCGCCAGCGGCCAGGCGATCAGCCTGCTCAAAATGCCGGCGGCCGCGCGCGCGACCTTCGGCGAGAGCGTCGTCGGCAAGGAAGCGCGCAACATCTCGCGGATGCTGCGCGACCGGCGCAATTGCGCGATCATCCAGGTCACCACCGCCGACAGTCTTTCGATCTCCGAGACGATCGAGACGCACGCCCAGTTGAGCAGTCTTCATCTCGCGCCGGCCGCCGTGCTGTTCAACCGTGTGCCGCCGTTCGACTTCGACGCCAGTGACATCTCGGCGCTGACCAATCGCCGCGCGCCTCATTCGCGCAAGAAAGATCTCGAGCATCTCGCCGACCTGGCAAAATCCGAGCTGAATCGCGCGTCGGATGCACGCAAGGCTATCGCGAAAATCCGCGCCGAGTCGGGAGCCTCAGTGCTCGAAATCGCCGAGCACGGCGGCCTGTCGGGAATCGAGCTAATCGATCGCATCACCGCCGAGCTCGCCCGCTATCGAGAAGGTGAAGCACCACCCCGCGCCGCGCATCGGCGCTGACCGCGGCTGGAATCCCGCCGCTTCGACAACTAACCTTGTGGCGATGCCTGAACCCGAGAAAAAACCGCGCGCGCCCCGCGAGCCGTGGATCATCCGCACCTACGCGGGCTTCGGCGATGCGCGCCAGGCCAACGAGCGCTTCCTCGCAAATCTGAAGCAGGGCCAGCGCGGGCTTTCGATCGCCTTCGACCTGCCGACGCAAAACGGCTACGACCCCGACGCTCCGGTCGCGCGCGGCGAAGTCGGCGAGGCGGGCGTTTCGATCTGCCATTGGGATGATATGGAGCGCCTGTTCGAGGGCATCCCGCTGCAATCGATCAACACCTCGATGACGATCAACGCGACCGCGCCGTTCATCCTCGCGCTGTATCTCGTCGTCGCCGAAAAGCATGGCGTGCCATGGACCGAGTTGCGCGGCACGACGCAGAACGATCTGCTGAAGGAATTCGTGGCGCGCGGCACCTCGATTTTTCATCCCGAGCTGTCGTTTCGACTCTCGACCGAGCTGATTCGATTCGCCGTCGAGCGCGTGCCCAACTGGAATCCGATCAACTGCTGCGGCTACCACTATATGGAGAGCGGCGCCGGGCCGGCCGAGGAAATCGGCTACGCGTTCGGCAACGCGCTGCTGATTCTCGACGCGCTGCGCCCCAAGCTCGACCGGGCGGCGTTCGAGCAGACCGTTCGCCGCATTTCATTCTTCATCAACAGCGGCATCGAGCTGGTGCCGGAGATCTGCAAGATTCGCGCGTACTTCAAACTGTGGCGCGAGCTGTGTGCGACCGAGTATGGCGTCCACGACGTCGCCTTCCGCGCCGGATGCCAGGTGCGGTCGCTGACGCTCACCGAGCCGCAGCCCGAAGTGAATATCATCCGCATCGCGTACGAGGCGCTGCCGGTCGTCATGTCGGCCGACGCGCGCGTCAACGCTCTCCAGTTGCCGGGATTTCGCGAGGCGCTCGCCCTGCCCGACCAGTCCGAGCAGACGCTGAGCCTGCGCACGCAGCAGGTCCTGATGCACGAGACGGGGCTCGCGGCCTACGGCGATATTTTCGAGGGCAGCAAGGTTATTGAAAAGCTTACCGACGAGACCGCATCGCGCGCGCGCGAAATCGCAATTCGCTTGCGCGAAGCCGGCTACTCGCGCGCTATTTCAATTGTCAGCGGTGAGCTCACGCGGCAACTTGCAGAGCGTCACCGCAAACTCGAGGCGGGCGAGATAGTGCAGATTGGAGTCAACGCGTTCACCGGCGAAGTCGGCCTCACACCGCCGCCGAAACAGAGCGCCGATCACGCCGCGCAGACCTCGAAGGAACGGGAACGCATCGAGTCGATCAAAAAGTGGCGCGCGGCGCGCGACCAAAGCGCCGTCGCGAAAGCGCGCGAGGCGCTCGAACGTGCCGGCGCCAATGACGGCGACGGCGGACTGATCGAGGCGACTATCGACCTCGCGCGCGCCGGCGGCACCGTCGGCGAATGGACCGACTCGCTGGTGCGCGTCAGCCGCGGCCGCTATACGCCGCCGATTCTCGAAAGCAATGCAGGCGTCGGCGCGCTCAAGGTGCCGCTCGCGACACGCAGAAATTCGCATCGCGCTCGGCAAAGCGGGCCTCGACGGGCATATCAATGCGATCAAGCTGCTCGCGCACGCGTGCATGCAGGCCGGGATGGAAGTAGTGCTCGCGGGATTCAAGCAGACGCCGGAGCAGATGGTCGCGACCGCGCTCGAGGAAGACGTCGACGTGCTTGCGATCTCGAGCCTCGCCGGCGCGCATATGTCGATCGCGCGCGAGACGATCGATCTGCTGAAAAGCCGCGGCGCCACCGACGTCGCACTCGTGATGGGCGGAATCATCCCCGAGGCCGACCGCACCGCCCTGCTCGCGCTCGGCGTCAAAGCGGTCTTCACGCCCAAGGACTCGAACCTCGGCGAAATTGTCGGGCGCATCATCGCCATCGCCAGCCGATAAAGGACATGAAAATTTTGAAAATCGCTCGCTCTATTTCGATCGCCGCAGTGCTCGCGATGCTGGCCGCGACCAGCGCCTTCGCGCAAGAGGCGCGCCCGTGGCTATGCCGTGACAAGCCGGTGTTCTCGTACGACCGCGCGATGGAATACCAGGTGACCGCGCGACCCGGCCGTCAATGGCGCATGTTCTTCATGCAGTTCTCGCCCGACGCCGCGCATGACGGCTTCGACATCGTGAACTCGCGCGAGCTCGCATCGAGCGGCGATCCGATTGGCGGCAATCTCGCCGCCGGCAGATATTTCGCCGTCGCTCTTTACCGCGGCGCAGGCGGCCACTGGATCTGTCCGGGCTATACCAACGACAACCGCAATCCCAGGCTCGGCGAAGTGAGCAACCTCTGCTACGGCGAGGACGGCCCGCCGTGCCTCGTCACCCTCAAAGTGAAACCGGACCACAACCTGGCGGCGCCGGCAGCTCCCACGCCCTGAGTGCCATGAGATTTCACAGTGGCGAAATCGCCGTGCAGCAACGGGCAGGCGTTCGCGATATCGCCGAAGACGTCGGCGAAGGCATCATCGATCACATCCCACCCGGCGCCGTACAATTTCTCGAACTGCGGCAAATGGCCGTGCTCGGTACTGTAGATAGCCGCGGCCGCGTGTGGGCGTCGGTGGTCACGGGCGACCCGGGGTTTCTCGAAGTCGTCGATGAACACACGCTGAAAATCGCAGCGGCAAAATCGTCCAGCGATCCGTTGTTTCAGAATCTCGCGACCGAGGGTCACCTCGCTTTGTTCGTGCCGGATTTCGTCAAGACGCAGCGCATTCGCGTAAACGGCCGCGGCGTGATCCGAAATGGAGCAATCTACCTCACGCCGCATGAAGTCTACGGCAACTGCCGGCGCTACTTGCAGGAGCGGATTTTTCTTGGCAGCCGCGAACCCTCGGACAAAGATAGCTCAGGCGCCACGTTGAGCAGTGAGCTGTCCGCATCGCAGCAGGAGCAGATCTCCCGCGCCGACACCTTCTTCATCGCGACCGATCATCCCGAGCGCGGCGCCGACGTTTCGCACAAGGGCGGCAACCCCGGCTTCGTCCACGTGCTCGGCCCGCGGCGCATCGCCTTTCCCGACTACAACGGCAACAGCATGTTCAACACGCTGGGCAACCTCTCGGTCAACGCGCACGCGGGACTTCTGTTCATCGATTTCGACAGCGGACGCACGCTCCAGCTCACGGGTCTCGCGACCATCGACTGGAATGCCGAACGCGTGGGCACGTTCGCGGGCGCGGAACGAGTCGTCGACTTCGAGCTCGACCAGGTCGTCGACACGCCAACCGGCTTCCCGCTAATCGCAAAGTTCCGCCAATTTTCGCGCAACAACCCGAAGCCCTAGCGCATGAAACCCTGCCACGCTGCCGCGCTCGCGCTCGTGGGCTGGTTTCTGATGGTGCCGCCCGACCGCCCGAAACTCACTGACACTCTGGATTGGACCTCAACGGCGCCGCTCCGCACATGGCAAGTTGTTCAACGCTTCGACCCCAAGAGCGCTTGCGAAAAGAGACGGCTTGAAATCATCAGTGACGCAAAGCATTCGATCAAGTCGGACGCCGCCGCCGATCATTCAGCAGCAGTGCTGACCGACTACGCAATCGCGAACAACGCGACCTGTGTCTCCAGAGACGATCCGCGTCTGAAGAAGTGACGCTCAACGTCATCGCGGTTGGTTCGGTTGGAGGCGGCGATCGGATTCGAACCGATGCATGGAGGTTTTGCGGACCTGTCCCTTAACCACTTGGGTACGCCGCCCCTGCCCTTTTCGTCGTCGCGACCGAACCAATCGACTATCACGCGCGTTAAAACGCATCAATTGAGGGTGTGCATGGGCAAGCGCCTCGGTCTGGTTTCGAACACGCGCGGTGTCAAATCAGCTGCATCTGCCCTGCTGGCCGCAGTAACTCTGGCGAATCGTTCTCGACACTATTGACCTCGGGCGAGACCGGCGTCGCCAGTAACAAGTCGTCGGGTGCGGGTACCAGCAAGCGCTTGAGCGCTCTGGGTGCGGGCGCGCGCG
>CAVVGR010000016.1:0-108420 GCA_963747845.1 uncultured delta proteobacterium
GCGAAGATTTCCAATCCGCGCCAACCGCGCGGCGCGTTGTGGAGCTCGAATTTCTGATCGATACCGGCGCAATCTACAGCGTTGTGCCTGCATCGATAGCCCGCAAACTCGCGCTAACCAAACTTGACCGCGAAGAGTTCACGCTGGCGGACGGAACTCATCGCGCCTATGACATCGGCGAAGCATTCTTTGAGCTCGACGATCGGCGCGGCACGTCGAAAGTGGTCTTCGGCTCGGCTCACGTGACACCTTTGCTTGGAGCGCTGACCCTGGAGAGTCTTGGCCTGATGGTGAATCCCGTCACTCGCGAAGTCTCGCCGATGCGCTTGTTCCTGGCCGCATCCCGACGCTGGCAAGCGGTGACTGCACAGCTGATAGAGTCCAGGTTCCCGATACAATTTCAAACAGTGTGAGGAGATAGTCTTATGGCGCTAAGCGCTCGCAATCATCTGACAGGGGAAATCACCGAAGTAATTCTTGGGACGGTTACCGCGCTCATTACGGTGAAAGTCGGGGACAATATCGTCGAATCGGTTATTACCAAGCGTAGCGCCGAGGAAATGGGTCTCAAGAAGGGCGACAAGGTCACCGCGGTAATCAAGGCCACCGAGGTCATGATTCAGAAAGGCTAGCGTGACATCCGTCAGTCGAAAGCAGTGGCTGCTCTCGCTGTTCGTGCTGCTGTTGCTCACGCCGGCGAACGCGCATGCACAAGCGTCGCAGCCGGCGGTGCTGCATATAACCGGCGACGTGCCGAATCACCTGGATCTCAGCCTCGGAGATCTCGCAGCGCTGCAACGGCAGACCGTCCACGTCACCGATGAAAAAGGCATCGCAAGCGAGTATGCGGGAGTGCCGGTCGCGGAGATCCTCGACAAGGCGGGTGCGCCGCACGGCAAAAATTTGAGGGGAGCAAACATGGCGGCCGGCCTCGTCGCGCGCGCGCCGGACGGTTACCACGTGCTCTTCTCACTGGCGGAATTCGATCCCGCCTTCAGTGACCGCGTGATTCTGCTGGCCGATCATCGTGACGGCAAGCCGCTCGACGCTCACGAGGGCCCGCTGCGAATCGTCGTTCCCGGCGACAAACGCGGCGCGCGATGGATTCGTGGACTGACTACTCTCGAGATTGTGAAAATCAACTGAAGCGCGCAGCTACGCGAGCATCCGATGCGTCGGCGCCAGCAGCACGTCGGTCGCGATGCCGTGCGGGCATGAGCCGGCGCATGGCTTCGCGTCACAGGTGAGGCAGGGCGCCGCGTTCGCCGCGAGCATCGCGTATTCGCTGCGCGCAAAGCGCATATCGCCGTAGTCGCGAGCGTACATCCGCGTGCGCATCACGTCGGCTATCGGCACACCGAACGGGCATGCGTTCGCGCAGGCGTTGCACGCGGGACGGCATTGCGAATCGCCGTTGAGTGCAGCGTAGCGATTCAACAGCGGCAGGTCGCTCGCCGCAGTTGCGCGCGCTCCGGATGCGCCCAGGTATTCGTCGATCATCGGCCGGCTCGTCATCGAGACGATCAGCGCGTCGACGTTCTGATTCGACAGCACCCATCGAAACGCCGCCTGCGAGAAGGTTGCGCCGCCCGTTTCGTACGGGCGCATATCGTTCAGGCGCGCGCCCATCAGGGTTTTCATCACGACCATGCCGACGCCGTGCTGATTGGCCTTCTTCAGCAGGCGCGGCAGCTCGGGCTGAACCGCGATCATGTCGAAGTTGCGGGTGAAGCGCTGGTAGAAGCTCGGGTCCTGGCCGAAGTTGTGCGCGCACAGGATCACGTCGAAGTGGCCGCTGTCGATCGCATAGTCGAGGCATTCGGCGAGGTTGCCCGCATGGCCGGACATCCCGGTGAAGCGAATTTTGCCCTGGCTGCGCGCCTGCGTGACGAATTCGTACCACTCGGGATTCTTCAGCCGCGCGGGATCGTTGACCGCATGGTTGAAATACACGTCGACGTGATCGGTCTGCAGGCGGCGCAGGCTGCCTTCGAGCGTGGTCATCATCGATGCGCGGGTGTCATCCGCGCCCGCCATCTGCTTGGAAGTGAGGTAGACCTTGTCGCGCTTGCCCTTGAGCGCGTTGCCGATCGTCGTTTCGGATTCGCCGTCGGTGTAGGTGTCGGCCGAGTCGAAGTAATTGACGCCGCAATCGAATGCGTGGCGGACCAGGTCTTCCTCGCCGGAATGCAGGCGGCTGGAGCCGAACGAGATGTCGGAAATCCGGAGGCCCGTGCGGCCAAGCGTCGAGTAGCGGCGAACGCGCGGAGCCGCCGCCTCGACCGATGCGCTCGCGGCGCCGGCCAGCGGCAGGATCGACACGCCGACGCCGGCGAGCATGCCGCGTTTCAGAAACTCGCGTCTGCCGAAGATAGATCCGTCGCGCGATCGTTTCATCCGAGCACCTCGCGGAGAGTCAGACCAATTTTACCGCCAAGCGGCGGGCGGACGCGAGATGTCTCTTCGCCATCCGGTTCGGAGCGCTATGCGCTGGAAGTGGTCAGGCCGCCCGCATCATTCGCGACGTTTTTTTGTCATCCTGACGAAGCGAGCGAACGCGAGCGGATGGAAGGATCTCGGACAGCGGGGCGTGAGCGCCGCCGGTTCCGGTTTTGGGTGGCTGCCAGCCGATTAGAATCCGGAGGGCTGCAGAACAGAAGCAGAAAAGGAGCGCTGCGCGATTTCGGAAACCGGAACCGGCTTCGCTTACGCGAAGCTGTCCGAGGTCCTTCCTCCCCTCGCGATGCTCGGGTCGTCAGGATGACGGATGAGGCTCCCGTTGCTCGCCTTCAGGCAGGATGACAAGAGGGCTCGCGTTGTTCGCTTAGGTCAGGTCGGATTTGCGGCGATATAGGAGCGCGGCGGCGCCTGATGACACTCCTATCGCGATGAAGGGGTAGGGCACCAGGTAGGCCCACGAATGCTCCTGCATCACGGGGCTGCCGTGGTACCTGGCAAGGAACAGCGGCATGTTGACGATCACGTACGCCGCGTAGGCGACGCCGAGCGGCAGCGCGAACTTGCGCATCGCGAGGATTCCGTACGCGTACACGATGAGCAGGATGCCGAAGATCGGTGCGATGATGATGTTGCGCATTCCTGACAGCCGCGTGCCGAAGAAGACGAAGCCGACGCCGGGATTGTGCGAGAACGGTTTGCCGAAATTGGAAATCGCCATCAACACGAACAGCAGCGCAAAAATCGTCAGTGCCGCGCCGCGCGATCTATCCGGCATCGAGGACTCCTCGTACTACATTGGACGAATGCGCCCCGGTCCTACCATGGCTGGCTGCCGGGGCGCATGTAATCACGATCGAGCGGGGCGCGCTGATTACTTCAGCGCCTTGCTCTTGGTCTCGATTGAGCTGAGCAGGTCCTTCCAGGAATCGACGAAGGACTTGGCGCCCTCGGTCTGCAGATCGGCGGCGAGCTTTGCCACATCGATCCCGACCTTGCCGAACTCTGCGAGCACTTGTTCACAATCCGCGCCGTCGCGTGGAATGACGCCGGCCGCCTGACCATGCTCGCCGAACGCGAGCAGCGTCTCCTCCGGCATCGTGTTCACGGTGTTGGGCGCGGCCAGCGCTCCAATATAAAGGGTGTCCGAAGCCTTGGGATCCTTGGTGCCGGTGCTGGCGAAGAGCAGGCGCTGTGCGCGCGCACCAGAGTTAGCCAGCCGCTGCCATTGATCCGACTCGAGGACGTCGCGGTACGCCTTGTAAGCCTGCTGGCCGATAGCGATTCCGAGTTTGTCGCGATCGCGATCAGGCACTTTGTCCATCGTGGCCTTGTCCCAGCGGCTGACGAACAGCGAGGCCACCGAACGGACGTCGGGGCTCAAGCCGGCGGCGACGCGCCGCTCGAGCCCGCGCATATAAGCCTGGGCGGCGGCCACATAATGATCGCGCGAGAACAGCAGCGTCACGTTCACCGGCACGCCCGAAAAGATCGCCTCTTCGATCGCCGGCCCGCCTTCCTTGGTGCCCGGAATCTTGATGAACAGGTTGCGGCGGTTGGCTTTCTTGTGCAGCGTTTTGGCCTGCTCGACCGTTGCCTTGGTGTCGTAGGCGAGCAGCGGCGAAACTTCGAGCGAGACGAAACCGTCAACGCCGGCGGTCAGTTCATTGATAGGCGCGAAAAGATCGGCGGCGCGCGTCAGGTCCTGCACCGCCAGCTCGAAGAACAATCCTTCACCGGACAGGCCGGTACCGACGAGCCGGCGAATTTCAGAATCGTAGGATTTGCTGTGCGCGATAGCGTGGTCGAAGATCGTCGGATTGGAAGTCAGGCCGGTGACCGAGAGATCGCCGATGTAGCGCTTGAGCGTGCCGCTATCGAGCAGGTCGCGGGTAATGTTATCGAGCCAGATACTCTGACCGAGGTTGTGCAGCGTTTGGGTGGCCTTCATTGTCTAACCTCCAGGATGTTGTTCACGATATTCACGATACGACATGGTTGGTGTCGTTCCACAGTTGAATTACGGGCTGGGACAAATTGTGTTCATAGCTTAGCGCGCTCAAGCTCGCCGTGCTCAACAGCAGGTACTTGCCGCCGGCCGGCTCCAGCCCCAGCCAGCGCGCGCTCAGTACGCGCAGGATGTGGCCGCTCGAGAAAATCAGCACGTTGCCCTGAATCTCACGCAACCGCTGCACGACCCTGTCAGCCCGTGCGCCGATCTGCTGCGGCGACTCGCCGCCGGGACAGCCGTCGCGAAACAGTTGCCAGTCCGGGCGCTCGGCGTGAATGTCCTGAGTGCGCCGGCCTTCGTATTCGCCGTAGTTCCATTCGAGCAGGTCGCGATCGATTTCGGCTCGCGCGCCAAAGCCCGCCAGCTCGCAAGTGCGAACCGCGCGCTGCAACGGGCTGCTGTACACTTTGGCAAAACTCAGTCCTTTTAGCCGATCGGCCAGCCGGCGCGCGTTGCGCTCGCCCTGCTCGGTCAACGGCAGATCGGTAAGTCCGGTGTGCTGGCCCGAAATACTCCAGGCAGTCTCACCGTGCCTTGCAAGGTAAACGACGGGTAGCGTCTGACTCATGATACGCGTACGGAGAAATCTTTGCGGCAGTGCGATCTGCGGATTACGTTCAGTCTACGGCTGCGTGCGCGGTGGAGTCGAGCGGTTGCGAGGCGCGCTCGATGAGCGCGGGCCTTCTGATGATAGAGCGAGAGGTCAGCATGGCGGGTTTCCCACCAGTAGCGAATCGTGCTGCCGGACCAGTTGTTGGTGATGCGACCGTTTTCGGTTTTGTACCAGCTCTTGTCTATCGCAGCCCACGCCGTCCGCTGTAGTTCCTGCTGCACGCGCGCGTCGAAAGACTCCATCGCGTCGCGGCGCAGATCGATCGACGCCAGCCCGCGCGCATCCATCTGCTCGAGGCATCCCAGAATGTAATTGGCCTGGCATTCGATCATGAAGATGATCGAGTTGTGCCCGAGGTTGGTGTTCGGCCCGTACATCAGGAACAGATTCGGAAATCCCGCAACCGTGATTCCGAGGTAGGCTCTCGCGGCGCCGTTCCATTCGTCATCGAGAGCGCGTCCGCCGACGCCCTGTATCGCCATCGGTGCGAGGAACGAGGTGGATTGGAAGCCGGTGGCCAGCACGATCACGTCGGCCGGGATGGTGCGGCCGTCGGCGGTGACGATCGCGTTTTCGGTCACGTGATCGAGCGGGCTCAAGACCACTTCCACATTCTCGCGGTTGAGGGCCGGGAAGTAGTCGTCCGAAATCAGCATCCGCTTGCCGCCGATCGGATAGTCGGGAATCTGCGACGCCTGCAGCCTGGGATCCTTGAGGGTCGTACGCGCGTAATCCTCGGCCACCTTCTGCGTGCGAGTGACGAAGAACTTGACGCGGCGGAAGATCGGCCAGTTGATCTCGTGCTGCAGGTAAATGAGCCAGCGGTACCCGAGCGCGAGCAGTCGATGGCGCGAGAACCGCTGCTTCTCGGCGTCGGTGTAGGCGCGGTCGCCGCGCGGAACCATCCAGTTCGGACTGCGCTGGAAGATGCTCAGCTTGCGGACCTTGGGCGCGATCACCGGGACGAACTGGATCGCGCTGGCGGCGTTGCCGATCGACGCGACGTTGAGGCCGGTGAGATCCACGTCATGGCGCCATCGCGCGGAATGAAATGAGACGCCTTTGAAATTCTCGAGTCCTTTGATTTTCGGAATGGAAGGGCGGTTGAGCTGGCCGGTTCCGCTCACCAGCACGTCGGCGACGATCTCTTCGCCGCTCGCGGTCTTCAGGCGCCAGACGTCCTGGTCCGCGTCCCAGCGCGCGCCCGCGATCTCGGTGTTGAAGCGGATGTGGCGGGCGAGATCGTATTTGCGCGCGCAACTCTCCATGTACTCGAGAATTTCCGATTGCTGCGCCCAGATTCGCGTCCAGTCGGTCTTTTGCTCGAACGAGAAGCAATACGAAAACGCCGGCACGTCGCAGCACGCGCCCGGGTAGGTGTTGTCGCGCCAGGTGCCGCCGATACGGCCCGCTTTTTCGAAAATCGTGAAGCTGTCGATGCCGCGCTTCTTGAGCTGAATCGCCAGGCACAAACCTGCGAAACCGGAACCGATGATCGCAATGCGGCGTGAACGGTTGGTGGAATTATTCATCGAGGTATCGCTACACTTTTAGCTCAGCAGCAAGCTGAAGAACATATGCGCTCCGAATCATTTCAACGACGGCGATCTGCATAACTGTCAGCTTGAATCGCAGAACCCTCACCTAACCTCTCCCGTGAAAGAACGGGCGAGGGATCAGCGAGCACACCCGTCTCGGTCCGGCTGTAAACGTGATGACGGGCGCGGTAGGCTTTCGACAGATGAGCGTCCCGATAATCGACATAGGATCGCTTAGGGCGCGGCTCCGGCGATATCGCGAGCGTCGGCGCGGCGCTCGACCGGGCATGTTGCGAGTTCGGGTTTTTCTACGTGACGGGTCATGGAATCGATCCGACGCTGTCGACGCGGATGATGACACTCGCACGTGAGTTCTTCGCGCTCCCGCTGCAGCAGAAGATGGCGATCGCGATGGCGCATGGCGGGCGGGCATGGCGCGGCTACTTCCCGGTGGAAGGTGAGCTGACTTCGGGGCGGCCGGATCGCAAGGAAGGAATTTACTTCGGCACCGAGCTGGGCCCGGACGATGCGCGCGTGCGCGCGGGCGTGCCGCTGCATGGGATGAATCTCTATCCGGCGCTGCCCGGATTTCGCGAGACCACGGTCGCCTACATCGATGAAATCACGCGCGTCGGCCAGCTGCTGCTGAGCGGAATTGGCGCCGGCCTCGGGCTGGGTCGCGGACTACTTCCTCGAACGCTACACGCGCGACCCGACCGTGCTGTTCCGCATCTTCAACTATCCTCCCGCGACGGCCGGCGCCGGCGAAGACGAACTTGGCGTGGGTGCGCATACCGACTACGGGCTGCTGACGCTGCTGCGGCAGGACGAGGTCGGCGGCCTTGAAATCTGGCACGACGACGGATGGTTGCCGGCGCCGCCGGTGCCCGACTCGTTCGTCTGCAATGTCGGCGACATGCTGGAGCGGTTGACGGCGGGACGGTACCTGTCGGCGCTGCATCGCGTCCGCAACTTCTCGACGCGGGATCGCATCTCGATGCCGCTGTTCCTTGACCCGAGCTTTGACGCAGTGCTGGCGCCAATTACGGCTCTTGTGGCAGACTCGCCGGCCATCGGGCAGCATCGGCGCGCGCGCCTTTGGGATGGCACGGACCTGGCCACGGTGAGCGGGACTTACGGCGACTACCTGCTGAAAAAGGTTTCGAAAGTGTTTCCGCAACTGGGAGCGGAAGTGCTTGATAATGCGAGTTCGCGACGCTGACAGTCAGTCAGTTGAAATGGGAGGCCGCATGGCGAAGAAAAAGCCGACCGCAAAAAAGAAACCGGCAGTGAAGAAGAAGTCGACCGTAAAGAAAAAGCCGGTCGCAAAGAAGAAGCCGATCGCAAAGAAAAAGGCGGTCGCAAAGAAGAAGCCGGTCGTCAAGAAAAAGTCGGTTGCAAAGAAAAAGCCGGCTGCAATCACGCCGCCGCCGGAAGTTATCAGCACGCCACCGAGCGTAGGCTTGGATGACAAACCGCCAGTATGCGGAAGGCCATGTCCCCGCTGCAACGATCCCGAGAACGCCTACTGCATCATCCAAGTCCCGAACGGCCCGCACAGCGAACTGCATAGCTGCGGGGTCGATGGGACTGCGTGGTGAATGATTCGCGGTTCAATCGTCGGCCCGCCGATGCCCTTCATCTAATCCGCAACGGCGGCGGACTCGTATACTTGGGCAGGAGAACTTAGCGATGAAGAAGACGAGGATAGCAGGCGCGATGCTCGCGACCGCGGTCGCATTGACGTTCACTGCCACCGTGCTCAACGCCGGCGACGCGCCGAGCCCGGCCACTGAGGCTGCGCAAATCAAGTGCCTGGGCGCCAATGCGTGCAAGGGGCAGAGCGCATGCAAGACTGCCACGAACGATTGCCAGGGCAAGAACTCATGCTCGGGCAAAGGCTTTATCATCACGGCTGACGCCAAAACCTGCACCGACAAGGGCGGTCACGTCGGCAAGAAAGCGCCGATGGCGATGTAGATACTGAAGACGCGACGACCCGCACTTAACCCACGACGGTCGCGATGCTAGCGTCGCGAGCATGACAGCCAAGTCCCGCACGACCGTCGCGATGCTTCGCGGGGCTTTCTGGGCCGCGGTCATCGCGCGGGGCGTCCGCGGGTTGTTCGCGCCGCGCAAGCTGACTTCCGGCAGGCTCAGCGACGTCAATATCGAGCCGACGAATCTGTGCAATGCGGATTGCGTGTTCTGCGGCTATCAATTCCAGCAGCGCCCGCATGTCGCGATGGAGACCGATCTGGCCGCGAAGATCATCGCGGCGGCGAAACGGGCCGGGGTCAGACGCCTGGGCCTGACGCCGATCGTCGGCGAGCCGCTGGTTCATCGCAGTCTCGAGAGTTTCATCCGACTCGCACGCGCGGAGCCGAATCCGATGCAGGTGGGGCTGGTGACCAACGGAATTTTGCTGACGCCGTCGCGCTATCGATCGTTGGTCGAGGCCGGCATCAGCAGTATCGATATTTCGATGTCCTATCCGGACGAAGACGAGTATCGCCGCGTCTATCGCAGCCCCAAGCTCAAGACCGTCGTCGCCAATATCGAGGGGATTCTGTCGACTTACGAGCGCGCCGATTGCGCGTTCACCCTCGCGCTGCGAACCAGCCGCGTGAAGAACTGGGACGCTCATCCGATGATTGCGCGTGCGCGCGCGAAGGGCTGGAAGGTCACCAGGAATCTGCAATTTGACGATTGGTCAGGCCAGGTCGGCGCGCTGCTCGAGGCTGAAGGCATGCTGACACGGCCGAATCGCCCCAAAATTCTCCCTTGCGCGATGACCAATTCGGGCCCGCACTTCCTGTCCGACGGGCGCGCCACAGCTTGCGGATGCCGCGATCTCGATGGCAAAAGCGATCTTGCGCTCGCGTCCGCGGACCTGCTCACCGATATGCGCGAGCGTGTACGAGAGCGGCGCGATGACCGCGCTGCGCCAGCGATTTCGTGACGGCATGGCGCCGGCGATATGTCTTTCATGCCGCCACTACAACCCAGCCTATGAAGGCGAGGCGATGGAGACTCGAATCCGGCAACTGGTCGCCGACGCGCGGGCAGGAGTCAGAGGCGGCGCATGACAATCAGGCACGCAGCATGCGCGCGAGATTGCCGCGTCGCGTCACTTCGATACGTTCGAGGCCGAGCCACGACGCTATCGTCGTGATCTCGTGCATGAGCGGTTCCGCAACGTCGCTCAGACGAACGCCGGGTTCCGAATGCGCTCCGCGGACGAGGAGCGTTCCGGTTGCGCGATCGGATTTCAGATCGACGCGGCCGACCAGCCGGTCTCCCAGCAGGAACGGCAACACATAGTAGCCGTACTTGCGATTCGCCGACGGCGTGTAAATCTCAATCCGGTAGCGGAAGCCGAAGATTCTTTCGGTGCGCGCGCGTTCCCATATCAGCGAGTCGAACGGCGAGAGCACGGCGCGCGCATCCACGGTGCGCGGCAAGCGGGCATCGCGCGCGATGAAGGCGGGCTGCGGCCATCCTTCGACGGCGACCGGAATCAATTCTCCCGCCTCGACGAGTTCCCTGATGCGGAGTCTTCCGGCGCCGATGCGGATGCGAAAGTAATCGCAAAGATCCTTTTCGGTGCCGACGCCGAGCGCGCGAGCGGCGATTCGCATGAGTGAGCGCTGCGCGTCTTCGGGCGCAGGCGTCGGCATCGCGAGCACTCGCGCCGGGATAACCCGCTCCGGAAGATCGTACAGCCGCTCGAAGCCGCGCCGTCCCGCCGCCGCGACGCGACCGGCGGCAAACAGCGCCTCGAGTGCGCGCTTGCCGTCGCTCCATCCCCACCATCCGCCCGCGCTTGCTCCCGCGCCGGTTAGCTCGCGAGCGCTGAGCGCGCCGCGCTGCGCAATCTCTTTCAGCGCCGCCCGCATGAAGCCCGGACGCCGCTGCTCGAGACTCGCGACCCTGGTGTCGCTGTCGCGATGATTCGCGGCCGCCTCCGCCATCCGCCAGCGAAGCAGCGGATGCATCTCGAGCGGCATCAACGACGCCATGTGTCCCCAATATTCAAACAACTCCCGATTGGCGGGCGCGCCGAGCCACGACGCGTCGAGGATTTCCGGCGCGTAACCGCCGAGACGCGAAAAGAGCGGCAGGTAATGCGATCGCACGAGCACGTTGACCGAGTCGATTTGCAGCAAGCCGATTTGCGCAATGACGCGGCGCAAGTGCCGGACGTCGGGTCGAGCTGACGAGCCGCGGATTCGCGAACCCCTGCGCCGCCAGCGCAATTCGCCGCGCTTCATGCGCCGACAATGTTGTTTTTTGCTTTATAGCCAATGCGCCGCGAAAAGATTACTTCTAAATTCCTATGGGATCCGTAAATTCCGGCGACCTCGCACGCGACAAGGCCGCCGCCGCGCTGGTCGCGCCCGATTGCCGCGGCATGAACTTCTATCGCATCGACCGCGGCCTGCGCGACCTGCTCGATCTCCACATGGAGCCGCGGTTGCGCGCGGCGATGGAGCCGCATCTCGACCGCCTTAGGCCAGCTTGCGGGCGGGCGGCTCGACGAGCTCGCGGAAATCGCCGACAAGCATCCGCCGGTGCTGCATTCGCGCGATCGTTTCGGCCGCGACGAGGATTGGGTCGAGTTCCATCCGGCGTATCGCGAGATGGAGCGCATCGGGTTCGGCGAATTCGGTCTGCATGCGATGGCGCATCGGCCGGGCGTGCTCGGATGGCCCGAGCCGCTGCCCTACATCGCGAAGTATGCGTTCCAGTACCTGTTCGTGCAGGCCGAGTTTGGGCTGATGTGCCCAATCAGCGTGACCGATACGGGCGCGGTGCTGGTGGAAAACTACGGCAGCGAAGATCTCAAGTCGCGCTACCTCGGCCGCATGCTGTCGCAGAACATGGACGAGATTTTCAAGGGCGCGCAATACATGACCGAGCGCGCGGGCGGATCCGACCTCGGCAACAGCGCAGTGGTGCGCGAAGCGTGAGGGCGATTTCTGGCGGCTCTACGGCGACAAGTGGTTTTGCTCCGCGGTTGACGGCGACGTGGTGCTGCTGCTCGCGCGGCCCGACGGCGCGCCAACCGGATCGCGCGGGCTCGGGCTTTTCCTGATGCCGCGGCGATTGGAAAACGGCGAGCGCAACAACTATCGAATCGCGCGGCTCAAGGACAAATTCGGCACGCGCTCGATGGCGAGCGGCGAAGTCGTGCTCGAAGGCGCAATCGCCTACCAGCTCGGCGCGCTCGACCGCGGCCTGCGGCAGATGATGGACATGGTGAATCTCAGCCGCATGTCGCACGGCGCGCGCGCGGCCGGCATGATGCGCCGATGCCTCAACGAGTCGATCCAGGTCGCGCAGCATCGCGCCGCGTTCGGCCGCCCGATCATCGAGCATCCGCTGTTGCGGCGGCAGTTGATGAAACTGATGGTGCCGACCGAGCAGGCGCTGTCGGTCTTCACTTACGACGCGACGATGATGGACCGGGCGCGCGGCGGCGACGCGGAAGCCGAGCGCGTGATGCGCATCCTGACGGCGGTGCTGAAGTTTCGCGCCTGCCGCGACAACATCCGCGTCGCGACTGGTGCGATGGAGGTGCGCGGCGGCAACGGTTACATCGAGGATTGGGTGAATTCGCGGCTCATCCGCGATGCGCATATCGGCGTGTTGTGGGAGGGCACCAGCAATATCAACGCGCTCGACGTGGTCAATCGCGCGGTAGCCAAATCGGGCGGTCATGAGACGCTCGCGCGTGCGCTGAAGGCCAAGTTACACGCGGCGAGCGCGGCTCCCAACGCGTTGCGCGAGGAGATCGCGAACCTGATCGATCGCGCGGCCGCGTTTGCCGGCGAGGTCGCCGCCAAGCCCCGGCATGAGCGACTGGCCCGGCTCGCGACGGACGCTCTTATATAATGTGGCGAGTGCCGCGCTGATGACGTGGGAAGGCGCGACGACCGGCGCGGGCGGCGGCGATGCGCGGCGTATGATCCTCGCGCGGATGGTGGTCGAGCATCGCCTGCGCGCGGAGGATCCGCTGTCGATTCCGTCGTCCGACTGGGAGGAAGAGGCGACCGCTGCCCTGCTCGATCCTGGCGCGGTATCGCTCGAACGAGCTGTGCGGCTGGTGAATGCCTGAAAGTTGCCTCGCTGTGCAAGCCGCCGACCGGCTAGGGAGATTGCCCGAATTTGCGGGTAGTTCCTAAACTAACGACAGGCCCGGCACCGCGTGTTCACACTACAAATTGTTTTACACTCGCATCGAGCGGTACATTCGTTATATAACACTTAGTAGTCGTTTATGACTTTCAGACAAATCTTCGCAAAGTTACCGGGCACCGCTGCCGCGCTGATGGCCTGCGCCCTCGTCATGGGGCAAGCCTCGTGGTCGAGTTCGGTTCCGTCTGCGGGGAAATCATCCGGCTGAAGTTGCGGCGTTGAAGGGGGCGGTGCGCGCGGAGAGCACGATGCCGCTCCAACTCACGATAGTGTTGGGAGTTCGCAACCAGGCTGCACTCGACCAGTTGCTCGCCGATCAGCAGAATCCGGCGTCGCCGCAGTATCGTAAATGGCTCACGCCGCAGCAATTCAGCAGCCGTTTCGGGCCGACCGACAAGCAGGTCGAGCTCGTAATCGAGTGGCTGAAGGGCGAGGGCTTCGAGGTCACCTCGGTCAACCGGATCGGGCGGATGATTCAAGCCAGGGGCGATGCCGAGACTGCCGAGCGCGCTTTTTCGACGACCCTGATGTCCGCCGGCGCGTCGTTTGCGAACACCACCGATCCGGTAATTCCTGCGCAGTTCGACGGTCTGATCGTATCGATCATGGGCCTCGACAATATGCATGCGGTGGTGCCTGCGGGATTGCATCGAACGACGCCGCCCGCGCCGCAATCGAGCACGCAGCGCAAGCCCGAGACTCTCGCGCTGGCCGACGTCACCGGCAGCAGCCCCGAGAATGCGCCGCAGATGCCGGGCGCCAGCGAGGGCGGTTCGACCGCGTTCGGACCGATCGACGTGGAGACATTTTACGACGAGACGACGCTGCTCAACGGCGGCAATACCGGTGCGCCGTCGCCGGATTGCATCGCGCTCGACGAGGACTCCGACTATCTCCCTTCGGCGGTGACGCTCTACGACAGCACTTTCGGCCTCGCGCCCGCGGCTCTCACGAACGTCTATCCCGACGGCGGTTCGCCGGGAAAAAGCGGCGATGAAGTCGAGACGCTGCTCGACATCGACTACGCTCATGCGACCGCGCCGGGCACTCCGATCCATCCGTACATCGCAGGCAGCCTTTACGATGCGATTTCGCAAAGCGTGACCGACGGCACCTGCGGCGCAATCAGCATCAGCTTCATTTTCTGCGGCGAGTCGTCGAGCTTCTACACCGGCCTCGATACTTTGTTTGCGCAAGCTGCAACGCAGGGTCAGTCGGTCTTTATCGCAACGGGCGATTGGGGAGCGGCGGGCCTGCAGTACTCGAACGGCAGTTGCGTGACCGGCACGGTAAAAAATCCAAGCGAGATGGCGGCCAGTCCGCACGTCACGGCAGTCGGCGGCACGACCTTCGCTCCACAGTTCAACGGATCCGGCAACGACATCAGCGTGGTCGGCGTCGGGTCGAACGGAATCGAGAGCGCATGGGACGCCAGCGGCGGCGGCGCGAGCGGGGTGTTTGGGAAGCCCACGTGGCAGACCGGGCCGGGAGTGCCGGCCGACTCCGCGCGCGATATCCCCGACGTTGCGATGATGGCGTGGGCGCCATACGTCTTCATCGGCGCCGACAACGACGGCACGCCGTTCATCCAATGCTGCTGGGGCGGCACCAGTCTCGCCTCGCCATTGTGGGCCGGCTACTCGCGCGTGCTGGCAGTGGCGTCGGGCAACACGCGCCTCGGTCTGCTCAACCCGACGATTTATAACATCGCCGATGCGGGCGTGGCCGACTACGGCATCGAAGACGTCGTCAGCGGCAGCAACACGTACAACGGCGTGACGGGATATACGGCGGGCCCGGGGTACGATCAGGTCACGGGATGGGGCAGCGTGGACATGACGGAATTTGCGAGTGCGTTCGCAAGCGCGCCGCATCCTACGCCAACCGCGACGAGCTCAAGCTCGGCCACTCCGTCGCGGACAGCAACGCCGACGGCCACGGCGAGCGCCTCGACAACGAGAACTGCCACTTCAACTCCGACAGCAACGGCGACTGGAACCGCAACGGCAACGGCAAGCAGGACCGCGACCGCTGCCGTCACCTCGACCGCAACTCAAACCGCCACTGCAACCGGAACTTCATCGTCAACGGAAACCGTGACGCCAACGCCGACACCAACAACCACTGCGACGCCGACTACAACTCGAACCGCGACTGCAACTGGAACTGCAACTAGAACCGCAACAGCGACCGCAACTCGAACCGCCACGGCGACAGCAACTCCAACTTTAACCGCAACCGCAACTCGAACGGCCACAGCCACCGCAACTGCCACATCGACCGCGACGGCAACTCCGACTGCAACCGAGACGCCGGTTCCTTCTGCTCTGAAATTCACTCCTGCGACGGTGAAGTTCGGGAAGGTAGATACCGATGCTACCAGCAGCGTCAAAAGCGTCGTGCTCTCAAACCCGCAAAAGAAGAAGGCGAAGCCGATCACTTTTCAGGGATGGAGTTTGACGGGCGACTTTGCCGAATCCCCGGAACTTACGACTTGCACCTCTGCGATGGTGCTGAGTCCCGGGCAATCATGCACGATAGGCGTGGCGTTCCAGCCGATGGCGACCGGCGCGCTATCGGGCAAGCTCACGATTCAGGACAACGCGAGCAACAACCAGCAGGTCATCCACCTGAAGGGAACCGGCAAGTAGAGCAGAGCAGGGCGCCCGTCAGTTCCTGAGCCAGTTCGCAATCTTCATATGAATCCCGACCGGGTCTGCCGCCTGAAATGCGTGGCCGGCGCCGGGAATGATGTACAACTCGGCTTGCGGAATCTTGCTCTTGATAAGGTTCGCGTTCTCCGGCATCACCAGCACGTCCTTGTCGCCGTGCACGATCAGCACCGGGCACTTGATTTGGCCCAGCCGATCGTACGCGTTGAACTGCTGGATTCCCGCCATCGCGCGGTCGGAGGTCTCCGGCGGCGTGGGCGGCACCATCTTCGCGCCCGCCAGCATCATCTGCTTGATCTCGGGATGCTCGGCGACGAACTCCGGCGGCATGATCGCGGGCAGCAGCAGGTCGAAGGCCTTGTCGGGATCGGTGCCCATGATCTTGTTCGCCGTCATCAGTCTTTCAAGCACGTCCGGCGTCGTCATCTTCGCGGTCGGCCCGCCCGCCATCGTGCATCCAAGCACGACCTTGCTGACCTGCTCGGGATGCCTGAGCGTGAGCTCCTGCGCGATCATCCCGCCCATCGACACGCCGAACACCTTGGCCTTCGGGATTCCGAGCGCGCGCAACAGGTTGCTCGCGTCATCGGCCATGCCCTCGACGGTGTAGATACCCTCGGGCTTGTCGCTGAGGCCGGTTCCGCGATTGTCGAAGTAGATGCATTTGAAGCCGTTGAAGAACGGCAGCGACGGAATCCATCCGGCGCCGGACATTCCGAAGCCCATTATCAGCAGCAGCGGCTCGCCGTCGCCGAAGGTGTCGTAGCTGAGGTTGATGTTACCGGCCTTGATTGATGGCATCGCGAGAATTCCCTCCCACTCGAAAAAATAGAAAACGGACGCGGCCCTCGACCGAGCTGCGTCCGTAGCTGCGCGCAGTTCTAAATCTCTATCAGGCGAGCTTCAGGATGCTCTCGGGATGCTGTTCGTTGGGATCGACGCCGGGTTCCATCGTGTAGACGACCGACTTGTCGACCACCAACTGGCCGTCGTCGCCGACGTAGATCTTGAATCGATCCATCGGGCGCGGCGCCGGCCCTTCGAAATTCATTCCGCTGATGTAATAGCCCGAGCCGTGGCACGGGCACTTGAATTTCTGCTCCGTCTTGAGCCATCGCGGCGTGCATCCGAGATGCGTGCACTTGGCGAAGATCGCGTAGAAGCCCGCCTTGGTGCGGATGATCCAGGTGCGGAAATCCTGCTTGAACTTTTCGCTGACTTCGCCGACCACGTAGTCATCCGGGAAGCCGGCCTTGAATTTCGAGGGTGGCAGGAAGAGCACGCGCGGAAACGCCGATCGCACCGCCGCGAGCAGACCGATCAGCGAGAACGCACCGAAGCCGGCCCATCCGAGCACGCCGAGAAAATCGCGCCGGCTCCACAAGGTGCCCAGCTCGGACTTTTCCTTGTCGCGCTTGGCCCGTTCTTTTGCCTGTTCGTCCTCGCGCCACTTCTTGAGTTCGGCGGGATCAGTCGGAGCTTTCTCTTTGAGTGCAACAGCCATCTAAGTGACGCAACCTCCCAGCTTGGGACGAGCCTGCATTAGCTCTTCCACTTCATTGGACGTATTCGATTAGCAAAAATTCTATTATCCAAAGATACGCAAGATTCAAGGGCGAAGATAACCCCGAATTGATGCGCAAAAATAGACTTCCGCGCGCGACTGCGTCAATTGCGATATTTTTCGGCGAGACGCGAAGATTCAGTGAAGCGCCGGTTGACTGCTGGTGGGCGGCGGAGCGACCGGCACCGAAATCTGCGGATTAACCACGGTCGCGTTGGTCGTGATCGGCTTCCGGGTCGGCGACCAATCCTGCGGCGTAGCGTGGCGCCGTCGATGCCTGGTCCATGGTGTTGTCGGGAATGATAGGCACGGGCGGCGGTGGCGTAGTGTCGTTGCCGCCGACTGGCCTGAAAACCGGCGCGACCGGACTGTCGTTCGCCAGGTAATGCGCCGGGCGCGCGATCAGCCATTCGAGGCCGAAGCCGATCGGATAGAGCACGTCCGCGAACAGCGCGAGCGGCTGCGAATCCTCGTCGTGATATTCCTTGGGATCCTGCTGATCGTTGTCGTTGTACTGCGCATGCGAGATTGACGGCAGTGCGACGAAGAGCGCGGCGCAGAAAATAATTGCAACTCGGCGCATGGCTTCAACTTTGCGCGATTGGCCGCCGTCGTGTCAACACATCGCGGATTGGTCTCCACGGCGCCATGATCGTTCTTGCCATCGGGCACCCACAGGCGCAATTCTAAGCGCGATGACGACCTTCGCCGTGACGACATCGATGGCGCGCTCAATCCATCCGCGCCTGCGAATCTCCGCCGCTGCCGCAGTTATTCTGCTATGCGCAATGGCCTCGATTGCTCACGGCGCGACGACGCTGCATGGCGAGATCACCTACGTCGGCACCGACTCCAACATCTACTATTGCGATGCCGACTGTCCCGATCCGAAATGCGTCACGTGCAAGGCCGCCGCGATGCACGTCCGCCGCGACGATAGCGCGCGACCCGATCGTGCGGGTCGACACGCTGCCCGACGCGGGTCCCGCTGCCGGCGGCACCGACTACGAATGGCCGACGTTCTCGCCCGACGGCACGCGCATCGCCTATTCGTCCGAGACTCACAAGCAAGCCGAGGACTCGTACGCGGTCTGGGTTTACGATCTCGCGCGCAGCCAGGCCACGCAAATCTTCGAGAGCCGCATCGACCGCGTCGTCTACATGGTCTGGCTGCCCGACGGCCAGCATCTTTCATTTCTGCTCGGCGACCCTTCGCGCGGGCTGAGCCTGGTGCTGGCCGAGGTCAAGGAATCGACGCCGGTCAGAATCGTTACCACCGGGATGCCGCTGTATTTCGATTGGGGCGCCGCGCCCGGTCAGGTTGCACTGCATACGCTCGCGCTCAACTCGGATCACACCGAACAGGTTTCGCTGATGAGCCTGACGCCGACCACTCAGAACGTGATCAAGGTGCTGTCGAGCGGACGGACGCCGTTCAAGACTCCCGCATGGTCGCCCGACGGCAAGCATCTCGCCTACATCGCGAACAATCATGCCGAGTCGAACATTATCGTCGCCGACGCCGACGCGACGCATCCGCGCTCGGTCGTGAGCCTGCCGGTGGGCGAGAACAGCCTCGTGTGGGCGCCCGATTCGGCGCACCTGGCGTACGCGACGGCGCTGACGGCGCAGGACCCGACCTACAACGGCATCAAGCTGGTCGACATCGCCACCGCAAATTCGAAATGGCTGACCAAGGACGACGTCGCCGCTTTTTTCTTCTCGCCCGATTCGCGCCATCTCGCGTTCATCGGCGTCCCCGAAGAAAAGCCGTACTACACCTGGTCGGTGGTCGACGTTAAGACCGGCGCACAGAAGGCGCTCGGCAACTTTCTCGCGACTCCCGACGAATCGACCGCGTATCGCTACTTCGATCAGTTTGCGGTCTCGCACACGATCTGGTCGCCCGATTCATCGGCGTTCATCTACGCGGGCGTGCGACTGACCGGTTCCCCCGACCATGCGCTCGGCTACTCGCCCGCGCCGTCGGCGTGGATTGTGCCCATCGACGGCAGCAGTCCGCACCAGGTCGCGGACGCGGTGATCGCCTTCTTCTCGCCGGCGAAGTAACGCGCTCTAGGCTTTGCGGCAGACGTAGATTGCCGCCGGCTTGCCGAGCACCGACACGCGGATAATTTTGTTCGGCGCTATTTTGCGCGTGCGCTCCAGCTCCCGCATCAGCCGCCACTCCGCCGTCAGCATCACCATCATGCCGCCGCCCTTGAGCACGCGCGCGAACTCCTTGAACCACAGCGGATAGAGCTTTCGATTCTCGCCGTGCGACCCGTAGCGCAATCCCCACGGCAGGTTGGTGACGATTTTACTCACGCTCGCGTCGCCGAGCGGGAGCGCGCCCGCGTCCCAGCTCTCGAGCTGGATAGGCTTGTAGCGCTCGCCGACATTGACGCGCGCCGCCGCAATCGCTCCCGCATCGCGGTCGCTGCCGAGCAGCATCGCATAACGTCCCAGGTGCGCGCGCTCGATCAATATCGTTCCCGCGCCGCAAAATGGATCGAGCACGACGTCGTCCTCGCGCGGTTCCGACAGCCATGCGAGCGCCGCCGCACTCGACGCGCGCAGCGAGGCCGGGCGATGAGCCGTCTTGTATTCGCGATGCCGCATCCGGTCATCGCTCAGCCGCACGGTCAGAAAAAACTCCGCGTCGATCATCGTCGCCCACAACTCGACGTCGGCGTCTTCCTCTTCGAGCCGCCAGGTGTGATCGCTCCGCTCGAGGATCCCGCGCTCGACCGCGCGCTGAAAATCGACGCGGCGAAATTCATGCTCGCCCGCCATCCTGGCGATCACCCGGAACTTGAGCCTGCGGCCCGCGCGCGTTCCCGGCGAGACTTTGACGCGCGCCTGCAGGGCCGCTTCGACCAGCGGTGCCTCGCGCGACGCGCCACGAATTTTGTCGAGATCCTTGCTCTCGGGACCAATGCCGGCGCGGTAGCCCGCCAGCCCGAACAGATCTTCAGGCGTTCGCAGCGCGCCGAGTTTTTCCGCCGCGGGCGCGAAGAAAATCGCCATCCCGGCGCGATCGGGCACGACGCGCCGCGCGATCTCGCGCGCGCCCGGGATTCGTCCCGCTATCTCGCCCGCCGCGATTGCCTCGAATCCCGGCTGCGTATGCGCGACGTAAAGATTCGGGCCGAAGCGGATTGGATGCGGCTGCGGGCGCTCTGGTGCAGGCTTGCGAGCGCGCGCGGCAGGTCGAAACGGCTGGCGCGCGCTACTCAAATGGCGACCCGGATTCGCGCGCTACTTCGAGCGTGACAGGTACTCGTGCGTCTCGGTGTTGATTGTGATCGTGTCGCCCTCGGCGACGAAGTGCGGCACCTGGATTACCATCCCGGTCTCCAGCGTCGCGGGCTTCAGCGTGTTGTTCACCGCGGCCGTCTTCATTCCGGGGTCGGTCTGCACCACCTTGAGCGCGACCGTCTTCGGCAGCGTCACGTTCAGCGGCGTCGTTTCATAGAACTCGACTTCGACTTCGAGATTCGGCGTCAGAAAGCCGACGACGTCTTCGATCAGGTCCTTGGGAATCGTGATCTGCTCGTAGTTCTCGGTGTTCATGAAATGGAAATCGTCGCCGTCCTGGTAGAGGAACTGCATCTTGCTCTGATTCAGGATCACCCGCTCGACGCGATCTTCCGAGCGGAAGCGGTTCTCGGTTTGCGATCCGGTCTTGATGTTGCGCAGCTTGGTCTGCACCATCCCGCGCCAGTTGCCGGGCGTGATATGCGTGATCGTCATGATCCGCCACAGGTCCTTGTTGTACTCGACGATCATACCCGGGCGCAGTTGCGTCGCTTGAATCAGCATGTGTGGACACTCTCGATAAACAAACGAAGGTTAAGAAGCGGATTCTACGCAAGCCCGCCGCGCGCGGCAAGTTCATGGCGGCACTGGGTGCGGTCTTAATTTGACTTCCCAGATTCGTCGCGAGCTCTTTGATTCTCGCGGACCTCCTTCAGCAGTTGATGAACGACCTTCTTTGCTAGCTTCTTCCGTTCAGCACGTGGAAGCGCCGTACATTCGTCGCATTCGCCATATTTATCCGTAGTTCGGTCTGGAATGATCCCTGGAAACTTCTCCGCCCACAGTCCTTCTGTTTCGGGACTCCATGTAAATGGCCTGACCGTTGCGGATTGTTTGAAACACAACCAACACTTCACAAGAGTTTCCCGCCTTTAGCGCGATCAGCCCGACTCGCAGGCAAAGTTGCTGAGTGTCTGAATTTCAAATTACTAATGCCTTATTTTGCCGGACTAGGGCGGACAGAGGACGCAAGGCGGTCTTCATATTGGGTGCATTCAGATACGGCTGCTGCACTCGGGGCAAATCTCGTCAGTAGAAGCTCGTCGATCAAGGATTGTCTGTAGTCGCGGCATTGCCGGTAAGAATCGAAAGTTAACCGCTTCATCGGGCCTACGAGCCGGTGGCTCGCTGGCCCTGTGATGAACTTGGGCACCATCAGATACCAGCCAACAAGCGCGAGTGCGGCTGCGTGGCGGAGCTTCATGGCGCGTCTCTGCAGCAGAAACCCTCGGCCTTAGTTCAGCCGCCCGACACTACTCAAGGCAGCAGCTTGGTGTACCACGGACGGTTCGTCGGTGCGGGCGGCGGCGGGTATCCATATGGATACGGATTGGGCGCGTACGGATTGTAGGCCGGCGCATACGGATTGGCGTACGCGTACGGATTCGCTCCCGCATACGGATTCGCTCCGTAGTACGGCGGTGGCGGGTAGGTGGGATAGGCTCCGTACGGAGCGTAGACGGCAGGGTTGCGATATTCCGTCATGCCCGCGCCTCCACCAACCGTGTCGATCGACGCCTCGACGAAGTCGTTGCCGTTGCCGTACGCGCGAATCCTCGCGTCACTGCCCGCCGGCATCGGAAATGTCACATCGAAGGCGCTGTAGCCGCCGGGACTCACCGCTATCAGCTTGACCAGCCGCCCGTTGACGTACACGCCGGCGCGGCGCACGCCCGGCCCGGCGATTTGCCCGACTACCTCGACGTTGCCCGGCGCCGACATCACCTCTTCTGCGTCGATCACATTGATCTGCACATTGGTCAGCGGCCCGAGCGAAGTGTTGGCGTCGATATGCCGGCGCGACGGCGACAGCGCATCGTCCTCGCGCGGAATCTCGGCCGTGTTGTTATCCTCGTCAGGACCCGCCGACGCGATCGGATTATCTGCCACTGGCGCGGCTTCACCGGGCGACGCGGTCGCGCCCGGATCGACCTCGATCATCTCCTCGCTCCCCTTCATCGCGCCGACTCCCGCCGGGTCCGGCTCGACTATCGCCTGCGCCTCGCGCCCGTAAACGTCGGTCACGCGAATCGTTTGCGACGAGGAAGGCTGGTCGACCGAAAGATCGAAATTGATTCGCTGCTCGCCCGGCACACCCGCGACATTGATATCGCGGGTCTTCGTGTCGCCGTCGAAAATTCCAGCCGACTTGAGATCGGTGCCTTCCAGGAAGCCTTTCACGCGCGCGCTTCCGGATTGAAAGACGCGCGACTCGATCTCGACCTTCGGCGCAGCCGGCATCGACTCTCCGGTCGGCGGCGCGACCGACGCATGCGAGTCCGGCCCGCTCGGCGCGTCACTGCGCGCGATCGCTCCGCTGCCCTTCGTTATCGGCACTTCCTTTTCGAGCGCCGCGATCTTCTGCCTGATGCTGACCCATTCCGCGGGACAATCGCCGGCCGCAATCTTCGCCGCCGCGTCTATCTTGTCGCGATCGCTGAGAATCGAGATCATCGCGCCGCTCGCTCCGGCGTTGTCATGTGCGCCGAGAGCGGTCGACAGCGTTTGCGCGTCGCCGGCCAGGCTGGCGGCGGGCGCCAGGATCGGACCCGGCTTGCTCGACGCCGCATTGATCGCATTGAGCATCGCGAACGCGCGATCGCTCAAGTCCGACGCCTGCGATTCAGCATCTTGCGCGAAGCAGGCGCGCGGGCCAATCACGCATACAGCCAGCGCCAGCATCGCAATGGTAATCGTCGCCGCGTTCCGCCGGGAGACGGTGACCGATGCGCGCGCGATGCGTGCCGTTTCTTTGCGCGACGAAAGAGATCACGCAGTTTTGACCTGTGGTGCTACGGCAACTGCCGGTAGCGTTCAGCCGTTTGTTTTATCTGGCGTGAGAGCCTCAAAGAGAGCTCTGCCTTGTTATAGATGAAGAACGCGAGTGTCCCGAAAGCAGCGATAAAACAGCCAGTGATCAACGCATTCATAGTTCCACCCCGTCTGTACAATCGGATTATATTCAAAATCACGCAGTTAAACCTACCCAAAAAGCAATCCGCTCTGGTGCGATTTCGCCTCCCATGGTTGTTTTCCTTCACACATCGTCGGCAATTGGCCGTTAGGTTTGCACGCATCGCCTCGACGGCCGGCGCTTCGATTTCCGGCCCGCGGCTTACGCAACGCCGCCACTTTCTAGTATCGTGTTCCGTCAGTGACGCTTCTGGAAACATCCGATCGTCCAGCCGCCGGCATCGTCACGCTCAGCGCGCGTGTGCTGGTGCGAGTGACCGGGGACGATCGCGCGTCGTTCCTTCACGGGATGTGCACCGCCGACGTGAAGAGCGCGAAGCCCGGCGCTATCCTGCCTGCGCTCTTTCTTACCGAGCACGCGCACGTAATCGCCGACGCGTTCATCTGGGTGACCACCGAGGCGCTCATCCTCGACCTCGACCGTGACGCATGGACGCGAACGCGCGCACATCTCGAGCGCCTGCTGGTGGCCGACGATGTGGAGTTCGACGACGCCGTCGAGCTTGCACTGATCGACGTGGAAGGACCTGCGGCTCTCGAGGCGACTGGCGCCGCGTCAACTCCCTGGACTTTCGTCGAAGCCGGCGGCGCGCTCGTCGGCAACCTGCCTCGTTACGGCGGACCGGCGGTATCCGTGATCGCTCCGCGCGATTCGGTTGATTCGACTATCGCGGCAATTATCGCGAAGGCGCCGCGCTCGCACCGCATCGACGATTTAGTCCTCGAAACCATCCGCGTCGAAAACGGCGTCGCAATGGTCGGTGTCGATACCACCGACAAGACCATCGCGCTCGAAGCGCGCCTCAATCGCGCAATCTCCTTCAACAAGGGATGCTACCTCGGGCAGGAAACGATAGAGCGGGCGACCGCGCGCGGCGGTTTGAAAAAACGGATGTTCGGACTTAAGTTCAGTAATGAGCGCTTGCCGCCGGTCGGCTCAGTCTTGAGTCTCAGTGGCAAGGAAGTCGGAATCGTTTCGAGCGCGGTGCATTCGCCGCGCTTCGGCGCGATCGGCCTTGCGATTTTGCATCACAGCGCGTGGACGCCCGGCACTGAGCTGAAAGTTGGCGAGGACGGCGGCGCAATCGTGACGGAGTTGCCGTTTGCGAAGAGTTGAAGAGATACTTTAAGTTTAATTTTTGGCCCATGCGGTCCGAAGCGAGGAGTTAATCAATGGCTAACGTGCTTGGTAAGCGTTACATGTGCGAACAGTGTGGCACCGAAGTGCTCTGCAACAAGGCTGGCGACGGCGGACTCGAATGTTGCGACGCCACCATGAAAATAAAGGAAGCTAAACCGCTCCCGAGTTCCGACTAGAATCGGACGCGCCGCCGCGCCCGCCGCCGGCGACGAAGGCAGAAAGTTTCAAAGTGGCAGCTGCGTCCGGGAAAGCCGACCTGGTTCTTCACGAGGGTTTCGTCCTCGGCCATCCCGGCAGCGATTCGCTCGCAATCTCGCGCGGGGAGATAGCTGCGCACGGGCGCTTTGCCGATCTGAAATCGCTGGTCGGTTCGTCAACGCATCTGATCAAGCTCGGGGGACGCACCGTCGTGCCCGGCTTCATCGACTCGCATATCCATTTTCGCGAGGCTGCCGCGGCTGCCACCGGCGTTTCCGTGCAGCGATGCCGCACGGTGGCCGACCTGCTCGCTGACTTGCGCCTGGCTGCCGGCAAAACTCCGCCCGGCAACTGGCTGCGCGCCTTCGGCTGCGACGAAGCGCTGATGTATGACAAACGCGGGCCGACTCGCGCCGAGCTCGATCAGTCGCTGCCCAAGAATCCGCTTCGCTTGCGCCATCAGACCCTGCACGCGACCTGGCTCAACTCGCGCGCAATTGCGCTGCTCGGCCTCGAGGCGCCCGACTTCACGCCGCCGCTCGGCGCCAACATGATTCGCGATGCCGCCGGCAAGCTCACCGGCCTCGTCGTCGGAATGGAAACGTGGCTGTCGAATCATCTGCCGCTGGTGACCGTCGCCGAATCCGAATCGCGCGCGCGCATCATGAGCCGCGAGCTCGCCGCCGCAGGAGTCACCTCGTTCACCGACGCCACCACGCGCAACGGCCCGGCCGAAGTCGAGCAGTTCGGCCAGCTCGCGCAATCGGGATCGATATGCCAGCGCGTCAGCGTGATGATTGGCGGCCAGCATATCGACGAGGCCGATCATTGCGCGCAGCTCGCTCGCGCCGCGCGCATTTCATTGGCGGGCGCGAAGTTCATGCCCGGCTACCAGTACGATGCGGCCGGTCTCTCGCGCCCCGTTCGTCGTGCGCTCGAGCGCGGACTCGATTGCGCCTTCCACGTGACCGAGCTCGAAGAGCTGGAAGAGGCGGTCGCTGCAATTGAGTCCGCCAAGTCGCAATTCAACGGCACGCATGAGATTCCGCGGTTGCGCATCGAGCACGGCGGGCTCATCACGCCCAACTACATCGGCCGCCTGATGGCGCTCGGCGTGTGGGTCGTCACCAACCCCGGCTTCATTTACTTCCGCGGTGCCAAGTACGCCGACGAGCCCGGCCTCGTCGCGCATCAATATCGCGCGCACAGTCTCAAGTTCGCCGGCGTCCACCTGGCTGGTGCGACCGACGCGCCCGTTACGCCGGGCAAGCCGCTGGTCGCGATTGCAACCGCGATTTCCCGCACTACAGCCGACGGCGTCGTGCTTGCTCCTACCGAAGCGCTGCCGGTGAAGCAGGCCTTCGCGCTCTTCACCACCGAAGCTGCCAAGCTTGCCAGAGTCGAGGCGGGCGTGATCGAGCCGGGCCGTCTTGGCGATGTCCTGGTGCTGCCACGTGACCCGTTCACGCTCAAGCCGGCCGACTTGATGAATCTTGCCATCGACCTGACCGTCGTTGCCGGCCGCGTGGTTTACGAGCGCGGTCGTCCGGCGATCGCCAGCAGCGACAGCGCCGACCTGCGTACGACTTAATGGCTGCACGAGAGAACGGTTCGAGCGCGGTGCTCTACGCCAGGCGCGGCGCGGTCGCGTGGGTCACGCTGAATCGTCCCGCGCAATTCAACGCCTACAACATGGCGATGCGCGACGATCTGTTCGAGATCCTCGCCGCTATCCACGACGACCGCGACGTTCGCGCGATGGTCTTGCGCGGCGCGGGGCAGGCCTTTTCGACCGGCGGCGATCTCGCGGAGTTCGGGATGGCGCCGTCGCCGATCGTCGCGCGATGGGTCCGCTTTCGCCGCGACGTGTGGGGGATGCTGCGCGCGTTGCCGATCCCTACTATCGCGGCGATTCACGGCTACACTGTAGGCGGCGGGCTCGAGATGGCGTTGCTGTGCGATCTCGCAGTCGCCGCCGATGACACCAGGATCTCCCTGCCCGAGACGGGCGCCGGCATGATTCCCGGCGTCGCCGGCACCCAGACCGCCGCGCGGCGCCTCGGCCTGGGCCGGGCGCTCGATCTTTGCCTCACCGGCCGTTGGATTGACGCCCAAGACGCGTTACTTGTAGGTTTGGTCGCCGAAGTGGTTCCCTTGGCGGATTTGGACCGCCGCGCTCTCGCGCTTGCCCGCGCCGTCGGCCGGGTCGCCCGCGAGCGGGCTGCGATACTCAAGCTGGCGGTCTGGGGAGGCCTCGATTTGCCGCTGCGACAAGGACTCGAACTCGAACGCCGGCTTGGCAAGCGGCTCGCGAGGATGTGATTTGTATTTACGCTGGAGGATTCGCGCGCTGTGAACACGGTTAACTTCGTCACGATCCCGGCGTCGATCGTCCCCGACCAGGAAATCCTGGTGTTCGGGGCGCGACGCCTGACCTATGCGGATCTGAACGACCAGGTCGCGCGGCTGTGCGCGGTCTTCAAGCAATTCGGCCTGGCGCATGGCGACGTAGTCGCGGTGCTCGACACCAACTCCGACCTCTACATCGAATGCTACTATGCCGCCGCCAAGGCCGGGCTCACGTTCCTGCCGCTCAACTACCGCGCCAAGGATGCCGAGCTCGAGTACATGATCAACACCGCGCAGGCGAAGGTCCTGCTCGCCGGCGATCGCTATATCGAATTGATCACGAGGATTCAGCCGCGGCTCAAAGCGAGCAAAATCGTCGCGCTGGGCGAGGGCGCCGCCGGACTGCCGCGACTCGAAGATCTGATCGCCAAGGCCGAGCCCGATGAAGCCGAAGCTGAAGTCGAGGACGAGGACATCTCGATCCTGATGTACACGAGCGGCACCACGTCGCTCCCCAAAGGTGTGCAGCTGCGCTTTCGCGATTTCGCCGCCTACGTGACTGCCAACGTCGAGATGGCCGACGGCACCGATCGCGGCGTCGCGCTGGTATGCGTGCCGTTTTACCATATCGCCGGAACCACGGCGTACATGACCAACATCTGGACCGGCCGCAAACTGATCGTGATGCCGCAATTCGACGCAAGAGCCTGGCTGGAGCTGGTCGCGAGCGAGCACGTGACGCACGCCTTCGTCGTGCCCACGATGATGAAGCAGATAATCGACGATGCCGCATTCGCCGGCGCCGATCTCTCGAGCCTGACCAATCTCGCATACGGCGGCGCGCCGATGCCGGTGCAGGTGATTCGCCGCGCGATCGAGGTCTTCCCGAAAAAAGTCGGCTTCGTAAACGCCTACGGGCAGACCGAAACCACCTCATCGCTGACCGTGCTCGGCCCCGACGATCACAAAATCGAAGGCGCGCCCGCGGAGGTTGAACTCAAGCTCAAACGCCTGAATTCGATCGGCAAGCCGCTGCCCGACGTCGAGATTCGCGTGCGCGACGAGGACGGCAAGTTTCTCCCGCACGGGCAGGTCGGCGAAATTATCATCCGCACGCCGCGCATCATGAAAGGCTACGCCGGCCGCGAGGACGACGCGCGCTTGCCCGACGGCTGGCGCGCGACCGGCGACCTCGGATGGCTGGACGACGACGGCTACGTGTTCTTCGCGGGCCGCAAGGACGACATGATCATTCGCGGCGGCGAAAATATCGCTCCCGCCGAAATAGAAACCGTGCTCATGAGCCATCCCGCCGTCGATGAGTGCGCGGTTATCGGCGTGCCGTCGGTCGAATGGGGGCAAACCGTCAAGGCGTTCGTCGTCCTGCGCAACGGCGTCAAGGTCAGCGAGTCGGAGCTCGAGGATTTTTGCCGCGCGCGCCTGGCCAGCTTCAAGCGCCCCGAGCGCATCGAGTTCATCGACGCACTGCCGAAAAATCCGCTCGGCAAAATCCTGCGCAAAGATCTGCGAGCGCCCGCCGGAGGCGTCTGACGCCACGCTCCGCCAAAAAATCCCGGCCACGTCGGGCCGCGCGCCCCGCATCGGCCGGCGCAATCGAGGTTTCCATCGCCAGCGGATGCGTCAGCGCCACACTGCGCTACCCCGGCTCGCGCGCGGTTCTCACGCCCGCGATGGCCGTGCGGCTGCTCGAGCTGTTCGAGCACGTCGAAGACGACGAGGCCGCCCGCATGATCGCTATCACCGGCGCGGGCTCCGCGTTCTGCATCGGCTTCGACGACGCCGTCGATCCGAGGCTGGTCGAGTCGCTCGCCGTGCTGTCCAAGCCGACCGTGGCGATCATCAATGGCGACGCTTTCGACGAAGGACTCGAACTTGCGATGGCCGCCGACATCCGGGTTGCGATTTCATCGGCTCGATTCGCAATCACCCAAATCAAGCGCGGCGCGATGCCCCATTTCGGCGCGACCCAGCGGCTGCCGCGGCTGGTCGGTGCCGCCAACGCGCTGCGCCTGATGCTCACGGGAACGGCTCTGGAAGCGGGCGATGCGATGCGCACTGGTCTCGTCGCTTATCTTGCCGGCAATCGGGCCGAGCTGGCCACCGTCAGCGCGCGCGTCGCCGAGGCTATCCTGAGCCGCGCTCCGCTCGCTGCGCGCCTGGTCAAGGACGCTGTTGTAAAGGGCTACGATATGACTTTGGAGCAGGGCATCAGGCTTGAGGAGGATCTATACGCCCTGCTACAAACGACTTCCGACCGCGCCGAAGGCGTCCGCGCTTTTCTGGAGAAGCGCAAACCGCTGTTCAGGGGCGCGTGAGCTTTCGATAACGATTTCAAGAGAGACAAATCATCCGAAAGGATCAGGATCCACGAATGGCAAATCAGCTCGGCAAAGTTTATATCTGCAGCAATTGTAAATCGCAGGTAATCGTCACCAAGGCTGGCACCGGCCAGCTCAAGTGTTGCGGCGTTCCGATGGAACAGAAAAAGTAGCGATCATGTTGCGCCGCACGGGGCGCTATCGCGACAACTGAATCGAGGTCCCCAAAATGATTGGTGCGATCATAGTCGGAATCATCGCAGGCTGGCTGGCCGGCAAACTGGTTGACGGCGTCGGCTTCGGATTGATTGGCGATCTCATCCTCGGTCTGATCGGCGGCCTCATCGGCGGAGCGATTTTCGGCTCACCCAACGGCATGATCGGCGCAATCATCGTCGCCACCATCGGCGCGGTGATCCTCGTGTGGATCTCGCACTTGATTAAACGCGTCTGAGAAAAACGATCAGCGCGCGTCGCCGGCTCAACCCAGCGCGCGGATGCGCAAGCCCTCGGCCTGCTTGCGAATCGGTTCCGGCAGCTTCACTTCGTGCGCGTCGATCCAGTTGCGCTCGAGCCGGTAGAATTCCCGCGCCGGTTCGTAGAACAGGTGGATGACGACGTCGTCGTAGTCGAGCACCACCCAATGCGCGTGATGCATGCCCTCGACTGCGAGCGCGCGCTGTCCCGCCTTGCCCATCGCCTCTTCGATTCCGCGCGCGATCGCCTGCACCTGCACGTCGGAGCGTCCGGTCGCGACCAGGAAATAATCCGCCACCGGTTTCAAATGCTCGGCTTCGAGCACCACCAGGTCGTAGGCCTTTTTCTCGAGCGCCGCTTCGGCAGCGGCGAACGCCTTCTTCAGCGCCGTCAAGAAATCTGACCGCGATTCAGAGGCCGGATCGCCGGCGGTTCATGGTTCGATCGGAGATTGAAATGGACGGAGGAGTTTAAGCAGAGCGATCCTCAATACAGCGCATGGCGCTGGATGTAATCGACGACGTCGATCGGCACCAGGTACCTGATCGATTCGCCGTGTTGCAGTTTGCTGCGAATTTCAGTCGCTGAAATAGGGAGGAACGTGGTGTCGACGAAAGATAGCGTTTGTCCGCTCGAATGCACGTAGTGATCGTCTGCCTGAGTGTAGCCAAACCGCTTGATCGCGGCAACTGAAATTCGCGGCGGGCCCTCGCGCCCTTCGGTTAACCTTGTATGAACGACGAAGTTGCACAGCCGCGTCAGCTCGTCAGGCTCCTTCCACGATTCCAGCTCGGCAAACTGGTCCGCGCCCATCAGCAGGTACAGCGTCGCCGGCTGGCGCAGGGTTTCCAGGAAGTAGCGCACCGTGTCGATCGTGTACGATCGCCCGGCGCGACGAATCTCGACGTCCGAGGTCATGAAATGCCGATTGCCCTTGGTCGCCAGCCGCACCATCGCGAGCCGATGCTCCGCCGGGGCCAGCTCGCCTTCCTCCTTGTGCGGCGGTGACGCGGCCGGGATGAAATACAGCAGGTCGAGCTGCAGCGTCTCGCGCACTTCCTCGGCCGCGCGCAGATGCCCGAGATGAATGGGATTGAAACTGCCGCCGAACAATCCTACTCGCATTTGATTTGGCTTCGCGCCGCCGAACTTCAGGCGCGGACTTGTCCGGTGCCGCGCAGCAAGTATTTGTAAGTGGTCAACTCGTTAAGTCCCATCGGCCCGCGCGCGTGCAGCCGATTGGTCGAAATTCCCGTTTCGGCGCCGAAGCCGAATTCGAAACCGTCGGTGAAACGCGTCGACGCATTAACATAAACGGTAGCCGAATCGACCTCGCGTTCAAAGCGCGCCGCGGCTTGCGCATCGCCGGTCACGATAGCGTCCGCCAGATGAGAACCGTGCCGCGCGATAAACGCGATCGCCTCGTCAATCGAATCCACCACCTTCACCGCCAGCACCAGGTCGAGATATTCCGTGTCCCAATCTTCATCGGTCGGCCACGCGCGCCGCAGGCACGATTTTTCTCGTCGCGATATCGCCGCGAAGCTCGACTCCTGCCGCCGCCATCCGCGCGGCGAGCGCCGGCAGAAATCTCTCCGCGATGCCGCGATGCACCAGTAAGATTTTCCATCGAATTGCAGACCGAGGGCCGCGAGCATTTCGCGTTCACGCAGATTTCCTCCGCCATTTTCAAATCAGCGGCTCGATCGACGTAGGTGTGGCAGATACCGTCGAAATGCGGCAGCAGCGGAATCGCCGAACCTTCGAGGGCATGTTTCAAAGCGTTGCCGCCGCGCGGAATTATCAGGTCGATCAGGCCGCGGCTGCGTTTCATTTCCTGGATCACTTCGCGATCCGGATCGCGGATAAAGGTAGCGGCGTCAGGCTCGAGTCCCGCGTCCTTCAACGCGCGCGAAATCAGCCCCGCAAGAAACCCGTTGCTGCTCAGTGCTTCGCTGCCGCCGCGCAGGACCACGGCGTTGCCGGCTTTGAGCGTCAGCGCGGCCGCATCGACGGTGACGTTGGGGCGCGACTCGTAAATCATCGCAATCACGCCGATCGGCACCCTGATCTTTTCGATCTTCAGGCCGTTGGGCCGCGTCCACTTCTCGATCGCGCTACCGACCGGATCGTCGAGCGCCGCGACTTGCAGCACGCCCGCGGCCATCGCCTCGATACGCTTGTCGTCGAGCGTGAGGCGTTCGACGAATGCACCGCCGCGGCCACTTTTGCGCGCATGCTCGAGGTCGATAGCGTTGGCGCGAATGATTTCGGCACGCGATTCGCGGATAAGACTCGCCAGCCGCCGAAGAAAATCATTCTTCTGCGCCGTCGTAGCCAGCGCCATTGCCGGCGCCGCTGCCCGCGCGCGGGTTAGCGCAGCGATTGTTTCTGCTTCAACCGTCATCCGAGGTCCGCTACGGATCAAGGATATATATCGAGCCAGACCAAATAAACTGCGCTAGCCGCAGAACCCTCACCTGGCGGCCGCGTTGCGGCCGCCGCCTCTCCCGTAAAAGGTCACCCTCACCCGCGCAAGGCGCGGCCTCTCCCGCAACTAAGCGGACGAGGCGGGTAAGTGGTGGCGCGGGACGCAACATCCTAACTGGGGCGAGGTAAGAGTCGGACCCACGCCCCCAAACCCTTCAAACAGGGACGAAGTCCCGCATCTTTTCTTTCTAATACTGGGTGCAGGGGTCACCCCTGCCCAAGGAGGTGTGGAACCCACGGTGGGTTCCACTTTAAATTAAGTGAATAGCTTCCCTACGCGATTTCTTTCATCAGCACGAAGTTGTCGCGATGGATAATCTCATCCGCCACTTTGTAGCCGAGCAGGGTGGGTATCTCGGTTGAGCGCCTGCCTGCCACTTTCAACACGTCCGACGCTGGGTAGTTCACCAGCCCGCGGCCGAACTCGACTCCGTCTGGATCGAGCAGGCTCACGCAGTCGCCGCCGCCGAAATCTCCGCGCACTTCGCGCACGCCCGACGGCAACAGCGAGCGTCCGCGATTGCACAGTGCGTCGGCGGCGCCTTTGTCGACTGCGAGCGATCCGGCCGGCCGCAGCGCGAATGCGATCCAGTGTTTGCGGCTCTTGAGCCGCACGCCGGCGGGGACGATCAGCGTTCCCGCGTCGCGCGCCGGGTCCAGCGCGGCGGTGACGATCCCGGCTTCGCGCCCGCGCGCGATGATGACGGCGATTCCGGCCCGCGCTGCCTGCCGCGCCGCCTTCAGCTTCGTCGCCATCCCGCCGACTCCGAGCGGGCCGGCGTTCTCGGCCACCAGCCCGCGCATCTCGGCTTCCGGATCGGTGATCACGGGAATCAGCCGCGCGTCGCTCCGATTGCGCGGGTCGCCGGTCAGGACGCCGTCGACGTCGCTCAGAATAATCAGCAGCTGCGCCTGCACCAGGCTCGCTACCAGCGACGACAGCACGTCGTTGTCGCCGAGGCGAATTTCCTCGACCGCGACCGTGTCGTTCTCGTTGACGATCGGAATCACGCCCGCGCCGAGCAGTTCCGAAATGGTTTGATTGGCGTTCTGACGGCGCTTGCGTTCGGCCAAGTCCTGATGCGTGAGCAAAATCTGCGCGATGCTGCGGCCATGGCCGTTGAAAGCGCGCGCCCACGCCGACATCAAATCGATTTGCCCGGTGGCGGCGGCGGCCTGGCGCGCGGCGATAGTCGCGCCGTGAAGTTTCGAGAGGCGCGCGCGTCCGGCGGCCACCGCGCCCGACGTGACGATGACGATTTCCTGGCCGGCGCGCAGCGCCGAATCGATCTGCGCCGCGAGCTGCTCGATCACATCGACGCGCAGGCCGCCGGCGTCGGACAACACCGCGCTGCCGACCTTGATCACGATTCGCCGCGCGCGCGCGACCGTCGATTCCTTGTAGTTCAACTGGGACATGCGGCCGGCTGATCCATCGTGTGAAGCATCCGCGCGATCGCGGCGACCAGCGGCGCGAGATTTTCGCTCTTGTCCGCCGAAATCGGAAACACTTCGAGGCCGGTCAGCTTGCGAAGCTTGCGCGCGAGCTTTTGAACTTCCGCTGCGTCGACGAGATCGATTTTATTGAGCGCGACGACCGCCAGCCGCTGCGCCAGCACGGGATCGAACGCCGCGATCTCGCCGCGCACTGTCTTGAACGCGGCGGCGGGATCGTCGGCGGCGTCGAGCACGTAAACGATCAGCCGCGTGCGCGCGAGATGGCGCAAAAAACGAATGCCCAGTCCAAGCCCGCGATGCGCTCCCTCGATCAGTCCGGGGATATCGGCCAGCGTGAAACTTTCCTCGTCGGAAATCGACACGCGTCCGATATTGGGCGCCAGCGTCGTGAACGGGTAGGCCGCGATTTTCGGGCGCGCCGCGCTGAGCGCGGTCAGCAGCGTCGATTTGCCGGCGTTCGGAAGTCCGACCAGGCCGGCCTCGGCGACGAGCCGCAGTTCCATCCGCACCCATCGCTGCTCGCCCGCGGTTCCGGGCGTTGCGATTTTTGGCGAGCGTCGGGTCGACGACGCGAAATGCATATTGCCGCGGCCGCCCTCGCCACCCTGCGCGATGACCGCGGTGTCGCCCGGCATCACGAGGTCCGCGAGCGTCGCGCCGGTCTCCTCGTCGAAGACGATCGTGCCCGGCGGCACGCGCACGACGATGTCGTCGGCGCCATGGCCGTACTGTTCCTTGCCGCGGCCGGATTCGCCGTCTTTTGCGATCAGGCGCGGCTGATATTTGAAATCGAGCAGCGTCGACAGGCCTTCATCGACCTGGAAGATTACGCTGCCGCCGCGACCGCCGTTGCCGCCTGCGGGTCCGCCGAAGGGCCGGAACTTCTCGCGCAGGAACGCGATCGCACCGTCGCCGCCTTTGCCGGCGTGCACGAATACCCTGGCTTCATCGATGAATCGCATGGCGATGTGACAACTATATTATCAGGGAGGCGTTGCGGATCCGCCTACGGGAGAATTTTGCGCACCCTTCGCGCGCGTTCAGGAGAGAGACAGAATCCTGAATCGCGCGCGAAGGCGCGCTATATAAGGACCCTCACCTTCATCCTCTCCCTTACAGGGAGAGGAGACAGAACGACCTACAGGCAAATCTCGGCCAGTGCGCGGACCGTGTTGATGTCGCCGGTGCCTATCAGCATCGTCTTGACCGGCGAATCCTTCCACGCCTTGAGGCGGTCGCCGATTCGCTCGCGATTGCCGACCAGCGCGACCTCGTCGACCAGCTTGTCCGGCACCAGCGCCATCGCCTCGGCCTTTTTGCCGGCGAGGAACGCGTCCTGGATTTTTCCCGCGACGTCTTCGTAGCCGAGCCGCTTGGCGTAGTCGTTGTAGAAATTTTTCGCGCGCGCACCCATCCCGCCGATGTACAGCGCGAGCATCCCCTTCACCGGCATCCGGCACTTCTCGAGGTCGGAGCCCATGATGCAGGTGACGAAGGGCGCGACGTCGAAATTGTCGAGGCTCTTTTTGCCGGCGGTCTTCGCGAAGCCTTCCTTGAGCGGCGCGTCATAGAGGTCCCATCGCTCGGGATTCATCCAGACCGGGATCACGCCGTCGGCAATTTCGGCCGCGAGCGCGATTCCCTTGGGGCTGATCGACGCGGTGTAAATCGGCATGTCCTTGCGCCCGTGCAGGATGCTCTTCAGCGGCTTGCCGAGGCCCGACGCGCCCGGACCGGTGTACGGGATGTCGAATTCCTTGCCGTGATGCTCGACTGCTACTTCGCGCGCGAGAATCGTGCGCACGATCTCGATGTACTCGCGGGTGCGCTGCAGCGGTTTGCCGTACGACACGCCGTGCCAGCCTTCGACCACCTGCGGACCCGACGGGCCGATGCCGAGGATGAAGCGGCCGCCCGACAGCGCGTCGATCGTCATCGCAGTCATCGCGGTGGCGGCGGGAGTTCGCGCCGGCATCTGCATGATACCGGTGCCGAGCTTGATTTTTTTAGTCAGCGCGCCGATCCATGCCAGCGGCGTGATCGCGTCGGAGCCGTACGCCTCGGCGGTCCACACCGAGTCGAAGCCCACGCGTTCCGCCTCGAGGATCGTATCCATCGGCAAGCCCATCTGCGCGCCCGAATAACCGGACAGTAAACCTAGTCGCATCGAAATTCCTCCCGTCGCGGAAACGTCCGCGTCGCGTTGTCAAAGTTGCACAAAAAAAAGCCCCACGGCGCACCGCGGGGCTTCGATTCGATCTTGCGGGATGACGGTCCCTATGCAGACGCCCCTGCGGTGTCGGTGCCGGCGGGGAGCGGCTCGACGCTCACTTGCCGCTTCTCACCCTTCGGCTCGTACTTAACCACACCGTCGATGAGCGCGTAAATCGTATAGTCGCGGCCGAGACCGACGTTGCGGCCCGGATGCACGCGAGTGCCGAGCTGGCGGATGATGATATTGCCGGCCTTGACGGTCTGGCCCGCGTAAATCTTGATACCACGGCGCTGGCCCGGACTGTCGCGGCCATTGCGCGTCGAACCCTGGCCTTTTTTGTGCGCCACGCAGTGTCTCCCTGGATGAGCGGCCTTCGGGGCCGCAGTTCAAATAAAAGTTCGCGCGCGCCGGCTATGCGCCGGCGGAAATTTCCTCGATTTTAAGAACGGTAAGTTCCTGGCGATGGCCGCGCTTGCGGCGATAATTCTTGCGGCGCTTTTTCTTGAACACGATTATCTTCGTGCCGCGCGGCTGCTGCACGATTTTCGCCGTCACCGACGCGCCCGCGACGACCGGAGTGCCGACCCGGGGCGCATCGCCGCCGACTGCCAGCACCTGGTCAAGAGAGATTGCCGCGCCCACGTCGCCTTCGAGCCGCTCGACCGTAATCTGGTCGCCGACGCCGACGCGGTACTGTTTTCCGCCTGTCTTTACTATTGCAAACATCGCTATGCCGAACCGACACAATTATCGGACGCGGTCAGCCCTGTCAACGCGTCGCAGAATTCTTAGGTTCGTTCCGTGATTTTTATTTTTGCGCGATCAGTCGATCCCGAGGCGTTCGCGGCCTTCGGGGGAGATCATCTGCGGCGTCCATGGCGGATCCCAGACGAGATCGACGTCGGCCTCCGACACGCCCGGCAGGCTCATGATCTTGTGGCGCGCGTCGGTCGCGATCGAGGCGCCCATGCCGCAGCCCTGCGCGGTCAGCGTCATCTTCACTTCGACTTTCCTGGTGCCGTCGTCGGCGTCCTTCACTTCCATTCCGTAGACGAGGCCGAGGTCGACGATGTTTACGGGGATTTCAGGATCGAAGCAGGTCTTGAGCTGCTCCCAGACCATCGCTTCGAGATCGCCGCCGCCCGAGGCTGAGACGACGCCCGCGTCTTCGGGCGTTTTGCCGAGCGCATCGGCGTCCTTGCCGGCCACGCGGAACAAGCCGCCGTAGGCGGGAATCTGGAGCGTGAAAGTTCCGCCGAGCGACTGCGTGATAAAGGCTTCGATGCCTTTCTCAAGCGTCATCTTGTTTCCGGCGGGGACCTGGACGCCTTCGCATTCGCGGGTGAGTTCTACGCGTTCCATACGGCAAATACCTTCCTTCTCAGACCGACCATCTTATCGCGATGATCGAGCATGAGCTATAGGCATGGCACAGCGACGACTTCTTAACCCTCTAAGGTGCAGGGGTTACCCCTGTCGAAGGAAGTGTGAAACCCACCGCGGGTTTCACATTAGATCAAGTGGATTGCCCTCCCGCGCGACCGAGATGCTTTGAGGCTTCGGCGTAGCTGAAATTCGACAATCTTTTGCGGTTCTTTGCCAGGAAGGCGCGGACTGCGCGCGGGTTGGTCTTGCTGTATTCGCGCAGCGCCCATCCGATCGCTTTGCGGATGAAGAACTCGGGCTCGTGCGCGCGCTTGAGGCAGAACTCGAACAGTTGCGCCGCGTCGGTCTGATCCTTGTGCCTCAGCTGCGATAGGATTGCGGTGCGGCGAATCCACATGTCGTCATCGTCGATCCATCGCTGGATGACGGGCCGGGTCTGCGCGCGGAAGTTTCCGTACACGTTGCCGACCAGGTTAGAGGCTATCTCATCGACGAAGTCCCACCATGCGCCTTCGCGAATCATACGCTCGTAGAGCGGTAGCGACGCGGGCGTGATGAACGCTTCATAGCGGCGGGCGAACGTTATCGCGCAGTATTGTTCCTCGCGATGCGGCAGCTTCCACAGCGCGAGCACGCTGCGCGCGTATGATTTCTGATCGCGCGGCGCGAAGCGGTCGTCCATCGCCTTGAGCATCGCGATGCGCGTCGGCGTCGGCACGCCGAAGAATGGCTGCGCGGTTTTCATGTACGCAGCCATCGCGGGCGCTTTCGCCGGATCGGCGAGGCGCTTGAGTTCGGCCGTGACGTGGCGCGCGAGTTCTTCGGTCGGGTTGGGCAGATCGGCCTCGCGAGATGACGGAGAAATCAGATTGAAGCCGCAGCGTTATCCGTTCTGAAGATCGAACGAGCCTTTCCCCAGCTTTTTGCCCGCTTTCCCGCAATTATGCATTTTGGCGCTCCCCATCATGATATTGATGCCGTCGACAACCTTGCCGCTCAACTTGATTTTGCACTTGGCGCCGCCGCTGAGATAGGTGAGCGAGAACTTGACCTTGTTATTGGCGGCGACGCTTCCGGTAAATGCCCCCTGGTCCTCGAGGTCGAAGGTCCAGGTGCCGCTCAATTTTCCCTTCACCTGATCGATACTGACGCTGGCGTCGATCGGCTCATCGAGGAACTCAATGTCGCCGGCGTAGTATGGAGACAGAGTTGGGATCTGTTTTTTGGAATCAGGCTGGACCGCATCCACTTGCGATTGTTCGATCCAGGGATTGGTCAGATCGGCCTCCTGGGCATGGGCAGCCGGGATAAAAGAGAGTCCAACGAGAGCAATGAGAATTCCGAAAATCGCGGTCCTGTTCATTTCGATACCTCCTGCCCCCGCTTTGGTCGGCTAGAATCGCCTAAAGGCTGGCTTTGTTCAACACCTCGCCTCGGTCTGTCGGTGCAAGTCGATTGACCCGATTCGATCCGTTTTTTTTCTTCGCCGACGTTGCGGCTGCTCGGCGCTCCTGCTAAAGCGAAGAAAGGACGAAGGGGCAGACAGGTGGAAGAGGCGGTAATCCCGGGCGCGAATCAGCGCCATTTTGGCGTTTCGGCCAAGCAGAAGCTTTATGAATTCCTGTGCTCTCGGCCGGCCGGTGCCGATGCAGGCGAGTTGATCGGGTTGTTGCTGAGCGGAACCGGATCGGACCCTGAACTGGGCGCGCGACTCGTTCGCCAGTCGCTCGGCGGCGATCCCAACTTCATTTTCGACGCCGATACGGCGCAATGGCGGCTGGCGCGGAGCGATCGGCTGCGGGTCGGGCTCGATCAGGCCGAGTTCACGGTGGTCGATCTGGAAACGACGGGCGGCCGCGCGGGGCCGGGCACGATCATCGAGATTGGCGCCTACCGAATGGTTGGTAAGCGGCTCACCGAGACTTTTTCGAAACTGGTGCGGCCGCATGGCGGCGTCGTGCCGCGCTTTATCACGGGGCTCACATCTATAACGACCGAGATGATTCGCGAGGCGCCGCCGATAGAGCAGGTGCTGCCGGCGTTTCGCGAGTTCATCGGCGATCGCGTGATGGTCGCGCACAACGCGGCCTTCGACTTCGGCTTTCTCGACTTCGAATACCGGCGCATCTTTGGAATCGGCCTCGCCAATCCGGTGTTCTGTACGCTGCGGATGTCGCGCCGGTTCATGCCGTCGCTCAAGCGCCGGCGGCTCGACCTGCTCGCGCAGCATTTCGGACTTTCGATCGAAGGGCGGCATCGCGGACTCGGCGACGCGCGGATGGCGGCGGAGCTGCTCTCGATTTTTCTCGAGATGGCGGCGCGGATGGGAATCACGCGGCTCGATCGCCTGCTCGACGACCATCATCGCGGACTTGCGGGCCGGAGGATCGAGCGTCACGTGCCGCCCGAGGAGATCGCGGCGCTGCCGCACGCGCCCGGCGTCTACCTGATGCGCAACGAGCGCGGCGACCTGCTCTATATCGGCAAGGCGCGGCGGCTCCGTGAGCGGGTGAGCTCATACTTCACGGCGTCCGTGAAGGCGAGGACGGCGGAGCTGATATCGCACGTTTACAAAATCGAGACGCGGCCGGCGCGATCGCCGCTCGAGGCGGCGCTGGACGAGGCGCGGCTGATTCGCGAGCTGAAACCGCCATACAACAGGATGCTGAAGTCGGCCGCGCCCGCGTACTTCATCAAGGTCGACCTGATGGACGCGTTTCCGCGCGTGACGCTTTCGACCAAGATGAGCGCGCGGCGGGGCGTGATGCACCTGGGGCCGTTCATCGGACGTCGCGGCATCGAGCATTCGATCCGCGCGCTGTCGAGAATCCTCGGGCTGCGCACTTGCGGCGGCAAGCTCGCGCCGCGCGAGGATTTTTCGCCATGCATCTACGGCCAGATGGGGCATTGCACGGCGCCGTGCAACGTCAGCATCGACGAGGAGCGGTACGCGGAGCGGGTTCGGCGCGCGGTCGGGTTTCTGCGCGGGCGGAGCGGTCCGCTGCTCGGCGAACTGGCGCGGGCGCGCGATCAGGCGGCGGCCGCGATGCGCTTTGAGGAGGCGGCGCGGTTTCGGCATTATCTGGAAGCGCTGACCACGCTGGCGCATCGCGCGACCCGGCTGAGCGAGGTCGTGACGGAGAACAATCTGGTGATCGTGACGGGCGAGGGCGCCGAGCGCGCGGCGCATGTGGTGCTGTCGGGCCGGCTGGCGCTGACGCGGCGCCTGGAAAGTGACGAAGCCGCGGGCGAGACGGCCGAGTTCGTCGCGGCAAACTACGAGCGATACAAGTTGAAGGCGGTCGTGCGCGGTGAGCTGGAAGAGATGACGATCGTCGCGCGATGGCTCCGGGAGCGTACATCCGACGATGGACGTCTCATCTACCTGAACGGTCCAAGGCTGGATCCTGCCGCGTTGGCCAGCTGAACTCTATCGCTTCCCCGCTTTTTTCCCGCCACTGCCTTGGCCGACAAGAATGACGGTAGCGAGATGATTACCCGCGTTGCTCTGGACAGTCAGGGAGCCGTTGCGCTGGCCGAGGTCGGTCGGCGTGAAGCGGACAGTCATAGTGCACGTGGCCTGGGGAGCGATGGTCGCGCCGCAATCGGTCACCATCGAGAAGTCACCGGATATGACGATGCTCGAGATGACGACTGTCACGCTGTCGCTCCGATTCAACGCGGTCACGGTCTGCGGGCCGCTGGTCCTGCCTTTTTCGAAATTAACCTTGCCGAAGTCCATGCGAACCGGCGAAAGACTCAGCACTGCCGGCAGCGGTGATGCCGTCGGAGTTGCGGTGGGCGTTATCGTCGCAGTGGCCGTCGGCGTGTCGGTGAGGCTGGCAGTTGCCGTGGCGGTTGAAGTCGCAGTCGGAGTCGCGGTGTCCGTGGCAGTCTGAGTTGCCGTAGGCGTCGCGGTGTCAGTTGCGGTCGCAGTCGGGGTTGTAGTGGCAGTGGCAGTGTCGGTCGCGGTTGCGGTTGAGGTCGCAGTCGGCGTCGCCGTTACCGTGGCGGTTGCAGTGTCCGTCGCCGTGGCGGTTGAGGTCGGTGTGTCGGTGCTGGTTGCTGTCTGTGTTGCAGTCGCAGTCGGCGTCGCAGTGGTAGTCGCGGTGACCGTCGGCGTCGCAGTCGCTGTGGCAGTGTCAGTTGGCGTTGCGGTAGCCGTTGCGGTCTGAGTTGCTGTCGCCGTCGCAGTGTCAGTCGCGGTCGAGGTTGCAGTTGCAGTGTTAGTTGCTGTCGCCGTTGGCGTTGCAGTGGCGGTTGTCGTCGCAGTATTGGTCGGCGTCGCCGATACCGTACCGGTCGCGGTCGCTGTGGCAGTGGGCGTGGCAGTGGCAGTTGGAGTTGTCGTCGCCGTGGCGGTTGAGGTCGGCGTGGCGGTGCCGGTCGCCGTCTGAGTGACGGTCGCGGTCGGCGTCGCAGTCGCGGTCGCAGTGACCGTAGGCGTCGCGGTGACCGTGGCCGTCTGAGTTGCTGTCGCCGTCGCGGTCTCAGTCGCGGTTGACGTTGCGGTCGCAGTGTTAGTCGCTGTCGCCGTCGGCGTTGCAGTGGTAGTGGCCGTCGAGGTTGCGGTGTCTGTCGGAGTCGCTGTTGTCGTCGCGGTGGTGGTCGGGGTCGCCGACACCGTACTGGTCGCGGTCGCAGTCGGCGATGAAGTGGCAGTGGCGGTATCGGTCGCGGTCGACGTTGCAGTTGCAGTGACCGTCGGAGTTGCGGTCGCGGTCACGGTCGGCGTTGAAGTGGCAGTGGCAGTATCAGTCGCCGTTGCCGTAGCCGTATCCGTCGCGGTTGACGTCGCAGTGACCGTCGGAGTTGCCGTCGCCGTATCAGTCTCGGTCGCCGTCGCGGTGTCGGTTGCGGTTGCAGATGGCGTATCGGTCGCAGTGGCCGTGGGAGTCTGAGTTACCGTCGGCGTCGCAGTATCGGTTGCGGTCACGGTCGGCGTTGAAGTGGCAGTGGCGGTATCGGTCGCCGTTGCCGTTGCCGTATCCGTAGCGGTTGACGTTGCAGTGACCGTCGGAGTTGCCGTCGCCGTATCAGTTGCAGTCGCGGTCGCGGTGCCGGTTGCGGTTGCAGATGGCGTATCGGTCGCAGTGGCCGTGGCGGTCTGAGTCGCCGTCGCCGTTGCAGTGTCGGTCGCGGTCACGGTCGGCGTTGAAGTGGCAGTGGCAGTATCGGTCGCCGTTGCCGTTGCCGTATCCGTAGCGGTTGACGTTGCAGTGACCGTCGGGGTTGCCGTCGCCGTATCAGTCGCAGTCGCAGTCGCGGTGTTGGTTGCGGTTGCAGATGGCGTATCGGTCGCAGTGGCCGTGGCAGTCTGAGTTGCCGTCGCCGTTGCGGTGTCGGTCGCGGTCACGGTCGGCGTTGAAGTGGCCGTCGCCGTATCAGTCGCAGTCGCCGTTGCGGTGTCGGTTGCGGTCGCAGATGGCGTATCGGTTGCAGTGGCCGTGGCAGTCTGAGTTACCGTCGGCGTCGCCGTGTCGGTCGCGGTCACAGTCGGCGTTGAAGTGGCAGTGGCCGTATCGGTCGCCGTTGCCGTAGCAGTATCCGTCGCGGTTGACGTTGCAGTGACCGTCGGAGTCGCAGTTGCCGTGTCAGTGGCGGTCGCGGTCGGCGTATCGGTCGCCGTTGCGGTGTCGGTTGCAGTTGCCGTGACCGTATCGGTAGCCGTTGCTGTTGGGGTGTCGGTCGGCGTGTCGGTGGCGGTCGCCGTGTCGGTTGCGGTTGCTGTCGGCGTGTCGCTTGCGGTGGCGGTCGCGGTCGGCGTCGCAGTTGGAAACGTCGGTGCCTCGTACAGCAGTACGCGATTGTTGTTTTCGTCGGCGGCGTACAGGTTGCTGACAGAGTCCATCGCGACGCCACCCGGGAAGCACAAGCCGGTTGAGCTGGGCGCGGGGTTGCCGGGGGCGGAATCGGCGCAGGCGCTGTCGGCGAAATCGGTGGGGTCCGTGCCCTGTCCGAAAACCTCGTTGGCGGTGACGTTGGAGTTAGCGATGACCTGGCTGTACTCGAGCACGCGATTGTTGGCCTGGTCGGAGACTATCAGGTCTCCCAAAGCGTCGAGGCTGACGCCGGCGGGCGAGCAAAGTGAGACCGCGTCGCCGCTGCCGCATGCGCCGGCCGTGAAATTGGAGCCGCTGGCGCCCTGGCCGAAGACCAGATCCGCGGTCGTGTCGCCAGCGCTGCCGGGCGTGCCGGTGTTTCCGCCGCTCGCGAATGGATTAAAATAGGCGAGCACACGATTGTTGAACGAATCGGAGGCGAAAAGGTCGCCCGCCGAGTCGGTAACCAAACCGCGCGGATAGTAAAGCGTGTCCGCGCTGACATCGGAGTCGTCGTTGGCGTCGCCGGTCACGTAACTGCCGCCCTGTCCGAAGACATTGTCGGCAGTGGTGTCGCCGGCGTTGAACTCAAGTATCCGGCTGTTATGCGTATCCGCTATGTAGAGGTCGCCGAGCGTGTCGACGGTCAAACCCTCGGGGAAGCATAGCGAAGCGCCGGAGGGGGTGTCCGAACCGAAGTTGCAGAAGGTGCTGGTGAAACTGCCGCCTTGTCCCCACACCTGGGTGGCGCTCTCTCCGAATTCCGGCGGGCCGGTGAAGCCGGCGAACGGAGTGGGGTATTCAAGCACGCGATTGTCGCTGGCGTCGGCTACGTACAGATTGCCGGTACTGTCCACGGCCACGTCGACCGGATAGCACAGGCTGTCGGGGCCGACGCCGCTGGAATCGCCGCCAACGGTGCCGTCGTTGCAGTTGATCGAGAGCGCGTCGGGCTGTCCGATGACGATATCGGCGGGCTGGTCGGTGGTGAAGCCGGCCGCGTCGGCCCATCCGAGCACGCGATTATTGTATGAATCGGCCACGTACAGATGATTGGGGCTGGAGCTGAAATCGATGGCGACTCCCGACGGCTGCTGGAGCGCGGCGGCCGTCGGATTGTTGATGCCGCTGTGCATCAAATCCATCTCGCCGAGCACGAGGCTGGCGGTCGGCGAACTCGCTTGCGGGAAGAGTAATCCAGCACGCGATTGTTGCTGGTGTCGGCGGCAAAAACGTCGCCCGAGGTGTCCACCGTGACGCCGCTCGGATAGCATAGGACGGTTGCGCTGGGCGCGATGCCGCTGTTCGCGGTGCCGCCGCAGACGCCGGTAGTAAAGCGCCGCTTTGACCGAAGACCACGTCCGCCGTCACGTCACCGGGCAGCCGGGCGTGCCGGGGTGACCGCCGCCGGAAAGCGGGTTCAGATATTCGAGCAGGCGGCTGTTGGTCGAATCGGCCACGAACAAGTTGCCGAAGCTATCGACGGTGATTCCCTGCGGGCTGCAAAGGCCGTCGGCGCTGATCGCCGGGTCGCTGCCTTGCCGTCGTAGCAATTGTTGAAGGCGAAATTGTTTCCGGTCGATCCTGGCCGAAGACCAGGTCGGCGGTCACGTTGCTGCGCTCCGCGGGTTGATTGAACTCCAGCACACGATTATTGTTCGAGTCGCTGACCCACAGATTCCGCCGCGTCGACGGCGACGGATACGGGATTGCACATCCAGCGACCTTGCGCAGGATCCGCACGTCGGAGCAAACGGTGTCGGTAAAGTCGGATTCCGGGGGGTCCTGGCCAAATACGAGCTGTGCTGTCGTTGCGCCGCCGTATCATATTGTACCGAGGACGCGATCGTTGCCGGAGTCCGCGATGTAATCGTTTCCGTTCGAGTCGACCGCGACGCCCTGCGGGTTGCAGAGACCCGTCGCGCCGAGCGCGCAGCCGGTCGAGGTGAAGCTGCTCTGTCCGTATACGATAACCGCCGAGAAGCCCTGGCCTCATCGCCTGATCAACGGCGCCGCGTAAACGAGCATGTGACTGTTCTGTGTCAGCAACGTAGAGACCGCCCGCCTGGTCCACGGCGATTCCGTTCGGCGCGCACAGGCTGTCGGGGCCCACGCCCCCGACGTCGCCGCCGGCAGTGCCGCGTTGCACAAGGTCGTTTGAAAATCGGGCTGGCCGATGCGATGTCAGCCGGCTGGCCGTCGGTAAAGCTGGTGGCTTCGTCCATCCAGCACGCGGCTGTTGAAGGTATCGACGACGTACAGATCCCCCCCGCTCAAGTCGACGAGCCATCTGGCCCGGCCCGCCAAGACTGGTCGCGTTCGGGTTATTAACTCCGCCGTGCCCGAAATCGATTTGCCGAGCACCGCGTCGGCGATATTGTCGCCGGTCGCCGCGGGCAAGCCCATGAAGAGCGCGAGCACGACCGCGAGGAGCGGGCGACAGTGGGTCAAGCGGCGGTTGGAAATGTTATTCGCGGCTATTTTCTGCATGGTCGGTGCTCTGCTCCATCGTGGCCGCGTCATGGATCCCAATCTGCGCGGCTGGGCGATATGGAGGCAGTGTGGTGCTCGCGCAACAGCGAGTTAAGTGGGTTGACAAATTGTGCCTAAACATACTGCCGGGCGCGTGCCGCGGAATGTCGCAGAACAAACTCGGGGGAAAAGAACGATATGCGCAGGCGTCGCTGGCCTTGCGCGACGGCTGGCGGCAGCAAAAAATCAGATAATCATGAAATCAGAAATTTCGGCCACCGACGCAGCGCGCCGCTTCTCGGAAATCCTCAATCGCGTCCGCTATCGCAACGAGTCTTTCGTGGTGAAACGGGCCGGAGTGCCGTATACGAGATCATTCCGGTGCGCGCCTTAAGGGGAACTCCGGCCGCTCCGGTCAAAGCGGCCGGCCCGTAAACCTGAACCCCTTCCCGTAGCGGGTGACGGGAACCAAACCGCCGGCGCAAAGCCGAGTGGGCCTACTCCGCCGCAGTCACCGGGATGAAACCGATCGTTCCGTTGCGCAGCTTGACCTGCAGGTAGTTGCCCGTGATTCCCGTGACGTGCACGTACTTCTTGCGCCGTACCTGGCCCACGGTCGAGCTGGTTTCGTCGGGATTCTGGTAGACCGGCGAGTTTTTCGTCAGCAGGAACAGCTTGTTGAGCGGCTTGATCTTCGGCGCGACGGCTTCCGTCGAGGACGCCGCCGCGCTCGCAGCCTCGGCGCTGCCGCCGCCGCGGTTGCGGCCGACGCAGGCAGCATCTTGACGTCGAGTGCCCGCACCTCGTCGAACTCCGTGTTCGCCTCCGTCTTCCGGCCCGGCTCCGACGCGAGCAGTTCCGCTAGCGCGAGGTGCGACTTGGCGTCCTTGGGATTGAGCCCGATAGCGGTGCGTATCTGGTCTTCCGCCTCTGCGAGTTTGCCCTCGAGCCGCAGCACTTCGCCCAAATCCAGGTGGTAGTTGTAGCGGTCCGGCTCGAGCGCAACCGCCGCGCGGTACTGATTCTCGGCCGCTCCGCGCTGATTCTGATCGTTGTACAGGTTGCCGAGCGCGACGTGGGTTGCCGCGTTCTTGGGATCGAGCTCCAGCACCTTCATGAACTCCACCTGCGCGTCGTCCGGCTTATGCTCGAAGATGTAAGATTGCCAAGCGCTATATGGACGCGCGGATCGTTTGGCGCCACCTTCTCCGCGTTCGGTAGGCCGTTTCCGCGTCGGCGAGCTTGGTCGCCTGCATATCGGCGTCGCCCTCGGCGAGCAAATCATCGGGCGAATTGTGATGGCATCCGGCCATCAGGATCATCGTGCCGGCCACGAAAATGGTTGCGGTCCGGGTCGTCAGGCTTCGCTTCCAGTTCATCGGTAAAGGGTCCCTCCGGAAAACACTACGGACATTGTAGCCGGTAAAACGGTTCGACGCCCGCTCGCTGCCAAAAAAAAAAAAAAAAAAAAAAAAAAAAAAAAAAAGGGGGGGGGGGGGGGGGGGGGGGGGGGGGGGGGGGGGGGTGCCGAACTTCTCTTAACACCGGGTGCAGGGGTCACTCCTGCCCAAGGAAGCGTGAAACCCAGGCGGGTTTCACATAAAATAAAGTGAATTAGCTTCCACAGGTTTCCCGTTGGATGCCCCCGCCGGTTAGGTTATAAAGAAACGCCGTGCGATTTATCCTGATTGCCGCCAAGCAGCTCGAATTCGCCAAGACCCGGCTCGCCCCCGTGCTGCCTCCCGGCGAGCGCCGCGCGCTGGCCGAGGCGATGTTTCGCGACGTGCTGGCGGCTTCGATTGGCGCCAATTCCGCCGATCACGTCGCCGTGGTGACGTCGGACGCGGCCTGCTCGCGATGGCGCGGGCGGCCGGCGCGCTCACTATCGACGAGGAATATCCGCGCGGCCTTAACGTCGCAATCGCGCTTGCAACCGCCGCGCTGATTGCGCAGGGTGCGGGCACGATATGCACGCTGCTGTCGGACATCCCTCTGATCACCGCCGAAGATATCGACGCCGTCTTTGCCGCGATGCTCCGGCGAACGCGGCGCTGTGCTGGTGCCTTCGTGCGACTTCTCCGGCACCAACATCATATGCCGCTCGCCTGCCGACGCCGTCCCCACCCGCTTCGGCCGCATGAGCCTGGTCCGCCATCTGGATGATTGCCGAAGCGCCGACGTTCCCGCTAAAGTGCTGCGACTTGCGCGACCCGCGCTGGATCTCGATGTCGCTGCCGACCTCGCCGAGTTCGTGCGCGCCGGGTCTGCCACGCATACGCAAAACCAGTTGGCCCGTCTCGGGATTGCTCACCACTAAAAATTGAAAAACGGCTGAATGTCGATCGTGGAAATGATTGAGCGGCTCGGCGCGCTGGTGATCGACGGCGTGGTCCGGCTTGGCGCTTTCGTGATTTTTCTGCTGACGCGGCGCTCTTCTATTCCTGCCGCCTTACAAGCTGCGGCTGTTGATTCGGCAGATGCGCATTATCGGCGCCGAATCGTTTTTCCTGGTCGGTTTGATCGGCGTTTTCACCGGGATGGTGCTGGGCTTGCAGGGCTACAACACGCTGCGCCGCTTCGGCTCCGAGGGCGCGCTGGAACAGTGGTCGCGCTGGTGCTGGTGCGCGAGCTGGGGCCGGTGCTCGCCGCGTTGATGATCGCGGCGCGCGCGGGTTCCGCGATGGCGGCCGAGCTCGGCTCGATGCAGGCCACCGAGCAGATCGACGCGCTGACCGTGATGGCGATCAATCCGGTGCAGTACCTGGTATCGCCGCGGGTGCTCGCCGGCATGATCAGCTTTCCGCTGCTGACGGCGCTGTTCGACGTGATCGGGATCTGGGGCGGTTAGGGGTCGGCGTCGGGCTGATGGGTGCGCCGTCGGGCGCTTATTTCAACGGTATCGCGCAGAACATGAGCGGCCACGACATCGTGACCGGGGTGTACAAGGCGCTGGTTTTCGGCCTGGTCGTGATGTGGGTGTGCTGCTACAAGGGATATAACGCCGAGCGGATGGCGACCGGGGTGAGCCGCGCCACTACCGAAGCGGTGGTGCTTTCGAGCGTCTGATACTGGTGTTGGACTATTTTCTACGTCGATACTTTTGTAATAACGCCGTAACAATTGACCACCATGAGCGAATCGAGAACAATCACAGCGATAGCAAGTCGGCGCACGCCATCATGTGCGAGACCTGCGCAGGCGATTCGGGCGCCAGCAGGTTCTCGACGGCGTGAACCTGGAATTGCCGCGCCGGCAAGATCACCACCATCGTAGGTCCCAGCGGATGCGGCAAGACGGTCTTGCTCAAGCATCTGAATCTGCTGCTGCGGCCGGATTCGGGCATGATCGTGATCGACGGGGTCGAAGTGACCGGACTCGGCGGAGCGGCTGGATAAGATCCGCGAGAAGTTCGGCATGCTGTTTCAGGCCGGCGCACTGTTCGATTCGATGGCGGTGTTCGATAACGTCGCCTTTCCGCTGGTCGAGAAAACCAGGCTGGGCCGCGAGGAAATCGACAGCGAGTGGAAGAAACACTAAAAGCAGTGGGCCTGCAGGGAATGGAGACGCAAGTATCCTTCCGAGATGAGCGGCGGGATGCAAAAGCGGGCCGCGCTGGCCCGCGCACTGATCCGGCGCCCGAAAATCCTGATGCTCGACGAGCCGACCACCGGCCTCGATCCGACCCGCACCGGCCGATTCACACCCTGATGCGCCAGACCCAGCAGCAATTTGAACTCACCGCGGTGATGGTCAGTCATGACGTGCCGGCGGTATTCGAGTTTTCCGACCGGATCGCATTTATGCATCAGGGGAAGAGTGAACGGAACCGTCGCGAAGGTATGGGGCGAGACAGAATTCCACCGATTCCTCCAGGGCCGCGCGCCGCGAGGAGACGGGGGCGGCCCGCGGCTGCGATATGTACGCAAGTCGAACTACGCAGATTATCGTCGGGATTTTCGCGATTTCGGAATTGCCGCGCTGGGATTTTGTCGTGCGCTGGGCAAGTCACATTTTTCCGACGCCGGGCTACACGCTCTCCGCTAATTTCGACAATATCGCGGGATTCAAGACCGGGGATCAGGTTCAACTGGCGGGCGTGAAGATCGGTAAAGATGACGGATCGGGCTCAAGGACATGCGCGCAGGGTTGGATGCACGTCAACGACGGCGTTCCGATCGACAATGAAGCGATCGCCTCGATCTAGACCAGCGGAATGATCGGGGACAAGTACGTTCGATCGCGCTGGGCCCGAGCGACACTCCAAGACGGCGATACGATTCGGCAGACACAATCGGCCTTCGTGCTCGAGAACGCGATTGGCCAATTTATCAACAACACCGGCATTCGAAGGCGGACCCCGAGGCGGCGGATCGGGCGCGGAAGCCTCAAACGGAGATGGCAGCAGCACGCCCAGCGCCAGCCCAAGTCGGCAAGTAGCGGAGAAAAAACGGGGTGAAAAAGATGACAAGCCAAATTCTATTCATTCGATCGTCGCCGCGGCGATCGAGCTCGATTGCGGGCCGTCACGGCCGCGCTCTTCCGATCCCGGGCATCGTCGCGCTTTTTGGCGCCGCCGGGGCCGACGATCCCAGGCCGTGGTGCAGACCATCGTCAACCAGGCGCTGGAGGTGCTGCGCGACACTCAAACTCCGCTGGCCCAGCGCCAGGACAAGCTGCGCCAGATAGTCTCCGCGACCTTCGATTTCACCGAGATGGCGAAGTCGGCGCTCGGCTACCATTGGAAACAGATCACCCCCGATCAGCAGCAGGAGTTCACCAAAGCGTTCGTCGCCTTCATCGAGGATTCCTACTTGAGCAAGATCAACGACTACCGCGGTCAGCAGGTCAACTTCCTCGTGACCACCGACGGCCCCCATATGCGCAGGTCAACACCGATATCGTCGAGCCGAAGGGCGACCCGATCCACGTGAACTACCGCCTGCTGCAGGAGACGGCCACCTGGAAGATCTACGATGTCACGGTGGACGCGATCAGCATCATCGCGAACTACCGCAACCAGTTTAATCGGGTGATGAACAACCAGGGGTACCCACCTCTAATCAGCGACTTAAAGCGAAACAGGCGGCCCTGGCGGCGAGCCTCGCCAACCATTAACAACTATGGATTCTTGAGGCGGGAAAGATAACCTTGTTAGAAGAGATTAGGGGCAGCTGTGGAGACAAATGACATCTGGTCCGAAACAAATCGAAAGGGCAGGCGCGCTATGGATGATACTCGCATCGTCGATGCTCGCGGTCATTTCGTTTGCGACCCCGGCCTTGAGCCAGGACGCCGCGCCACTGTCGCAGAATCCGGCCGCCCAATCGGCGGCCAACGTACAACCCCCACCGGGCGAGAACAATCAGGGCGTCTATCCCGACCCATTGTCGGGATTCAACGAGCCGATGTTCACCTTCAACCTCAAGCTCGATGATTGGGTGCTGCGGCCGGTAGCCAGGGGATACGCCACCATCGCGCCGCAGCCGGTGCGTGAGAGCGTGGCAGGTTCTTCGACAACGTCCACGTCATCCCGCGTTTCGCCAATAACCTGTTTCAGCTCAAGCTGGCCGAGGCCAGCAACGAAGTCGCCCGCTTTGGAATCAACACGACGTCGGATTGGCCGGCTTCTTCGATCCCGCCGACGCTGGTTCGGGCTCGAGGAGCATCCCAACGATTTCGGCCTCACGATTCGCTACTACGGCATTCCGACCGGTCCGTACATGATGCTGCCGTTCTTTGGACCTTCGACGGTTGGCGACACGGTCGGCCTGGTGGCAGACGGTGCGATGAATCCGATGAGCTACCTGGTTCCGTCCTGGATAACGTCGTCGTGAACACCGGCCAGCGCGCAGTAGAAGCGGTGAACTACCGCTCGTTGCATATGAACCAGTTCGAGGAAGCCGATCGCTACGCGATCGATCTTTACGGCGCGGTCCAGGACGCATACCTGCAGACGCGCGATCATGAGGTCAAGAAGCTCCACGAGGAACAGTGGTAAGCCGAAGTTAGATCAAGCACAGCGCAACAAAAGCACGCCGCGGACCAAAGGTCCCGCGGCGCGCCGTTTTTTTTGCGTAGTCAGCAATCTACGCGATCAGCGAGCGAAGTCCCCTCCGGAATACGAAGGTGTCAGGCGTTCCCCCTTTCCAGGGAAGGGTGGAACCAGGAGGGGTAGGACAGGACAAGTGATTTACCCTTCCCCCCGTTAGCCGCCGTCCTCAATTTGCTGCGACGTGCTCCCATGCGTGGTAGGAGCTCCGCACCAGCGGCCCTGACTCGACATGATGGAACCCCATCGCGAGCGCGGCCGTCTTCAGCTCCGCGAACTCCGCCGGCGGCACGTAACGCGCCACCGGAATATGGTCCGCTGACGGCCGCAGATATTGCCCGAGCGTCAGGATGTCGCATTCGACTCTGCGCAGATCGCGGAGAACCTCGAGCAGTTGATCGTTGGTCTCGCCAAGCCCAAGCATCACGCCCGCCTTGGTGAACATCGGCTTGCCCAGTCGGCGCGAGGTCCTTCGCATGGCGAATGACGTCGAGCGAGCGCTCATAATTCCCGCCCGGCCGAACTGAACGATACAGGCTCGGCACCGTTTCGATATTGTGGTTGTAGATATCGATTGGCGATTCCACCACGGTCTCGACGCTGGCGAACGCGCCCTGGAAGTCCGGCACCAGCACCTCGACGCGCGCCGGCTCGGGATTCGCTTTGATCGCATGCGCAGTGGCCGCGAAATGCGCCGCGCCGCCGTCGGGCAGATCGTCGCGATCGACCGAAGTGACGACCACATGCTGCAAGCCCAGGCGCGCGACCGCCTCCGCGATTCGCCGCGGCTCGTCGGCGTCGAGCGGCCGCACTTTGCCATGCGCGACTGCGCAGTATGGGCAATTGCGCGTGCACACGTCGCCCATCAGCATGAAGGTGGCCGTGCGATGCGAAAAGCATTCGCCGATATTCGGGCAGCACGCCTCCTGGCAGACCGAATGCAGCTTGAGCTCGCCGAGAATCGCCTTGGTGCGAAAGTACTCGGGCGACACCGGCGCGCGAACCTTGATCCAGTCGGGATGTTTCCGTTCAGCCATCGGCAGCCATCAATCAGGCGTCGGCATGATATCCGACGCGCCTGAACTGAAACAGTTTCATCGTAACCGAACACGCGCGCGAAACTTTCGCGCATCACGCGGCGAACTCGCTCATCGACACCGCGCGATTCGTCAGCTCGCAGACCGAAGTCATTCGGCATCCTTCGATCCCGCACGGCACGATAGAATCGAAGTAGCTCAGATCGGTGGCGACGTTAATCGCGAAGCCGTGCAACGTGGTCCAGCGCCGGATCCCGACGCCAATCGAGGCGATCTTGCGCGCGCCGACCCACACGCCGGTCATTCCGTCGCGCCGCCCGGCTTCGATCCAATTTCGCGAGCGCATCGATAATCGCCGCTTCGAGCATCCGCAGATACTTGGTAACGTCGCGCTCGCGCCCTTCGAGTTTGAGGATCGAGTAGCCGATAAGCTGCCCAGGGCCGTGATAAGTGACTTGCCCGCCGCGCGAGACTCGATGAATCGGCACGCCGGCGGGGTTCGCAACGATAAACCGCTCGTCGGCACCGCGCCCCAGCGTGAACACATGCGGATGCTCCAGCAGCAGCAGCGTATCGCCGACGCAGCGTCAATCCGCGCCGCCAGCATCGCAGTCTGCAGCGCCAGCGCCTCGTCATAATCGACCATTCCCATTGCGCAACGTCAATGCCTTATCCTGTTCCCCTTCCCGCGCGAGAAGGGGTTAGGGGTTAGGCCGCTTGCCTCAGCCGGCATTCAGAACTCCGCTCCATCGCGCGATTAAGTTCTGTCGCCGGTCAGCCACTAGAAATTGATCGCCTCCCCATCCGCCGCCAAAGCCGCCTCCATGATCGCCTCGGAAAGCGTCGGATGCGGATGCGCAGTCTGGCCGAGTTCCGCCGTCGTAGTCTCGAGCGTCTTGCCGAGCACGACTTCGGAAATCATATCGGTCGCGCCGTGGCCGATAATCTGGCATCCGATCACTTCGCCGTATTTTTTGGTCGCGACGATTTTGACGAAGCCCGCGGTCTCGCTAATCGCAACCGCCTTGCCGATCGCGCGAAACGGAAACTTGCCGACTTTCACCTCGATACCGCGCGCCTTGGCCTCCGCCTCGCTGAGTCCCACGGTCGCAACTTCGGGCTCGCAATAGATACATGCCGGAATCGCGAGCAGGTCGAAGCCGGGCTCGCGCACTCCCGCCATGATCTCGACCGCCGCGATGCCTTCGGCGCTCGCCTTATGCGCCAGCAGCGGCGGCCGAATGACGTCGCCAATCGCGTAGATACTCGGCACGGTGGTCTGGAACGAATCGTTAATTTTGATAAACCCGCCGCGCTCCAGTTCGACCCCAAGCTTCTCCAGTCCGAAGTTCATGCTGAGCGGCGTGCGCCCGACCGCGACCAGCACCACCTCGGCCTCGACGGATTTCTTGGCGCCCTCCGCAGTCGAGCGTCACCGACCACCCGTCCCCTTGCGCGCCATCGACTTGTAGCCATGCCCCAACATCACCTTGATTCCCTGCTTGACGAACGCGTTGCGCAACTCCTCGGCAACTTCCGCATCGAAGCCCGGCAGCATCTGCTTTTCCAGCTCGACGATCGTAACCTTCGCGCCAAACGCCCGGTAGAAGTAGCCGAACTCGGCGCCAATCGCGCCCGCGCCAATCACGACGACGCTCGCGGGCATCTTGTCGAACACGAGCGCCTCGCGGCTGGTCACGACGCCGTCGCCAACGTTCATCCCCGGGAACAGTCGCTCGCCCGACCCGGCCGCGATCAGGATGCGCTCGGCCTCGATGGTCCGCCGCCGGCGCCGGCTTCCCGTCGCTTGGCGGAGCGCAACGAATGCGGCCCGGTAATCATCGCGTTCGCCTCGAAATAGTCGATTTTGTTTTTGCGAACAGAAAAAGGACGCCCTTCGAGAGCTTCTCGGCCGCCTCCCGCACCGCGCAATCACTTGAAATCAAAGCTAACCTCGCCCGTCTCGATCCCGTGCTCCTTCGCCGCCCCGCGAATCGTATCCATCGTCTCGGCGGAGTTCAGCAGCGCTTTCGAAGGAATACAGCCCCAATTGAGGCACACGCCGCCGGGCCGATCGCGCTCGATCACGGCCACGCGCATTTGAGCTGGCCGCCCGAATCGCCGCAACATATCCCCCGGTCCGGAACCAATCACAACCAGATCATACCGAGAATTATCCAAGATGAAGTCCTTCTAAAAGTTTCGTTCACAATAAATTATTCCCCTAATGAGACCATCGAGTAAGGGCAGCTCCGCGCGACCGAAATTCCTGGAGCCGCGGCGGTATGGACCAACTGATACAGTTCAGCGAAGATGGTTGCGATGACCGACAAGGTGATCAGCTCGATTAGCGATGTGGATGCGCTGTGGCGCAAGGTTCGTGAGGTTCCGCGACGAACCGAGAGCCGCAAGCACTCGTATGAGGAACAATACTGTCTGGGGATTTTCCTCCTGGCGCTTGGCCGGCACGGACTTTTGGATTACCCGTTCACAGTAAAGCAGGGCGAGTCACCCGGTTTCCTTATCACCGAAAAATCTGGCCAAGTCGCTGGGCTTGAGGTGACAAGTGCCTCCGAACCATGGGTTCAAGGTGAAATGCCGAGTTCGATTCGAGAAGATCTCCGAAGGGAATTTTCGAGTCGTACTTTTAGATCGGTAGGGGACGAAGCGGAGCGGCAGTGGTGCGGTCTCATACGGAACGCGATTGAAAGAAAGATCGCGAAGCTGCCCGCGTTCATGCCGGCTCAGCGTCACGATCTGCTCGTCTACGACGACACTCCCCTGCCGACAGTCGATCGGCGCAAGGTTTTGGCAGCTCTGGACCCGTGGGCGAGAGATCTGAAATCCAAAACGCCGCTGCTCGAACGAATCTCGATCATTATCTCGCTCGACGTACTTTTCGACGTTGGCGGAGAATCCCGTATCCTGCCTTATGTTCAATGGTCTGCTACCGAGCTCGACGATACAGCCGATCCGCAGAGCTTCTCGGAGCGAGTCGAGCTGGCCGGCAAGGTGGCGGTGGAACGGGCTATCCGCGAGCCATCCGATGCTCGGATTCCAACACTGAAAAACGGCGCGCCCGCCTATTACGTCGACACCAATGGCCGCATCATCAAACGAACCGCCGAAGGCCGCCGCTTCGAGGTGCGAATCACGCAGAACGGGAGTGAAACCATAGTCAGAAAATTGCGGTCAGCATGACGCAAACTCCCTGGATCTGGTTGATCGCCGGACCTAACGGAAGCGGCAAAAGCACATACGCTCCGAATCTCTCCTCAGAAGTCGACGAAATCGTAAGGCCCGACGAAATCGCCTTCGAGTTGTCGCCGAAAGATCCAGATCGCGTTGCCTTGCGGGCCGGCCGCCGTGCAATCGGGCGCATCGAAAGTCTGCTCGAACAGAAGCGCAGTTTTGCGGTCGAGACGACTCTCTCCGGCAAATTCCATCTCGACGCGGCAAAGAGGGCCAAGTCCGCCGGTTGGAATGTCGGGATCGTGTACATAGGGCTCACCAGTCCAACAGTAGCTATCGCGCGTGTTCGTCTTCGCAAGCTTGGAGGCGGTCACGATGTTCCACCGGCAGATGTTCGTCGCCGGTACCGCAGGAGCCTCGTGAATCTCGCGAACGTTTTCGAAATTGCGGACAGGCTTGTTGTGCTGGACAACTTTTTTTGCGAAAGCCGATGAGACGGTTGTTGGAAACAAATCGCGGCCAGATAATTTTCAGACAACGCCGTCTGCCAAAATGGCTGGACCTGGGTGTTGGGTCCAATCCTAAAGCCTCGATTCAAAAGTAAGGCAGCTTGACGACGAGTTTAGCTGATTGCTGCGCGCTACTTATTCTTGATCGGGGCGTCGGTCCATGATTGTTGGGTCATTATGAGGGGGTCTGGCTAGACGCTTATTTCGCCGCGGAACGGCCAGTCGAGCGCTATGATCATCACTATTACCAGCGCCAGCGTCGCTGCGACTACAGCTGTCATCGCCATGTGCAGGCCGAAGTTTTCTGAGCGAAAAAAGAGGCGTAGCCGGTCGTGATAGCGGCGCCGAAAAAGACTATCGCCCAGATGACGCCCGGGACGTGGCCCTGCACCGCCGACAGGCGGGCGCTGCGTGCGTCGTAGAGCTCGTTCCAGCTCTTCAGCAGCTCGGCCTCGATGACCGCCTGACCGGAAGTCTGCGGCTGGATTGTTGCGATTGCGATCGCAATGTCGCGCAGCGGTTTCCATCCCTGGTCGGGCGTCGCGCCGTCGCGCTGAATCGGCCATTCGACGTCGATGACAACGGTGATGATCTTCTGCAACGCGTCGCGAATTTCCTTGCCCTTCGCATCCGGCAAGCCCGCGGTGTCGAGGTACATGCCACCGGCGTAGTCGGATTCGTTTTCGACGATGTCGGACGCTCGGCTGAAAGACTCCCACGTTGCGATCGCGATGAAGTCGCCAGCAGGACCGCGTACAGCACGCTGATGATGGCAATCGTGAAGCCGGCCAAATTGTTGTGAGCCCGGCGCAGGTTGACGTGGACCATGCGATGAAAGATCAACAGACCGCCGCATGCGGCCGAGGTGAACAGTACGATCAGAATGCTGCCCCACAGCCAGGTTGGATCGTCTGTAAATCCAGTCGATGATGACGTTCATCAATTCAATTCACCGTTGGGCGACGTGATAGCGGCCCTGATTATCCCCCCGAATTAGAGCAGTCTTATTTGACGCGCAGAAGCCCCCTGGCTTCCGGCGGGCGAAACGGAACACTCGCCGCGACCTCGATTTGTCGCGTGTCAGCCGACGATGAAGTTCGCGCCGGCTCGTTCGCCTCTCGCCCGTTTCGGCGACTCTTCTGCACGACGCGGCATGAATCTTGGACATACGAAGCAGGACGCTTCAGCGGCGGGAAGAGGAGCAGGACGGTGAAATGGTTCAAACAGCAATCAATCAGAAGGTTTCGCTGGAGTGTTCCTTGAGCCTCGGCCATCGGGAATTAACCCGCGGCGAAGATAAATTCCGCGCGCTGCTCGAGTCGGCGCCGGATGCGATGGTCATCGTGGACAACGATGGCAACATCGCGCTGGTCAATGCGCAGACCGAAAGGCTCTTCGGATATGCGCGGCATGAGCTGCTCGGCAATCAGGTCCAGATGCTGATGCCGGAGCGCTTTCGCGGCATACATTCGGAGCATCGCGCGGCTTCTTCGCATCCTAAAGTCCCGGTGATTGGCTACGGCCTCGATCTGTACGGTCTGCGCAAGGATGGCACGGATTCCCGATTGAGATCAGTCTGAGCCCGCTCGAGACCGATGACGGTTTGCTCGTCTCCAGCGCGATCCGCGACATTACCGCGCGCAAGATTGCCGAAGAGAAAATGTCCCAGAGCGAGGAAAGCTTCCGGCTGCTAGTGCAGGGCGTAAGGACTACGCGATCCATGCTGGATCCGGAAGGCATGTCGTAAGCTGGAACGAAGGGGCAGAACAATCAAGGGCTACCGCGACGACGAGATCGTCGGCAAGCATTTCTCCTGCTTTTATTTGCCGGCCGAAGCCGAAGCAGGCGAGCCGGCACGTGAGTTGGAGATGGCACTCAAGGACGGCCACATCGAAGACGAAGGATGGCGGGCGCGCAAGGACGGCTCCGGTTTTGGGCCGACGTGATCATCACCGCGGTCTACGGCCCGAGGGGTGACTTCGCGGCTTCAGCGAGGTCGCCCGCAATATCACCGAGCGCAAGAAGGCTGGAGAGGACGTGCGCGTTTTGAATGAGTCAGCGATACGCCGCGCCGCGCAGGTCGAAGTCGTGAATCGGGAGCTCGAGGCCTGGTACTCGGTGTCGCACGACCTGCGCGCGCCGCTCCGCAGCATCGATGGCTCAGCTCGGCCTGACGGAAGACTACGGCGACAAGCTCGACGAGCTGGCCAAGAGCCATCTGTGCGCATCCAGGCGGCAACTCAGCGCATGGCTCAACTGATCGACGACCTGCTGAAGCTGGCTTCGTGACCCGCAGCGAAATGCATACGTGAAAGGTCGACCTGAGCGACCTGGCCAATGTCATCCTCGCTGAGTTCCAGCGGGCAGAACCTAATCGCCAGATCGAATGCGTCGTGCACGAAGACGTCATCGGCCATGGAGATCCGCTCCTGCTCCGTTCGGTGCTCAAAAATCTGCTCGGCAACGCATGGAAGTTCACCAGTAAGACGCCGCAGGAAAAGATCGAGTTCGCAAGGGAAGATCACAACGGAGAGACAATATATTTCGTCCGCGACAACGGCGCGGGCTTCGATATGACGTACGCGGGCAAACTGTTCGGCCCTTTCAGCGCCTTCACGTCACCAGCGATTTCCCCGGTACCGGCGTCGGACTGGCGACCGTCAAAAGGATTGTCCTTCGTCACGGCGGGCGGGTGTCGGCTGAGGGCGCGGTAGGCAACGGAGCGACATTTTCGTTCACCCTCGACGGCAACAAGTGAGGAACACGGTGGATGTGAAATGAAAAAGCCGGTGATCTTATTGGTGGAAGACAACGCCGACGACGAAGCGCTGACCATGCGCGCGCTGCGCAAGAAAAACAACATCACCAACGAGATTGTAGTCGCGCGTGACGGGGCCGAGGCCCTCGATTACCTATTTGGCCAGGGTGCGCATCGGGCGGGAGACCGGTATGCAGCCGGCCTTGATACTGCTCGATTTGAAGCTCCCAAAGGTGGACGGTTTCGAAGTGTTGAGGAAATTCGCTCGGACAAGCCGACAGACTGCTGCCCGTGGTTATCCTGACCTCGTCCAAAGAACAGCAGGACATCGCCAACGGTTACGGTCTCGGCGCCAACAGTTATGTGCGCAAGCCGGTCGACTTTCAGGACTTGTCGAGGCCGTCCGCCAGCTCGGCCTGTATTGGCTCGTCCTCGACGAGAAGCCGTGCCGAGAGCCGGGGCGCGCCGTGCAGCGGCCTAGGCGAATGCTGTTCGTCGAGGACTCGGCGGACGACTCTGAGGTGACTGCGCGTGCTTTCCGGGCCGGCGGCTGCGAGCTGACCTACGAGCGCGTGGATACGCCTGAGGGTATGCACGCGGCGCTCAAGCCCGGGGGCTCGGACCTCGCCGTCGCAGACTACTCGATGCCCCGTTTCCACGGCCTGTCGGCGCTGAAGATGCTGCGCGAATCGGGACTCGATGTGCCGTTCATCCTGGTCTCGGGTGCGGTGGGCGAGGATGTGGCGGTCGAGGATGCGATGCGGCGCCGAGGACTACGTATTGAAGAGCAACCGAAGCGGCTGCCGGTTGCAGTCGAGCGCGAGCTGCGCGAGTACGAAGACCGCGGGGGACGCAAACGTGCCGAGGGCCTTTACAGCAGCCTGGTCGAGCGCTTGCCGGTGGGATTGTTCAGGTCTTCACTCTCCGGAGACATCCTCGAAGCCAATCCGGCGATGGTCGAAATGTTGGGTTTCAGCGATGTTCAAACTCTCAAGATGGCGCGTAGCAGGGAACTCTGGGTGCGGCCGGAGGAGCGAGCCAAGCTTTTCGAGACGCTAAAACGTGACGGCCTCGCCCAGAATTTTTCGATCGAGGTGCGCCGGCCGGACGGCAGCGTCATCTGGTGCGAGCAGAGCGTGCGCGCCGTATATGCGCCAACGGCAACCTCGAATATTACGAGGGCGTGCTGGTGGATATCACTACCCGGAAGCAGGCCGTGGAGGAGGCGAATCGGGCGCGCGATCGGGTGGCGGACCTCGCGCTGGAGACGGCGCGGGTCCGATCGGAGTTTCTGGCCAGCATGAGCCACGAGATTCGGACGCCGTTGGTGGGAATCATCGGTACGGGAGAATTGCTGTCGCGATCCGAATTGACGCCTGCGCAGCGGCGCCAGGCCGAAATAATTCGATCGAGCGGCGACCTGCTGCTGACCATCGTCAACGACATCCTCGACTTCTCGAAACTCGCGGCCGGCCGCGTCGTGCTGGAGAAGCTCGACTTTGACCTGGTCGTGCTGACGGAAAATCTAATCGATTCCTTTGCCGTGGCAGCGCGCGCCAAAGGGATAGAGTTGGCGTTGTTTGTCGATCCAAACGTGCCGGCCGGACTGCGCGGCGATGAAAGCAGGCTGCGGCAAGTTCTCAACAACCTGGTGTCCAACGCGATCAAGTTCACCGAGCGTGGCGAAGTGATGGTCCGCGCCACCAAAGTGGAGGACGTGAGCGACGACCTTGTGCGCTTCGAGGTGATCGACACCGGAATCGGGATCCCGCTCGACGCGCAGGCGCGGCTGTTTCAGCCATTTGTTCAGGCCGAAGGATCGACCTCGCGCCGCTACGGCGGGACCGGGCTCGGCCTCGTGATCGCGGCCAAGTTGATCGATCAGATGGGCGGCGAAATCGGATATGAGAGCGAGCCCGGAAAAGGATCGAACTTTCACTTCACGGCGCGGTTCGAACGTGGAGCGGAAGTTGTTCATCCATGGATGACCGAAAGGGCGATCGCATGCTTTCGGGGAATGCGCGCGGTCATCGTGAACAACAGTTCGGCCGGCCGCCAGGTCATCGCCCAATATCTCTCGTCGTGGGGAGTCGAGTACGTCGTGGTCGACAGCGAGGCCGACACGCTGGACATGCTGAAGCAGAAGGCGAGCGACGCCGGCAAGCAAATCGTCGTGCTCATCGATGAAGAAAACTCGGAAATGGGCGCGATCAGCTTTGCGCGCGCGATCAAGAATAATTGCGACCCTAAAAATCACAAGGTGATCGTGTTCAGCGTGGAAGCTATCGCGAACAGCGCGGCCGATGTGGTGGACGCATGGATTACCAAGCCGGTGCGCCCGTCGCACCTGTTCAGCCGTCTGCTCGAGCTATGTGCAGAGAGCGAAAGCGTGGCAGCCGGTCGGAATATCGCGGCGGCGCCTGACAATGCGGGCATCGTCGAGCAGCCGTCATGGCGCAGGTCGGTGCGGGTGCTGTTGGTCGACGACAACGTGGTCAATCGCACGATCGGCGCGCAGCAGCTTGCAGCGCTTGGTTACACGGCAAAAATCGCGGACGGCGCGCGGCGCGGGCTGGAAATCATATTCGGCGGCGGTTGCGATATTGTCTTGATGGATTGCGAGATGCCGGAGATGGACGGTTACCAGGCGGTGGCGGAGGTCAGACGGCATGAAGGCGACGCCCGGCACACCGTGGTAATCGCGCTGACCGCTCACGCGACGGAAGGCGATCGGACTCGATGCATGGTCGCTGGAATGGATGACTATCTCAGAAAACCGGTCAAGCTGCAGATGCTGGCGCAGATGCTCGACAGCTGGGTGCGGGGGAGACCGAGCCAGGCCATCGCTATGCAATAGCAAACGGCAGCGGCGCACGTGCCAGGAGCGAAAGCGCGCTGCACTTTGCTTTGACCCTGCACGTAACTATACATAATGTAGGAATATGATTCAGCGTGTGATAACGCGGATGGCGCGGGCATCGCGGGCGATTTTGACCATGCTGCTGCTATGCTGCCTCGGGCTGCCGGCTATCGCGCGGGCGCAGACCGCCGACACGGTGTACACCGACGCGCTGGTCAACGGCTGGACGAACTATAGCTGGGCGACGGTGAATTTCAGCAACACTTCGCCGGTGCAGGCAGGCAGCGACTCGATCAGCGTGAGCGCGGGCCCCTACCAGGCGCTGTATCTGCATCAGACGGCGTTCAACTCGAGTCTCTATGGGAATCTGGTTTTCTGGATTAACGGCGGATCGAGCGGCGGCCAGTTGCTGCAGGTACAGGCGACGCTCAACGGCAACGCGCAGACTGTAGTGACTCTGCCTGCGCTAGCGGCGAACAGCTGGCAGGAGGTCAGCATCCCGCTGTCTTCGCTGGGGGTGGCGAATCAGCCGGACATGGACGGGTTCTGGATCCAGGATCGCAGCGGCGCGACGCAGCCGACGTTCTACGTCGATACCATCACGATTACGGCGCAGCCGCCGCCGAGCGCGGTGAACGTTACGGTGAATGCGGCGGACACGGTGCGGACGGTGGACGCGCGGCAGTTCGGACTCAACACGGCGGTGTGGGACTCGCTGCTCGATACCAGCGTCACGACCGGACTGCTGACCGGGATGGGCGTCGGCTCGCTGCGATTCCCCGGCGGCTCGCTGTCGGACGACTATCATTGGGCCACTAACAATACGGACAGCAATACCTGGACCTGGCCTGTGTCGTTCGATCAGTTTGCGCCGGTTGCTACAGCTATCGGCGCGCAGGTCTTTGTCACGGCTGACTATGGATCAGGCACGCCGTCAGAGGCTGCGGCATGGGTGCAGGAGTCGAACGTAACTAACCACTACGGATTCAAGTATTGGGAAATAGGCAACGAGGAATACGGCTCATGGGAGACTGACACTAACACGGTACCGCATGATCCTTACACCTATGCGGTGCGCTTCCAGCAATACTACACACAGATGAAGGCGGTGGATCCTACTATCAAGATAGGTGCTGTCTCGATTCCCGGCGAAGACAGCTATGCGAACAACACTAATCATCCGGTGGTCAATCCGGTAACCGGTGTCACCCATAATGGCTGGACGCCGGTGATGCTTGCGACTATGAAGAGTCTGGGCGTCACTCCGGATTTCCTGATCTATCATCAATACCCGCAAAATCCAGGCGGCGAGAGCGATCAAGGACTGCTGGCTTCTACCGGTGACTGGAGCAGCGACGCTGCTGACCTTCGGATGCAACTCAACGACTACCTGGGCACTAGCGTTGCGGCCGGAGTCGAACTGGACAACACCGAGAACAACTCGGTCTCTTCCGGGCCTGGCAAGCAGACCACCAGCCTGGTGAACGGACTGTTTATGGCCGATAGCATTTGCGCGGCGATGAATACCGAGTTCAACGCAGTTACATGGTGGGATCTGCGCAACGGTCAGGAGACCGGCAACAATAATTCCGCGTCACTATACGGATGGCGTCAATACGGCGACTATGGTGTCGTCGATAGCGCCAACCCGCCCGGCCCGGCCGACACCTATCCAACTTACTATGTCGAAAGGCTGCTGCAACACTTTGCGCGCGGCGGCGACCGGTTAATCAGCGCCACCAGCGACTATCCACTGCTTACTGTCTGCGCGGCGCAGCGGACCGGCGGAGGCTTCACGCTGCTGGTGGTGAATAACAGTTCAACTGACGCGCTCAATGCGAATATCACAATCGATGGCGCGTCGCCTGGCACCAGCGGAACGCTGTATTCGTATGGGATTCCGCAAGACGACGCGGCGGAGAACGGTGTCGGCTCGGCGGACGTTGCGAGCAGCGCCTTAAGTGGGCTATCGACTAATTTTTCCTATAGCTTTCCGGCCTACTCAGCCAACGTGATCGCATTCGGCACGAGCGGTAGCGCTTCGCCGACAGCTACTGCCACGGCTACGGCTACGCCGACGGCGACGCGGACCGCAACTGCCACGGTTACTGCGACGGCGAGTGCTACTGCGACGAGTACAGCTACAGCCACCGCTACCGCGTCGAGAACGGCGACTCTTACTCCGACTCCTACAGCCACTGCGACGCGAACTGCCACAGCTACGGCAACTCCTACGGCGACGGTTACCGTCACTGCTACAAGCACTGCTGCGAGAACGGCGACAGCTACAGTCACTAGTACAGCTACTGCGACCGCCACCGCGACTGCTACTCGGACTGCTACTGGCACACCTACAGCTACGAGCACGGCTACTGCGACTCGAACGGCTACAAACACGGCGACCGCGACGGCTACAGTCACCTCTACTAGTACACCTACGGCCACCGGAACGAAGACTGCTACAACTACGGCTACTGCCACAGCTACGGCGACCAAAACAGCCACTGCTACACCGACTGCGACCTCGACGCCGGGAGCTGACGGCAAGGTTAAGCCGACCAGCTTGAGTTTTCAGAAGCGGGACGTAGGTACCAAGAGTGCGGCGAAGACGATTACGCTGAAGAATAACGGGGCAGGTGCTCTCAAGGTTACTAGCATTTCGACTACTGGGGGGTTTGTCGAGACTAACACTTGCGTTGCGGCGCTTACGGCCGGTGAGAGCTGCGAAATCTCGGTGAAATTCGCACCTACGGTTGCCGGTGCTATCGAGGGTTCTTTGATGATCGTCGATAACGCGGACAATTCGCCGCAGGTTGTCGGCCTTAGCGGCAAGGGGATTGCGGCTAAGTGAGATGGAGTGTTGCTTGTTGCGGGCGACCTAACCCCTAACCCCTTCCCCTGGTGGAAGGGGAACCGGATTAGAGAGATGACCGTCGCCTTCTAAGGAAGGGGGAACCGTTCCGCGGTCGTGCGGGTGCCTACAGTAGTAGGCTGGCTGGGTTTTCCAGGAAGCGCTTTAGTTCTTGCAGGAAGCGGCCGGCTACTACGCCGTCTACTATGCGATGATCGAACGAGCCGGTCACCATCATAGTCTTGCCTACTGCCAGCTGGCCGTTGCGTACTACCGGGCGATCCTTGATGGCGCTTACCGCCACAATCGCGGCTTGCGGCGGCACGATGACGGCGGCGAAGTGCTCGATACCGAGCATCCCCATGTTGGAGATTGAGAAGGTCGCGCCGGACAGTTCGTCGGAGGTGAAGCCGCCGCGGCTGGATTTGGCGACGAGGCGATGGGCTGCGCGCGAGATTTCGAGCAGCGTCAGCCGCTCGCACTCGCGAATCACCGGCAGGATCAAGCCGTCCTCGATCGCGACCGCCACTCCGATGTTGATGTTGGGATGGATTACGATGCCTTCGTCGACGTAGCTGGCGTTGATGCGCGGGTAGCGGCCGAGGGCGAGCGCGCACGCCTTTACGATGACGTCGTTGTAGGTGACGGTTTCCTCGAACAACTCGGTCGCTTCAAGCGAGTCCTTGAGGCGGACCGCGTCTTCCATCGCGACTTCGACGGTGACGTAGAAGTGCGGAATCTCGCGCTTCGACTGGGCCATCCGCTTGGCGATGGTCTTGCGCATCGCGGACAGTTCCTCGCGCGAGCCGGGCGCGCCTTCTCGCGGTGAGACCAGGCGGCGGAATTTGAACAGCTGCTGCTCGCGGACGAAGTTGTCGATATCGCGCTTGGTCACTCGGCCGTCGGGCCCGGTGCCGCGGACGTGCGCGATATCGACGCCGGCTTCCTCGGCGGCGCGGCGCGCCAGTGGAGAGGCGCGCAGCTTGTGGCCGTCGGCAGCTTCGGAGTCAGCCGCGGGCGCGGCGGGCTCCGGCTGCGGCGGAGGAGCGGCGATCGCGGTCGGCGCGGCGGACAGATTCGCCGACATCGCGGGATGGACGTGCAAATCGCGGGCGGAGGCGTCGGTCACGACCGCGGCCGGCGCGATCGATTTCTTTGGCTTTTCAACTTTTTCATTGGCGGCTGGCGCGTCGGTTTTTTTCGCCGCATCCTTGGCGGCTGCTTTCGGCTTTATTGCGACCGGCCTGGGCGCCTCCGAGGTGACCGCCGCTTCCGTGCCCGGATCTTCCATCGCGTCTTCCGGAACGGGCTTCGCGTCGGATTTGGAATCTTTTGCGCCCGCGGATTTCAGCAGTGCGATCACCGCGCCGACCGGCGCGCTCTCGCCTTCGTTCAATTTGATTTGCTCGAGCACGCCTTCTTCGAAGGACTCGAGCACCATGTCGGCCTTGTCGGTCTCGACCTCGGCAATCGCCTCGCCGCGCGCGATTTTGTCGCCCGGATGCTTGAGCCATCGGAGGATCTTGCCTTCCTCCATCGTGTCCGAGAGCTTGGGCATCGTGATTTCGTTGCTCATGATTTCCAGCCCAGCGAGTTAGCGAACGAATTTCAGGTCAACTGCTCAGCCGCCTTGACGATGTCACCCGCGCTCGGCAGCGAAGCATGCTCGAGATGCTTGTTATACGGCATCGGACTGTCGAGCGCAGCGACGCGGGCGACGGGAGCGTCGAGCGAATCGAAGGCGGCCTCGTGAATCTGTGCGGCGATTTCGGCGCCGGCGCCGCCCGTGCGCCATCCTTCGTAAACGACGATTGCGCGTCCGGTTTTTTTCACCGACGTGACGACTGTCGCCATATCGAGCGGGTTCAACGTGCGCAGGTCTACAATCTCAGCGTCGATGCCGGAGTTCTCGAGCGCTTCAGCGGCGGCGATCGCGTCGTATACGCACTTCGAGTAAGTGACAATAGTCACATCCTTACCCTCTCGAACTATACTTGCCTTGCCGAACGGCACCATGAACTCAGGATCTTCAGGCACTTCGCCTTTCACGCCGTATAGTGACTCGTGTTCGAGGAAGATCACCGGATCGATCTGGCGAATCGCGGTCTTCAATAGTCCTTTGGCGTCAGCGGGCGTGGCGGGGATGACGACGCGGAGGCCGGGGCAGTGGAGGAAATACGCTTCGAGGCTCTGGCTGTGCTGCGCGCCAAGCTGATGGCCACCGCCCTGCGGCGCGCGAATGACTATAGGCACATTGGCTTTGCCACCGAACATGAAGTGTATTTTCGCGGCGCTATTTACTATTTGATCCATAGCCAGTAGTCCGAAGTTGATAGTCATCAGCTCGACTATCGGCTTCAGCCCACCCATCGCGGCGCCGATACCTGCGCCGAGAATAGTCAGTTCGGAGATGGGAGTATCGCGGACGCGCTTCTCGCCATAGACGGCGAGCAGGCCGTCGGTGACCTTGAATGCGCCGCCGAAGTAGCCGACTTCTTCGCCCATGATGAAGACGCGCTCGTCGCGATCGAGTTCCTCGCGCAGGGCCTGGTTCAATGCTTCGCGGTAAGTGATCTGCGCCATCTTGATCTCAGCGGCTCACTTGTCCTCGGAGGCGTAAACGCCCTTGCCGAGTTCATCCATCGAAGGCTCCGGGCTTTCGTCGGCGAACTTGACCGCATCGTCGATGGTAGCGTTGACTTCGTTTTCGACGTCAGTGAGCTTCGCTTCGGTCGCGCGCTTTTCGGCCAGCAGCTTGCGGCGCAGATTTTTAATCGGGTCGCGCTCTTGCCAGATTCTTTCCTCGCGCTTGGAGCGATACTCGGCCGGATCGGACATCGAATGGCCGCGGAAGCGGTAGGTGACGGCTTCGATCAACGACGGCCCGTCGCCGGCGCGTGCGCGCGCAACCGCTTCCATCGTGGCGCCGTAAACCTCGAGCACGTCCATCCCGTCCACGCGCACACCGGGCATCTTGTAAGGCTCGGCGAAGCGGTAGAGTTCCTCCTGGCTGATCGCATTCTGGACCAGCGTGCCCATCCCGTAAAAATTGTTCTCGCAGATGAAAACCAGCGGCAGCTTCCACAGCGACGCCATGTTGAGCGTCTCGTGGAAGGCGCCCTGCGGCAGCGCGCCGTCGCCGAAAAAGCAGCAGACGACTTCGGGACCTTCGTTGTAGCTGACCGCGAGCGCGAGGCCGCACGCGATTGGCAGGCCGCCGCCGACGATCGCGTAACCGCCCATGAAGCGGAGGTCCTGGTCGAACAGATGCATCGAGCCACCGCGGCCGCGCGAGATGCCGGTCGCCTTGCCGAACAGCTCGGCCATCACGACCCGCGGCTCGGCGCCCTTGGCGAGGCAATGGCCGTGCTCGCGATAGGTCGAGACGACGTAGTCCTTGTCGTACAGCGCGTAAATCGAGCCGACGGCGACGGCCTCCTCGCCGGCGTAGAGATGGCAGAAGCCGGTGATTTTGCCGCGGCTGTACATCTCGGCGGTCTTCTCTTCGAAGCGGCGGATGAGGGTCATGCGCCGGTAGAGGTCGAGGAGCTGGCTCTCGTGGAGAGTCAGGAGAGCGTGCTGAGCAGCGTGCTTGTCGCGTTCGAGCGCCATGATGATAAAGGCGCACAGCAGGCGGTGCGCGTGATCAAACTGTAGCCCTATCGTGAATCGAGGTAAACGGTGGTCAACATCAATACAGTTGAGGGAGGAACCTAAAATAGCGGGCGCTGCGCCGAAGCTGCGACCGGCGAGAACGAGCGGCGATGGATTGGCGACGGGCCGAGCTTCGCGAGCGTCTGCAGATGCTCGTTGGTGCAGTAGCCCTTGTGTTGCGCGAAGCCGTAGCCGGGATATTCGGCGTCGAGATCAACCATCAGGCGGTCGCGGGTCACTTTGGCGATAATCGAGGCGGCTGCGATGCAGAAGCTTTTGCGATCGCCGCCGACTATTTTTGTCTGCGGCAGATCGAGGCCCGGGATCAGGCGTCCGTCGACCAGCACGTGGCCGGGCGCGAGATTCAGGGCCGACAGCGCGCGGCGGCTCGCGGACATCGTCGCCCAGTAAATGTTGAGGCGATCGATCTCGTTGACCTCGGCGATGCCGACGCCGATTGCGATCGCGCGTTCGCGGATGGGCGTGAACAGCTCTTCGCGCTGCTCGTGGGTCAACTGCTTGGAATCATGCACGCCGCTGATGAACATCTCAGGTGCGAAGACGACGGCGGCCGCGACCACCGGACCGGCCATCGGGCCAACGCCGGCTTCGTCGACACCGGCGACAGCGTCGATGCCGAGTTTCCACAGGCGTCGTTCGTAGCGCAGGTCGGGTCGCTTGCTCATCGTGACTTACGCCATCCGTTTCAGGCGCGCCTTGCGAATCGTTTCGGCGGCGTTGTCGGGATCATAGATGTCGTTGAGGCGGATCGCATAGTCGGCGCTGGCTGCGGACGCGATGGTGACGTTGCCGAGTCCGAACATCCGTTGGAAGACGCGCTTGTCGACTTCGACCGATCGGATGTCGGCCAGTTCCATCTCGCGCCGGCGCGACGCGACGATGCCGCGCTTTTCGATCAGGCGATCGGACGTGAGACTCCAGTTCAGGCTGCGCGCGCGGATCATCGTGACGAGGAAAGTGAGCGCGCCGACGCCGATAATCGCGAAGGCCGCCTGTATCGGCTGAAATTTTATATAGAGCAGGCGGCCACCGAACGCGATCAAGACACCGCCGACGAGGAAGCCGTTGGCGTAATACCATAGAGCGGGTCGGAACTGCGCCAGTGCGTACTCGCGCACGGCGGACGGCTTGGGCGCGAACATCCGCGTGCCGCATCGCGAGCAGAAGGCAGCGCCTTGCTGGGTTTCGTTACCGCATTGGGGACATCTCATCGCGCGCCCGCCTCGACCGCCGCCTCAGGAAGAATCGTCGTCGAAGCGATTATGATGATGCGCAGCGCGCCGCGTCAATGAGAGGGGAAGGATACACTTAATTGAACGTGAAACCCGCGGTGGGTTCCACACCTCCCTGGGCAGGGGTGACCCCTGCACCCAGTATTCGGAAAGAAAGATGCGGGACTTCGTCCCTGTTAGAACGGGTTGAGGGGAGGGTTCTGCTCTTGCCTCGCCCGTTCTTTTTACGGGAGAGGCGGCTGGCCGCATCGCGGCCAGCGGTGAGGGTTCTGCGATTCAAGATGTAAGCGTGCATGGTCGTGATCTGCCTTGTTGTTGTGTGATCTTTTTTTTGTGTCATTCTGAGCGCATCGAAGGACTCGACTGCGAACGACAGAGGATTAACTTTATGAAATTTGGACTATTCGGAATCAACAATGGAGCTTGTGCGTTTCCCAAGTGCGCCGCCGCCGTCGCGCGCGCGGCCGAGGAAGCGGGCTTTGAAAGCGTGTGGACGGGCGAGCATGTGATATTGCCCGACCCGCAAGCGCCGCCCTCGCCAGTTCCGGCGGAATACCCGATGCTCGACCCCGCTATCTCGCTGGCGTTTGTCGCGGCGCATACGACGAAGATTCGGCTCGGCACCGGCATCATTATATTGCCGCAGCGAAATCCAGTGGTCCTCGCCAAGGAGCTCGCGTCGACCGACGTGCTGTCGAACGGCCGGCTGATTTTCGGTATCGGCGTCGGCTACCTGAAGCCCGAGTTCGATGCGATTGGTGCGCCGTTCGATCACAAGGGCGCGCGGTCGGAGGAATGGCTGGCGGCGATGATCGCGCTGTGGTCGATGCCGAAGCCGGAGTTCAGCGGCAAGTGGATCAATTTCAAGGGCGTCAACGCGATGCCGCGGCCCGTGCAGCAGCCGCATCCGGAGATCGTCTTCGGGGGGCATACCAGGGAGGCGTACAGCCGTGCGGCGCGTCTCGCCAAGGGATGGTACGGGTTTGCGCTGGACCTGGACGCGACGGCGAAATGCGTCGAGGGGTTGCGCGCGGCGTGCAAGGCTGCGAACCGTCGGTTCGAGGACGTCGAGGTGAGCGTCACGCCGCATGCGAAGGTGAAAGTTGATCGCGATACGGCCAAACGCTACGCCGACCTGGGCGTGAGCCGCCTGATTTTGCTGCCACGCGGTGCGGACGAGAAGGCGCTGCTCGAACACGTTCGCGAGACTGAGCGGGAGCTGATCGGCAAGGTCTAGCCAGGGCAAGTTTCAGGTCGGCAAAGTTTCCGCGCCTCGACCGGCAGTTAGCAAAAGCGGATTCGAGGCAGTCAAAACAGGACGACGAGTGTCCCACGGCTGCGACGGCATCCTTTGATGAACCGTGTTCGCGGCGGCGCGGCATTTTTCGGTCGCACTGGCAAAATTCGACCGCCTTTTGCAATCGATTGTCGCCATAGATTGCTTTATCCGTTGAGATTTCGGGTGCGCGTCAGTCGGCACGTTCATTGCGATAGGCCTAATCAAGAGATGCTAGGCCAACGGCACGAACCAACTAAAGGGATATGAAAAGGGGAACTAACGGATGCTGAAAAATGACGGCAGTCACGTACTGACAGTCAAGGAACTTTCGGACTATCTGAAGGTTCATCCATCGACGATTTACCGGCAGCTCAAGCGCGGACGTTTACCAGCGTTCAAGGTGGGCAGCGACTGGCGCTTCAATATCGAATCGATCGACCGGTGGCGTCTTGAGCAGGACACCTTCAAAGAGCTGTAGGAAGGGGGCGCGCGTAGCGGGGGGCGACGGAGTCGCGAAGAGAGAGGGGAGTCACGCAGAGGGGCGTCCGCAAGGACGCCCGGCGTGACTGTATTCTGCGCGCGGGCAGTGCTGAGAGCGGGAGCAGGGTGAGTATCGAAGGAGAAATATGCGATTGACTATTGTCGCCGGATTGATCATGGGCGTGTCGCTGGCGGTCCAATCGGCAGTTGATTCGCACCAGAGAGCCAAGCTCGTTCACGCGCGAGCGCCGTTCGGGTTCAGGTGAGATAGCACCGTGGTACATCGCAATGAATTCGTCGGGCGACGGTTTGCCTCTCCCTGTCAGGGAGAGGCCGCGCCTCCGGCGCGGGTGAGCGTCCGAATTCCGGATGCCTTCTGCGCGTTGCCGTTGAATGTACCGCTGTAAGAATTCTTCGCTGCGCTCAGCGATGACACGAGATGCGCGGATCGTGGACGATGCGCGCGACCTAACCCCTAACCCCTTCCCCTGGTGGAAGGGGAACCAGATTTAAGAAAGCACCTTCCCGCGCGGGGAAGGGGAACCAGAATAGAGTTTTCGAGGGCGCGAATTTTATCAGACGGTTCTGATTGCGCCGGTTGAGGATTCGTCGGCTGGGCCGACGAAGTCGAACGCGAGCCATCCGCGGAGCGGATCGACGCGGCTCACCTGCACTCTTATTGGCATTTGATTCGGCAGCGTCGGCGCGCCGTGCAGGGTTCCGCGCACGGCGAAATCGGCGAGCTCTGCGCTTTGGCCTTCGCGGGCGACGTAGGCGAGGATTGGACCGTCGACTGCGTGGCGTTCGAGGTAGCGGAGAGTCCAGTAGCGCTTGGCGCGGCGCTCGAGTTCGCGGCCTGAGGCTTCGGCGTTCTCGGCGCCGGCGAGCACGGTCAGCAATTCATCGACAGTGTAAATCGGCGGCGTTTGGTGATCGCGATTCGCAAGCGCACCCAGCATTTGCCGCTGCAGCACGAGGTCGGCGTAGCGGCGAATCGGCGAGCTCAATTGCGCGTAAAAGCCCAGTCCGATTCCTGCGTGATATTCCGGATGGAGTGACAGGCGCGGGCGCAGCGACGCAATGTCGCCGCCGCCAAGTTGCGGCTGCACGCGATAAATGATCGGAATCCGGTTCGTCGCCGCATAGCGGGCGGCAACAAAATTGCTCAGCACCATGAACTCCGCCACCAGCGTGCGGCCCGGCGATGCGTTGTCCAGAACCGTAATCTCGACGTCGTCGCCGCGCACGCGAACCTTTGCCTCGCGCCGCTGAACGAGCACTGCACCGGCGGTCCGGCGCCGCTGCCGAAGTTGAACCGCGGCGGCGTGCAGCCTCGAGACGGTCGCGGCCGTTTCATCGGCGCGGTTTCCTGATTCCAGAATGCTGTCGACCAGGTCGTAGTCGAGCCGGCGCATGATCGGAATTCGCGCCGGGTAAATCGTGGCTTCAAGCAGCTCGCCGTCGGCGGACAAGCGCACGTCGGTAGTCATCACGGGGCGATCTTCGCCGGCGATCAAACTCGCGGCGCGGCACGAAATCGGATCCGGCAGCATCCTGATGGTCGCTTCGGGCAGATAAACCGTGGTCGCGCGCGCGGCCGCCTCCTGGTCCATCGCGCCGCCCTTGGCGACGAAATCGGCGACCAGCGCGATATGCACGCGCACCCGCACGCCGCCATCGGCCAGCGCCTCGCAACTCAGCGCGTCGTCGACCTCGACCGTGTCGTCGTCATCGACGGTGACAGCGAATCCGCCGTCGGAAATCGCGCGCGGACCGGGAATCACCTCCGCCGCTTCCTTCATGACGGCGTCGCTGAATTCATCTTTGAGGCCGGCGATGAACGCGAAACGCGGTACGCGCGGATGCGCGCCGAGGCGCTCGAGAATTTCGAACGCCGCTTCGGCCGGATCGACGTCGGGCGCCGCCTGCGCGAGCATCTGGGTCATGTCGCGGCTGCGCGTGAACGGGTTCTTCAGATAGCGCGACAGTTCTTCGATCAGGGCGGCCGTATCGCCCGCCGGCGGCATCGCGGCGCCGCCGAGCGCGTCGCGCAGCTGCTTCTGGATCTTGCGATAGTCGTCGCTGCGCGACCGAATTTTGTCGTTCTGGATCCGCAGCCGTTCGACCTGATCGGGCGTGCGCGGCACGAAATCCATGTGGCGGCGCACGAAGTAGGTGCGATCGTTGAGCAGCGCCTCGAGCATCACGGAGGCCGCGGCGTGGGATCGGCGGCCGAAGAACAAATCGGCGAGCTCCTCGGCGGAAAAGCTGCGGCCCTGCTCCTGCGCGACTTCCCACAGCAGCTGGAGATCGAGTTCGGCGGCCAGCGCTGCCCGTTCGCGTTCGAGATCGCCGAGCGTATCGGCGACCGTTTCGCGGTCGGCGCGCCGATCCGGATGGCGCATCAGGACGAGATCGCGCGGGACCAGGCGTTCGTGCCCGGCGGAATCGATGACCGCGAGATGGCGTTCCTGTTCGCGGGTGACGAGGGCGGCCTTGAGCCGGCCCTGATCGAGGTACTCGACGACAGTACCGGCGTATTTAATCGGTAATGACACTACAGAATTCATTTTGACGACCGCAGGGACCTAAGACTATATGGAAGGGCGAACAATCGGCTGAAAGTGTATCGAGCGAGGTTGCTTGAGCAGGAAAATCCAGATTGACGTGCCCGACGAGCTCTTTGCGCAGCTGATGCAGGTGGCGGAGGCGATGGGGATTTCCAATCCCGAGGAGGCCGCGACCATCGGGCTGGCGGAATGGGTCTCGCGGCGCAAGGCCGATCTGGACGACCGGGACCCGAACGAAAAATACGTTGTCAACGAGGCGCTTGATGAACTTCTCGACAAGAAAAAGTAGCTTCTCGGTTTTCGCCATCGCGTTGAGCGTCGTCGCCCTGACGATCGCCGCGCTGCCAAGCCTGACCAACTCGATCGCGCGCGCGTCGGGCGCAGGGCTGGACGTGGAAGTCCCGTTCGAGATCAACGCGCTCAAGGCGCCGGGACTGGTAGCGCCGTACTTCGTGCAGGACAACCATGGCGCGATGGTGGTGTCGGACCAGGCGGGCGGAGTCGACTCGGTCACGTTCGGCGGCAAGGTGACCAAGCTCGCGGACAAGACCAAGATCAAAAACCCGGCCGGCGTCGCGATTGGTCCGGCGGGATTCGGATCGTACGCCGGCAGCGTGTTCGTGCTCGCGGCGCCCGGCGGTATCAAGGGCCCGTGCGAGGTCGAACGAATCGACAAGTCTGGCGAGGTCAGCACCTTTGCCAAGCTGCCCGACGCGGGCGCCCCTGCAACCGAATGCCGCGACCTGGAATTTGGCAAGGCGGATTCGCCGTTCGCCGGCAAGCTCTACGCGGTGACCACCGGCAACTCGACGATTTATGCGATCGATTCTTCGGGCAAGGCCAGCGCGTTTGGCACCTACAACAAGCCGGTGCTGTTCGAGCTGACGACGATAACGTTCCCACCGGCGTCCGATTCGAAGGCGGCGGGAATGATGCTGATTGGGATGCGCGCGAAGGGCGGCTTTGCGGCGAAAGTCGGGCGCATCGGAATCATCGGCCCCGACGGCAAGCTGAAGGACGACGTCTACCTCGTCGGATTCATCCGGCCGTCGGGTTTCCAGTGGGCGCCCTCGACCTTCGGCTCATACGGGGACGAGTTGATGATCGCGGACACGGGCAAGTTTGCCTCCGAGAACGACAACGAACGCGACGGTAACGTTTATCGAGTCGAGCGGGACGTCGCACGTCCGTACGCCTCGGGCCTGATGGATCCGACGGACATGAAGTTCATCGGCAACAAGGCGGTGATTTGCGATCCCGCCGAGAAGGGCAGGGGGCAGGGCGCAATCGTGATTATCTCGTCGCTGCTGTAGGCGTGCGCTCAGTGCCAGGGTTCGCGGACGACTTCGGTGTCGCCGGTCTCGCGATCGACCAGCAGCATCTCGACCTGGTTGTATGAACCCTTGGGGAAGAAGACGTAGCCGCTGACGGTGAAGTCCTTGCGCACGTCTTCGGGCTTGAGGGCGACGGCGTCGATTTGCTGATTGGCCTGCTGATCGGCTCGCGTCTGTCCCTTTTCAGCGCCGCGGAGAATGCCGAAGCCACCGCCGAATGCGGTGCCGATCAGAGCGCCCGCGCCCGGTGAGCCAAAGCCCCAGCTGCCCGCATTTCCAGCGACTCCTGCCAATGCTCCGGCCGCTGCTCCTACGGCAGCGCCGCCGACGCCGCTCACGGCGCCGCTTTCGATCGCGCCCTGCAGCTCCTTGGCGCTGCCGGCCTGCCGGGCCGCTTCACCCGGTGGGATAGGAGCGACGCGCTCGCCGGCGTCATTCAGCGCGAACACCTGGCTCGGCACTACAGAGCGGTCCGCGTCGGTGCCATTGGCGATCGAGACGTAAACGGGAGTCACCTCGCCGACGGTCGGCGCCGCTGCGACGCTGACCGCCAACTGGCCTTGCTGCGCCGTCGCCACTACGTTTGGAGTATGTGCGATCGGGGGAGGCGCGACGGCGCATCCGGAGATTGCGATTGCCGCCGCTATTGCTGCGGCTCTCGCCGGGGTTAGATTTTTGCCACGCTTCATGAAAACTGCTTTCAACATATCATTTCAATCTTTAGCGCAACACAAGTCTAGACCCCGTGCAATATAGCCGTTTGGGCCGTTTATTCAGGACTTCAGGAACTTCAGCACCAGCTCGTTGATATAGTCAGGACGTTCCTGATGCACGAAGTGCCCGGCGCCCGGCACCAGCTCGATCTTCAATCCCTTAGGGAACAGCTTCTCCATCCCGTCGAGCGTTTCCGAGCCGATGCATCCGTCGTCACGCCCATGAATCATCAATCCGGGCACGTTGATCGGTATGTTCATCATGGCGGCGAGCCCGTTTGGATCGACCGGCGCGCTGAACGCCGGTCCGAGCGTGGCGCGGTAGTAGCCGATTGCTGCTTCGAGCGTGCCCGGGGCGCGGAACGATTGCTTGAGCGCTTCCATGTCTTCGGGCGCCCATTTCCATCCCGGCGACCAGTCGGCCCATAGCTTTTCCAGGAACGCGAAGTCGTTGAAGCTCACCGCGGTTTCGGCCAGCTTCGTCTGGAAGAAAAACATGTACCACGAGCGACGCTGCTGCGCGGGGCTGGTGACGAGCGCCTCGAAAAATTTCGAGCCGTAGCCTACTGCCACGGTGACCAGCTTGCTGACGCGATCCGGCGCGGCGGCTGCGGCGCCATAGGCTGCGACTGCGCCCCAGTCGTGGCCGAATACGATCGCGTCCTTGTAGCCCAGCGCCGTGATCAGCGCGAGTGCGTCCTCCGACAACACGGGAGAGTCGTAGCGGCCGTCGGGTGCGGCTTCGGTCGGCGAGTATCCGCGCATGAAAGGCGCGACGCAGTGATACCCCGCAGCGGCCAGCGCGGGCATCTGATGGCGAAACGAATACGCGGTGTCGGGGAAGCCGTGCAGGCACAGCACCAGCGGTCCTTCGCCCATCTCGAGCACGGTGAAGTTCAGGTTCGATGCGCGGACGACGCGTTGCTTCATTTGCGCTGGCATAGTGCGTCGATTCTTAGCGCACGCTTCACGCAATGACAAAGCGCGGCCGCTGGAATGCGCACGCGATTCGTGATCATCTGATCGCGAGCCGCATGGACGAATCGATCTCTCCCTCGACCGTGAACCCCGCGGCGCGACGCGATGCGCTGCGGGAGCTGGCCGTGCTGTTTCTTCGGCTCGGCACGCTTTCGATGGGCGGTCCCGCCGCGCACATCGCGATGATGGAGGACGAGGTTGTTCGCCGGCGGCGATGGATGACGCACGAGCGTTTCCTCGACATGCTTGGCGTCTGCAACCTCATTCCCGGGCCCAACTCGACCGAGATGGCGATTCACGTCGGGCAACTGCGCGCGGGGTTCGCGGGGCTGGTCGTTGCGGGCGCCTGCTTCATCATGCCGGCCGCGGCGATCGTGCTCGCGATCGCGTGGATGTACGTGCGATTCGGCACGATGCCGCAGGCGGTCGGGCTGCTGTACGGTATCAAGCCGGTGATCATCGCGGTCGTGCTGCAGGCGCTGTGGGGACTGGGCCGCACGGCGATCAAGACGCGCATGCTCGCGGCGCTCGCGATCGTTTCGCTGGCCGCGTCGCTGCTCGACGTGAACGACATGATCGTCCTGCTCGGCGGCGGAATCGTGATGATCGCGATTCGCGCCTTCGAGGATCCTGCGGGCGCTCGCGCGACGCTGGCCGCAATTCCGACCGCCGCTGCGCGGGCGACCGGCGCGAAGGGAGCGGCGCTCGCCGCGACGATGGTCGCAGTGCCGTTCAGTCTCGTGACGTTGTTTCTGTTTTTCCTGAAAGTAGGCGCGGTGCTGTTCGGCAGCGGCTACGTACTGCTCGCGTTTCTGCGCACCGACCTGGTCGATCGATTGCGATGGCTCACCGAGGCGCAGTTGCTCGACGCCGTCGCGGTCGGCCAGATCACGCCGGGGCCGGTGTTCACGACCGCGACTTTTATCGGCTACCTGCTCGGCGGATTTCGCGGCGCGGTGGTCGCAACAGTCGGGATTTTCCTGCCGTCGTTTTTCTTCGTCTCGATCAGCGGGCCGCTGATCCCGCATCTGCGGCGCTCTCCGCTCGCCGGCGCATTTCTCGACGGCGTCAACGTGGGCGCGTGGGCATTGATGGCGGCGGTGACAGTATTTCTAACGCGAGCCGCAATCGTCGACGTCACCAGCCTGGTGCTCGCGGCGGTCAGCGCCTTCCTGCTGATTCGTTACCGCTTGAACTCCGCATGGCTGGTGCTGGGCGGCGGCCTGGTCGGCCTTGCGATGAGTCCGTGGCTGGTACGCTAGATTTCTTCCGTGTTACATAGGGAACATTTGTTAAAGTTTCACATTACGCGATGCCGTGTTTGCGCGAACGCGTGTAGCGCACGCCGCCGCTATCCTGTAATCTGCTAGTCCGCGACGGCAAGCACATTCCGCTCTCCCGCCTTGGAATCGAAGGCATCCCGGTTAAAAGTGAAAATGTGCTGATGCTGGCGGCAGCCAAAAAAGCGCACTCACGCGCGCGGCCGCCCGAGCATCACCATCCGTGCAACCAAAGAGGCGCGGGCGGCGGTGTGGGCAAAAAGTGATCGGTGGAGACACGAATGGCAGCAGTTTTCAGGACAGCGAGCACGATCGAAGCCTTAAAAACCGAGCCGTGGAACAAGCCCTGGTGGCATGCCACGGGGCGCGACATTTCGATACTGTTCTGGGTTTTGCTCATTCATATTACCGCCGCGATTGGACTCGTGCTTTATCCGATTCCCGGCTGGCCGGTATTTCTCGGCGCGGTGGCGCTGGTGTTCCTCGGCGGATTGGGGACCACCGTCGGGTATCATCGAGCGATCGCGCATCGATCGCTCACGTTGAATCCGTGGGCGCGTGGCGTGCTGATTTTCCTGGCGATGTTCAACGGCTCCGGCGCGCCGACCACCTGGGCCGCCGGCCATCGGCTGCATCACGCGAAGGCTGACACCCCGGAGGACATTTCGAGTCCGGTCTGGGGCGGTTTCTGGTGGGCGCATCTGCGATGGCTGTGGCAGGCTGGCGAGCCGCCGATCGATCGCTACTGCCCGGACCTGAGCGGCGTCGCATATCGAGCGTGGCGATGGATCCAGGTGCCGATCCTCACGCTTTCATATCTCGGTGGATTGTATTTCAGCCCGGTTGCATTTTTCTGGCTGGGAGCAATTCGCCTGTGCTTCGGATTGCATGCGCAATGTTTCGTCAACAGCGTTTGCCACACCGAGCCGGGCATCGAGGTGGGCGAGGATTCCAGCCGCAACGTAACGTGGCTCGCATTGGTGCATCTGTTCCAGGGCGAGAACTGGCATCGTAATCATCACGCTCGTCCCGGTTCTGCACGTCTCGGATGGAGCTGGCGTCAGCCCGACGCCGGCTACGCGCTGATCCTCGCACTCGAGAAGCTCGGCCTTGCGACCGACGTTCGCCACGGCACCCCGCACGGCCGGGGCAAAGACGGCAAGGTCGACCCGAGCGATTTGATAACGCGCGCCGATATTCTCGATCCCGCCGCATAAACCTCAAGCGCAACGGGCCTTTCTTTCGCGTAACCCGCGGCGGCGACGTGCGTATTCCTTGTGAGAGGAATGTACATGAAAACCGCCGGCTTCATATTCGCCGCTGTCCTGTGCGCAGCTATAATGTTTGGAACGGTAATGGCCGTGGCCAATGCGGGCATGATGACCCGGGTCGCGTCGTCATCTGCCACAACGACTCTTTAGTCCACACCTGACTATTAGACCAACCCTGGCGTGTTTGTAGTGCAATCGATGAAACCGCACTCCAAACGCGCCAGTCTTGCCGCAATTTGCGCGCTGATGCTGCTGACGTGCGTGCGCGTCGCGTTCAGCGCGGGCTCGCAAACGACGCCGCTCATAACCGAAGACTATTGATGAGAACGCGCTGGTCACGCTGACCGGCAATACTCGCGCCGAGGCGACTGCCGCCAATGATCGAGGCGCGGTCGCGCCCGACTTTTCGATGGGGCACATGCTGCTCCAGTTGCGACGCTCACCTGCGCAGGAGCAGGCGTTGGAAAAATTCCTCGGCCAACTCGAGGATCCCCAGTCGCCGAACTATCATCACTGGCTCACCGCGGTTGAATTCGGCGAGAAGTACGGGCTCGCGGGACAGGATTTGACCAAGATCACGGGATGGCTTCAGTCGCACGGCCTCACCGTCAACAGCATCTCTCCGAACGGTATGGTGATCGACTTTTCGGGCAACGCGGGCCAGGTGCGCGAGGCTTTCCATACCGAGATTCACAATCTGATGGTGAACGGCGCGGCGCATATCGCCAACATGAGCAACCCGCAGATTCCCGCCGCGCTGGCGCCGGCTGTCGCGGGCGTCGTGTCACTCAACGACTTCAGGCCGCATCCGCTGAACCTGCCGCGCCCTGATTACACCGTCAACAGTGACGATGAGACGCTAAACCTGGTGGTGCCGGCGGACCTCGCAACTATCTACAACCTCAAGCCAGTGTTCTCGGCTGGTTACTCCGGACAGGGACAGACGATCGTCGTGATCGAGGACAGCGACCTCTACCAAACTTCGGACTGGAACACGTTTCGCAGCGTGATGGGACTCGCGAGCGCCTACCCGGATGGCTCGCTGAGCCAGGTTCATCCCGGCAACTGCTCGGACCCGGGCATCAATGACGATGACGGCGAGTCCGAGATCGACGTCGAATGGGCGAGCGCCGCGGCGCCGAGCGCTGCGATCCAGATGGCCGCATGCGCCGACACCGAGACCACGTTCGGCGGCTTCATCGCGCTGTCGAACCTGCTTAACGCCTCGGGGACGCCGCCGGCGATCGTGAGCATCAGCTACGGCGAGTCCGAGGCTGACGACGGCGCCACGCAAAACACTTACATCAATTCGTTGTATCAGCAGGCCGTGAGCGAAGGCGTGTCGGTGTTCGTCGCCGCGGGTGACGAGGGCGCTGCCAGCTCCGACGCCGGCGAGAGCACGGCGAGCGACGGCATCGGAATCAGCGGATTCACCTCGACGCCGTACAACGTATCGATGGGTGGCACCGATTTCGGCGACACCTACGCCAATGAGAACAGCACTTACTGGAGCGGCTCGAACGGCGCGACCTACGGCTCGGCCCTTTCCTACATTCCGGAAATTCCGTGGAACGATTCATGTGCGAGCGGGTTGCTGAGCAACTACGCAGGCTACAGCACCACCTATGGATCGAGCGGATTCTGCAACAGCTCGACCGGGGAAGAATACTTCCAGGTCGTCGTCGGCGGCAGCGGCGGCCCTAGCGGATGCGCCACCGGCACGGCGTCGAACGGCGGCGTCGTCAGCGGAAGCTGCAAGGGTTACCCCAAGCCGAGCTGGCAGTCGGTGCCCGGCAACCCCAGCGACGGTGTGCGCGACACTCCCGACCTGTCGCTGTTCGCGGCCGACGGAGTGTGGGGCCACTACTACGTGATTTGCTATTCCGACCCTGCCAGGGGCCGTTACGGCGCGCCATGCACGGGAGCGCCGAGCACCTGGGCAGGTTTTGGCGGAACGTCGTTCGCCTCGCCCATCATGGCGGGAATTCAATCGCTGATAAACCAGAAGACCGGGAGCCGGCAAGGCAATCCGAATCCCACCTATTACGCGCTGGCTAAAGCAGAATACGACGGGGGCGGCAGCGCCTCATGCAATTCCTCGCTCGGCAACGGCGTCGACAGTTCGTGCATATTCCACGACGTCACGCAGGGCGATATGGACGTGCCGTGCACCGGGTCGCACAATTGCTACACGCCGTCGGGCCGGTACGGTGTGTTGTCGACTTCGAACTCCGAATACGAGCCGGCGTATTCGGCGGCCACCGGATGGGACTTCGCCAGCGGCCTCGGGAGCGTCAACGCATACAATCTCGTGATGGCATTCGGCGGCACCGTCGCAACGCCGACACCGACTGCGACGGCGACGGGAGCAACTCCCACGCCGACCGCGACCCCAACCAGCGCCAGTCCAACTGCCACGCCGACTTCAAGGCCAACGCCTACTTCCACGCCGACCAGCGTTCCCGAGTCGCTGACGATCAACCCGTCGTCGGTGGATTTCGGCAAAGTGAAAGTAGGGAAAATCGGGAGCATGACGGTGAAGATCACCAATCCGTCAAAGCACGGAATGCCCGTCACTTTCGGCAATCCTCTCGCGACGGTTCCGCAGACCGAGCCGCAGGTCTTCTGGTCGGGCGCGTCGAATTGCCCCGCGCAGCTCTTGCCGCAAGAAAAATGCAAGCTGGTGGTGCAGTTCGCGCCGGTCGTCCCGGGGAAGGTCTACTCCACGCTCACCATCTTCGACAACGCAGGCAACGCGAACCAGGAGATCGAGCTGGTCGGCAAAGGAAAGTGAGCCCGGTTACGCGGGGACTTTCGCGGCGAGGTTCAACAGTTCCTGCAGCGTCTGGTTGAAGCGGTAGAACTTGTCCTCGCGCAACTGATCGGTCGACTCCAGCCATAGCTCCTCGCCCACCAGCGCGAGCGAACTCAGCGTATGCCGAAGCTGCGGACGGCCGTGCTCGGCAATCTCACTCAGCATGCGATCCCAGATTTCGCGCTTGCCGCAGATGACGAAGTCGGGATCGTAGTCGTTGAGATCGGCGACCGGCTTCGCCTCGGTCAGCTGATAGCCGTCGATCACGAGCCCGACGATTCGATCGCCGCCGTTGCCGGTGTTGTTTGGCACGACGCGCACGGCGAAGCGCGTCTCCGCGTAACCGAGTCGCCTGAAAAGCTCACCCTCGGCATGCATCAGCTTGCCGAGGGTGAGAAACCACTCCGAATCGGGAAACGCCGCCATCAGGCCGCCGCTTCGAACAGCTTGTTGAAATCCGTCGGCAGGATGCATCGTGGACGCCGGTCGAGTCCGGCGGAGTCGCATCGCTGCAGGTACTCGTGTACGATTCGCCGCCACAACTGCCCCTGCAACTCCATCCCCTTGTCGAAATGTTCGACGCCGCCGCCCATCAGGATTGCCATCGGCTCGACCGCTTCCGGCACACTGAAGGTCTCGAGCAGAATCCGCTCGGCGTCGTCGAGCTGCTCGTGCAGTTCTTCCGCGACCGCTGGATTCGCCTTGAGCTGCGTGCGCAGATGCATCGTGCCGAAGCCGACGTGGCGCGATTCGTCCTGCATGCAGCGGCGGAAGATTTCCTGATCGACGCGGCTCGGCGCCAGGAACTCGCCCTGGCGGAACATCGTCAGCACGAAGCCCTCGCCGAGCAGTTGCAGGCGGCCGGTTTGCGCCGAGAAAGTCGGGCAATCGAAGATTCGCTTCAACGACAGCTCGCTGATCGCGCTGGCCTTGCCGAGGCCGCCGCCGTTGGCGAGTGCGCGCTTGCGGAACACGTCCATGTGCCGCGCCTCGTCCATCGCCTGCGTGGCGAGGAACATCTTCACTTCGAAGAAGTCGTGATTCATCTGCCCCATCCATCGCGTCGGCGCGTCGGCCGCGATGAACTCCACCTCGGTCAGGAACGTGCACAACTGGCACATCGCGCGCTCCAGGTCGTCGGGCAGCGGCTTGAGTTCGGTCCACGGGATGTCGCGGGCGGAGCTCCACTGGCGCGTGACGGCTTCTTCGTAGAGCTCGCTCACGTTGTCGGCCCAGCACTCGGCCTTCTCGTTGATCGTAAAGCCGAGCGAAGGCAGATCTTCGGAAATCACCGCGCCGCGCGGCGCCATCGACTTATGCGCGCCGCCGTGCTCGGGAATGATTCCGTAGCTGCCGATCTCGATATCCTTCAGGCGCAGGCCGAGGTTGCCGGGCTTGGCCCGCGTGCCCCATTCGCCCATCTGGTTCATCCAGCCGAGATCGGGCGTGCCGGTTTCGTAGAGCTTCTGCAGGTAGACTGACGGCTCGAGTTTATACTTGGCTTGCGAACCGACCCGCTCTTCATCCTTGATATGGACTGTCCCCATCGGCGGTCTCCTCGAATGTGCGGCAGATATATGTTTTTCAGTCGCGCGGAAATCGCGCTCAAAAAGTCTCGACGCAAATCCCCAAGTAATACTTGGGTAGCAGAAGCATTTCTAATAAGTCAATCCAGTCCGGTTGCTCGATCCGAATTCGCAGCGGTTTTACATTCCCGCGCGCCGATGCTTTGGTAGGCCGGTAAAATCGAAATTGAAACGGAGGAAGCGCCGTGTCGATATTTTCAGAATTCAAGCAGTTCGTGATGAAGGGTAATGTGGTCGATCTGGCGGTCGGGTTCGTAGTCGGCGCCGCGTTTGGAAAAATCGTCACCTCGTTCACCAACGACATTCTCATGCCGCCGATCGGGTTGGCGCTCGGCGCGGTGGATTTCTCGAACCTGTTCATCAACCTTTCGTCAAAGCATTACGACACCCTCGCGGCAGCCAAGGCGGCGGGTGCGCCGACGCTGAACGTGGGACTGTTTCTCAACACGATCGTCGACTTCCTTATAATCGCGTTCGCGGTTTTCATCCTGGTCAAATGGGTAAACCGTCTGGTTGGCGAGAAGCCCCCGGTGCCGACTACGAAGGACTGCCCGTATTGCGCGACGGCGATTCCTATTCCGGCCACGCGATGCCCACATTGCACGTCGGAATTGAAGGCGGCCTGAAAATGTGAAGGCGCCCGCGGAACCTGCCGCGTGCGCCTTCACTAATCGTTACTGAACTTATGCCGCTACTCGCCGGCTTGTGCGACGTCGGCCATCGCCTTCGCGGCGCGCTCGCAAATCTCACTCAGCACTTCGTCGGTGATCACGGTTGAGAGCGCGATCATCCCGCGCGGCGCCAGGAACAGGCCATTGTTGAGGGCTGCGAGATGGAAGTTGGCAATCGCGCGTGCGTCCTCGCGTGCGATCGTCGCGGGCGGCGGTTCCTTCAGAAAAAATACGTTCATCAGCGAACCGTAATGGCGCACGGAAAACGGCAGGTCCACTTGCCGTGCAGCGCGCGCCAGTTCGGCCGCCAGCCGCTCACCCTGCACCGCCATCTTGTCGATTCGCGCCTGCGTCAGTTCGCGCAATGAAACGGAGCCGGCCGTGCAGGTGACAGGATTACCGTTGAAGGTCCCGGCATGGAAAATCGAGCCGCGATTGCGCGGATCGAAGGCCGACATCACGTCTTCGCTGCCGCCGATCGCGCCAACCGGAAAGCCGCCGCCGATGATCTTGCCGAACATCGTCAGGTCCGGCTTCACCTCGAACAGCTGCTGGCCACCGCCTTCGGCGAGTCTCAACGTGATCACTTCATCGACCACGAACATCGCGCCCGCGCGCCGCGTCGCTTCGGCCACGCGCTCGAGGAATCCCTCGGGCGGCTCGACGATTCCCGCCGACCCCAGTACCGGTTCGAGGAATACTGCCGCGATTTCAGAGCCGCGCTCCGACAGCAGCGCCTCGAACGCAGTCGCCTCGCCGAAGTCCGCGAGCATCGTGCGCTCGCCGTCCTGCCCGGCCAGGCCGACTTCCAGATCGTCGTACGATCCGTGATAGCCATAGCGCGCCATCAGGATCAGCTTGCGGCCGGTGAGGCGCCGCGCGACATGCGCCGCGAGCATCCCGGCTTCCGTCCCCGAATTGCAGAATCGAACGCGGTCTACAGATTCGACGCGCTCGCACAAAAGCGTCGCCAGCTCAACCTGCGCCTCCGAGCGCGCGCCCCACGAGCTGCCGTCGCGCACCGCCCGCGTGACAGCTTCGACCACCGGCGGATATGCGTTGCCGTGAACCAGGCTGGTGTAGTTGCCGAGCAGATCGACGTACTTGTTGCCGTCGACGTCCCAGAGGAACGGTCCCTCGCCGCGCTTGATGGTGAGCGGGTAGGGCCGGTAGTAAGTCGTGGTGCGAGTGTCACCGCCGGGCATCACGCGCTCGGCACGCTTGGCGAGCTGCGCGGATTTTTCAGTCGCTCCGCGATAGTTTTCCTCGATACTGTTCACCGTTGCCACACCCCGATGATTTGCGACGAGCGGTTGCGCCTCTGCTTCCATTTTTATCCTCCATTATTTGCGGGGTACTCGCCACCGCGAGCATTGTTCCCGCCCGGCACCATGGCCGGCGTCCATATTGTTTACACCGAACGTTCGGATGCGTCAAATTGTAAGAAATTATAACATGCTGGCAGTACGGGGTTACTTCCAGCCTTCGAAGCGGCGCTTCAGAACTGCACGGGCAACGATTCCAGACCGCGAAAACGCCCCATCGTCTTCCATTTAAGCTGATCGGTCGCCAGCCGCAGCCGCGGCATTCTGCGCACGATCGCGCCGACCGCGATCTGCGCTTGCAGACGCGCCAAACTCGCGCCCAGGCAATAGTGCGCGCCATGGCTGAACGCCAGGTGCTCACCGTCGGCGCGCGAGACGTTGAAGCGATCGGGATCGGGGAACTTCGCGGGATCGCGATTCGCCGCGCCGATCAATACGGTCACGACTTCGCCGCGGGAGATTTTGCGCCCGCCAATCTCGAGGTCGTCGGTCGCGACTTGCGGATTCGGCGCCTGCGTCGGGCTGTCATAGCGCAGCGCCTCTTCGATGGCGCTTTCGATCAATTGTGGATTCTCGCGGAGCCGCGCTGAATTCCTGGGGATTTTGCATCAGCGCGAGTAGCGCGCTTCCGATCAGATTGCGCGTCGTGCCGTGGCCCGCCGTGAACAGTTGCTCGGCCATCGTGACGACTTGATCATCGGTGAGCCGCAGCCCGCGCTCCTCCGCCGTCATCATCGCGCTCATCAGATCGGCTTGCGGCCGCGCACGGCGCTCCTTCACCAGCGCGCGCAAATACTCGAAGAACTGGCGAGCCGACCGATCGCCCTCGGCCATCATCGCCGGCGTACGTACGATTCCGCGCGACAGGATAACGCCGTCCACGAAGCCGCGCAGCATCGCCCAGTCCGTGCGCGGCACGCCGACCATCGCGGATATCGCATCGGCCGGCAGCGGATAGGCAAAGTCGGCGATCACATCCATGTGGCCGGCGCCGGCCAGACCGTCGAGCACTTCTTCGACGCGTGCTTCGAGGTTGGGACGCGCCGCCGCGATCGCGTTGGGCGAGAAGGCTTTCGCCGCAAGCCCCTTCAGCATCGCGTGATTCGGCGGATCGTTGAACGCCAGCTCGCCCGCCTGCAAATCGAGGATCGGCTGGTCGCCAAACTTCGCGCGCATCTTGTCCAGGAACGCGACCCGGCTAAAGCGCCGATCGCGCAGGAACGTGATCGCGTCCGCGTAGCGCGTCAGCACCCAGCCGTTGATGAACGCGCTGAAATGAACAGGGTCGTCGGTACGCAGCCGATGCAGCAGAGGATACGGATCGGGATGCCCCGGCAGAGTAGGGTCAACGTCGGCCGGGAAACTGTCTTCGGCAACGCGCATCGCGGAGGCCGGCGCTCACTTCACCGCGGCGATGGCTTCCATCTCGACCATGAGGCCCTCGATCGCCAGCGACGTCACGCCCACCAGCGTCGACGCCGGCGGATCGCCGTCCGGAAACAGCTCCGCTCGCGCCTCGCGCATCGCCGAATAGTCAGACTGCTTGTAGTTAACGATGTAGGTATTGGTCTTTACTATGTCGGCGGCGGTGGCTCCTGCAGCGGCCAGCGCGGCTTTCAGATTGTTGGCGGCCTGCCTGATCTGCGCCTTCAGGTCGCCGGGGCCGACCAGCTTGCCTTCCTTGTCGATCGCGACCTGGCCCGAAATGAATACTAACTTCGCCGGCCCGGCGATCGTCACGATATGCGTATAGCCGCGCGGCGCGAGCAGCGTATCCGGATTGATATACTTTTTTTCCACGTTTTTTCTCCCGCACACTCAGGTTTCCGATTTGCCGTCGCCGTACTGCAGCACCTGCACCTTCTCGACCGTGATTAGTCCAGAGCCCATCATCTTGTCGAGCACCGGCAGGAACGCGTCGATCTTCGCCTGGCTCTCGACGATCTCGACGACCATCGGCAGGTCTTCCGACAGGCGAAGAATTTTTGCCGAATGCAGATGGCTCGATCGGCCGAAGCCCATCGGCCCGCGCAGCACAGTCGCGCCGCCGAGTTGCATCTCGCGCGCCTTCAGCACGATCGCCTCGTACAGCGGATGGTGGTCTGAGCGTTCGCTCTCGCCGATAAAAATTCTGAGCAACACCGCATCGCGTGGGATTTGCATAGCTACACCCCTCGGTTAATCGCCGCCGCGGCGATATATCCGATCGATACTGACACGAGGCACAGGATAACCGAACCGGCAGCGTTCAATACAGCCGGCATCCATTCGCCCGCCTGCATCAGGTAAAGCGTCTCGAGCGAAAAACTCGAAAACGTCGTGTAGCCGCCGCACATTCCGATCATCACGAATTGACGCGCCGGCGTGCCGACCAGCAGGCGCCCGTCGGCCCCCGTCAGCGTGGCGAAAAATCCGATCACCAGGCAGCCCGAGATGTTCACCAGCATCGTGCCGTAGGGAAACGTGCCGCCGGTGAGCGCGGTGATCGTGCCCGAGACGAAGTAGCGGCTCATTCCTCCAAGCGCACTGCCAATCGCAATCAGGATGTACGCGAGCACCTGCTAACCTCCGATCAAGTTGTGGCCGGATATGGCCGGCATCGGCGACTGCATTCACAATCAGATGAAGATAGATGAGTCCGCCGTAAGGATGCCACCGCTTGAGCATTGTCGCGACGTTGTCGTAAGTCGGATCGCCGTCCGCGCCGAGCCATTCGAACAGTTTGTTGCGGCCGCCGACGTCGTCGCCCGGGAAAATGTTGATCCGGCCGAATCCGCGCAGCATCACGTACTCCGCCGTCCAGCGGCCGACGCCGCGAATCTGCGACAGGCATTTGATGGCGTCGTTGTCGCCGAGTGCGGCTATCGAGGCGAAATCGGGATCCTTTCGATCGATTGCAAGTCGCGCGAGGCCGATGAGGTATTCGCCTTTCTGCCTGCTGAGGCCGAACGTACGGAGCGCTATCGGGATTCGAGCGCGCGATCGCGGTCGCGGTGGGGAACGACCGCATCGCAGTCGCAGCGATCGGAGTCAGCGGGAATTCCGCAGGCCTGCGCGATGCGGTTCAGCACATGCATTCCAGCGCTCAGCGAAACGAGCTGGCCCGCGACCGCATTCGCAAACGCTTCGAACACCGTCGCGTAGCGCACCGGTTTCATCCCGCGCAGCCGATCCGCCAATTTCCGCAATTGCGTGTCGCCGCGCGCGAGCCGGTAGAAGTCCGATAGATCACGCTCGAGGCCCGAGCATCTTCGATACGATCGCGGCTGCTTCGGCCTTCACCGCTCGCGGCCGCGTCGCTGAAATTCGCACTTCGATTTCCGGATGCGCACCGTGCCGCGTCTGCGTGACTGTGATCGCGACCGGCGCGTTGCCGATTACCAGCACGCGCCTCCAGACGCCGTCATCGAATCGATCGACGACGTTATGCGGGCGCCGCCGCAGCGCCCACACAGTCAGGTCGAGCCGAAACGGCGGCCGCGGCCGAAGAGTGAACGTCAGCGCTGGCACTCGGTGAAGTTACTCGATGCTATTGTCGGGAGTGTTTTGCTGCGTCGAGGTGCTCGCCGGTTTGCTGCTCTGCGTGTTCGACGCGCTCTGCGTCGAGGGATTGTTCTTGTTCTGCTCGTACTTGTAACCCGAGTACGCGAGACCCGGAACCATCAGCGCGAGACATCCCGAACAGCAGACTGCCGCTCCCATAGCCAGCGCGAACGTTACCAGCGTTTGCCGCGTCCTTCGCATTTCCAGCGCCCCAAAAAATTACGCCTCGTTATGGTCGATGCCGGCGCGATGCTCGAGCGCGCGCACGCGCCGAATTATTTCAGGCAGCCGCGTCAGCACGACGGCGTAGCGGCGGAACTTGCGCACGTCGACCGCCGGTATTCCCGAGACGATCGCGTCATCCTTCAAATCGTTGTGGATGCCGGCCTTCGCGACCACCATCACGCGGTCGCCGATCGTCACGTGGTCGGCGCATCCTACCTGTCCGCCGAACAGGCACCATTTGCCGATTCGGGTCGAGCCGGAAATTCCGGTGTGACCCGAAAATCGCGAGTACTCACCGATTTCGCAGTTGTGCCCGATATGCACCTGGTCGTCGAGCTTCACGCCGCGATGCAGCACCGTCGCGCCCATCATCGCGCGATCGACGGTCGAATTCGCGCCAATCTCCACGTCGTCCTCTAGTATAACGCTGCCGACTTGCGGAATTTTGATCAAGTCGCCTTTTTCCTCGACGAAGCCGAAGCCGTCGGCGCCGATTACCGCGCCGTTCAAAATCGTCACGCGATTTCCGATGATCGAGCCTTCGCGAATCGACACTCCGCTGTGCGCGGTGAAGCGATCGCCGATGCGCACGCCGGGATAAATTGTGACGTTCGGATGAATCACGGCGTCGCGCCCGATCGACACGCCCGCACCGATAACCGCCGCCGCGCCAATCGACGCGTTCGCGCCGATCGCAGCGTCGGGCGCGATGGAAGCCCGGGGATCGATTCCCGCCGCGGGCCGATATGGGGGAAAAAAAATTTCGAGCACGCGCGCGAAGTCCGCGTAAGGATTCGCGCTAATCAACGTCGCGCATTTGGCACCCGCCGCCAGCTCGGCTGTGGTGATGGCGGCCGATACGCTGGATTGCAACGCCGACGCGTACTTCGCGCCTGCGACGAAAACAATCATGCCGGGACCGGCCGCCTCGATTGGCGCCGGCGCGAAAATCTCGACGCCGCCGTCGCCGCGGATTTCGAGTCCCAGCTTCGATGCTAGTTCCTTGAGTTTCATTTTTGATGCCTTGATTCCTGTCGGTGAAAGTTTTCGGTCTTCAGTTTCGGTCCGGCGCGCTCATCGCGACGATCGCGTCCGCCATCTCCGCTGGTTCGATTTGGGTCAGGCAGTTGTAATGACCGAAGCGGCAAGTGCGCGCCAGGCATGGGCTGCATTCGAGCTTGCGATAAATCACGCGCGTCTTCGGCCCCAGCGGTCCGGTGCGATTCGGATTGGTCGAGCCGAAAATCGCGACGGTCGGGATTCCGAGCGCACCCGCGATATGCATGCTACCCGAGTCGTTGCCGATGAACCCGTCGCATAGCGACAGCAGCGCGATCAGCTCGCCGATATTGGTGTGTCCCGCCGCGATCATCGCGCCCGCCTTGCTGGCAGCCGCGACCTCCTCGCAGACCGCGCGCTCGGACGGCGCGCCCACCAGCACGACCTCGGTGTCCTCGCGCCGCGCAATCAAATCGATCAGCGCGCCATAGCTTTCCGCGGGCCATTCCTTGGCCGGTCCGTAGGCGGCAGCGGGAGCGATCGCAAATACGCGACGGTCTGGACGCTTGCGATTCGCCGCCAGCCACTCGCGCATCCGCTCGCGATGAGGCTCGTGCACATCGATCGCGAAATCATCGGCGGTGCCGGCGGCAACTCCGGTCCCGCGCACCATCGCGAGCCAGTACTTCACCTGATGCCCGTTCATCGCGTCGGGCGGTGGCGAGGCCTTTAGCGTCAGCATCGCGCCGCGCGCATCGGCGACGAATCCCGCGCGTCGCCGGATTCCCGCCATCGTGATCCACAGGGCCGACTCGAAACTGTTGGGAAACAAGTACTCCGAGATCGAATCGCCGCGAGCGAATCTCGCCGACGATCCGTCGCCGATCGAAAAACCCGGAAAGACCGCGCCCGACCGAGTATGGAATCACCTCGTCGATCCAGCCGGCGCCGTCAAAGAAGCTTGCGAGCTCCTTTTTGATAAGCACGGCCAGATGCGCGCCAGGGTAGGTGCGCCGAATCGCAAGCAGCGCGGGCAGGCTCATCACGATGTCGCCGAGCCAGTTAACTTCCTTGACGAGGATGCGCGCGGGCGGCGGCTCGAGCATAACGGCGGGCGGCGTCGACGGCGCTGTGCGCGAATCGAGCTTGGCTTCATGTCGGATATTTTCGGATTCCACGATCAAGATTCCCGGCGATACCTGCGATGCCGCAGGACAAAGATTTCATCACGCGAGCGCGTTCCAAATAAACCCGCCGACTCGGGTGGCTTCGCGCCGGACGGCGCAGACAACCTAACCCCAACCCCTTCCCGCGCGGGAAGGGGAACCGGACGTGGAGAAAAGCGCCTCGCGAGGCCGGAGTCTGAAGCGGCGCGTGAAATTTGCTTCCGCGTTGCGCGGGATCGTACTAGTATCCGAATCGCACGCGAGGGGATTGCTGCGATGGCTGGTTTGAGAGATCGACCGCTGATGCGCGATGCGCTGCTCGCCGGTGGAGTGATCGCCGCGGGCGCGATTGCGGCGTTGATCGCACTCGATCACGGCGCGCCCCTAAGTTCTCATTTCAGTTCGGTAGTGTCGGCGCCTGACCGTCCCGATGCGCCGGCGGCGGGATTGAAAACATCCCGCGCCGCGATTGATGCGCGCGGTGACGCTCTCGCCGTCGCCAAGCCGCAACAAATCGGATTGGCGCCATCTTCGGTCGAAAAAGAAATTTAGCGGCCCGACTTTGGTCGTGATGGTTCCGGATTTGCCGCCGCGCCAGAATCCTGTCGCTCCGAATTCCGGCATGTGGATTGAACAGGGCAGCGGCGGTCCTGTTACAGGCCCGAATCCTCAAGGTTCCGGGCCGATTGCGATGGGCGTGGTCGGCGGCGTCTCGGCTCCGCTGACTTCGCCGACGGGACAGTCGCAAGCGAGTTTTCCGGCCGCGCCCAAAGCTCCCGTAGTTGCATCAAGCTCTGCTCACACGGCTTCGCCACACCCGGCGACCCAATCCGCTGATACGACGACGCATGCCGGGTTCGTGCTGCTGGCGGGCGGGCAGGGCGACGGTCAATTGGCGCTCTCGAGCGCGGAGCTTTTCGATCCCGCGAAGAACGCATTCGTCCCAGCGTCATCGATGAAGGACGCGCGCACGGATCACACGGCGACAGTATTGCTCAGCGGCAAAATATTGGTCGCGGGCGGCGATGGACCCTCGGGTCGCGCGCTGTCGTCGGCTGAGTTGTACGATCCTGGCAGCGGAAAATTTTCCGCGGTCGCCTCGAAAATGGACACTGCGCGTGCCGAGCATACCGCAACGTTGATTTCCGGATGCAACTGCGCCGCCGACGGACAGGTGTTGATCGCCGGCGGCACCACGGCGACGGGCTCGCTCGGCACCACGTTGAGGAGCGCGGAGCTCTACGATCCCGCAACGGGAGTTTTCACGGCGACCGGCGCGATGAAGGCGACGCGCGCGGGACATACGGCGACGCTGATTATGAGCGGTCCTTTGGCGGGCAACGTGTTGATAGCAGGCGGCACCAGCGACGAGAGCGGCGGCGAAGTCGCGACGGCTGAGCTGTACGATCCGGTCGCCGGAGAGTTCACTTTGACGGGCAGGATGAGCACGCCGCGCAAAGGTCATAGCGCCACCTGGCTTTCGCCGACGGTAGTGACGGGCACACTCGCGGGCAACGTGCTGGTCGCTGGCGGCGGTGACGTGAGTGCTCCGAACGACAGCGCGGAAGTTTTCAATCCGCAGACGGCGGCGTTTTCACCGGTGGGCGCGATGACCACGCCGCGGACGCTTCAATCGGCGGTGTTGCTGGACAGTGGCAAGGTGCTGATCGCAGGCGGTCAGAGCAGCGATACGGATTTCCTGCTGAGCGCGGAGCTGTTCGACCCGGCGCAAGCCACCTTTGCCGCGACCGGCTCGATGCATAACGTCCACGCCGGCGCCACTGCAACTGTGCTCAACAGCGGCAGCGCGCTGATCGCGGGCGGCAGGTCGAGCTTCGCGGATCTCTACGACCCGACGGCGGGAACCTTCTCGGCGACGAGCAGCATGATCACCGACGTTGCCGAATCGACCTCGACGCTAATAACAAGTAGCGGAATTATTTCTTGAGCGCGGCGATCACGTCGTTGACGATCGCATCGGCCTTCGCGCGCATCTGATCGTCGGTCGCGTCCTGAATCGGATGCGCTACGAAAACGCGGCGAAGCTCAGGCAACCCCAGCGCCTCGGCCTGCCGCTCGGCGGCGTCGACGAACTCGTTCGACGCGATTACCACCGCCGGCTTCTTATTTATCTCGAACCATACGGAGTCGTGCACACTGCACGTCGTGCACGACCCTCAGTCTGCCAGCGCTTCGATAACGAAGTCGCACTCCTGCGCGATACGGCGGCGCAAGTCGTCGGGCGCCGGCTTGGTAAAGGTGGGTTTGCGAAAGCGCTTGAGCTCGATGCCCGGCAGGCGGTCCTGCAGATGCTCGGCGAGCCGGTCGATCAACACGTTGCCGCGCGGCTTGGAGATGTCGAGCAGCCCGACGCGGCCGGCGATAGTGTCCGAGCGGGCGGCGAGCGTGCGGCGAATCGGCACGCGCTCGTCAGTCGGATCGATAATCACCTGTTTCATGCCGTCTCCTCGATTCGCCGGCTGACGCTCGACGATCCCATCGGACCCGAGACCCATCCGGCGAACACCGCCGAGAATTTTCCGGCGTTGCCGCCAGCCACGATGATATTGATATCCTCCGGCTTGCGAAACTTCGCAATCTTTTCCGCGAGCTTTTCTTCAGTCGGCGTGCCGAGCGCGCTCGGCGGAATTCCTTCTCCGCTATCGTCGTCGCGCAGCAATTCACGCACCGGGCGCGACGTCACTTCCTGGATGCGCGCGCGCAAATTCGCCTTGGTCCATTTCTCGCGCGCCAGCGTGTCGGCATGCTCGGGACAAACGATCGAGCAGAATCTCGCCGCTGTTGTGCGACTTGGGATGCCAGCATGCTTCGAGCCCCATGCCGAGACTGCCGCCGAGCGCGCGCGCCGTTCGCGAAGTTTGATCGGCAATCTGGCGCGAGCCCGCCTCGAGCCCGAACACGGTCACGACGCTTTCGTCCTGTTTGAACCCGCGCTCGACGTGCAGCGGCTCCCACGGACTGCGCTCCTCCCATTCGGCGAAGCAGGTGGTGAACTTGCCGGGCGCGCCGAGGGTAGAGCGCTCGATCTCGCCAGGCCGCGCGCCACCGACGTTGCGCAGTACAAGTTTCAGCGCGCGTCCGATGGTTGCGTTGGAACGCGTGCCGTAGCCCAGCGCCATCATGCCCATGTTCATGTCGAGACGATGGCGAATCGGACCGCTGACGACGATCACCGGCGTCGCGCCCCAGGTCGTGGACATGATGCCGTGGATGTTGAAGGTGTCGGTGCAGACCGCTTCGAGCGCCGCGATCACCACCGGCAGAAATTCGGGCTTGCATCCGGCCATCACGGCGTTGACTGCGACTTTCTCGACGGTGACGGGCGCAAGATTCGGCGGCACGATCGCAACGATGTCGCGCGGATCGCGCCGCGTTCCGGTCAGCATCCACATCACGCGCTCGGGCGTCGGCGGCACCACCGGCAAACCGTCGGTGAGCCCGCGCTCGAACATGAATTCGAAGACGTCTTCGGCGTCGCCGAGTTCGATTCGACGCGCGGTCAGCTTGTCGCCGCGCGCGTTTGCTTCGAGGCGCTCCGCGATTCCAGGCTCGACCGATTTGGAACCGCATCCAGGACGCGACTCAGGATATGAATTCCAATCGACGGCCGGCGATGGCAGGCCTGACTGTCGCGACAACTCAGCGAACATCTCGCGCCAATCGTCGCGCCCGAAACCAACGAAGCGCCGCTGCTCGTGGCCATGCGCATCGGCGAGGATGATTGTCGGCACCGTGTCGAGGTCGTAGTTGAAGGAGACCGCGAGCGATGAATCGTCGAGCATCGGCGCCGACAGCGCATAACGTTCGACGAGCTTCGCGTTGCCCTCGGCATCCTGGCCTATCGCCCACACGTCGACGGACGCACCGAAGGCGCGATGCGCGGCCTCGATCAGCGGCATCGTCATTGCGCAGGTCGGGCAATCTTCCTTGACGAAGCAGAGCAGGACGGCGCGGGTAGACGGGAATGAACGCGCGGCGCCATAGCGCATCGAGCAGCTCAAACGCTGGCAATGAATTTGCCGACGAATCTTTCATCATTGCGACGGCGGAGGCAGAGGCGGCGCGGTGGATGCGCTGGATTCCGGCACCATCAGAAACTGATTCTGCGTCGGCGAATAGAACTCGACTGACGCGGTTACCAGAGCTCTGTCGGCGATGCCGCCGGCGACCAGCACCTCGCCGTCATTCAGCAGCGTTGCGGTGTTGGTGAGGCGTGCGACGTGGGTCGGGCCGACTTGCGAGAACAAATTCGTCTCGGGCATGAAGACTTCCGCGTCGCGCATCCCGACCACGATCGGCCCCTGGATGGTCCATCCGCCGACGACCAGCACGTTGCCATTGTCGAGCCTCGTCGCAGTCGCCAGGTAATGTGGCGCGGCCATGTTGCCGGTAGCGATGAAGCTGTTGGACTCGGGGTCGTAGATTTCCGCGGTGTTCAGCGGCGTCAGCGACGCGATATTCGGAGCGCGTCCCATCAGGACCCTGCCACTCTTGCCGCCGACGATCAGCACGCGGCCGTCGCTCAACCTGACCGCAGCCGCGCCGACGCGATCGCTCTTCATGTGCGCGAACATCGGCGAGAAGCTGCTGGTGCTGGGATTGTATATCTCGGCCGTGTCGTAAGAGATGTAGTTGCCCGGCATGCCGCCGCGGCCGCCGCCCGCGATCAGCACGTTGCCGGTGCCGAGCAGCGCGGCGACGTGCGCAACGCGCGGCTGATTCAAACTGCCGGTTAGGTTGAAGGTGCCGCTCGCGGGAAAATAAATCTCGGCGGTGCCCAGCGTGTGGATGCCGTTGTCGCTGCCGCCGACTATCAGCACAGTCCCGTCGCGCAGCATCGTCGCGGTATGCCCTTCGCGCGGCACGGACATCGAGCCGGTCGCAGTGAAGGTGCCGGCGCTCGGGTCATAAATTTCCGCACTGGCCAGTTCCGAGCGGTAGCCGGCGTTCTGCACGCCGCCGGTCAGCAACACGCGTCCGTCGGAAAGCATCGTGATCGTCTGCCCGGCGCGCGGGACGGTCATCGAGCCGGTCGGGGCGAAGGATTGCGTGGCTGGATCGTAAAGCTCGGCGCTCGAGAGCACTCCCCCGACCTGGCCCGTCGCCGTGCCGCCGCATATCAGCACGCGTCCGTCGCGCAGGCGAATCGCGGCGGCGTTGGCGCGCGGCGTGGTCATCGCGAGCGCGGCGACCTGGTTACCTTGCGGACTGGTCAGGAAGACGGGCGGCGCTTCGGAAATCCCGGAGCCTCCGCATCCGCTGAGTAGAGCCGCGACGAGAAACGACAAGACGATGAGAAATCGGCGTTGCATGCGCGCAAAATCATAGGCTTGCCGGGCCAAGATGGGAAGTTACTTATTCGGTGAGCGAACGCCGTGGCGCAGCGCGTTCATCGTCGCGCGGACGAACATTGCGCCCGGCCATACGCCGCGCTTGCGCGGAGTCGTTGATGCGTTCGCACCGCGGCCGAGTTCGCGCACGAGTGCGAGCAATTCCTCGACGTTAACGCGCGACGCGACTTCTTCCAGCGCGCGGAATCTCACGATGCGATCGCGATCTATTACGAACGCCGCCGGGAAAGCGATGCCGCCTTTTTCTGCGCGGTTGAACAGGTCATACGCTTTGACGACTTCGCGGCTGGTGTCGCATAGCAGCGGAAATTTGATGCCAAGTTCCTCGCGGACCGGCTCGGAGCGCGCGGCGTCATCAACCGAGATCGCGACCAGCTCGGCGCCGGCTGCGCGGAATTCTTCGAAATGCTGTGAGTAATCCGCCAACTGGCGAAGGCAAAACGGTCACCAATGGCCGCGGTAGAAAACGACGACGCACATTCCGCCCGCGATCAGATCGTCGAGGCGGCGAACCACGCCAGTCGAGTCGGCGAGCGCGAACTCGGGAGCGCGATCGCCTACCGACGGAGTTTTGCGTTCGTCCATCGCTCAACAATAGCCCTGCTGCTATGTCAGAGGAACATCGCGCCTTCGCCAACGATCACGCATCGCCCGCCGATGCGCAGCGCATACGCGCCAGTGTTCTTGCGCGCGACTTCGACGCGAATCTCGCTCGGCCGCCCCATTTCGACTCCTTGCGTGATGAGGAACGAAGTTTTGGGTGCCGGCTTTATCAATCCGTAGGTGGCGGCATACGCGCCGAACGGAGCCGCTGCGCTGCCGGTCGCCGGGTCTTCGGTAACTCCGGAATGCGGCGCGAACATCCGCGAGCGAACGGCGAACTCGCCCGACTCGTTCGCGACAAACATATATATGAGAAGCACCTGCTCGCCCGGTTTGAACAGCGACGCGATGGCCGGCGCGTTGGGAGCGCACTTCGCGAGCGCATCGAGCGTACGCACCGGAACAAAGATGAAAGGTACGCCGGTCGAGACGACCTGGATCGGCAGATCATCGCGGAGGTCCGCGGCGGTAATTCCAAGCGCCTGCGCAACGTGCGCACGATCCTCGCGCTTCGCACCGAACTCGGCCTCGCGATGCGCCATCCAGACGAAATCCGGCTTGCCGCCAGTGCTCTCGACGGTAACAGTCACCGGCCCGATTCCGAGTTGCAGCGTCGCATCGACGCTCGCCGAATCGAGCGCGATCTCGCCGCGGCTCGCGAGCACCCAGGTGGTGCCGACGGTGGGATGTCCGGCCATCGGCATTTCGACGCTGGGCGTGAAGATTCTCACGCGCCGCGCGGCGCCGGGCGATTCAGCGGGCATCACGAACGTCGATTCGCTGAAGTTCATCTCATGCGCCAGCTCCTGCATCTCGCTCGCGCTGAGCGCGGCGCCGTCGGTGAACACTGCGAGCTGGTTGCCGCCGAAGGGCCGCGACGTGAATACGTCGACGAGGATGAACGGTGTTTTCCTGGGCATCAGGGGATTGTGACGCGCTGCCGAGCGCGAGCCAATCGGTAAAACAAAAGCGGCGATCCGTTTCGGGACCGCCGCTTCTACATTTCGAAAGTGGTGCGATTACTTGCCGACGATGAATACGCAGCTGGTGGTGCCGCTGCCACCGATGTTCAGCATCGCAAATTTTTTCGCGCCCTCGACCTGGTAGTCGCCCGCGACATGCGTTATTTGCCGATGGCAATCGAGCATCTGGCGCACGCCGGTCGCGCCGACCGGATGGCCCGCGCCAATCAGCCCGCCGCTCGGATTGATCGGCAGCTTGCCGCCGAGCTCGATGACGCCTTCCTCGACCGCCTTCCACGACTCGCCCGGCTTGGTGATGCCGAAATGATCGATCGCCATGTACTCGGAGGTAGTGAAGCAATCGTGGGTCTCGATTCCCGACAGCTCGGCGACCGAGCCGATGCCCGCGCGCTTGAAGGCGTCGACAATCGCCTGCCGCGTATGCGGCAGCACGTAAGTGTTGTCGCGGCTCTCTGCGACCTTGGTGTCGAATTCGAGCGGCGCCGTGTGATGGCCCCATCCGAGGATGCGCGGGATGTCGGCCAGCTGCTTGCCGTTGCGCTTGGCCCACGCGGTTGCGAATTTTTCCGACGCGAGGAAGAGCGCGACTGAGCCGTCGGTGACCTGCGAGCAATCGCTCACTTTGATGCGGCCGCCGATGACTTGGTTGAATTTGCTTTCGTGCTGCGCGTGACTCTCGCTCATGAACCAGTTGCGGGTCTGCGCGTTCGGATTGCGCTTGGCGTTGGAATAATTCACCGCCGAAATATGCGCGAGGTGTTCGTCCTTGAGGCCGTAGCGCTTGTCGTACTCGTCGCCGAGGCGGCCGAACAGTTTCGGAAACGGAAATTCGATACCCTTGGCTTCGCGTTCGTACCATGCCGCGGTGCCGAGGTAATCGCCGCCGGTGGTCGAATCGACGGTCTTCATCTGCTCGACGCCGACCACGCATGACAGGTCGTAGCGCTCGGCTTCGATTTCCGCCGACGCCGCGATCAGCGCGATCGAGCCCGACGCACATGCCGCTTCATGGCGGCTGGTCGGCAGCCCGGAGAATGTCGGATCGATTTCGAGGAAGAACGCGCCGATATGTCCCTGCTTGGCGTAGAGTTCGGCGGCGAAGTTGCCGACGTGCGCCGTCTCGACTTCGCGCGGCTCGATCTTCGTCGCTTCGAGCGCGCCCAAAGTCGCCTCGCGCATCATCGCCACGAAATGTTTTCCTTCCTTCGACCAATTGCGGGCAAAGTCGGTTTGCGCTCCGCCCAAAATGTACACCGGCGCTGGTTTTGTCATCACGCGCTCCTCTTGGTTATCAACCTAATCATCCGACGAACGTGCGGCCATATTCGAGCACGCCGCCCGAAAACATTTTAGCATCGCGCGACGCGGCTTGCTCGACGGTCGCAGGGACCGTCAGCTTCAGTTTTTGCAGCATCTCGACCGTGTTCTTCGCGCCGAGCAAATCGACGATCGCCGTCGGTGGCGCCCAGTTGAAGCCGTACGACATGATCGAGTCCACGTCGGCGGCGCTCGCGGCAACTTCGCCAACGCGGTTCAGCGCATAGCTGACGTAACCGAGGACCACGCGGCGGCACAGCTCGGCGTCAGCGCCCTTCGCCTCGGAAAATACTCCAAACGCCTGCGAATAGCGGCCCACGCGATGCAACTGTTTCATCTTTTCGACGAACTCGATCGGCGCCGGCTTCTCGAACTTTTCGTGATCGCCCGTTTTCGGATTGAGCACGGAAACTTCCTTGCCGGCGCGACGGTAGAAGCCGCCACGCTCCGGCGTCTTGTCTCCCAGGCATCCCTTCGCCAGCGCGGTGTTCATGTACGCGGGCATCGCGAACGATGCGTGCGCCTCGTCCTTACAATTCGCATAGACGTTGTCGACGATCGCCTTGTGCACGTCCCAGCCGACGAGATCGACCGTCGCCAGCGGCGCCATCGCGCGCCCGGTATGCGGCCCGATCAGATAATCGATAAAGGCGACGCCGTGCTCGGCGGCCAGTTGCGCCGTTTCGTTCAGCACCTTGAAGCCGACGCGGTTGCCGACGAACGCGGGCATGTCTTTGGTGACGATCACCTTGCGGCCCAGCCGCTTCGTCAGCATCGCAACCACGCCCTTGACGACCGCAGGATCGGTATCGGGTCCCGGAATCACTTCTGTGCCGACGATCACATGCGGCGGATTGAACAGATGGACGCCGAGAAAGTTGCGGCGGAACGAATCGCTCCGCCCGCGCGCCATTTCGGCTATCGAAAGTCCCGAGGAACCGGTCGCGATAATCGCGTCGGGCCGCCGGCTCTTATCGATCAGCTCGAAGAATTGTCTTTTGAGCGGTAGATCCTCGGCGAGCGACTCGAACACAATCGCAGCTTCGCCAACCGTGCGCGCGAGGTCGGCATCATAGGCGCCCAGGGAAATTCGCTCCGCGATCGCCTCGGCGCGCGCGTCGTTCTGCGCGTCAGTCAGTCCTTCTGCCGCCTTGCCCGGCGACCGTGCGAGCATCGTGACGCTGTATCCCGCCCCCGCGAAGACGCATCCCGCGCCCGCGCCCATCGTACCGTTGGCGCCGATAATTACGACCTTACTGTTGTCGGCCAAGTAGCTCTCCGAGCCCTTTTGGAGTTGAGATTTACGCAGCAGCGGGCAGCGAGAGATGTTATCCGAGGTCGCCCAGCTATGCCACAGGCAGAAATAGGGATGCCCGATTCGCCAGCGTCCTAATAGCCTCTCCTTATCAGGGAGAGGCCGAGCGCGTCCTCAGCGGCGGGTGAGGATCGATTCCTTGTCCGAGAAGAGGTTAGGATCGATCGCGGAAAGTTGCGCTATCAACCAGAGGCGCTGCCGAACGCCTGTGACAGGAATTCCTTCACTCCGGGGCGGCCCGTCAGGCTTAGCCAGACCGGGCCGGAGTCGGGCGCCACCTCGATTTTGAACTCGAAGAATGGACAGCATTTTCTCTCGAACGAGATCCATTCCGCGAGTTGTGTGAGCGCCATGCGCTCGGCCGATATCTTTATCGCGATGCCATCGGGCACCTCGCGCTTGCCTATCACCGACGCCGCGAGCATCCGCCGCAATTCGTTGTAGCGCGGGCGATCGCTCGCCGAGATCGCGTCGAGGTTGCACGCAAGTGGAGTCTCGGAGCAGCAGGCGTCGTTGGTCATCGAGAATTCTCCTCAGGGTTCATGCCATACCCTTCCGGTAAAGCGAATCAACTGGTCGGCCTCCTTCGGCCCCCAGCTGCCCGCCGGGTACTCGACCAGCGGCACGCGCACGACGTCGCTCCACGAGTCCAATATTCCCTGCACAAACTCCCACGACTTTTCGACGAATTGCGCGCTAATGAACAGTGTGTGGTCGCCGTCCATCACGTCGAGCAGCAGCCGCTCGTAGCCTTCCGGCGACGCGCCCGCGCCGAACGCGGCGTTGTAGCTGAGATTCATCCGCACCGGCTGCAGCACCAGGTCCAGGCCGGGCCGCTTGGTCATCACGTCGAACGAAAACCCTTCGTCGGGCTGTATTCGAATGATCAGCGCGTTGGCAGGAACCTTCGAGTCGCGATTGAAAAGAATTTGCGGCACGTCCTTGAACTGCACGTAGATCGAGCTCGCGCGCGACTTCATCCGCTTGCCGGTGCGGATGAAGAACGGCACCCCCGACCATCGCCAGTTGTCGATGTAAGTCTTCAGCGCGACGAAAGTCTCGGTGCGCGAATTGTCGGAGATACCCTGCTCGTCCATGTAGCCGGGGACCGGCTTGCCGTCCGTGTCGACGCCCGCCGCGTAACGCGCCCGCACCGTGTTCGCGCGCGCTTCGGCCGGCTTGATCGGGCGCAGTGTGCGCAACACGTTGAGCTTCGCATCGCGAATCGCCTCCGAGTCGAGCGACACCGGCGCTTCCATCGTGAGCATCGACAGCGTTTGCAGGATGTGGTTCTGCACCATGTCGCGCAGCGCGCCCGAATGATCGTAGTACATCGCGCGGCTGCCGACGCCTTCCGCCTCGGCCACCGTGATTTGCACGTGATCGACATTGCGCGAGCCCCACAGGCGCTCGAAAATATTGTTGGCGAAGCGCAGGGCCAGCAGGTTCTGCACGGTCTCCTTGCCGAGGTAATGATCGATGCGGAAAATCTGCGACTCGGCGAGATACTTCACCAGCGTGCGATTTACTTCGAGCGCACTCGGCAGATCGTGGCCGATAGGTTTTTCGACGACAACCCGCGTGAAGTTCGGCGCGTCCGGCTTCGCTATCAGGCCCGCCTGGGTCAGCCGCTCGACCGAATCACCGATCGCTTCGGGCGGGATCGCGAGATAGTAAACGCGGTTGGGCGGGGTGCCGCGCGCTTTTTCCATAGCTTCAAGTTTAGCTTTAAGTTTTATAAAACCGTCGGGATGGTCGAGGCCGGAGAGATAGTCGAGGTTGTTGGCGAAGGTCGTCCAGCAGGACTCGTCGACCTTGAGGCGCGAGTATTTGACGGTCCAGTCGTGCGCACTTTTGCGGAACTCGTCGAGCGACATCTCGCGCCGCGCGAATCCCAGCACCGCGCTCTTGGAGGGCATCATGCCCTCGCCGCAGGCCTCGAGATTGTAGAGCGACGGAATCAGTTTGCGCTTGGCGAGATCGCCCGACGCGCCGAAAATCACGACGGTGCATGGCGGCGCAGGCTGGGCTTTTTGGATGGTGAGCAGATTTTCCATGTGGCGGCTTCCTTTCCGGATGGCGTAGCGCGCGCCCCCTGCTGGCAACGCGTGGCTGCGACTGATAATTTTGACATGTTTCCGGTCTACATGAAAAAGCTGCTCACTCGACCTCCACACATGACTTCCACCCGCGATTTACGAGCAGGCGTCGCGAGGGCGGCTGCCAGCTAGATGGCATCGGCGAACACTTTGCCGGCCGGCGCCTCGGAGCCCGCTCCGCTTGGCGAGTGGCTCCCCGTGCTCCTGTGGGGCGCGCTGATCTTCACGCTCTCGACCTCGGCCTTCTCGGCGGCGAACACCGCCAAGGTCATCGACCCGCTGCTGCGCTGGTCGATTCCCGGAATCACGGCAGCGGCGGTGGAAGTCTGCCACATGCTGGTGCGCAAGTGCGCGCACTTCACCGAGTATGGAATTCTCTTCTGGCTGTTGATCCGCGGTCCGATGAAAGATCGGCCTTATCTCGCGCTGCTGCTATGTGTCCTCTATGCGCTGAGTGACGAGGGCCATCAGATATTCGTGCCCGGCCGCACGGCGTCTCTATATGATGTAGCGCTCGACTCGACCGGCGCGCTCTTCAGCCACTTCCTGACCACGGCAATCGGCGAAATCGTTTAGCAGTCGTCAGCCGCTCGAATCTTCGAGCACCGAGCTGATTCGATCGACGCGGCCGAAGAACGCGCGCAGATTTTTCATGTCGGCGGGAATTTTCTGCTCGCCGGTGAAGGCAAAGTAAAAGAGCTGACCATAGAGCGCGAAATCGGCAAGCCCAATCCTGCCGGTAAGAAACGGCGTGCTCGCGAGCTGCTCCTCGAACGGCGCCAGCGCGGCGCGGGCATGCTCCCAGTTGGCCGCGTGATCGGCGATAACCCGATCGACGAAACCCGCGCCGTATTTGCGCTCGCGAATCAGACGCCAGAGCGCGCCGCGATCCGCACCCTGGCTGCTGTAGAAGGCGAGTTCGTCGGCGAGCGCGACGCGATAGAGCGCGTCCTCGAGCTGATTGTCGATATAATCGGCGAGCACCACATGCATCCCGCGCCAGCCGGAGGGAAAAATCGTCGGCTCGGGATACAGCTCCTCGAGCCGCAGCGCGATTCGCGCGGAGTCGGCGATCGTCTCGCCATTGTCGAGCGTGACCGCCGGTACCATCAACTGGCCCGACGCGAGCAGCAATTCCTTGCGCTCCAGGTAATCAACCTCGACGACTTCGAACTCGACGCCCTTGAACGCGAGCAGCTGGCGCACCTTGGCGCAGTATGGGCTGCCGAGAAACTGGTAGAGCTTCGCCGCCATCATCGTCCCCTGAGTGCGCGGAGTACGTCGTCGAGATCGAGGCTGGAAATCGAATCGCGCACCACGTCAGCCGCCGCGAGTTCGCTCGCCGGCGCGCTTTGGCATAGCGCGAGCACTTTCATACCCGCGCGATGCCCCGACTCGATCCCGGCCTGCGTATCCTCCACCACCAGGCATTCGTCCGCCAGCACCGGATCGCGCTGGCGCAACAAATATCCGATACGCCCAAGCGCCGCGATGAAACCGTCAGGCTCGGGCTTGCCGTGCTCGACGTCATCGGCGGCGATAATGTCGAGAAACAATTCGCGCAGGCCGGCGCGGCGCAGAATCGTTTCCGCCTCAACATGCAGCGTGCCGGTCGCGATCATCAGCGGAAAGCGCTGCGCACAATCGCGCACAAATTTCTCCGCCCCGGGATATAGCACGTCGCGCTCGGCGATGATCGCCTGGTACACGGCAGCCTTGCGCGCAATCAGATCCGCAACATGCGCTTCGCTGTCATCCTTGCCACTCTCGAGCAGCACAGTGGAAAAGCAATCATGGTCGTTGAGCCCAATCAGCCGAGCCGTATATTCGTCAAGTGGAATTTCAATACCGTCGGGACGCAAGACTGTGTTGAAGGCCGCGAAATGCAGAGGCTCGGTATCAACCAGTGTCCCGTCGAGATCAAAAATAACAGCCCGAATCATGCCAGCGATTTTTTACACGCCCAACAAAGCTTTGGAAGTAGCCGACATCCAACACTGGGTGCAGGGGTCACCCCTGCCCAAGGAAGTTTGAAACCCACGGTGGGTTTCAAATTAAATCAAGTGAGGAGCGCGACGATCTCGCGCTGACGCGGTTCGCCGCTGACCAATGCGCGGCCGTTTTCAATCGTCATGTCGAGTTCGCTGCGCACGCCGAATTTTCCCGGCAGATAAATCCCCGGCTCGACCGAAAAGCAGGTGTTGTCGATGAGCGCGCGATCGTCCAGCGTCTCGAGCGAGTCGAGATTCGCGCCGGTGCCATGCACTTCGCGGCCGATTGAGTGGCCCGTGCGATGCACGAACGCGTCGCCGAAGCCGGCCGCCTCGATCACCGAACGCGCGGCGCGGTCGGCTTCGCGCCCGCTGACTTGCTCACCGGCCGCGATGCGGCGCTGCACGAGATCGACTGCGGCGTCGCGCGCATCCGCGACAATCCTGAACACGCGCGCGTGTTCGTCAGGAACCTTGTCGCCGGCGAATGCGACCCAGGTGAAATCGGCGTAAACGCTGTCCGGCGCTGCCTCTTTGGCCCACAAGTCGAGCAGGATGAAGTCGCCGCGGCGAATTGCGCGGTCGTGTTTCGCGGTCGGCCCATAATGCGGATCGGCGCTGTGCTCGTTGACGGCGACGATCGGCGGTGCATGCGTCACGAGACCTTGAGCGTCGAATCGCGCCATCACCGAATCCTGCACGGATACTTCGCTGACCGGGCGGCCGGACGCGATGAGCTGCGCGATCTCGCCGAAGGTTTCGTCGACGATCGATCGAAGGGCGCGCGCCGCACGCTGATGGCTGGCGAGCTGCGCGCCGGTCAACGCAGCCTCGAAGCGCTGGATGAGATCGGCGGCGGTGACGACCTCGACGCCCATCGAGCGGACGATTTCGATCGTGCCTGCGTCGACGCGCGAGACGTAGGGAATCGCGCATCCCGGCGAATAGTTCATTGCGATTCGATGAGCGCCGTCGAGCGCGACGCGCAACGCCACGAGCATCTCATCATGCGAACGATAGACGATCTTTTCAGCGCCGAGCGGGTCGAGCCGATGCGCCTCGACGGCGGACACTATCGCCCACGGCTTGCCGTGCGCCGGGACGTAGCAGAACCATCGCCGGGTCGCGATACCGTCTTCCGACAGGCCGAGGATTCGATACGCGAGCGGGTCGCTCACGCGGAAGTCGTAGAACAGCCATCCGTCGAGGTGCGCATCGCCGAGCGCGAGCGCGATTTCGTCGAGCCGTGCCGTCATGAGGCCGCCTTGAAGCGCGCGCCCCACAGATGCACCGTTTCCGGTTCAACTTTCACGATGGGATTTTTCGCGGGCGTCAGGTCCATCGCGCGGTACTGCGGATACTTTTCACGCAGATAGCGCAGCGCGCCGCTGTATTCCTCGGGGTTTTCGACCACGCGCGCGAATCCGCGAATCAGCACGTATGAGAGCTGCGACCAGTCTTCTTCGTAGTGATCGATCACGACGGCGACGCGCGGATTCTCCGAGATATTGCGCATCCGCTTCAGCGCCAGGCCTTTCTGGCGCTTGGGTTTGTCGTCGATCGCGAAATAGATGCGCTCGCCGTCAAACCAGAAGCAGAACGGGACGTTGTGCGGAGCGCCGCCGCCGTCGGCGGTCGCCAGATGGGCCACGCGCGCGCCGGCGACAAATTCGTGCACGTGCGGCTGGCCAAATCGAGTCGTAGGATCATATTCCGGAGCGTGTATCGGTTTCGTTTCTGTCATGGTTTCTCCAGGCGCACTTTCTGCAGCCGGTCGAGTGCACCGCGCGCGGCTCGTGCGAGCGACTCGTCGCCGCGATCGGCCGCCGCTGACGTGAGTGCAGCGATTGCGTTCGCGGTCGCGCTTTGAATTTTGCCGAGCGCCGAAGCGGCGGCGCGGCGCACGCCTGCATCAGGGTCGGACTTCAGGCATTCGAGCATGATTCGCGCGGCTTCACCGGACGCGTCGCGGATGCGCGACAGCACTGCCAGCGCCGCGAGTCGCACGTGAACGTCGGCATCGCGCACGGCGCGCTCGACGACGATGAGCAGCTCGGGGCCGGCAAGCTCGAGGTCGCGAATGCAGTACAGCGCCATCTTGCGCGCGTTGCGATCATTATCGGCGGCGAGCTTGAGCAGGCGCGCGCCAACCTCGGCGAGATTTTCGCGGCCAAGCTGGACCATCAGATTGGTCGCCGCCCACCTGATATCGCCGTCGTCGTCGGCCATCGCCTGGCACAGAGCGTCCGCGGAATCCATCGCGAACGCGCCCGCGCCGATTTGCGCGAGCGCATACGCGGCGGCCCATCTTACGCGACGATCGGCGCTTGCGATCGAGTCGCGCAGCATATCGGCGACGATTGAGTTGCCAGCGGCGGCAATCGCCGCGAGCTCGTCGATCGCGCGGCGCTGAACCTCTTTGCGCGGGTCGCCAAGCGCGAGAATCAGGTTCTCCACGACTGCAGCGTCGTTGTGATTGGCGTCGTTCAATTCACCCCCGCGATCAGCCGCACGAGATTGGACAGCTCGCCGCCGCCGAGAAAGAAGTTGCCGTTGCGCCCGAAAACTTTCGTGACCGCTTGCGAGACGGACGCGAGATCGAGCGGGCGGCCGCTCAGTTCGCTCTCCAGTTCGGCGATTGCCGG
>CAVVGR010000017.1:0-116062 GCA_963747845.1 uncultured delta proteobacterium
GTGAGCCGGGTGCTGCGCGTGCTCAGGCGTGAGGCGCCGAAATGGAACGCGCCGATCGTCGGCTTTATCGCGGTGCAGCATGGCGATCCGTTCCGCACGCTGATTTCGTGCATCCTGAGTCTGCGCACCAAGGACGCGACTACCTCGGCCGCGTCGAGCCGATTGTTCGCGCGCGCGAATACGCCGGCGGCGATGCTCGCGCTGGCGCCCAAGACGCTCGAGCGGCTCATCTATCCGGTCGGGTTCTATCGCACCAAGGCGCGCGTCATCCGCGGAATATGCCGCGACCTGATCGAAAAATTCGACGGCCGCGTGCCCGACGAGATCGACGCGCTGCTGACGCTCAAAGGCGTGGGGCGCAAGACCGCGAACCTGGTCGTGACCGAGGCGTACGCGAAGCCGGGCATTTGCGTTGATACTCATGTGCATCGCATTTCGAATCGATGGGGGCTGGTGCGCACGAAGACGCCGGACAAGACCGAAATTGCGCTGCGCGCCGTGCTGCCCGCGCGGCATTGGCTCGAGTACAACGGAATCCTCGTCGCATTCGGCCAGACGATTTGTCAGCCGGTCTCGCCGTGGTGCTCGCGATGCAAAATCTGCGGCGCTATGCCCGCGAATCGGCGTCGTGCACTCGCGCTGAACGCGGCGCAGTCAAATCACATTGCCCCAAACGGGCCGAATGGTAGCCTGAATTCATGACACAGAAGATTGGTTTCGTAGGACTGGGCGCGATGGGTGAGCCGATGGCGGCGAACTTGATCGCAGCGGGATACCATTTGACGGTTTACAATCGCACCGCGTCGAAGGCGGAGCCGCTCGTCGCCAAGGGAGCGCATCGCGTGGACCGTGCCGGCGACGTCGCGGAGCCGGGCGGAATCGTCGTGTCGATGCTGGCGGACGACGCGTCGGTAAGAACACTGGTGACGGGCGACGATGCGCTCGCGGCGCGGCTGTCGCCGGACGGGATTCATATTTCGATGACCACGGTTTCGCCGGCAGCGACGAGCGAGCTGGCGGACTATCATGCGTCGCGCGGGAGCGTGCTGGTCGCGGCGCCGGTGTTCGGGCGGCCCGACGCCGCGCAGGCGAAGCGGTTGCGGATCTGCGTTTCGGGACCGGCGGACGCAAAGGCGAGGGTGAAACCGATCCTCGAGGCGATCGGGCAGGAGATCTTCGACTTTGGCGACGGCGCCGGCGCGGCGAACGTGGTGAAACTCGCGGGCAACTTCATGATCGCGGCGGCGATGGAGGCGATGGGCGAGGCGGTCACGTTGATGCGCAAGAGCGGGGTCGATCCGGCGGCGGCGCTCGACATGCTGGGCAAAACGATTTTCGCGGCGCCGGTGTACCAGATTTATGGGCCGGCAATCGCGCATGGGCAGTATTCGCCGGCGGGATTTCGGCTGCCGCTCGGGCTAAAGGATATCGAGCTCGTGCTGCAGACGGCGCTGGCGGCGGATACGCCGATGCCGACGGCGAGCCTGCTGCGCAATAGATTCGTCTCGGCAATTGCCAAGGGCCGTTCCGAGCTGGACTGGTCCGCGATCGCGCTGGGAGCCGCCGACGACGCAGGCCTCGAGTAATCGCGCCGAAGATTGGTCCGCGCAGGCGCGACGATCGGACCAGACATCGCGCGAGATTCGTCGTTGCGTGGTCTGCGGGGCTAAACTATCCTCGATCCACGCGCTTGGCGCCTTCTGATGTCGTTTCTGTCACAAGACGAGCGGGCTGACGAGAAACTCGGGCAAATACTTGGCCGGGTACGGCTCTGTCCGCCTGCGGCTGAACTCGCTCGCAATACAGCATGCGGTTTTTTACATGCTGGCGATCGTCATCGCGTGCGGCGCGTCGATCTTTGCCAGCGCATACCTCGTGTCGCCGCTGATTTTCCTGGTGGGTAGCGCTGCGCTGGTGGTCATCGCCCTCGGTGGGTGTCGTGAGTGCGCTCCGGGCCGGCTGGCGGATGCGCGCGAGTGCGATGCGCGCCGCGGCGATTGCTGACGATCGCGCCGAGCTCAAGGGGCGCCTCTCAACGATTGTCGCGCTGGCGCCCGGCGAGAACCGCGGCCCGCTCTGGTCATACCTTGTTGAAGATACCCTCGGTCACGAGGACGAATTCGCGCCGGCGAAAATTGAGCGCCGTCGCGTGTCGCGTGCCGTTTACCCGCTGGCCGGAGCACTCGTGCTGGCGGCGGCGGCGTTCCCGATTTCGAAAATCAAGCACGCACCGCAAGTCGCGGTGAACAGCGACGAGGACGACCTGACGGTCGATCTCGACGACCTGCATCTGCGGCCCGCCGATCCGGGCGATGATTCGGGGATGCAGGTGACGGCCGACGCCGCTACCATGCGCCGGCTCGAGGACAAGCTCGCGCGTGAAAATCCTGGCAGCGGCGACGCTGCGGGCAATTCGCTGAACCAGCTCGTCAATCGCGCGCGCGACATCGCGGGGAATTTGCAGAGCAAGCTTACCGGGCAGCAGGCGAACTCGAATCGGCGCCTCAACCTGCGGCTGGCCGACGCGGGTAACGACCAGGATCAAAATGAAATTCGGCGCGCGCCCGATACGCAGAAGAATCGGCATGGCGAAATAGCGGGACAGTTCAAGCAGGACCTGCAAAAATCCAACGAGATAGATCTGCCGCCCGAGGACGATTCGCGCCAGCCCAATGCGCAGCCTTCGACCGGCGGCACCGGCGAGGCGGGCGTGGAATCCGACGCGGGGCAGTGAAATCCCAACAAAGATCAGACGATGCGACCGATCGCAGTATCCAGCAAAGCGGCGAGAACAGCAGCAACGGCGGCGAGGCGCACGGGATCGGCGCCGATCCCGACAGCCTGTTCGGCGCGCCGGCGCCGTCGAAGCTCGGAAGCGAGGGCTTCGAGATTTCGATCGAGGCGCGGCCGGTCGATCACGGCGCAAAGGGCGCCGGTCACGCGTACGTTCCGCCCAAAGTGCGCACTCCGCTCAGCGTGAACCAGGAGCCCGACGAGCCGGTCGCGCGCGCGGCGGTCCCGGCCGACGACCGATCCACAATCAAGCGGGTATTTGAACGATGAGTGACGTGCAGGCGGAAACGCCGACAGTGGCGGATTTCGCCCGGACGTTTCGACGGATCCAGGCCGAGATCCACAAGGTAATTATCGGCCATGAGCAGGCCGTCGAGGAATTGCTGTCCGCGCTGTTCGCGGGCGGCCACGTACTGATCGAAGGCGTGCCCGGCACCGGCAAGACCACCCTGGTAAAAACGCTGGGGCTGGCGCTGAACCTGAGCTTCAACCGAATTCAGTTCACCGTCGATCTGATGCCGGCCGATATCACCGGCACGCGCGTGATTTTGTCGGGCGACGACGGGCGGCGCGAATTTACCTTCCAGCCGGGACCCGCGTTCTGCCATATCCTGCTTGGCGACGAGATAAATCGCGCGACGCCCAAGACGCAGTCCGCGCTGCTCGAGGCGATGGCCGAGCTGCAGGTGACGGTCTCGGGCACCACCTATCGCCTCAAGCCGCCGTACTTCGTGATGGCGACGCTGAATCCGATCGAGATGGAGGGCACCTACCCGCTGCCCGAGGCGCAACTCGATCGCTTCCTGTTCAAAGTGCGCTCTGAACTATCCCGACGAAGGCGAACTGACGCGAATTATCTCGTCGACGACCGGGCCCCGAAGAAGCGGGAATCGAGCCGGTGTTTCACGCCGCCGAAGCGGCCGATCGGGTCGAGGAGCTGAAGAAGCTGGTGCGCGAAGTGCTGGCTGCTCCCGCGATGGAGATCTACGCGGCGCGGCTGGTGCGCGCGACGCAGCCGCAGAACTCGCGCTTCGTCACCGACGAGGCGAAGGCCGTGCACGACGAGATGGTCAATCGGTACGTGATGTTCGGCTCGAGCCCGCGCGGCGCGCAGGCGCTGATACTCGGCGCCAAGGTGCGCGCGCTGCTCGACGGGCGCGCCAATATTGCGCGCGAGGATATCGACCAGGTCGCGGTATCCGCGCTGGCCCATCGCATCATGCTCAACTACGCCGCGCTCTCCGACGGAATCGACGCCGCGCACATTGTCGAGCGCGTCATCAAGTCGGTGCGCGCGGCGAAAGTGTAGGCGGCTGGCGATGCTCGAGGCGCGTGCTTTCGAGCCGGAATTCTTGCGCAAGCTCGACCGGATGGTGCTGGGTGTCAAGCGCGCCCGCACCGTGCGCGCGGGCCAGCGCGCGCTGGGCCGGGTCCAGGGGCTGGGAATCGAACCTGAAAATTTCAAGGAGTATGCGCCCGGCGACGATCTCCGCTTCCTCGACTGGAATGCGTTCGCGCGGCTCGACGAATTGATGCTCCGAACTTATCGCGCCGATCGCCAGGTCGAGGTCACTGCGCTCGTCGATGCGAGCGCCTCGATGGGATTGCCCGAGCGCGACGACAAGCTGGGGCTCGCGCTGGCGATTGGCGCGTCGCTCGCGTACATCGGGATGGCCGACAACGACGCGGTTCGAATCGGCGCGTTCGCGATGCATCGCGGCGCGATGACGCTGGAAGCAACGCCGTTTCATCGGCGGCGCGAGTCGTATCTCAACTTCAAGCCGTTCGTGACGTCGGTAAAAGCCGGCGGCGAAACCCGGCTGGGCGCGGCCGTCGATCAGTTGCTGCTGCAGCGGCGCCCCGCGGGTACCGTCGTCGTCATCTCGGATTTTCTGGTCAACGAAGGCGACCTCGAAGACGCGCTCAAGCGGCTGGTGGCCGCGCGTCACGAAGTAAAAGTCATCCACGTGATGGGCGAGCAGGAAAGCACCGCATCGTATCCGCCGGGCCTTTATCGCATCCGCGACGCGGAGACCGGCGAAGTGCGAGAGACGATGCTGGGACCGGCGGCAGTGGAGGGGTTGCGGCGTAAGGTCGAGAAAATCGCCACGCATATCCGCGAAGTTTGTATCGCGCACTCGATCGTTTACGCGCAGGCGTTCGGCGCCGGCAACCTGGAAGCTTTCATGGAGCGCGAACTCCCGCTTCTGGGAATCGTGAGATAGCCGTGGGTTTCCTCAATCCGCAAAATTTCATTTACGGTCTCAGCCTCGCGCTGCTGGTGCTGATTTACCTGCGCTCGCGCTCGCGCCCGACTATAGAAGTGTCGAGCCTTATGCTGTTCGACGAAGCGCCGGCTCCCGTCGCGAGCGTCCGTCACGTCCGGCTCGACCCGCTGTTCTGGCTCGAGATGGCGACGCTGGCGGCGTTGACGCTGGCTATTGCGGGTCTGTACGTGATGAGGGCGCCGTCGGTTGGTCAGGGGCGCAGCCATGCGCTGGTGTTCGATCTCGGCGCCGGGATGAGCGCGCGCGAGGGCTCGGGCACGCGGATGGACCAGGCGCGCCAGCAGGCGCTGGAGACAGTCGAGCAGGCGCCGCCGGGCGATGAGTTCAGCATCATCGGATATGCACTCGAGGCGCAGGTGCGCCATCCGCAGACCGCGAACGTGGCCGACTTGCGCAAGGCGCTCGACGCGCTGGTTCCGATGGCGGTGCCTGCGCGCGCGGCGGCTCTGAGAGCGGCGCTGATTCGTGCGCGTGGCGCGTCGGAAATTGATCTTTTCGCAGACCGTCCGCCGCCGCCAGCGATTCTTGCCGACGTCGCCTCGACCGCGCGCGTGAATTTTCACCAGGTGGGTTCCGACGATTCCAACCTCGCGATCGTGTCGCTTGATCCGGGTGTCCCCGGCTCGACCCGCGCCCGCGCGGTGATTCGCAATTTTTCCGCGCGGCCTCATCCGGCGGAACTGGCGATCGATCTCGGCGACACTGAGGTGTTTCACCAGACGATGATGCTCGCGCCGCGCGAACAGCTAGTGGTTGGCTTCGGACCGCTCACGACCGGCGGTTTGCTGCATGCGCGAATTCTTTCCGACGACGCCATCGAAGCGGACGACAGCCGCTACGCATACGCACCGTCCGATCATGCGGCGCAGGTGTTGGTGCTCTCGCCCGACGCCGGCGTGCGCGACGATATTGCGCGCGTGCTGCTCGCAGTCAATGCGAATTTCCAGATTGAGACCGCCGATCCCGCCAAATATGTTGCGCCATCTGGCGCCGGCGCGAAGCCATTCGAGCTGGTCGTGATGCACGATAGCTATCTGCCTGCGGCGGGCGCTTCGACTCTGCTCATTTTTCCGCCGCAAGCCGGGAAGAACTCGCCGCACGCGGCCGGTATCTCGGTTGAGGGAACAATCGCGAGTGCTGATATTCGCGACGACGCGATGGGTGAATCGCCCGGCCTCGAATCGCTGACGCTCGGCCCGACGCGAATCGTCGCCATCCCCGAATGGATGGATTTGATCGCAAGCGCGACGGGACCGGGTCATCCATCCTTGCCGCTGGCCGCGGTCGGACGCGCCGCGGCCGGTCAGGAGGGAGTGCTGGCGTTCGACGTGCGCGATCACCTGCTGCTCGCGCCCGATCATCTCGACGCGTTGGTGCTGACCGTCGATATGATCAAGCAACTTACCGCGCCGCGCGACATTCTGATCGTCTCGACCGGCGCCGAGGTAAGCGTGCCCGCGACCGCAACCGCGCGCGTCACGCAGCCCGACGGCAGCGTGCACACCGTAGCCGCCGACAAATGGGGCCGCGTGCGAATCCGTCCGATGCAGGCCGGGCGCTATGCCGTCGAGTCGGGCGGAGTGACCACGCAGGTGCTCGCCAACTATTACGACGCCGCCGAGTCCGACCTCGTCGTGAAACCGCAGCCGGCAGCGAGCGCGCCCGCGCGGAGAAATACCGCATCGACCGCTCCATCGGCGCGGCAGATACAGCCGCTGGTTTTTATTTTGATCGCGCTCGCCTTGATCGCCTCGATGGTCGAATCCGCAATGCTGATTAACCACGCCGGCCGCTGGAGGATGCGCCATGTTTGATCGGCCGCATCTGCTGTGGCTGCTGGTGCTCGTGCCCCTTGCCGCGGCGCCGGGAATTCTCGCGATGCGCAGTGGGACGCGCCTGGCAGGCGCTGCATCCGCAACCCTTCGCGCGCTGTGCGTCGTGGCTCTCGTCGCGATGCTCGCGGGGTTGCGCGTTCCGGGCCGCATCGCGGCGCAGAGTGTCGCGGTGGTCGCGGTGCTCGACGAGTCGCGATCGGTGTCGCCCGATCAGCAGGATTGGATGCGCGCGCAGGTCGAGCAGTTGAAATCCGCGATGGCGCCGAGCGACCAGCTTGCGATTGTCGGCTTCGGCCGCGACGCGCGGCTGCTGGCGCCGTTGACCGATCCGCGGTTGCTCGGAGATTTCGGCGACGGCGCCGACCCGGGCGCCACTGATATCGCCGGTGCGCTGACTGCGGCCGAGAGTCTGTTCGCGCCCGAGGCCGACAAGCGCATCCTGCTGCTCACCGACGGCAACGAGACCGAGGACTCCGCGATGACCGAGGTCCCTGCGATGCTCGAGGACGGCGTGCGAATCTTTGCCGCCGCGCCGCCACCGTCCGCGACCGCGCGCATCGCCGTCACCAATTTCTATTCGCCGGACGCGGTGCGCGCCGATCAGCGCTTCGCCTTCAGAATCGACGTCGAAAGCGAATCGCAGTCGCCGGTTGGCGCGACGCTTAAGCTCTACCGCGACGATAATGCAATCGGCGGCGAGTCGATCACGCTGCAGCCGGGACTGAACCGCTTCGAGCTGCCGTACCGGCTCGAGCGTCCGGGCGCGTACCTGATGAGCGCGGAAGTCTCGATCGCGCCGCCGCGCATCGCGCTGAATCCGCGCGTCGAGGCGCCCATTTCCGTGACCGGCGCGCCGCGCCTTCTGATCGTCTCGACCACGCCGCCCGAGAGTCTCGTGAGCGCGCTGAAGATGCGCAACTACCAGATTGATTTCGTCTCGCCGCGCAGCCTCAGCAAGAACCCGGCCGACTACCTGCCTTATCAGCTCGTGATCCTCGACGACGTGCCCGAAGGCTCGCTCACGCCCGACGCGCAGCATGCGCTCAATCGCTACGTCGCCGACTACGGCGGCGGCCTGGTCGCCACGGGCGATACGCTACGCGAGGACTCGCTGGCCGGCGGCGATCTTGAGAAAGCGCTGCCAGTCAAGTTCATGCCGCAGCCGCCGCCGCCGTCGCGCGAGCCGATCGCCGTTTACCTTTGCATCGATCGTTCGAACTCGATGAGCTACGACTCGCGCTATCCCGCGGTGCGCAACGGCCAGCGAATCCGCTACGCCAAGGAGGCCGCGATCGCGCTGCTGCGCCAGCTCGACGACACTGATTATGCCGGCGTGATCGCGTTCGATTCGCAGCCCTACGTGCTCGCGCATCTGCAACAGCTCGGCGACGATCGCGCGGAGCTCGAAAATCGCATCGATCGTCTGCAACCAGGCGGTGGCACCGACTTCAAGGACGCGCTCGAAATCGCCGAGCGTGAAATTCTGCAGAGCGGCATCCCCGTGCGCCAGGTGATTCTGCTCACCGACGGCGACACCAACCGCCAGTATCACGACCACGACGATCTCATCGCCGAATACGCGCGCCAGCACATTCCCGTCTCGACCATTCGCATCGGTCCCGACCTCGCCAACCTCGAGCTGCTGCAGGATTTCGCGCAGGCGACCGGCGGTATCTTCTACCGCGTGCAGGACATCGAGAAGCTGCCGCTGCTGCTGGTCGGGCTGACGCGCGAGGCGATGAACCGGCGCAAATCCGATCGCACCACGGTCGAAGCCGGCGAGGCGACCGCGATGCTCTCCGGCATCGGCATCAAAGACATTCCGCCGATTGATTATTTCGCGGCGACCGAAGCCAAGGACGGCGCGCAAGTCGCGCTCAAGGTCGCGCGCGACGACAAGACCTCGCCGCTGCTCGCGTCATGGCAATACGGACTCGGCCGCACCGCGATCTTCGCCGCCGATCCCGACTCGCTCGCCACGCCTGAGCTGGATTCGATGGAACCGTTACGTGGAATTCTGGTCGCAGCTCGCGGGCTGGACGATGCGCCAGGGCGATTCCGGCATGTTCACGATGCGCGTGCATGGCGCACCCGACGGATCGATTACGATCGAGGCCGAGAAGGCCGATCCCGATCCCGTCAGCAATCTGGTCTGCCGGATCACGGGGCCCGGCCGCGCCATCGACGTTGCGATGACCGAGGCCGACGCTTCCATCTATCGCGGCGAAGTCGGGCCGCTGCCGCGCGGGAAGTACACTGCGACGCTGATGTTCAAGGCGGCTGAGTCTGAAAAAGTTCTCGAGCAGCGGGAATTTGCCGCCGCCGGATCGATTCCCGCCGACACTGCCGAGCTGCGCATCAAGCCGCCGAATCTCGAGTTGCTCCGACGTCTCGCGACTGCGACCCATGGCGCTTTCGACGCGTCCGCCGCGACCATCGCGCGCCACGGCGATCAGACTGTGGCGTTTCGCCGCAGCGCCGATCCGTGGCTGATACCGCTGGTGATCATGCTGTTCCTCGGCGAGGTCTTCGTGCGCCGTCGCTACCTGGGAGATTGAAGTCGATGATCGACGCTCTCGCCAAAGCCACCTACATTTACATTGCGACCGTTCGCAAAGACGGCACCCAGAGCAAAGCCGCGCCGATATGGTTCACCACGACCCCCGACAACGACGTCCTCATCGAAACCTCGCCGAAGAGCCCGAAGGTCAAACGGATTAAGCGCGGCAGTCCGGCGCTCATCTGGATCGGCACGCGCACCGGACCTGCTTTCATCGGCAAGGCGGAAATAGTGACAGACACGGCGCTGCAGGATCTGGTGATCGCGCAGTATCCGAAAAAATATCTGCTCGCGTGGATCGGAATTGCGCGTCCCTCGCGCGCCAAGCTTGATCGTGGCCAGATTGTCGTGATTCGTGTTTCGCCGACGCGCGAGCTACCCGCGGGATTTCAGTCTGCGCCCGGAACTCCAGCGCCTTCGATCGACGCGAAATCAGACCCCGCCTAGCGCGCAATAAAATCGCTACTTGAAATTGGACTGCCATTAGTCCACCATCCCGGCCTATGCGCTTAGTCAGTCTGACAATGGCTATGGTTGTCACGGCGATTCTAATGTGCGCGAGCGCGAATTGTTTTGCGTTCGATCTTTATCCGCTGGACGACTTACTCTCGATCAGCGAACCGAGCGGGGATTTGCTGACTCCCGCGCGCCATCAAATCGACATCGAAGCCCAGGACGCCTACATGTTCACCATGGGCGCCAACACGCTGCGGCGCCGCATCAATTCATTTCCCGACAGCGCCATCAGCTTGCAGCACGACATGGGCGTTTCGCAGTTGCAGTTGCCCGAGGTGCTGCTCAGCTACTGGATCGACAGCGTCAATGCGCTGCAGTTCCAATTCAGGTACTACGGCATTTACGGCAGCAAGCCTCAAACTCAGCCGCTCGCATTTGGCGGCACGATAATCGGTCCGCCGTCGCCCACCTCGCCGATTCAGAACCTGAATCCCGGCGGCACGCGATGGTACACCTTCGGCGGCTACTACGAGCGCCGGCTGACGCCAATCTATCAGGATCGCGAAGATGGTTTGCCGCAGTTTCTCCAGGGATGGGACACGCGCGCAAAGATCGGACTCGAATTCACCTACAACGATTTTCGCATCAACGACGGGAAACCAAATTTCAGCGAGGTCTCTCCGTTCGAAGCCCGAATCCGTTTCCACGACAAGGGACTGCCGATACCGGTTATCGGACTCGAGGAGCGGCGATGGCTGGGGCATGGCTTCGCGTTCGAAGTGACCGCGCAGGGCTACTGGGCCAACAAGTGGGACTCCGGCCGCAGCGAGGGCGGCACGGTTTACGACTCGCAATCGGGCTTCGAAACTCACTGGCGCATCATCTACACGAATACGAGCCGCGAGTGGCGCGGGCTCGCACCGTTCGCCGGGCTGAACTACAACTACACGAAGTACACGCAGACTTCCGATGGCGTCGGCAACCTGTTGCGCACGCAGTTGTTCGGTCCCGAAGTCGGCTTCAACTGGAGCATCTGATTCGATTGTGAGATTGATCGCTGGCGTCAATTGCGCCGCGCGGTTATACCAGAATCATGGCTGCCAACGACTCCGCGTCCGCGCTGATCAAATGCGCGCTCAACTGCCGATGCCCGGTTTGTCGCAACGGCGCGATCTTCCGCTCGCACTTCAGGATGAATCGCGAATGCCCGCGCTGCCACGTCATCTTCTGGAAGGACCCGGGCGAGACGCTGGGCGCGATGTATCTCGATTTCGCGGTGGCCGCCGGATCGTTCCTGTTCTGCTGGGCGATTCTCGCCCTCGCCACGAACCTGTCTGATGTCGTCCAGATATTTATTCTGAGCGCGATCGCGTGCGGCAGCGTACTGCTCTGCTACCCGCTCACGCGCAGCGCCTGGACCGTGCTGGTTTACCTGTCCGGCGGCATCGAACGCCCCCGCCTGCGCACAATCCAGGGCGGCAAAAAATCCGCCTGAATCTTTCGTCTCTCTCCCTGCAAGGGAGAGGATGAAGGTGAGGGTCCTTACCCAGCGCGCGATTCCTTTCGCGCGCGATTCAAGATTCTGCGTGTTTTACGGATTTATCGAGCCGCAATCTTCGATCGCGCTGCCAGCTTTTCCTGCAAATGACTCAGTCGCTCAGCGGCCGCCGCGATCGTCTCGTCACTCTTCGAAAACGTGAATCGAATCTTGCCATGGCCCAGTTCCGGCCGATGATAAAAACTTGAACCGGGCACCGCGGCTACGCCCACTTCATCGAGCAGGAAATCCGCCGCCGCGAAGTCGTCCTCGAATCCCAGCCCGCCAATCTCCGCCACGATGTAATACGCGCCGTCAGGATTGCTGCATTTCAAGCCCGCCCGCGTGAGCGCCGCGTAAAGCGCGCCGCGCTTGCGCGCGTACATCGCGGTCAGCTCCGCGTAAAACGACTCCGGCAGCCTGAGCGCAACGGCGCCGGCCTCCTGCAGCGGATGCGGCGCGCCGACCGTCAGAAAGTCATGCACCTTGCGAATCGCCGACGTGATTCGCTCGCTCGCGATCGCGTACGCGAGCCGCCAGCCCGTGATCGAATAGGTCTTCGACAGCCCGCTGATAGTCACCGTGCGATCGGCCATCCCCTTGAGGCTCGCAATCGAGATGTGGCGCGCGCCGCCGTAGATGATGTGCTCGTAAATTTCGTCGGTGATCGCCAGCGTGTCATGCCGTTGGCATAGCGAGGCGATTAGTTCGAGCTCGGCTCGCGTGAACACCTTGCCGCTCGGATTGTGCGGAGTGTTGATCACGATTGCCTTGGTCCGCGGGCCGAACGCGGCCTCGAGCTCCGCGCGGTCGATCGAAAAATCCGGATCGCGCAGCGCCACGTAGCGCGCCGTCGCTCCGGCCAGGATCACATCAGGCCCGTAGTTCTCGTAAAACGGCTCGAAAATGATCACCTCGTCGCCCGGGTTGATCACCGCCAGCATCGTCGCGACCATCGCCTCGGTCGCGCCGCAGGTGACCGTGATATTGCGGTCGGGATCGCACGCGATGCCGTTGTAGCTGCGCACCTTGTCCGCGATCGCGCGCCTGAAATTCGGCGAGCCATGGGTGATCGCGTACTGGTTATATTCCTCGTCGATCGCGCGCTTCGCCGCCTCTTTGATTTCGGTCGGCGCCGCGAAGTCGGGAAATCCCTGCGCCAGGTTCACCGCGCCGCACTTCAGCGCCCGCCGCGTCATTTCGCGGATCACGGATTCGGTGAACAGGTTTGTCTTGGCGGAAATATCAGTCGGCATGACTCTGCACGATTACCCCGTGAGGCCGGTCAATTTTGACGCGCGCCCGAACTCGGAGTTCGCAGTTTAGCCGCGCGAGCCAGCGCGCGACAACTTCCCCCATTTTGAATGTCGTCTTGAGGTGGAATCTGGTGCGAGCTTGCTGACCGAAAGCAGCTCGCGAAAATTGGCCCTTCAGTTAATCGACGCTTTCTTCTTCCAAGACACCCGGACCTTGGCGCAGCCGCCATTCGTCGATCACCTCGACGTTGAACCGCCAGTCGCTACCTATCTTGAAGCCGGGCAGCTGGCCCTTCTTCAAAAGGCGGTATATCGTCGACCGATGCACTCTAAGATACTCGGCTAGCTCGTTAACTGTGAGCACTTTGGTTGAGGATGGCATCCGTTCACTTCCTCTTTAATGCGCCTATCCGTCCTTAGGCTGGCAATTAGCCTATCACAAAAGTTGAACTACGCTATAGACCCCCTTATTGGACTATTTCCTGCCTAAGGTCAAGTGCAGGTAAAAAATACAGGGTTTGCCTGCACTTTTTGGAGCCAGATCGCGACTGATATTTTGTAATTTCGAAACGATCTGGCCAGTACAGTCAGGTGGCGTCCGGCAGCTTCGTCAGGCGCAGGTTAGCGAGCGACGCGTCACTCTCGCGGCTCGTAGAGAAAGCCCGCGGTGCATCGCATCAACCAAACAGTCGGTTAGCAGCTTCTCTCAGGTCCGCGCGATGGTCAGGATGAGCAATCGCTATCAATTCGGCGGCGCGCTCGCGATGGTTCTTGCCGAGTAACCGCGCTATCCCGAACTCGGTGACCACCGTGTCTGCGAAGTAGCGCGGCACGGTCACCAGCGCGCCGGCTTCGAGCTGCGGCACGATACGTGAAATCGCACCGCCCACTGCCGTGGATTGCAGTAGCGTTATTGCGCGACCGCCCGGACACAGAAACGCGCCGATATGAGTCTCCGGCTGACCGCCAGTCCCGTTCATCATCCGCGCGCCGATCACGGTCTCCGAATTTATCTGCCCGGTCAGATCGATCGCGATCGCGTTGTTGATCGACGTCTGCCGGTGATTCGCTGTGAGTGTCGCCAGCTTGAGCGTGTACTCCGGATCGTACAGCTCGAAGGCCGGGTTGTCGTCGATTATCCGCAGGTCGTCGGGATCCGAACCCGACCATGCGACCGCCACTGCTTTGCCGCGATGGATCGTCTTGCGCCGCCCGTTGATTATCCCCGCGTCGACCAGCCGCGCGATTCCCGGCGCCACCATCTCGGTATGCAGCCCCAGGTCATGCTTGCCGTCGAACGCGCCCATCCGCGGCATCTGCGAACTGGGATCGCCGACGCCGATTTGAATCGTCACGCCATCCTCGATCAGCTCGCTCAGGTATCCCGCCACCGCCTTGAACTCGGCGGGCGGCGCCGTCAGGCCGAGCAGCAGGCGCAAATCCGCCAGCGGCATGCGCTGCAGATACTGCACGAGCGGCCAAATACGCTCCTCTCCGACCTCCGCAATGATCGCGCGGATGCCGTCGCGCTTTTCCGCATCCATCGCCGCCAGCGCATTCTCGATCACCTTGCGGTCGGGCGGCGGCGGTGTTCCCTCGACGAAATATTCGAACTCCGACACATGCATGTACACGTCGCCGTAGGTGCGCGTCATGCTCGCGTCGACTTCGGCGATCGCATGACGCGCGCGCCGCGCATACATCCGCTTGTTCCACTGATGCGGTCCGAAGCTGACGAATCCCTTGGCGTTGGGCGTGGTGACGTTGACGAAAGTGAAATCTATCGGCTTGTCTTCGGCCGGCCGTTCATCGTGCGGCTTGAAGCCGGTCGAAAATAAATTCGGCAGGTAGGTGGCTGCATGCCGGTCATGCGCCGCGCGTCCGAGGTTGCCGATAAACAGCTCGAACTCGATTCTGAAGCGCGAGGCGACGTCCCCGCTCATCCATCCCGGATCGATCAGCGGCGACGACATCCTGAGATCGACCACGCCGTCTATCTGTTTGCCCCGAGCCGCCAGCGCGCGCTGCATCACGGTCCCGGCCGCGAGCGGGAAGTCCACTCGCATTCCCGGCTTCACCATCGCCGCCGCTTCGTCGGCTGTGATCGTGCGCGATTGGTAGTACTCCCGCCAGTTCATTCGAGCTTGTCCTCGTGGATATGCGCCACAATGGCCCAACTTGCCCGCGCTGGCAAACTTGTCCGCTCCCATTCGAGCGGTTAGCTTTCCAGCATGATGCTTGCCGACGGCGAATTTCGTTACGAGCTGCGCCGCACCGGCGAGTTGCTAGCCGTCGAAACGGAAACGCTCGCATGGGGCAGGATTCACGGCGTGCGCCGCCCCGCCAGCGGCTCGAACGTGTACGAAGTCGAAGCCGAACTGGACGACACCGGCCTCGTGCAGCGCGTAGTCGTGAACTACAGCCGCGGCCCGTTCACTCGCAATGCGAGCTACGAAGCGGCCGACGGTTTTCTGCGCGGCAACATCAGCACGGGCGGCAGCCGCAACGACCTGACCGCCAAGCTGGGCCGCTACGGCGAAGTCGACGCAGACCTGGTAATTTTTCGCGCGCTGATAATCGCGCACATTCGCCAACGTGGGCAGACGCGATGGACCGGGCGGGTGGCGGCAATCGATCCGAACACGCTGGTTGCAGCGACCAGCAAACAGTCGTGCCGTCAGCGCGGCAATGATCCGCACAAGTGGATATACGAGCCGCGGATGGGCGATGCAGAAGAGATAGAGATCGACGACGCCGGATTGGTATTGCGCCGCCGCGATTCAAGCGGGGTTGAAACAATGCTGGTCTCGCCGCCCTAACGCTCCGCGTCAGTTCTGAGCGCCGCGAAGAATCCCAGCGACCTAACCCCTAACCCCTTCCCGCACGGGAAGGGGAACCGGACGATCGGAAAGTTCCCGGCTCTTCCCGCTAAGAGTTCCTAACAGGGACGAAGTCCCGCATCTTTTCCGAATACTGGGTGCAGGGGTCACCCCTGCCCAAGGAGGTGTGGAACCCACGGTGGGTTCCACATTAAATCAAGTGTGTTCGTGTTCCCTACGCGGCCTTCTTCTCCGGCATCTTGCAGTCGCCGTCGAACTGCGCGCCTTCGTTGAGCACCAGGCTCGGCGTGTTGATCGTGCATTGCACGCGCGCCGTCGCCATCAGCTCGACGCGTTCGCGCGCCGTCACTTCGCCGCTGAAGGCGCCCGCAATCGTCACCTTGGTCGCGGAAATCCGCGCGCTGACGACCGCGCCGTTCGAGATTACGACTTCCTCGCCGGTGATCTCGCCTTCCGCTTCGCCCTCGATTTTCACCGGGCCGCGAAAGCTGAGCTTGCCCGAAGCCTTGGTGCCTTTTCCGATTTTTGATTCGAATTCTTCGTTGAGCGCCATATGCTGGTTGCCTTTCCCGGTGTGGGATTTCACTATTGCGGGAATGCGTGCGAACACGCAAACGCGCCGGCGATAGCGGCGATGTGAACGAAACGCTAAGTAATGCGCCGTGAGTAGATTGTGCATCTCATGCCGCGCGGAGCAATGTTTTCGGCGAGGAGTATTCGGAAAAAAATGAACCGCGAATCAGCGAACCTGCGTGAACATGGACCCGAACGCCGCGGCGGCCAGGGCCTCGATCCGCATCAGTATGATTCCGGCGACGCGACGATCCTTGCGCTACTGGCCGAGTCTCCGGCCGCCGACCACACCGATCTCGTGATCACCTGGCGCGCCGGCGCGTACGAAGTATGGTCGCGCCGCGGCATGATTCGATTCAAACGCTTCGCCGGCGAAGGCGGCGCGCTGTCATTTGAAGTGGTCGAGCAGATCGGCGAGAACCCGGTCGCAAATCAGGATCCTTTTGTCGTTGCCACCATCGACGACGAGCTCGACGCCGCTGCGCGAAGCGGCAATCGCACCGACGATCCCAATCGCGCATACTTCGAACCCGACGTGCTGAGCCATCCCTATGCGTACGAGCGAATCGCGCAGCTCTTCGACAGTCCGCGCGCGCCCGATCTCGTCGTCAGCGCCAAGGCCTATGCATGGGGAATCCAGCCCGGGCAGCATGGCGCGCTCGACGTCGTGCAATGCCGCGCGCCGCTTGTGTTCAGCGGTCCGGGAGTGCGCCGCGGGCTGTTCAAGCTGAACGCGCGGCACGTCGATATAGCGCCGACGATCGCACGGATGATGGGTTTTGCGAAAATCGCGGGCCTTGACGCTTCGGGCGCGCCCGCCGAGGTTTATCTCAAGCGCCAGGACGGCAGATCCGCTCGACGAAATAATCGACGACGCAGGCCGAGCGTCCCAAACGCGTGTACATGTTCATTCTCGACGGTCAATCGCATTCGGAACTGCGCCATCAGATCGAAAACAATCCCGGCGCGATTCCAAATCTCGCCGGCCTCATCGAGCGCGGCGCGATGCTCTCGCACGGCTCGATCGTCAATTTTCCGAGTATCACCTGGCCCAGCCACTCGACCATTCTGACCGGCGCATGGTGCGGGCATCACGACATCGTCAATCCCACCTTCCACCTGCGCGAGCATCGCGAGACCATGCCGATCCAGGGCAACGTCTTCGACGGCGAGCGCTACCTGGGCGACGACGTCGAGACGCTGTACGAGGCGTTCAAGCGCGCCGGCGGCGCGGGCACGATCACGGCATCGATTCATGAACCGCAAGGGCGCGGCGCCGATCACGCCGTGTTCGAGCGGCGAATCGTCGGCGACAAGGCGCGACTCAAGACGCTCACGGCCGAGATGGCGTCGGACGTGAGTCCGCGATGGGCGCAGGACAACATTCCGGCGATGACGCGCGAGGAAATCGTCGACATCCGCGGGATGGCGCAGGTGATTACTCTGTTCGAAGCATTGCGGCGACAACGAAAACGCGCCCGCGTTCGTCGCGCACGAGTTCGTGCTGACCGACGGCGCCGGCCACGACTACGGCCCGCATCACGAAGGGATGCGCGAGGCGCTCTATCGCACCGACAAACGAATCGGCGCCGTGCTCGAGCTGCTGCGCGCGCGTGGCCTGCTCGAATCCACGCTCTTCGTCATCACGTCGGACCACGGGATGGCGGCGCAGCGCGTCGAGCTGAAGGCAAATCCGGCGCGCGAGCCCGAGCGCGCGGGAATCCAGGGAGTGTTCGCCGAGCCGATGATTTATCTGCGCGATCTGCGCGTCGAGCTGGAACGCGCGCGCGACCTGCGCAGCCTCCGCGTCACTGTGCTCGACAACGACGCGCTCCCCGACGGCGAGTATCCGCCGATTGCCGGCGCACGCGTAACGCTGCACGGTCCGGGCAACGCCGTCATCGCCGAATCCCGAACACCGGACAGCGGCCGAGTAGCCTTTGCAACTCCAGCCAACCTGGCCGACGCCGAGCTGACGCTGATCATCGAGCAGAAGGGCTTCAACTCGCGCAAGCTGAAGGCCGACGGCACGTCGCTCGCCAGAGACATCCGCAAAATCCTGTACGCAAATCTCAACTCATAAGAATGATGAGCGTGCACAACCTCGACGGCAAAATTGCACTCGTGACCGGTGGCACGCGCGGACTCGGCCGCGCGATCGCGCTCGGACTCGCGGGGCTCGGCGCGACGGTTGCGATGAATTATCGGCGCGACGAGGCGAGCGCGGAGAAAACGCTCGCCGAAGTGCGCGCCATCGCGCCGCGCTCGATTCTCATCAAGGCCGACCTCGAAGACGAGGCGCAGGTGCGTGCGATGGTCACGCGCGCCGCGTCTGAGCTGGGCGGGCTCGACATTTTGATCGCGAATGCGGCCGCGACCGCGTTCAAGCCGCTGCTCGAGACCAAGCCGCACAATCTCGCGCGCACTTTTGCGCTGAGCGTCAACGGCTTCGTCGCCGCGGTGCAGGAAGCGAATAAGGTGATGGGCGAGGGCGGGCGCGTGCTGATGATTTCCGGCATCGACTCGATTCGCAACCTGCCCGGCCACGGCGTGCTCGGCGCCGCCAAGGCCGCGCTCGAGAGCATGGTGCGCGATTTCGCCTTCGAGCTCGGCCCGCGCGGCATCACGGTCAACGGCCTCAACGTCGGCTACATCGACACCGACTCCGCGCGCTTCTACGCCAACTACCTCGGCTACCCATACGAAGACTTTCAGCAACGATGCGCCGAGCGCTCCGCCCTGAAACGTCTGCCGACGCTCGACGAGATAGCAGCCTTCGCCTGCCTGCTATGCCTGCCAGCCGCCAGCTACCTGACAGCGCAAACAATAATGGTAGACGGCGGCTTCACGCTAAGTTTCCCCGGCGTGAAGTGATTTTTTTTCGACTGGTCCGAAGTTGCATGGCTGTTGCTTGAATCGCAGAACCCTCACCTAACCTCTCCCGTGAAATAACGGGCGAGGGATCAGATGGATGCAGCTGCTTCGCGGTTTTACGACTGAGATTTGCTTCGCGCGATTGCGTCTGCGGCTGCTGCGACTGCCTGCCAGCCTTCGGGTGGGATGTAGTTCATCTCGAGCCGCGTGCCGTCCGGGTCTTCGCAGACTAGCGAATAGTAGCCGGGCCAGAATGGCCCTGGCTCGGCCGGGAAAATAATCTTCGCGCCGATCTCTTTGAGCATCGCGTAGCACGAGTCCACTTCCTCTCGGCTGCGCGCGCGGAATGACAGGTGATGCAGCCCCGTGCGCCATTGCGAGAATCGATCGCCCGCCTGCGCCGCATGCCCAATCACGAACATGTACTCGTCCGCGAACCATCCGACTGCGAGCGGCGACTCGAAGTAGCGGCGCATGCCGATATGCGTCATCAGCCGATCGTAAAATTTCAGGCACGCCTCGTAGTTGCTGACGGTCAGCGTGATATGACCAAACCCTGCGAACTCCATTTTAGTACCTTGATTTTTAGCGGGCGGTGGTCGCAATCCGGATGTTGCCCCATTTGCCGACTGCGCCCTGGCCGTGGCATGAGACGCTGCCCTTGCCCGGCGCGATATCTTTCTCGCTCATCAGGCCAAGCGCGAGCGTGCACGGGCCGAGCTTGAACGGCACGTTGGAATATTGGCGGACTTGCCGCCCGTCAATCGAGAAGGTCACGCGATCTGCGGCGGAGTCGTATTCGATTTCAAAATGATGGAGCTGGCCCGCCGCTGTCGCGTCGCGAATTTCCTCGAACAGGCAGAAGTGGCGCGGGCCGTGCGCGGGATCGACGATCGGCACGCCCGGGAATGGCAGCTTGCCGTACACCGTCGCGATCGTTTCGTTGCCGACGAAAAAATCGAGCGCGGCGCCGGTCGAGAAATCGAGCACGTTGAACGAGACGAAGCCGTCGTAGAGATCGCCAGGCGCGCCCGACATAATCGTGGCGGCGAGGTCGAGCGAAAACGTGATCGCACCGCCGTCGGGGCATGCGAAGGTGCGCGTGCTGAAGTACATGTGCTTGGCGTTGTCGAGGAACTGGATTTTGTCGTGGCCGCGCGTATATGGCACCGCGGCGACGCGCAGAAATCCGTCCTGCACGATGACGACGGCGTCGGGCTCGCGATATTGCCAGAAGCCGCCGTCAGGCAGCGGAAAGCCGGCGGGCATCCAGTCGCCCTCGCCGGTAACAACCGACGCGAAGTTCGAGTACTCGATGATTTGGTTGGCGGGCGGTGCGGACTTGCTCATGAAAGTGAACATAACGGATACGGAATCGTGAATCACCTGCGCGGTGGGCGGCAGGGCTGAGCCCTGCACCCAGTGTCCATACCGAAAAGCCCTGCGGACAGGTCTTTTCGAAAAGTTCTAACAGGGGCGAAGCCCCGCATCCTGCGTATGGACACTGGGTTGCAAGGGGTTACCCCTCGCCGCCCACCGCGCAGGTGATTGCGCGGATCCGCGAGTGGCGAAAGAATGTCGCTTGTCATTCCGGAGGTTAGCCATGGCGGAAAGAACCAAAGATTCCGATCGCGCGCGGCAGGCCGATCAGGCCAAGCATCAGGCACGGCATCCTCATCATGAAAATTTCCTGGCGCAGGGTGGACAGGTCGCCGTCGATATCCGCGCCGAGATCGCGCGACTTAAAAACGAACCCGCATGGGCCGACAACGATCGGCATGGCAGTTCGCTGGTGAAGGGTGATGGGATCAATGTGGCGCTGATGGTGCTCAAGAAGGGCGCGAAGCTGCAGGAGCATCACACGCGCGCGCCGATCACGGTGCAGGTTATCGAAGGCAGGATCAGTCTGGCGGCGAGCGGCAAATCGAAGGCCGCGACGGCGGGGATGCTGATAGCGCTGGATCGTGCGATCGAGCATTCGATCGAGGCGGTCGAGGAGAGCGCGCTGGTGCTAACTGTTGGCGGCGAGCAGATGTAGCGCTATGGCGCTGTACGACAGGATTGGGGTGGGTTACGACACGACGCGGCAGGCCGATCCGTACCTGCTGTCGCGGCTGATACATCATCTGCGCCCGCGCGCGAGCGGCCGCTACCTCGACGTCGGATCGGGCACCGGGAATTACACGATCGCGATGCATCAGGCGGGCGTGCCGATTCGCGGACTGGAAATCTCGCCGACGATGATCGCGCGGGCGAAGGAGAAAGCGCCGGCTATCGCATGGCACAACGGGCGCGCCGAAGCGATCCCGTTTGCGTCGGCGAGCTTCGACGGCGCGACCTGCACCTTCGTGCATCATCATATGGCGGACCCGGTCGCGGCCTTCAAGGAAGTTCATCGCGTGCTGACGCCGCATGCGCGGTTCGTGATTCTCAACGGCATAGCCGAACAGATGCGGCATTACTGGTTGAACGAATATTTTCCGCGCATGATGAAAGAAAAAGCGACGGCGCCGTACGAGCGATTCGTGACCGTCGACCTGCTCGCGTCGGCAGGATTTCGAACCGTGTGCGAGGAGAAATACGACGTCACCCCCGACCTGAAGGATCTTTTTCTCTATTGCGGAAAGCATCAGCCCGAGCGCTATCTCGATCCGCGCATCCGGAGCGGCATCTCGAGTTTCGCCGACGCTCCCGATCAGGAGGAAATCGCGCGCGGCGTGCAGCAACTTGCTGACGACATCGAGTCGGGACGTATCAACGATGTGATTCGCAAGTACGAGTGGGACGGCGGCGATTACATGTTCACCGTCGCCGAGCGCTAGCGCGAGTCCTAGACGCGGGCGCGCAGACCGCCATCCACCGCGATCGATTCTCCCGTCACGAAGCCTGCGGCCGGTGAACACAGGTAGAGCAGGGCGCCGCCGAGTTCCTCGGGCTTCACGAGACGGTTGTAGGGCAAGTACTTCAGCAGGATCTTGCTGAACTCGTCGTTCTTGTTCGCGGGGCTCGATTCGTCGTCGAGCCATCCGGCCTGGATCGCGTTGACGCGAATACCCTTGCGCGCCCATTCGAGCGCGAGCGCGCGTGTCAGGTTCAGCACCGCAGCTTTCGCCGAGCAATAGAGCGCAGCGTTGGGGACGCCGCGCTCCGCGAGCACGGACGTGATGTTGACGATGACGCCGCCGCCCTGCCGCAGCATCACGCGCGCTCCTTCCTGGCACGACATCCAGATGGTCTTGAAATTGTTCTCGAAGATTTTGTCGTACGCGTTGTCGTCGCTCGCTTCGGCGGGTCCATAGGCCGGCGTGTCAAGCGCGTTGACGAGGATATCCAATGAGCCGAGTTGCTTGGCGGCGAAGTCGGCGGTGGCGGACAGGTCGGCGCGGATCGAGGCGCTCTGCACGTGGACGACCGGCTTGGCGCCGGCTGCAGTCACCAGTTTGGCGACTTCCTTGAGCTGCTTGTCGGTGCCGGGCTCTTGCGAGGCCATCACAATTTTAGCGCCGGCCTCGGCTAGCGTGACGGCGGCGGCGCGGCCGACCGAATGCTCGGCGCCAACGACCAGAGCGCCTTTGCCTTGGAGCGAGAAGTCATTCGAAGCGTTGGAGGAGGCCATTTTAGCTCCGCTGTTTTTCGTCCTTTGCTATTTCGCGCGCAAACCTAGTTCGAGCTCTCGGGCGACACACCGGTCGGCGTGATGCCGCCTGCGAGTCCGCCGCCGTCGATCGCAATCAGTTCGCCGTTGACGTGATTGGACGCGTCGGAGGCCAGGAACACGGCGAGCGGGCCGAGTTCGCTGTCGTCGCCGACGCGGCCGATAGGAATAAATTTGCCGCCCTTGAAAAACACCATCATCTCTTCGTTGTGCGGAAAGATGCCGGGCACGATGCAGTTGGTCTGGATATTGAACTGCGCGTACGTCAGCGCCATCGATCGCGTCAACTGGATCGTGCCGCCCTTCGAGCAGGTGTACATGAAGTTGTGCTTGCCGCCGCGCAGTCCGTAGCCCGACGCGATGTTGATAATCTTGCCGCGCTTCTGCTTGACCATCTGCGGGATCACGGCGCGGCATCCGTAGAACTGGCTGCTCAGGTTGGTGTCGATGCCGCGGCGCCATTCGTCGTCGGTGATTTCCGGGAGCTGCTTGCCCAGCGAGCCATCGCCACCGCCGGCGTTGTTGATGAGGATGTCGATTTTGCCGAACTCCTTGAGCGTCGCCTCGGCCAGCGCGTTGACCTGCGCCGAGTCGGTGACGTCGGTCGGCACAATCAGGCATTTGCGTCCGGTTTTCTTGACGGCGTCGGCGGTCTCGTCGAGCTGCGATTGTGTTCGCGCCGCAGCGACGATGTCGGCGCCGGTTTGGGCAAACTTCACCGCCATCGCGCGCCCGAGGCCGCGGCCGGCGCCAGTGATGATGGCGACTTTGCCGTCGAGCTTGAGTGAATCGAGAATCATCGCGTCACCTCAACCGAATTCTGCTAGCTCAATAACATAACTACGACTTTGCGGAAAATGACGCCAATGGCAACGCTGCACGTGCAACGCTTTTGACGGCGGTCGCGCTGCTGGTTCTATATTCAGGCAAGAGGATCGTGCGATGGCGATGAAAATCGTGATGTTCTCGGACTACATTTGTCCGTTCTGCTACGTCGGCTTCGAGACGATGCGCAAGCTGAAGTCGGAATTCAATTTCCAGCTCGAATGGCGCGGCTTTCAGATTCATCCCGACTGGCCCGCCGAGGGAATCGACTCCGACAAGGCCGGCCTGCCGGGCGACCCGGCGTCGCGACAGGCGCTCTGGCAGCGGATCAGCGCGATGGCCGAGGCGGTGGGATTTTCGATGAAGCCACCTGCATTGCTGACGAACTCGCGCGCTGCCCTGGCGGCTACTGAGTTTGCGCGCGAGTCGGGCCGCGACGAAGCGCTCGAGGAACGAATCTACCGCGCGTACTTTAACGAAGGCGAGAATATCGGCGACGCGGCCGTCGTCGTGCGGCTGGCGCGTGAAGCGGGACTCGACGCGGACGAGGTGGCGGACGCAATAAAATCGCCGAAGTACGAAATGCGCCTGAAAAACAATTCGCTGGTGGCGAATCAGCGCGGCGTGAGCGGCGTGCCGACGTTCTTTATCGGCGAGTATCCGCTGGTCGGCGCGCAGAGCCTCGATGCGATGCGCGCGATTCTCAAACGCGCCACCGAGCGGCTCGCGGGCTGACGGCAAGCGCGAAAGGTCACTTTGTTAAATGTGAAACCCGCCGTGGGTTTCACACTTCCTTCGGCAGGGGTGACCCCTGCACCCAGTATTAAGAACAAGATGCGGGACTTCGTCCCTGTTAGAACTTGCCATTGGCGGTTCCCAAGGATTAGGTTCGCTCACACCCGCGGGCGCGCGATGTACAGACCGCGGCCCATCAGGCCTTCGGTGTCGTAGCGCACGTCCATATTCGCGGACTCGAATGCGTGGGTCATTTCGTCGCGCGTGAACAATCCCAGTTCGAGTTGCTCGCTGTAGTGCTCGATGCCGTCGGCCGTGCTTCGCAAGTAATGCAGCGCAGGACCGACAGGTTGCCTTGCTGGCCGCTGTGGCTCATGCGGCAGACTTTGTCGGCGCCGATTTCGCCGGCGTGAATGAAGCTGCTGCCCGGTTTCCAATCCTGTGGAGTAAGCCAGGGCTCGACGATGAGCACGCCGCCGGGTTTGACGTGACGCGCCATGCATGCGACCGCGCGCTGCATGCGGTCGGCGGTCCGCACGTAGCCAATCGCGCTGAACAGGCACGTCACCGCGTCGTAAGTCGTCGCCAAATCGAAGTCAGTCATGTCGGCGCGAGTGTAGCGGCCCGGCAGGATTTTTGACGCGCGCGGCTTGCAGATAGTTTTCATTCAGGTCGATACCGTCGACAGAGAAATGCTCCTTCAGAAACCTGTCGTGCTGGCCGGTGCCGCATGCGACGTCGAGAATCGTGCGCGCGCCCGGCGCGGCCACCGCGATCACGGCGCGCAAAATCTCACACTCGCGCGCGTAATTCTTGAAGTGATAGATGGCGTCGTAGAGTTCTGAACTTTCAACGAACATCGCGCCAGCTTAGCGATTTCCCGCGGCGGATTCACAGCCGCGCGATATATAGAATAATGCGGTCATGGACGCTTCTCGCAAAACCATTCGCCTCGACCTGCGAGGCGTCAAGTGTCCGCTCAACTGGGCGCGCGCAAAGGTCCGCCTCGAACAAATGTCGCGCGGCGAAATGCTCGAACTAACGCTCGACGATCCGCGCGGCGCCCGCGACATCCCCAGCGCCGCAGAAGCCGAGGGCTACGTAATGCTCGAATCGACAGCGCGCGACGGCCTCTACCATCTACGCATAGAGCGCTAACCCTCCGAACCCAACAAGTTCGAACAGGGACGAAGTCCCGCATCTTCTTCTTCGAATACCGGGTGCAGGGGTCACCCCTGCCCAAGGAAGTTTGAAACCCACGGTGGGTTTCAAATTAAATAAAGTTCCTCTTCATTTGTTTGCGCTGCGTGCTTCTTCGCGTTACTAATCCGCCGATGCGAGTGAATATTGGCGACGCTCGATTGTTCTTCGACGTGGAGGGCGCGAAGCTGCGGCCTGACGGCCCGAAGATGCGCGAGGTGCCGACCGTCCTCCTGCTGCATGGCGGCCCCGGCTTCGACCATTCGAACTTCAAGCCTGAATTCTCGCGGCTGGCGGAGATCGCGCAGGTCGTTTATCTCGACCATCGCGGCAACGGGCGCAGCGATCGCGGCGATCCGGCGAAATGGAATCTGCCGCAATGGGGCGACGACGTGCGCGCGTTTTGCGAGGCGCTGGAAATCGAGCGGCCGATCGTGCTCGGCATCTCCTTCGGCGGCATGGTTGCGATGGCGTATGCGACGCGGCATCCCGAGCATCCCGCCAAGCTGGTGTTGAGCAGCACGGCGGCGCAAATCCGCACGGATCGGTCGCTGGATATGTTCGAGCGGCTGGGCGGGGCGGAAGTGCGCGAGGCGGCGCGCCGATTCTTCGAGAATCCCGGGGCGGAAACGATGCCCGAGTTTCAGCAAAAATGTTTCCCGGTGTACAACCGACATCCAATGGGACCGGAGTTCGTTCAGCGCTCGGTGACAAATCTCGAGTTGACCGTCGATTTTTTCAAGCACGAATCGCACACCTTCAACTTTCTGCCAGACCTCGGGCGGATAAAATGTCCGACGTTGATCGCTGCGGGTGAACTCGATCCGATAACGCCGGTGGCCGACTCGAAGGATATCGCATCGCGGATGGCGCCCGGTGTCGCGCGCCTCGAAGTGTTCGAGAACGCCGGCCATGGGGCGCATCGCGATCAACCCGAGCGGTTTTTTAAAGTGCTGAACGAATTCATCCTGGCATGACGCGAAAGCGATGGCCGCGCGTTACTTCACCCCGCGATTTTTTGAATTTTTCGAGGAACTGAGCCGCAACAACAACCGCGACTGGTTCCAGGCGAACAAGGCGCGCTACGAGCACGACGTGCGCGAGCCGATGTTCGCATTCATCGCGGATTTCGCACCGCGCCTCAGAAAGATCAGCGAGCGCTACGTCGCGGATCCGCGGCCGACCGGCGGATCGATGATGCGCATTTATCGCAACCTGCGCTTCTCGCGCGACAAGACGCCGTATCGCACCAACGCCGCTGCTGCGTTCGGGCATCGCGACGGGCTGCATTTCAACTCGCCGTCGTTCTATCTCTCACTGTCGCCGGCGGAGGCTTTCGCCGGCGTCGGCGTATGGCATCCGCAGGCGGAGACGACCGCGAAGATTCGCGACGCGATTGTCGCGCGGCCTGCGAAATGGAAGAGCGCAATCGACGATCGGAAATTCAAGGCGCGCTTCGAACTGGCGGGCGACATGCTGTCGCGGCCGCCGAAGGGCTACGACGCAGCTCATCCGATGATCGAGGATCTCAAGCGCAAGGACTTCATCGGCGGCACGCAGTTCACGCGCAAGGAAGTGTGCTCGGCGGATTTCCTGGATTTGTTTTCGAGCGCATGCGCGGCAGGATCACCGTTCATGAAGTTCCTCACCGAAGCGATGGGCCTCAAGTGGTGACTCTTTCTCCTCTCCCTGCAAGGGAGAGGAGAGGTGAGGGTCCTTGTCCAGCGCGCTTTTTTTGCGCGCGATTCACGATTCTGTCAGGTCAGGCATTAGTGCCGCCGTTGAGAGTACTGAAAATTTTGCGCGACGACAGCAGCAAAAAAGGAGCGCTGCGCGATTTCGGAAACCGGAACCGGCTTCGCTGGCGCGGAGCTGTCCGAGGTCCTTCCTCCCCTCGCGATGCTCGGGTCGTCAGGATGACGGAGGGGCTAGCGCTGCTCGCCTTGTTAAAAGACGGATGAGGCTTGCGATGTTAGGTTTGTCAAAAGAGCGATGAGGTTCGCGATGTGCTTTGCCGCGTTCTCGGCAGCGGATTCTAACCCGTAGGCCAAACGCGGTTCTCGCGATAAACTCTAACGCGATGCGATGCTCTGGTTGCGGTACGGAAAATCCTGCCGGGATGAAGTTCTGCGGTAATTGCGGTGCTGCGCTTGGCAGCCGGTGCCCGCGATGCGGATTGGAAAATCCGCCCGAGTTCAAGTTTTGCGGTGAATGCGGCATGTCGCTGACGCTGGCTCGGGAAGCCACTTGTTAGCGCTAAGCCACCTTCGCCTATGGTCGAGCCTTCGGTGCGGATGCGGTCGGAGCAGGCTGCGGCGGACGCGGCGGGCGGCGAGCGCAAGACCGTTACGGCGCTGTTCGCCGATATCAAGGGATCGATGGATCTGATGGAAGGGCTCGATCCCGAAGAGGCGCGGGCGATTGTCGATCCTGCGCTGAAGCTGATGATCGACGCGGTGCATCGCTACGACGGTTACATCGTGCAGTCCACCGGCGACGGAATCTTCGCGCTGTTTGGCGCGCCGGTCGCGCATGAAGACCATGCCCAACGCGGCCTCTACGCCGCGCTCCGCGTGCAGGAAGAGATGGCGCGATACTCGGCGGGGCTGCGCGCGGCGGGAAATCCGCCGGTCGAAATCCGGGTCGGGCTCAACACCGGCGAAGTGGTGGTGCGATCGATTCGCACCGACGACGCGCATACCGAATACACGCCGATTGGCCATTCGATGAGCCTGGCGGCGCGGATGCAAACGCTGGCGCCGACTGGCTCAATCGTCATCACCGAGCAGACGCAGAAACTGACGGCCGGCTACTTCGATTTGAAACCGCTCGGCCCGGCGCGAATCAAGGGCGTGAGCGATCCGATCAACGTGTACGAGGTGATTGGGATCGGTCCGCTGCGGACGCGGCTGCAGATGTCGGCGTCGCGCGGGTTGACGAAATTCGTCGGCCGTCACGCCGAGCTGGATCAACTCGACAAGGCGCTGGAGCTGGCGCGCGGCGGCCACGGGCAGATCGTTGCGGCGATGGCCGAGGCGGGCGTGGGCAAGTCGCGCCTGTTTCACGAATTCAAGATGCGCCGGCAGGGCGAATGCCTGGTGCTCGAGGCGTTCTCGTTCTCGCACGGCAAAGCGTCGGCGTATCTGCCGGTGGTCGATCTGCTCAAGAGCTATTTTCGAATCGCCGATCGCGACGACGAGCGCACACGGCGCGAGAAGATCACCGGCAAGGTGCTGGCGCTGGACCGCGCGCTGGAAGACACGCTGCCGCATCTGTTCGCGCTGCTTGGGATTCCGTCCGGCGCCGGCGAGCTCGGCGAAATGGATCCTGCGATTCGAAGCCGGCGCACGCGCGAGGCGGTCAAAAGCCTGATCGTGCGCGAGAGCCTCAATCAGCCGTTGATTTTGATCTTCGAGGACCTTCATTGGATCGACGCGGAGTCCGAGGCGCTGCTCAAACTGATCGCCGACTCGATCGGCACCGCGCAGATTCTGATGATGGTCAACTATCGGCCCGAGTATCGCCATGATTGGGGCCACAAAACCTACTACACGCAGTTGCGGCTCGATCCGCTGGGTGCGGAAAATGCGGCCGAGCTGCTGACGGCGATGATTGGCGACACAGTCGCGCTCGCTGCGCTCAAAGCGACGATCATCGCGCGCACCGAGGGCAATCCGTTCTTCATCGAGGAGATGGTGCAGGTGTTGTTCGACCAGGGCGCGCTGGTTCGCAACGGCATCGTGTCGATCGCGAAGCCGCTCACGTCGATCGAGATCCCGTCGACCGTCAAGGGCATCCTGGCCGCGCGCATCGACAAGCTGGCGCCGGCGGACAAGGACCTGCTGCAGTCGCTCGCTGTCATCGGCAAGGAATTTCCGATCGGCCTGGTGCGGCGCGTGGTGGGCAAGTCAGATGACGAACTGGCGCCGATGCTTTCGAACCTGCAGGCGGCCGAGTTCATCTACGAGCAGCCCGCGATTCCCGAAAACGAATACACCTTCAAGCATGCGCTGACGCAGGAAGTTGCGTACGGGAGCGTGCTGATGGAGCGGCGCAAGATTTTTCACGAACGCACAGCGGCGGCTCTGGAAGCGATGTTCGCGGCGACGCTCGACGATCATCTGGCCGAGTTGGCGGATCATTACAACCACAGCGCCAACGCGCCCAAGGCGATTGAATACCTGATTCGCGCGGCGGGTCAGGCTGGAGTTCGCTCCGCGTACAACGACGCGCTGCGCTATGCGCGCGACGCGCTGACGCGAATACGCGAGACGCCTGAAACGCGCGAGCGCGATAAAACCGAGCTTCGAATCCTGATGATTCTGAGCCCGCTGCTCGTATCGACCCAGGGATTTTCATCGCCGGAGCTCGCCGACAACATTGCGCGCACGGAGGAACTCTGCCGCCGTGCCGGTGAGACGCCGGAAGCATTCGCCGTGATGTTCGGGCTGTGGAGCTTCAATCATGCCAGCGGCAAGCTGCACGAAAGCCGCGTCCTCGCGGAGCAGTTGCTCACTATCGCTGAACGCGTGCCGACCGATCTCGGGCTGGCCGGCGCGCACAACGCGATGGGATCAACGCAGCTCTGGCAGGGCGAATTTTCCGCGGCGTGCGAACACCAGCGGCTGGTCGCAGATATCTACGATCGCGACATCCCCGGCTATCTGCCGTTGATGCAGGCGCCGGTGATACCGTCGCGATGCCATCTCGCGTGGGCGCTGCATATCAGTGGGTATCCGGACCAGGCGCGGCAGCGGATGCGCGAGGCGAACGAAATGGCAACGCAGCTTCGCCGTCCCTTCAGCTTCGCGTTCGTTCATCTGTACGAGATCGTGCTGAGTCATTTCCGGCTCGAGTACTCAGAAGTGCGATCGCGATCGGAAACCCTGATCGAGCTTTCGACCGAATACGGGTTTCCATACTGGCTGGCGGCGGGAAAAATGTGTCTCGCGCGCACGATTGTTGGTGAAGGCTATCGGCAAGGCGACCAGGCCGCGCTCGAGGCCGGGCTCGCGATGTTGAAAGAGGCCGCCGAGCACCTGGCAGCCAGCAACGCAGACCTGATCTACTCGTTCTCATTCGTGCTGCTCGCGGAAGTGTACCTGATGCTGAAGCGTCCCGATGAAAGTTTGCGAGAGCTTGACCAGGCGGCGCAACGGGCCGAGCGAATGGACCATCGCCTGCTCGAAGCGGAAATTCACCGGCTGCGCGGCGAGACGATGCTGTTACTCGCGAATCAGGACGAGGCCGAGCGATGCTTCCGGCGCGCGATCGAGATTGCGGCGCGCCAGGAGGCGCGATCGTGGGAAATACGGGCCGCGACCAGCCTGGCGCGGCTGTTGGCGAATAGCGGCAGGCGCGGCGAAGGTCACGCAGCGCTGGGGCAGACGTTCGCAAAATTCACCGAGGGGTTCGATACCAGCGATCTGCGCGAAGCGAAAACACTGCTCGAAGAATTAAAGGCGTAGCGCTCTAGAGCATCCGGCCGATCTTCTGGCCCAGGCGCCCGAAGAATCCCGCGCGCTCAACGCCCGCCTTGGTGACGATCGGGATCGTTGCCTGCGGCTGGCCGTTGAGCAGCACCGTCAGATCGCCGACCGAGTCGCCCGCATGGACGGGAGCTTCCAGGTATCTCGCCGAAGGCTCGAACTGCACCGTGACCTTGGTCTCTTCGCCGCGCCCGAGCGTGAACACTGCGTCGCCATGAGGCCCGATCGCGACGGTCTCAGCTACGCCATCATGCACCGGAATCGTCGCCGGCACCGCCTTTTTCAATTCGGGCCGGTAGCTGACGAAAGTGCGAAACGCCCAATCGATTAGTTTCTCGGTTTCGGTGCGCCGCTTTTCCTGGTTCGGCGCGCCCATCACGGCCGACAGCAGGTTCATGCCGTCCGACGACGCCGACGCGACCAGGTGATAGCCCGCCTCGTCGACGTGGCCGGTCTTAATTCCGTTGACGCGCTTGTCGTAGAACAGCAGCGTGTTGAAGTTCGGCTGCTTGATCTTGTCGAACGCGAACTCCTTCTCCGACGTGTACGTGAGCGCCTCCGGATGATGAGTCACGAGCGAGTGCGCGAGCGCGACCATGTCGGCCGCGGTGGTGAACTCGCCTTCCTCCGGCAAGCCGTCGGGGTTGTCGAAGTGAGTCTCCGTGAGGCCGATCTCCTTCGCCTTGTCGTTCATCATCTGGGTGAACGCGTCGGTGCTGCCGCCGATATATTCCGCCAGCGCGACGGCGGCATCGTTGCCCGACGACACCATCAGGCCGTACAGGAGATCGTTCACCGCGACTTTCTGCCCGACGCCGAGAAACATCCGCGACACGCTGTCGTCCATCGAGAGCCGCCACGCCTTTTCGCTGATCTCGACGTCGGTCGTCGGCGCGATCTTGCCGGCTTTGAGCGCGTCCAGGCTCAGGTAGAAGGTCATAATCTTGGCGAGGCTGGCGGGCTGCATCTTCAGATGCTCGTTGTAGGCGTACAGCACTGCGCCAGTATCGGCGTCGATCATGATTGCAGCCTTCGCGTCGAGCGCGAATGGTGCGGGCCGGTTGCCGAGCACGTGAATGTCAGACAGCGGCACCCCGGGATTCTCTTCAGGCGCAAGCTTCGTCGGAACAGGATGCCGATGAAACACCCGGGCGAAGCACGGACTCGAGCCGACCGCCAGAAAGGAGACCGCCGCGAACACGATAACTTTCGATATTGATTTTTTCCGCACGCCCCTCACCATCCGGCTCAAGAGATTACCTCGCATGCGTCCGACGCGCGAGGTTTGCGAACAAGCCCGCCGAACCGCCAGCAGCGGTGACCATTAGTCGGCATATTCCCTTTTCTCGCGTTGGAGCATAAATCAAACTAGTCCGAATGGATGTTTCCGTAATATTGCCCGTTGTCAACGAGGCCGAAAACCTGAGGATCCTGATCCCCAGGCTGGTCACGTTGCTCAACCACGAGCGCATCAGTCACGAGATAGTCGTTATCGACGGTGGATCCACCGACGGCACGCGCGAGACGGCGGAGGCGCTCGGCGCGCGAGTCGTCAGCGAACGGCGGCGCGGCTACGCGGGCGCGATGGAGACCGGGATTGCCGAGGCCCGCGGCGACTACGTGCTCACGCTCGACGCCGATCAATCGCACGATCCTGACTTCGTCGTGAAGATGTGGCGGGCGCGAACCCGCGCCGACATCGTGGTCGCCTCGCGCTACGTGCTCGGCGGCGTCATCTACTCGCCCTTCGTCCGCCGTGCTTCCAGCTGGCTGCTCAACAACGTGCTGCGGCGGATGCTCTCGATGCCGGTGCGCGACCTCTCCAGCGGCTATCGCCTCTACCGGCGCGAGGTGCTGCGCGAGCTCGAACTCACGTCCACGAATTTCGAAGTGCAGGAAGAAATCCTGGTCAAGGCTTACGCCAGCGGCTTCAGCGTGGTCGAAGTTCCATTCACGTATTTTCCGCGCGGCGCCGGCCGCTCGCATGCGAGGCTGATCAGCTTCGGCTGGAAGATATTTCGATCCGCGCTGCCGCTGTGGAAAATCCGCAACTCGCTCGCGTCCGCCGACTACGACGAGCGCGCCTTCTACAGCCTGATTCCGCCGCAGCGCTACTGGCAGCGCCGCCGCCATCGCATCGCCGTGCTGTGGGCGCGCGGCGCGGGCCGCGTGCTCGACGCGGGATGCGGTTCCAGCCTGATCGTGCAGAGCCTCAACAACGTCATCGGCATGGACTTCAACTATGCCAAGTTGCGGTTTTTGCGTCGCTACGAAATTCCGCTGGTCAACGCCTCGGCCTTCGCGCTGCCCTTCAAGGACGATTCGTTCGACTGCGTGATCAGCTCACAGGTCATCGAGCATATTCGCTACGACGAGACGCTGTTCACCGAGATGCGGCGGGTGTTGCGCACCGGCGGCATGCTGATTCTCGGCACGCCCGACTACGCGACGCTCGGATGGCGAATTATCGAACCGATTTACGGCTTCCTGATGCCCGGCGGCTACAAGGACGAGCACATCACGCACTACACGCTGGACCAGCTCCGCGAAATTCTCGGCCGCTACGGAATCGAAATCGAAGAGCTCGCCTACATCGCGCGCAGCGAGCTGGTCCTCAGATGCCGCAAGGTCGATCGCGAGATTCGCGCCGGCACCGACACCGCCGCGGTTGCGTCGACGGCAGCCTGAATCCAGGAGCGAAACCCCAGGAGCGAAACCCGATGATGACAGGGTCCTGCATTTCGCGGTTGGTCGTGACGATGGCTATCGCGATTTGCGTCGCGTCATGCTCGAGCAATGACGCACCACCGCCGCAGACAGGTTTCGAAAGCATGCAGCTGTCGCCCGCCGCGGCAGGCAGTTGTGAAATCGATGCGTTCAAGATGTGCCAGCTCCTCGACGGCTCCTCGGCGGGCGCGGCGCCGTCGCAGACCGCGTCGTACGCAGATGCCCAGTTCATACAGGCCGCCGAACGTTCCCGATTCGCTTGAGTTTCAGATTCCCGCGGGTCAGTCTCTCAAGCTGGCGTGCTATTTCGATCCGCAGCACACTTCGCTCTATCGGGCCAATGCGACAGCGGACGCGCCACTGACCGGGAATTCAGTCGAGTACATGAAGCAACACGGGTTCTGCGTTAAGAAATAAACGGGCGGCCACGCGCGCCGCCGGAGGAAATCGAAATGCCAAGAATTAAGGTCGGCGATGTGAACCTCAACTACGACGCGGCCGGGAAGGGCGAGCCGCTGCTGCTGATCATGGGCCTCGGCGCCAGCTCCGCACAGTGGGAGCCGGAGCTGATAACCGAACTTGCGCATACATTTCGCACCATAACTTTCGACAATCGCGGCACCGGGCAGAGCGACAAGCCCGACGCGCCGTATTCGATCGAGATGTTTGCCGACGACGCGGCCGGTTTGCTCGACCAGCTCGACATTCCGCGCGCGCACATCTTCGGCGTCTCGATGGGCGGGATGATCGCGCAGGAGTTCGCGCTGCGCCATCCGAAGCGCACGGCGACGCTGACGCTCGGATGCACCACCGCGGGCGGCAAGCATTCGGTGCCGCCGCCGGCCGAATCGTTGAAGATTCTCACCGCGCCGCGCGAAGGAGTTTCGCCGGAGGACGTGATTCGCCGCGGATGGCCGCTGGGGCATACGCCGAAGTACATCGCGGCGCATCGCGACGTGCTCGAGGCCGCGATTCCGCGCCTGCTCGCGCATCCGACGCCGCCATTCGCGTTCCAGCGGCAGCTCGAAGCGACCTACACGCTGCAGACTTACGACCGGCTGCCGCAAATCAAGGCGCCGACTCTCGTCGTAACCGGCGCGGAAGACGTGCTGATACCGGCGAAGAACTCGGAGATCCTCGCGGCGCAGATACCCGGCGCGAAACTGCACATCATCCCCGGCGTCGGACACGCTTTCATGGATGCGCTCGACCAGTTCCTGGAAGTATTTTTGCCGTTCGCCAAGTCGCATCCGATAGCGGCGTAGCCAAATCCCGCGGCGCTTGCGCGAGGCGCCGCGGGCAGAGTTAATCTCGTACGTGCCTTCGTTCTACGATTTCGCGGTCGTCTGCCAGTCGCTCAGCCAGACCCAGAGCCGGCTGCAGATGGCCGAGACGGTGGGCACGTTCCTCGCCTCGCTCGATATCGACGAAGCGGAAATCGCGGCGCGATTCATGGTCGGCCGCGCGGTCGAGCAGGGCGAGGAGAAGCGCCTGCAGATCAGCGGCCGCGCAGTCTGGAAAATCGCCGCCGAGATGACCGACAGCGCAGACCAGGGCGAGGACATCTTCACCGCCGCCGAGGATTTCGGCGAGGCGATCGAGATGACGCTGAAGCTTCGCGGCGCCGATCCCGAGCCAACGCTCACGATTCGCGAGGTCAACGAAAAATTCGCGGAGATTGCTGCGATCGAGGGGCGCCACGCGCGCAATCGCAAGCTCGACGCGCTGCGCGAGCTATTCACGCGCGCGTCTGCATTCGAAGCCAGGTACATCGCGAAGATTCTGATCGGCGAAATGCGCCACGGCGTGAGCGAAGGCCTGATGCTCGAGGCGATCGCCCGGATGGGCGCGCGCCCGGTCGCCGAAGTTCGCCGGATTCACATGCTAGAGGCCGACCTCGGCCGCGTCGTGCGAATAATCCGATCGCCCGGCGCGGAAAAGTCCGTTGCGGGCGAATCTTCACCGGGTACGCGCGCGGCGAAGCCGCTCAAGCCGATGCTCGCGTTTCCTGTCGCTGATATTGCCGAAGCATTCGCCACGCTGGGCCCGGAGCTATCCCTGGAGCACAAGCTCGACGGCGCGCGCGTGCAGATACATCATGCGAGCCGACGGCGCTGTGCGGATTTTCTCGCGCCGGCTGAACGAGATCACGGAGAGCATTCCCGACGTGGTCGAGATTGTGAATCGAATCGGCGAGCGCCACGCGATCCTCGACGGTGAAGTGATCGGCGTCGACGCGTCGGGGCGGCCGGCGGCGTTCCAGGATCTGATGCGCCGGTTTGGGCGCACGCGCGACGTCGACAAGGCTCGCGTCGAGCAACCGCTGAAGCTGTACGTCTTCGACGTGCTCGCGCTCGACGGCGCGCTGACGATCGATCGCCCGTGGGCGGAGAGAATTTCGATGCTCGAAGAGCTGCAATCCTCGGCCGGCCTGGAAATCGTCGAGCGAATCATCAAGCCGAATCTCGCCGAGGCCGAGAAATTTTATGCCGATGCGGTCGCAGCGGGATATGAAGGCGTGATGGCGAAGGCGCTCGCGAGTGCTTACACGCCCGGCGCGCGCGGCCGCGGATGGCTCAAGATAAAGCATACGCACACGCTGGACCTGGTGATCATCGCGGCGGAATGGGGCTACGGCCGCCGCCACGGCTGGCTCTCGAACTACCATCTCGCCGCGCGCGACCCGAACCGCGGCGGCTTCGCGATGCTCGGCAAGACTTTCAAGGGTTTCAGCGACGAGCAGTTCCGCGCGATGACCGAGCGGCTGCTAGCGCTCAAGACTGCGGAGTCGCACGGCGTCGTGACGGTTCGACCCGAGGTCGTCGTCGAGGTTGCATACAATGATATCCAGCGCAGCCCGAACTACGACGCCGGCATGGCGCTGCGCTTCGCGCGAATCGTGCGCGTACGCGACGACAAGTCGCCGGAACAGGCGGACTCAATCGAGACTGTAACTGCGGATTACGAACGGCAGGCGATCCGTCCGGCGAACAAAGCTTGAAATTCGGCGCCGCGAATCAGTGGTGATGATGCTGGACGTGGTTGGGCTCGTGCGCGTCGCTTAGCGCCATCCCAATCGCTTCGATTTCCGACTGGCCGAAATCCTCGAGCACGAAGGCCTCGACCCCGGCGTCGGTTTCGACTCGCTCGTAGAGGTCGCAGCACCACCAGTCGGGAGCCAATTGGCGCGTCCGCAAAACGAAAACATTGCCGCCTACTACTTCGACCCGTTCCATAAAAGCCACCTTCCTGACGTGGAATGGCCGCAGGTGTCCGGGGGACTGAGATAAATTATTTAGCAGAATTTAGTCAAAATTGCTAATGCTGGAGATATGAGAAACATCGAAATCAGGCAGGTTTTCTTAATACTGGGTGCAGGGGTCACCCCTGCCGAAGGAAGTGTGAAACCCACCGAGGGTTTCACGTTAGATTAAGTGGATTTTCCCCCGCGCGTCGATGCGACCCAAGCAGTCAGCGCGTCCGTAGTCGTCGGAAACGCGAGGTCGTGCCATGGAACATCGTCGGGCGCGAAATACTTCACCTCGGTGGCCTCCTCGGTGACGACGGTGCTTCCTTGCCGGGTGTAGCGAGATAGACGACGACCGTGATTGCGCCGTCGTTGAACACTCCGAGCAGCGGCCCGAGCGTCACGCGCATGCCGACTTCCTCGAGCGTCTCGCGCGCCGCGCCGTCGGCGACGTTCTCGCCAAAATCGACGTAGCCGCCCGGGAACGTCCACTTGCCGACGGCAGGCTCGATACCGCGGCGGATCAACAGCACGCGCCCCGCGTCGACGACGAAGCATCCTGCGACCAGCTTCGGTCCGGGAAAGAGCACGAAGCCGCATCGGGTGCAGACTTTGCGCTCGGCGTTCTCGGGCATCAGTATGCGCGAGGTCATCGCGGCACCGCATAGCGGACAGAATTTCACCTTGGCGGGATAGTCGCGCTGCACGCGATGGTCGGCGTGAACGTGGTCGTGTTTCTTCATGCGGTCAGGCGGCGCACGAGTGCTTCGCCGATCAAGATTATCATCGCGGCAACCAGCAGATACGGATTCATCGAGACGCGGCGTTCGAGCGTGGCGCGCTCGGTCGAGACTTCCGCCGGCGAAGGATTGAGACGCCCGCCGGTCGCGGACGCAAGATGTTCAAGCAGGCCGTAATTGGGCTCGGGGCGCGGCAGTTCAGCGTTGACCGACGGGCTGACGGTGAACGCGAGCGGCGGGAATTTCTTGTCCTTGCCCGACGGCGATCGCACTTCAAAGTAGTAATTGCCGGGCGCAGGAGCGTCGATCGATCCCGACAACTCGCCCACAACTTCCTCGGTGAGCGCAGTTTCGGTGCGGGTCCCGTCGGGCCGCGTTACCAGCACGGTGACGAGCCGCGCCGCATTGCCGGGCTCGGCGCTGTAGTCGGTGAGTTTCATGTTGATGCGCCCGGCGTTGTAGCCCAGCGCGACGTCGATCTTCGGCTCAGCCGGAATCTCCGGCGTCATCCACGTGAGCAACCGGTCCCACAGCGGCGCAAAGACGTTGGTGCTGACCCACGTCCCCGACCATCGCCCGCTCGCGTCCGTCGTCACCGCCATCACCTTGCCCGCGCCGTAGCGCCAGCTCGCGATGACCGGTTCGCGCGAGTCGGTCCGCTCGACATACATATCCATCGTGGCGCGCGGCTTGATTTCGGTGGAGACGTAGCCGAGCAGCGGCGGCATCTGGCGCGGCGCGAGGTCTTTCAGAATCGCGTCGGGGTTTTCGCTGCGCGGCGTGAATTCCTTTTCGACCATCGTGACCTCCCCGCCATGCGCGTGAAAATCCTCGACAAAAAGCTCCGGCAGGTTGCGCGGGTTGTCGGTCTGATAGTAGGAACCGCCGCCGTACTTCGCGATCGCCTGCAGCAGATCGACGTTGGCGTCCTGCCCGACCGCGATCGTCGAGATAGTCGTGTCGGCGTCATGATGCATCCGCGAGACGAGGTCGTAGTACATCTCGACCGTGCCGCCCGTCTCGCCGTCGGTGAGGATGACGACGTGCTTGACGTGCGCGCCGCTGTTGCCGAGCGTGCGTTCGGCCTCGCGCAGTGCGGGAATCAGGAAAGTCTGGCCATGCGCCGAGAGCCGGTTGATCATCTGATCGAAATACGGACGGCTCTCGCCGACGGTCTGCAGCGGGATCACGACGAACGGCTGCGAGTCGAATCCGATCACGCCGATCAGGTCATTGTCCTTGAGCGTTTTGGTGACCGTCTCGGCGGCGGCCTTGGCGTAAGTGAGTTTATCGTTGCGGCCCATCGATCCCGACTTGTCGATAATCAGGATAAGCGCGCGTTTGCGCTCCTTGTGCTGCGGCGGCTTCATCGTCACCGGCATCACCTCGGCCAGCGGACTGTCGGCATAGCCGCCGAGACCGAAGCTCGAATCGCCGCCGACCATCGCGAGCGATCCGCCGCGGCTGACGTATTGCACGAGCGCGCTCTGCGCGGCCGGCGCGATATGTTCACTCGGCACGTTGTTGATCAGCACCGCGTCGTAGCCCGCGACCGGTCCGTCCCATGCGCCGCCAGCAATCGGCACGATAGTCGGCTCGAGTCCCAACCGATTGACGACGGTGCTGAGATAGTTCGCATCGCGCGCATTGTCGGTGAGAATCAGGACTTTCCGCCGCGCGCCCACTCCCACCCATCCTTTGAGCGAGTCGTCTTCGAGGTACGCATCCTGCGCAGGATTGTCGGGCTTGAACGTCGCAGAGTACGACGCCAGGCCGACGGTTTCGGTGCGCACCGGGAAGTCGAGGCGCTGCGATCCGCGCGCGAGCGTCACCTTGCGCTCATCGATCAGCGCGCCATCGCGCTCGATTGCGATCGTGCCGCCCACCGGCGCGTCGTTAAAATTTTCCATCGTGACGCCGAGCTCGAAGGGCGCTGCTTTTTCGAGCGCAGGCGGCAGTGAGAGCGCCGTCATCGCGACGTTCGGAATCGAGCGGGCGCCGGGCGGAGTGAAAATGTCGAGCCGAATCTCGGCGTTGACAATCGCGCTGACTGCGCGCTCGGCGTCGCCGCGATTCTGCCATCCGTCGGTCACCATCACGGCCGGGCCGCCGCGCGCGTCGGGGTCCGCGGCAATCCGATCGAGCGCGCTTTCAAGATTGGTCGCACCCGGCCCGCATTCGGCGCATCCGGCGCCATTGGCGAATGCCGACTCGACCCCGCCGATCGATTGCGGCGCGGCATCGCTCGCGAAAATGTACGCAGGATCGCCTGGCCGCAAACCCAGGTCGTCGCGCAGCAGCTTGAGCGTCCACGCGCGCATGGCAGGCGTGATACTCGCGCTCGCATCGACGATTGCCGGCCGCGCCGCGCCCTCCGATTGCATCACCTGCTGCGGATTTGCGAGCGCGAGGATGAACAGCGCCAGCACTATCGCGCGCATCAGCGGCGCAAACACGCGGCGAAATTCGCGCGCGTGGAGAATTCCCCAGAGCAGCACGATCGCGGGGATCGCGAGCAGGTAGAGCACCTCGCGATGCGCAAAAGTCAAATCGTGCGGCAGGCCTGACGGAATCACAGCTAGGCCTCGATGATTCGGCGGCGCCGATAGACGATGAAGGCTTCCAGAGCGGTCAGCGCGATTATCGCCAGCAGCAGGTAATCGCTCAGCGACGATTTTTCCATCAACGGCTCGGCGGCGGAGCCCGAATTTGCAGCTTCGACTTTGAGCAGCGGCGAGCTCGAGAGATCCGATTCGGTCAAGTCGGCAAGATTCACCGCGCGCGGCGTCTGGGCGCCGCCGGGACCGACCAGCTCATAGACTCCCTGCTCCGCAACGTCCGTGAAAAGCGTGCCGGGATGAGCGGTCTTCTTTTTCCCCGACGGCAGGATCACGCGCTCGACTCCGGCCGGCGCCAGCCAAGGCTGTCCGGTGCGGTAACCGCTGCTGCTACCGCCCAGTCCGGCGAGATAGCTGATGGCGTTGAGCGTCAGCACCGACATCGGCAGGTTACGCTTGCCGAGATACGGGAAAGGATTGAAGCCGGTCGCGACGAAGCGATGCGCCCCGCGCTCGCCCTTGAGCACCAGCGCGCCGCCGTCGCCGCCAACGACCTGGCTCATCCACGGGTGACTGCCGAAATATTCGCCGCCGCGCAGAGTCAGCAGCCGAAAATTCACCGAGTCGGTGAGCGTGTCGGTCGTGCGCCATCCGGCAATCTGCACTTTCGCGGTCGGCGTCACCGTCAAGCCGAAAACTGGATCGCCCGGCGGCGGCATCACCAGCATCGTGTTCACAGCCGGCAAGTCGGTCGGGGTGGAGTACTCGAAAATCGCGAGATCGTAGTTGCCGAGTTCGTCGGGCGAGTACGAATCGGGATTCTTGGCGGTGACCTCGACCCCGGGGATCGAGTTCAGTCCGGCGGCGTCGGCTGGCGTCGGGCTGATGAACAGAATCGACACGTTCTTGACGGAGCCCGCCGTCGCATAGGCCACGTTGTCGAGCGCGAGCGCGTCGTCGGGCGCGAGTTTCGCTTCGTAAATCCGCGCCGTTGGGATCGCGGGAAATTCGAGCGTCGCAGTCTCGCGCGCGCCCAGCGCTTCCCTGGCGTGCGCGACTTCCTTGCCGTCACCGCTCACGACGAGGTCGAGCGTGCGGGTGTCGGGGCTGAAGTTCGCGATCGTCAGGCTCGCGTGAAGTGCTTCTGCGCCAAGGACTTCGCGCCGCAGCGTGAACGATCCGATCGCCGCGTTGGCGACCGCGTCGCCCACCGCAATCGGATGAATTCGCGCGGGGACCGGCTCGGCCAGCGCGCTGCCGCCGGCGAAAATCACCTTCGCGACGCGCGCTTCCGAGCACAGATTGCTGAGGAAGTTCTCGAGCGTCGTCTGATCGTTGGGCGCATCGGTCGGCTTGAGTCTCGACAGCGCGAGCCGCGCCTCGGTCAGCGTGATGAAGGGCGGCGCGATCCGGCGCGGCTGCGGCGCGGTGACATAAACCGAAATCTCGCCGCCGCCGTCTTCGACCGACAACGCGGCGTCGAGCTTCTGGCGCGCGACATCGAAGCGGGTCGGGCCGGCCGGCGTCAGCGCCTGCATCGCAGCGGAGTTGTCGATCACCACTGCCAGCGGCGCGGTGCGTTTCCAGATGAACGGACCCGCCAGCGCGAGCACCACCAGGCTCAGGATTAAAACCTCGGCGAAAAACATCCAGTCCAGCCGCGGCCATCCGCCGAAACGCTCGCGCCGAAAACCGCGCAGCGCGCGAAACGCCAGCACGCTCGAGACCGTCACGCGCGACGGCCGCTCCTTGGCCAGGTACGCGAGCACGAGCACCGGGATGAGTGCGAAAAATGCGAGCGCGCCTGGATAGAGGAGTCCCATCGGATGCCCGTCAGTGCGCCAGGCCGAGGTCGCGCACCGCGCGAATAAAAAATTGCTGGAAGTCCTGGTCGGTCGTGTAGAGCGCGTAATGCAGCCCGCGCTTGAGGCAGAAAGATTTTATCTCGCGCGTCAGGCGCGTCATCGTGTCGCGATACTGCGTGCGCTCGCGCTCGCCGATCGATACGCGCAGCCGCTCGCCCGATTCCGAATCGACCACCTCGACGTCGCCGTCGAGTCCCTGGCCGTTAAGCTCGCGCCCGCCAAGAATCTGCACTGCGGTGAGATCCATCGAGGCGGCGGTGAACATGCCAAGCCCGCGCGTGACCGAATTGAGCAGCATCAGAAAGTCGGAAACGATAAACACCTTGCCCGCGCGCCGAATCGAGAGCAGCTCGGTCGCCAGCGAACTCGCGAAGTCGAACTGTCCGCCCGGCTTGAGCTCGGCAAGGCGCCGTGCGAGCTCGACGATTCGATGCCGCCCGTTGACGAACGACGGATCGACCTTCGCGCCCTTGCCGCCGAGCACGCGCAGCATGACGCGGTCGCCGCTGGCCAGCGCGACGTATGCCAGCGCGAGCGCCGTCACTATCGCATGCTCGAACTTGCGGTCCGCCGCAGGAAATCCCATCGACGCGCTCGCGTCGACGAAGATGTAGGTGAGCAGGTCTTCTTCTTCCTGGAAAAGCTTGATGTAGAGCTTGTCGCTGCGGCCGTACAGTCCCCAGTCGATGTAGCGGAAATCGTCGCCGGGCGAGTAGTGGCGAAAGTCGTTGAACTCGAGCGACGACCCGCGCTTGGGCGACAGATGCATCCCGCGGCCCAGCCCGGCGTAGCGCTGGCGCGTTCTGATCCTGAGCTTTTCGAGCCGGGCGAGAAATCCCGGTGTGAACTCATCCGGCAGTCCGAACATCGGCTATGTGCGCGGCTTCTTGAGCCGCTTGATCACCTGCTCGAGAATCGATTCGGCGGACACGCTCTCGGCCTCGGCCTGGAAGTTGAGGAGCAAGCGATGCCGCAGGCACGGCACGATCGCGTCGTCGATGTCTTCGTAGCCCACGCTGACGCGGCCGGCGAGGAGAGCGTTAACCTTGGCGCACAAAATCAGCGCTTGCGCACCGCGCGGGCTCGGCCCGAAGCGCAGGTATTGCGAGACCTCGGGAATTGCGCCGGGTCCGCCGGGAGTGCATCCGCCGATCACGCTGATGATGTAGCGCTCGAGCGGCTCCGCCACCATCACCTCGCGCACCAGCGCCTTGAGATTTTCAATCGCCTCCGGCGCGCGCGCGGGCTCGAACAGCGGCTGAATCTTGTTCTGCGCGACGCCGGTGGTGCGGCTCAGGATTTCGCGCAGCTCGTCGGGCTTGGGCGATCCCATCACGACTTTGAAGATGAACCGGTCCATCTGCGCTTCCGGCAGCGGATAGGTTCCTTCGAGCTCGATGGGATTTTGCGTGGCGAGCACGATATACGGCGGATCGAGAACGTAAGTGGTGCCGAAGACCGTGACCTGGTGCTCTTCCATCGCCTCGAGCACGGCCGACTGCGTCTTGGGCGTGGCGCGGTTGATCTCGTCGCCGAGCACCATATGCGCGAAGATCGGCCCTTCCTTGAACTGGAACTCGCGATGACCGTCGGCCTCGGTCAGCACCTGCGTGCCGATAATGTCCGAGGGCATCAGGTCGGGCGTGAACTGGATTCGCTTGAAGCTGAGCCCGAGCGTCTCGCTCGCCGCCTTGACCATCAGCGTCTTGCCGAGTCCCGGCACGCCCTCGATCAAGATGTGGCCGCCGCAGAACAACGCGGTCAGCAGTTTGCGCACGACCTCGCGATGGCCCACGATTACGCGCGCGACCTCGCTCTCGGCGCGCGAGAAAATCTTGCGAAAATCCGCGACCCGCTGGTCGGGTGAAACCTGTTGAGGAGCCGCTCCCATCCGTTCTCCTTCCTTCCTTGAGTCTAATGAATCATGTCGCGATAGCGCGGCGGCACAAGTTGTCGTTCATCGGGCGGCGCATCGTCACTGGTCGGCGCCAGCGGCGCGTTGACGTAGGCCGTCGTCGCCGTGGGCCGATCGGTGTCAAGTACCGTTTTCCCGCCGCTACCGGAAGAGGGCGCGCCCGGCAGCCGGAACATCACGTAACGCGCATCCTTGATATCCACGGTCGTGCCTTTGTCACCGGGCTTCAGGAACCGCTGCGCATTGGTGGACGTCGGCATCTCGCCAAGATGCGTATCGCCGAGGTTCGAGCCCATGTCGCGATTATTTTTCGGATTGCCGCCGGCCGACGGAATATTGCGATCGCCGTTGGCGCCGGCTTTGGGGACGCTGCCGGCCCGATTGGGATCCAGATGGCTGCCGCTGTTCTCGTCGGGCTTGTCGCCCGGCTTATTGCCGCCGCTCTGGTTCTTGTCGTCGCCCGGTTTGCTGTCGGGGCCGGGATTTTTCGGGTTGGCGGTCTCGACCTGCGTTTCGGCCTTGGCTAGTTCGTTCTGCAGCTGGATATTCTGCTGGTCGGTCTTGTTCTGATTCTTATCGTTGTTTGCCGAGTTGCCGCCGTTTTGATTCTTGCCCGAATTATTGCCGCCGCCGCCCTTGCCCGAACCCGAGTTGTTGCCGCCCAATGTTTGGCCCGATCCCGACTCGCTCTTGCCCTGGCCGCTGCCATTGCCCGACGAGTTGCCCTGGCCATTGCTGTCTTGCCGCTGCCCTTGCCGTTCTGCGCGCTGGATTTGCCGGCGGCCTGATTCTTACCCGACTCGCTGTTGTTGCGCTTCTCGGCGGCGCGTTTGGCCTGGCGCATCGCATCTTCGAGCCGCTTCATTTTCTCTTCTTGCGGCAGCTTGGGATTTTCCAGCGCGTCCGCCGCCTCGCGAATCGTGTCGGCCAGCGCCTTGTCGTCGGAACTACCGGCGGTCTTCGCAATTTCCTCGGCGATCGACCGCAGCTTGGCAGCTTCGCGAGTCTCGGGCGTCGGCGCGCGTACCAGGCCCAATGTCGCGAGCACCATTGCGACGGCGACCACGCCGACCAGGATCGAAGAGCGCTTGAGCGGCTCGCCGACTTCCAGTCTGAATTCCTGGCGAAGGTCCATGCCGCCGAACAGCGCAATCGCGCGCCGCCACAAAACCGGGAACAACGGCGTGCGCCGCGCGCGGCCACTGTCGGGCGACGACGGATTGACCAGCGTCGCGAACGTCACGATCTCCTGGTTGCATTCCAGCCGATCGTCGAGCTCAGCCGCGGCGGCGACAAAATCGTGCGATCGACGATACGCGCGAAACGCCATCACCAATCCCACCAGCAAGACCACGATACCCGCGGCGACCAGCGCGAGACTCAGCGAGTCGGCGCGATCGGGCGCGAGCGAGTAGCCGTATTGCTCCCAGGTCACGCTGCCGATCGGTTCGAGGAACAGTCCGAGCGCAATCGCGGTGAGCGCAGGCGCAATCGTGCACAGAATCACGCGGATCGCCGCCAGCCGTGCGATTCGCGTGCTCGCGCTACCGATAGTCTCGACCGGATTTGCCACAGGATGAAATTATAGCGTACTCGACCCAGATGCGACCGTCCAAACGGCGGCGAAAACCAGCTTATTTTGTCGGCGCGGCGGCTGGTTTGCCGGCGGGCGGTTTCCGTTCGAGCGCGATCGCGTGGCGATGCTCGTCATATGATTTCGAAAAGACATGAGTCCCGCCTTCGCGGGCGACGAAATAGAGATAATCAGTCGGCGTCGGATTCAGCGCGGCCTCGATTGATTTCAACCCGGGATTCGCGATCGGTCCCGGCGGCAAGCCGGTGAAGTCGTAAGTGTTGAAGGCGGACTCCGTATGCACGGCGTCCTCCGCCGACTCCTGGGCGCCGTCGAGATCGTACTGCGCCGTCGGATCGGATTGCAGCGGCATTCCAAGCCGCAGCCGATTGTAGAAAACGCCTGCGATCAGCGGGCGCTCCTCGGGCGCTTTCGCCTCCTTCTCGACGATCGAGGCCATCGTGACCAGCCGCCGCGCGTCGAGGCCCTCGGCGAACATCCGCTCCTCCACCGCCGGCGTCAGCACCTGGTAGAACCGCGCGAGCATCGCGCCGAGCACGTCGTCGACGGTCGCGTGCGGTGAGAATTTGTACGTCGCGGGAAACAGGTAGCCTTCCGCGCCGAGCGGCATCAGCCCGAGCGCCCGCACCATCGCGCCGTCGCGCGCCGCCTGCTCGAACTCGTCCTGGCAAACGAGGCCCGTCTGTCCGACCCGCTCCGCAATCTCATGCACCGTCAGGCCTTCGGGAATGGTAATCGTCACGACGATAAAATCGCCCCGGACCAGGTGGCGCATCACCTCGGGGATGCGCTCGCCTCCTTTGAAGGCGTAGTCGCCCGGCTTGATTTGGCTCGCAGTCCGGCTGAGCCGGCCGTAAACGCGCAGTGCAAGCTCGCTCCGGACGACGCCAGCATCGGCGAGGTCCCGCGCGATTTGGCGAAACGATTCGCCCTTTTCAATCGTGACCTCGCGCGGCGGCGCAAATCTCTCGGTGGGACTAAGCCAGTAGTACGAGAGCGCGGCGTACGCCCCGGCCACGATGATCACAAGTACGAGAATTCTGGCCACAACCTTCACTCGCGCCAGATTTCAGCCTCTGTCCATCCAAGTTCCTTGAACTCGGCCGCGCGCAGCGGAGCTTCGCCGATAGAGAAAAACTCGTCGAGCTGCGGCGGTGCGACCGGGGTGCCGGAGAGCATCGCATGCGCCTGGCCACGATGATGAATCTGGTGCTGAAACAGGTGCAGCAACAATCGATCGGCGCGTTCGGTCTGCACGCGGTCTTCCCGATGCACGCGGATAGTCTGATCGGGGCCGTGCTCGTCAAGCGAGCTGCACCAGGCAATCAGCCGGCGATCAACCGCAGCCTGCTCTGCGATGCAACTCAGACAACGTCGGGCATGGCACAGGATTAGCCCAGGCCGCCGGACCAAGCGTGCCGCCTTCGAGCGCATCTACATAGAACCAATCGACGGTCAAAATGTGGTTCAACGTTGCCTGGATCGAGGGAAAGAAGCTCGTGCGCGGCGCCTCGAACTCAGATTGCGACAACGCGGCACACGCCGAGAGCAGGCGATGATTCGACCAGGCGTTGTTGTACGCCATCGTCCGCAGCGTCAGAAGATTTGAAGCCGGCATGCGTAGTCCTCCGGGATTCATCTAAGAAGATATATTTCGCGCTGCGATTTTTCATCTGCGCGGGACTTTCTCCGGATTCGCCTGCATCCAGCCTTCGAGGATCACGACCGCCGCCAGCGCGTCGAGCCCGGTCTTGCGCGCACCCTTCCGCGCCGGCATATCGGCAAGCCGTTCGCGCGCTTCAAAGCTGGTCAGCCGCTCGTCGAACAACTCGACACTGACGCCAAGCCCGCTCGCCAGCTGCTCGGCAAACCTCCGCGCCCCGCGCGCAGCAGGACCTTCGCTGCCATCCATATTAAGCGGCAACCCGACGACGATCGCACTCACGTCCCGATCGCGCAGCATCGCAGCGATCGCCTCGAGGTCATCCTTAAGCGCGCGCCGCTCGACGATACCCACCGGATGCGCCCCCATAGAAGCCGCATCAGTAACCGCAACCCCAATCCGCCGCCTGCCTAGATCAAGCGCCGCGATTGGCATCGGTAATCGAGTCCCGTTGATAGTCACAATTCATGGATCGGCGATGAAGAGTAACAATTTCCTCGACCGCTGATACTATACGCCCCATGCGTTCGTCCGCGCTTTCCATTGCCGGCGTCATGCTTGCAGTTCTACTCTGCTCCGCTTCTGCCTGGGCATGGGGAACTGACGGGCACAAAATCGTCGCCGTCATTGCGGCGGATAACCTCACGCCGGCGGCCGCGATGCCACGTCGCAAGCATCCTCGGGGTGCCCGTCAACAAGCGAGCGATCGCAACCGCGATGGAGGCGGCTTCGATCCTTCCCGATACCGAGTTCCGCGACGAGTATCCCGCCACCAAGCCCTGGCACTTCATCGACATTTGTCTGCAAGACCAGCGCCCAGATGTTCCTGCGCGATGCCCCCGCGGCGACTGCGTGACTGCGAAAATCGACGAGTACTCGAAACGCCTCAAGGACGCGAACTACGACCATTGGGGCGCCGCCGGCGATTTGGCGTTCCTGATTCATTTTGTCGGCGACATCCATCAACCTCTGCATGCCGCGAACGACGATGACCGCGGAGGCAACTGCGTGACGATCGATTCGAATCTCCGCGCCTACAACCTCCACGACGCCTGGGACAACGCTATCGTGCGCCGCCTCGAATACAGCGTCGATTCTGGCCGGCCCGAGACGACGGCTCATCGGTTGGAGCAGACATATGCGGCCGAAAAGCAGACCGATTCGTGGATTCCCGCGGACGATATTGCGTGGGAATCGAATCAGTTGGCGCGGTCCGACATCTATGCCGCATTGCACATCCCGACCGAGCCTTGCGAACCCACTCTCAATCTCTGCCGCAATCCCGCGGGTCACGCCGTCGAGCTGGACCCGTCTTATCTTGACCGCGCCGACGCTATCGCCGGCCATCAGCTCGCGAAAGCGGGATTCCGGCTGGCCAGCCTGTTGAACGAAACTTGGGCACAACCTCCCGGTCCCAACGACGCGAGCGCGCACGCCGAATTCCGCCTCAGCGCCGGTTCTTTCATCGGCGGAACGCCACCGGCCAGGTTGTCGGGAATCGGCGGAGCAAAATTTACGCATGGCCGGGATGCGGCAGTTACGACACTATGGCGCCGCAGAATCGCGTCGTATTTACCAGTCGCGAAGCGGCAGAACAGGATGGATACCGCGCGGCGCGCAACTGTCCGTGAGGAATCAGCTCCGAAACCGCTCACGTTTCTCCTGTTGCGCTCGTGAATCTGATTCATTTGTACCGCCCGCGATGCTTTAACTGTGCTTATCGTAACTGGCGCGCGTTGTAACGTGTCGCTCGCGTAACCAGATGTGCAAACTACGGACATGCTGGGGTTGCGTTGGCTAGTCGAATGACCTACTTTCCCAGTCATGCTGGCTCGGGGGAGACGGTTGCTGGGATATCCACGCGCACTGACCGGAATGGTCGTCGCTTTAGTTGCGACTGCAACCGCGCTTTTTCTATTTTTTCAAGCAAATTCGCAGACATTTCGCTCGCCGCTCGACACCCTCAGCGCCCAGTTGGACGCCGGCAAGGACGGTCCCGACGTAGCCGAACAGCCTGAGTCTGCCGAGCCTGCGCCGCCCTCGATAACTATCAGCACGACTCTGGATCGCACCGCGCCAATCGAAAGCTACCTGCGCGAGTCCGGGATGGATCCAAGCGACGCGCATCAATGGGCATCCTACATCCAGCCGATCATCGCGAACCGCTATTTCCACAGTGGGCATCCGCTCACGATATATAAGGATCCCGAGACCGGCGAGATGCGCGGCCTCAAGTACGACCTCGACGACAAGACCACCGTCACCGCCGCCAGCCTCGGCGAAGGCGTGCTCAAGGCAACGGTGGCGCCGATCCAGTATTTCACTCGTCCGATCAAGCTGACCTTCGAAGTCAAGGATAACTTCCAGCGCGCTGCCGCCGAGAACAATATTCCCAAGCCGATAGTCGAAACGCTGCAGGACGCGTTCTCGGACAGCCATGATCTCAACCGGCTCAAGCCGGGCTCTGCGGTCAAGCTGATATATCAGGAGAAGATCAGTCGCGACGGCTCGTACACGCTCGTCGGCGACGTGCAGGCGGCGCAAATCCGGTTCGGCAGCCGCACGCTGACCGCCATCGCGTTCGAGGACGAACACGGCCGCTCTCATCTGTACGACGAAAGGGCCATGCGCTCGGTCCGCAGTCGCTGCGTTTCCCGCTCAACTTCCAGTACATTTCATCGGGCTTCACCTTCCATCGCTATCATCCGATCCTGCACGAGTACCGGCCGCACTGTCGGCGTCGACCTGGTCGCCAAGTACGGCGAGCCAGTTAGGGCCGTCGCCGATGGCCAGGTCATCACCGCGGGATGGGGTGGCGAGCTCGGCAACTGCATCCGCATCAAGCATCAGAATGAGATGGTCAGTCTCTACGGCCACCTGTCGAAGATCAGTCCGGAAGTCCGCCAGGGCGCCTTCGTTCATATGGGCCAGGTGATAGGGAACGTCGGCTCAACCGGCCTGTCGACCGGCCCGCATCTGCATTTCGGGATAGAAAAGGACGGTGCTTTCGTCAATCCGCTCACCGAGAAGCTCGGCGAGAATCACTCAGTCTCGCCGCGGATGAGAGCGATTTTCGACGAAATCAAGGATCAGTACCAGTCCGCGCTGGCCGAGCTGCCTGACCTCGGCAGTCATTTCATCGCGTCAGGTGAGCGCAAGCCGGCAATCTCGAAGTTCGGCGACATGTACCACGTGACGCTCGATCACAGCCCGCTAAAGGGCGCGCATCTCCACGGACCAAGATTCTCCAGCAGCCGCCTGAACCGCACACTTAGCGCCGATTCCAACGGCGCTCTCTGATCTGACCGCCTTACCGTTTCCATCCACTCTTTACGACTCATTGATAGTTCGCGGCGTCCCGGTTACTGCTGGGGCAGCGACGCGCGTCGCATCTGAAATGCGCGAACATCCGAATACCGACTTCTTCAAGCCTCCCGTGCCGCGCGTCTTTGGCCATCGCGGCAGCGCCGGCACGCATCCCGAGAACACGCTCGAATCTTTTACCGCCGCGGTCGCGGCCGGCGTCGAGTATCTTGAATTCGATCTCCACATGACGCGCGACGGCGAAGTCGTCGTCAGCCACGACGATCATCTCGATCGCAATTGCGGACGCCCCGGCGTGATCCGCGATCTGACGTACGCCGAGCTGGCGGCCGCCGATGCGGGCCGGATGTTCACGCTCGACGGCGTGACATTTCCCTTCAGGGACAAATGCCTGCGGATACCGCGCCTGGCTGAAGTGCTCGCCGCGTTTCCAAAACTGCGGATGATCGTCGAGGTCAAGCAAATCGCGCCGAGCGTGGTCGCGCCGATGCTCGCGCTGCTCGATCGCGCCGGTGTGCGGCGAAACGTGCTCGTCGCCAGCGAGCATCAGGAGCCGCTCGACGAGGTGCGGATGCTCGCGCCGGAAATCCCGACCAACTTCTCATACCTCGAGTCGGGCGTGTTCATCCAGGCGATGGGGACGCGCGACGCCAGCTATCGTCCGCCCGCCGACGCCGTCCAGATTCCGCGCAGCTATGAGTCGTGGCAGCTGGTCACGCCGGAAAGCGTCGAATTCGCCCATCGCCTCGGCCTCGAGGTGCACGTCTGGACGGTGAACGAAGAGGCCGAGATGACGGAACTGCTCGACATGGGCGTCGACGGCCTGATCAGCGACTATCCGGCGCGCGCCCTCGACTTGGTTCGCAAGCGCGCGGCGGCGCGGCGCTGAAAATCGCGCTCTTTCCAGTTTGCCTCGCGCTTTGTTACGATTCCGCCCGCTCGTCGAATATTTACGCGGGAGCGAAAAATTATGAAGCTCGACACCGGTCTCTCGACCCGCAATTTACGCGATGTACCTGCTGCGGCGCGCGCCGCCGAGGCTGCTGGCTTCGATGCCATCTGGACGGCAGAGGCCGGTAACGACGGCTTCCTTCCGGCCGCGTTGATCGCAGAGCATACCAAGCGAATCAAGATGGGGACCTCGGTTGCGATTGCGTTTCCCCGCAGCCCGATGATCACCGCGTCGACCGCCTGGGATCTTGCTGGACTTTCCGAGGGCCGCTTCATCCTCGGCCTCGGCACCCAGGTGAAGGGTCATATCGAGCGCCGCTACAGCACGAAATGGGAAGCGCCGGTGCCGCGCCTGCGCGAGTACATTCAGTCGCTGCGCGCGATTTTCAAATGCTGGTCGGAAGGCGGCGCGAAGCTTTCGTTCCAGGGCAAGTACTACAACTTCTCGCTGATGACGCCGTTCTTCACGCCCGCGCGCCACAACTTCGCCAACGTGCCGATTCACATCGCCGGCGTTAACGAACATATCATCCGGCTCGCGGGCGAGCTGTGCGACGGCCTGCATGCGCATCCGTTCAACTCGCCCAAGTATCTGCGCGAATACGTTTTGCCGAACGTCGAGAAGGGTCTGCAGAAGGCGGGGCGCGCGCGCAAGGATTTCGAAATCCAGACGACCGCATTCGTGATCGTCGGGCGCAATCAGGATGAAATCAAAAAGACGCGCGAAGCGATTCGCCAACAGATTTCCTTCTACGCCTCGACCCGCACCTACAAGGTCGTCCTCGACACCCATGGATGGGGCGATGTAGCGCAGCGGCTGAACGAGAAGGCGGCGAAGGGCGAATGGGTTTCGATGGCGAAGGAAATCACCGACGAGATGCTCGACGTGTACACGGTCTCGGGCACCTTCGACGACATCGCGGACAAGGTGAAGGAGCGTTACGACGGCCTGCTCGACCGTATCGCGTTTTACATTCCGTATCGCGCGGGAACCGATGACGCGGAATGGGCTAAACTCGCGAAGCGATTCAATGGCTGAGTTTCGCCGTTGTCGTGATAGATTTTCATGACCTGCTCAACAAGGAGAAAATTTCGATGACCAAGGGAATGTTGAAAACGATGGCGACGACTCTGGCCGTGGCGGCGTTGATGCTTGTGGGCGCGAATCGAAGCGCGATGGCGCAAGCCGCAGCCCCTTCCGCCGCCGCGATGGCGCCGGCGCCCGCGCCGGACGAGCCCGGCACGAAGAGTTTCACCCTCGCCGCGGTCGAAATAGATGGCGCAAAGTTCTGGCTGCCCAGCGTGATCGCGGTCAATGAGGGCGACAAGGTCAAACTGACGCTCAAGAATTTAGTGCCGGGCGCAGAGAATACGCACGGCTTCACGATTCCGCCCTACAACATCGCGGAGGTGGTGACGCGCGGCGTGCCCAAAACGATCAGCTTCGTCGCCGACAAGCCGGGCGTCTTTCAGTATTTTTGCCAGTTGCATCCCGCGCATATCGGCGGTTCGTTGATCGTCGAACCCAAGAAGTAGCAGGCGCACCTTCCGCCCCGGGAGACTCACGGCCGCCCGGGGCGTCCCCCGATGCGATCGGCGCCCGAAAGGGCTAGGCTTGATCGCGCATGCGCACGCTAGTCCTCTATGCGCGATCGCCGCAGTGGCGCGCGATAGTCGAGCGCGCCGACGAATTGATGGCCGCGCCGGATTTTCGGGTGCTCAAATCTGAGGCCCGGACCCGCGCAGGATTCATCGACGTCCCCGGCGCCGGACCCGCATTCATAAAGCGCGTCGAGGTTTCCTCATGGAGCCGCGGCGTCATCGCGCGAATCCGCGGATCCCGCGCCGCGCGATCGCTCGCGGGCGCCGCAATGCTGCAGGCGCACGGCCTCGCGCATCCCGAGCCGCTCGCGGCAATGGATTTGTATCGGGCGGGCGCGATTCGCGCTTCGTATCTGGTCAGCCAGGCGCTCGTCAACGCCGACTCGCTGAGTCGCTTCATGCTCGGTCCCGGCGAGATCAAGGGACGCAACGTGCATCGCCGCAAACAGATCTCCGACACCGTCGCCGCGCAAATCCGGCGCCTCCACGAGTCGGGTCTGTACACGCGCGACCTGCAGGAGACCAACATCATGGTCGAGGAAGACGGCGCCGGCGGCTTCAACGTGTATTTTATCGACCTCGAAGATTTTCGGCGCGCCGCTAACGTCACCTGGGATCGCAGGGTGCTCAACCTCGTGCATCTCGATCGCAGCATCGGGCGATTTCTCTGTCGCGCGGCGCGGCTCGATTTTCTTTACTCCTACCTCGGACGTCGTCCCGACCGCGCGGCCGCGCGCAAAATGATCGCCGAAGTCAAAGCGGTGCGCGAGTCGATCGATCGCCGCAAGCGCGGCGCGAACACCGGCGCCTGAGCGCGTTGCCGCGCCGCTTGCGCGAGGAACGCGGTAGTGGCTTTTTCGATCCTCAGCCGCGAATTCGACCATCACACCGAGCGCGTGCACGCCGCCGGCGGAAGCTGGGTGCGCGACGTGATGCTCGGGCTGAACGACGGACTGGTCGCGTCGTTCGCGGTTACCTCGGGCGTCGCGGGCGCGTTCGTGACCGGCAACGCCGCGATGATGGCGGGATTGTCGGAGATGCTTGGCGGCGCGGTCGCGATGGGCCTGGCGGCGTTCATCTCGGCGCGATCGCAAATCGAATTTTATCAAAGCGAGATTGAGCGTGAGCGCGAGGAAATTCGCCGATGGCCCGAACGCGAGCGCGAGGAAATCAGCGCCATCTACAGATTGAAGGGGTTCGCGGGCCCGCTCCTCGATCAGATCGTCGCGCACATCACCTCGGACCCGGATCGATGGAGCAACGTCATGATGCGCGAGGAGCTGGGCTTCAACGCGGAATCGTTCGAGAGTCCAGGCCGCTCCGCGCTCGCCGTCGGCTTGTCTTATCTCGCAGGCGCAGCGGTCCCGGTGTGGGCATACATTTTTTTCGAGCCGCGCGAGGCTCTGAGAGTATCCGCAATCTCGACCGTCGCAGTGCTGTTCGCTGTCGGCGCGCTGAAGACGATCATCACGAGCCGTTCCTGGTGGCGCAGCGGACTCGAAAGCATGTTCGTCGGCGTGGCAGCCGCGGGCGCGACGTACATTGCCGGCCGGATGTTCGCCGCGCGCTGAATTGCGGCGAGTTCCTTAGGCTTCAACCAGAATGTCGTCGCCGTCGGCCTTCACCGCGTAGCAGCCGAGCTTGACGCTCGGGTCGTCGAGATTCGCGCCCGTCGTGACGTCGTATTCCCATCCATGCCACGGGCAAGTGACCGTAGTGCCTTCCAGCTCGCCCTCGGCCAGCGGGCCGCCGCGATGCTTGCATGCGTTGTCGATCGCAAAAAATTTGCCGCCCGCGTTGAACAGCGCGATCTGCTTGCCGCCGGCCTCGACCAGTTTGCCGCTGCCCTCGGGCAAGTCCGCCACCTTCGCAACTTTGATGAAGCCTGCCATCCCGAATCCCTCCCGCTCAGGTCGTGTACTCCGCGTTGATTCGCACGTAATCGTAGCTCAAATCGCAAGTCAGGATAGTGGCCGTTGATTTTCCGAGTCGCAGATCGAGTCGCACCGCGAATTCGGGTTCCTTCATCGCAACGCCCGCGCCCGCCAGCGCTTCGGTGAGTAGCCGGCCGCCCGCGGCAACTTTCACTCCGCCAATCCACAGTACCAGCTTGTCGGATTCGACATACGCGCCCGACGATCCAGCGGCCATCAGGATTCGGCCGACGTTCGGATCGCATCCGAAGAACGCGGTCTTGACCAGCGGCGAGTTCGCGATTTGGCGCGCCGCGCGCTCGGCGTCAGCGGGACTCCGAGCGCCTCGTACCTCGACCGTCACCAGCTTGGTCGCACCCTCGCCGTCGCGCACCAGCTCACGCGCCAGCGCCGCCGAAACTTCCTCGACCGCGCGATCGAACGAGGCCTGATCGCGCGCGCCAAACGTGCGATTTCCCGCGGCACCGCTCGCCAGGATAATGACCGTGTCGTTGGTCGACATGTCACCGTCAACGGTAATCGCGTTGAAGCTCGTCGGCAGCGCGGCCTTGAGCGATCGCTTGAGCGCCGCCGGACTGATCGCCGCGTCGGTCACAAGATAGCCGAGCATCGTCGCCATCTTCGGCGAAATCATCCCGACACCTTTCACCGCGCCGGCAATCGCGACGGTAGCGCCACCCACTTTGAACGTCGTCGAAGCTGTCTTCGGCCGCGTATCGGTCGTCATGATTGCCTGCGAGAAATCGGCGAGCCCGTCTTCATGCAGCGCACGAACCGCATCGGCGGCACCGCTCTTGAACTTGTCTAAATCGTATAGATGGCCAATCACGCCGGTCGACGACGGCACGACCAGCTCCGGCGCGCATCCGAGAAGTCCGGCGACATACGCGCTCGAATCGCGCGCGAGTTGCATCCCCGCTTTACCGGTGAAGCTGTTGGCGCATCCCGAGTTCGCGACGACCGCCTGCAAATGCCCCGACTTGACGCGATCCGCTGTAACGTAAACCGGCGCGGCTTTCACGCGATTCGCGCTGAACACCGCGGCTGCGGCGGCGGGACGATCGGCGGCAATAATGCCGAGGTCAAGCGCGCCTGCCTTGGTCTTCAGCCCGGCGCTGACGCCGGCGAATCGAAATCCGCGCACGGCGGCAGGCTCAAGAACAACTTTCATCGTTGCGAAACCCCTGTGCGCAGAACTATACGCGGATTTTGCAGCGACACGCGATGCGCGTCACTTGCCGTGGCAGCGTTTGTATTTCTTGCCCGAACCGCACGGACATGGATCGTTGCGGCCGACTTTATCGGCTTCGCGCTTGGCTGGCGCCGCTGCTGCCGCCGCTTCGGTCTCGCCGCCATGACTCATCACGACGCGCTGCGGCTTGGGTTGCTGAATCTGCTCGACGTCCTGCTGACGCTGCACCTGCACGGAATAAACTTTCTCGACCACGTCCTGCTGCATGACCGCCATCAGCGCCTCGAACATCGTGAATCCTTCTTTCTGGTACTCGACCAGCGGATTCACTTGCGCATAGCCGCGCAGCCCGATTCCTTCCTTCAGATGATCCATCGCGAGCAGATGGTCTTTCCACAGCGCGTCGAGCGTCTGCAGCATCACGATCTTTTCGATCTGGCGCATTACTGGCTCGGTGAATTCCGCTTCGCGCTGATCGTAGAGCTGACGCACGCGCTCCGACGCGATCTCGATAAAGTCGTCAGTGCCGTGGATCGGCTTGCCTTCGATTTCGGTCTGCGCGTTGAAGCCGGGGCGGAACTTGAACTGCTTGAAAAACGCGTCGTCGATCGCCTTCCAGTCCCATTCCGCGGGATCGATCTCGTTGTCCGCGTGCGCGCCCGCGATCTCCTCGATCAGCGCGTCGCACATGTCGAGCACGTCGTCCTTGAGCGACGCGCCACTGAGCAGTTCGCGCCGGCGATGGTACACCACCTCGCGCTGCTTGTTCATCACGTCGTCGTATTCGAGCAGATGCTTGCGGATGTCGAAGTTGTGCGACTCGACTTTCTTCTGCGCGTTCTCGATCGCTTTCGAAATCCATCGATGCTCGATCGGTTCGTTGTCCTCCATCCCGATGCGCCCCATCAGGCCCTTGAGCCGGTCAGCGCCGAAGATGCGCAGCAGGTCGTCCTCGAGCGACATGTAAAATCGCGACGAGCCGGGGTCGCCCTGGCGTCCCGAACGGCCGCGAAGCTGATTGTCGATTCGCCGCGACTCGTGCCGCTCGGTGCCGAGGATGTGCAGGCCGCCCGCTTCGAGCACTTTTTCGCGCTCGGCCTTGCACTGCTCGACGTACTTCGCGAGCGCCGCCTGGAAATTCGGATCGGCGGGGTCCTTGGTACCGGCTTCCGCTGCGGCCATGAACTCGGGATTTCCGCCAAGCACGATATCGGTGCCGCGGCCCGCCATGTTGGTCGAAATCGTGACCGCGCCGAAGCGGCCGGCCTGCGCGACGATTTCCGCTTCACGCTCATGGTTCTTCGCGTTGAGCACGGAATGCTTGACGGCGGTCTTCTTGAGCTTGTCGGCGACGCGCTCGGACTTTTCGATCGAGACGGTGCCGACCAGCACCGGCTGTCCGCGTTCATGACAGTCGCGGATCTCTTCGATAACCGCGTCGAACTTCTCGTCTTCCGTTTTGTAGACGACGTCGTGATTGTCGATGCGGATCATCGGCTGATTGGTCGGGATCACGACGACGTCGAGCCCGTAGATTTCCTTGAACTCGACCGCTTCCGTGTCGGCCGTGCCGGTCATGCCCGACAGCTTCTTGTACATGCGGAAATAGTTCTGAAAGGTGATCGTCGCCAGCGTCTGGTTCTCGGATTCGATCTTGACGTTCTCTTTCGCCTCGACCGCCTGATGCAGCCCATCGCTCCATCGCCGTCCAGGCATCAGCCGCCCGGTGAATTCATCGACGATGATCACCTCGCCGTCCTTGACCACGTAGTCGACGTCGCGCTTGAACAGCGCATGCGCGCGCAGACCCTGGTTCGCGTGATGCAGCAGCAGGATGTTGCGCGGGTCGTACAGGTTATCGACGCCGAGCAGCTGCTCGACGCGCGTCACGCCGTCCTCGGTCAGCGCGACGGTGCGCATCTTCTCGTCGACGGTGTAATGTTCCTCGGCCTTCAAGCGCGGGATGACGCGGTCGACGACATAATAAGTGTCGGTGGATTCTTCCGAGGCGCCGGAGATTATCAGCGGCGTGCGCGCTTCGTCGATCAGAATCGAGTCGACTTCGTCCACGATCGCGAAGTTATGCTCGCGCTGGACGTAGTCCTCGATGTTGAACTTCATGTTGTCGCGCAGGTAGTCGAAGCCGAACTCGTTGTTCTGGCCGTAGGTGATATCGGCGCGGTAGGCGATCTTGCGTTCCTGGTCGGTCAGGCCGTGAACGACGACGCCAACAGTCAGACCGAGGAAGCCGTAGATGCGCCCCATCCATTCGGAGTCGCGCCGTGCGAGGTAGTCGTTGACGGTGACGACGTGCACGCCGCGTCCCGACAGCGCGTTGAGCACCGCGGGCAGCGTGGCGACGAGAGTCTTGCCCTCGCCGGTCTTCATCTCGGCGATTCGCCCCTGATGCAGGATCATCCCGCCGATCATCTGCACGTCGAAGTGGCGCTGGCCGATTGTGCGCTTGGAGGCCTCGCGCACGACGGCGAAGACTTGCGGCAGAATTTCGATCATCGCCTCGTCGCGCTGCTCGCGTTCCTCGATCGCGCTGATCTTCGCCTTCCATTCGGCAATTTTGGCGCGCAGCTCGTCGTCGCTCAGCGCCGAGATCTCCGGCTCGATCCGGTTGATCTCGTCCACGTCGGGACGGAGCCGTTTGATTTCGCGTTCGTTCTTCGAGCCGAAGATTTTCCGCGCAACGAGAGAAAAAGCTGAAGCCATCTTATATGAGCAAGTTATGCGGCAAGTTTAAGATTAGTTCCGGGCACGCCACATCGATTTCGGCGCACAAGTTTAACCCTAATCATCTTATCCTGAAATCGCCCGCCACAAGAGAGGTCCGTTTCCTCTCCCTATAAGGAGAACTTTGCATAATTCTGTCTCCTCTCCCTGTAAGGGAGAGGATGAAGGTGAGGGTCCTCGTACAGCGCGCTTTTTTGCGCGCGAATCAAGATTCCGCCTCCGCTCCTCCGCAAAGGTAAGTTGTCAGCGCTCAATCCGCACCGCGGACTCCACCTGCGGCCCGAGAAATCTGCGGCCGACGCGCACGAAACGGTCCGGCGTCTCCGTGACAAAGAAACTTTGACTGCCGTCTCCCCCGCGCGTAGCAAGTTTCAGCGCCCTTAGACGCTCGCGCACGTCGGCGGCAGTAGCAGTCGCGGAATCCACAATCTTCACGCGCGGCCCCAGAATTCGCGCAAACATTTCGCGCAGCAGCGGATAATGCGTGCATCCGAGCAGCAGCGTGTCGATGCCGCTCTGCTTCAGGCTCTCCAGATAGTGCGCTACCGTCAGCTCCGCGACCTCGTTGTCGGTCCATCCTTCCTCCGCCAGCGGCACCAGCAGCGGGCACGCGCGCGTGTAGATTTCCGCGCGCGGGCTGAGCCGCTGGATAGCGCGCGTATACGCGCCCGACGCGATCGTCGCCTCGGTGCCGATCACGCCGATCTTGCCGTTGCGCGAGGCCTTCGCCGCCGCGCGCGCGCCCGGCTCGATCACGCCGATGACGGGGACCATCGTGTCGGACGCAATCGATTCGAGCGCGACCGCGCTCGAGGTGTTGCACGCGACCACCAGCATTTTGATTCCTTTGGCGAGCAGGAAGCCGGTGTTTTCCTTCGAGTAGCGGACGATCACCTCGTTGGATTTCGTGCCGTAGGGCAGGCGCGCCGTGTCGCCGAGGTAGATGAAGTCCTCGTTGGGCAGTGCCGCGGTCAACTCTTTCAGCACGGTGAGCCCGCCGATGCCCGAATCGAATACGCCGATAGGCCGGTCGATCGCCGCGCGCGCACCGCGCAGATTACCGTTGGCAGCGGCGACCGAGTTCGGGCGTGCGCTGGATTTTTTTCGAGTTGGCATCTCAACTGCGCGCGAGGCGCTCGCCGATTGTAGCCGGTCGCACGTGGCACTGCGCCAAAGACGTGTTCGTGGATGCTGGCCGGTTCCATGCACAGGTAGGCGGGAATTTCGGCGCCCGCTTTTTTGAAACGTTCGGCCAGCGAGCGGTAAAGACTCAGGCGCAGCGGCGTGAACGTGCGGAAGCGGCCGTCTGCCGCCAGCACGTCCTCGCCGCATAGCATCGGATCGCCGGGAAAACGGCCGCGCGCGGCGCCGCGCAGGCGCGGAGTCATCCGCAGACCGCCCATACTGATGAAGGAGATTTGTTTTGCCGGAACGGTGTCGAGCAGCTCGTCGATCAATCCGATGTAGTCGCGCTCGGCATCGGGATACGCAATCAGCGGATCGAAATGAAATGCGACGCGGTATCCGGCGTCGAGCACGGCGCGCGCCGCCGCGATTCGCGCGGTGGGCGAGGCGGTGAGATGCTCCGAGCTTCGATAGACGGCATCCGGCGACAGCGTCCACGAGACCAGCACGCGCCCGCGCGGATCGATCGCCAGAAGATTTTCGATTTCGTCGGTCTTGGTTTTCAGTTCAAGCGTCAGGTTTTCGCGCGTGGCAAAAAACTCGATCAGGTCGCGGCTAATTTCGGTGATCGAATCGAACGCGAGCGAATCCGCGAGCTCACCGGTGCCGACGCGAAAGCTGCGCCCGCGCGCGCTGTCGGACAGGCGGTCGAGTTCGTCGAATGATTCGGCAAAGTTCGCGTACACCTGGAAGGCCGGATTGTCGGCGAGATATTCCTGCAGAAAACAGTACGAGCAATCCATCGGGCAGTTCGACGCGAGCGTCAGCACCAGGTAACCGCAGCAGGCGAACTTCGCGGAGCCCGCGGGGCACGGCATCAGGAACGGAGTCTTGCGGCGCGCGATCACAAGCCGGCGCTTGCCCGCGCCGAACGGATCGCGCACGCCCGTCTCGGGCCGCGCGGCCTCGCGCGCGTCGGCGACCTGCGTCACCGGCACCTCGCGCGGAAGCGAGCGCAGGATGCGAGTCGCCAGCGCGGAATCGGCGCATCCGTGCTCGATAAAGACGGCGTCGAGATCGAACTTCACTTTTTGCCGCCAAGCATTTCGACAATCCTTGTCAGTCCCGCGCGTGAACGCTCGAGCGCGTCGAGCAGATGCGCCAGTTCAGCGGCGCTGCGCACCCGAAGCGAAACCGTGAGCTCATCAGAGCCGAGGTCGGTGGGCAAGTCCAGCGAGATGCCGCGGGGCAACTTCAGCGCCGAGATTTCAGTGTGCAGTTGCTCCTGCATTTTTTTGAGGAGCGGGTAGCGAAGCGTCCGGATCGCTTCCAGCATCGCGCTGGCGCGCGCCGGCGCCGAGCCGGGAGCGTTTGCGATGCGGCGAATCTCGGGGCGGTCGAGCACCGCGGCAATTGTGACATGCTCGCGCACCGCAATCTCGTCGAGAGTGTCGAGCGCCGTCACCAATTGACCGGTGCGAAGTCGTAAACCGCGGGCGAGGTCGAGAATTGCTCCGCGCGACGGTGAATCCATCGCGAGCCATCGCTCGAGATGGCTGGGCGAGAGCCGTTTCTCGGCGGCGAGATCGCGAATCTGCGCGTCGATGTCGTCAGCATTCATGTGAAACTTCGCGAAGCATCGAACGCATCGACTTTATCGCGCATCCGATTTCAGTGTCCGCGCCTGATTGCCAGCCGTGCGCTCGATCGGCGATCCATTCATAGAGTTGCGCCGCATCAACTTTGCCGCGACGTCGAAGTCCGCCGGAGTAGATGCGGCATTTCTCGGCGAGCACTTCGACAGTCGCGATTCGCCGCGCTGGAGACAGTCTCTCATCCGCGAGCAATTTCGTAAGCGCGAGAATGCGGAAGCGATCGATCGCCGGCGTCGTCGCCGAAGCTTGATCGCGATGGCCGCCGCGGCGCGTCACCAGCGGTTCGTCGAGCAAGCCGGCCTCGTGATCGATTAGAATGCGCAGCCACAGGTCGTAGTCTTCGGCGGCGGTCATCATCTCGTCGAAGCCGCCCGCCGAGCGAAAGAGATCGGTGCGCATCATCGTGGCGGACATGCTGATGAGGCAGGTGCGGAGCGAGTCGATGAAAATGTCGCCGCCGCGCTTGCGATGGCGGACTCCGGGATTCACTCGGCGTCCGTTACGAATCCATATTTCGTTGCTTTGCGAGATTGCGCAGGCGGGATTGGCGCGCATGAACGCGAGCTGGCGTTCGAGCTTGGTCGGCGCCCAGAGATCGTCGGAGTCGAGGAACGCGACGAGCGGCGCACGCGCCAGCGCGACGCCGACAGTTTCGCGCCGCAGCAGGACCGCGATGTTCAATGCGCTCGAATCGAAAGCTCGGACGCGCCGGCGACCCAACCCCTAACCCCTTCCCCTGGGGGAAGGGGAACCAAACGTCAGGGCGCGCCAGGTGCTCGGCGGTTCCGTCGGTCGAGCCGTCGTCGATGACGATCAACTCGAACGAATGGAACGATTGCGCGAGCACGGAATCGATCGCCTCGCGCAGCATCGCGCATCGATTGTACGTCGGGATGATTACCGAAACTTCGGGAGTCATTGTGATTCGGCGCGTTTCAGGTGATCGGTGCGATCGACGGCGAGGATTCGGCGGCGCAGGTCGTCGATGCCCTCGCCGGATGTCGTTGAGACGAAGATTGGCGGCACGCGCATCGGATCGAAGCGTTTCAGCGCGGCAGCACGATCCGAACGGCGCAGTTTGTCGCTCTTGGTCGCGACCGGAATGACCTCGATTCCGCGCTCTTCAGCCATCTGCGCCAGGTCGAGTTCATCCTGCTGCGGCCCGCGGCGGCAATCGATCAGAATTGCGATGGCGGCGAGATTGGCGCGGCCGTGGATATACTCCTGCATCATCGAGGCGATTTTCGCCGCGTCCTCGTGACTCATTTTCGCGTAGCCGAAGCCGGGCAGGTCGCATAGCGCGAGCGTGTCGTTGACCGAAAAGAAATTGAGGCATCGCGTGCGCCCGGGAGTTTTGCTGGTGCGTGCGAGGCCCTTCACTCCCGCGAGCGCATTCAGCAGCGAACTCTTGCCGACGTTCGATCTGCCCGCGAGCGCGACTTCCGCGCGTTTCCATCGCGGGCATCCGTCGAGCGCGAAGGCTGAGGTTACGAATTCTGTGGAGAAGGGAATCATCAGACGGCGAGCTCGATGCGCGGCGGCGTGACGTTGCTCGCCTGCGGAGTCGAGGCGCGCGAGCTCGGCGGTGAGTGCGCTGCGAAACTCGCGCAGCTTGATGCCGCGATGGCGGTCGGGATAGGGCGCGAGGAATTTCAGCGCGGCGCGCAGATGCAGCCGTGCGCTCGACAGCTCGCCGTCGCCGAGCTTGTGATTCGCGACCGACGCTCGTAGCAGGCCGAGATAGAAATCCCAGTCGGCGGTGTCGTCATCGAGCATGTTCATCGCATCTTCCATCGCTTCGTGCGCTTCGAAAAATTCGCCGCGATTGAACAGCTCGACGCCAAGAGCAAGCTGCGCGTCGATTTCGTTCATCGCGGTGATTCGCGCGGCATCGGCGCCGCCGCTCAAGGGTTGTCGTCGCTGCCGGTATCGTCGGCGGTCGTGATGTTGAGCTGGCGCTTCAAGGTCTCGAGTTCGGCGACGAAGATGCTGCGAATGACCTGCTGGATGACGCCGTCGGGAACCGGAAGTGGCTGCAGCATATGGGTATTCTGATGGTAGTCGATAAACGTGCTCGCGCCTTCATCGGTCAGCTGATAGACGCCCTGCGTGTCGAGCAGCGGATTGTTGACGCTGTTGTAGACGATCTTTTTATCATCGGGGAAGTACTCGAAAGCGAGCTCGGTGGTGATCGTTTGTCCGCCCGGGCCGGCGATATCCATGTCGACCGTCTTTTTGTTTCCGCTCTGCGACACGACGCGCACCGCCTTGACCTGATCGCTGCGGGTATTTTCGACGTTGCGGATCGCGTCGTAGACGGTCTGCTCGGGAGCCGGGATGCGCGCGGTGAAGTCGGCCTTCCAGACGTCGCCGTCATGCGTGATGTTCTCGGTCAGCAGACCGGCCTGGCGCGCGCGCCGCAGTTCGTAAAAATGCAGCAGCGACGACCGCGACGATCGCGAGAACGATCACTCCACCAAGGATCTTCAGTGCCGTTTTCATCGATGAATCGTTTGCCCCTCAGCGTTCGAAAGTGCCGGTGAATTCCGCAGTCGCCAGCACGTGACCTTGCATCGCGGACTGAATCGCGTCCGCGTGCGCATTGTCAACCGCGGGGAGCGCCGAGTCGAGCGCGTAGATGTGAAAATGATAGTGATGCGTTTTCCCCGGCGGCGGACACGGTCCATTGTAGCCGTAATGACCGAAGCTGTTGATTCCATTTGACCCGCCACCTGGAATCTCCGCGGTTTGCGGCACGCCTGCGGGCAGCGAATTTACGCCAGCGGGAATATTGAACGCTATCCAATGAATAAAAGTTCCCCCTGGAGCGTCGGTATCATCAACAATCAACGCGAACGACTTCGTCGATTGTGGCGCGCCGCTCCATGCGAGCGCGGGAGAGTGATCGGCGCCGGTACAGGCATAGTCGTTGCCGATGGCGGCTCCGGGGGTGATATCGGAACTGGCGAGTGAGAGTTGGGCATGGGCTGGGCGGGCGTAGGCAAGGAAAAGCAAAACACAGATTAGTGCAATCGATTTGCGATTAGGACAAGACCTAGTTATGATCATTTCAAGGCTCGCAGATATGGTTAAGGGTCCTTATGTGCATTTTGAATCGGAATTCTGTGCACGGGGGTGTGACTTCAAGTGCAAAAATGCAAGAAAAGAGCGAAAATTATCAGAAAACCTCTTAGATTGCTCTTGACCCCCAGCGATGATTTTGAGACTTTCTAAGAGACTCATGGTGGGCGTAAGGGCGGATGAACCATCATTTGAACGATGCGAAAGAGAGCATCAAATCCAGGCAGTAGGCGGCAGACGGGGCTTACGTTACCGGGAGATATCATGGCTAATGAAGCAAAGTATAGCTTGCCACGTGTGATGACGGTCAAGGAATTGTCCGAATATCTGCGCGTGCATCCATCAACAATCTACAAACTGCTGCGTCGCGGAGAGCTGCCGGGCTTTCGGATTGGCACTGATTGGCGTTTTAACGCCGAGGTGATCGATCGCTGGTGCCTGGAGCGCAATATGAAGGGTCCCGACGGCGGCACTTCCAGCCAGAACTAGCGCGCGCGATCAATAGATCAACCGCGACGGGCGGTGGCCCGGATGTAAACTCGAAGTAGTCTGCGTCGCCGTAGAACTGCGCGCCTCGCAAGGGGCGCGTTTTTCGTTTCGACGTGCGGTCCTCGCTTGACGCAGGCACCCGCACTGTCTCACCATACCGATCGTTCAGATGATCTCTCCCGCTCGCAAAAATTCTGCGCCGGCTCCGCAGCCGCCGCGCCGGCGTGGCTCGCTCGACCAGGTGTTGATCGACGCGGCGATGGATCTGTTCGCGTCGTACGGTTATCGCGGCACCTCGCTGGCGCGAATCGCGCGCGCAGCGGGCGTCACCAAGGGCGCGCTGTATTGGCACTTCGCCGACAAGGAAGCATTCTTCGTCGCAGTCGTCGCCAAGGTGCTCGGTGAATGGGAGCTGGTGTTCGAGAAATCCGCGCACGCGACCAACCCGGTCGAGTTCCGCGCGGAGTTCAGCCGCATGTTCGACACGGTGGCGGCGCTCAACGAGAAAAATCCGTGGGTCAGCCGGCTGCTGCTGATCATCGCGCTCGAATCGCACAAGATCGGACCGCGTGTGCTGCGCTCGATGCGCAAGGCGAACCTGCACGGCATCGAGAGCTTTCGCGATCTCGTCGAGCGCGGGCAGCGGCTCGGCGTTTTCGATGCGGAGCTCGATCCCGCGTGGGCGGCGACGCAAATTTTTTCGAGCTACCTTGGACTCGCGATGCTCTGGTATCTGCACGGGCCGCGATTCGATTTGCGCCGATCGCTGCGCCGCCAGGCGCGCGAGTTCATGCGCGAGTGGAGCATCGCGAAATGAAGGCGGGGCTGATTTACGAGATCGAGTCGGTCAAGCCGCACGCCGCCGATCACGAATACCGCGTCTTCTGGGAAACGATGGAGCAGATCGAGCTGGCCGACCGGCTCGGCTTCGACTCGGTGTGGACCGTCGAGCATCACTTCCTGAACGAGTTCTCGTACAGCTCGGCGCCCGAAGTCTTTCTCGCGTGCGTCACGCAGCGCACCAAGCAGATTCGCGTCGGCCACGGCGTCGCGGTGTTGCCGTTCAGCCATCCAATGCACGTCGCGGAACGAATCGCGGTGCTCGATATCATGTCGAACGGGCGCGTCGAATTCGGCACCGGCCGCGCGACCACGATGGACGAGCTGCTCGGCTTCGGCGTGCGTCCCGAAGAGACGCGGCCGCGATGGGCCGAGGCGGTCGAGGCGATCCCGCGGATGTGGCGCGAGGATCCGTTCACGATGCATGGCAAGTACTGGACGGTCGAACCGCCCGTCTCGGTGATTCCCAAGCCGATTCAGAAACCGCATCCTCCAATGTGGGTGGCGGCGACCAATCCTACTACCTTCGAGCTGGCCGCGGAGCGCGGGCTGGGCGTGCTGTGCTTCACGCTCGGCGTCGAGCTGGAGCAGGTGTCGGAGCGAATCAACATTTATCGCAACGCGATCAAAAGCGCGCGGCCGGTCGGGCAGACGATCAACAACCAGGTCTCGATGAACATCATGGGTCTCATCGGCGACGACCCGTACGAGGCCGAGCACCTCGCGCGCGAAGCGGTCCTGTGGTACGTGCGCAAGGGTTTCGAGCTGGTATCAAGCGTGGCGGCGGCCGAATCAATGCGACGAGTCGTACAAGTATCTGAAGACGGCGTCGAAGTTCGATCCCGCCAAGTTCACGCTCGACTACTACGACTTCCTGAAAGACGGCGATCTTATCGCAGTCGGTGCGGTGGACGAGGCGGTGCGCGTCGCGCAGCGCTACCAGGAGCTCGGGGCCGACCAGGTTTTGTTTTTTCTGCAGTACGGCGGTATTCCGCACGAGCGCATCATGCGGTCGATCGAGCTGATCGGCCGCCACGCGCTCGGCGAGATTCATTCGTGGAAAACTCCGGGCGCAATTACTCCCGCACAACCCGCCGCGCGCCCCGACGCGGCTCACGCCTGACGGACTGACGGAGGAACGAGTCGATGGAATTCGCGCTGCAGTATGAGATTCAGCGGAGCCGTCCGCATTACCCCGGCTTCATGTACGACATCTACCATCAGGCGACCGAGCAGGTGAAACTTGCGGACCGCCTCGGCTACCACTCGGTCTGGACCGTCGAGCATCATTTTCTCAGCGAGTGGTCATACTCGTCGGCGCCCGAAGTCTGGTACGGCGCGCTCAGCCAGGTGACGAGCAGGATTCGGCTCGGCCACGGCATCTGCCTGCTGCCGATTCCGTTCAACCATCCGGCGCGCGTAGCCGAGCGAATCGCCGTGCTCGACATCATGTCGAACGGGCGCGTCGAGTTCGGCTCGGGCCGCTCAATCACCGAGCAGGAACTCGGCGGCTTCCAGGTCAACCCGGAAGACTCGCGCGCGATGTGGGAAGAGGCGGTCGCGGCGATCCCGAAAATGTGGATGCAGGAGACGTTCAGCCACGACGGCAAGTTTTTCAAGATGCCGGAGCGCGAGGTGATACCGAAACCGATTCAGAAACCGCATCCGCCGATGTGGGTGGCGGCGACGCAGCCGTCGACCTGGGAAGTCGCGGGGCAAAAGGGAATCGGCGCGCTCGGGTTTGGAATTTCGGAGCCGGGAATGCTCGACAAGCTGATCGCGATTTACAAGAAAGCGATCAGCACGTGCGAGCCGGTCGGCGCGTTCGTGAACGACCGCACGGCCGCGGCCACGGTCTGCGTATGCGCGCCAACGCGCGAGGAAGCCAAGTCGATCGCGAAGGATGCGATCGATTTCACCACGCGCAAAGCCGCCGAGCTGTTCACGCCTTTCGCCAAGCAGGAAGTGAAGGGCTACGAGTATTACAAGAAGATGGCGGAGCAGGCGGTCGCAATTGGCGACTACCGGCTGTCGCTGGCCGATCTCGAGAAGCGTATCGAAGCAGGCGCCGTGATGGTCGGCGATCCCGAGGACTGCCTGAAGGTTGCGAAGATATACGAATCAGCGGGAATCGATTTGCTCCTTATGCTGGTGCAGGTAGGCGCAATCCCGCACGACAAGGTGATGCAGACAGTCGATCTAATCGGCAAGCACGTAATGCCGAAGCTAAGCGCCAGCTCAAAGGCCTACCAGGCAGAATCCGCAGCAGCAGCCGGCGGCGCCCGCTGACGTGACGCGCGCGCTGTAACAGAGCGATTTACACCTGTAACCGGACGTGTTACGCTTGCCCCGGTGATACGGGGCTTCCGTCACAAAGGTCTTGACGAGCTGTTCCGCAAAGGTCGAAGCCGAAGAGTGGCGGCGGACCTCGCAAAACAGGGCGCTTCGGAGGCTGGATGCGCTGGAACGGGCTGCGACGCCGCGCGATCTCAACATTCCCGGCTTCGACTTCCATCCTCTCAGCGGCAAGCCGCAGCGCTACTCCGTTCACGTCAATGGCCCTTGGTGCATCACGTTCGAATGGCACGAGGGGGATGCGTGGCATGTTGACCTGGAGCAATACCATTGAGACTTCGAATTGGCGGAGAGGCGGGAATGATCGCGGTGCGACCGTTGTATCAAACGACTCAGATAGGAGCTTATCTATGACCACCAAGCGAGCAGTGAAAGATGTGGAGCGAAGGCCGACCCATCCTGGCGCTATCCTGCGCGAGGACGTCCTTCCCGCGCTCGGCCTGTCGGTTAGCGAAGCAGCGCGGCAACTGGGCGTAACGCGGCAGACGCTTCATCGGATTATGGCCGAGAAGGTATCGGTTACGCCCGAGATGGCCGCGCGTCTCGGCCGGTTCTGCGGCAACGGACCTGGACTGTGGCTACAGATGCAGCAAGCCTGTGATCTCTGGCGCGCCGAGCGCGAACTCCGCTCCGAACTTGAACAAATCCCGGTTCACCGAACGTCCTCCGCGGCCTGAGCGCGAACGGAGCAACTCCTTGTGCAAGACCGGCGACGTGAAAAAGCCAGACGGCTATATCTTCGCGAGCCGGGGGCTGGTCTTGGATCCACTATCTGGCGGCCGGTTGGGCGTACCTCCAGCGAGCAGCCGAATAGTGAGTCGTCGCGCACGAGGCTTACTACTGCGTCGGCGATTTCTTCGGGCTGAATTATCTTCGACGGTACCCAGCTCTTTATGCCATGTTTCGCCGCCGCCTCGATTCCCTTGCGCACCAGTGGGGTGTCGACGATTCCGGGGCAGATGCAGTTGACGCGGATTTTGCGTTCCGCTTCCCAGAACGCGAGCGAGTGCGTGAAGTTCACGACTCCGCCCTTGGCCGCGCCGTAAACCGCGTCCTGGCGATGCGGATACAGGCCCGCCATCGAGGCCGTGTTGATGATGACGCCGCCGCCGTTCTTTTGCATCAGCGGCGCCGCGAGGCCGGTGCCGAGTATCACGGCCTGAAGATCAATCTCGACTACCAGGTGCCATCGCTCGGGCGGTGCGTCGGGAAAGCCTGGTGCGCCGACGGCGATGCCGGCGTTGTTGTGCAGGATGTCGAGACGCCCGAACTTCGAGACGGCGGTGTCGAGCATCCGGCGCGCGTCTTCGAGCTTCGCTACATTCGCCTTCACGAAAACTGCGCGGCCGCCCGCGCTCTCGATGCGCTTGACGGTCTCCGCGCCGCCGGCCTCGTCGAGGTCTGCGACCACGATCGCTGCGCCTTCGCGTGCGAGCCGCTCCGCCGTTGCACGCCCGATTCCCGATGAGCTGCCGGTGATGACTCCGACCTTACCTTTGATTTCCATTGCGCGATCCTCCGTCTGAATTGCAGTCCATCACTATCCCACGCTCCCGACCAGCACGCCGACGATCAAACCCGCGAGCACGTAAGCCGTAAGCGCTACATAAGTGTAGTCGCGTTCCCGGATAAAGAGCATGAAGCAGAACGCGACGCGCGCGAGCGGAACCAGCGTCAGCACGAACAGCCCGATTGTCAAAACCGCATGCGGATTGCCGGCGCGAACCCTGCCGTACAACAAGCCGAATTTTTCCCGGCCCAGCATGTGACCCTGCTGCACGGCTTGATAGCGCTGGACGAAGTAATCGGGCGCGTAGGTGTAATCGAGAATGAGACCGACGACGAGGAAAATCATCGCAGCGATCAGAATCGATCGCAGCAGGATCGGCGTCCATTCCCTGAGTATGCGGTCTTCTTCCAGTTTCGGCATCGTTCAGATTCCCGACAGCGCGCGCCATCCCATCTCGGCCGCGATCAGCAGAAGAATTATCACGAATACTGTCCTCAGCGCCTCGACCTTCAGATGCGGCAGGAGGCGGCTGCCAGTGAGCGCGCCAGCGGTGACGCCAATTGCCACCGGCGCTGCGATAGTCGTCGCGACATCGCCGCGCGCGAGGAATACAAGCGCGCCGGCGCCGGCAGTGACGCCAATCATGAAGTTGCTGGTCGCGCTCGAAACCTTCAGCGGCAGGTGCATGATGTAATCCATCGCCATCACCTTCAGCGCGCCCGATCCGATACCGAGCAGACCCGACATGAGTCCCGCGACGACCATCAGCGCACCGCCCTGCGGAACTTTTACGACCTCGTAGTGGACCGGGTGGCCGTCGAGGTCAGGCACTTCGCCCGCGAGGTCGAGCCGGCGGGCGAGCGCATCGCCCGTGGTCAGGATGTCGTCGCCGCGCTTGGTGATCGTGAAGTATGCCGACTGCAGCATCATCGCGGCGAACAGCAGTTCGAGCACCACGGTCGGCACCACGCCGGCCAGGTAGGCGCCGATCACTGCGCCGGTTACCGTCGCGCATTCGAGCACCATCGCGACCTTCAGATTGGTCCATCCGTCGCGCACGAAGGCGACGCTGGCGCCGGCGCTGGTCGCGACGACCGAGATCAAACTCGCGCCGACGGCGACCTTCATCGGCATGTGCGCGAGGATGACCAGCGCGGGCACGATGAAAACGCCGCCGCCCAGGCCCGAGATCGAGCCGATGAAGCCGGCGCCGATCGAAAGCGCGAACAGGGAAATCAGGATTTCGAGCAAGCAGAGGCTCCAGATTCAGGCATGGCGCGCAATCGTAGTTTGGATCGAATGAGAAAAACAGACGCAGCGAAATCGAAAACGAACTAGACGGGACGCGGATTGAGAATTTCGAGCGTGCGCCGCGGATTGTTGCGCAGTCCACGCTCGATGTCGTCGGCAATCTGGCGCACCGCGCGCAGAGGCTCGGCCGCGCGCGAGATGGGACTGCCGACGACGACGTAGTCGGCGCCCGCGCGGATAGCATCGGCGGCGGTGATCGCATGCGAGTCCGGCCCGGCTATATCGCCGAGCTGCACGCCCGAGGTCACGATGATAAAGCGGCGTCCGCAAGTGTTGCGCACGCGGGGAACTTCATGCGGCCAGGTGACGACGCCGTCGAGCGACGCGTCGGCGGCGAAGCGCGCGATTCGGAGTGACGCGGTCGTGGCATTCAGTCGGGCGCGGCGTCGAATTCTCGGACTTCATTTCAGCGAGCATCGCGACCGCCAGGATACTCGGCCGCCGCAGGCCTTCGGTCCTGCAGATGCGCGCGATCTCGGCGCGCGTGCGGGTCATCATCTCGGTCGAGCCGCAGGCTGAGCCGTACGGATGGATGTCGAACATCTTGACGCCGAGCCGAGTCGCCTCGACCGCGGCGCGCAGCACCTTTTGCGGGTTGTCGTGGAATTTGAGATCGAGAAAAACTTCGGCGCCGCGCCGGCGAATCTCGCGAATGAAGTCGGGGCCGCCGCCGACGAACAGCGCGCGGCCGATTCGGAACATCCCGACCACTCGCGCCAGCCGCTCGACCAGCCTGAGCGCGTCGCCGCGGTCGCGCAGGTCGAGCGATACGATCAGGCGCTCGCGCAGCGCGCCTTGCCGCATCAAGCCCGAAAACGGCCAGTACTGAGTCATCGAATCCTTCATCGTGGACACTCGCCCGGCTCGATTCATGAAAATATGCCGATTGCCGTCGAAGTCAAGGAAGCGCCTCGATGCAGTGCGGGGACTGCATTGATGCGACTGCACTGAGCCGTCGTGCACGCGGGCACAAACTCCGGAATCCGCACGAATGCTCGATATTTCGCGATATCGGACGTCGGCATCGCCCTTGCTCTAACACATCAGGACGAGCCAACGAGGGCGATTGTTTTAGCTACGGCGACTCGATAGGTCAATTACACGGACCGGCATTTCCGGCCCCAGGTGAGGCAGGATGTTCGGCATATTCCTAGTAGCACTAATAATTTATGCGGTCGTACAACATCGAAAGCGCAAGCGGATTCGTTGGATGAGATACGGCGACGGGCACGGCTGGTCGAAGGACGACTGGGCACGCTACGGCGACTTCTCGAAGTGGTCGCGCGAGTGGTCGAAGTGGAAGGCGGACGCGAAGGCGTCGACCACCGCCTCGGCTGAGCGCTTCGCCAACGATCTTCATTCGAAAATAAAGCGCGACTTCGACAGCAAGATGGCGCGCAAGTTCGAGGCCAAGGCCGAGAAGTTCGAGCGCAAGCTCAAGCAGCGCTTCGACAAGCAGACGCAGAAATACGGCGGCGTCAGCCTCGATCCCGCCAACGACTTGCCGCCGCCACCGCAGTTCAAGAACGACGCCGAGCGCCAGACCTACATGCGCGCGCGCAAACGCGCACAGGCCGAGGCCGGCTTCTTCGTCCATCTGATGTGGTACGGCATCATCATCGGCTTCCTGTTCATCATTAATATGATGACGAGCGGCACGACGGAACCTCGTGGGTCGTGTGGCCGGCGCTCGGCTGGGGCTTTGGAATCGCGAGTCATTTCGCGGCGGTGTACGGATGGCGCTGGGTTCATCAGCGGGTTTTCGATCCTGCGATCGCGCGCGAAGTTCAGCGCGAAGTGCTGCAGGAGAAGGAGCAGCTGCGGACCGAGAAGCAGGCGTCGCTCGATGAATTGACGGCGACCTTCGCGCACGAAATCCGAAATCCGATCGCGGCGGCGAAGAGCCTGGTGCAGCAGATGGGCGAAGATCCCACCTCGCACGAGAACGTCGAATACGCCAAGGTCGCGCTCGACGAGCTCGCACGCGTCGAGCGCAGCGTGTCGCACCTGCTCAAATACGCCAAGGAAGAAGACTACAAGTTCGAGAACGTGAATCTCGCCTGGGTGCTCGACGGCGCGCTGACCCAGATGCGCAGCAAGCTCGAGGCGAACTCGGTCGCCGTCTCGCGCGCATACCTGAGCGGTCCGACCGTGCGCGCCGACGCCGACAAGCTGCGGCAGGTTTTCTCGAACATCATCGACAACGCGATCGACGCGATGGAATCGCAGACCGGCGAGCGGCGGCTCGAGTTCGCGATCCAGAACAACGGCGCCGGCATGGCGGCGGTCAGGATTCGCGACAACGGCTGCGGCATCGCGGACGACAAGATCGCGAAGATTTTCAATCCGTTCTACACCTCGAAGGCCAACGGCACCGGACTTGGCCTGGGCGTGGCGAAAAAAGTGATCGACTCGCATCGCGGAACGATCGAAGTGCAAAGCAAAGTAGGGCAGGGCACGGAATTCGTGCTGGCGATCCCGCTTAGCGACTCGGTGCGCGACGGCGACGAGGCGCAGGTCGAAACTCCGGGCGAGGAATCGTCGACCGCTGCGACCGCAGAAATGACGGCAGCGCCGGCGCAGCAGGGCAAGGCCGCGGCGCGTCGACGACGCCGATGGTGCCGATGGCAGCCGGCGCGAAGTCCACCGAAACCTCGAGGCTACGAAATTGAAAGGGCGATTGCTGGTAGTTGACGACGAGCGCGGAATCGTCATCGCGCTCAAGGGCCTCTTCACCAAGGAGGGCTACGAGGTCGAGACCGCGGAGTCGGGCGAGGAAGCGCTCGAGAAGGTCAAGGCCGGGCTGTTCCACGTCATCATCACCGACCTCAGCATGAAGGGAATGAGCGGGCTCGAATTGCTCAAGCACGTGCGCGAGCTCGACCCTGCCTGCGCCGTTCTGATGATCACCGCGTTCGGCACGCAGCGAATCGCGGTCGAGGCGATGAAGGCGGGCGCGGAAGATTACCTGCCCAAGCCGTTCGACAACGACGAGCTGCGCCTGAAAGTTCGCAAGGTGATGGAGACGCAGCTGCTCAAGCGCGAGCACAGCCAGCTGCTCGAACAGGTGCGGCTGGAGACGGGCGTTTTCGAGAATATGGTCGGGCGATCGCGCACGATGATGCGCGTGTTCGAGACCATCGACAAGGTCGCGCCGACCGACGTCACGGTTTTGATTCGCGGCGAATCGGGCACCGGCAAGGAGCTGGTCGCTCGCGCGATTCATTTTCGAAGTCCGCGCGCGCGCAAGCCGTTCATAGCGGTGAACTGCGCGGCGTTCTCGCGCGAGCTGGTCGAGAGCGAGCTGTTCGGGCATGAGAAGGGCGCGTTCACCGGCGCGGTCGCGCGTCGCGAAGGAAAGTTCGAAGCGGCAAACGGCGGGACGTTGTTCCTGGACGAGATCGGCGACATGGCGCTCGAGACGCAGGCGAAATTGCTGCGCGTGCTGCAGGAGCAGGTGTTCGAGCGAATTGGCGGCAATCAACCGCTGAGCGTGGACGTGCGGATAATCGCGGCGACCAACCAGGACCTCGAAGCGATGATCGCCCAGGGCAAATTTCGCGAGGATCTCTACTACCGGCTGAAGGTGGTCGAGATTCGTGTGCCGCCCGTGCGCGAGCGTCGTGAAGATGTGCCGCTGATGGTCCAGCATTTTATCGCGGAGGCATGCCACCGCTTCTCGGCGCCGCAAAAACAGCTCACGCCCGAGGCGATGCGCGCGTGCGTCGAGGCGCCGTGGAAGGGCAACGCGCGTTCGCTCAAGGCGGCGATCGAGCAGGCGGTGATCCTGTCATCGGGCACGGAGATTACGCCGGAAGATCTGTTTGCCGGCTCCGAACCCGACGGCGACCATGCCGGTACTTCTGCGCAAGGCGCTTCGAATCACGCGGCGGCGGCCAATGACAGCGGCGAGTCGGCGCTGACGTTTCGCGAGGCGAAAGAAAAATTCGTCGGCGATTGGGAGCGCGACTTCTTCGTCCGCGCGCTGCGCGCCACGGGCGGCAATATCTCGCGCGCGGCGGAACGTACCGGGATGTACCGGCAAAGTTTTCAGCAAAAGATGCGCGAGCTCGGGATAACGCTCGCCGACCTCGGTCTCGCGACCAAGAACGACGCGAATTGATTTCGCGCGAAGCGGAGACGCGAACAATGGATTCCACCGAACCACAATCAGCAAGCCCTGGCACTACGCTCACCACAATGAAGATTATCCCGCCCCTGCTCGCAGGCGTGCTCCTGCTGGTCACGCTCGCGCTGCACTTCATGCTGCCTGAGGAGCGCGCGGTCGGATTGGAGCCAGGCGATCGGCTTGCTGATCGTTGCCGGCGGCGTGGGAGTGGCGTCTTTTGCGGCCGCAATCTTCACGGCTCGCGAGACAACGAAAAATCCCTACGGCGATCCCACTGCATTCGTCGTGCTGCCGCCATACTCGTGGACGCGAAACCCGATGTACCTCGGTCTGGTGACGACGTTGTTAGGATTCGCAGTTTTCTTCGGATCGATCGTAATGCTGGTCGCGCCGGTGGTGTTCTTCACCGTCATCGATCGGATGGTGATACCGCGCGAAGAGGAAACGATGGAGCGGCGCTTCGGCCAGGATTACCGCGACTACGTATTCCGCGTCAGGCGTTGGCTCTGAAACTTTAGCAATCGTCCAAAAGGAGAAAGAAAGTGTTGTCAAGATTTTTCAAATTGATCGGAGGCAAGTTCCACCGCTGGATTAAAGTGCGCGAGGCGCGCGACCCCGAAGCGGTTTACGAATCCGCAATTTCGGATCGCGTGCGCCGCTATCATCAGCTCAAGAGCGCGGCGGCTGGCGTCATCTATATGCGCAACAAGCTCGAGCGCGAGCTGCGCGAGAAACTCGCCGAGATGAAGGAAGTCGACGAGGAAGCGGGGCAGGCCGCCGACATGAACGAGGATCAGTGCGCGCTGATCCTGATTCAACGCAAGCACATCCTCGAAGGCGACTGCACGCGCCTGCGCGAAGAGCTCGGCGAGCTGACCACTGAAGCCGAAGACGCGAAGAAGAACCTGATCGCATTCAAGGGCGAGATCGAGAAGCTCAAGGTCGAAAAGGTGCGGATGATCGCGCGGCTAAAGAATGCGCAGGCTCGCGTGCGAATCCAGCATGCGCTCGAGGAGATTTCGTACGATGACGACGTCCGCGCGCTCGAAGAAGTGCGCGAGTCGATTCAGCGGATGCTCGCGCAGGCGGGCGTCAACCATGAGATCGCCGGCTCCGAACTCGGCGACAAGCTCGAAGCGATTCGCCGCCGCAACGCCGAGGCCAAGGCCCAGGCCGAGCTCTCGGACTTGAAGCGCAAACGCCGGCCACCACTGGCGCCGATGGACATTTTCACCGCAGCGGCCAACGCCGCCGCCAACGGCGACATCAAGCACGCCAACTGAAACGAACATGAGAGCTGCAACTACCGTCATTGCCGCCTTCTCGATGATCGCGCTGCTTGGCTCTGGATGCGGAGGGCCGCATTCAGGGCCTCCCGGCTCGACCGATGAATCGCGCGACATCAACGCGAACAGCGTGTTCGGTTCCGTCGACATCCGGCAGATGGGCGCCGCCTGCGCCGGACGCGTGCAACTGAACCAGGGCGCCGCGAGCATCAACGACAGCTGCTTCACGGGCGACACCAATGTCGTGCTGTGCACCGACGCATCGGCGGCGAATGCGGTTCAGTGCGCCGCAGCTAACGGAAAGCTCGCGCTGGCAGGGACCGGCAGCGACCTTATCAACTACGCGCGCGTCCGATGAGGGCTAGCGGCGGAATATCGCGGAGTCTGCGATCGGCAGACCGAGCGCGTACCGCCGCAGCCAGTCGAGCGCGACCTGCGACGTGATCAGTTTTATCCAGTCGCGAGTGCCGCGAAACTGGTAGCGCCGCGTGAAGTTCTGATCGTCCGCCGACAGCGCGATGCATACCGTGCCGACCGGCTTGTCCGGCGTGCCGCCGTCGGGGCCCGCGATGCCTGAGGTCGCGACCGACACCTTCGCGCCAGTGCGCTTGCGCGCGCCGGCCGCCATCTCGCGCACGCATTCTTCACTGACGGCGCCGTGCGCCTTCAACGTTTCCTCCGACACGCCGAGCACGCCCGCCTTTATCTCGTTGGAATAGGTGACGAGGTCGGCGACGAAATATTGCGAGCAGCCGGGGATGTTGGTGATGCGATGTCCGATCAGCCCGCCGGTGCATGATTCTGCCACCGCCAACGTCAATTTCTTTTCGATGAACAGCCGGCCGACGACTTCTTCCATCGAGGTGTCGCCTTCTCCGTAGATAAACTGTGAGATTTTCTCGCGCACGCGATGCGACAGCTCGTCGGCCTTGCGCTCGACTTCGCCGGGTTGTCCCTCGACTCTGATCTTCAGCGAAATTTGCGGAAAGCTCGCGCGAAACGAGACCTTCGCTTCTTCCGGCTTGATCAATCCCGCCACCGCTTCGTCGAGCGCGGACTCGCTCATCCCGAAAGTCTGGAAGACCCGCACCGCGTAAACCTGGTTGGTGCCGCGATTCGCCGTGATCCACGGTATCACCGTGTTTTCCATCATCGGTTTCATCTCGCGCGGCACGCCCGGCAGCACGATCAGATGCGCGGTGTGACCGGCGAGCGTCACCGGGATGTTGAAGCCGGGCGCGGTGCCGAGCGGATTCTGGATGACGGTCGCGCCTTCGGGAAACAGCGCCTGCTTGAGATTGTTCTCGGGCATCGGGCGGCTGATCGACGCGAACAACCTCGTCATATGCTCGACGGTCGCCTCGTCGCGCCACAACTTCACGCCGGCGACGCGCGCAATCGTCTCGGTCGTCAGATCATCCGCGGTCGGCCCGATGCCGCCGGTCGAAATGACGACGTCGCCCTTTTCGATCGCAGTGCGCCACGCCCATTCGAGGCGGTCCGGAACGTCGCCCACCGTGATGACCGCGACCAGGTCGATTCCGATTTCCGCGAGCTTGTCGGAAAGATAGTTGGCGTTGGTATCGACGACCTTGCCGGTGGTGATTTCGTCGCCGGTGGAAAGAATCACAGCGTTTTGAATCATCGGGAACTCCTTGCGGGCGTGCGGGTTCAGATCACGCGCACGATCACCTGCAGCACGATATTCGCATAGATCGCGGCCGCCAAATCATCCAGCATGACGCCGGCGCCGTTGCGCATCCTGTGATCGATCACGTTAGCCGGCCACGGTTTAATCACGTCGGCGATGCGGAACAGCAGAAATCCAAGCATCAGCCAGCCGAATGTGAGCGGATTGCCGAACATCGTCGCGGCCATGCCGAGCACTTCATCGATCACGATGCGCGAGTCGTCGTGGGTGTCGAAAATTTTCTCGGCGCGATCGGAAATCCAGCACGAAATCGCAAACACAACCGCGAAGACCAGAATGCACAGCGCCGGCGAATGCTTCCACAGCGGGCCGAAAACCAGCCACACGACGATCAGCCCGACCACCGACCCTGCCGTGCCCGGCGCAACCGGCGAGTAACCGGAATAAACCCCGGTGGCAAAGAAGATGATGAGCGAACGCATCCGGCAGGCTGTCAGCTGGTGGTCAGAGTTATGGGGTTTTCTTCGGCGCCGACTTCGACCGACGCCACCCCTTCAATCGTCTGCGCGACGCCGATCACGAGTTCGTCCCACGGCGGCACCAGCCCAACCCCGCTCACGCGCACGCATCCCGACGAGCAATTCACCGACATCTGCGCGTCGCGAATTTTCGGATGCGCGACCAGCGCCGCATGCACCTGCGCCGCGATCGAGGCATCGCTCATGCACTTTTTCCGATCCGCGCTGCCCTCGCTGTCGATATGAGTCGCCAGCGCCGCAAGCGTGCTCGCGTGCGAGGCCAGCGGCAGCCGCGCGGTGTTGATGACCAGATCATAAATCGCGGGGTCGTCGATATCCTGGCTGAACAGAGTGTGCGTGCGCGCTTTAACTTCGGTGTCGAAGTCGCGCACGCGCTTTTCCGCCGCCGCCGGTGCGAGCTTCTCGTCCTTCGCTATCTGCTTGACGCGCTCGGCCACGGGAGCCATCGTGCGCACCCTGATGCCGCATCCGCCGTCGGGAAGAAAATGCGCCGAGCCGCGCCCGGCGACGACGATACGATCCTGCGCGGCTTCCTGCAGAAAAACGGCGCGATAGTAGGCGGCGTAACGGCTGCCGTCGGTTTTCTTTTCCCAGAAATGCGGGTTGTGCACGTCGAACCATTTGATCTGCTCGGCGCTGACGTTGAAGCGCTTCGCGGTCTCGGCGATTAGCTGCTCACCGGTCTGGAACCGATAGCCGAGTTCACGCGCCGCGAGTTCGCCGAGCTCGATACCCCGACTGCCAATCTGCTGACTGATCGCGATAACCGCCATCGATGGTTTCCCCGCCCGCCATCTTAGGTTCATGATCGCGAAAAGGGAAACCAGTGCGCGATGGAATCGGCGCCATCGTGACGATAGGATTTCCGCGCGGCGGACAAGCGGCCGCGCGGCGGCAATTCGCGCGTCGCATCTCGAGGCCTGGAAGGAACGATGGAAGAAACTGATTTGACGCAGGAGCTGGCGCTCGCCAGGAAGGCTGCGCGCGCGGCCGGCGAAATTCTGCGCGGTTATTGGCGGCGTGGCGGTTACAAAATCGGATCGAAGGGACACGACAATCCGGTGACGGCGGCCGACCTCGAAGCTGATCAGGCAATCAAGAAATTGCTGCGCGATCCGTTTCCCGCTTACGGCTGGCTCTCCGAGGAGACGGTGGACAACGACGACCGCCTGAAATGCCGGCGCGTGTGGATCGTCGATCCGCTCGACGGCACCAAGGAGTTCATCAACGGCATCCCCGAGTTTGCGGTCGCGATCGCGCTAATCGAAGACGGAGTGCCGGTGCTAGGCGTCACCTACAATCCGATCAAGCGCGAGCTGTACTGGTCGGCGCGCGGCGTTGGATGCCATCTGAATACGCGGCAGGTGCGGGTCACGCGCAAGCGCGTGCTCAAGCGTGCGACGGTCCTTGCCAGCCGCAGCGAAGTCGGGCGCGGCGAATGGGATGCATTCCGCGGGATGCTGAAGGTGAGGCCGACCGGCAGCGTCGCGTACAAGCTCGGGATAGTCGCGGCGGGCGACGGCGACGCGACGTTCACGCGATCGCCGAAAAGCGAATGGGACGTCGCGTCCGGCGCGGCGTTGGTCGCGCACGCGGGCGGTACGGTCACCGACATCAAAGGACACGCGCTTCGTTTCAATCAGCGCAACGTGAAGCTCGAGGGTCTGATCGCGGACAACACGATCCTCCACGCAGCGTTGATGAAAGTCGCGCCCAAGCCGTAGCCTTACGGCGCGGCGGACGCCGTCGCGATTTCGTAGCGCGTGCGGCCCGGGCCGGTCTCGGGCAGGAAGTACATCGTCACGATCGGCAGGAACTGGAAGACGAGGAAGCCGAGCATCACGGTGCGCAGACCGATATGCGCCGCCAGCGCGCCGCCGAGAAACGGCGAGATGAAAGCGCCGAAATAACCGATCGCCCACACGAAACCCAGTGCCGCGCCGACGCGCGTCGGGTTCATGCCGGGCAATTCCATCAGCAGTGTTGTGATCGCGGCGAGCGATCCCGCCGAGCCGATTCCCACCAACACCAGCGAGAGCCTGATCCACATCGGATCGGGGAGCATAATCGCACCGGCGCATCCGACCAATGTCGTGAACGCGATCGGCCACGTGAACGGCTTGCGCAGCCCCGACATTCCCGTGCCGATTCCACCGCCCAGCGCTGCGAACAAGCCGGTGAACGGCAGCACCTGCGTCATCAGCGAGGCTTCCGCGAGCGACATGCCGCGGTAGCTGCGGAAGAATTCCGGCAGGAACGCGGTGTAAATCTGGAACACCCACATCCCGCCGAAAAGCCCGCCCGCTATCAGGAGCACGTCGCGCATCTTCGCGACTTCCATCAGCGCCGAGCCGCGCTGGGCAGGCGCTTCGATCGCGCTGGGCGCGGGCGCCGCGCTCTCATCGCGACGCTCGCGGCCGAAGATCGTCCATAAGACCGCGACCCCGGCCGAGCCGACGCCGTACCACAGCAAAGTCATTCGCCATGATCCGACCGCCGCAAACAGCGCCGGCGTCGCGCGGAAAACGGCGGTCAATCCGACGTAGCCGAAGGAGAAGTTGACCATATTGATGTACGGCCATTCGCCTTCGCCGAACCATTGCATCACCAGCGTGCCGGGCGGCGCGATCACCAGCCCGTAGCCGACGCCCTCGAGCACGCGGCACGCCAGCAGCGCGACGAAGCCCGGCGCATAGCCGCTCGCGACCTGCCCGATTGCCATCAGCCAGATTCCGATTACCAGTGCGCGCAGTGCGCCGATCCGTTCGGCTACCACGGCGCCGAGCAGCGAGAAGATGCCGATGCACAGCGCGATGATCGAGATGATCAGGCCCGCGCTGCTAAGCGAGATGCCGAGGCCGTTGCGGATTTCCTGCAGTATCGGCGCCGGCGCGAGCCACGCGAACGACTGCGCCGTCAGCAGCAGCAGCAACAGGACTTCGATAATCCATCTGTACGGCGAAAGTTTGCTCATCGACAGTTCGCGCTCCCGTTTGTCTCACGGGTATATCGCGAGTCGCGGCTTCTCCGCCACCGCAAAACTTCAGAGCTTCTGATCGCCGCTGGCCCATCGCAGGTAGAAAAACATGCCGAAGCCATAGACCGCGGCGATCAGAAAAAAGACGGCGCTGAATGAGTGGGTCGCCTGCACGATCATTCCCGTCGCGGCCACGCCGATGATGCCGGGGATGGTCGCGAAGGAATTCGAGATGCCCATCAGGATTCCGGCGTAGGTCGGCGCGACGTCAAGATGATTGACGCCGAAGGCTGCGGAACCGAGGCCGTTGGACGACGCCGCGATCGTCAGCAGCGCGACCGCCATCTGGGGCGAGTGCGCCGCGGGCACTGCGACCAGTGCTATCGCACCGATCATGAAGGCCGCGCTCTGCATCGATTTTCGCACCGTCCCAACGGCGATGCCGTGCGCGATCAAAGTGTCGGCGAGCCAGCCGGAGAAAGTTATGGTGAAGAACGTCACGATCCACGGAATGATCGAATACACGCCGACGCGCTCGAGCGGTACGCTGAAGGTGTGATGCAGATAGGTCGGCAGCCACAGCAACAGGATGTTGAATCCGAAGTTGCTGCAAAAGTGCGCGACGACGATCGCCCATACCGCCGGCTCGCGCGCGATTGCCGCCCACGGCACCTGCGTCGCGCGCGGCTCGGCCGAGCGCAACGACGTGATCAATCGCAGTTCGGCGACGGTCACGCGCGATGACGTCTCGGGCCGGTCGGCTGCCACGTACAGCCAGACCGCGACCCACACCAGGCCGAGCGCGCCTGAAATATAAAACAGCGCCGGCCATCCGAAGGCCTTGATGATCAGCGGGCTCGCACTCAGTGCCGCCACCGTTCCGACATACATCCCGCTGTAGTTCACGGACAGCACGCGCGCACGCTCCGACGGCAGCGTCCAGCGCGCGGTCAGGCTGTGAATCGCGGGAAAATTAACGCCCTCGCCGAGCCCGAGCAGCACGCGCGCCGCCAGCAGCGCGGAAAACGTCGCGGCGGCCGCAATCGGCGTGACGAAAGTCGCGAGCGACCAGATCGCTACGCCGCCCGCCAGCACGCGATGGCCGCCGAATCGATCGGCCATCCATCCGCCGGCGAGCTGCGTCCACAGATATCCCCAGAATACCGCCGACAGCACGAGGCCTTGCGCCGCGGAGTCGTAACCGAACTGGCGCGCGAGCGGGATTATCGCAACCGAGATGCTGATGCGATCGATGTAGCAAAGTGCGGTGCCGAGAAAGAACAGCGCGACGACAGTGTAGCGCTGCGGCCATCGCGGAATTCCCGGCGCGAGATCGCGCGCGCGTGCAGGCTCGCCCATGATGCAGTCGAGCTTAGGCTGCGCGATGCAAGCTTGACCAGAGCGACGGTCGCGGCCTGCAAAAAGACGCGGGAGGAAAATTCCTCCCACGTCTTCGGGCAATCAGTTGTGTGTACTCGAAACGGTGCGCGACTGAACGCTATCTGCCGACTGCGTGGCGCACCGTGTTCAGGATGTAGATGAAATCACGCGAAGAGCGCACGTCGCCGAGCAACGCTACCCGCGAAAGCATCTCCATCTCGTCCCCGGTAATGTTGTGCACGCGCCGCAGCTGGTCGTTCTTCTTGAAATCATCCCAGGCGGTGTCGGGCGCCGACTCGATTTCCGGACTGAGCAGCGCCTGCGCGCGCGGATTGGCGAGGAAAAACAACTCGCGCCGATCCAGGCCCAGCACTTCAGCAATACGGGTCACGATCTTGTCGGACGGATGCCGTTTGCTCGATTCCAGATGGCCAACATATGGAGTTGAAGTTTTGATTCGCCGGGCAACTTCTTCCTGGGTCAGGTCGAGTTGCCGTCGGCGATCGCGAATGAGCTGTCCGAACGTGCGTTCCTTGGTGCGTGCCATTTGTCCTCTTCCCCTTGAGGATTCCCTTTAGATACGGTCTTTCCCTGCGTCTTCACCATTTAGGTGTTATTCGACACTTACAGTTAGTACCATCAAAACGACTTAAAGGCAAACGTACAGCCCATGAATTAGCAAGGGCATGTTCAGCCGTTTTATACGCACTCGGATCGTAAACCTACAATTTGTATGGACACAAATGGTCACCGGAATATTCAGTCAGACCGGATTTATTTCGCGCAGATCGCGAATTGTTCAGTTTCCATAGGGATTTCGGCCATGATTCAGGTAAATCGAGAAATCGGCCACCCCGTCGTCGGGCCGCGGCGAGCTCTGAAAGTGGGTGGCGGCGCCCCGGCGCAGCCCCTCCAGCGAAACCATATCCTTGCCCATCGAATGACCGGCGCGGTCGAAATATTGGACCTCGACCTGGAGGGGGCCGGTGTCGTCGCCGGTATTGCGGACCTCGCCTTCGACCGATACCTGGTCGCCGCTCCGTACCAGCCGCGTGTCGGCGACCTTGACCGGTTCCGCGCCGGCCAGCAGATAGAACACGTAGACCGCGAAGCATAGCGCGCCAATCAGAACGGCGATCGTGGCTTTGCGCATACGTCGCGGCGGCTAGTACGACCGCGGCAGGCCGAGCACGTGCTCGGCGATCGAATTCAAGACCATCTCCTGCGACACCGGCGCAATCTTCATCAGGCGGGATTCGCGGAAGTAGCGCTCGACATCGTACTCGCGGATGTAACCATAACCGCCGAGCGTCTGCACCGCGCGATCGCACGCCTCGAACCCGGCGTCGGCGGCGCGCAGCTTTGCGGCGTTGGCCTCGGGTCCGCACGGCTTCTGATTGTCGAACAGCCACGCCGCCTTCATCATCACGAGTTCCGCCGCTTCGAGCTTCGAGTACGAATCCGCCAGCGGATGCGCGATCGCCTGGTTCTGTCCGATCGGGCGGCCGAAGACGATTCGTTCCTTTGCGTACCTGACCGCCTTTGCAATCGCGGCGCGGCCGATGCCGATTGCTTCCGCCGCCACCAGGATGCGCTCCGGATTCAAGCCGTCGAGCAGGCAATGAAATCCGCGGCCCTCGCCACCGACCAGGTCCGACGCCGAAACTTTCAGATTATCGATGAACAACAAGTTGGTATCGACCGCGGCGCGGCCGAGCTTTTCGAGCTCGCGAATTTCGACGGAGGCAGGATCCAGATCGGCGAAGAACAGGCTCATGCCGTCGGTCTTCTTGCTGACCTGCTCGAACGGAGTGGTGCGCGTCAGCAGCAGCATCTTTTTCGCTTCGCGCGCCTTGGTGGTAAAAACTTTGCGGCCGTTGATTATGTAGTTGTCGCCTTCGCGGCGCGCGGCGGTCTTGATATGCGTGATGTCGTTGCCGGCGTCCGGCTCGGTGACGGCGAACGCCACGTGTATCTCGCCGCTGACCACCTTCGGCAGGTAGCGCAGTTTCTGCTCCTCGCTGCCGTGGAAGACGAGCGGACTGACGCCGAAGATCGACAAATGAACCGCGCTGGCCGCCGCCATCGCACCGCCCGAGGCCGCCATTTCGCGCATCACCAGCGCCGCCTCGGTGATCCCCAGTCCGCTGCCGCCGTAACGCTCCGGAATGGCGACGCCGAGATAGCCGGCGGCGGCGACTGCGGCAAAGAAGTCGTGAGGGAATTCGGCGCGGCGATCATGCTCGCGCCAGTACTCGTCGGGAAAGTTTGCGCAGAGCGCGCGGACCTGCCTGACGATCTCTTCCTGAGCCTCGGTCAATTCAAAATTCATATTTCATCCCGCTCCAGATTGAATTGTTTGTGCGCTTTTGGCGAGGGGCGCTAATCCTAGCCGGATCTACTTGAAATAAGTGCGAAAAATGATTAATCACCCGGCAAATGCATCGTATAAGGGCATCACTATTGTCGTCGTGCAAGGTGCAAATCGACATTTTTCCTTACTAATACAAAGGATTTTCGGCGCTGATCAATTATTACCTCGGTATGAATCTTGTAACCATGCTGCCGGTTCGTTACCGTAGCCCGATACTTTTGGGCGCAGGAAGCCGTGGCCTATGTAAGGCCGCGCATCTCGGAGGGAGGAGAGAGTGAACAGAAGGAAAACGACCCGGGGCGTTGCCTGGATTCACCGGTTAGCCGGCGTCGCAGCGATCATCGGACTGCTGTGCAACGCCCAGGCGTGGGCAGATCCGCCGGCAACGACGACTACCACGACGACGACGCATCATCGTCACCACCACCACGTGGTCAGCACGACCACCACTACCACCACAGTCGAGCCCACGAGCGAGGAGCAGCGGCTCAATGCGCTGTCGGGCGAGGTGGGCAATCTGCAGAAGCAGCAGGACGACACGCAAAGCGAGGTAAAAAAGATTGAGGCGGCGATGACCGTCGCGCAGCCGGCGGCGGCTGACGGGAAGCCAGTGACGATCGGCGAGCATGTCGGCCTGGCCGAGACCAACATCACCGCTATTCAGAAGAACCTGTCCGATAACCTTGGCATCGCCGTCCACGCGATGGTTGATGCGGGTTACGAGCACAACTTCAATCAGCCGAACTCAAACTTCAACGTGTTCCGCGCATGGGACGAGGATGGCTTTCAGCTCACGCAGGGCAACCTGCACATCGAGCGCGACGGCACCGTTGGATTCGTGACCGACATCAACGTCGGACAGGTCGCCAACTCGATCTCCGGCGTTACGCACTACTCGAACGTGGCGCCAGTCGGTGGCCAATGGATCGATGCGACGCAGTATTATCTGACCTACACTGCGCCGTTCGGATCGGGCGTCAGTTTTGAAGCGGGCCGATTCGTAACGCTGCTGGGCGCCGAAGTCATTCCGGTTTACAACAACCAGAACTACAACGAGAGCCGCGGCCTGCTGTTTAATCTTGGCGAGCCGCTCACTCATACCGGAATCCGCGCCAGCTACACCTTCAACGACTACGTGGCGGCTACCGCCGGTCTGAACAACGGCTGGGACGATCCGGCTGACACCAACAACGGCGGTCCCAATTACGAAGGCGAAGCTGAGCCTGAACAACAAGGACAAGTCGCTGAGCCTGGTTGTCAACGGCATCTGGGGACCGAACCTGGCGAGTAAGATCTCGAGCACCGGCTTCACGATGGGTCATTCGAACTCGAACCTGGGCGCGATCGATCCGATCGGAACCTGGAAGCCGTCGTTCATTCCTAACCTGACCCTGCAGACCGAGTACCTGTACGCGACGGAGTCGGGTCCGGTGATCAACGGTCACAGCGCTTCATGGCAGGGCTTGGCGCAGTACCTGGTCTACGATTGGACGCCGTCATTGAGCTTGCGACGCGTGGCGAATTCTTCCAGGACAAGGACGGAGCGCGCACGACCGGCACCGGCCAGACCGTTTGGGAAATCACGCAGACTGTAAGCTACAAGATACCCGAGGTGACGGGACTGACTGCACGCCTGGAATACCGGCATGACAATGCGGATGAGAACGATTTCACGAATAACAACTTCGTCGAACCCGGTGACCGGTGCGCAGCATCTGTGGCATGGGCAGGACACCCTGGCGGCGAATATCATCTTCGCCTTCTAAGCTAACGAACTAACCGCGCAGCGATGCGCCAAACGCGGCGGGTCCGAATAACCGGACCCGCCGCTTCATTTTTTACTGGCTGCAAACGATCGATGCGTGATACTAGTTCGCGCGTCGCATGAATCACGCCGCTGCCATCGTCGTCCTCGCCCTGCTGCTGTTCGGTCCGCTGGCGGTTACTGCCATCGAGCACAACATCGAGCTCTACTGTCTCGCGCTCGGCGTGCTCGCGACGCTCTTTGGCACCGGCTTCACGCGCGACCTGGTACTCGAAGCGCTGCACGAGCCCGTTGCTATCAGCGTCGCCGTGATCGTCGCGGCGCTCGCTCTTCGGATGGGCCCGCCCCAGCCTCGACGTTGCCTTCAGCCGGCTGCGCGGCCGGGTATCGCGCCCGGTGCTGACCGCTGCAAGCATTTTGGTGATCGCATCGATCTCCAGCATCATCACCGCAATCGTCGGCGCTCTGGTGCTGGTCGAAGTGATCGGCTTGCTGCATCTCACCGGCGACAAGCGGCTGCGGGTGACCGTCGCCGGATGCTTTGCGATAGGCCTCGGCGCGTCGCTGACGCCTCTGGGCGAGCCGCTTTCGACCCTCGCGGCACGCGCGCTCGAGCTGCCTTTTATGGGACTATTCGAGCTGCTGGCGCCATGGGTAATCCCCGGCATGGTGGCGGCTTCAATAGTGGCGGGCGCGTTTGCACGCGGTGACTACGATGACGGCCCCGAGGCCGCGCACGTCAGCCAGTCCTACAGCGCGATTTTCTTCCAGGCCGCCAAGGTCTTCGGCTTTATCGCGGGATTGGTGCTGATAAGCCACGCCTACGGCCCGATTGCGAACGAGTACGTCAGCAAAATGAGCAACGACCTGCTGTTCTGGGCCAACACCGTATCCGCCGCCCTCGACAATGCGACCCTGGTCGCGCTCGAGGTCCACGACATGACCTTGCCGCGCGCGCGCGAGGCGATTCTGTCGCTGCTGATCTCGGGTGGGATGCTGATCCCCGGCAACATCCCGAACATCGTGAGCGCCGGCGCGCTCAGAATCGGGAGCGCGTCGTGGGCGAAAGTCGGAGTCCCCATGGGCTTGGTTCTGCTAGGCATTTATTTTGCTGTAATCAAATTCCTGGGCTGATTGGGGAAAAATAGTTGCAGAATGCACGGGATCCTTTACCGCGATGCGATCAATTCGGGCATCCGAAGCTGATTGAATATGCGATCGCTGCCCGTTTGACAGGCGTTGCGTTAGAATGCGCTTTCGTGGAAAAACCGGACTCGCAAAATCGATCAACCAATAGGTACAAAAATGCCGCCCCGTAAGCGGCCAGGAGGGAGACGGATTCGATGACGCCTAAACAAGTTCTCCAAATGATCAAGGACAAGGGCGCGGTGATGGTCGATGTGAAATTCATCGACTTGCTCGGCACGTGGCAGCATTTCACTGCCCCGATCTCCGAGTTCAAGGATGAAGCGCCCTTCGACGAAGGCCTGGGCTTCGACGGGTCGTCGATTCGCGGATGGCAGGCGATCGACAACAGCGACATGCTGGTCATTCCCGACCCCGACTCTGCGGTGATGGATCCTTTCACCAAGGATCCAACCCTGAGCCTGATCGCCAACATCTCTGATCCCATCACGCGCGCCGACTACACCCGCGACCCGCGCAACATCTCGCGCAAGGCCGAGGCGTATCTCAAGACCACCGGCATCGGCGACACCGCGTTCTTCGGACCCGAGCCGGAGTTTTTCATCTTCGACTCGCTGCGCTACGACACCACCCAGAATTCCAGCTACTACTACATCGATTCGAACGAAGGTAACTGGAACAGCGGGCGCGAGGGCGGCGTCAAGGAAGGCGCGAACCTCGGCTTCAAGGTCAAGAACAAGGCCGGCTACTTCCCGGTTCCTCCCGTCGACACGCTGCAGGACATCCGCACCGAGATGGTGCTCGAGATGGAGAAGGTCGGCATCCGCGTCGAGAAGCAGCATCACGAAGTCGCGACCGCCGGCCAGGCCGAAATCGACATGCGCTTCCAGTCGCTCACGAAAATGGCCGACTGGCTGACCTGGTACAAATACATCGTCAAGAACGTCGCGGTCCGCCACGGGATGACCGCCACCTTCATGCCCAAGCCGATCTTCGGCGACAACGGCACCGGCATGCATACCCACCAGAGCATCTGGAAGGGTGATACGCCGCTGTTCGCGGGCAACGGCTACGCGGGGATGTCGGAAACCGCGATGCATTACATCGCCGGCATCCTGCATCACGCGCCGACGATTGCGGCGTTTACCAACCCGGGGACGAACTCGTACCGCCGGCTGGTGCCGGGCTTCGAGGCGCCGATTAACCTCGCCTACTCGTCGCGCAACCGCTCGGCCTCGGTGCGAATCCCGATGTACTCGCCGTCGCCCAAGGCCAAGCGCATCGAAGTGCGGTTCCCCGACCCGACCTGCAATCCGTACCTCGCGTTCTCCGCGATGTTGATGGCGGGCATCGACGGCATTCAGCGCCGCCTCGATCCGGGCCAGCCGCTCGACAAGGACATCTACGCACTCACGCCCGCCGAGCTGGCCGAAGTGCCGAGCATGCCGCCGTCGCTCGAGGCGTCACTCGCCAATCTGAAGAAGGATCACGAGTTCCTGCTCAAGGGCGACGTGTTTACTGAGGACCTGATCGAGACCTGGATCGACTACAAGATGTCGAACGAAGTCAGCGCAATTCGGTTGCGGCCCCATCCGTACGAATTCGCGCTCTATTACGACGCGTAAGCACGCCACTTACCGTCGACCAAACAAGGAGCGGCGGGCCTAACGGCCCGCCGCACCTCTTTCTTTAATCCGGTTCCCCTTCCACCAGCGGGAAGGGGTTAGGGGTTAGGTCGCTCGCATCTTTCGCGATGCCAGCGTGCTCACCTTTGGTGTCATTCTGAGCGCAGCGAAGAATCCCGATCTTTCTGCGACGCAAAACATTTCGACTCCGCTGGGGGCTGGCGAAGCCGAGCAGCATCCTCTGCCGCTACATCCGAACTCACGAAGCGTCCCTCGCCAGAGGATGCGCCTTCCTCCACGCGCTCGCGACTTCGAGCATCGTGCAGAACTCGACGCCGCTGTGACCGCGAAGATACTTCACCAGCCGCTCGAGCATCAGCAATCGATGCCCGCGGCCGATCACCTGCGGATGCATCGTCAGCGTGTAAACCCCCTCGCCGATCCGCTCGTACAGGTAGTCGAAATCGCCCGCCCAGATTTCATAAACCGCCGACGGCGACGACAATCCCTGCTGGATTCCCGCACGGCTCGTCACGTACTCAAAGGCGGGGAAGTCATCGAGTCCCCAGGTGAATGGAATTTCGACCACGTCGATACTCTCTCCGAACACGTATGCGCCGTCAGCAGCAGCCACGTCGCCAGAGCGCAAGTAGTAAGGCGTGAAGTCGTCGCCCATCAGGCTCGAGTCGTACGCGAAGCCGCGGTCGCGCAGCAGCTCGACCATGTTGTAGCTGAGGCCCGCGCCGGGCGAGCGGTAACCGGCCGGGCGCCGACCCGTCATCCGCGTCAGCACCTCGTTGCCGCGATCGAGAATCGCAGCCTCGTCCTCGGGACTCTTCGGATGCGCGTGCAGGTAGCCGTGATTTCCAATCTCGTGGCCGTCGGCCGTGAGGCGTTCGACGATATGTGGATAGGTCTCGGCGCTGTGCCCAGGGATAAACCAGGTCGAGCGGATTCCCCATTCGCGCATCATCGCAATCAGCCGCTCTGCCCCGACGCGGCCAAATTCGCCGCGTGAAATTGCGCTCAGCGAGCTGGCGCGAAAGCCGCCGAGCCACAGTGAGATGGCGTCGAAGTCGAAGGTCAGGCAGACGGAGATTTTTTTCTCCATCACGGTCACTCCAGCTCAGGCCGGCTTGTCGCGCGCGACCGCGAGCGCCTCAATCTTCTCCAGCCGCTCCTGTAGCTTCTTATTATCGTCGCGCAGCTTGTCGATATCCTCGCGCAGCCGCTGCCCCTCCTCGACACGGCCGCGGCCTTCGCTGATCGCCGCGATCGCATCGTTGGCGTGACGCTGGATACGCCCGTCGAGATCGCGATCGGCCAGCCGCCGCAACGCCGGCAGCGCCCGCTGATCGCCGACCTCGGAGAACGCCGACGGAATACGCATCCGCACCATGAATTCGCGATCGTCGGCCAGCGGCGACATGAAATCGAGAATCTCGACGCGCCGATTTTCTTTGATCGCCGCAAAACGCGCCAGCGTGCCGAGCGCTGCCACGCGCGCGCGCGGCGGACGGCCGTACGCCGCATATTCGCGCGCGACGTCGATCGCGCGCTCGTCGCGCAGCTCGGCCATCCCGGCCAGCGCATGCGCCCGTATCACTTCGAGGTACGAATCGCGCCCAAGCGCGTCTGTGAGATGAGCGAACGCGCGCTCGTCGCGCGTTTTGCCGAGCGACAGGACCGCCTCGGCCTCGACAAAATAGCTTTCGTCGCCTGCCTTCACGACGTCAGTCAGCGCCGACGCCGCCCGCGCGTCGCCGCGAAAATTGCCGAGCGCCCGCGCTACCGCCCGCCGCGTCTTCGGATGCTGCTGCTTTAATCCTTCGAGCAGCGCGTCGAGCGCAGCCGCTGTCCGAATCGCGCCGAGCGCCGTCGCCGCGTCGGCCTGCACGCCCCAGAATTTGTCGAAGAGCAGCGCGTTGCGCAAAGCCGCGGTCGCCTGCGGACTACCCTCATTGCCAAGCTCGCGCGCAGCCGCGGCGCGGCCGATAGCCTCGGGCGCATGATGCAATTCGGTTTCGAGCGCCTCGCGTCCGCGCTTGTGCCGAATAGTTTTCAAGATGTCGAACTCGGGATCGAAACGCACCGCCTTGGGCGCCTTGTCGAGCACGAACGTGAAACCCTGCTCGCGCTCCTTTATCTCGACGCGATGCCGCGTTTCGCGCCCCTCCGCATCCATCAGTGCGATCGTGACCGGGAACCTGAACGCCGAAGCGATTCCGTCTCCAGTCTTGTGCGTCTGCTTGACGGTGACGCTGAGCAGCTTTTTCTTGTCGTCGAACGAGCTCGACACCTCGATCTCGGGATGCCCTTCCTTGTAGACCCACTGGTCGAAAAAAAAGTCGAGGTTGCGGCCGGTCGTATCCTCGAACGCGCGCTGCAGGTCTTGCGTGATGACGTTGCCGCCGCGATGCCGCGTGCAGTAGACGTTCAGCGATTTGAAAAACAATTCGTCGCCGGTGACGCGCCGCAGCATGTGCAGCACCAGGCTGCCTTTCTCGTATAGATGGCGATCGAACAATTCGATCGGCGTGCGATAGCGGTTGCATACGATCGGCCGCCGGTAATGATTGGCGTCCTCGTCGAGATAAGACTCGCGATCCTGCCGAACATTCCACGCGAACTCGTCGGCGCCGAGATTTTCCTCGCACCACAGCGCCTCGAAGTACGTCGCGAAGCCCTCGTTGAGCCACGCATGCGCCCAGTCGCGGCAGGTCAGCAGGTCGCCCCACCATTGATGCGCCAGCTCGTGCGCGACCAGCGGATCGCTCTTGAAATCGAGATGCGCGCGCGCGTCATGCAGCGTGCCGTCGGTTTGCGTTGTCGCCGACGTGTTTTCCATCCCGCCAAAAATAAAATCGCTGACCGCGACCTGCGCATACTTCGCGTAAGGATACGGCACGCCGATCGCGCGCTCGAAAAACTGGATCATCTTCGGCGTGTTGCCAAACGCGCGGCGCGCGTCGTCCTCGCGTCCGGGCGCAACGTAGTAGGTGACAGGAGTATCGCCGGCGCGCTCTTCGATCATCGTGAACTCGCCGGCCGCCAGCGTGATCAGGTAGGTCGAGTGCGGCACGTCATGCCGCCAATGAAAGGTGCGCGTCTTCGCCGCTGTATTTGAAGAGGTCTCGATCAGCGCGCCGTTGGAGACCGCCGTGAATTTTTCCGGCACCGTGGCGATGACTTCACTGGTCATTCGGCTGTTGGGGTAGTCGTAGCAGGGAAACCAGTAGCGCGAATCCTCGTCTTCGCCCTGCGTCCATGCTTGCCGCGCTTTTTTCGGGTAGCCGTCGTCCGGTCCAACAAAATAGAGGCCGCGGCGCGGCTGGCCCGCGTAGTCGATCGCGACCTCGATTTCCTCGCCCGCTCCCAGAGCGCGCGGCAGCTTGATCAGCAGCTTGCCGTCGGCGGTCTCGAAGCTGGCAGGCTCGCCCCCGGCGCGCACGGCCTTGATCTCGAGCTCGGTCGCATCGAATTCCAGCCGCTCGAGCGGGCCGGTGATCGCGGAGAGCCAATGGGTTGCGGTGCCGGAGATTTTCTTCGCGTCGAAGTCGAGCGTCACTTCCAGCTTGATGTGGTTGATGTTGGCAGCGCGGTCGCGCGCCCATTTGGCCTCGACATGTTGAGGTTGAAACGCGCGGCGTCCACGGGCGAAGGCGACGGTGAACGCCTCGCGATCGCCAAGGTCCATTGCGAATTGATCGAGAAATCGGGGCTTATGCATGGCCGTGATGTATATGAACCGCGATGCCCGCGCGCAAACGCCAAAGTTCAGTTTAATTCGACGATGACGGCTTCGTTCGGGGCGAGCGTCAGCGGAGACTTTGCGAACTCGACCGGCCGCCCGCGATAATCGTACTCAGCAGGATTTTGCCGACGGGTAAATCGATCTCGCGCGGCTCGGCGCTGAAATTCAGCGCGACGACAATGTGCTGCGCGGCCGCGTCGCGATGGAATACGAGACAGTCTGCGGGTGCGCCGTCGAAAGCGCGGTAGCTGCCTTCGAGCAGCGCCGGCGTCGATTTGCGCAGTTGAATCAGCCGGCGATAGAGCGAGAGCATCGAATCCGGATCGTTCAACTGGCGCGCAACGTTCACGGCCTTGAAATCTCCGCATGGCAGCCAAGTTGTAGCGCCGGTGGAGAATCCGCCGTTGCGCGCGTCGGACCATTGCATCGGCGAGCGGCAGCCATCGCGCCCGACCGGATCGCGTTTGCGATCGGCGGGAACTTCTGCGTCGCGCATCCCGATTTCTTCGCCGTAGTAAATGAACGGTGTCCCGCGCAGCGTGAACAGCATCACGGCCGCGACGCGGGCGCGCGCGTCGGCGTCGCCACCGCGCGAGTAGCGCGAGATATGGCGCGGGAAATCGTGATTCGAGAGCGTCCAGGTCGGCCACGCGCCGGGTCCGAAGGATCTTTCGGTCAGATCGATCGCCGCGCGGAAGCGGCTCGCGTCGTAGCGCGCGAGCAGAAAGCGGAAGTTGAACGCGAGATGCAATTCGTCGGACCGCAGGTAGTCCGCCAGCCGCTCCTGCTCGCGCGGCCACGTTTCGCCGACCAGGACCCGCTGCTCATAGCGGTCGCTGACGCGGCGGAAGCCGCCGATGATTTCGTGAATCTCCGGCCGGTCCGAACTGTAGAGCGGATCCTGCGAGCCCTCCGCGTACCACGGGATGTCGGGATCATGCTTGGCGCGCAGCGGATTGTCGCGCAGCTGGTCGTCCTTGATCAGTCCCTGCACCACGTCGATGCGAAAACCGTCGGCGCCGCGATCGAGCCAGAAGCGGATGACGCCGTGAATCGCCTCGACCACTTCGGGATTTCGAAAATTCAGATCGGGCTGCTGCTCGAGAAACATGTGCAGGTACCACGACGCGTTCGCGGCGTCGTACTTCCACGCGTTGCCGCCGAAGTAGCTCTCCCAGTTGGTCGGCGGACGATCCGGCGTGCCGGGAATCCAGATGTACCAGTCGCGTTTTGGATTGACGCTCGACGCGCGCGACTCGACGAACCACGGATGCTGATTCGAAGTGTGGTTGGGCACGAGGTCGACGATCACGTGAATACCGCGGCGATGCGCCTTAGCAACCAGGCGATCGAACGCCGCCAGATCGCCAAGATCCGGATGGATGCCGCAGTAGTCGCTGACGTCGTAGCCCCAGTCTTCGAGCGGCGACGGGTTGACGGGATTCAGCCAGATGGCGTCGATGCCGAGCGACTGAAGATAGTCGAGATGCGCGGTGACGCCGTCGAGATCGCCGATGCCGTCGCCGTCAGAATCGGCGAACGAGCGCGGATAGATCTGATAGAAGACGGCGCGCTGCCACCATTGAAGAGCCATCGATGCGATTAGCCGGGCGCGATCAGGCGGCGCGCGAGCCCATCATGTCGGCATAGTTGGTCGCGTAGAATTTTTCGCGCGCCGCTTCCGAAAGATTCGGCGTCGACAGCTCGAAGCGCTTGAGCGGATTGCGCCCGCCTTCGATGTGCGGGTAGTCCGACGAGAACATGCACAGCTCCGGTCCCGCCTGCTCGACGATCCATCCCACCGGCTCATGCGGATAGGGCGTGAAGCGGAGATTGCGGCGCACGTAATCCGACGCCTTCATCGGCAGGCTCAAATATTTTTCCGACTTCACGAACGTCTCCTGCGAGATGTCGAGTCGCCGCAGCCACGGCACGATCCACATCGCACCCTGCTCGATACATCCGCCGCGCAGGCGCGGGAACTGCTCGAAGATGCCGTCAAGGACCATCGTCGAGAGAAAAATTTCCGGCATCACGTGGATCGTCATGAAATCTTTCGAGCGGATGTTCTCACCGCCGCCGAGGAAGTCGGTCACCGGGCGATCGTTGTTGTGAAACGCCTTCGGAATCGGACGGCCGCCGCCGCCGACATGCAGCATGAAGGGCACGTCGGCGTCCTGCAGGCGCGCCCACACGCCGTTGAAGTCAGGATGAGTCGGAGACTTCTTGGCAGGCGGAAGCGACGGGAGATGAATCGCGGCGCATCCCAGTCGGATCGCCTCGTCGATTTCCTTTTCGGCAAGTTCGGGGATGTCGAGCGGCACGAAGCCGACCGCGAGCAGCCGCTTGTCACCGCGGCAGAAATCGGCGATAGCGCGGTTGTGTGCGCGCGCGCCGCCGTACAAGACCTCGGGCGTCGATCGCACCTGGTCGAACTCGCCCCAGAAATGCGTAATCGCGAAAGTCGTGAACACCAACTGCGAGTGGAAGCCGAGCAAGTCGAGCGCGCGGCGGCGTTCATCGGGATCGAATGCGCCAAGCGCTTCCCATCCCTTGCGCAGCATCAGGTTCTTTTCGGCGTCTGCCACCGCGGCCGGATTTTTATGGCGTTCGTCGGCATGAGCGATTGCCTTCGCGACCATCTTGCCGCCCGATCCAATCGCCAGCGGATGCAGCTTGGGTCGGATGTCGGGATCGGCATGGGAAATCAGCCAGTCCCGAGTCTCCATGACGTGGCTGTCGGCGTCGTTGAAGATTCGACCTTCGGCATATGGCATCGCAATAACCTCGGCGCTAGCGAAAGTCGCGCGGCGAAAGCCTGCGCGTTTCGGGTTTCAAGATAATGCAGGAAAGGGTGCCCCGTACAGAGGCGAGAAACACTACGCGTTAATTGTGTCGATCACAGGCTGTAATATTTTCCTGTATCCGACAAAATTGCGCGCGATCCGGTCCCGCTGACGACTGGCAATGTGTCATCGCCTGTCTCGTGGCGACCGCCACGTCCGGTCCCAGCCCCCAGCCAAAGCCTGGAGTGCCGGATTTGGGATCAAATGCTGCCGCGTAACACTTCCCCGTGAACGTTCGCACGATCCTGCATCGCGCCGCTGCCTTCCGGACGTCGGGCTGCGAACGACAGGTCTCAAGCGCGCCCGCGATTGCCGCTTCGCTCGTTGCATCGTTAACGCTTCCACCGATTGCAACTCCATCCGCCCTAACATTGCCAGTCGAGCCGATGGCCAGAGCGCCTTCGGCCACGACGCGAGTCGAGAATCCGATTAGTGCCATCAGACCGAAGAGTGAGATGATCAGGAGCTTTTGCATTGCAACTTCAGATCGGCTGGCCCACGTCTATTCGGTTGCCGTCCGGATCCTCGAAGACGAAGGCTCTTAGGCCGTACTCCTTGTCCTGCAGGCTTTTGACGATGCGCAGGCCGTGACGCTGGCAGATTGCGTACAGCGCATCGACGTCGTGCACGATCATGTGCGCGACGTTGAATGGTGCGGCTTTGTGATTCGGCTGCAGCGTCAGGTGCAACTCAGCCTGATCTTTCTTGAGGATCATGAAGCCGACCGGAGTGCCGTTCTCGAAAACTTTGGTGAAGCCCAGTACCTTCGTGTAGAACTCGCAGGCGCGCTCGATGTTCTTGACCGGCAGCATGGCAGCGATTCGCCCGAAGCGAATGCCGTGATCCGTGCCATCATTCATCGCGACCGTCACTTTTCCGTGAAGCCGAGATCGTCGAGGCGGCTGCGCGCGTCCTTGACTGCGTCGCGATGAACCATCAGGCGCGTCGGCACCGCCGCCGTCGTGCCGAGCATTCGCGACGAGCCCGCGTCGAAGACAAACGACTCGATGCCGGCGTCGTTGAGGTAGTCATGCGCCATCCGGACCGGCGTCGGATCGATGCTGGCGAAAATTTCCTCGAGCTCGGACGGATCGGGCATTTCTTTGTCGGGCATTCGGTTCCTTTCGGGCGGCGATGCGTTCAATCGGCGGCGTGTGGGCGCGGAGGTCATTCCTTTCACCCGGTTGTAAACCAGCGCGGCGCCACCCACTATCAACAGTATCGCGATCAGCGCGTCAAAGCGATGAAAATACGGCGCGAGATCCTTCCAGTGCTGCCCGAGCTTCATCCCGCCGTAAGCCAGCGCGAGGCACCATATGTACGACCCGAGCAACGTGTAGATCGTGAACGGGAGCAGTCTCATCCGCGACACGCCCGCCGGAAACGCGATGAAGGTGCGCACCATCGGCAGCATCCGGCTCCAGAATACGGCGTGCGAACCCCAGCGCTCGAAAAAGCGGTCGGCGGTTTCGAGTTCGTGCTCGGCGATCAGCACGTAGCGGCCGTAGCGCTCGATGAACGGGCGCCCGCCGTACTGGCCGACGAAGTAGGCGACGTAGGAGCCGAGCAGGCATCCGACGGCGCCCGCAATCGCCACCAGGTTGAGGCTGAAGCGTCCGGTCGCGACCAGGTATCCGGAGAACGGCATGATGATTTCAGACGGCAGCGGGATGCATGCGCTTTCGATCGCCATCATCAGCACGACGCCGCCGTAGCCGAGCGTGGAAATTGTCGCGATGATGAAGGCGGAGAGGCTGGAGATTATTTTATCGATCATTTTTTCGGCGCGCTCTCATAGCGAAAGCACAAGCGCACAGAGTGGCATGGCGCGGCGGCGGTTGCGAGAACGGCGGTGATGCAAACGGCAGTGTTCGGGCCTTGGACATAAAATCACGCGTACTGTATTCATGTTGAACGCAAACGTCATAAGCAAGTCGAGGTTAGGCCGATGGCAAACAACACTCTGACCATCACTGACAATCGGACCGGCAAGAAGTACGAGCTGCCAATCGAAGAGGGCGAAGTGATTCGTGCGGCCGATTTACGTCAAATCAAGGTTAACAAGGAAGACTTCGGCTTGATGTCCTACGATCCTGCCTTCACCAACACCGCGTCATGCCGCAGCAAGATCACCTACATCGACGGCGACAAGGGAATTTTGCGCTACCGCGGCTATCCGATCGAAGAGCTGGCCGAGAAAAGCAACTACCTCGAGACCGCGTATCTGATCGTCAAGGGCGAGCTGCCCGACCGCCAGCACTACGATCGCTGGGAGCACAACATCAAGATTCACACGATGGTGCACGAGAATATCAAGAAGTTTATGGAGGGGTATCGCTACGACGCGCATCCGATGGGGATGCTGGTCGGCACGGTCGGTGCGCTCTCGACCTTCTATCCCGATGCGGATGATATTCACAGCCTCGAATCGCGCCGGCTGCAGACTCGGCGGCTGATCGGCAAGATGCCGACTCTGGCGGCGTTCGCGTTTCGGCATACGCGCGGGCTGCCCTACGTCTATCCCGACAACGAGCTCAGCTACACCGGCAATCTGCTCGTCGATGCTCTTCAAAATGACCGAGCTGCGCTACAAGCCGGACCCTATCCTCGAGCGGGCGCTCGACGTGTTGTTCATCCTGCATGCGGATCACGAGCAGAACTGCTCCACCAATGCGATGCGCGCGGTGGGAAGCTCGCAGCCCGATCCATACGCCTGCTCGGCGGCGGCTATCGCGGCGCTTTACGGCCCGCTGCATGGCGGCGCCAACGAACAGGCGATCCGCATGCTGATGGAAATCGGATCGGTGTCGAATATTCCCGCGATGATCAGGAAGGTGAAGGAGGGCGAGAAACGGCTGATGGGCTTCGGCCATCGGGTCTACAAGAACTACGACCCGCGCGCGAAAATTCTGAAGGAGATGGCGGCGAAGGTGTTCGAGGTGACGGGACACAACCCGCTGATCGATATTGCGATCGAGCTGGAGCGCATTGCGCTGCAGGACGACTACTTCATTTCGCACAAGCTGTATCCCAACGTCGATTTCTATTCGGGGATCATCTACCAGGCGATGGGTTTCCCGATGACGATGTTTCCGGTGCTGTTCGCGATTCCGCGTACTTCGGGCTGGATGGCGCAGTGGGCGGAGATGGTGCGCGATCCGGAGCAGAAGATCGCGCGGCCGCGCCAGGTCTACATCGGCGAACCGACGCGGCACTATACGCCGATAAGTTCACGGCCGACGCCGTCGCAGAGAGAGGATGCGGTGAGCGAAGCAATCTAACGTCAGTTAGATTGTTCTCACAGCGCCGTGGCGCTGCCGTTGCAGATTGCGCGATTCATGGTTGGCCTAAGTCGAAATTCCCTGCTATGGGTAGAGGAGGCACTCCGATGATGTCGCTTGGGTGCCTAATCAACAAGGAGGCGACGCTGCGATGGGCAAGAACGGCCACAAGCCACAAGACATCCTCACGCTTGAAGAAGCGCTGATTCGCTTCAAGCGCAAAAGAGACGAAGCGCGCGCGCACGCACAAACCAACGGCAAGACCCATCCCGAATCGAAAGTCCGCTACGCCGATTTTTCGGCCTCGATAAAGCGTGAGGGCGAGGAAACAATCGGCCGACCGAGACCAAGCCGGCAGAGGATCGCGCGAGTGCCCAAGCTCAGCGCCACGACGCGAACGCCGGTGACGCCGGCGGGCGAAGAAGTCGTTGCGGTGATCGGTGGCATTTCCCGCACGCTCGAGGAACTCGAGCATATCGCCACTGCCGACCGCGCCAACCGGGACGTTGTCTACGCGCACCAATTCGAGGACGCCGAGGTCATAGAAAGCTACACGATACCTGTCCGCGCCGTCATTTTTTCTCGCGCGATTACGGGTTTACCTTGATGGGCACTGCGCTGATGACGTTGGTGGCGGTTATCATGATGCGCGCGCCGATCCTCGGTGACCACGCCCGGCCAACTCTGATGGCGCAAACCATCCCGACGCCGGCGCCGCTGAAAGTGTCCGCGACGCAGATGAGCACGGACGACCTGATAACGACGTGGGTCATAATTCCGGACAGCGACGTCCAGCTGGCGTCGATACCCAAGGTCAAGCCCGAGGTCCTCGAGGCTCAGATCAAGGGCACGCTCAAGGAGCGCGCTTTTACCGATATCGGCGTCTCAGTGTCGAAGAGGGGCGAGACGTACCTGGCGGGCGAAGTCTACAGCATGGACGAGGCGAACCGAATCAAGGAAATCGTGCACACCGTCAACGGCGTGAGGCAGGTTCATTTCATGCATCCTGACGTGCACCAGGCCAGTGGTCCTGCATACTTTGGCGCGATGACGGCGTGGGCGCCCAATGTCTGGGGCGCGAAGGTGCGGTCCGTGTCGATAGGATCGCCGGCCGACAAGGCGGGCATCAAGGCCGGTGACGTAATCAGCGAATTCGACGGCAAGACGATTCCCGACGCGAAGACGCTGAACGACATCGTCGCCCAGTATACTCCCGGCCAGCGAGTGCAATTCCGCGTATGGCACAAAGGCCAGCCTGAATACCTGGTGGCCCGCCTCGGCGAGTCAACTACGATGGCCAGCCGTTAATAAACCAGCAAGTTTTTTGAGAGCGATTCAGGGGCGGAAATCCACCGCCCCTTTTTTTTACGGCTCCGTCCTAAACCTCTCCTTGTCCGAGGAGAGCTCGGCGCCAACAGAATGTGGCGCCGGGTCAAGTGGAATTCGCGAACGACACACTACGCCGACTCGTCTAACCCCAATCCAAGACACTTGGGCGGCCACAAACCAGCAGCGCCACTTTAGAGGTGAGTATAAAAGAAAATTGCGCGTAGCTACGATGGTTAGCGTGAGACATCAATAGTCGCGCTACTGCGGCGCGCGCAGACCTCTCCTCGGACAAGGAGAGGTTAGGATGAGGATCGTTTTCCGCCCGCCCATCTCCAACTCCCCAAACCCCGGAGCAAAATCGCGTCCACGCGATTTCGCGTTTTTCTAAATACCGGGTGCAGGGGTCACCCCTGCCCAGGGAGGTGTGGAACCCACGGCGGGTTCCGCTAAAATCAAGTTCCCCGTTATCTCTCACGCTCTCTCCGCAAACCGCGGCTTGCGCTTCTCCAGAAACGCGCGCGCGCCTTCCTCGATATATCCCGCCCGAACGCATAGCACCTGGTTGCGATCTTCCATCGCTACCGCCTGCTCGAGGCTGCCGGCGTCGATACTCATCGACAAACATTCCTTCGTCAGTCGCAGTCCGAGCGGCGACGTCTCCGTCATCTCGAGTGCGAGCTTGGATGCGGCCGCATCGACTTCCGCATCCGGCATCAGCTCGGACACGAGGCCGGTCGCGAAAGCGCGCTGCGCGTTGATGAAGCGTCCTGTCAGCATCAGTTCCGACGCAACCGAGCTGCCGACTGCGCGCGGCAGAAAATAACTCACGCCCATATCGCATGCGGTCAGCCCGATACGAATGAACGCGGCGTTGAAGCGCGCGGACTCGCCTGCGATTCGCACGTCGCAGGCCAGCGCGAGTGCGAATCCTCCCCCTGCTGCCGGTCCGCGAATTGCGGCGATGAACGGCTGCGGTGCCCGCCGAATCGCGACGACCAGGTCGCTCATCCGGCGCTGACTTTCGACCGTGTCAGTCGTCGACGCGCCGAGGCCGGTGCCGCCGCGGTTTTGTTCCTTGAGATCGAGCCCGGCGCAAAACGCCCGCCCTGCGCCTTTCATCACAACCACTCGCGTCTCAGTCTGCTTCGGCAGCCGATGCAAAAAATCCTCGAGTTCTGCGACCATCTGCGCGCTAAGCGCGTTGAGATTGTGCGGGCGGTTCAGGGTCAGCCATGCCACCGCACCTTCGTTTTTGATTTCAATAGCTTCGTATGCCATCCCAAGTCGCCTCCTCAAATCGACGGGTAACCAGCAGGGGACGCGCAGGCCAGCTTCCTCTGCTCGTCTTTCGCTAACTATAAAGCAACATGACTCACATCCGCCAAGAATCTCAACCTCTGACGGCTCGGTATAGCCAGTATTGACTTAACCGTGGCGCGGCTAAAAGCTGCTTTGTATGCTGTTAAGGGGCTTCGAGCGATACGACTCGCTTTGACGGGGAATCGGTAAAATCTCCCCACGGGGGGCAAAAATTTCACGATGGCGTCCTCGGAAGAAATTCTGACCATCTCGGAGTTGTCACCGCATCTTCGCGTTCATCCCACCACGATTTACCGGTTGCTGCGCGAAGGTAGAATTCCGGGCTTCCGCGTCGGCAGCGCATGGCGCTTCAGCCGCGCCGCAATCGAAGTATGGGAGCATGGGCAAGTCGGCCAGATTGACGGCGAGTCCGCACCCACCCGCAAGGCCAAGGGCCGCAAGCCCCGAAAGTAACCCGCAACTTTTCCGCACGGCTGCTTTTCTGTCATTCTCGCGGCGTGGATCCAATTGAAAGTTCGCGGCCGCGTAAATCTTCACAGATAGCCACGTACTTCGACCGGTTCGCCGGCACTTATGGCGACGGCGCCTATTACCAGGGCCGGCGACAAGCGGTACTCGAAGCGCTCGCGCCGGAAATCGCGCAAGCGCGCGACATCCTCGACGTCGGATGCGGCAACGGCGCCTATCTCACCAAATTCGTGACGGTGCCCGGCAATCGCACAGTCGCCGGCATCGACCTGTCATTCGAGATGCTGCTGTCGGCTCGCATTCGAACAGGCGCGAAATGCCGTCTGTTGCGCGCGAACGTCGCACACCTGCCGTTTAAGCCGGAGTCATTCGATCTGGTCTTCGCCAGCCACGTTCTGCAGTTCATCGCAGACGATGACCTTGACGGCGTCGTCGCGGAACTCGCACGGCGCGTGCGCCCGGGCGGAATGCTGGTGGCGACGGGCAGGCGCGGCGAAAGCGCTCGACAGATGATGAGTGCGTTCATCGGTCCCGACCGATGGGCCGAATTTCGACAATTGATCTTCCGGCGCACGATGCGCCGGGAAACCGACGATCTCAAAGACCGCTTCCAGCAGGCGTTTGTAAAGGCCGGCCTCAGAGTAGAGGAACGCGCGGCGCCGTTCACGGTGGACTGGCCGGGCGTCGAAGAATGGTTCCGAATCAGATGGACGCCGCTGATACCGGAAGACGAGCGCGAGCGAGCCGACGCAATGATCGCGGAAATAGCCAAGGCAGCCGCATCGCAAACCTTCACGATGAGCGAACTGCTAATCCTCGGCACGCGCGACAGCCTGAGTCTGGCGGCGTTTGACAAGCGCGCGGTCAACCTAATAGCTAACCCACAAAAGCACATGGCGGAGAGATTCGCGCCGATGCCGACCAAATACACCGAAGTTAACGGATACGCGACTTACTATCTACTATAGCGGCGCGACCACGCTGCCCGACGTGGTGCCGGACTTCTCGCGCGGCCGCAAAATTCTGTTCATTCACGGCGCCGGCTCCAACGGCCACACGCTGGCATCGCCAGCGCGAGGCGTTCGGCGGCAAGCATAGCCCGATCGCGCTCGACCTGCCGGGCCATGGCCGCTCGGCGGGCGTCGAGGGCTTGCGCACCGTTCACGACTACGCCGACTTCGTCGCTGCATTTCTCGACACGCTGAAGATCAAATCGGCGGTGATACTGGGGCATTCGATGGGCGGTGCGATCGCGATGGACCTCGGGCTGCGGCACGCCGCGCGCGTCGACGCGCTGATCCTCAGTTGCACGGCGCCGAAGTTCAACCTCACGCCCGACAGAATCGAGGGCTTGCGCGCAATCACGATGGGCCGTGCGCCGCAGGCTTTCAACACCGACGGCTATTCGCCGAAGACGGCGAAAGAAAACTTCGACGTGGTCCGCGAAGGCTGGATGGAACAAATCAAAACCGATCCGCGTGTGCGTTACACCGATATTTTGGCATGCGCGCAGGTCGATTTGCGCGAGGCGATCGCAAAGATCGACAAGCCGACGCTGGTGCTCGCGGGCGCTGACGACAAGGGCACGACGCCGGCCGACGCGGAGTTTATCGCGGGCAAAATTCGCGGCGCGACGTGCAAGATTGTCGCGGACGCCGGTCACTACATCCCGCGCGAGCGTCCCACCGAGTACAACGCCGCGATCGAGCAGTTCGTCGACGGACTGAAGTAGGAATTCGAGATGAGTCTAAGCCGCAAGACCGCAGTGGCCGGAGTGTTCGAGCATCCCACGCGCTTCGCGCCGGACAAGAGCCTGTTCCAGATAATGGCGGAGAGCGTGCGTGGCGCGCTGGACGACGCCGGCTTGACGATCAAGGACGTGAACGGACTGTGCACGACCGGAATCGGGATGAGCGGGATGGGAATCGTCAGCTTCTGCGATTACCTGAACCTGACGCCGAACTTTGTCGACTCGACTTCGATTGGCGGGTCGTCGTTCGTCGCGCACACTGCGCACGCGGCGGCTGCGATTCATGCCGGACTGTGCGACGTATGCGTCGTGGTTTACGGCTCGACGGCGGCGTCGTCGCGCTTTGCGATTGGCACCGGCGGTGGCGGCGGCGGTAGCGGCGATCCATGCGACCAGTACGAGATTCCGTTCGGGCCGACGACTGTCGGATCGTATGCGATGGTCGCGCAGCGCCATATGCATGACTACGGCACCACCTCGGAGCAGCTCGCCGAGATCGCGGTCACGATGCGCCTGCATGCGTCGATGAATCCGGCGGCGAAGTATCGCGAGCCGATCACGGTGGAAGACGTGCTCGCGTCGCGAATCATCTCCTCGCCGCTGCATCTGCTCGATTGCTGCATCATCAGCGACGGCGGCGGCGCGCTGGTGATCACATCGGCCGAGCGCGCGCGCGATTTGAAGAAGAAGCCGGTTTATATTCTCGGCACGGGCGAGACGGTGCGCCACGCGGCGCGCGGGCAGCGCGACTTTCTCGAAATTGCGGCGGCGCAATCGGGACGGCTGGCCTTCGAGCGCGCGGGCGTCGCGCACAAAGACATCGACATGGCGATGATCTACGACTCGTTCACGATCACCGTGCTGGCGACCTTGGAGAATCTCGGTTTCTGCAAGCGCGGCGAAGGTGGAGCGTTCGTGTCGGGCGGACGATTGCGGTTCGATGGCGAATTTCCGATCAACACCGACGGCGGCGGCTTGTCATCGAACCATCCGGGGATGCGCGGAATTTTCCTCGTGATCGAGGCGACCAAGCAACTGCGCGGCGAATGCGGTCCGCGGCAGGTCAAGGATTGCAAAATTGCGCTCGCGCACGGCACCGGCGGCTCGCTCGGCCTGCGCCATTCGGGCGCGACGCTGATACTCAGCAATCAGTAAGCATCGAGGCTCACAGGAAAATCATGGCGGAACAGACGCAAGCAAAAAAATACGCGAAGCCACTCCCGCACCTCGACGAAGAGAACCGTCCGTGGTGGGAAGCGCTGCAGCGGCATGAGCTGTACATCCAGAAATGCGGCAACTGCGGCGACATCCGCTACTATCCGCGCGCGCTGTGCACCAACTGCATGTCGTCGGATACGCAATGGATCAAGTGCAGTGGGCGCGGCAAGGTCTATACCTTCACGACGACATATCAGAACCAGGCGCCGGGATTTCGCGAATCGCTGCCATACATCATGGCGTATGTCGAATTGGACGAGGGCGTGAAAATGCTCACTAACCTTGTCGACTGCGCGCCAGAACAGGTTAAAATAGGGATGCCCGTCGAGGTCGTATACGAGGACGTCACGCCCGAGGTGACGCTCGCGAAATTTCGCCCGGCGAGGTGAGGACTCAATCCTGGTGAGTACAATCCTTGATCTGCACACCCATAGTGAAGCATCGGAAGACAGCCGCGCACCGGTAGAGGCGTACCTCAACTGGATCAAGCTGCGTGCCGCCGAGCGGCCGGTCGACGGAATCGTGCTGACCGAGCATCGACAGTTCAATCGCGACGCCGACTATCGCGCGCTCGAGGACAAGTTCGGCACGATGGTGCTGCGCGCGTCGGAAGTCGAGACCAACTACGGGCATATGCTGGTGTTCGGCGTGAATGACGACATGGTCGCGCGCTTCGATTTTGCCGACGTGCGCCTCGACGCGCAGACGCTGATCGACGAAGTGGCGCGGATGGGCGGGATCGTCGTCCCGTGTCATCCGGGGCGCCCGAATATCGGACTGTACGAGCATTATCAGAACAAGCCGCCGCTCGAGAACGTGGTCGCGGTCGAGGCGCTCAACGGCGGATCGCGCAAGGGCGAAGACGAGCGCAGCGCGGAACTGATCGCGAAGCATGGATTTGCAGCGACCGGCGGCTCGGACAGCCACCTCGTTAGTCTGATCGGGCTGTGCGCGACCAAGTTCGGCGCGTATATCAAAAACATCGATGACCTGGTGCGCGAATTGAAAACCGGCAACTATGAGCCGGTGGATTTTCGTCCGCGGCGCAAAGCCGTGCCGCATGCGGTCGCGATGGAAACCACGACCAGGTAACGACGATGGCAGTCAATTACGATCCGGCGCTGATAAACAGGGTCTTTGAAGTGACCGAGCCCGTCGAGGTCAAGGCCGACAAGATCCAGCGCTACTGCGCGGCACTCGGCGAGACCAATCCGATCTACACGGATGAAGCGGCGGCGAAGAAAGGGCCGTACGGTGGAATCGTTGCGCCACCGTCATTCGCGGTGACGTTTCGCAACGGGCGGCATTTTTTCGAGAACGTGCCGCGCTTCGGACGGCGCGGCTTCGACGCCGGCAAGGACGTCGAGTTCGTCTCGCCGATAAGGCCGGGCGACCAGGTGACGCTGAGCTCGCACGTGAAGGAAATCTACGAGAAGACGGGTCGCACGGGCACGATGGTGTTTGTGGTGATTCGCTCGACGCTGAAGAATCAGAAGGACGAAGTGCTGGCCCATATCGACCATCGCTTTATGAACCGCACGTGAGCAACTTCGACCAGATCAATATCGGCGACACGCTCGGACCGCTCGAGCTGTTCGTGACCAAGGATCAATGTCGCGCCTACGCCAAGTTGATGGGGATGGGCGATATCGCGGGCCGCTTCACCGACGATGAAGCCGCGAAGAAAGAGGGGCTGCCGGGCATAATCCTGCCGGGCAACATGAGCCTCGGCCTGCTCTCGAAGCTGGTGACCGATTGGATCGGCTCGAGCAACGCCTGGTTGAAGCTGATGAGCACGACCTATCGTGTGCCGGTGCAGCCCGATCACACGATCACCATTCATGGATTTATCACTAATAAAAATCCTGAAGAGCGCACCGTCGAGGTCGACGTCTGGATGGAGAACGAGGAGGCCGAACGCCTCGTGACCGGAACGGCGACGGTCGAATTCCGAAAGTAGCGGAGCAGATCCAGCTTCTAGAGACCGGAATTCATCATCACGATAGCGCCGCGGCCCGGAGTGATGAGCGGCAGAGCCGGGTTTCTCGGATAGGGCGTGACGTCGTTCGTCATTTCGGGGTTGGTCGGCCCATTCGAATCCCATGATCCCAGCGGCCTGGTCTGCGCCAACTGCATGCACCATGGATGCGGCGCGCCTGCGGTGCAGGCCTGCTTTTGCTGCACGGTCTGATTCTGATTGGTGGAAGCGCATCCGCTGAGAATCAGCAGGACGAATGAAGCGGCAATAATTGAAATGTATTTTTGCATGTCCAACCTTCCTCGACTGGGAACTACTCGTCGGGACCGGCGCAGCGGACTCGGACAAGATCAGGAATATTCGCCGTCACGCAGGGAGGCAAGTAGGAATCTGCGAGGAGTGGAACCGCGGAGCTTGATTGTAGTGAAACCCGCCGTGGGTTTCACACTTCCTTGGGCAGGGGTGACCCCTGCACCCAGTGAAAAAGATGCGGGACTTTGTCCCGGTTGGAATTTCAAATGGCGCGGAGTTCTGTTGCTATGTCGCCGCGGGTGGCCAGGGTTGCCGGGATCAGGCCGCTGATTGCTCCTATCGCGGCTGCGATTGCGAAGCTGTAGGCGATGACTCGTGGCTGTACCGTGATTGCGAGCGCCAGGGGACCCAGCGCGCCCGAGACATGGGGAAGCAGGGCGATGCCGACGAGAGCCAGTGCGCATCCGAGTACACCGCCGACTACGCCGACTATCAGGCCTTCGACGAGGACTCGCGCGACGATCGAGTAGCGCGTGAATCCAATCGCACGCATCACGGCCATTTCGTGCCGCCGCTCGCGCACCGCCATCGCGGCCGTGTTGGCGGCGACCAGCGCTATCGTGAAGATGACGATCGCGGCGAGAAATTTTGCGCCGTTGAGCAACAGTCCCAGGTTGCTGCCAATTTCGCCCTTGATCAGCCCGACTTCAGTTTCAGTAGACGTCTCGTTTTCCGAATTGGCGAACATTTCGTCGATCGCCGCGATCACCTGGGGCGCCGATTTCGAGCTGTCGATTTTCACCCAGAACAGGTTGGCGGTGCCCGGCCTGCCGAGCAGCTCCTCGAGGTAGTCGCGGCGGAAAATGATGCGCGGTCCGGAGGCCTCCTCGCTTATCACGCCGACGATCGTGAGTTGCAAATTCACCGGATACTGGCTGCCGTGCAGCATGATGGTCTGTCCGATGTGCCATCCGTAAAGATCCATCAGGTGAGTTGCGACGAGGGCGGCGATGCGGATGCTCGTGAATTCGTGCAAGGTCTCCGCGCTTACACCCCAGTCGGGAAAGATTTCTGGAATATGATCGTCGTCCACCGCCAGCACGCCGAGCTGCACGCTGGGATCACGATAAGTCGCGGGGAAGACGCTGTAGGCCGCGACCCCCTCGACGTGTGGCAGGGTTTCGATTTGGCGGCGGTCAGACTCGGGCAGCACGTAGAGGAATCCAGCTTTGCTGTGCGTGATCAGGCGGCGCGAGTTTGCGCGGTCGCGCAGGATTTGGTCGAGCAGGCCGGGCAGACTGATGAGCGATGCGAAAATGAATACGGAGACGGCGATCGACAGCGACGTGAGAATCGTGCGGCGCTTGTTGCGCGTAAGGTTTCGAAACACGAGCGAGAGATATTTCATGGCGCGATCGGATCACATAGCGCCGAGGCGGGGGATTTGGAAGGAGAGGGGAGTAGGAACCTATTTTAATTTGAAACCCACGGTGGGTTTCAAACTTCCTTCGGCAGGGGTGACCCCTGCACCCGGTATCAGGAGAATCGCAAAACGCGCGGACGCGCTTTTGCTCCGGGGTTTGGGGTAGGAACCAGGGCCGGAAGCGCGGTTATATCAGCAGGGCGCCGCGGAAGGGTTCGTCTCTTGGCGGCGGGAATTGGAGCAGGTTGATGGCCCATTTGCGGGCCTGGCGCAGCGCTTCTTCTGCGCGCCGGAAGATTCGCTCGCGATACATCACCGACCAGACGTAGGCGTCGACCGACGGTTCGTCGCCGAGCGTGATGTCGAGCATCCAGTCCTCGAGTTGCGGGCCGCATATCAGCAGGCGCACTACGCGGCCGTGATCGATTACGATTCCGCGCGCCTCGCGCGGGATGCGGAATTCGTCCTTGACCCGCTTGATCACGTTGGCCGGCGCGTGCTGCTCGGTCATCGCGACGTAGGCCCAGTCGCCCTGCGGAGGATCGGCCGCGCGCGCGATGCGCAGGTTGTTGTCGGTGAGATCTTCCTTGGCGCGATCCTGATCGTAGTCCTGCGCGACCTGGTAAAAGGCCATCGCGACCGGCAACTGCGGCATCTCGGTTTCGGACTTGGCCTTCTTCGGCTTCTTGAAGGTGGTTTCGACCCACCAGCGATTTTCGACCGTCGGCTTCTGCGGCATCAGGCGGCCCGCCGATATTTGCGCGCGAGGGTGCGCGCGGAGCGCCGCGATTTTCTCGCGATCGAAATGCGCGGGCGGCGCTTGCGGATGCGATTGGCGGCGCGCCGCGTGCTCGAGATCGCACTGCGCGTGTGCGAACGCGCGGCGGCGCGGCGGCTGGGAATTTTCAGCCCACGCCTCATCCGGCGAGAGAACATTTCGGCCTTGCGCTCGGCGTCGGTCCAGAACAGGAAGTGACCCATCTCGTGGTAAATCATCTGGATCCACATGCGCTCGCTGAAGTAGACGCGGCCGCGTTTCCAGTTTTCGGGATGCACCAGGTGGATACGGCCGTCCTCGTAGGTGCGGCCCGCGGTTTTGCCCCAATCGATGTACTCGAACCATTCGACGCGCGGGCGGCGGACGTTGAAGTAGCGGCACATAGATGAGATGGCGCGTTTGAAATGCGCGGCGCGATGGCCGCGGAAAAATTCGGCGAGGTTGCGATCAATTTCCCGGCGATGAGCGACAGGAGGAACAATCATTCGCACAAGCAGGCGACCTCCGTGACAGGTGACCATGATCATATGGAAGGGCGTCGTTCAGAGTCAAACAAACCCGGTAAAATCTGCGTTTACAACGTCGTTTGATTTAATCGGAAGCTCAAACCGACCACTGGGTTGTTCTTTGGCGCGTTGTGCAGACGAAGCTACCCTAGCGTACCTGAACATTTCAGGCGGCTGATTTCGTCCCAACCGAGGCCCAATTCCAGCGCAACTTCCTCCGTATGCTGTCCCAGCTCGGGCGCCGCACGGTGGGCTTGTTTGTCGATGCCGCCGAATTCTATCGGGCTGTTCACCACGCGACATCTGGGAATGTTCGGATGATCGACATTGGCGAAGGCGCCGATGGCTTCGGCTTGCGGGTCGTCGAGAACTTCGGCGTCGGTGCGGACGGGCGCCCAGATCAGATTGTGGCGATCGAAAATCGGAGCCCATTCGTCGGAGGTGCGCGTCGCGACCGCTCGATCTATTTCGTCGGTTAGCGCGGCGCAGTTTTCTGCGCGTGCGGTCGAGTCCTTGAAGCGCGGATGGTCGAGCCAATCCGATTTGCCAAGCGCGCGGCAGAAGTCGGGCCAATGGCGATCGCTCTGGATCATCACGAAGTAAATCCATCGCCCGTCGGCGCATCGATAGGAACTCCAGAGCGGATTCACCCGTTGCGTGCGCGATTCGGATTGCGGCGAGCGGCCCGTCATCAGGCCGACGGTGAGGTCAGAGGCGTTCATCCATAGGCCCATCGCGAACAGCGAGATGTTGACCTCGCGGCCGCGGCCCGATCGCTCGCGCGCGAGCAGTGCGGCAGATATCGCGCCCGCAAGGCCGAGGCCGACCGCGTGATCGATCATCGCGGGACGCTGCGCAGGCGGCGACTGCCCAGGTTCGGCAATCGTCGCCATCAGGCCCGATCGCGCCCATGCGGCGGCGTAGTCGTACGCCGGGCGATTTTTGTCGGGCCCGCGATGACCGTAGCCGTTGATCGACGCGTAGATGAGGCGCGGATTTCTCGCGGAGAGCGTCGCGTAGTCGAGCTTCATCCGCTCGAGCGCGTCGAGGCGCAGGCTGGTGATGAACACGTCGGCACGCTCGATCAGTCGCAACGCGAATGCGTGGCCGTCGGCGGTGCGCAAATCGACGGCGACCGATCGTTTGTTGCGATTGTCGAGTTCGAACGGTGGACGGATGCGCGCGTCGGGGTCGCCCATCGTGCGCGTGACGAAGCCGCGAATCGGATCTCCCGTGCGCGGGTCTTCGAGCTTGATAACGTCGGCGCCCCAATCGCCGAGCACCGCGGCCGTGGACGGCCCCGCCACCCACATCGCAACTTCGACTACTCTGACGCCCTTGAGCGGACGGTCCATCGCGTGAATCTCCTTGCTTGGCACTTCGCGCAGTTAGACAAACATGCCCGGCGGCAGACCGAAGAGGACGCGGCCCGCAACTTCGTAGCGCGCCGTGTTCATCGTGACGTGCTGCGTGACGGCGTGGATGTCGCGCCAGCATCGCTCGATCGGCAGCACGGTTTGTAGCGAGCTGATTCCTGCCGCGTCGTACACCAGGTCAACTGCGCGCGTTGCCAGCTTGCCCGCGGTGACCGATGCCATCCTCGCCGACACCAGCGCATCGACGTCGAAGGGTTCGTCCGTTTCGCTTCTTTTCCAGATCTCGTCGATGCTTGCGTACAGGTAGGAGCGAGCCGCGCGCAGAGTTCCTTCCGCCTCTCCCAGTTGGAGTTGCGCGATCGGGCGCTCGCGCAGCGACGCCGACGTGCCGAGCGGTACCTTCGCAATGGCGAGCTCCTTGAGCGCGTCGATCGCATGACGTGCGATCCCCAGACCTACGGCGGCGAGAACGTTGCCAAGCTGGACCATCATCGGAATCCGGGAGAACGGCCCGGTCTGCCAGGTGCTTGTCGGATTGGGAAATTCGAAGGTGTAGCCGTCGGGGACGAAAACGTTTTCGAACACGACATCGTTGCTGCCCGTGCCCCGCAAGCCGGACACGGACCAGGTGCTCAGAATCTTTGCGAATTTGATCGGAAAAAATCCGGCCCTGAACTTCGGAATGCCGTTGACGATCTGCGGCGCGCCGTTCACCAACTCGACTCCACATGTCAGAAGCCATGAGGCTTGCGCAGATCCACTTGCGAACACTGATTTGCCGGTGAAGCGGAAGCCGCCGTCGCAGGCTACCGCGTTGTTACCCACCGGACTGAGCGATCCGGCGAGAAGCGCCCGCCGATCGCTGAAGATATTTTCGAATGCCTCGCGCGCGATGAAGTTTGCCATTGCCGGACCGCCGCTTCCAATCGCGAAATTCCATCCGGTGGCGCCGTCGAAGCGCGCGATCTGCTCGGCGACCTCGCATTGCTGTGCGATCGTCAGATTGAGGCCGCCCATCTCGGTCGGCAGCAGTGCGCGGAACAAGCCGGCGTCGTGGAATGCGTCGACGACCGTTTTCGAAAGCTGGCCCAGACGTTCCGATTCAGTAGCGTGCTCGGTGATAAGAGGACCGAGCGCGTGCGTACGTTCGATACATTCCGCAAAGCTGGCAGTGGATTCACTCATGCTGTCCTCGATCAAGCCGAAGGGTGTCGTGAGCGTGCGTTCGCCATAACGAATGGCACTTACAGAGAGGGTTTATACCCCCACGGAGCAAGCTAATCCATGTAGCGATGGAATCGGAGAGCTAGCGCACGCGGTTGGCGCGATGCATCCGGCGCGGATCGCGGCGGCGCACTCGATTAACCGTGAGGCGCTGCATGCGGCTCGCTTCCTTCAGCCGCAGGCGCAACGGAGTGCCGCCGCGGCCCGCGACAAGTTCCGACAGGCGCCATCGCAGGCCGCGGGCGTCGATACCGAGCGCGTCGCATACGCTGTCGAATGACAGCGGGCATCCGACGCCCTTGGTGAAGAACCAGTTCCACGCCTCGTTGAACGAGTTGCGTTTGCGCATGCTGGTCGAGCTGCCGAATTCCTGCACCACGTTGATAGCGTCGGCGAGGACCGCGAGCATCAGGCGCTGCTCGCTGGAGAGCGCGCGCGTGCCGACCATCTCAAAGAACTGGCTGCGAAGGATAACGTCGGGAAAGGGTCGCGAATCCGCGACGACGATTGGAGAAACGACGGTATCCATGTTCAGCATCCTCCCGCCCCCGAGCGAAGAATTTGAAGTGTGAAAATGTGCCTGCTAGAGATACGTGAACAGCAGCATCTCTTATGCGAAGCCCCCTTCCGTCTAATAATCATCGACGAAGAAAGAAACTTAGTGAGAACGCTGACTCATTGCAAGGGAAAAGTCACTGCCTAAATCAGCCATCGCGAGCTTTGGATAAGTAAGATTTGTCTAGCCATAACTTTCAGATAAGCGTAAGCGAAGCGGAGTCCGTTGGAGCCGCAATCCGCTTGTCGTCGCGAAAGTCCTGTTATTGCGGGAACGAGCCGGCGGTCTGCTATATTTGAACCACCGAAGACAAGGCCAGCGCGAGGAGGATTACGATGGCAGATTTTTACGGCAAGGAAACCTCGAAGTATCTGCGTAACCTGCGCCAGAACGCGCCCGACGCGTTCAAGGGCTTCCTGGAGTTCGACAAGGAAGTCTTCAAGGACGGCGCGATTCCGAGCAAGACCAAAGAGCTGATGGCGATTACGGCGGCGCATGTGACGCAGTGCCCGTGGTGCATCGAGGCGCACGTCACGCGCGCCAAAGAGAAGGGATGCACCGATCAGGAGATCGCGGAGGCGGTCTGGGTGGCGGCTGCGATGCGTGCGGGCGCGGCTTTCAGTCATGGCGCGATCGCGATGGCGGTGGCCGACGAGCATAAGCACTAGCAAGGGCCTCGCGCATTCGTCAGCATAGAAAGTTGGCAAGGTGGAAATGGATCAGGCAGTAAAAGATCGGAAGACACGGCAGATAAAGATTGGCGGCACCAAGGTCGGCGGCGACGCGCCAGTGGTGGTGCAATCGATGTGCGCGACGCGGACGATTGACGTCGACGAGACGGTCGCGCAGGCTCATCAGCTCGCGAACGCCGGCGCGGGAATCGTCCGGATCGCGATGGACAGCGAGAAGGAGCTGCCGGCGCTGATAGAAATCCGCAAGCAGACCAAGGGCGTCGTGCTGTCGGTCGATTTGCAGGAGAACTACAAAATCGCGGACCGGGTCGCGCCGCATGTCGACAAGATTCGCTACAACCCGGGGCATCTGCACCATATCGAGAAGTCGAAAACCATCGAGCAGAAGGTGAAATGGCTGGTCGACGTGGCGCGCGACAACAACGTCGCGGTGCGCATCGGGGTGAACTGCGGATCGGTGGCGCCGGCGTTCCTGGAGAAGTACCCGGGCGATCAACTCGCGGCGATAGTCGAGTCGGCGGCGTACCATTGCGACCTGATGGACGAGCTCGGCTTCACGCGCTTCGTCGTGTCACTGAAGGATTCCGATCCGGTCAAGGTGATGGACGCGAACCGGCGCTTCTCGAAGCGGCGGCCCGACGTGCCGATTCATCTTGGCGTCACGGAAGCAGGCTTGCCGCCCGACGGAATAATCAAGACGCGGATCGCGTTCGAGAAGCTGCTCGCGCAGGGTATCGGCGATACCATCCGCGTGTCGCTGACGCTGCCCAACGAGCGCAAGCACGAGGAAGTGCCAGTAGGGCACAAGATTATCGAGGACGTGGCGGCGGGAAGGTTCATCTCGGTGCCGGATTTCGGCGCGGGGTTGAATATCATCTCGTGTCCGTCATGCTCGCGCGTCGAGAACATGAAGTTCGTCGAGCTGGCGCAGCAGGTGAAGGAGCTCACGGTTTACGCCGAGAAGTACAAGATCACGATTGCGATCATGGGATGCCGGGTGAACGGGCCGGGCGAGACTGATGACGCCGACCTTGGGCTGTGGTGCGGTCCGACGACGGTGAATCTCAAGAAGAAAGATCGGAAACTCGGCTACTTCGGCTATG